>JACKGW010000004.1 GCA_020631815.1 Planctomycetota bacterium | reverse complement strand
TCCGCCAGCGATGCGCCTGGTCGGTGGGCCCGGGTCCGACGACCGTGCAGGTGCGCCCGACGCGAGCAGCGACCCTCGGCCGCGTGCCCCCGGGGCCGCGGCGCAAGGCGCGACGGTGCCGTGCGGGCCCTACGTCAGGGGCGGGATGTGGCGCCGCCCTCGCGGGGCAGCGCGGCGCTCAGGCCTCGTCGGGCGCGCCGTCGTCGCCGCCCTCGGCGTCACCGTTCTCCTCGGCGTCATCGTCGCCGTCGTCCTCGGGCCGCACCCAGGCCATGCTCACGACGCGGTCGCCGTCGGGCACCTCGATGGCCCGCACGCCCGCCGTCGAGCGGCTCATGGGGCGCAGCTGCTCGCTCGTGATGCGCATGCGGATGGACTTGCCGCCTTGCGTGATGAGGATGACCTCGTCGCCATCCAGCACGGGCCGCGCGGCGACCACCTCGCCGTTGCGCTCGAGCCCGTCGCGCGAGACGTTGCGCAGGCCCTGGCCGCCGCGGCCCTGGAGGCTGTACTCGGCGAACGGCGTGCGCTTGGCTTGGCCGCGCTCGAACACGGTCAGGAGCGTGCCCGGCAGGGACGTCTCCGTCCCGTCCGGTGCCGTGACGACCTCTTCGTTGCGCGCCACGGCCATGTCGACCACGCGATCGCCGTCGTGCAGCTTGATGCCGCGCACGCCGCGGGTGGAGCGGCCCATGGCACGGGCGTCCGAGACCGCAAAGCGGATGGCCATGCCGCGCGCCGTTACCAGGAGCACTTCGTCGGCGGGATCGACGAGGGCCACGCCGATGAGGGCGTCGCCTTCGACCAGCTGGATCGCGATGATGCCGCCGCGGTGGATGTTGGCGAAGTCCGAGAGGGCCGTGCGCTTGACCAAGCCGTTGCGCGTGGCGAACAGCAGGTAGCGCTCGTCGTCCATGGCCGTGACGGGCAGGACGGTGCGGATGCGCTCCTCCGGGCCCAGCTCGAGCAGGTTGACGATGGCGCGGCCCTTCGTGTAGCGGCCGAGATCGGGCAGCACGTAGACGCCATCGCGGAACACGCGACCCGTGTCCGTGAAGTAGAGCATCGTGTCGTGCGTGTTGGCGACGAGCAGGTGCTCGACGAAGTCGCCCTGCTTGCTCTCGGTGCCCTTGATGCCCTTGCCGCCGCGGCGCTGACGCCGGTAGGCGTCCAGGCCCGTACGCTTGATGTAGCCCTCGTGCGAGAGCGTGATCACCACGTTCTCGGGGGTGATCAGGTCGAGCGACGTGTAGTCGTCCTGGCTGTCCTCGATGCGCGTCCGCCGCGCCACCGGGAAGCGCGCCTTGAGCGCCGCCATGTCCTCGCGGAGGATCGCGACGACGCGCTCGTCGCGGGCCAGGATGTCGCGGTAGTCGGCGATCTTGGCGACCAGGTCGGCGTGTTCGGCTTCCAGCTCTTGGCGCTGCAGGCCGGTGAGGCGCTGCAGACGCATCTGCAGGATGGCGTCGGCCTGCAGCGTGGAGAAGCCAAAGCGCTCGATGAGCCCGGCCTTGGCCTCCTTCGGGTCGGAGCTGGCGCGGACGAGGGCCACGATCTCGTCGATGAGGTCGAGCGCCCGCAGCAGGCCGGCCACGATGTGGTCGCGCTCTTCGGCCTTGCGAAGCAGGTAGCGCGTGCGGCGGGTGATGACCTCGCGGCGGTGCGCCACGTAGGTCTCGATGAGGCGCTTGACGCTGCACAGCTCGGGCCGGCCGTCGACGAGCGCGATCATGATCACGCTGAGCGTCTCGCGCAGCTGGCTGTACTTGTAGAGCTGGTTGAGCACGATGTCGGGATCGACATCGCGCCGCAGGCTGATCACGACGCGGATGTCCTTGCCGGACTCGTCGCGTACGTCCGTGATGCCGTCGACCCGGTCGCTCTTGGCCAGATCGGCGATCTTCTGCACCAAAGCGGCCTTGTTGACCTGGTAGGGGATCTCGGTGACGACGATCTGCGGGCCGCGGCGGCCTTCGCCTTCTTGCACGTGGCAGACGGCGCGCATCTCCAGCGCGGCACGGCCGGTGGTGTAGGCCTCGAGGATGGCAGCACGACCGCAGATGCGGGCCCCGGTGGGCAGATCCGGACCGGGCAGGATCTGCATGAGCGACGGGATGTCGATCTCGGGGTTGTCGAGATACGCCAGGATCGCGTCGGCCACCTCACCCGGGTTGTGGGGGGGGATGGAGGACGCCATGGCCACGGCGATGCCCGCGCCGCCGTTGATGAGCAGGTTGGGGAACCGGCCCGGGAGCACGACGGGCTCCATGCGCGCCTCGTCGTAGGTCGGACGGAAGTCGACCGTCTCCTTGTCGAGGTCGTCGAGCATCTCGACGGCCGCATGCGTCATGCGGCACTCGGTGTATCGCATCGACGCGGGCGGGTCGCGGTCGATGGAGCCGAAGTTGCCCTGCCCCTCGACGAGGCGCTCACCCATGTTGAAGGGCTGTGCCATGCGCACGAGCGTCGGGTAGATCGCCTGGTCGCCGTGCGGGTGGTAGTTGCCCATGGTCTCGCCGACGACCTTGGCGCACTTGATCGTCTTGCGGTTGGGGCCCAGGTTGAGGTCGTTCATGGCGACGAGGATTCGTCGCTGGCTGGGCTTGAGGCCGTCGCGCACGTCGGGCAAGGCGCGATCCACGATGACGCTCATCGCGTACCGCAGGTAGGACTGCTTCAGCTCGCTGGCGATGTCGAGATCGAGGATCCGCTCGCCGCTGCCGCCGGAGGAATCGCCCGTCGGAGGGGTGGGGTCGCCAGCGCTGGCGCCGGCTTGGTCGTGTGCCGCCATCGTCCTCTCGCGTCGCTTCGAAGGTGTTGGCTGTCGCGGTCAGGCGTGCTCGAACGCCAGGCGCGGCTCCCTCACCTCGATGCGGTTCCATGCGCTCCCGAGCCGAGCCGGAGGCGCCCCGGCCGCGCGTCGTAAACCACTGGAAAACCAATGGGTTGGAGCGGCGCGGCGGCGGTTCTTCATGCTAGCCGTGCGGGGCCTTTCCCACGACGGGAATCGGGGGCCCGGGGAACGCTCCAACCCCTCGTGCCGAGCCCCTGCGCAGACCCCTCCAAAGCCCTGATGACAGGGCTTTCAGGGGCTCGTCCGGGAGGTGGATCTCCGGCCGCGTGCGGTGGCTCGCGGGGGCCCCGCGGAGCGGAGCGCGAAGGTCGCCCTCGGGCCGCCGTCGCAGGCCGATCGGGGAGCCTGGGAGGGGTCGTGGGAAGGTGGCGTCCGATGCGCATGATCGACGTGCTCCGATGCCTCCCACGCGCCGGCCTGGCCCTTGGTTTCGCCTTCCTCGCGACCGCGTGCGGCGAGCCCTCCGGGGGTACCGCCACGACGGTCGGCGGCAGCTTCGACGCGGCGCAGCGCGTGCTCGAGCTGTCGGGCACGGCCAGCGAGATGGGGCGTGCCCAGGGCCGCTTGCTGGGCGCGCGCATTCGTGCGCTGCACACGCGGTGGCGCGAGGCGCTCTGGCGGGATGCCCTGGGCGTCGCGCCCGACGACGACGGCCCGGCCGCAGCCGCCCTGCGAAGCCACATCGAAGACGTCGTCGACGCGGCGGCGTTTCGCTTGCCCGAGCGTGTGCGGCAGGAGCTGGACGCGCTGGCCGCCGAAGTGGGCATGGAGCCGCTCGAGCTGATCGAGGTGGAAGTGCTGCGCGACGCCTTGCGCATGCGCGGCGTCGCCCCGCGCCTGCGGGGCGCCCTGGCCGCCTTTCGCGTGGAAGGAGGCGGAACCGACGTGCGCTGCCGCTGGGTCGGCCCCGATGCGCAGCTTCTCGCAAGCGAGCTCGTCTGGGTGCTCAGGCGACCGACCGACGGACGCCCCGCCACGCTGTCGCTCGCATGGCCGGGTGCCCTCGGCGGGCTCGTGGTGGCGCAGGATCCCCTGCCCCGCGAGGCGTCCGCCAAGGGCCCGCTGCTGCTCGTCGCGAGCGCCGACGTCGAGGTGCCCGCGCCGTGGCGCGGGTTCGGACACGGGCTGCCGTTCAGCGTGGCGCTGCGCGTGGCCATCGAGGGCGGCCGCACGCTGCGCGACGTCGCGGGCTCGTTGAAGGGCAGCGTCGGGCACGTGGCGCTGAGCGTGGCGATGTCGGGGGGTGATCCGCTCGCCGTCGCCTCGACGGAGGCCTACCTGACGCCCACCAAGACGGTGCGCGTGCTCGACGACACGACACCCCCTGCGCTGCTGGTTGGCCCCGAAGCCGACTTGAAGGGGGAGGGCCAGGCCACGTTCGACGCGGCGGCCTCCGCGCCCGCGGACAAGGCCTGGGCCGCCGTCGTCGCGGCCCTGGGCGAGCCGTCCGACGCCGCGGCCCTCGAGGTCGTCCTGCAGCGCCCGGGTGGCCTGTCGCTGCTCAGTTGGGGTCTGGTGCAGGCGTCGTCGAAGAAGCCGTGAGGCGGTCGAGCGCCTTCTTGGCGATGGCACGAAGCTCGCGCCAGTGCACGTCGGGGTTCGAGCCGCCCGCGATGTCGGCCAGCCGCTGCCGGGCCAGCTGACGGGGCAGGGCGCCCGCGGCGTCGTCGGGCGCGGCGGCGTCCACGACCGCCCGCGAGAGCCGCATCATCTCGTCGGCATAGCGATGGGCCTCCGCGGCCAGGCCCTCGGCGCCGCGCAAGGACTCGTGTCGACGCGCGGCGCGCCCCAGTGCCCGTTCGGCGGCGGCGAGATCGCCCTCTCGTGCCGCGAGCCGCGCCGCGATCGTCTCGCGCAGGAAAGCGGTCCAGCGCGCTTCCAGGTCGGGGGACGCGGCGTCCTGGCCCGGCGATCCGTGCCCGGCGGCCTCGATGGCCTCGCGTGCGGCGGCGAGGTCGTCCAGGTGATCCAGCGCGATGCCGGCGGCGGCCACCTGGGCCTGGCGCCGACCGCCGGGCGACGGGTTCGAAGTGGCCACGTCCTGCCACGCCGCGAGTGCCTGCTCGAAGCCGGCACGCGACGCGTCGGTGTGCCCGGCCAGCTCCAGCTCCAGCGCATCGCGCTCGAGGCGATCGGCGTCGGCCCCGCGTACGCCGGCGCGGGCCTCGGCCCAACGGGCCGGCACCTGCATGCCGGTGAGCACCAGGGCGCCCAGTGCGGCGACCGCGATGCCGAGCCGCAACCGCCGCGAGATGCGGCGCTCGCCCCGGCGCACGTCGTCGCTGCCTGCGTAGGCCGCAACGACACGCGCGCGGTCCTCCAGCGTGCCGTGGCGATGGGCGGGGCTGCGTCCACCCGTGGCCCGGTTGAGGCGGTCGAAGGCGCGCAGCAGGTGGAAGGCCGGCGCCGGGAGCGGCTCCAGCAGGCCAGGCAGCTGCACGGAAGGCTGCGGCACGCGCTCCGCGAAGTCGACCGCGAAGAGGTCGGCCTCGCGCTCGAAGCGTCGCGAGATCACGCCGAGCAGCACGAACCAGAACAGCGCCAGGTTGAGCAGCAGGATGAAGAAGGGCGAGATGCCCATCGCGATCAGCGGCCCTTGGACCACTTCGATCCACAAGGCCAGCGTCAGGAACAGCACGAGGTACAGCGGAATGTGACGTCGCACCGCGTGCCCCGCCTCGTGCAGGAACACGGCCTCGATCTCGTCCTCGGGCAGCTCCGTGGCCAAGCGGTCCGTGAGGAAGATGCGACGCGAGCGTCCGAAGCCCACGACCATGGCGTTGAGCACGCGCCCGTGCGTGTTCCAGAGATAGATGTCCTTGACGGGCAAGCGCAGTGCGGCCGCCGCGCTCTCCAGGCGCGTGCGCAGCGAGCCTGCAGGCAGCGGCTCGGCCTGGGTCAGCCGTCCGACGAGGGCCGGGAGCAGGGGCAGCGCGAGCACGAGCAGGAGCCCGAAGAGGGCCAGCTGCAGCAGCGGGAAGTGCTCCAGCCAGAGGCCGGCGACGCGCGCGGGCTCGAAGCCCAGCTCACCGGCGACGTAGAAGGCCTCGGAGAGACCCAGCAGCACGAAGAGCGGCACGAAGGCGAGTGCGTTGCGCTTGAGGCCGGCCCGGACCGCCTCCGCCGTGGATGCCGTGCGGGGCAGGAGCCCGCGGGCCCTTGCAATCGCCCCTTCGACCTCGCCTTGTGCGGCCCAGGCGAAGCCGAAGGCCACGACCAGCGGCAGCAGCAGGACGACGACCGGCATCATCCAGAGCACGCGCGGTACGACCGTGGCGACCCACGAGCCCCAGCCGAAGACCGAGAGGCAGGTCACCCAGCCCAGGAGCGGCCACAGCCCCACCCAGCGGACCGACGCGTAGGCGGCCTCGAGCTCGCCCTGTTCCAGGGCCTCCCGCGCGCGCTGGACGGCCAGGCGGGACAAGCCGCCGACGACGCCCAGGAGGAGCAGCGTGCCCCAGGGGCCCAGCGGCGGCGCCGAGGCGGCCGGGGCCAGGGCGCCGAGGCCGAGGATGATTGCGATGAGGAAGGTGAGGTCCGGGAACACGGGCGGCCGAGTGTCGCCCCCCAGGCGGGGGCGGGCGAGCGAACTCCGGGAACCCGACCGCGCCGACACCAGCGGCGTGGATGAAGGCGGCTCGCTGCTCCGTGTACCTTCCCCCCCTGCAGGCGGGGCGAAGGCACGAGACTCGTCCTCGACCCGGACCGCCGTGGAGGGCGCGATGCAAGACCCGGACGCTCGACTGGCCGTTCCGGCCCCGGTCCGCCGCCGGACGTTTGGCGCGATGCTGCCCGGCCTGCTCGCGTTGGCCCTGGTCCTCCCGGCCTCCGCGGCGCGCGGCGAAGACCCGGCGCCGAATGCCGGTCCGACGTTCCGCGACGCGGAGCTGGGGCTCTCGGCGGTCGGCCCCAAGGGCTGGAAGCTCAACGCCGAAGGCAGCGGTCCCAGCGAGTGGACGCGCTTGGCCACGTGGATCGACCCGGACACCGACGCCGAAGCCGTGCTCAGCGCGCGCCGCCGCACCAGCACCGACGTGCAGGCGCTGCTCTCGCGCGTGCGCTCGGACTGGGCCAGCTCGCGCGAGATCACGGTGACGGGCACGCGCGCCGTGCCGCCGTCGCCGACCAACCCGGTGGCCCAGGTGGTGCTCGACGCCACGTTCGTCGTACGGCCCAAGCCGGCGCCGGGCAGCGATCCCAATGTCCCGCCGCCGCCGGTGCCGTGGCGCGTTCGCGCGACGTACTGGCTCGCTCCGCGTGGGGAGATCCTGCTCTACGCCAAGGCGCGCCAGACGCACTGGAGCCGCTTCGAGGCCGCGCTGCGCTCGCTCGAGTCGAGCATGACCTTCAGCACGGAGAATGTCGCCCAGGGGCCCAAGGGCACCGGTGTGTTCCGTGACGAACGCAACGGCTTTGCCTGCAAGTACCCCGAGGGCTACACGGTGAGCCTGCCCGCGCTGCGCAACCACATCGTGCAGTTCGCCGGCGTGGACGCCGATGCGCCCATGTACGACGTGTACGCGCTCTCCTGGGACCGCAGCGCCGAGGACGACGTGCGTCGGCTCGAGGCCTTCTATCGCGACGAGCAGGCCGCCGAGACCGAGACGGCGCCCCTCACCGTGGTGGGGCAGGAGGCCACGCGGCTCGAAGCGAAGGCCCGCATCGGCGGTCGCGACCTGCTGCTGCTCACCGTCGTGTTCAAGCGAGGCACCGATCGCCTGTACCGCCTCAAGGCGACGGCGCCCGTGGCCCGCGAGGCCGAGCTGCGGCAGGGCCTGGACGCGTTCCTCACGGGTTTCGAGCTGATCAAGCCTGCCCGCTGACACACGGGGCGCGAGGCAGGGGCGTAGGGGGCGACCGCGGTCGCGCTTCGCGCTCGCGTGCGAGGAAGGGGGCGTAGGATCGCAGCCGGCCGTCCTGGACGGGTGGCCGCGGGGAGGAGCACGCGCATGACCGTGGCATCCGAGGACGGCGCCCGTCCGACAGCCGACGATCCGCGCCGCAAGGCGCACGTCATCTTGCGCGTCAACGGCGAAGACCACGAGGTGGCCTTCCTCCCGCACAAGACGCTGCTCGAGGTCCTGCGCGAGGACATGGGCCTCACCGGCACCAAGCATGGCTGCGAGCTCGGCGAATGCGGTACGTGCACGGTGCTCGTCGACGGCGAGCCCCAGCTGTCGTGCCTCCTCCTGGGGCTGCAGTCGGTAGGCCGCGACATCGAGACCGTCGAAGGCATGGCGGGTGCGGACGGCTTGCACCCGCTGCAGCAGGCCTTCGCCGAGCTCGGCGCCGCCCAGTGCGGCTACTGCACGCCGGGCTTCTTGCTGACCGCCGAGGCGCTCCTTCGAAACGACCCGCAGCCGTCGCGCGAGCGCATCGTCGAGGAGCTCTCCGGCAACCTCTGCCGCTGCACGGGCTACCTCAAGATCTACGAGGCCGTCGAGCAGGCGGCCGCGGCGCGCACTGCGCCGGGAGCCGGCCGATGAGCGCCGCCGACGCCAGCAAGGGGGACGCGCCCCGCACGCCCGAGGCCGAGGGCCTCGCCGAGCAGCTGCGCGAGGGCTACCGCCTGATCGGTCGCTCGCCCGTCAAGGTCGACGGACCCGCCAAGGTCACGGGCGCCACGCGCTTCGCCGACGACCTGTCGCTGCCGCGCATGCTGCATGCCAAGCTGCTGCGCAGCCACGTCGCCCACGCCCGCCTCGTGCGCATCGACACCTCCGCGGCCGAGGCGCTGCCGGGCGTCGTCGCCGTGCTCACGGGCGAAGCGCTGCCGACGTCGTTCGGCATCCTGCCCGTGAGCCAAGACGAGCACGCGCTCTGCCGCGACAAGGTGCGCTTCGTCGGCGACCCCGTGGCGGCCGTGGCGGCCGTGGACGAAGAGACGGCGTTCGAGGCCCTGTCCCACATCCGCGTGGAGTACGAGCCGCTCGACCCCGTCTTCGAGCCTGCCGAGGCCATCAAGAACGAGATCGAGCCCATCCACGACTACGGCGACGACGGCAACGTCCACAAGCGCGTGTCGATGGAGTTCGGCAACGTCGCGGCCGCGCTCGACGAGTCCGACCTGCTGCTGGACCACGAGTTCTTCTACGAGGGCAACACCCACCTGCCCATGGAGCAGCACGCCACGCTCGCGTGGCAGGAGCCCGACGGTCGCATCACGATCTGGTCGAGCACGCAGACGCCGCACTACCTGCACCGCGCCACGAGCAAGGTGCTGGGCCTCTCGCCCTCGCGCGTGCGGATCATCGCCTGCCCCAACGGGGGCGGTTTCGGCGGCAAGAGCGACCCGTTCAACCACGAGATCGTCGTGGCCGAGCTGGCGCGTCGCACCAACCGCCCGGTCAAGATCTGCCTCACGCGCGAAGAGGTCTTCTACTGCCATCGCGGGCGTCACCCCGTGCACATGCGCGCCACCATGGGCTTCCGCAAGGACGGCCGCATCACGGGCCTGCACTTCCGGACGCTGCTCGACGGCGGCGCCTACGGCTCCTACGGCGTGGCCAGCACCTACTACACCGGTGCGCTGCAGACGGTGACGTACGAGATCCCGGCGTATCGCTTCGACGGCGTGCGTACGTTCACGAACAAGCCGCCGTGCGGCCCCAAGCGCGGCCACGGCACGCCGCAGCCGCGCTTCGCCCTCGAGATCCAGATGGACCGCGCGGCCGAGGCCCTCGGCATCGACCCGGCCGACCTGCGGCTCATGCAGCTGCAGCCGGCCCATGGCATCACGGCCAACTGGCTGCGCATCGGCTCGATGGGCCTCGGGCCGTGCATCGAGAAGGTGGTCGAGGGCAGCGGCTGGCGCGAGAAGCGCGGCAAACTGCCTCGCGGCCGCGGGATCGGCCTGGCCTGCTCGTCCTACATCTGCGGCGCGGGCCTGCCCATCTACTGGAACGCGATGCCGCACTCGGGCGTCACGCTCAAGCTCGACCGCGGTGGCGGCGTGGCCGTGTTCTGCGGCGAGACCGACATCGGCCAGGGCAGTGACACGGTGCTGGCCACGTGCGTCGCCGAGATCCTCGGCGTCGACCTCACCGACATCCGCGTGACCGCGGCCGACACGGACCTCACGCCCGTCGACCTCGGCTCGTACTCGAGCCGCGTCACGCTCATGGTCGGC
The DNA here is from genome assembly GCA_020631815.1 of Planctomycetota bacterium. Lineage (GTDB taxonomy): Bacteria > Planctomycetota > PLA2 > PLA2 > JAEUHO01 > JACKGW01. Next base: position 247,966 of record JACKGW010000004.1, on the reverse strand, counting down.
AACGCCGCGATCCAAGCGGCCGAGCGAGCCCGCGAGATCGTGGCCCGCACGGCGGGCAAGACGCTCGGCGTCCCCGGCAACCGGCTGCGCTTCGCCGAGGGTCGCGTCTTCGACGTGCAAGACCCCGATCGCGGCATCACGTTCTCGGAGGCGGTCTCGCAGGCCGAGGCCGAGCACGGCACGATCGCCACGGCGGGCAGCTACACCCCGCCGCCCACTCCCGGGCGCTACCGCGGCGCGGGCGTCGGACCGTCGCCCGCCTACTCCTACAGCGCGGCCGTCGTCGAGGTGGACGTGGACGAGGAGACGGGCGTCGTCACCGTCGACAAGGTCTGGATCGCCCACGACATCGGTCAGTCGATCAACGAGATGCTCGTAATCGGCCAGGTCGAGGGCAGCGTCTACATGGGCCTCGGCGAAGCGCTCATGGAAGAGATGACCTATCGCCCCAACCGCTTCGGCGTCCACAAGATCCCGTCGTTGCTGGACTACAAGAGCCCCACGACGAAGGAGATGCCCGAGGTCGTCACGTACCTCGTGACCGACCCCGACCCGAACGGTCCGTTCGGTGCCAAGGAGGTCGGTCAGGGGCCGTTGCTGCCGATGATGCCGGCCATCGCCAACGCGGTGTACGACGCCGTCGGGGTGCGCGTGGACATGACGCCGATCACGCCCGAGCGCGTGCTGAAGGCGCTGGAGCGCGAGGACCGTCGCTGCGCGCCCAAGCCGCTGCCCGACCTGCGCATCGAGGACACCGTCCGCATCAAGACGCTCGCCGAGGGCGGGGACGGAACGTCCCCCCGCACCGGCCGCCCGACGAAGGAGAGCACCGCGCCATGATGCGCCTTCCCCCCTTCCGCTGGCACGCGCCGAAGGACCTCGCCGAGGTCGTGCGCATCCTGGCGGGCGAAGGCCCCGCGGCGCGCGTCGTCGCCGGCGGCACCGACCTGTTCCCCAACATGAAGCGCCGCCACCAGAAGGCGTCCACGCTCGTGGGCCTGGCGGGTGTCGAGGGCTTCTCCGGCGTCACCTCCACGCCGGAGGGCGACGTGGTCATCGGCGCGGGCACCACGCTGCGCGCGCTGGAGCGCGATGCGGCCGCAGCCCGCTTGGCGCCGGCGCTGGTCGAGGCCGTGGCCACCATCAGCACGCCCGTGCTGCGCAACATGGGCACCATCGGCGGCAACGTCTGCCTCGACACGCGCTGCAACTACTACAACCAGACGTGGGAGTGGCGCCGCGCCATCGACTTCTGCATGAAGTGCGACGGCACGACGTGCTGGGTGGCGCCGAGCAGCCCGCGCTGCTGGGCCGTGAACTCGTCCGACGGCGTGCCCGCGCTCATCGCGCTGGGCGCCAGGGCGCGCCTCGTGGGTCCGGACGACGAGCGCGAGGTCCCGGTGGGGGACCTGTTCCGCGACGACGGTATCGAGTACCTCGCCAAGCGACCGGACGAGGTGCTGGCCTCGTTGATCGTGCCGGCCCAGGGCGATGCGGTCAGCACGTACCGCAAGGTGCGTCGCCGTGGGGCGTTCGACTTCCCCGTGGCGGGCGTGGCCGTGCGGCTGCGCCGCGACGGCGACCGGGTCGCCGAGGTCGCCATCGTGGTCAACGGCGTGGGCTCGTCCCCGATCCGTTGCACGGCCGCGGAAGAGCTGTTGGTGGGGGAGGTGCCCGACGCCGACCGCATCGCCGCCGCCGCGGCGGCGGCGTGGAAGCCGGCCCGCCCGCTCGACAACACCGACCACGAGCACTCGTGGCGCAAGCGCATGGTGCGCGTCGAGACGAAGCGCGCACTCGAGGCGCTCACCGCCTGACGCTCGCGCTCAGGCCGTCGCGACGCCAAACAGGTGGCCGACGCCCATCGTGGCGGCCATGGCCAGCGCACTCCAGAACGTCACGCGGAACGCACCGCGCGCGATGGAAGCGCCGCCCGCACGCGCCGCCATGCCGCCGAGCAACGCCAAGAACGCCAGCGAGCCACCGGCAACAAGCGGCACGAGTCCCCGCTCCGGGCCGAAGACCACCAAGCCCAAGGGCAAGGCGGCGCCCACGGCGAACGAGGCGGCGGACGCAAGCGCAGCCTGCAGCGGCCGCGCCGCGTGGATCTCAGTGAGCCCGAGCTCGTCGCGGGCATGCGCCCCGAGCGCATCGTGCTCCATCAGCTGGGTCGCGACCTGGTCGGCGAGGTCGCGGTCCAGGCCCCGCTGTTGGTAGATGCCCGAGAGCTCGCGGTGCTCGCCGTCGGGGTCGGTGGCCAGCTCGTGACGCTCCTTGGCGAGGTCGGCGTTCTCCGTGTCCGCTTGGCTGCTGACCGACACGTACTCGCCCGCGGCCATCGACATCGCGCCGGCGACGAGGCCGGCGACGCCCGCCACGATCACGCCGCTGCGGCCGCTCTCCGCCGCGGCCACGCCCAGCACGAGGCTGGCGGTCGACACGATGCCGTCGTTGGCGCCCAGCACGGCGGCCCGCAGCCAGCCGATGCGCTCGGAGCGGTGCCGTTCGGTGTGCGTCCGCATGGGCGAGGATCTCCGGGGGGCCGAGGGGCCGCCCCAGGAGTCTCCCCGAATTCCGCTTCAGTCCGTCAGGTCCCCTGGCCGATGGGACCCCGGCGGATGTGGTGGGTGCTCCCCAGGGGGGGACCCGTGACCGCACTGCCTACTGACGTCGGCTCCGCCGGCGATCTCCGCCGCCCCGTACGCCGTTCGGAACGGGGTGTCGTGCTCATCTGGGCCAGCCTCACGGTCATGCTCGTCGCCGGCATCATCCTCGCCGGCACCGACCGCGTGAAGGCCATGGACGACGTGAGCCAGCTCGAGTGGGAGGCGCGTGGCCAGGTGTACGAGGTGGCTCGTGCCGGCCTCGTCGACGCCTACGCGTGGCTGCGTCGCCAGACCGCCCAGCCCGTCACGACGTTCCAGCCGCTGCGCATCGGCATCGAGCGCCCCGCCTACGTGGCGGAGCCCGTGGGCGGCTTCCTCTCGGAGATCCCGGTCGTCACTGCCGTCGAGGACGTCGTGAACGAGACCGACGATCCCGACGTGGGGCTCACGCGCTCCTTCGAGATCTCCGAGAACCTCTGGGCCCGGTACATCTGCCGACCCGAGTCTCCTGCCGAGCCCTTCGTGGACGACGACGCCGATGGACGCTGGAACACGGGCGAGACCTTCACGGACGTCAACGGCAACGGAAGCTGGGATGCCGCCAGCGGCTGCCGAGACACGTCGGTCTCGCGCGGCTCGATCCTCGCCGGCAGCGTCTGGGAGCTGCAGTGCGAGGCGGAGGTCTACTACTGGCCGCGCAAGGACCTGGCCATGGACCAGTCGCCCAACCGGCGCATGGCCCAGCTCACGCTCTGCCAGGAGGTGCGACGGCTGGGCATCCGCCTTCCCGCGGAAGGAGCCCTCGTGGTCGACCAGGGCAACCGTACGCATATCCAGAACCGCGGGCGACTGCGCGCTCCGGGTGCAACGGCCATTGCGTACGCCGACCTGACGGGCCACCCGTTGATCATCCGCCCCGCGGACGTGATCGGCGGCCTGGCTCCGATTCCCAGCTACTACGGCACCCTCGAAGACGTGTTCGGCGTGCCGTTCGACAGCCTCCGCTCCATGGCCGACCTGGCCGTGCGCGACATCTCGAGCCTGCCGCAGAACATCGGAAACGGCGTGCTCGTGACGATCGACGGGGACGTCGTGTTCGACGACAACCACCCGCTGCGCGGCACGGGCGTGGTCGTGGTGCGCGGCAACTGCACCTTGGAGAGCGGCAACAACTCGTTCTTCTCGGGGCTGCTGTTCGTGGATGGCCATCTCGAGATGAAGGCGCCTGCCTACGTCCGCGGCTCCGTGATCGTCACGGGCGACGCGACGTTGCTCGGCACCGGAGGTGACTACGCCGAGATCGAGTTCGACATCGACCTCGTCAACGACCTCATCTCCAAGATGAGCCGCTACCGCGAGAGCAAGACGGTCTACCGCCCCGGCATGGACCCGCTGTCCCTGAACGGCATGGTCTTGCTGTCCGATGGCGGCTACACGGCAGTGGGCCTCACGTATCTCGATGCGGTCGGTCAGGTCTCGCGCGACTGGAACGGCTGGGCGGACACGACCCGGGTCGAGGAAGTGATCGTGCCGGAGGGCCAAGCCTACGACGGTACGAGCACGTCGAGCACGGACAACCGCGGCGGCCCTGGAAACAACGTCGTCCGTGGCGGACGCTACGTGCGCGACACCTACTTTGACGGGTTCACGAACGGCAACGGCAAGAACAAGTGACCTGATCGCCCGCCGAGACGGACCTCGTGACCCGGGCGCCGGTGGGCGCGGAAGCGCTCAAGTTTGGTCCGTGAAAGCGTCGATGGTCCTGGGGGCCCGCGCCGCGGGTCCGCCACCGGGGGGGCAGCAGGACGCGCACGGCTCATGACGACGCTCGCTCCCCTCCCTTCTCGCTCCCGCTCCGAGCGAGGTCTGGCCCTGGTCTGGGTCAGCCTCGTGCTGGTCACGCTAGGCGGCATCATCGTCGCCTCGCTGGACCGCCAGAAGGCTCTCGAAGACCTCTCCACATACGAGGCCGCGGCCCCGGCCCACGCCCGTGACGTGGCCGAGGCGGGCATCGTGGATGCCCTGGCCTGGTTTCGCCGTCAGACCGACCAGCCGGTGACGGACTTCGCGCCTCGTCGTGACCTCTCGGCTGACCCGCCCATCAACGAGACCGACGATACGGACCTGGGCTTGGTGCGCAGCTACGAAGTGGCCCCGCGGCTGTGGGCCCGCTACGAGGTTCGCATCGGACGAGCGGCCGAGTCGTTCACGGACGACGACGGCGACGGGCGCTACGACGTGGGCGAGGCCTTCGTCGACGACAACGGCAACGGCCGGAGGGATGAGGCCAGCGGTGTCCGCGATGTCAGTGCGGAACGCTCGGTAGCGGGCACGGGCATCGTCTGGCGCATCGAGAGCGACGGTGCGATCTACCGAAAGCTCGAGAATGCACCGCTTGGGACGGGGAAGAACACCCGCATCGCGCGTGCCCTGGTGGCAACCGAGATTCGGCGCATGGCCATCCGCATGCCCGCGTCGGCATCGCTCTGCGCTGCGCGTGGGGATCGTGTGACCGTCGGCGCGCGCGTGAGCATTCACGGCGATCCGGGCGCCGGCATCGCCTACCCCTCGAGCACAGGCACGGCAACGCTGCTCAGCGGATCGCAGGTATCCGGAAGCCCGGGGCAGACCTCGAGCCCGGGGTTGAGCGTTTCGCTGGAGAGCGTGTTCGGCACGGACCTCTCGGGCGTGCGCGCCGCGGCGGCCTACGCCACGGAAGACGCGTCCGACCTGCCGAACCCCCTGCCGCCCCTTTCGCTCGTGGTCATCGAAGGGGACGCAACGTTCGACGACGCGCGTCCCCTGCGGGGGACGGCCATCGTGGTCGTGACGGGCAATTGCACGATCGCCACCGGAAGCAACAGCTTCTTCGGTGGCGTCCTCTGGGTCGGCGGCGACCTCACGGTCCGCGCCCCTGCCCTGCTGACGGGGACCGTGATCGTCGGGGGACGAGCCGACCTCCGCGGGCTTGGCGGTGACCACGTCGAGCTGCAACAGGACGACGACGTCGTCCGGCGCCTGCTCCAGAACCTGGGGCAGTACCGCTTTACCCAGGCCATCCATCGTGTCGACGGGGGAGACAACCCCCGTCCCTCGCCGGGAGGTGCTTGATGCGCCGTCGCCCGAACGGTTTCAGCTTCATCGAGCTGCTGATCGCAGCTGCCCTCGTCGCGTTGGCAGCCATGGCCGCTGCTGCGCATGTCACGCGCGGAACGCAGCGGGCGGACTGGTCCCAGGACCGCATCTTCGCCCGCCAGAAGGCCCTCTCGATCCTGGCCGAGCTACGTGCGTACGTGGAAGGTGGCGAGGGTGAGGTGGCGGCGGACCTGGACGGGTTCGACGACGGCGTCTCGTGGCGCCCCAACCTGACCATCCAGCCGGACCCCAATGATCCCGGCTCGTTCCTCCACCCGGAGCACGCTGCATCGGGCAACACGAACAACCAGGGCGTCTGGTCGTGGCAGCGCCAGATCTCCGTGCGCCGCTTCCCCACGGTCAACACGCGCGACCTGCGCATCTGCACCGTGCGGGTCTTCCGACGCCGATTCGGTGATGTAGACCCGGGTGAGAAGATGGCGGAAGTCTCCGGCGTGATCCGCACGATCGGCGACTCGTTCCCCAGCACCCAGGTCTACGACGTGTACCTCCTGGCGCTCGACAACGTGCCCGGCTGGTGGGTGTTCATGGACGCCATGCAGCCGTTCGTCGAGGCGACGCTGACGGATCTCGAAGGTCGCAACCCCGGCTTGCGCTTCCGTACCCACTGGATCACCAAGTCCGGCTACGGCCGCGACGACGAGTACGCGCCCTACACCAACGAGTCCCGCATCAGCACGGATCCCACGCCGTGGGCCTACGTCTACCCCGGGCGGATGCCGGACGGCAGCAGCGCACAGCGCTACTACGTCGCCCAGCGCTTCGCGGCCCGCGTCAACCTCGATGGCGAGCTCGCCCCGTCGTTCCAGAACGACATGGAGCCGATGGAGCCCTACACCGATGCCAACGGCAACGGGCGACGGGACCCCGGCGAGGTGTGGAGCGACCTGGACGGCGATCTCACCTGGGACGCCGGCAACCCGGTGCCCTTCGCCATGGCCGACATGCACAACCACTGCATGCGCAGCCCCGATGAGGTAGCCCGCTTCGACGCACGCGTGGCCGCGGGTCAGGAAGACCCCGAGATCCCCACGTGGCGCATGCTGCTTGATCGCATGATCGCGCAGCCCAACCGGTACCACAATGCCATCCTGCTCAACCTGCACGGTGAGCTGCTCCCCATGCCCGCAGTCCGCAACTACAGCGATGCGGCCAAGATCCCGGACGTGAAGGCGGGCTGGCGCGCCGTGGCGCATCCCGAGAAGCTTCGCTCCATCCGCGTCGCCGGCAGCCCGGCCAGCTCGCAAGAGATCGCCTGGCGCGTCTACGCCTACAAGACCCTCTGGCAGGGCGTGTCCGGTCTGGAGAAGCTGACGACCCAGCAGGAGCCGTTCACGGACTCCAACAACAACGGAGCCTACGACCTGGGCGAGCCCTTCGAGGACTGGAACAACGACACGGAATGGAGCACGAGCATGCCGATCATGCTCTCCATCCCGGGGGGACGCTTCGACCAGTCGGTCAACGCCGCGTCAAGCCCGTCTCTCGTGGTCGAGCGCCTGAGTGGAGGCATCGACGCAGACGGCGACAGCGCGCAAGACCCCTATGTCGACTGGACGCGAGCCGCGCGCTACCCAGACGTCTTCACCGATACGAATGCCGATCTGCGGAGGCAGGTGGCCGAGGTCTACTTGGACCTGGATGGCAACGGCAGCAGGGATCCCTCGGAGCCGTTCACGGACCTCGACGGCGACGGCGTGTACACGGCCGTCAGCGAGCCACTGGCCGCCGACTACGACGGCGACGGCCAGTTCGACACGAACGCGCCCGAAGAGACGTACACGGACACCAACGGCAACGGCCGCTGGGACGCCGAAGAGCCCTACTGGGATGTCAATGGCAACGGCGTGCGTGATCTCCCGACGGTTTCGCCCGCGCCGGCCTGGCAGCCTTGGGACCCCGTCACCTACGACGCCAGCAACGCCTCGCAGGTGAGCACGTACGTCAGCCAGTACGGCGAGCCCTTCCTCGACGTGGACGGTGACGGCACGTGGGACGCCGCCGAGCCGCTCGTGGACGGCAACGGCAACGGCGTTCACGACGGCGGGTACCACCGAGGCGAGATGTGGTTCGACATCCGCTACGACGGTACGCAGACCCTGCTCTGGCTCTACGGCACGCCGCTGGAGACAGGGCACGACAGCACCACAGGGCGCGGCCTACCCGCCGACCGACGTCTGTACGAGATGGACTACATCCCCTGCCCGATGCCCGCGAGCACCGCGTCTGGGGGCGATCGGTTCGCACGCGACCTCTACGACACGACCTACGTGCCCAAGAACACGGCGCGTTGGCGCATTTCGATGTCACCGAGCTCCCTGCGCACGGGCTTTGCCTCCACGCCCGGCGGTAGCGACGGCGACGCCGTTGACCGCGTCGTGCGCCTCGAGACCCGCTGGGGCCACGATGCGAGCACGGGCACGCTGTGGCCCACGCGCAACCAGCCAGCCAACAAGAGTGCGACGTTCGCCTGGTACACGGACTCGGTCGACGACATCCCGTTCAGCGAGCGCTACCAGTTCCAGGGCGACCCGCGTCACATGCCCTACGCCGACTGCGACCGTTACGGAGCGACCAGCCCCAACGGCTACAACTGGTTCTTCGACGACCTCGTGGACAGCGGAAACGTCTGGAGTGACTGGCCGGGCCTCGACGGCGCCCGCCTCCGCCACGCGTGGCAAGGCAATCGCGGCAGCTCGCTCGACGTGCCGCGTCTGCTCTCGTGGCTGCGGTACGCCGTCGTGCGGACCGAGGCCATCTACACGACGCTGACGGGCTTCTCGTACTACTACCTGTCAGTCGGCGGCGACGTCGGCTACGACGCGGCCAACGGCTTCAACGACAGCATCCCGATGGACGGTACGCCGTTCGGGCTGACGGGCAGCGTCTACGAGAACACGATCATCCCCGACAACGGAACCAGCAGCTTGCGGGGCAGCCTGAAGTACGTCCGCAGCACGCTGGGCGGTGACAGCAGCTTCCGGGCCGGTACCGGCTACTGGTGGAGCAAGCCGTGGATTGGTGAGCTCTATCCCGACGTGGCGTACGCGTCGGAGTGGGCGCCCTGGGGCAACCTGAAGGCCTCGGCAACTCCGGCGGCGGACGCCTTCCGGCTCATGAGGCGCGGTGACGTGACCACCTCGCAGCTGCCTCGTGGCACGCGCTTCTCCAACGTGTTTGCGCGCCTGGCGGACGAGGGCTGCACGTCGCTTTTCAACATCGGTACGAGCTCGTCGACCTTCCACCACCAGTACGCCGACGGTCAGAGCGGCAACTTGGTGGACGATGGTCCGCAGCTGGCCGACAACTACAACTTCCCGCTGCCCAGCACAGCGCTCATCAGCCGCCCGTTCGCCCTGAACGCCAACTACAGCGGCGGGACCGGCCCCGAGTTCTCCTACACCACGGAGTACCCGCGGTTCTCGGCAGCGGTCGTGCGTCGCTTCTACGACCACCAAATCGGCAGCATGGGGAGTGCGCTGGTTCGCCTTCGCGAGCCGGGTGCGAGCCCACGCGGTGGCTACGTCGTGGTGAATGGCATCGACCGCACGTTGGAGAGCGGCTCGGCCTTCATCGCCCGCTACAGCATGCTGTCCCTGATTCACAGCTACTTCGCCGGCGGCGTGAGTGCGCCCAACCGGATCAAGCAGCTGCCGCGGATCCAGATCCGGACACCCACCCTGCTCACCGAGCTGGAGCTGCCGAGCGTCATCCCGCTCATCTGGTCCGTCGAGTGGAAGCGCTGGGACGGGCTCAAGTACACGCAGAGCTACGCGGACTCGTTCGCCGAGGCGGAATCGGATCTCGTCTACGTGCCCTGCTACAGCAAGGACGGCGGCGCGTCGTGGATCAACATGCTGGACGACAGCCCCATCCAGCTGGGCATCCTGCCCTGGGACGACGCTGCGGACGCCCCCGACTCGTCGAAGACGCTGTCGGATCTCAATCCCTTGGGTGACGAGACCTACATCTGGGTTACGCCCGACTCGAAGCTGCCCAAGGGCTCGTACCTCATCCGCGTCGAAGCCTACCGCCGCAGTGAGCCGCTCCACTACGCGCAGCACATGGAGAAGATCTATGTCAACCGCTAGCCCGACGGATCGCTCGCGCCGTGTACGACGTCGCACCGCAGAGGCAGGCTTCACGTTCCTCGAGATCGTGCTCGTCCTGTCGATGACCTCCATGCTTGCGTGGCTGGTTGAACGCACGTTCACCACGACCTCCCAGGCGGACCGGCACATCGCGGCCGTGCAGCACGCCACGGACAAGGGGCAGCGACTGGCCTACAAGCTGCGCGAGCTGGTGAGCGCCAGCCGACGTCTGTTCGGCCGCGATGCGATCGGTGCCGACTACCTCTCCGCCCTCGAAATCCGCCGCATTCCGGCCGCGCCTGACGCGCGCTTGCCGCTGATCGACCCGCTGGGCGACCTCGTGCCGGACGAGGTCGACCAGCGACTGACGGGCAACAGCCTGTTCTTCGTGCGCGAGTCGGACCCGGCGGAGGTCGTCGTCGATCCCGTCGCCGGCACCGTGCGCTACATCGACACCTACCGCTTCATCTACGTGTACCCAGCCGACACGCCGACGATCGTGAGCCAGAAGCTGCCGGTCACGCCCGCACGCGATCTCATCGTGTGGCGCAGCGAGACCTATCCCAACTACATGCAGATCATCGGGCTGCCTACAGCCGACCAGCGCGAGCACGCGGTCAAGGAGCTCGTCAACCGCTTCCACTACCAGTACGCCTGGGATCCCAGCGGGAACGTCAACGACAGCTTCTTCGCGATGGACACGTTCGGGGCCATCTCCGCGTCGGCCGAGACGACGTTCACCATCCTCGAGGACATGAACGTCAGCAACGTGGGCAGCCTGGTCTACGTGAACCTGCAGCTGTGCCCCAGCGACATCACGCGAGAGTCCTACGACCGGCGCGCCTGGATGACGCGTGACAACGACTGGTGGCCCCACGGCTTCGAGACGAAGATCGTGGGCGGCAGTGGATCCAGGAAGGTCTGGATGCGCCTCACCGTCGAGGCGCCAAGCGTCGGGGCGCAGACCGTGGTCTTCGCATCCCAGCTCATCGCCTCCGCTCACGATTTGTAGGTGGCTTGACCCGAGCGAGGTGCGGCTCGCCGGATGCTCGGCCGCGCACCGCCATCCGCTCCTCGAGTGGACAGACCACGAGTCGTCGCGGATGGCGGCACGCTGCCGTCGCCCCGACGACCCGATCGCGATCGGACGGGGCTTGATCCCGGCGGCGAGCGCGACTGGCAGCGACCCGATCCACCCTGCATTCGAGGTGGTGGGGCGAGCCGGGTGAAACTACAGCTCCTCGCCGCGGGTGGCGGCGGCATCGCGGGAGGCGGGGCAGCGAGGAGTGGGAGCGCTCACCGGGCTCGGTACGCGAGCGAGGGGGACCTCGAACCGGTGCCTTCGTTCGAACGTGAAGCCCCGAGGCCCTCTCCCGGGCCCACGACCACATCCGGGGCGTGACAGGGGGGGCGGGTGCGGTCATCCTCCCGGAGCCCGCGCCGTGCGCCGGGCCGGGAGGCAGCGATGGGCCACGGTCACGGCAAGCACGGACACGACAAGCACGGCCATCACGGCAAGCACGCTGCCGGGGACGGCGATGCACGCGAGCTGCACGACGGGGTCGGGGACGGCTTGGTGCCCTTGGTTCCGCTGGACCTGGCCACCATCAGCTCGGCCGATGACCTGGTGCGCGCCATGTCGCGCACGGCCTTCGCCGGGCGTTCGCTCGGCGAGGCCGCCGACGTGCTCGAGGCCATGGTGCGCGACCCGGAATGCATGGTCGTGTGCACGCTCTCGGGCGCCATGACGATCGCCAAGATGGGTCTCGTCCTCTGCGACATGATCGAGCAGGGCTGGATCCACGCCATCGTCTCGACGGGCGCGCTCATGTGCCATGGCTTCGTCGAAGCCACGGGGCGCAACCACTTCAAGCATGACCCGCACATGGACGACCAGGAGCTCTACGAGAAGGGCTACGACCGCGTGTACGACACGCTCGAGCTCGAGCAGAGCCTGGACGACATCCAGCTGATCGTCGACCAGGTGCTGGCGCAGATGCCCGTCGACAGCGCGTTCGGGAGCGCCGACTTGCACGCCCGACTGGGGCGCTGGCTCGTCGACAACGTCCCGGGCCGCGGCGTGCTGAAGGCAGCCTGGGAGCACCACGTGCCGGTCTACGTGCCGGCGTTCACCGACTCCGAGATCGGGCTCGACGTGGCGCTCTTCCAGCGCCGCAGCCGAACGGAAGGGCGCGCCTATCCCATCTACGACGGCTTCCTGGACCTCGAGGCCTACACGGCCCAGGTGATCGCCGCGCCGAAGGTCGGCATCTTCACGGTGGGGGGAGGCGCGCCGCGCAACTGGGCCCAGCAGGTGGCGCCGTATCTCGAGATCACGAACCACCGCCTCGGCACCGACCTCCCCCTGCGCCAGTTCGGCTACGGCATCCGCCTCTGCCCGGAGCCGGTGCACTGGGGGGGGCTCTCGGGCTGCACGTACGAAGAGGGCGTGTCGTGGGGCAAGTTCGTCCACCCGCGACACGGGGGCCGCTACAGCGAGGTCCTCGCCGACGCGACCGTCACGTGGCCGCTGCTGATCAAGGCCGTCCAGGAGCGCATGGCGGCCTCGCCGCCGCCGCCGAAGAGCTTCCCGGAGAGCCCGCTCTTCGCCGCGGCCAGGCGCTGACGGTCGGCATCCCAGGCCGCGGCCCGGGGCCTACGGGGGCGACGCGCCGCTTCGCGGACCGCCACCGTGCGCGTTTCGTGCGGTTTCACCGTTACGTCAGTGTGATGTTGCCGAACCTTTGCAAGTCCACTAACTGATAGCCAGTAACGACTTACGTCGATTTCGCGCCCAAAATCATGCCACTTTGTCAGTGCGCTCCGAACGGCCTGCGAAACCACCCCAACCGGCAAGCGTCCAACGACGTACCAAGAACGGCCTGCCGCGTGGTGGGTCATCGCCCTCGCCGATTCCCCACGGACCGCAGTGCCCCGGGGCAGCAGCCCCGAGGAGACCCCCTCCCCATGATCTCCCCCCTCCCCAAGTACCTCGCGAACGCGGGGCCCGATCCCGTGCCGTATGGGCCCCGGCACTTGCCCCAGTGGGACCGCGTCTTCGACTCCGTCGAACGCGTCCTGCTCGAGCAAGGCCTGCACGACCCGCAGTCCCTGCGTTCCCCGCGTCCCGTCGAGGACGCGTTGGACCCGCGGCTCGTGCCCGAAGGCACGTTGCTCGTGCTCTCCGAGCGCGAGCGGGCTGCCACCGAGACCGACATCGAGGAGACCGTGCGCGACGAGCGTGCGGGGGGCTGTGTCTTCGTGACGCTGCCCACGCCGGACGACCTCGGCGAGCGGGCCCGCGCCCTGCGCGAGCTGGCGGGTGCCGCGGCGACCTTCGGTCTCAACCCGAGTCTGCGTCCCCTCCCTACGCAGCGTCTCGGTCGGGTCCGCCAGGTTCCGCTCCCGCTCCACTTGCGTAGCTACCGCTTCCTCGTCGCCGACACGCCCGGCTACCGCGTGGCTCTCGTCACGCGCGAGCTCCCGGGTGGCGGCTGGATCGGCCTCTGGAGCGGCAACGACGCGCTCGTCGACGAGCTCCGCGCCGTCCTCGGTGAGGCCGTCGAAGCCGCGGGCCTGCTGATCCCCGCCGCGTCTCCGTCGGTGCCCGACTTGGAAGGCATCGAGTCGGAAGGCGACGTGTGGCGTCAGGCTGCCGAGCTTCGCGCCTACCGCTCCGTCCGCGAGGCCGAGCTGCGGGAGATCGCCCGTCAGGCCGCGCTGCGCGGCGTCCAGCTGCGTCGCGAACGCGAGGCCCGGGCCCGCTCGGCCTGACGCAGCTCCATCGACCTCGTCCGCGCGCGCGCGGACGGGGTGTCTCTCCCTCCCACGGTGGGGCGTAGGCTGGTCTCGTGACCCACGCCCCGTCGTCCCTCGATCTGCTCCTCTCGCTCGACGCGCCGCGTCGTCCTGCTCCGGACGAAGCGGCGCGTCTTCTTGTCTACGTGCAGCGGCTCGTGGATCACCCGCGGCCGAACCTCACGGCCGCGCGGAGCGTGGAGGACGCCGTGAGCGTGCTCGTCGTGCCGAGCCTCGCAGTGGCCGAAGCGTGGCCGCCCACACGGCCGGCTCCGCGGCTGGTCGTCGACATCGGCAGCGGCAACGGCTTTCCGGGCCTGGCCGCGGCCGCGCTGTGGCCTGATGCCCGCGTCCACTTGGTGGAGCGGCGCCAGCGCAAGGCCGCCGCCCTCGCGGAGCACGTTGTGGCCGCGGGCTTCGCGGATCGCGTGACGGTGCACGCGGCGGACGCGCGCGAGCTGCTCACCGAGGGCCACGGGCTCGTCGCGGCCGCGGACCTGGTCCTGCTTCGTGCGGTCGGCCCGATGGGGGACACGACGCGCCTCGCGGCGCCCTTCGTTGCGCCGGGCGGGCGCGTCGTGCACTGGAAGGGCCCTGGCATGGGCCCCGACGAGCTCGCCGAGGGCCGGCGCGTCGCTGCGGGCCTCGGACTGGTCGAAGGGCCGACGCAATCGGGCGATGGCGAGCGCACGCTGCGCGTGTTCGAGCGTCCCCGCGTGGAGCGTGCGCCCCGCCGCAGCTGACAGCTTCCGCGGTCGTCGGCCTGCCGGCGCCTGCTCGCCACACGTCCCCCCGGAGCCGCCCATGGACCTCGCCGACTTCCAAGCCCGGTTCGACGCGCTGACGCGCGGCCTCGAGCATCCGCGCGTTGCGACGGCGCTGGCCCTCGTCGAGGAGGCGGGCGAGGTGGCGCGCTGCGTGCTCGATCAGGAGGTGTACGGCAGCGCACCGAGTGACGCGCTGCTCGACGAGATCGGCGACACGCTGGCAGCCTTGTCCGAGGTCTGCTCTCGGCACGGGCTGTCGATGGAGGCCGCGGCGGAGCGCGTCTTGGCCAAGGTCGAGCACCGGGCCCCGCGCTGGCGCGAGCAGCTGGGCGAGCGCCTCGTGCAGCTTCGTGCCCGCTGGGACGGCCCCGCCTCGCCGTAGGGGCCTTGGGCGCGGCTACTCCAGAAGGATCCGCGCGTCCGGTTCGCCCAGGGTCCGGCGCAGCCGGGCGACCTCGTCCCAGCTTCCGTCGACGGCGCGACGTCGCACCACGATCGAGAGGGGCACGCCCGCCGGGGCGCCCGGGAACGACCAGCCCGCGAGGCCGTCCAGCACGACGCCCACGGCTTCCTGGCTGCCCGCGTCGTCTTCCCAGCGGGCCACGACGCTCCACTCGTCGGACGTCTCCCAGCCCTCGGCCACCGAGGGGGGAAGCGAGGACGGCGGCGCGTCGACGGCGACGGCCACGGGGCGTTTGAACACGATGACCACGGCCCCGACGAGGCCGATGACCAACGTCGTCAGACCGATGACGACGGCCAGACGCAAGAAGAGCGGGGGGACGCCGGCACTGCTCACGGCGGCATCGTAGCCCGCCGGTCGCGGGGGTGGCCCGCACGGCAAGCCTCGACGCCAAGTCGCCAGCCCGCCCGAATCCCGATGACGGGTGCCGGGGCAGGCGGGTGGCGGCTATGCTCCCGACCGATGGGCCGCCAAGACGTCGAGATCACGGAACGCCCCGAGGACCTGCGTCGCTTCGAGGAACGCCTCGTCGCCGACGCGGACGCCCTCGAGCGCATGCTGCGGGAGGAGCGCTTCGAGACGGGTGCCCGTCGCATCGGCCTGGAGCAGGAGTTCTTCCTGGTCGACGAGTTCGGGCGCCCGGCGCCCCGCGCCGTGGAGGTGCTCCAAGCGCTCGGCGGCGCCGGCTCGACCTACCAGAACGAGCTGGCCCTCTACAACGTCGAGATCGCCGTCCCGCCGCGCGAGCTGGGTGGACGCTGCTTCCAGGAAGTCGAGGAGGAGCTGCGCCGCCACATGGGCGCGATTCGACGCGCCGCGCGGCCGCACGGCGTGGACGTCGTGGCCATCGGCATCCTGCCTACGCTCACCTGGGATCACCTGCGGCTCGAGAACATGACGCCGTCGCCGCGCTACGCGGCGCTGAACCGCCGCGTTCGCGCCATGCGGGGCGGCGAGTTCCGCATCGCGATCCGAGGCATCGACTCGCTGCATGCGACCCACGACAACGTGCTGCTGGAGGCGTTCAACACGTCCTTCCAGCTGCACCTGCAGGTCGCCCCCGACGAGTTCGCAACGATCTACAACGCCATGCAGCTCGCGACGGGGCTCGCCCTGGCGGGTGCGGGGAACAGCCCCCTGCTGCTCGGCGCGCGGCTCTGGGAAGAGACGCGCATTGCCCTCTTCCGGCAGTCGATCGACACGCGGACCGACCATCAGCTCAGTCGCGGTCATCGCCCGCGCGTCTTCTTCGGCGACGAGTGGGTCAAGACGGGCATTCTCGACCTCGTTCGCGACGACATCGCCCGGTTCCGGGTGGTCCTCCCCATGGAGGAGGACGAGCCGATGCCGGGCGACGTGCTGGACGCCGGCGGCATCCCGAGCCTCTCGGCGTGGGCGCTTCACAACGGCACGATCTACCGCTGGAACCGTCCGTGCTACGGCGTCGCAGACGGCATCCCGCATCTGCGCATCGAGAACCGACCGCTGCCCGCAGGGCCCACGGCCCTCGACAGCGTGGCCAACGCGGCGTACCTGTACGGACTCACGCTCGGCATCGCCAGCGAGTACGGCGACGTGTCCGCGCGCATGCCCTTCCACGACTGCCAGGCCAACTTCTACAACGCGGCCAGCACGGGCCTGCGCGCCTCGCTGCACTGGGTGGACGGCAACTCCCGCACGGCGGACGAGCTGGTCCTGCTCACGCTGCCCCTGGCGGCCCAGGGCCTGAGGAGCTGCGGTGTCGACGAGTCGGACGTGGATCGCCTCCTCGACGTCGTGGCCTCGCGGGTGACCAAGGGGCAGACCGGCTCGCGCTGGATGATCGAGGGCTTCAACCGGCTGCGGGCAGCGGTGCCCAAGGACGAGGCCGTACAAGCCCTCACGCGCGCGTACATGGACCGCCAGCGGGCCGGTGCGCCGGTCCACGAGTGGGAGCCCGTGAACGCGCCCGAGCCGACCAATCGGCGTGCGGCCTACCAGCGCGTGGCGCAGATGATGACGACCGACCTCTTCACCGTGCAGGAGGAGGACACGGTCACCCTGGCCGAAGCGATGATGCGTTGGGAGCGCATTCGCCACGTCCCCGTGGAGAACGAAGCGGGCGCCCTCGTAGGCATGCTTTCTCTGCCCAACCTGCTCGACACGTTGAAGCGCGGGAACGGTCAGATCGAGCAGGGCCTGAAGGTCGGCGAGATCATGGAGCGCGATCCCGTGTCGGTCACGCCAGAGACCCCGACGCTGGAAGCCATCGCGCTCATGAAGGACAACGGCCTGTCCGGCCTGCCCGTGGTTCGCGAAGGCAAGCTGGTGGGCCTGCTCACGATCACGGACTTCCTCACCGTGGCGGCGCGTCTGCTCGAGGGCTGAGTCCCAGCTCGGGCCCGCTGACGCGCGTCGTGGCGCCGGCCGTGATCTCGAACGTGGGGCGCGCTTGCGGCTTCGCGTCGTCGCCCAAGACCACGCTCGCCGTGTAGTGGCCAGGGAGCAGCGGCCACGGCACGTCCCATCCGCGCCCCGCGGCACGACGCTCGAGCGGCAGCTCGACGTCCACCGCATACGGTCCGTCATCCGCGGCGACGCGCAGCACCGCGTCACGTGCATCACCGGGCGCGAGCGCCTCGTCGATGCTCACGCGACCGCCCGGCGGCGCTTCGACCTCCTGCGTGGTCACGTCGTCCTCGGTGATGTCGACGACGAAGGCCGTCCACGCCGCGTCGCCGTCTCCCGGCCGTACGGCAACCTGCCAGCGGCCCGCGGCCAAGCCGCCGAGCGTCAGCGCTTCGGGAGGACTGCTCGGCAGCCACGTCGCCGTGCGCGACCCGGCGTGCGCGCCCGCTGGGCCGGAGAGTGTCACGCTGGCGCCGCGCGGCAGCGAGGTGCTCGTGAGCTGCAGCCGCCCGGCGGGCACCGCTTCCAGAGCGACCTTCACGTTGGTGGGGCCCGAGGCCGCCATCAGGCCAACGGCCTGCCGCGCGCGCAGGGGCGGATGCTCGTCGTTGCCGGGCACGTCGACCTCGACGACCAAGTCGTCGCGGGCGAACGCGAGGGGCAGCGTGCCTTCACCCGGAGCGATCTCGAGCGCGCCCGCAGGCGCCACGACGGCGCCCTCGCCGTCGAGCAGGCGAACGCGCCACGGGCGCGACACGCCGGGGAGCTTGTCGTTCACCAGCCGCAGCCACGGCCGCTCCACGAGCCCGAGGAGCTCGGCGTGACCCGCTCCGCCGATCAGCACCGGCGCCGGTGGCTCCACGAAGGGGGCCTCCAGCACCAGCTCGTAGGCCTCTGCGCCCGTGTCAGGGACGACAAACGTGTCTTCGCTCCCGAGCTCGATGTGCCCCCACGGTGTGCGCGCCCCGTCCCGCGCGACCTCCGTGATCACGAGGCGTCCATGCCGACGCGCGGTCTCCAGGGCCTCGGGCCAGCCGAGCGTGCCTTGCACCGGGTGCGCGGGGCCGGGCTCGATCTCGACGCGGCGCATCGAGCCGGGCTCGGGTGCCGGAACGACCAGGCGACGTCGGGCCACGGGTCGGTCGCGGTTCACCGACAGCTCGGGCTCGAGCACGATGGCGATCTGCTCCAGGCCGGGACGCACGCGGAACGCCGCCATCTTCCCGGCGCGCGCCACGCTCTGTCCGCCGATCGCTGCGATGCGGCGCAGCGGCTCGTCCGGCTCCACGCGCGCGCGCGAAGGGCCGAGCAGAGCCGGTTTGACCACCAGCTCGAGCACGCCGTGCAGCTCGAGGACGGCCCGGACGTGGAAGCGCTCGGGCGCTTGCTGCGTGACGACCAGCGACGTCCCCGGCGGCAGTGCGTACCACGGGGCGCGCACGTCGATGGCCTCGCCCACCGTCTCGATCGTGGCGGCCTTCGCGTCGGCCACCAGCGGGACGCCGGTCAGCGTGACGCGCCCGTCGGCGTCCGCCGCGGACCACTCCGTCTCGGCGAAGCGCGCGCGCGCCTGGGTGCCTGCCACCGGCTGGCCCGCTTCGTCGACGACCTCGACCACCACGACGAGGCCCTGGGGCGTGGTCGACGTGCGACGGCCCAACCACCACGCGAAGCCCGCGAGGGCGAGGAGTACCGCGAAGACGAGGACACGCTTCATGACGTCCTAGCCGCCGGCCAGGGCGCGGAAGGCGATGCCCGTGGCATCCCCCGCGGCGACGAAGAGGCGTGCTCCGAAGATGAACACGAGGAGGAAGCCGGCTTGGAAGAAGGGGGCCAGATCCGGGTTGGAGGTCCAGCGCTTCCAGTCGGGCCAGAAGTCGCCGAGGACCGTGCTGCCGTCCAGCGGCGGGATGGGCAACAGGTTGAACGCGAACAGCGCGAGATTGAGCTGCGCGACGATGAGCAGGATCGTCACGCTGTCGAGCCGGTAGGGGATCACGTGCGGCTCCCACATGGGCAGGGTCACGAGCCCCGTGCGCACGAGCAAACCGGCCAGGAGGATCGTGCTGGCGGCGATCAGCAGGTTCACGGCAGGGCCTGCGAAGGCCACGGCGGCACGACCGAAGCGACCCCGGAAGGCTGCCGGGTTCACGGGCATGGCGCCGAACGCGAGGCCCACCACCGCCAGCAAGATGAGCGAGATCCCTCCCATGTGGACCATGGGGTTCAGCGTCATGTGGCCACTGACGATCGGCGTGCGATCCCCTTGGCGGATGGCCGCGAAGCCGTGGCCGAGCTCGTGCAGGACCACGCTCGCGATCACCGCCAGTACCCACGTCACGTAGTACGTCGGGTGCACCTGGAGGAGATTGATGAACATGTTCGTCGCACCTCCCCGCCCGGGACGGCCGTCAGGACACGCCGCCCTGCAGCAAGTTCCACACGACGAAGCCCACGTACGTGAGGACCAAGACCACACCGGCCATGCGCCCGATGCGACCGCGGGTGACGCCCAGGGCCCACGGGAAGATCGCCAGGGCCGTCATGAGCGGCAGGCTCACCTTCGGCAGGACGTCACTGACGTTCTGGTCGCGCAGCGTGCCGGCCACGCCCAGCACGAGCAGCAGGTTGAAGATGTTGCTGCCCACGACGTTGCCCAGGGCCATGTCCGGCTGCCGGGCGCGTGCAGCGGCGATGCTGGTGGCCAGCTCGGGCAGGCTCGTGCCGACGGCCACGAGCGTCAGGCCGATGGCCGCTTGGCTCATGCCGGCGCGTAGCGCCACGTCCTTGGCGCCCTCGAGGAAGAACCAACCACCCGCCAGCACGCCCACGAGGCCCAGCAGCGTGAGGCCGATCTCGACGCCGACGCGCTCGGAGGTGGTGGGGCGTTCCTCCGGCACCTCGCGCAGGGAGGCGGTGCGGATGGCCACCAGGGCGTAGACGGCGAACGCGCCGAGCAGGATGAGGCCGTCGACGCGCGTGACGCGTGCATCGAGCACCAGCACGAATGCGAGGATCGAGGCCAGCACCGCGATCGGCATCTCGATGCGCAGCAGGAAGCGGTTGACCACCACCGGAGCCAAGACGGCCGTGAGGCCCAGGATCAGGCCGACGTTGGCGATGTTGCTGCCGACGACGTTGCCCGCCGCGATGTCGGCGTCACCGCCCCACGCCGCAAGGCCCGTGACGGCCAGCTCCGGGAACGACGTCCCGAAGCCCAGGATGAACACGCCCGCGAGCGCGGGCGGGATGCGGTACCGCGTGGACAAGCGCACGGCGCCATCCACGAGGAAGTCGCCGGCCTTCCAGAGGAGGCCGGCACCCACAAGTAGGTAGAGGATCGTCTGGGCGAGGGGCATCCGGTCACACTCGGTGGGGGGGGCAGGCCGTCGCGGACGTGGGTTGCCGTGGCTGCTAGTTGTCCTTCAGCAGGCGCCAGGGAGCCGGCACGATGCGCCAGCCGCCGTTCAGGTGGACGAAGCCGTCAAAGCGCATGCCGAGGTCTTCCCCCGGCACGACGAGCTTGGCCGAATAGAACGTGTGACCGGGCGCCAAGTGCGGCGCGACCTTCTTCCAGCCACCCGCGAACTTGGCCGCGGCGTCACCGCGCCAAGCCTGGATGTCCTCTACGGTGGCCGCGGTGAGCAGGACTTCGGTCTGTTCCGGCTTCTTCGGCCCGAGCACGAGCTCACCGTTGTCCCAGGCGGGGCCGTAGGTGGCCTCCGCAGCCGCGGCCAGCTCCGCGTCGAACAGAGCCTCCAGGTCCGCCTTGGTCGGGCGCAGCGTGGCGGAAAGCGCGGCACGCTTGTCCGGCGAGGCGATGACCGCCTGCAGGAAGGTCATCAGACCCTTGGCGGTGGCGTCGTCGCTGCCCGGCTGGGCGGCTTGCGCGGGACCGGCCGGGGTGCCGCCGCCAGTCGGCGGCGCCTTGTCGCCGCAGGCTGCAAGCGGCAGGAGCAGGGCGGTCAGGGCCAGGGCGAGGAACGGTCGCGCGCGCATCGGGGTCTCCACGGGTCGTTGGCCGCCGAGCCTACCTGCCCGTCGCCGCGTCCGACTGCCCGGTCCGCGTGAAGCCCGCTGCGCGGGCCTGGGCGGCCAAGATCTGCACGAGGGCGCCCTGGGGCTCACCCGTCGCCCGCGACATCGTCGCGCACCAGGCGTCCCGGGCCTCGGCGCGCTGGCGGGCCATCTCCTCCAGCAGACGGCGGCGCTCCTCGGGAGCTCGCTGCGCCTGCTCGGCGGGCCAGCCGTCGGGCGTGGCGGGGTCGAGCTCGCCGCGTTGGTGGCGCCCGACCAGGTCTTCGCGCGGGACGATCAAACCAGCGGCCACGAGGGCGCGGCGGATGTCCAGCGCCTCCGCGCCCAGCGCTGCGAACGCCTTCGAGACGCGTCGGTGGCGGGCCAGCAGCCGTGGCCGCGCGTCCGCAGGCAACACGAGCTGCTCGATCCAGCGCTTGGCGGCATCGGCCTCGGCGGCTTCGTCTTGCGCCGCTCGGCGGCTGCTCGGCCGCACGAGCAGGCGCATCGCACCGCCCCCGGCTTCGGCGATCTCCTTCCACTCCGCGGCGAACAAGTCGCCCTCGTGGCCTGCGTAGAGCACGTGGACCACAAGGCCGTCGCGGGCCGCCGCGCGAGCCGCATCTCGCGGGTCGCGGCCGGGAACCTGGTGGGGGCTCTCGTTGCCGATGAGGACCAGGGCCTGAACCGCCGCCGTGCGGGACCAGCGCAAGCTCTCGTGCGCGTGCTCGATGGCGGACGCCACGTCCTCCACGCCGCCCTTCCCCTCCGTTCCGCCCAGCACGTCGAGGAGGCCGTCTACGTCTTCGCCGAGGTCGTGGGCAACGCGGGCCCGCCCCAGCTCATCCGTTCCGTACATGACGAGGCCGAGTCGAACGTGGGGTGCCGGACGCCAACGCGACGACTCGAGGAGCAGGCGACCGATCTCGATGCGGGCCGCGTCGTGCCACGACGCCATGCCGGCGCTGTCGTCGAGCACGAGGCCCAGCTCGACCACCGTGCCGCGACCGGGCCGCGTCTCCCCGGCGCCGGCGAAGGCCAAAGCGGCGAGCAGGGCAAGCAGGCCCGAGCGCAGGTGGAGTCGCGGCATCCCTCCCATCCTGCCCTGCGCGCTGGGTTCGCGGGAGGAGGGAGTGGCGGCGGTAGGCTGCCTCGATGGACGAAGGCGCGAGCGGGTCGACCCCGACGGGCGGGAACGTGCCGCTCTACGTCGGGCTGATGAGCGGCATGAGCCGCGATGGCGTCGACGTGGCCCTGGTGGCCGTGGCGGACCGCGGCGGCGATGCGCGGACGGCCGAGGTGCTGGCCGGCACGACCGTGCCGTACGACGCCGCGCTCCGGGCGCGCTTGGCCCGCGCCGTGGAAGGTGACCTCGCCGAGGTGGCCACGCTGCACTACGAGCTGCCCGCCCTGTGGGCCCGGGCCGTCGCCGACGTCCTGGCCGCGGCGGGGGTGCAGGCCGAGGACGTTGCGGCGATCGGCTCCCACGGGCAGACCGTGTTCCACCGGCCGCGGCAGGACGGCCACCCGGCCGTAACGCTTCAGATCGGCCACGGCGAAGCCCTGGCCGTGGCTACCGGCATCCCCGTAGTCAGCGACTTCCGGGCTCGCGACGTGATCGTCGGAGGGGAGGGGGCGCCGCTGGTGCCCTTGGCCGACTTGCTTCTCTTCGGCGACGCGGACGAGGAGCGGGCCTGCTGGAACCTCGGCAGCATCGCGAACGTGAGCGTGCTGCCGCGCGTGGGCCCGGCCACGGCGCGGCGGGCCGTGCTCGCGTTCGACACGGGTCCTGCCAACACCCTCATCGACGCGTTTGCGCGCGCCGTCGATCCCGACGCCATCGACCGCGATGGCGAGATCAGCGCGCGAGGCCGCGTGGACGACGACCTGCTGCTCGACCTGTGGTCACGTCGCGCGGCGTGGTTGCGACAGGCCCCACCCAAGAGCGCGGGCTACGCGACGTGGGGGCCCGCGCTTGCCGACGAGCTCGCGAGCGCGCACCCCGACGTGTCGCTGGAGGACCGCGTGCGCACGGCGGTGGAGGCCACGGCGCGCATGATGCGCGATGCCTGGGAGTGGCATGTGCGCCCCGGCCGCGAGGAGCTGCGTCGCATCCTGCTGAGCGGTGGGGGCTGCCACAACCCGACACTGGTCAGCGCGATTCGTGACGCGTTCGCGGACCTCGACCTCGAAGTCGAGACGGTGAGCCCGGAGCTGATCGACCTCAAGGAAGCCGTGGCGTTCGCGCTGTTGGCGCACGAGGCGCTTCACGACCGTCCGGGCAACATTCCGGCCGCTACGGGCGCGCCGCGCGACATGCGGCTGGGGACCGTGCATCGGCCCTGAGTCGAGTACGGAGTCGGGTGTACGGAGGCGGGGAATTCTTCCGCAACTTGCCGCCTTGTTCTCCCGCTTGCGAAGGTGGCCATCGGCAAGTTGCGGAAGAAATCCCCGCCTCCGTACGGGCTTCATGCGCCCGTGTGCCCGAAGCCTCCTGCGCCGCGGGTCGTGGTCTCCAGCGTCTCCTGGACCTGCCACGTCGCGCGGCCAACGGGCGCGAAGACGAGCTGCGCGATGCGGTCGCCGCGCTGGATCGACACGGGCTCCTGACCGAGGTTGACGAGCAGCACCTGCACCTCGCCGCGGTAGTCGCTGTCGATGGTGCCGGGCGTGTTCAGGCACGTCACGCCGTGCTTGGCGGCCCATCCGCTGCGCGGGCGGACTTGACACTCCCAGCCTGAGGGCACGGCCAGGGCGAGGCCCGTGGGCACGCGAGCGCGCTGGCCCGGCGCGAGGACCAACGGCTCGCCCACGGCCGCGCGGACGTCCAACCCCACCGATCCGGACGTCTCGTAGGCCGGCAGCGCCAAGCCCCTGCCGTGCTCCAAGACCATGAGCGGAACGTCGATCGCGCGCGCATCCATGCGCGTCACGCTACGCAGCCGGTCCGACGCCCTCCACGTCGCGGACGTAGCAGAGCTTCCACGCGTCCGTGCCCTCGTGGATCTCGCGCGAGACGCGGGCGTCCTCCCGAAAGCCGGCCCGCTCGTAGAAGCGGCGGGCACGCGTGTTGTCCACGAAGGTCCAGAGCCTCAGCTCGCGAGCACCGCGCGCGGGAAGGCCCTCCAGGACCGCGAGCCACAGCCTGCGGCCCAGGCCGGTCCCGATGCGCGAGGGCTCTACGTAGATGGCGTACAGCTCGAAGAGCCCGGGCACCGCCGTGCCTTCGCGGGTGCGCCAGGGCCCGGACGCGGCCCACGCGACGATGTCACCCTCCAGCTCGAGCACGTGGTTCTCCACGCCGCGAGCGGCCCCGCGCACCATGCCCTCGCGGCGCCTCTCGGCGCCCGCCTCCACGTCCAGCTCGTCGAGCATCGCGTCGGGCACGATGCCCCGATACGCATGGCGCCACCCTGCGATCTGGACCTCGCTGATCGCCCGGGCGTCCTCGGGCGTGGCCCTGCGCACGTGGGTCTGGGTGTCCATGCGCCGAGCCTACGTCCGCGGGAGCCCCCGCATTGACACCCTCCCCGTGGGCCCCCAGAATCGCGCCCCATGGCCGACAATCTGCTCGAGATCCGGGACCTCAAGACGTGGTTCCACACCGAGGACCAGGTGGTCCGTGCCGTGGACCTCGCCCCCGGCACCACCATCGCCCTGAAGGAAGGGCACACGCTGGGCGTCGTGGGTGAGTCCGGCTCGGGCAAGAGCGTCACGGCCATGACGATCATGCAGCTGCTGCCGCCCGAGACGGCGCGCATCCACGCGGGCACGGTCTCGTTCCTGGGCAAGGACATCGTGCGCCTGCCGCGCAGCCAGATGCGGGCCATGCGCGGCCGCGACATCGGCATGATCTTCCAGGAGCCCATGACTTCGCTGAACCCGGTCTTCCGGGTCGGCGACCAGGTCATGGAGCCCATCCTGATCCACGAGAAGATCAGCCGCGAGGAGGCGCGCGAGCGCGTGCTCCAGCTGTTCCGCGAGGTCGACATCCCCGACCCCGAGCGCCGGATCGACAGCTACCCGCACGAGATGTCGGGCGGCCAGAAGCAGCGCGTCATGATCGCCATGGCCTTGAGCTGCAACCCCAAGCTGCTCATCGCCGACGAGCCCACCACGGCGCTCGACGTGACCATCCAGAAGCAGATCCTCGACCTGCTCCGACGCCTGCGTGACGAGCGCGGCATGTCGATCCTGTTCATCACGCACGATCTCGGTGTCATCGCCGAGATCGCCGACGATGTCGCCGTGATGTTCCAGGGGCACTTGGTCGAGTACGGCGACGTGCTCGACATCTACAGCAACCCGCAGCATCCCTACACGCGCAGCCTCTTGGCCTGCCGTCCCTCGCTCGACACCACGTACAAGCGTCTGCCCACGACCTCCACGTTCATGGACTGGAAGATCGACGAGGACCATCAGCTCGTCGTCACCCCCAAGCAGGTCGACGCCGACGAGCTCGAGGCGTGGTGCATGCGCGGCCGGGACAAGCTGACGGCGCCCGAGGGCGACCCGCTCCTGTCCGTGCGCGACTTGCGCGTCTGGTTCCCCATCCGCAAGGGCGTCTTCAGCCGCGTGCACGACTACGTCCGCGCCGTCGACGACGTCAGCTTCGACGTCTGGCGCGGTCAGACCCTGGGGCTCGTCGGCGAGTCGGGCTGCGGCAAGACCACGACGGGCCGGGCCCTCCTGCGCCTCATCGAGAACAAGGGCGGCACGCGCGTCGAGGGCGAGGCCTTCTACGAGGGCCGCGACCTCTTCGGCATGGGTTCCAGCGCTTTCCGCGCCATGCGCCGACGCATGCAGATCATCTTCCAGGACCCGTACTCGTCGCTGAACCCGCGCATGACGGTGGGCGACATGATCTCGGAGCCCATGGAGGTCCACAAGCTGATCCGCTCGCGCTCCGAGCGCACCGATCGCGTGGCCGAGCTGCTCGTCGAGGTCGGTCTCAAGCCCGAGCACATGAACCGCTACCCGCACGAGTTCTCCGGCGGTCAGCGCCAGCGCATCTCGATCGCGCGGGCCCTCGCGCTCGAGCCCGAGTTCCTCGTCTGCGACGAGTCGGTCAGCGCGCTCGACGTGTCCGTGCAGGCGCAGGTCCTCAACCTGCTGAAGGACCTGCAGGAGGCGCGCAGCCTCACGTACATCTTCATCAGCCACGACCTGTCGGTGGTGAAGTTCATGTCCGACACGATGGCCGTCATGAAGGCCGGCAAGATCGTGGAGATGGGCGTCGCCAGCGAGATCTACGAGAACCCGCAAGAGGCCTACACGCGTCGCCTCATCGACGCCGTGCCCTCGGACGACCTGGGCAAGATCCGCCAGCGCAAGGCCGAGCGGGCCGAGCGGCGCGCCGCCGGCGCCGAGTAAGCGTCGCCCGCATGGCCGGCGACGCGATCCTCGACGTCGACCTGCTGCGCTACGAGCGGGGAGATGCCGCTGCGCGCTGCGCCGTCGTGGATGGCGTGCGGCGCAGCTTGGCCACGGGCTTCGTCTACAGCCGCCACGACGTCAGCGAAGCGCTGCTCGACGAGGCCTACGCCCTGCTCGGCGCCTTCTTCGCGCTGCCGGCCGACGTGAAGGCGACGTGTCGCGCACCCGGGTCGCAGGGGCAGACCGGCTACACGGGCCTCCTCGTGGAGACGGCGGCCGTGTCCGACGTGCCCGATTGGAAGGAGATGCTCAACTGGGGGCCCGAGCTGCCGGCGGGACATCCGCTGGCGAAGCGGTACCCGCACCGCTACATGCCGCGCGTGCTACCCGACGCCCTCGTGCCGGGCATCGCCGACGCCCTCGGCCGCCTCTTCGACGCCTTGCTCGACCTGCAGACGCGGTTCCTGCGCATCGTGGCGGAGGGCTTGGGGCTCGCGCCGTCGTTCTTCGACCGGATGCTCGTCGACGGCCCCACGCTGGCGCGGGCCATCCGCTACCCGCCCATGGTCGAGGCACCGGCGGGTGGGCACGTGTGGGCCGAGCGCCACGCGGACATCAACCTCATCACCGCCCTGCCGCGCGCCACGGCGAAGGGCCTCGAGGTGGAAGTCGACGGCGCGTGGGTGCCGGCCGCGCCGCCCGAAGGCCACGCGATCCTCAACACGGGTCTCATGTTGGACCGCATCTCCAACGGGCGGATCCCGCCCGGCTGGCATCGCGTGGTGGCCGACCCCGACCAGCCCGGCGAGCGCATGAGCGTGGTGCAGTTCTGCCACCCGACGCCGTGGACCATCCTCGGGCCCGTGGCGTCGTGCATCGACGCCGACCATCCGCAGCGCGAGGCGCCCATCGAAGCGGGCGCCTGGCTCGACCAGGTGCTTTACGAGATCCGGTTGGCCGACGAGCCGCCGGCCTCCAAAGCGGACAGCTCTTCCCAGCGCGCGTAGGCCTCGGCGATCTTCGCTTCCAGCGCTTCCAGGGCCGTGCGCGCGGCGGCGATCGTGGCACCGTCCTGGCGGAAGAACGCCGGGTCGGCCATCGCCTCGTGGCGGCGGGCCAGCTCGGTCTCCAGCGTCTCGATGCGCGCGGGCAGGTCCTTCAGCTCCTTGCGCTGGTGCTTGTCGAGCGCGGGAGCAGCCTTGGCAGGCTTCGCGGGCGTCGTGGAGCGCTTGCGCGCCTCGGCAGCCGGCTCCGGCGCACCCAGGCGACGCCAGTCCACGGGGCCACCCACGATCTCGCGCACGTCGCCCTCGCCATCCAGCACCCAGAGACGCTCCACCGTGGCCTCGAGCAGCGCGCGGTCGTGGCTGACCAGCAGGATCGTGCCCTCGTAGTCGGCCAGCAGCGCCTCGAGCACCTCCATGGTCTCCATGTCGAGGTCGTTGGTGGGCTCGTCGAGCACCAACACGTTGCTCGGTCGCGCGAACAGGCGCGCCAGCAGGAGGCGATTGCGCTCACCGCCGGAGTAGAGCGAGACCGGATGGCGTGCTTGCTCGGCGCTGAAGAGGAACGAGGCCAGGTAGCCGAGGACGTGGCGTTCCTTGCCGTTCACGGTGACGGTCGATGCGCCGTCGGCCACGTTGTCGACCGCGCTCTTGGCCAAGTCGAGTGAGGCGTGGATCTGGTCGAAGTAGCCCACGGCCACATTGGTGCCGAGCTCGACCTTGCCCTCGGTCGCCGCCAGCTCGCCGAGCAACACCCGCACGAGCGTGGTCTTGCCCGCGCCGTTGGGCCCGACGATGCCGATGCGGTCGCCGCGGTCGATCTGCGTCGTGAACCCCTTCACCAGCGTGCGCCCACCCAGCGTGATGCCCAGGTCGTGGGCGCGGGCCACGACGCGACCCGAGCGACCCGCGGCGTCCGCCTCCATGCGCACCGTGCCCGTCGCGTCGCGGCGTACGGCTCGCTCGTCGCGCATGGCCAGCAGGCGACCCACGCGGCCCATGTTGCGCTTGCGCCGCTCGCGGACGCCCTCGCGGATCCAGGACTCCTCCTGGGCGAGGCGCTTGTCGAACAGCGCGCGCTGGGACGCCTCCTGCTCGCGGAAGGACGCGCGCTCCTCCAGGTAGGCGTCGTAGTCGGCGGGGTGGCGCGTCAGGTGCCCGCGATCCAGGTCGAGGATGCCCGTGGCCAGACGTCGCAGCAGGGCCCGGTCGTGGGTGACGAAGACGAGCGTGGGCTTGGTGCGGACCAGCGCCTCTTCCAGGTCCGCGATGGTCGCCACGTCGAGGTGGTTCGTGGGCTCGTCGAGCAGGAGCAGGTCGGGCTCGCCCGCCAACGCACGGGCCAAGAGCACGCGGCGCTGCTGACCGGCCGAGAGACCCTGCACGGGCGCGTCGTCCGCGATGCCCAGGCGCGAGAGGGCGGCCCGGGCAATGTGCTCGTCGATTGCGTCGTGGCGATCGGCCATCACCGCATCGAGGGCCGTGCCCGTGGCGCTCTCCGGCACGCGCTGGTCCAGGCGCGCCACGCGCGTGCCCGAGGCCCGGCTGACCTCGCCGCCGTCGGGCGCGAGCGTCCCGTCGAGGACCTTGAGCAGCGTCGACTTGCCAGCGCCGTTGCGCCCGATCAACGCCAAGCGCTCCCCGGGCTCGATGACGAGGTCGACCTCGTCGAGCACAGGCGCACCGCCGAACGCAACCGTCACACCGCGAAGCTGCGCTACGCCCATCGTGCTCAGGCCCCTCCACTCGTGGCGCCGAAGCTGCGCAGACGTGCGACGGCCTCGACCAGCACGTCCGCCGCGCGCGCGATCTCGTCCGCCGTCGTTTCCGCGCCCGTCGTGAGGCGCACGACGGTAGACGCGCGAGCGCGGTCCAAGCCGATGGCGGCCAACACGTGGCTCGTCTCGAGCGTCGCGCTGGAGCAGGCCGAGCCCGTGGCCATCGCGACCTGGGGTGCGCCGACCAGCAAGCTCTCGCCCTCGACGCCGCGCACCTCCAGGGCGAGGTGATTGGGCAAGCGCGCACTTGCGTGGCCGACCAGGGCCACGTCGGTGACGCGGCTCCTGATCGTCTCGTGCAAGGCGTCCCGCCGATCCCGCGCCGTGCGCGCGTCGACCTCGCCATGGGCATCGACGGCAGCGCAGGCGGCGCCGAGGCCCACGGCGCCCAACACGTTGGCAAAGCCCGGACGGCGTCCACCTTCCTGCGCGCCACCCACCAGCTGCGGAAGCAGGCGCACCCGGGGGCGCGAGCGACGTACGTACAGCGCACCGATGCCGCCCGGCGCGCCGAGCGTCTCGCCGGTGATCGACAACAGGTCGATGGGGGCGTCGGCCAGCGCGAGCCGCATCCACGGGGCGGCGGCCGTGGCGTCCACGTGCAGCAGCGCGCCGCGCTCACGACACAGCGCACCCAACGTGGCGACGTCCTGCACGGTGCCGATCTCGGAGCTGGCGGCTTGGATCGCGACCAACACCGTGTCGTCGCGAAGCGCCGCCGCGAGCGCGTCGGCCGCCACGAGGCCATCTCTGTCCACGGGGAGGAGCGTGGTCTCCACGCCCTCGCGAGCCAGACGCTTCACGGCGTCCAGGACGGGCAGACCCTCGACCGCCGACGCAATCACGTGGCGCGGCTGGCCCACCCGTGCGCCGGCGGCGCCGAGCACGGCGAGGTTGTCGGCCTCCGTCCCGCCACTCGTGAACACGATCTCGGGCGGCTCGGCCCCCAGTAGATCGGCGACCTGCGCGCGCGCAGCCTCGATCGCCGCCTCCGCGGCCCAGCCGATCGGGTGCCCGCGTGCGCCGGGATGCCCGAACCGCTCCCCGGCCCACGGCGCGATCGCCTCGCGCACTTCGTCGCGAAGCGGCGCCGCGCTCGCATGGTCCAAGTAGATCGGCGCCGCCATCAGCGGGAGTCTATGCCGCGCCCAGGTGCCCGGCTCGCGGCGGCGGAGCGCAGTGACGCGGGCCGCGTGCCCGGCTCCCCTGGGCCTCGGTCGGCCGGGGGCAGACCTGCTCGCCTGCGAACGCGAGAGGACTGCCCGCCGTCGCAGGCCCGCCAGCGGAGCCCGGCACCTCGCGTGCGTCGCGGCGTAGCCGCTCCGCCGCAAGGAGCCGGGCACCTGCCGGCTGCGCGCCTGGGCCATCGACGAACCGACGGTGCCCGAGCCCGTCCGCGACGACTTGCGACGTCAGCGGGACGGCGGCCCGCGCTGATCAACGTTCTGAGCGGCTCCAGCTGCCCGCCCCAGTTGCCTTTCGCTCAGGGTACTGGCGACACGGATCGGGTCGTCGGGGCGACGGTAGCGCGCCACCATCGGCGACGACTCGTGGTCTGTTCACTCGAGGAGCCGATGGTGGCGCGGGACCGAGCATCCGGCGAGCCGCCTGCACGCACGCAGGCCGGCGCTCGCACCGATGGCTAGTGGACGCCTTCGGCGGCGAGATACCGCTCGGCGTCCAGCGCGCCCATGCAGCCGGTGCCGGCGGCGGTGATGGCCTGGCGGTAGACCTTGTCGGCCACGTCGCCCACGGCGAAGACGCCGGGGATGTTGGTCTTGGTGGTGCCGGGCTCGGCCAGCGTGATGTAGCCGGTCTCGTCGGTCGTGATCTGGCCGCCCAGGAAGTCGGTGTTGGGCTTGTGGCCGATCGCGATGAAGAGGCCCTTCACGTCGAGGGTGCGCTTGGCGCCCGTGTTGGTGTCGGTCAGCTCGACGCTGGTGATCATCTGATCACCGAAGACCTCGGTCACCTGGCTGTTCCAGGCCACTTCGACCTTCGGGTTGTTCAGCACGCGGTCCTGCATGATCTTGGACGCGCGGAACTCGTCGCGGCGGTGCACGAGCGTCACCTTGCCGGCGTACTTCGTGAGGTAGTCGGTCTCTTCCATGGCCGTGTCGCCACCGCCGACCACCACGAGGTGCTGGTCGCGGAACACGGGCAGGGCGCCGTCACACACCGCGCAGGCGCTGACGCCGCCGCCGCTCATGGCGAGACGCTTCTCGTTCTCGATGCCGAGCCACTTGGCCTTGGCGCCCGTCGCGAGGATGACCGTGTGCGCGCGGACGGTGCCGTTCTCGCCGCTCTCCAGGACGAAGGGGCGCTGGCTGAAGTCGCACTTGACGATGTCGTCGGTGATGACGCGCGTCTCGAAGCGCACGGCCTGGGCCTTCAAGTCGGCCATCATCTCCTGGCCCGTCACGCCGTTCGGGTAGCCGGGGAAGTTCTCGACCTCGGTCGTGAACATCAGCTGGCCGCCCGGGATCATCTCCTGCGTGGGGAAGCCCTCGAAGACGAGCGGGTCCAAGTTCGCGCGTGCCGCGTAGATCGCAGCGGTCCAGCCCGCGGGGCCGGACCCGATGATCACCACCTTCTCGACGCCGTTCTCGCTCATGGGACCTCCGGGGAGAGACGGGAAAGCGCGGAGGATACGCCTCGCCGGGGCTCGCGCCTCACCGGGCGGGACTGCGCCGCCCCTCGATCCCGGTCAGCGGCCCGCGAGGTGCCAGCGCAGCGCGGAGAGCCCGGCGCCGAGGCGCGCGAACGCGAGCAGGAAAGGGCGCCACTTGGTGCGCTGCCCCTTGGGCGTGCTCTCGAACCACGTCGAGAGCGGCGTCCAGGCGTGCTCCGCCAGCTTCACGAGGCGCTCGGTGCCCGGCGGGTGCTTCGTGGGGTCGCCACCGAGCCGCGCCTCGATGGCGTCGAGGTGATCCGTGGCCAGCGCCCCGAAGCGCTCCTCGTCCTCGTCCTCGAGCGGCTCGACGAGCTCGGCCACGAGGCCTTCGGGGTCGCCGTCGTAGGGGTCGATCGCGGCGAGCGTGAGGAGGCCGGCCAGGTAGCCGAGGCGGAAGTGCTCGCCCGCGGCGGCGGCCAAGGCGGCGACGCCCTCGTCGGAGAGGCGACCGCCTCCAGCGCGCTCCGCCATGCCGGCCGCATCGGAGCAGGCCGCCATCCAGTCGAAGCTGGCGGGGAACCAGTGCTCGAAGTCGGGGCCGTGTTGGTTGACCACACGGCCCACGAGCTCACGCAACGAGTCGGTTTCACTCACGATTCGTGGGGCTCTATCGAGAAGCAGAGGCTCACGCGGTGAACGACGTGCCGCAGCCGCAGGTCCCCTTGGCGTTGGGGTTGGAGAAGGCGAAGCCGCTGCCCATCATCGACTCGTGGTAGTCGATCTGCGTGCCGTCGATGAACAGCGCGCTCTTGGGGTCCACGTAGATCGGAACGCCTTCGCTTTCGCTCACCTGGTCCTTGTCTTCGGGCCCGCGCTCGAGCTCGAGCTTGTAGGTGAGGCCGCTGCAGCCGCCGCCGGCGACGCGCACGCGGAGGCCCTGGGCGCCGTCTTGGCCAGGGTCTTCCATCAGCTGGCGCACCTTCTCGGCGGCCTTGGGCGTGAGGGTGACGGACATGGGAGGTCTCCGGTCGGGCGAGAGGGAAGCGGGGGGCGGCTCGGCGGCCGCGCGCCAGGTAGGACGCGCGGCCGGGGTCCGCGGTTTCGCGATCAGCGCGGGATGACGGTCCAGATCGAGTTCTTGCCGTTGCTGCAGATGTAGACCTCGCCCTGGGCGTCCATGCCGACGGCAGCGCACTCCGGCACCTGGCCGAGCAGGCGCCAGTCATTGGCCGCGCCGCTGGAGAGGTCGACCGAGTAGACCTCGCCGCGCATGTAGTCGATGAAGATGAACTTGCCCTTCAAGGCCGGCACGCGGCTGCCCTTGTAGAACTTGCCACCGATCGCGGCGCCGGCGCGCTGGCCGCTTTGGTAGACGAGCACCGGCATGACCATGTTGTTGGCCGCCGGGGCAGCGCCGCCCTGCGCGAACGGCCGGTCGCCCTCGAAGTAGGGCCAGCCGTGGTTCATGCCACGCTTGATCTCGGTGACCCACTCGCGCGAGCCCTCGCCGCTGGTCCCCGGCTCGGCCGTCCACATGCGGCCCTGGGCGTCCCAGTCGAAGCGCCAGGGGTTGCGGAAGCCGTAGGCGTAGATGAAGGGCATCCAGCCCTGGCCCGTGGCCCAGGGGTTGCCGGCGCCCGGCACGCACTTGCCGACGGTCGACACGTCCATGCGCAGGATCTTGCCAAGCGGGTTGTTGGGCGTCTGCGAGGGGAAGTCCTTGCCCACGGTCTGCTGGCTGACCGGGTCGCCGCCGTCGCCCACGCCGAGGTAGAGCATGCCGTCGGGGCCAAAGGCCAGGCCGCCGCCCTGGTGGATGTTGCGGCGCTTGCCGATTTGCAGCACGCGCTTCTCGCTGGCGCCATCGCAGCTGCCGCCGGGGGTGGCGGCGAACTCGCTGACGACGAGG
Organism: Planctomycetota bacterium; assembly: GCA_020631815.1. GTDB lineage: Bacteria > Planctomycetota > PLA2 > PLA2 > JAEUHO01 > JACKGW01. The sequence goes on along the minus strand of JACKGW010000004.1, from coordinate 213,999 downwards.
ACGAACGCGTTCTCGCCGCCCGGGCCCTTCGCGAGGTAGCTGACGAAGACGCGGCCGTTCTGGGCGAACTGGGGGTGGAAGGCGCAGCCGAGCAGGCCGCCCTGCCCCTCGTAGGCGACCTTGCTCTTGAGGTCCAGCCAGACGGTCGGCTGGGGCACGGCGCCCTGGCCCCGCCACTTGGCCACCTTGACGATCTGTCCCGTCTGCTCGCCGACGAACATGCTGTCCGGCGATCCGTCCGAGACGCAGAAGACCGGCTCGGTGAACTTCACGCCCGGCCAGGCCTCGGCCAGGCCCACGCCCGGCATGGGCGTGGGGTCGGCTGCCTGGGCAGATCCGGGCAGGACGAGAAACGCGAGGGCCAGGGCCAACGCGAGGGGAGCAGCGAGCGAAGCGCGGGAGGCGTGCATCGGGGGGGTCTCCAGGGTCGGGCCGGCAGCCGGGGCCGGGGCGGATGGTACCCGCCGACAGTGCCGGGCCACGAGGAACGCGATGGGCCGCGACCGCGCCTTGGCGAGCCCAATCTCCCGGGCCCCGCCAGACGCCGCATCAGCGGCGGGACGACCTCGCGAACCGCTGTGAATCCGATCCGGGGGCAAGGACCCCGCTGCTACCCTGCGCCGACCATCCGCGTTCCGGGGGCCGAAGCCTTGTATTTCGAGCTCGCCAACCTCCTTGCCTTCGCCTTGATCGGGGTCGCCTTCGTGGCGCTCAACTTGGTCATTGCCAAGCTCCTCCGGCCCAAGCTCCGGGTCGAAGGCGACAAGCTCGAGATCTACGAGTGCGGCGAGCCGACCGTGGGCCAAGCCTGGGTCCGGTTCGACATCCGCTTCTACACGGTGGCCCTGATGTTCGTCGTCTTCGACGTGGAAGTGGCCCTGCTGTTCCCCTGGGGCGTCATCTTCCGGGACCTCGCGGAGCGGGGCCTCGGGATGCTGGCCTTCGTCGAGGCGGGGGCGTTCATCGTCGTGCTCATGGTGGGTCTGGCCTACGTCTGGGCCCGCGGTGACATCGACTGGGCCCCCGAGCGGCCCGAGGGCGGCGACCCCGCCACGTCCGACTTCGCACGCCGCTCTGCCGTCCGCGTGGCGGGCGAGGGCGAGGCCGAGCTCGCGCTGGCCGGCGCGAGCGCCGAATCGAACGAGGGGGGCGCCGGTGCCTGACGACCTCTATCTCGATCCCGAGCTCCAGCAGTCGGTCATCCTGACCAAGGTCGACTGGCTGAAGGACTGGGGACGGCGCAATGCGCTGTGGCCCATGGCCTTTGGGCTGGCCTGCTGCGCCATGGAAATGATGGCCACCGCGGCCACCAAGTACGACCTCGACCGCTTCGGGGCCGGTGTGTTCCGCGCGTCGCCGCGCCAGAGCGACCTGATGATCGTGGCTGGCACCGTGACCCACAAGATGGCGCCGCGCGTTCGTCGTCTCTACGACCAGATGCCCGACCCCAAGTACGTCATCGCGATGGGGGCGTGCACGGTGGGGGGCGGCCCCTACGTGAAGTACGGCTACCACGTGGTCCAGGGCGTGGATCTCGTGGTGCCGGTCGACATCTACCTGCCCGGCTGCCCGCCGCGGCCCGAGGCGTTGATCGACGCCATCCGCAAGCTGCAGTTCCGCATCGCGGAGCGCGGCGGCGGCACCCTGACCCAGATCGACCCGCGGCCGGCGCTCGCGTCGGGCGTGGCCTAGGAGGGAGGCGCACGATGGCCAAGACCTCCCCGGCCGGGGACGCCTCCACGAACGAGGCCGACCCCATCACGAAGGCGGCCCTGGACCTGATCCAGCGCGAGCTGCCCGATGCCGTGGTCGCCAGCGAATCGGGCGGGAAGCACCCCTGGATCCGCGTCAAGCCCGAGTCGCTGCGCGCCGTGGCCCGCTTGGTGCGCGACGACGAGGGGCTGGCGATGGACTGCTGCCACCTCGTCTCGGGCGTCGACTGGCAGGCCGACGACGAGCTCGAAGCCGTCTACCACCTCTGCTCGTACGCCAAGAAGCCCGACGCGGAGTACCGCAAGCGCACGCCCAAGAACGACCCGTGGCTGTGCATCAAGGTGCGCGTGCCGCGCGGTGCCCCGGACGTGCCCACGGTCATGGACATCTGGACCGGCGCCGACTGGCACGAGCGCGAGACGTTCGACCTCGTCGGCATCCGCTTCACGGGTCGCAAAGAGCTGCGTCGCATCCTGCTGCCCGAGGACTGGCCGGGCCACCCGCTGCGCAAGGACTGGGTGACGCCCGCGACCTACCACGGCGTCCCGATCGTTCCGCCGGAGGGCCTGTGAGCACCAACGGTCGTTCCACCGCGCTGACGCCCTCCGAGGCGGAGCCCGCGCACGAGCTGCACGAGCGCCAGCTGCTCGTCGGTCGCGACCTGCGCACCGAGGAGATGGTCCTCAACATCGGCCCGCAGCACCCCGCCACGCACGGCGTGCTGCGCGTCGTCATCAAGACCGACGGCGAGATCGTCCGCGCGCTCCAGCCCCACGTCGGCAACCTGCACCGCTGCGCCGAGAAGATCGGCGAGAGCGTTCCGTACTACCAGTGGGTCCCGTACGTGGACCGCATGGACTACCTGGCAGCGATGTGCAACGAGCACGTCGCCTGCATGGCCATCGAGCAGCTGGGCGACATCCAGATCCCCGAGCGCGCCGAGTACATCCGCGTGATCGTGGCCGAGGTGCAGCGCATCCTCAGCCACCTCATGGCCATCGGCGTGTACGGCCTCGACCTGGGCGCCTTCACGCCGTTCCTGCACCAGTTCCGCGAGCGCGAGCGGGGCATGGACCTGCTGGACCACATCAGCGGTGGTCGCCTGCTCTACCACTACGTGCGCATCGGCGGCGTCAAGCGCGACCTCTCGCGCGACTGGCTCGACGAGCTCGACGCCTTCCTGGCTGCCGTCGAGAAGCGCCTGCCCGAATACAACCTGCTCCTCATGGAGAACCGCATCTTCCAGGAGCGGACCTGCGGCATCGGCGTGATCGACCGCGACACGGCGGTGCGCTGGGGCGTGACGGGCCCCGGCCTGCGCGCGGCGGGCGTCGACTGGGACCTGCGCCGCGACGCGCCCTACTCGGTCTACGACCGCTTCGACTTCGACGTGCCGCACGGCGAGTCGGGGATCGCGGGCGTGCTCGGCGACTGCTTCCAGCGCCACTGGATCCGCGCCAAGGAAGTCGAGCAGAGCGTGCGGATCGTCCGCCAGGCCCTGGCCCAGATGCCCGAGGGTCCGGTCATGGCGAACCTGCCCAAGAGCTTCCGCCCGGCGGCGGGTGAGGTCTACGTGCGCGGCGAGAACCCGCGCGGCGAGCTCGCCTGCTACTTCGTGAGCGAGGGCAAGGACACGGCGTACCGCTGCCGCTGCCGCGGGCCGTCGTACAGCAACATCGCCGTCATCACGGAGGTGGCCGAGGGCGTGCTCATCGCCGACCTCGTGGCGCTCATCGGCAGCATGGACATCGTGCTCGGCGAGGTGGACCGCTGATGCAGGCGTGGCTCGATCAGCTGATCCGGGAACACGGATGGCTCCAGGCGGTGCCGGCGGGGTTGGTCTACACGATCGCCATCGTGCTGGCCTGCAAGCTGGTGCTGGTCTTCGTCAGCGTCATCGCGGGCGAGACCGTCTGGCTCGAGCGCCGTGTCGCCGGCCGCATGCAGGCCCGCATCGGGCCCAACCGCGTGGGCCCCCAGGGCTTGCTCCAGTTCGTGGCCGACGGCGTCAAGCTGCTGGCCAAGGAAGACATCATTCCGGCCAGCGCCGACAAGATCGTCTTCCTGCTGGCGCCCATCATCGTGTTCGCGGGCGCCTTCGTGGCGTTCGCCGTGCTGCCGTGGGGCTTCGGCCTCGTCCCGGCCGACATGAACATCGGCCTGTTCGTGATCCTGTCCCTGACCTCGATCGAGGTCGTAGGCGTGATCATGGCGGGCTGGGCCAGCAACTCGAAGTGGGCCGTGCTGGGCGCCATGCGCGAGGTCGCGCAGATGATCAGCTACGAGCTGCCGCTGGGCATCTCGGCGCTGGCCGTCGTGATCCTGGCCGGCACGCTCAACCTCACGGACATCGTCGTCCAGCAGGAAGGCGCCATCTGGAACTGGTACGTGTTCCGCGGGCCCTTCGCGTTCATCGCGTTCTTCATCTTCGCGACGGCCGCGCTGGCCAGCCTCAAGCGCGCGCCGTTCGACCTGCCGGAGGCCGAGAGCGAGCTCGTCGCCGGCTTCCACACCGAGTACACGGGCTTCCGCTTCGCCGTGTTCTTCCTCGCCGAGTACGCGGGCATGATCCTGTTCGCCGTGCTCGCTTCGGTTCTCTTCCTGGGTGGGTGGTCCCCCGGGTTCCCCGTCGACCTGACCGGCCCGGGCATGCGCTGGGTTGGCTTCGGCATCCTCTTCGCGAAGACGCTGTTCCTGCTCTTCGTGATGATCTGGGTGCGCTGGAGCCTGCCGCGCTTCCGCGTCGATCGCGTCATGTACCTCTGCTACAAGGTCCTGCTCCCGGCGAGCGTGGTCTGTGTGGTGGGGGCAGCCCTGCAAGTCCTGCTCGGCGCCTCGATGGGCGACGGGGGCTTCGCAGCGTGGCTGATGGGCCGGTAGCGGTCGGGAGGCGGCGCATGCGTACGTACCTCAAGGACGTCTGGCACGGCATCTCGAGCACGGCCAAGGGCATGGTGCTCACGGGGCGGCACTTCTTCACGAAGCCGACCACCATCGAGTACCCGGACCCCGGCGAGCAGACGTACTTCAGCCCCTACGAGCGGGGTCTGCACGAGTTCGAGCCCGAGAAATGCATCGTGTGCCACCTGTGCGCCAAGGCGTGCCCGGTGGACTGCATCACGATCGAGGACGGCGGCAAGGCGGCAGACGGCAGCAAGATCCTCACGCGCTACGAGATCGACTACGCCAAGTGCCTGTTCTGCTCGCTCTGCATCGACCCCTGTCCCGTGGACTGCATCCACATGGGGCAGCAGTACGACCTCGCGGCGTTCGACCGCGAAGGCGGCGTGCGCATCGACTTCACCAAGGGGGAGGGCCCCTGGCGCACGGCCAAGACCAGTGCCGACCCCGACGCCGGCTTGGCGCCGCACCTCGCGCGCATCGCGGCGCGCAAGAAGAAGGGGGGCGAGGCGTGAAGCTGCCCGACCTCACGCCCTACATCGCGCCCGCGGTGTTCTACGGCCTCGCCGCGTTCGCCGTGATCTCGGCGATCGCCGCGGCGACGGCGCCCAAGATCGTGCATGCGGCCTTCGGCCTCATGGCGGCCTTCTTCGGCGTCGCGGGCCTGTACTTCATGCTCGGTGCCGACTTCGTCGGCCTCGCCCAGGTCATCGTCTACGTGGGTGGCATCCTCGTGCTGCTCGTGTTCGGCATCCTGATGACGGGCAAGACGCGCTCCACGCTGGGTCTGGAAGAGAAGCCCAAGCTGCTCATCCCGGCCTTCGTCGGCGGCCTGTTCTTCTTCGGCCTGCTCCTGGCGCTGCACGGCACCGACTTCGCCGCGCGCGCGGTCCCGCCGGACCCGCAGCCGACGACGGCCCCGATCGGCCGCGCCTTCCTCGACCCGGAGCAGTACCTGCTCCCGTTCGAGCTGAGCTCCATGCTGCTCCTGGCCGCCCTCGTGGGGGCCGCCTACCTCGCCCGCCGGAGGCGCACGTGACCATCGGGCTGATGCACTACCTCGTGGTCGGCGCGGCCCTGTTCAGCGCGGGCCTCGTGACCGTTCTCGCCCGCCGCAACGCGGTGGCGATCCTGATCGGCATCGAGCTCATGCTCAACGCCGCCAACCTCAACCTCGTGGCGTTCGACCGCTACGGGCCCGGTGGCGTGCGCGGGCAGGTGTTCGCCCTGTTCGTCCTGGTGATCGCAGCGGCCGAGGCGGCCGTCGCGCTGGCCATCTTGCTCAACGTCTTCGACGCTCGCGACCGCATCGATGTGGACGCGATGACGAACCTGAAGGGATAGCGGGAGCATGCTCGGGCTGGCCCTGACGATTCTCGGCGCGCCGCTGGTCGGCTTCGTGATCCAGTTCTTCCTGGGCCGGCGCCTGCCGGGCCAGGGGGCGTGGCTCACCGTGGCCACGATCTTCGCGTCCTTCGTGTCGGCCGTGGTGATCATGGCCTCGCAGCTGGGTGGCGCGGATCCCTTCCACATCTCGTGGGCGTGGTTCGACCCGTCCGGGGGTGGGGGCACGCCGTGGACGGTGGGCATCCACATCGACGGCCTCACGGCGGTCATGCTCGTCGTGGTGACGTTGGTCGCCTTCCTCGTGCACCTGTTCAGCACGAGCTACATGAAGGGCGATCCGAAGTACTACCTGTTCTTCGCCTGGCTCCAGATGTTCAGCGTCTCGATGCTGGTCCTGGTGCTGGCCGACAACCTGCTCCACCTGTTCATGGGCTGGGAGCTGGTGGGTCTCTGCTCCTACAAGCTGATCGGCTTCTGGAGCGAGAAGCCCGCGCCGGGCAACGCGGCACGCAAGGCCTTCATCACCACGCGCATCGGCGACCTCGGCATGGTCGTGGCGATCGCCGCGATCTACATGACGGCCGGCAGCTTCGAGTTCAGCAAGATCTTCGAGGCGGCCCGCTCGGGGGCGCTTGCCGACCCGTGGATCACGATCGCCGGGTTCGGCCTGTTCTTCGCTGCCATGGGCAAGAGCGCGCAGGCTCCGCTGCATGTCTGGCTCCCCGACGCCATGGAGGGCCCGACGCCCGTCAGCGCCCTGATCCACGCGGCCACCATGGTCGCGGCCGGCGTGTACCTGATCGGCCGCTTCATGCCGATCCTCACGCCCGACGTGCTCACGGTGGTGGCCACGGTCGGTGCCGTCACGGCCGTCATGGCCGGCTTCATCGCGCTGGCCCAGGACGACATCAAGAAGGTCCTGGCCTACTCCACGGTCAGCCAGCTGGGCTACATGTTCCTGGGCCTCGGCGTGGGTGCTTGGCACGCCGGTCTGTTCCACCTCACCACGCACGCCTTCTTCAAGGCGCTCATGTTCCTCGGCTCGGGCAGCGTCATCCACGCCTGCCACCACGAGCAGGACATGCGCAAGATGGGCGGCCTGCTCAAGAAGATGCCCATCACGGGCTGGACCTTCTTGGCCGGCGTGCTGGCCATCGCCGGCCTGCCATTCATCACGGCGGGCTTCTTCTCGAAGGACGCCATCTTGGCGGGTGCCTGGCACCGGCTACCGTTCCTCTACTGGATGGCCCTCTTCGGCGCGGTGCTCACGGCCTTCTACATGATGCGCCTGTTCGCCATGACCTTCCTGGGCAAGCCCCGCGACCAGCACGTGCACGACCACGCCCACGAGTCGCCCGCGAGCATGACCATCCCGCTGCTCATCCTGGGCGCGCTGGCCATCTGCGCCGGCTGGGGTGCGTGGCACGGCATCCTCTTGAACCCCGAGATCGTGGCCGACGCGATGGGCGTCACCGCGACGGGCTTCAAGACCGTCGGCGACCTGGAGTTCGAGCACTCGGGCCTCGTGGCCGCCATGGCCATTACGGCCGGCGTGCTCGGCCTCCTCGGCGGTCTGTACGTGTTCCGCTTCATGGGAGGCGCCGCCCTCGACCGCCTCAAGCGCCCCTTCGCCGGCCTCGAGAAGGTCTTCCACCGCAAGTTCGGCTTCGACGAGCTCTACCGCGAGATCGCCATGCGCCCCGCCTACGGGCTGGCCAAGGGCTTCCGCGTGGTGGACGAGAAGGGCGTGGACGGCGCGGTCAACGTGATCGGCCGCTTCGCCCGCGACACGCTCGCCGCGCTGTCCGGTCGGACCGACCGTCGTGTGGTGGACGGCGCCGTCCACCTCGTGGGCTGGGTGCCCCGTGTTCTCGGAGCCGGCATGAACGCGCTGCAGAGCGGTCGTGTCCGCTTCTACCTGTCCGTGAGCGCCGGCGTGCTGGCGCTGGCCCTCGTCTTGGGAAGGATCCTCTGACGCCATGCTCTCGTTGACGATCTTCCTGCCGGTCGTGGGCCTCCTGCTTTGCTGGGCGCTCCCCGCGAAGCACGCGCGCGCGATCAACGTGGTGACCAACGTCGCCGTGCTCGTGCTCGTGCTGATGGTCTGGGGTGGCATGCAGGGCATGGAGACCCTGCAGCACGTCGAGAAGGCCGACTGGATCCCCGCCGTGGGCATCCAGTGGCACATCGCCGTCGACGGCCTCTCGTTGAGCCTGCTGCTGCTCACGGCCTTCGTGTCGCTCACGGCCGCCATCGCCAGCTGGGGCATCGAGAAGAACCCCCGCGGCTACCACATGCTCTTCCTGCTCCTGCTCACGGGCATGTTGGGCGTGTTCGTGGCGATGGACCTGTTCCTCTTCTACGTGTTCTGGGAGATCATGCTCCTGCCGATGTACTTCCTCATCGGCATGTGGGGCGGCCCGCGGCGCCAGTACGCCAGCATCAAGTTCTTCCTCTACACGCTGGCCGGCTCGGTCCTGCTGCTCGCGGGCCTCATTCTCGTCCGCATGGGCGCGAACACGTGGTCGATCCCCGAGATCGTCGCGATGGCCAAGTCGGGCCAGTCGATCTTGCCCGAAGGCGTCAACCCGTCGCTCGTCTTCGTGGCCATGTTCATCGGCTTCGCGGTGAAGGTGCCCACCTTCCCGTTCCACACGTGGCTGCCCGACGCCCACGTCGAGGCGCCCACGCCGATCTCCATGATCCTGGCTGGCGTGCTGCTGAAGATGGGCGGCTACGGCTTGATGCGCATCGCCTACCCGTTCTTCCCTGAGGCGGCAGCGGGCTGGTCCACGGCCATCGCCATCATCAGCGTGATCGCCATCGTGTACGGCGCGTTCGTCGCGCTCGCCCAGACCGACTTCAAGAAGATGATCGCGTACTCGTCGGTCAGCCACATGGGCTTCGTCACGTTGGGCTTGGCCGCGGGAACCGCCGAGGCCATCAACGGCGCGATGTACATGATGCTCGCGCACGGGACGATCAGCGCCATGCTCTTCATGATCGTGGGCGTGATCTACGACCGCGCCCACCACCGCGATATCGACCGCTTCGGTGGCTTGGCCTGGGCCATGCCCAAGTACTTCCTGCTGGCGTCGTTCGCTTTCTTCGCCAGCCTCGGCCTGCCGGGTCTGTCCGGCTTCATCGCCGAGATGACGACGTTCATCGGCACCTTCAAGAGCGACTCGCAGCGCTGGGCGGCCTGGGCCTCCCTGGCCGGCATCGTCATGACGGCGGCCTACTACCTGATCACGCTGCAGAAGGTCTACCTGGGCAAGACGCCGGCCGTCTACCAGGACAAGTCGCACTACCCCGACCTCAGCAAGCGCGAAGCGGCCGTGCTCGTGCCGCTGGCGCTCGTGACGCTGTGGATGGGCATCTGGCCCGCCACGGCGATGAACCTCTACGCCTACTTCACGACGAACCTCGAGTCCCTGCTCAAGGCCGCCACCGTGGGGCTGGGCTCGTGAAGCGCATGACCACCCGCTTCGACCTTCCTTCCCGGATGAGCTGACGTGCCCGACCTCGGCCCCCTTGTTCCGTCGATCCTGCTGACCGTCGCCGCGCTGGCGGTGCTGCTGACCGACCTGCTGGGTCGCGGTCGCCGCCCCGTCGTGCCCGCGGTGCTGGCCATCGCCGGCTTCGTCACGGCGGGGCTGGTGGCGTGGGGCCAGGCCCCGGACACCGCGGTCGTGTTCGGCGTGCTGCGCGCCGACGCGTTCGGCCTCGCCATGACGGTCTTCTGCTGCCTCGTGGGCGCGCTCACGGTCGTGGCCACCATGCGCGGCGAAGCCTTCCGCACGCCGGGCGGCGAGTACCTGCTGCTGATCCTCGCCGCCGTGCTCGGCATGATCATCCTGTCGATGTCGGTCGACCTCGTGACGCTCTACCTGGCGTTCGAGACCGTTTCGATCCCCAGCTACGTGCTCGTGGGCATGCGTCGCTCGGACCTGAAGGCCAACGAGGCCAGCATGAAGTACGTGCTGTTCGGCGCGGTCTCGTCCGCGGCGATGCTGTACGGCCTCTCGCTGCTCGTGGGCCTCGTGGGCAGCACCTCGCTCGACGCGCTGTCGGTGGCCATGACCAACGGCATCGGCGCCCAGCCGATCTTCTGGGTGGCCTGCGTGCTCATGGCGGCGGGCTTCGCCTTCAAGATCTCGGCCGTCCCGTTCCACTTCTGGGCACCCGACGTCTACGCCGGCGCCCCGGCGGCGGTCGGCGGCTTCCTGGCGGTGGCCTCGAAGGCTGCGGGGTTCGCGGCACTGATCCGCGTGGTCGCGGCCGTGGTGCCGGGCCAGGTCGCCCAGGCCACGGGAGCCGGCTGGCTCCCCGACGGTCCGTTCCTGCTGCAGGTCGTGGGCGTGCTCGCGATCCTGTCGATGACCTTCGGCAACGCGGCCGCCTTGCGCCAGACCGAGATCAAGCGCCTGCTTGCCTGGTCGAGCATCGCGCACGCCGGGTACATCCTGCTGGCCATCACGGTGTGGAGCGACTCCACGCTGGCGGGCCTCGTGCTCTACCTCGTGGCCTACCTGTTCATGAACCTGGCCGCGTTCGCCATCGCGGGCATGGTCATCCGCCGCCAGGGCTCGGGCGAGATGTCGGCCTTCCGTGGACTGGCTCGCCGCAACGTATGGCTCGCCGTGGCGCTGGCCATCGTGATGTTCAGCCTCACGGGCCTGCCGCCGTTCTTCGGATTCGTCGGCAAGCTGCAGCTGTTCTACGGCGTCTTCGCCAAGGGCTACATCGCACTCGGCGTGCTGGGCCTGCTCAACGGCGTCGTGTCGCTCTACTACTACATGCGCGTCGTGACGGCGATGTTCCCGTTCTCCGAGCAGGAGGGCGAGGAGGCCGCCACCGCGTGGCGCCTGCCGCTGGCCGACAAGCTGTTGAGCGCGGGCCTCGTGGCCCCCGTCGTGCTGTTCGGCCTCTTCTGGAGCCCGCTCTGGGAGTGGGCCAAGGCCGTCACGGAATCGGTGATCGGAGGCTAGCGGCGTGACGACCCTGACCCTCGACACCGCGCAGCGCGACCTGCTCAACCAGGTCTTCAACCGCGGCTACTACAGCGCCTCGGGCTACGTCTACGAGAGCCGCCCGTTCCTCGTTGCCGAGGACCAGGCGCTGATGGACGACCTCAAGGCCCTGCGCCTGGACGATCGTCGCCACGCGATGCTGCTGGCGCGCCTGATCGAGACCTACGACGAGGTCCCGGAGCCGGGCACGTTCGCCTACTGGTACCGCGACGTGAACTACCTCACGCTGCCGTACATGATGGGCTTCGTCGTCGAGGCCCTGCAGGACGACATCGCCGTGCTCGACGAGGCGCTGGCCGCGTTCGGTCCCGAGCACCGCCTCGTGCAGACCACGCTGCGCACGATCCGCCAGGAGAAGGACCGGCGCCTGCAGGTCCTGCTGCCGCTCGCCGCCGAGGCGATGGAGCGCGAGGCGAAGTCCTACGCCGACGCCAGCGCCGCCATCCGCAAGACGCGCGAAGACCGCGAGGCCAAGGCCAAGGCCGCCAAGAGGGGCGGCAAGGGCAAGGCCGCGCCGCGCGTGTCGCTCCACGACATCAAGGTGGACGAGGCCGCGATCACGGCGGGTCTCCCCGACCCGTTCGAGGCCGGCATCTCGATGCGCGAGCGCACGCAGCGCAAGGTCGCTCGTCTCGTGGCCATCCGCGCCGCCAAGCGCAAGGTCGCGGGCGTGGGCGCCGCCGTTGCCGAGGACGTCGACTGGCGCACAGTGAAGGTGGACGAAGCCGCGATCATGGCGGCCTTGCCGGATCCCTCCGAGGCCGGCCTCGAGCCGCGCGAGCGCACCAACCGCAAGATCGCGCGCCTCAAGGCCGTGAAGGACGCCAAGAAGGCCAAGGCCCGCCAGGGTGCCGTCGCGCCTGCGGCTGCCGCAGCCGCGCTCGACCTCTCGCCCGCCGCGCTCGGCGTGCCGGACCCCGACGAAGCCGGCATCACGCCGAAGGAGAAGGCCAAGCGCGCGCTGGGTCTGAAGCGCGCGCAGAAGAAGGCCGAGGAGGCTGCGGCCGTCGCCGCCCCGGCGGCGCCCGCCGGCGAGCTGACACCCGCTTCCTTGGGCGTCGACGACCCCGAGGAGCCGGGCATCACGCCGAAGGAGAAGGCCAAGCGACAGATCGCCTTCACGCGGGCCAAGAAGAAGGCTGCCGAGGGTGGAGGGGCTGCTGCTCCCGCCGCGGCGCCCGCCGCCGCCCCGGCCGTGGGCGACACCTCTCCTGCCGCCCTCGGTGTCGAGGATCCCGACGAGCCCGGTCTCTCCCCCAAGGAGCAGGGCCGTCGTCGCGTCGTCTACAACCGCGCACTCAAGAAGGCGCAGGGCGGGAGCGCGCCGCCGCGCGCTGACGCTCCGGGCTCGCCGCCCCCCGAGGCGTGAGCGGGTCCGACCAGCCGCTGCTCGTCGTCGGCTGGCGCGAGTGGATCGGCCTGCCGGCGCTCGGCATCGCACGTCTACAGGCGAAGGTCGACACGGGGGCGCGAACGTCGTCGCTGCACGCCGAGGACGTTCACGTCTTCAGGCAGGACGGCCGTGAGCGCGTGCGCTTCGTCGTGCATCCACGCCGCCGCACCACCCGCATTGCCGTCTCCTGCGTGGCCGACCTCCAGGACCGCCGCATCGTGCGTTCCTCGACCGGCCACGAGGAAGAGCGCTACGTGATCCGCACGCTGCTCGCCTGGGGCGGCCGCGTGGCCCCGATCGAGGTCAACCTCACCAGCCGCCACGGCATGGGCTACCGCATGCTCGTCGGCCGTCAGGCCCTCGCTGGCCGCTGCCTGGTCGACGCCGGCCGCTCCTTCCTCCTCGGCTCGCACCCCTCCATGGGTGCCTGATCCTGCGCTGCACCGTGAAGGGTATGGCGCCTTGTTGGAGTGTATCGATCCCGATACAGCTTCCGTGCGGGGCGATGATGTCACGAGCTGAGGTGGCGACTTGGATACGCGTGCGACGAATGGCGCGGGGATGGAGCCCGCGCTGCGCGGCACGTGGGGTCCGTGTCGCAACGTCCACTTGGAGGGCGTGGGAGAGCACCGCCGCCGGCAGGCCCGGCCGAAGCGCGCGCTGGCGACTCTTGAAGATACTCGGACAACGGCCTGCCTGACGGCGCCAGGGCAAGCCATTCGGGCTGCGAACCGTGGCCGCGAAGACATGAATGGCTGGACCGACTTTGGGGGCAGGCTCAGGGAGGCGCGGTGTGAGTTGCCAGGTGGCACACTCATCGGGGGCAGGTCACTTGGCGAGGTTGAGCGGGGCCTTGAGATAGTCGATGCTGAGCAGGAGCCCTCGCTCGTGGCGGACCTTGAGAGCCTCGAGCCGTTCGGCCCGGGCAAAGATGCTAGTGCCCTACTCATCACCCAGCAACTCGGCGTAGTCGACCTTCTCCGTGACAGTTGGATCAAGAGCATGGAGGAGCAGGTACTCAAGGGCGTGCAACTCAGCCTGCGCAACCGACAATTGACCGGAATCATGGCCGAGCCTCTCACTGGAGAACAACCTGGCAAGCGAGCACGCCACAAGCACTCCGTCCGAACTTGAGTCCACACGGCAGGCCACAACTCCGCCGGCTGAGTCTAATGCTAGGGCCTCCCCCCCGACCAGGGTGACGAAGTCAGGAACTCCGCCGCCCACGTGCTCCAACGCTGGCCCGTCCGACAGGAGAACGTGTCCGAGCGGCTCCGTGACAGGAGTAGTGTGGATCCCAAACTCACTCAGGAGCTCACCAAGTGGATCCGGATCGTCAAAGAGCGCCAAGACGCGTCCGCCCTCTCGGACGTGACGCGCGATTCTTCTCAGGTTGTCGGTCCCGATCGCCGCGGTCGGACGAACCAAGACTAGACGGCGGGGCAGCGCCCCATTCGCCAACGGTGCCTGATGGACGCGGGGAGTCAGACCGACACGCAACAGGTTGTTGTAGAACGTAAGGTAGTGCGGCGTCGTGCGTGGCCCGATGAGGCGGCGCGTAGGCAAGAAGTAGTCACATCCCCTCTCGGCAAAGGACACTTCGTGCAGGTCGCGAGTGGGCGAAGGTAGGGATACGTGCCCAGGCGCGATGCAACTCGTGGCCACAAGCCCTGCCGCCACCCCGCAGTGCCCCGCCGTTAGCAGGACGACCCCGGCGGCCCTGCGCCACGCCCCTCGACCAAGAAGCAGCACCATGAGCGAGCAGGCCACGAGCAGTGCGAAGATCGTGGTCCACCCTGAACTCTGGCGACGATTCAGCCAGGCCATTGAAGCCAGCATTAGCTCGGGCTTCCCTGGAACGTGCATAAAGAAATTCGACCATACGGTGCTGTCGGAGAACGCAAGCACACGGCCTCGGCCGTGGCTCGTAGCTGCCGTCTGAAGGAAGTCGCCGTGCGTAAACAGCGGATAGTCGTCGTGCTCAGAGAAGAACGACCGGCGAGCATAGTCAGCGGGCAGCACCTTCATCGCGCGACCGACCTGGACATACTCAAGCAGCGGGCTCCCTGTCAGACTGCACGAAGTGGCAAACAAGAACTCCGGGACATGCTCGGCGATCGGATGAGGTCGGCTTGCCGGGGCTCGCCAGTACGTGAGACCACCGTTCAGAGCATCGTGGGTGGAGTCGTGCACGAACTCAATGTTGAACCGCCGAGCGATAGGGTTCAGATACGTCGACGTACCAAAGACGTTCGTGTGATCTCCGATGAGGAAGACGCTGCCACCCGCATGTACGAAGCGTTCTATCTCGTCGATCTCTGCGGAGGCGTATGCCTCGGTCGGCGTCTTGACGACGAGTATGTCACTTGGACGGAGCGATCCTGACTCGAGCGGCTCGCCGAGCGTCAGCACGTCATAGAAGTGGGCCAAGTACCGGCGCAGAGCAGAGTAGTTGTAGCTCGTGTCCCGCCCGTACGTCCGCCAGTCGAGTGGCACGCCGACCATCTCCCACTCACTGTGCGCCTCGTGAAACACAATCCGGCCAGACTTGTCTTCTCCCGGATTAGGATGAACCAGCGCAAAGGTCGCCAAGGCGACCAAGCCAGCGACCCCGACAAAGGATGCCAGCAGGGCACCAGTTGCGGGCGCGGCGGAAGAAGATCGAGTCCGCTCGGCGACACATAGGACGGCCAGCAGAACAGGAAGTGGGAGCCAAGACGCGGTGGCGAGCCACGGATTCCATCGAATGGCCTGACTCTCCGCCATCATCGCCATCAGGTCGAGGAGCAGGCCGCGAACAAAGGCAAAGCCAACAATGGTCAGCACTGCCAGTGAGGCTGCCCTGACCGAGATAAGTCGTCGCCCCGCGAGCACGAGCACTGTCGCAACGAAGAGACACAGGCCGTATGCACCTAGTCCACCCAGGGTCGGCGTCACCATGTAGGAACCATTCGGGGTAGCTACTGTCGTTACTGCTCCCGACGCCGAGGCCTGGCACCCCAGGCTGCGTAGCACTGAAGCCCAAACACCTGCGAGCGCGGGCACTTCGTGGACCACAACCATGAGACGACGCACAACCAGAGCCGCACACCCGGTCGCCGCCATTAGCCATGCGAGCAGGTCGAGACTTGATCTGCAGCGCGCGCATCTCGAAGGGAGCATCAGGGCCACTCCGAGCACGAGTGGTGTTGCCGAGAATGGCCAAGTGATGATCCACGCCGCGCCGAAGGCCGCGAATCCAATCAAGGCTCGAGGCCACCAGCGTCCTTCGTCGGGATTGCAGTCCACACAACGCCCCGCGAACGCGAGGCTTACAAATGCAAGAAGCAGAAGCGGGATCGTAGCCACCAAGGAAATCTGCGCCACGAGCACCGGCGAGTACGTGAGAATCCAGAATGAAACGATGCACCACGCCGAAAGCCAGATCATCGTTTGGCCTCCACTCCATCCACATCCTGCAACATGCTCCGTATCAGATGGCCCAGGAACTCAATGTTGTCCTCAACTGCCGACTTCTGATTCTCCAGGGTTCCAGAGAGGAGCAGGCGCTCGTCAGAAATGAGCACGCTGGTCCAGCCATCAGCGTGCCGCGCTCTCGTAACGACTCCGCCTCCGCCAACAGATCGCGCGATGACGGACGCGCTAGGATCTTCAGACTGAGCGTGGGCCCCAAAGAGGCGAATCGGACCGAAGTCTGATTCGGCCCGTGAAGGGCCCAGAATCTGGTCCGTCGACCAACTTGGATGCAACTGCGACAGCCTCGGAAGGGCCTCCTGGGCTTGCGTACTGGAGACGAGCAGTGACCCCTGTCCAGCTCTGAGCCAGGCCTTCAAGTGACCTAGATCCGTCTCGTCAGGGTCCACGGTTGGGTTGACGATCACGACAAGCTCGAACTGAGAAAGATCAACAGGAACTCCCGGAAGTCGGACAGCTGGCATCAAGCCCTCCCGCATGAGAGCCAAGAGCAGCGCCCCGATTCCGCGATCAGACCACGCGTCAGCGAGGTCAACCGTCGTCGAACAGGAAAGGTCGACTAGGGCGTGCCGACCCTCAAGTGGCACACCCGCTACAGCACCTTGCTGAATGTGAGATCCCAGAGCTTCGACACTGTTGCTCGCCGCCATGTAGCCGACAACACTCAAGAAGCCCGCGGATAGACCTAGCAGCAGGAAAGAGCGAGGCCACCTCAGAGCTAGAAGTACTGCCGCCAGCAACAACACGATCGAAGCGGACCACAGCCAATCCAGGGCAGCAGGACTTGCGCGATCGCACGCACCTCCACCCAGCCACGCGATGCAGCGCGCTGCGAACCGAGACGAGTACGTCAGCGCCGTATTCTGCCAGGTCGAAGTGTCGCCGAACACAAGCACTCGACCTAGGCCCGGCTCAGCGGCGGCAACGAGCACGAGATCACCTAGGCGCTCGTTGCGCTGATACTTCAAATCACCCAGATACCCTCGCTCCGCGCTCCGGAGGTCGCCCGGGTCGGAGAAGCCGAGCATCCCACACACTATGGCGGTCGCGTCGCAACCAAGATCAAGGCTGGCTCCGGTCCAGATCTGCAGCTCGAGGGAGCGAAGTCCACTGCCTATGACGGGATGCCGAGAAGTGCTCAGGCTTGAGCCCCACCCACCAGGTAGTTGGCGTGCGGAATCAAAGTTCAGTTCGATCCCCCAGGCAGAGCATATCTCATTGAGAGGCTGCCGGATCGACTCCATGCCTGTGTGGTCACCCATGAGCAGCAGTCCACCGCCCTGGTGCACGAAGGCCTGAATCCCCACGACAACGCCCGGATCGAACGACTCCCTAGGATTCGCGATGACGACTAGGTCGTAGTTGCTCAGTTGCTTGCTAGAGACATCCCCGACGTCTACGTGCGCACCACTTGACGCAAAGAAACTCGGTAGCAGTCCAAACATCCCTGCACTCTTGGGTCCGAGTGTTTCGCGCGTCGGGACTCTCATGTCGATCCCGACGGCGTGCACAAGCACCCGCACCGGGGGAACCGACACAGATGCGGCATTTCCTTGGGCAAAGTCACAGGCGCCTATCAAGAGACCAGCCGTCACTGCGGACAAGCTCGATGCCGCAGGAATCCACCGGGGGTGTCGCGAGGGCACCTCAGTAGCCTCGGGACGCAGGCGTTGGCCTGCTGTCAGGGACCAATACAGGGCATGCGTGAGAACCAGTGAGAGCAGGTGTGCGAAGGGAGGCAGCCCCAGGCTGAACGAGAGCGACGCGACGGCAACCCCCAAGACATGCGTCAGAAGGGCACCAGCAAGGTGCCGGAGCACGTTGGCACCAGGTGCAGTAGCTGATAGCGCCAACACGGCCACGAGAATGTCGATTCCAGACGCCGTAGGGCCCCAGTTCAGGTCCCATCCGCCGGTCACTCGCAGCAGATCCTGCAACAGATTCGCGCATGACTCCCGGACTCTTCTGCCCGTGTCATTGCTATCCAAGAGCATGCAAACAGCGAAGTTCAGTGATGCTGCTCGCGCGAAGTGCCTTGCGAGACTTGAACTGAATGTGGTCCCCTGCGCGATGAAGTGCAAAAGGACGTAGAGTGACCTCAACCTAGTGGGAATGCACGGCAGCAGGAGTGCCAGACCGAGCAGCAGTAGGACCGCGAGGACCCCGTTAGGCCGGTCGCGTCGCCAAGCGCCAGCGTGAGCGAGCAGGCCACCAACCAGACCGGAAGCCGCCAGCAGATTGGCCAGCGGCTCGGACCAGATTGCACCAAAAGCCGGGAACGCACAGACGGCGAGTAGATAGCCCCCGACAGCAGTGAAGCGAAGTAGTCGCTCCCGAGAGGCCACGATGGGTTCCGGCATGGCGGCGAACCTCCTCTAGCAACGGAGCTGTTTAGCGGCCGCTCGCCAATAGAGGCACACTCGTTCGTCCCGGAAGCCTAAGTTGAGTCCGACGGGCGGAGTAGGCAATCCCATCGGTACCCTGAATCGAGAGTTCGATGGACCAATAGAGTCCGTCAGCCAGACCTGGCAACTCAATGTCCTCGGCTTCAGGAGCGAGGTCGAACTTGAACTCAATGAAGGGGTTTCGAATCACAGCAAACCCACTCGCAACACTCACCCCCTTCGGCATTCGCCAGTCTGCCACGGCCGTACTGCCAGGTCTCAAGGCAACCTCAGCGGTCATGCCGTTGCTGGCGCGCCCGTTCCAAGTCCCGAACCGCCCGTCCGGCAGGGGACCAACGTAGACGTGGTAGGTGGCCCCCTGCTTGGCGCCGCGAACTGTCGTCAAGTGCTGGACAGATGATCGTGACACCAAGTTCACACGGTGGCCAACAGCGCGCGCAGGCCCTCCCCCCTCCAACTCTGGGCCGACAATCTGCAGGGGGATGTCGTCGGACGGGAGGCCATCTCCGACTATCTTTAGTTTGAGCGTGTCAAGCTCATCTGGTTCCAGGTTGAGTCCAGAGTTCCCGCCAGATGCTCGCGTCCCACTCTCACTGCTGAGTGGCCCTAGCGCATCCAGTGGTCGCAGGAACAACTCGTATGTTTCGGACGCTACTGGAACCCGCAGGACGAAGCGACCATCAGGCTGGACGAGGCTACGGCCGAGGAGAGGCGGCATGGCCCGTCGCCAGTAGACAACCCACTCCTCTGAGCTTGCCGAATTGAGGTCAATCGAACCCTCGATGACACCAGGCTTGGGTCCTCTCCGCCGCAGTCTCATGCTGACATGATTGTCACCTGGCTGAAGCTCGAGCTCTGCAACGACATTCTGCTCCTGTGCCCAAGGGCCGCGCGTTGAAGCAGAACAGTTGCCAGGGGGAAGGTGGTCAACCACGAACGACCCCGTGCCGCCGAGCGGTACACTGACTTCGACCTCACCTAACTCGCCAGTAGCGGCGACAATGTCGACCCAACCGGCACCGATGTCCATGCCTTCGGGAGCGCCCACTTGGCCGATCAGCCGGGCAGTCCCCCCGAGGAGAAACGTCACATCGACGGGGACGCCTGGGGCTACGGGCGGGACACTCAGGCCGAAGGTGCTTGGCGTGTGACCCGCGGCGAGGATGTGAATCTTCCCTTCGAAGCCGGCGGGCAGGCGAAGCGTGGACTGACCGTCGACTCCCGTAGTTCCCTGCGTACTCCCAATCGAGTCGTCAACGAGATCGGCGCGCGTGATCTTCCAATGTGCCGCGACTGCATCGTGCGTCGTTGCGTCCCTCACATGTAGGACAACCGCCACCCCGCTTCCCGTGAGACCCGTAAGCGTGCTACCACCCTCCGAGGGATCACTCTGAGGCGGAGGCAGATCACCCACGGACGGGACATGTGGAGTGACATCTGCAGTCAGCAGAAACACAACAATGCCGATCAGGAGCGCGACGCCGAGAACCAAGGCTTGTCGAGCCGTCATCACTTCCCCAATTCAATTGGAGGCGCGCCGCACACTTGTGCGGCGCGCACTCATCAACCACAAACTCAAGGCCCCAGGCCGCGCTATGCCCGCAGCCTACGACGCCCCAGCGGTACCAGTCCAAGCCCCAGCATGGCCGCCATCAGCGCAAGTGGTGTACGCATCAGGACCGGCCCAATTGTCTGGGCAAAGGTCCACTGCCCACCACCGCCAAATGAAGCGGCGCAGGACGACCCATAGCAGGTTGGCGTCGCGCAGGTGGAGCCACCATCACAGGTGGTGCCAAAGCCACCGCACGTGTAGTCGCAGGTCGGCGACGTGTCATTGCAGGTCTGTGTCCCACTGTAAGTCTCTGGATAACACCCGGGCTCACACGTCGCATTCGGCGCGCACGTCTCTCCGCCGCCAGAGCAGGTGGAGGACGCCTCGCATGTCGACAGCCTACAGGTCTCCTCGGAGGTGCATGTCCCGTACCCAGCTTGGCACGTCGCACCGCCAGTGGCACACGTTACGGCCGCGTCGCACGTGGTTGATCCATTGCAGGAAGCTGTTCCGTCGCACGTCGCTCCCACACGGCACGTAATGCTGCCATCACAGGTCGGCGGCTCCGTGTGGGGGCCGTAGCAGGTGTCGGTTCCATTGCACGTGTGCTTGCCGGAGCAGGTCGGCGTGTTATCGCACGTAGCACCACCAGTGCAAGTCGCCCCATTGACTCCGCAGGTGAAGGCTACCCCACAGGTAGGGCCACCCGCTCCAACACACGTCTCCGTAGCATCGCACGTAAGCCACTCGAGACAGGTTGCTTCGCACGTATTCCCACCGCTGCAGGTTGGACCAGGATCACACGTGGTCTGGAGTTGATTGCACGTGTTTCCGCCATTGCAAGTCTCCCCGACTCCACACGTGAGAGTCCCATTGATCGTCTCGCTCATCACGATGTTCCCGCCGAGGCGACTCGCGGGCAGGCTCGAGTGCGGCGCACGGAAAGGGCGCCTTGCCACGGCAATGCCCCTTACGCCGTCGTCCCAGAGCACGCTGGTCCGCAGTTGCTCCTGCGCGCGCAAGAGCGAAGTTCTGAACAGTTGACTTTGTGAAGCTGAACCCGCGAGTGCCGGGCTCGAACTTCCCACAGTCACCGCGCTTGACGCATGAGAAGGGCCGAACACCACGGCGGCCATGGCCACCGTCAGCAGCAACCCACTCGCGAACCGCAGGCCAGGAGACGCAGAAATCAACCACTTGGGCCCGTGTGACATATCGACCTCCAGGGGATGCTCCCCAGCAAGCATGGCCTCGGTTCCACTCCGGGGCCTGGGGTGAGTGTCGCCTTCCGCCCTGGCTTCTGTCAAGCAGTACTTGAGAACCGCGACGGTGGGTTCTCGCAGACTCCGAGCTCACTGCAAGTCCCTGCGCCTAATGCAGTTGCCGCCCCCGCTTGGGTCGAGGCGCCTCGGGCGTTGGCAAGCGGGCATGCGAACGGGCTTACCAGTGCGCAGCTAGAGTTGACCTGGCTTGGTGATCACGGCCCACTGGGGATGGTCGTTGCAGCCGCGAAGCCTGTTCGTGCTTCGTCGGCAACTCGCAATCGAGGGCTGAGCGCCGTCGGAGAGGCAGGGTTGGCCGAGTGCCAGTGAGGTGTACTGCGAGCACTAGTCGCTGTGACGGACCACGCGTACGCGTTCTGCGAACCCCGCCTTGTTTGATGGCGTGAACGCGGCAGGATCCTCCGCCCCCTGGCAGGAGGATCGCGATGAGCACCCGCACCAAGACGTGGCGTGGCCGAGCGGCCTACGAGGCCCTGCTGGCCGAGCGCGAGCGCGACGGCCTGACGTTCGCGGAGCTGGCTCGGCGTAGCGGCGTTCCCGAGTCGACGCTGCAACGCTGGGCGCGCCGACTGCAGCGCGAGCACAGTGCGCAGACGGCTCCGTTCGTGGAGCTCGTGGCCCGCCCGGCAGCTGATGCCGCGCCGGCCATCGAGCTTCGCCTGCGCTCGGGTCGCTCGATCGCGATGCCCGCGGGTCCTCCGTTCGTAGGGTTGCACGAACTCGTGACGCTGCTCGAGTCGTGCTGACGCTCCCCGATGCGGTGCGCGTGTTCGTGGCACGCGACGCGGTGGACTTCCGCAAGGCCCACGACGGCCTCTGCCAGGTCGTTCGCGGCACCTTCGGTGATGACCCGCTCTCCGGGCATCTCTTCGTGTTCACCAACCGACGGCGCGATCGCATCAAGCTGCTGTTCTGGGATCGCAATGGGCTCTGGCTTCTGTACAAGCGGTTGGAGCGCGGCACGTTTCCCCGCTTCGCCCTCGCCGGTGACGCGGCGCGCACCGAAGTGGACCGCTCGTGGTTGGCGATGTTGCTGGACGGCATCGAGCCGCGCTCGGCGCGATTTCACGCACATCACGTGTCGCGGGTGCACGTAGAATCCCGCCACGCGCATGGACGACCGGGCCGCCCTGCTGGAACGCATCCACGAGCTTGAAGCCGCGCTGTCGCATCGTGACGGCGAGCTTGCGCGTTTGCGCCAGAACGTGGAGGCGCTTCAGCGCCTGCTCTGGGGCGGCTCCGAACGACGCCCGGGGCCCGATCCGGCCGTGGCGGCCAACCAGCTGTTCCTGGCCGGCATCCTGGAGGGTGCGCTTCGCGGGCCGGCTGTCGAGCACGCGGAGGTGACGACCACGATCCAGGTGCCGGCGCACGTGCGCACGAAGAAGGGTCGGCGCGCGCAGTTCCCGGAGCACCTGCCGGTGCTGACGACGCGCATCGAGCTGGACGCTTCGGAGCGCACCTGCCGCTGCGGCGGCGACCTGGTGCCGATGGGCCAGGAGACGAGCAAGGAGCTCGAGCGGGTCGAGTTCTCGCTGGTGCACGAGATCCAGCGGGTGACCTACTGCTGCCGCAGTTGCCAGGAGAACATGGTGACGGCGCCGGCGCCGGACCGCGTGATCGACAAGGGCCTGCTGGGCGTGGGGTTCCTGGCGCACGTGCTGACCGAGCGGTTCCAGCACCACATGCCCTACCACCGGCAGGAGAAGAAGTACGCCTCGGAGGGGCTGGCGCTTTCGCGCTCGGTACTGTGCAGCTCGGCGATCCGCTGCGCGAAGCTCCTGCAGCCGATTGCCGAGGAGCTCAAGCGCGAGATCCTGGCGTCGGGCATCGTGCACACCGACGACACGCCCGTGACGATGCTGGAGGACGCGACGGGCGCCAAGCGGCAGGCGCGGGTGTGGATCTACCGCGACATCCAAGGGCGCTGCTACTTCGACTGCACGGAGAGTCGCAGCCGGGACGGCCCCCGCGCCATCTTCGGGGACTACGCCGGCTACATCGTGGCCGATGCGTATCCGGGCTACGACCGGTTCTTCACGGAGGGGACCGCGCTGGAGGTGGCGTGCTGGGCGCACACCCGGCGCAAGTTCCTGGCCGCGGAGTCCAGCGAGCCGGAGCTGGCGCGGGAGGCGATCGCACGCATCGCCGAGCTGTACGCGATCGAGAAGGCGGCAGCCGACTTCGAGGACGAGGCGCGGCGGGCGCTTCGAAGCGAGCAGGCCCGGCCGCGGCTGGCGGCCCTTCGAGCCTGGTTCGCCGAGACGCGACCCACCGTGCTGGATCGCGGACCGCTCGCCGGTGCCATCGACTACGCGCTCGCCAACTGGGACGCCTTGGTGCGCTACACCGAGGACGGCCGGCTGCCGATCGACAACAACGCCGCCGAGCGTGCGCTTCGCTGCGTGGCCGTGGGGCGCAAGAACTGGATGTTCGTGGGCAACCCCGAGGGCGGACGCGCCGCGGCGGGCGTGTACAGCCTGGTGGAGACCTGCAAGGCGGCAGGCGTGAACCCCCGGGACTACTTCCAGGACGTGCTGCTGCGCATCGGGCGTTGCTCGGATGTGACCCGGCTCACGCCGCACGGCTGGAAGCAGCACTTCCAAGCCGAGGTGGAGACTCGCCGCCACGACGCGCTGCGGCGCCTCTTCGGCACCGCGTAGCTACGCCGCCGCCAGGCGGGGTTCACAGAACGCATACGACCACGCGGCACATGAGGCCCTCCTCACGCCGTGCTCGCACTCTGACCTGCCCCCCTCTGAGTGCGCCACCTGGTCGGGTACTTTCAACCGATCTTGAGCCTGGGATCCGCCAAACCCATCGTGCATGAGGGCCACCTGCCCCTGTCGATCCTGACGGTGCGTTGCCGGCGACCCGTTGGGGTCGGAGCGAAGACTGAAGGAGCACGATCCGTTCGGCAGCCCCGCAGCCCCCCAAGCGAGTTTCCACGGGGACCGGCGATCCGCTCCCGGGGGCACCTGCTTCTGACCTGCCTCCTCTCAGTGCGCCACCTAGTCAGGTACCCCCAACCGATTTGGAGCCTGCCTCCGATGAGGGCTCCATCTGGTGAGTCACACTGCGGCTCGCAACGCCACGTCAGCCAGTGCCCTGGTCTCGGGTGAAGGCGGTCGGTAGCAGAGCGAGCTGTGCGGTCGGCGATGCTTGCACTGCCACTGCCACCGCTCGATTGCCACATGGGCCCCCAGTGGCACTTCACACCGCTCTGCGTCAAGCAGCTCGCAGCGGTCCGGCGCCTAGGCAGCGAGGTGCGCGCTCTTCCATCTCTCCAGTTCTGCGAGCTCGCTCTTCAACACTCGCACGGACGCTTGCCAAGCGCGGGAAGCGCTCAATGGGATAGGAAGCGCGCAGTTGCCTGGTGTGTCGCGCCGACATGCGTCGTTCGCCGCGCGCCCAGTGGCCTCGCTGCGTCCCGCGTCGGGACCTACTGGGACTGAATGGGCCTCGTATCGAGGGGTGTGCTCGTCGGCCTTGCGAGTCTCCCTCTCGACGGTTCGAAGTCCGAGCAAGCTGCAGCTGGGTGTGCGCATGAGGTGTACGCGTGAGCGTTGCCTGGTCGCTTGCCACGTCATACATCTGGTATGATGAGAAGACTGAGCGGGGCCGCGCGTGACTTGCGGGAGCCCGCATACTCCACCGCCTATCGATCGTTGACAGTGTTGCCATACTAGAGGTCATTCACACGCGATGAACAGACCACAAGAGCACAAGTTGTACGAGAGTCGTCTCGCCATGGGGTTCACCCAGGACGAGATGGCCTTTCTGTTGGGCGCCAGCAGCGGTTCACGCGTGAGCAGGTACGAGTCATTCAAGCGCCTGCCGCAGCTGAACATGGTCATGGCGTACTTGGCGGTTCACCAGCGCTCGCTCCAGGACCTCTTTGCAGGGCACTACCGAGACGTGGCCATCTCCGTGTTGGATCGAGCCCGCGAGCTCCGAGAGCGCGTCAAGGCGACGGGCAACGACGAGCGAAAGGTCGAACTACTCAACTCGATGATCCTCGTGCTGGAGCGAGGTCTCCAAGAGCATGATGAGTGACATCGCAGGTGAGCGTCGGACCTTGGCGGCCTACCCGCAGAGACGGGGCCTTGCCTTCGTAGTCCTTGGGGAGGGCCGCGAGCTGCGAACCTACGGGCGCAAGTGGATCATCCGGGAGAAGCGCCACCGTACGGTCGCGGCTATGATCGACTTGCTCGGTCGCTTCCAGCCTGGCCAAGTCGTCCTTGAGGACGCAGCCGACCCCGATCTTCGCCGGACAAGAGGGACCTGCAGATTGCTGGCTGAACTTGATCGGGCAACTCGAGGTTTTGGCCTGGTGCCGCAGCTCGTTACGCGGGCTCAGCAGCTTCACGCGTTTCGCGGTCGCGACTGCGCCAACAAGGACGAGCGGGCGACCCTGATTGCACAGCTCTACCCGGTCCTGCAGCGCCGCCTCCCTCCTCGCCGTGAGATCTGGATGGCAGAGAGCGAGAGCATGGGCGTGTTCGACGCCATGTCTCTCGCGCTCGCTCATGTGGGACTCCCGGAGGGTCCTGTCGAGGATGAACTGACGCGCTTTCAACAACTACTTCAATGAACTACTCACGAATGACAACAGAGACCCGCGGATCCAGAGCGTCGCGCGCGCCCTGAACGAGCGGGGCCTACGAACGAGAGCAGGCAAGCGCTGGGGCGACACGAGTGTGCGCAGCATGCTTGCCGACCCCATCTCCAAGGGGCTCCGCCGTACCAACCACAGCTATCGCGACAAGGCGACTGGGAGGTCCCTCCCCAAGCCCGAGTCCGAGTGGGTCTACATCGAGGTCGAGCCCGTCGTCAGCGACGAGGTCTGGGACCAGGTGAACGCCGTGCTCGACGCCCGCGCGGAGGAGCAGAAGAGGCGGCCGGGCAGGACCTCCAAGCACCTCTTCACGGGGTACGTGGTCTGCGAGTGCGGCGGAAAGATGTACGTCCCGAGCAGGGTGAACAGCTACCGCTGCAAGATCTGCGGGACTTCCGCCCCAGCTGACGACTTGGAGGCCATCTTCCTCGCCAAGGTGAAGCAATGGCTCACGCCCGAGACCATCGCGGCCATCCTGCTCCAGGCCGACCAGATGGTCCAAGACCGGGCAGCTCTCAAGGCCAGCCTCAGCGCGCAGGTGGCGACCGCCCAGGCCGACCTCGACCGCCTCTTCGACCTCCATGCCCAGGGGCAGCTGCCCACCCTCGGCTTCCGGGAGCGCTACGAGCCCCTGGACACCCGCCGCCAGCAGCTCAAGAAGGAGCTCGCGACCGTCGAGGGCGAGCTGGACTGCTTCCAAGTGGAGCTCCAGAGCGAGGAGCAGGCCCTCGCCGAGGCCGAGCTGATCCTGGACCGCCTCCAGGACTCCAGCCTGGAGATCAAGCGCCAGGCGCTCGAGATCTTGGTCCGCGAGATCGTCATCGGGAAGGAGGAGGTGGTTCTGCGGCTGAACTACTCCCCCTTTCCCTCCCTAGAAACGCCAACAAGGCACCACACCCTGAGGGGTGCAGAGGTGGTGCGGAATCAGCACCCCTGCTGCGCAGGCGGAGCCGAAGCACCAACTCCGCGCGGGAGCGCGGAACCAATCTAGGGGGGCCTCCCCCCCTCGCGTCGCGTCGAGCGCGTGCGAGCCATGCCGCGGACCTGGACAGCGACGCGGGGCGCCGGGTCTGGCTCCGTGGCGACGCGTGCAGACCCAAGGACGCCGATGCGCGCTCGAATGGGAAGAGGCGGTCCCGTCGGCGGGCGCGGCCTGGCGGAGCCAGACCCCGCGCCCCGCGTTGCCGCTTCGCGGCGCCGCTGCGCGGGATCAGGCACCCGCCGCGCCATGGATCCGAGGTTCCCACCGTAGGGATACCCTTCAGTTCGAGGAGTCGCCGCATGCGCGAGAGTCGGGTCTACGTGGGAGTCCAGGGCCCCACGCTTACCGCGGAGGCCGTCTCTCGGCGCTTGGGGTGCGAGCCGACGCGCGCGTGGCGGCCGGGCGATCGGCGCGGTGCGTCCACGCTTGTCGAGTCCGACCACGGATGGCAGCTGGAGTCTGGGCTTCCCCAGGGGATGGATCTCGAGGCTCACTTGGAGTGGGCGAGCCAAGTGTTCGGAGCCTATGTCGAGCAGCTGCGCGCAATGACGACGGGCCACAACACGCGCGTGCAGCTGGTGATCACCACCTACTCGGATGATGAGGCCAACCTCAGCTTGGAGCTGGCTCCGGACTTGCTCGCCCTGTTGGCTCGGGCGGGCGCGAGCGTCTGGCTTGACACCTACTCTGTGTAGTTGGCGGACGCCTCGCGTCGAACCGATTCCCGGTTCCTCCGTTCACGCAGACGTGGGACGGGCGGATTTCCATGGACATCTTGGGCTATCCGTCGGCCCGCTCCGCTCCACAGGAAGGCGCACCGTGTCCGCCGTCGCAGCGCGCAGCTTGCTCGCTCCCGTCTCGATCACCTGTGTCCTGCTGCTCGCCCTCGGCCGCGAGAGTGCTCCGGCCCACGCAGGGGAGGTCCATGACCCCGTTGGGCGGGTGCAGGGGCTTGTCGTGGGTTCGGAGGGAGAGCCCGTATCGGGCGTTCGCGTGGCGGTGTGGCCGGCCGGCGCCGGGCGCGGCCGCCCGGCTGAGCCGGTGTCGGGCGATCCACCCACCAGCGAAGGCCAGTCCCCGGCGGGACGCGCCGTGACGGGCGCGGATGGGTCGTTCATCGTTTCGGGGCTGGATCCGTTGGGGCACTACGACGTTTTCGTCGAGGGCGACGGCCAGTCCGCCGCGCCCTACGCTGAAGCGCGAGCCGATCCTCTCGATAGCTGGCCTCACGACGTCAGGCTGACGATCCCGAACGGGGCTCCACTCGTCGGCGCCGTATCGGGGCTGCCCGCGGGACGCCCCGCGTGGGTGCAGCTGCGGGCCACCCTTCACGACACGTTCTTCACGAGCGGTTGGACGTGGTCCACACCGTGGCAGCGGCTGACTCCGGCGGGTGAGCTACGGTTCTCGAGCGTTCCACGCGGCGTCGTCGCCGTCGTCGTGCACATCACCGGGCTCGGGACGTGGTCTCGCTACAAGGACGGGCGGAGCGACCGGCTCGATGTGCCGTTCCAGAGCTTGCGCAAGCACTCGGAACGAATGATCCCGCCGCCGAAGCCAGGTGCGCCCGCGGATGGCGATATCGCCCGCGGCACGCTGGGGGGGATCGCGCGCGAGGAAGGCGGCGCGGTGGTGCCGCACGCGTACATCACCGCACGGCCTCGGTCGGATGATGGCTCGTCGATCTCCGGCGACCGATTGTCCATCCGCTACACGATGACGGATGCCGGCGGGCGCTTCGAGCTCCGTGGGGTTCCGGTTGGAACCGATTGGTTCCTGGGTGCGCGCTCCGCGGATGCTCGACTCGAGCTGTCGAGCCGTCTTCCCGTTCGCGCTCAAACGGATGCGACTGAAGTTCCTCCCCTCACGTTGACGCGACGCGCCTGGATCCGCGGACGCGTCGAGCTGGAGGACGGCACGCCAGTCCCCCACGTAGACGTGGAAGCCGTCGACTGGGAGTCGGGCCGAGGGGGGCCGCGCCACGCCATCGCACGTGCCCGCGCAGTGACCGATGCCGACGGGCGCTTCGAGATGGTCAACAAGGGCGCGCTCCTGGAGGTCGTGCACGCGGAGCTGGTGCAGCTGGAGCTGGTACGCCCAAGGCGACCGGGGCTCCCTGATGCCGACCTTGAGCACGTCATCCGCGTGCGACGGGTACCTCGCCCGACGTGGCGCGGGCGCGCGGCAGACACCCGCGGCAGACCGTTGGCGTGGCGACCCGTCTGGGTCTACGTCTACGGCAACGGCCCGCTACGCGATGTTCCACTTGCGGGCGGGCACGCCTTCGCCATGACGGACCAGCAGGGGCGTTTCGAGCTGACGCTGCGCCACGGTCAGCGGCTACCGGAGGCCCAGCACGAGATCTACGTGGACGGTCAGCGCGTCGCCATCGTGCCGTTCGAAGGCGTAGACAACCTGGAGCTTCGTGCCGAGCGACGGTAGCCGCGCGGAGGCTTGGTGCCTGATCCGGCGCTGCGGAGCGATAGCGACGCGGGGCGTCCGGGTCTGGCTCCGTGACGACGCGTGCAGACCCAAGGGCGCCGATGCGCGCTCGAATGGGAAGAGGCGGTCCCCTCGGCGGGCGCGGCCTGGCGGAGCCAGACCCCGCGCCCCGCGTTGCCGCTTCGCGGCGCCGCTACGCGGGATCAGGCACCCGCCGGCCCCCTCCGCGCTCACACCTCGAGGGGTTGGCGCTGGACCTCTTCGATGATGGCCTTGGTGAGCGAGGCCGTGGTGCCCGTGCCGCCGAGGTCGGGGGTGAGGGCGTCCTTGCGCTCGCGCGTGACGGCGGCCACGCCGCGGCGGATGCGGCGGTAGCGGCCCGGGTCGCCGAGGTGGTGACACATCATGGCGGCCGACAGGATCATGGCGATCGGGTTGGCGATGCCCTTGCCGGCGATGTCCGGCGCGCTGCCGTGGATCGCCTCGAACACCGCGCCCTTCTCGCCGTAGTTGCCGCCGGGCGCGAGACCCAAGCCGCCAATCAGGCCGGCTGCGAGGTCGCTCACGATGTCGCCGTAGAGGTTCTCGAGCAGCAGCACATCGTAGCGCGACGGACGCGTCACCAGGTGCATGCACAGCGCGTCGACGAGCACGTCGTTGAACGCGACCTTGCCCTCGACCTTGGCGGCTTCCTCCTGCGCGCAACGCAGGAAGAGACCGTCGGCCTTCTTCATGATGTTGGCCTTGTGGACCGCGGTGACGGTCTTGCGGCCCCAGCGCTGGGCGTACTCGAACGCGAAGCGCGCGATGCGGCGCGAGGCGCGGTCGGTGATGACCTTGATCGAGGTGACGACCCCAGGGGCAACCTCGTTCTCGAGGCCCGCGTAGAGGCTCTCCGTGTTCTCGCGGACGATGACCAGGTCGATGGGGCCGTGGCTGGTCTCGAGGCCCGGGACGGTCTTGACCGGCCGCACGTTGGCGAAGAGCTCGAGCTCCTTGCGCAGGCGGACGTTGGCCGAGACGTGGCCGCGACCGATCGGGGTGGTCGTGGGGCCCTTGAGCGCCACGCCGCACTCCGTGATGGCGTCGATCACCTCGCGGGGCAGGGCATCGCCGCACTTCTCGAAGGCCACCAAGCCCATTTCCTGGTCGACCCAGTCGATCTCCATCCCGGAGGCGTCCACGACCTCGCGGGCAGCAGCGGCGACCTCGGGGCCGATGCCGTCCCCAGGCAGGTAGACGACGCGGTGGCGGCTCATGGCAAGGCTCCTTCGGGATCGCGGCGCCAGGGCGGTCCGGCGCGGCCAAGTCCCGCACGGTAGCCGTGGGGGACGCGGGGGGAAGGAATCGCGACGCCGCGCCGGGCCGTGGGGAGGCGTGCCCGCGTGTCGCGGGCACCATGGCCCGCGTGCTGCACCTTCTCGCCTTCCTCGCGCGCCGCGTCGTGCCCTTCGCGGCGGCCTGGGTCGCGGGTTGGGTCGTCGGAGCGGTCTTCGGTTTGGTGCCCGGCTTGGTCGCCGCGGCGGTTGTCGCCCTGGGCGCCGAGCTGGTCATGGCGTGGGTGCGCCAGCGCACCCCCCTGCGCTGGCTGGTGCGCGTCGCGGTGCTCCTCCACGTGGCCTTCTGGAGCTGGCAGGGCGTCCTCCACACGCCGACCACCGGGCCTGGGCCCGTGCGCCTCCTGGGGGCCGACGCGGCAGCCGCGCCGGTCCCCTTCGCCGCCGGGTTTGGGCACGCAGCCTTCGCCCTGCCCCCGACCGCGCCGCTGGCGGGCTGGGGCAGTCCGCCGCGACGCCAAGCCCTGCCTGCCCTCGGCGGGCTCGGGCCGCTGGGAGCCCTCACCCAGGCCTGGATGGCCGAGCGTGGCGAGGAGGGCACGCCGCGGCGCCCGCTCTACCGGCACCCGTCCCCGCCCGACCGCGGCCAGGCCCTGGGGGCGCGCGCGTTCTGGCTCCAGCCCGACGGCGCGCCGCCGCTTGCACTGGTCTCCGTCGACCTCGTCACGACCAGCCGCACGATTCACCGTCGCGTTCTGGAGGCCTTGGCCGCCGACGAGCTCGAAGCACATCGCCTGCTGCTCGCCGCCACGCATACCCACAGCGGGCCCGGAGGCTTCCGGCGCGAGCGGTTCGCCGCGGTGGTGGGGACCGACCACTTCGACCCACGGGTCGAGGACGCCGTGGTCGACGCGATCGTCAAGGCCGTGCGCGCCGCTCGCGACGACGCGACACCTGCGACCATCGCGTGGGCGCAGGTCGTCCTGCCGGCCGACCAGCCGCTGGGACGCGGCCGAGGCCCCCTGCGGACGCACGAAGAGCATGTGGGCACCCTGCTCGTGACCGATGCCGACGGCCGCCCGCGTGGCGCCGTCGTGCACGCCGCCGTACATCCCACCGTGTTGCGCAGGACGTACCTGCGCTTCGACCGCGATCTGGCAGGCGCCATCGAGACCCGGCTCGGCCAAGAGCTTGGCGGTGTCCCCGTGCTCTTCGTCAACGGTGCGTTCGGCGACGTGGCTCCGGCGCCCACGCCAGACGCACCGCATGGTCAAGGCCGACTGTTGGCGCTGGCCGAGCGCGCAACCGCCGGCTTGCTCGACGTGGTGCACGACGCGCCGCGTCACGAGCGACTCGCCGTGCGCTGCGCCGCCGCGGAGCGCGACATGGGCACCGCGCGCGCCGTGACCGGTTGGGGTTCGGGCCACGCGCTGCACGAAGCCGCCGACCGCCCGCTGTTCCACGGCTCGGTGGGGGATGTCGTTGCCGATGGCTTGCTCGCCCCGCTGGACGTCGCGGCGTGGTCCTTGTTCCTGCCGGAGGTGCGCTTCGTCGGCTCCTTCGATCCGCTGGCCTTCGGCGTGCGCGTCGACCTGCAGGAGATGGTCGAGCCGGGGAAGGCCTCCGGGCAGGAAGCGTTGGCCGCGGGCGTCGTGCGACTGGACGCCGGCTCGGGCGCTTCGCTGACCTGGCTCTGGACGCCTGGGGAAGCCACGCGGAGCGCAGGCGCGACGTGGGCCGCCACCGCGCGAACGGACGCCGACGCCGACGTCTGGGTGCTGGGCGTGACGAACGGTGGCGCCGCCTACCTGGCCGACCCGGACACCATCGAGGCCGGCGGCTACGAGGCCGCCGCCACGCTCTACGGTGCGCAGACGGCGCATCTCGTGGGCGAGCTGCTGGATGCTTCACTCGCCGGCACACGCTGACTGCGTACGTCACCGCCAGGGCTGCCGGGGCCGCGAACGCGCATCCACGGAGCCAGACCCGGCGCCTCGCGTCGCTTCGCTCTGCAGCGCCGGATCAGGCACCCGTGGATCGCGGCTCGGGACCGAGCATCTGGCGAGCCGCCCACCTCCACGCAGGTGGGCGATCGAGCAAAAGAGCGGAGCGGGGAGGACGAGCCTCCCCGCTCCCAGGGTTGGGGGCCTTCTGCAATCGGCGGCGCCTCGCTGCTCCCGCCGGGCCGAAGAGCCCCCCGCGGCCGGACCACCCGGCCGTGAGGTGGATCAGAGGATGCTGACGATCTCGCGTCGGCTGTCGTTCATCGAGCGGTAGTTGATGTCCTGCGTGATGCGGTGCAGCGACGGGATCCACTCCAGGTCGCCGATCACACCCAGCGCCGCCGTGACGATCGCCCGCGTCAAGTCCTTCTCGTTCCGGTCCTTCATGATGTCGACGAGCGGGGCAATCGCCCGTCCGTCGCCGATTCGTGCGATGGCCAGAGCCAGCTGGCCCTTGAGCGACTGCGTCTCCGCCTTCTGCAGGGCCGGGATCAAGTCGTCGAGTGCGCGGTGATCACGAAGCAAGCCCAACGCCGTCGCGCACTGGACCTTCAGGTCCTCGTCCCGCGTCCCGTCCAGGAGCTCGCGCACCATCTTGCGACCCTCGACGGATCCGCCCTCGGCTACGAGACCCAGCGCGATGGCCGCGTAGCCCTGCTTCTCCGCGTCACCGCGGGAGTCCTTGAGGATCTCGAGGAACAGTGGCGTGCTGGCGCTGTCGCGTGCGATGCCCAGCGCCAGGGCGTAGGCGGCTTGGTCGTGCGCCGAGAGGCGCTTGCTGGACGCGCCCTCGCGGAGCACGCGAAGAGCGTCGTGGCGGAAGTCGCCCTCCGCCTCGGTGCGCGGCGTCTCGCCGATCTCCTCGGCCACCAGGCCGAGCGCCAACGCGCCATAGGGACGCTCCAACGCACGACCGTCGACGGCCACATCCGCGAGCACCTTGTGGAGCTTGGTCGAGCCGAGCACGGCGGTCGAGCCGGAAGCGAGGTCCGCCACGGCAATCCGCGCCAGGCTGATCAGGGCAAAGCCCGTGGTCGAGCCACTACGCAGCTTGTCCAGGGCACCGATCAGGTCCTTGGCCACGTCCACGCGGCCCTCGGCGTCGAGCAGCGCCGCCAGACGACCCAGCGCGATCGCGCAGGAGCCCGCGGTGGGGGCGCCCGTACGGCGACTGGTCAAGACCCGCAGCAGGACCTTCACGTCCCGGTCGTTGCCGACATGGCCCAGGGTGCTGGCGGCCTCGGAGATGACCACCTCGCTCGCACTGCGACCCCCGAGGCGGCCGCGCGTGACCAGGTCGCGCAACAGGGTTCGCTGGTCCTCGGTCAGCGTGCCGGGGTCCTGCAAGCCGATGGCCGTGAGCACGGCCACGGGGATTTCGTCGCTGGACGTGTCGCGGTCGAGGTGGCTGAACAAGCGCGTAGTGATCTCGGCGCCTCGCGGTGCACCGTCCCGACCCGAAGGCTGGTCGCCCAAGAGGCCGAGGCCAAACGCCGCAAAGCAGCGCGTGCGTACGTCGTGGTCGTCGTCGCCGAGCACGCCAAACAGCGTGTCGCGTACGCGGTCCAGGTCACCGGCCGTGAACTGGTCTTCCGGCTTGGCCCGACGCAAGAGGCCGAGCGCCAGCGCGGCGGACTCGCGCATCAGCTTCTCCTTCGACGTCAGGCCCGCCTCGATGAGCGCGATGTGGACGGGGTCCGTCGTCATCTTGGCCAAGCCGATTGCGGCGGCTGACTCGACGTCGGGATCGCGGGCATTTGCCGGATCGAGGGCCCACAACATGGCGGGAACCAGCACGGACCGGATCTTGCTGCGCACGTCGTGCGTGGCGTCGTCGCGGTTGCCGCCGCTCTCGCCGACCACGGCGGCGAGCGGGCCGCTGCTCGTGCGCGAGTAGAT
This sequence comes from Planctomycetota bacterium, assembly GCA_020631815.1. Lineage (GTDB taxonomy): Bacteria > Planctomycetota > PLA2 > PLA2 > JAEUHO01 > JACKGW01. The sequence goes on along the minus strand of JACKGW010000004.1, from coordinate 179,677 downwards.
CGCTTCCTTCAGGTTCTCGATCGTCGCGCGGTTGTAGGCGTACCAGAACACCCAGTCGTCGAACGACATCGTCGCGCCGCGTCCGCGCGTGGAACCACCCAGGCCGCTACCGCCTGTCGTCGGCGGCGTGGCTCCCCCAGGGGGCGGCGTCGTGGGGCCGGCTTTCGGGGGCTTGCCGTCGCTGTCATCACCACCCGTGGTCGGCGGCTGCGTGGGCGGCGGCGGAGGCGGAGGGGGCGGATCGGTCGGCAGTCGCTGGCCCGGGTCCACGGCGCCGGGCGGGTGCTTGAACTGACCGCCATGCGACCACGCAGGCGTCGGAAGGTGGACCAACAGCGCCGCCAAGGCGAGCGGTGCCCAGAAGGTCTTGCGCATCGTTCTTCTCCTGCCCTCCGTCGCGCGAGGCCTGCGATCGGCGAAGGCAGCAGAGGCGATTGCACGTGCGGTGCCCGGCGCTTCGTGCGGGCCGTTCGCGACACACGCCACGACGCATGCGTAGCCCTGGCGAGACGAACGCGTTGCGTCCAGCCGCGTCCGCGGCGCCGCAGGGCCCGGACCACGCCACCTCGGGCCAGGGGCGCCGTGGTGTGCTCGCCCCGCCGGTTACGACGCGGTAGCGCGAACGCAGCTAGTTGAGGCGCGGCTGCGTGTGGGCCGGCGGCAGCGGCTGGTCAGCGTAGGCGGCCTGCTCCAAGCGCTGGATCAAGCGCTCGAAGCGCACCAGCACGTCGGGTTCGGCGAGGATCTCGTAGCGCCCGAGTGCGGACAAGTCGCTGACGTTGGCGACGGCGTCCGCGTAGCGTCCGGCGCCGGCGTCCACGCCGCGCAGCGAGTTGGCCATGCGCCGCATCTCCCAGATCAGCGGCTGCTTGCCCGGCACCAAGTCGAGTGCCCGGCGCATGCGGTCGGCGATGCGCTCGGCCTGTTCAGGGTCGGCCAGGTCGATCTCCACGGCCACACGCGCCTTGCGGTACGGCGTATGGGGGAGCTCCGAGAGGATGCGGGCGCGGAACAGCCCGTAGAGCAGGATCTCGAAGTGGCCCTCCGGCGTGCGCGTGTGGCGCACGATCTTGCCGACCGTCACGACGGGGTGGATCGGCGGCTGATCGCCCGTGGGGATCTCGCCCGTCTCGGTGCGCTTGAGCAGCGCCAGGGCGATGCGCCCGTCATCTTCCAGGGCGTCCTCGACGAGAGCGATGTAGCGGGCCTCGAACACGCGCAGCGGCGCGAGGCCATCGGGGAAGAGCACGAAGTCCGGCAGCGGAAACAGACGGACGTCGCCGCGGAAGGTCTTGAACTCGGCTTCCAGGTCGATGGGGGGGTGCGGCACCGCCGCATTCTACCCGCCATCACCGGGAGCAGACGCCGTCGCCCCGCCAGGCGGGGCGACGTTCGTTCGGTGACCTGGCGCCGGTGGGGCGAGGAGGCGGTGGTGCACCTCCCCGCCTGCCGATCTCAGCGGAAGAGGAGCTCGACGCGCGTTCCCTCTTGCACACGACTGCCAGCTGCCGGTGACGTTCCCGTCGCACGTCGAAGCGCGTCGGGCGACAGCGGGACCACGGGCGTGAGGCGAACGCTTCCGAGCTTCAAGACCGCTTCGCTCACGGTCATGCCACTGACGTCGGGCACGATCACCACGGAGCCCACGTTCGGGCCTGGTGTGCCGCTCGCGTTTCCAACCTGGATCGTCAGCGTGCCGTGGCGGGCGATTCGCTGTCCCGCACCTGGTGTGGTGCTGCGAACGATGCGACGCGCTCCGGGCATGCCGGGCTCCACCGATGTCAGGCGCGTTCCCAGACCGCGCATGGAGGCCCACGCCTCGGCCTGTCCCTGCGACCAGTTCGTCATGTCGGGTACGAGATAGCCGCTGCCAGGACCGGGTCCTACATCGGGTCCGGGAGGGGCGCCCGGCGTGAACGAGATGGTCGACCCGGACGATACCCAGGTGCCTGCGGTGAGGCTCTGTCCGCTCACGCGCGCATCCCGAATGCCATGCGGGGGGCGCGGTGCCGGTACCAGCCCCAGCTGCCGGGCGAGGTCGTCTGCCGATGTGAGGTCCATGCCGACGAAGCTCGGTACGCGAACCTGCAGTCCCGGGCTGGGCCCCGGCCCCGGCCCCGGTCCCGGGGCTGCCCCCGAGAAGTCGACGCTGACGAATCCCCCGAAGCCGACCCGCGTCCCCGCAGGAACCGACTGACTACTGGCGCGTGCATTGCGTCGGCGCCAGGTGCTGGCGGGGAGGCCCGTCAGGCGGATGGACAGCCCCGCCGCACTTGCGGCCGAGGTCACCTCGCTCTCGCTCATGCCGATGAAGCTAGGCACGATGCCTCGACTGCCCGGAATGACACCCCCGCCGCCGCCGCCGCCGCCGCCACCGCCACCGGAGCGAATGTGGCTCACCGTTACCGAGCTGCCGACGGCGATCGGGGTGCCAGGCATGGGATCCTGGCTCTGCACGATCCGCGGGTAGCCGCCGCCGGGCCCGACTTGTCGCTCCACCGCCTGCAAGCTCGTCGACGCGAGCGCGCTTCGGGCCTCCACCAACGTGCGACCAACTAGGTCAGGCACACGGGTCGAGTCCGGCACATAGATGGTTACCGCTCCTCCGGCGACGAGGCGCGTCCCTGCAGAGGGACGCTGGGCCGTCACCACGCCGACGGGGCGGTCGGGGGCATTGGCGAGGAGCATCCCGGCCGTAAGGCCGCGCGCGAGCAAGGTCTGCCGCGCGGCGGACTGCGTCATGCCCACGAGCGACGGGACTTCGATCCGGCGGCCTGGAGTCCACCCACCGCCGCCACCTGACCCTCGCGAGAGGACCAAGCTCACGGTGCTTCCCGCGGCAACGGATGTGCCCGCGGCGGGACTCGTTTCCAGGACAGTGCCAGCACGGAGCGGGCTGCTCCGCGTGCTCGACGAGGTGACCAAGCCGGCTCCTTCGAGCAGCGCCTTGGCGGCTTCCGCCTTCATGCCGACGACGGACGGCACCCGCAACTGCGTGCTTCCGCCCGTCGGACGTGAGACGACCAGCGCGACGCTGGAGCCGCGCGCCACGCGCGTCCCGGGGAGCGGGCCCTGCGAGAGGATCACGAACATGCGACCATCGGACGTCGTCTTGAACGACGGCTCGGCCACGAGATCCAGGGCCTCCACGACTTGGAGCGCTACGTCGAGGGGGAGATTGACGAGGTCCGGCATCGCCAAGCCACCGGCGGTCGCCTGTCCCGCCACCGTCACCTCGAGGCGCGAGCGAAACGGGGCCAGCTCACCGGCTGCGGGAGACTGCTCCAAGACGGTTCCCGCCGCCACGCTCGAGTCGGCGCGCTCCACGTAGTCGCAGAAGAAGAGGACATCGAGCACGCTCTCGGCCTCGGCGCGCGCCAGGCCGACGACGTCGGGAACCAGGACCTGTGCGGAAGCTGCCACGCCAACGACGAGGCGGGCACTCGTGACGGTGCCCAGCGCGGCGCCCGCCTCGGGCTGCTGGTCAACGACCTTGCCGACAGCGGGATCGACCACCGTTACGACCTCGGGGGCGAGGCCAAGGGCCTCGAGCGTGGCCACGGCCTGGGCTTGTGCCCATCCCTTCATGTCAGGCATGGAGGGGCCGCCTGCAGCCATCGTCTCCGCCTCGTCCGCCAGCCCCGGCGTCCCGACGACCAGCGTCAGCACGAGCAGCGTCATGAAGCATGCCCTCCAGTTGCGCAGCGCGCGCAGCGGTCCCGTCAAGCCCATGTCATGTCCTCCCTGGTGAAGTGAGCGCGGCACCGTAGACGCACGGGCGCTGCTGGCGCAAGGAGAACGCTGCCGCCAGCCCCCTTTGGGAATGCCAGCCCGCCGCACCCACGCTCCCTGGCGAGGGACCCCGCCGGGGGGCCTTCGCGACACCGCCCCGAGGGAGGTCAGCCGCCCTGCTCGGCCCAGCGGGCCAGGAGCCGCTCTTGGGCGCTGTTGCGAGGATCGCCTTCCTGCGGGCGCTCCTGCGCGTAGCTGCCGTCCGGCTGCAGGACCCAGGCTTGGCAATTGTCTTCCAGCAGCCAGGTCAGTGTTTCCTCGCGCACACGCTGCTTCAGGCGCTTCGTGCGGATCGGGAAGGCCGTCTCCACGCGACGGTGCAAGTTGCGGGACATCCAGTCGGCGCTCGTCAGCCAGACCTGCTCGCGTCCGCCGGCCAGGAACCACCAGACGCGCGAGTGCTCCAGGAAGCGGCCCACCACCGAGCGCACGCGGATGTTCTCGCTGAGTCCCCGGACACCGGGGCGCAGGCAGCAGATGCCGCGGATGACGAGGTCGACTTCGACGCCTGCCTGCGAGGCCTCGTAGAGCGCACGGATGACGTTGGCCTCGCTCAGGCTGTTCATGCGCGCCTCGATGCGCGCCTTCTTGCCCGCACGCGCCGCGCGCGTCTCGGCTCCGATGCTCTCGATTACCTTGTCGTAAAGCGTGAAGGGACTCTGCACGAGACGGTAGAGCTTCGGCGTCTTGCCGACGCCCGTCAGCTGGTCGAACACGGCCTGCACGTCCTCGCCGAAGCGCGCGCGCGCCGTGAGGAACCCGAGGTCGGTGTACGCGCGCGCCGTACCCGCGTGGTAGTTGCCCGTGCCCAGGTGCACGTAGCGGCGCAGCTTCTTGCCCTCGCGCCGGACGATCAGCAGCATCTTGGCGTGGGCCTTGTAGCCCACGATGCCGTACACGACGTTGGCGCCCACTTCCTCCAGCCGCTGGGCCATGGAGATGTTGGCCGCCTCGTCGAAGCGCGCGCGCAGCTCCACGAGCACCGTTACGTCCTTGCCGGCGACCGAGGCGTCCACGAGCGCCTTGACGATGGGCGAGTCGTTGTCCGTGCGGTAGAGCGTCTGCTTGATGGCCAGAACGTTGGGGTCGCGTGCCGCCTGACGGACGAGCTCCACGACGGGGCCGAACCCTTGGTAGGGGTGGTGCAGGAGCAGGTCGCGCGCGGCGACGGTCGCGAACAGGTCCTCGCTCTGACGCACGCGCCGCGCGTTGCCCGGGACGAACGGCGGGTACTTGAGATCGCGGCGATCGACGAGGTCCAGCAACGCCACGAGGCGGTGCAGGTTGACCGGCCCGTCCACCCGGTACAGGTCGTCCGGGGCCAGCCCCTCCTTCTCCAGCAGCAGGTCGCAGCCTGCGGCGGGCATCTCGGCACCCACCTCGAGGCGTACGGCTTCGCCGAAGCTGCGGCGCGTCAGCTCGCCCTGGAGGGCGATCTTGAGGTTCTCGACCTCTTCCTCGTCCACCCACATGTCGCTGTTGCGGGTGACGCGGAACGTGTGGCCGCCCAGCACGCGCATTCCGGGGAACAGGAGGTCCAGGTGCGCGTGGATCAGCGACGAGAGCAGGACGAAGCGCTGACCCTTGTTGCCCTTCACGTTCGACGGGACCGGGATCACGCGGGGCAGGGACCGGGGCACCTGCACCACCGCGAAGCGTGCATCGCGTCCGAAGGCGTCGTCGCCTTCGACTTCCACCAAGAAGCACAGCCCCTTGTTGTGGACCATGGGGAACGGATGCGCGGGGTCGAGCCCGATGGGGGTCAGGACCGGCTTCACGGTGTCGTTGAAGTGGTCCCGGGCCCAGCGCTTCTCGCCGTTGCTCCACAGGTCCCGGCGCAGCAGGCGGATGCCTTCGGCGTCGAGCGCCGGCAGGACGACGTCGCGCGCCACACGCGACTGCTCGGACGCCAGCTCGTGCGCCACGGCCGAGACCCGGCGCAGGACATCGGGCGCGGGCAGCCCGTCGATGCCAGGCGGGGTGGGGCCGTAGTGGAGGTGCTGCTTCAAGCCCGCGACGCGGATCTCGAAGAACTCGTCGAGGTTCGAGCAGGAGATGGCCAGGAAGCGCAGCCGCTCGAGCAGCGGCACCGCCGGATCCATCGCCTGCGCGAGTACGCGGCGGTTGAACTCGAGCAGGCTGGCCTCGCGATTGAGGAACAGCTCGTCGGGCGCCCGGACGACCGGCGGCGACGCGTCCGCGGCGTGCGGCCCAGACGCGTCGCGGGAGGCGGCGGGAGCGGGGACATCCTTCACGGGGCGGATTCTCCGGGGCCCGGCAGCGAGTGGAACCCCCCGGTCGGGCGGTCTTTACCTGGTGTTCGCGCCGCGTTGGGGGCGGTGGTGGCGGGTCCGGCGGCCGGCCGTCGTTGTCCCTCCTGATGGGTGCCGTCTGCGGGTGCCCCGGGGGGGGATGCATGACCAGAGCCGTAGAGGGTAGGCAGGGGCGGTGGAGCCGCAGGGCGCGCTGGCTGACGACGACCTTGGGCCTGCTGGCTCTCCCCGCCTGCCTCAGCGAGCGACCCCTGTCCTCACGCCTGGGGTTCGGGGAAGACCGGGCGGACGACGCGGTCGGCTTCGTGACGATCAGCGCTCCCCTGTTCACGCCCATGGACGAGCGGGTTGGAGGCGACAAGCGCCTTCAGTTCGGGGACCTCCGCAAGGAGTCCAGCATCAACGAGTCCATCCAGGCCACGTCCTTCCGCTCGGACACGCTGCAGTACGACATGCTGAGACTGCGGCTCGCCGCGAAGATCGCCGGCGCGGTGATCTCCACCGAGGAGACGGTCGACCCGACCAGCGACAGCGGCGACAGCCCGGTCCGCAAGACCAGCCGCAAATTCGACAGTCCGGGCGAGGTCAGCCCGCCCAACGCCGAGCCCCTCAGGGCCGAAGTGCTGGAGAAGCTCGTCGCACTCCTGGCTCGTGAACCCCAGGCGGCTCTCAAGTTGCCCATGGACGAGAGGGCCACCCTCATCGCCGCCATGAAGACGTACATGGTGAACTTGGAGGAATACTACAACGCCGAGGGGTTCGACTTCGATACGGGCCTCCAAGGCCGCTACGTTCCCTACAAGATGCACTTCACGGTAACGGCCGAACCGGGGTGGTTCAGTCGATTCAACAAGTACGACGCCGTACTGCAGGTCTCCCTGTACGCGTCGCCGCCCGGTACGGCCCCGTCCATCGAGCTGGATGCGGAGTGCGCGTGTTGCGCGCCTCCGCCCAAGCCACCCGGCAAGTCCGGGGATGAGATCCACATCCTCCACGTGTCACCAATCGAGTCGGCCCAGGCCGTGGATGAGTTCTCCGCAGCCCTGCTCGAGCGTGCGCTTGCGCTCTCCGTCTCGGCCCCTCTCGGGGACAGCGCGTCCGCGGCGGGGGCGCTTGACAGGCTCCAAGCCACTGCCCGACGCCTCCAAGGTCTACGAGCTCACAAGACGCTTGCCGTCGGCTTCCCTGCAGACAACGCCATGCGAATTCGGTTCCTGGCGCAGCGTGCGGGAACGGAGGAGGGAAGAGACCTGCAAGTCGTGTCACGTGTCCTGACGGCAACCGTGCTGGTCCCGACACGGTTGGCGGGCTACTTGGACGAGCAACTGCTGCTTGATACCGCTGGGGCCAGCTTCGCGGACTACCGCAAGCTGATTGCTGGTGAGCGCGTGCGTGGGAGCGCAGCCGCCCGTGTCACCCGCTCCTTGGCGGAGCCGTTGCGACGGCTGGCCAAGGAGGCCGGGGAGGAAGCTGGCGCGGGGCTTGGGGACTACGGAGCATCCGTTCTGGATGAGCTGGCAAGCGCGATCGAGGGCGGCTTCGATCCGGCGTTCTTGGCCCCCACGGCGTTCAATATGCTCCGTGCCGAGGTGACCGATGCGGAACTGAAGGCGGCCTTCTCGGCCCTGCCGCCAGGCGAGGATAGCGGGAGCTCCCAGACCACAGGCTTCGCGGACGCTGTCACCGAGTTCAAGCGCGTGCTCACCTCGCCAGAGAGCCTCACCAACTTCCTGAGAGACGCGGTCGGCGAGACCGCGTCGAGCTCAGGGCGGCCCGCGGACTCCGAGAAGGCTGCCGTTCTCTCGCTGCTTGCGCGAGGAGTTGAGGATTACCCTCAATTGCTCGAGGAAGAGGTTCCGAGCTCGCGAGCCTCCCGGTGGCGCGGCTACGCGGCGATGACGCTGATTGCGACGATCTATCGCGCCATGCTGTTCGATCGCGGCATCGAAGACGTGGAGGATGCGATCGACAAGCAATCGAGGGACGTGCGGGGTCTGCTGGCCTGCCAACGGTGCGCAGTCCGCCGCATGTTGGCCGGCTGCGAGTGTCAACTGGACGTTCAGGCCTGGTTCGCCCCGTCCGTGTTCGGCAGCTCGGGTCTCGTGTCGCCACCTCGGGACTACCTCTTTGCCATCGACCCCAGCGATCGCCGCGTTCGCGCCGTGGATGTCGGTGGCGTACGAACCGCCCCCATCCCTCCTTGGCTCGGTCCGCTAGACGATCCTGCCCGCATCCTGCGAACCCAAGGCACCTACAATGCGCCTTTCGCCCGAGAGGCCGCTACGCAGGTCGCAGTGGCTGCCGCCGCACAGGCCAAGGACCGAGCCGACAAGGCGCTCACGGATGCGAAGTCAGCACCTGGCGTTGCCGTCCTCCTCGAAGCGCTCACGACGTGCAAGAAGCGACTCTCGGAGCATCGTGAAACGCTGCAGCAGGCCGAGGCAGCGCTTGACTCGGACCTACTGCAACGCTTCCGAGCACTGGATGCAGCCGCCGAGCAGGCAGACTCAAAGTCGATCGTCCTGCAGCGAGAGGCTGCCAGGGAGTGGTACGGCGCTCGCTTCGAGCTTGCTCGACTTCAGGCCAACGGCGATGCGAACGGATCGGCCGTCGAGAGCGCGCTCGCGACCTACAGAGACAAGCGGTCGGCGTTCGTCAAGGCAGTTGGCGCGGAGGCGGAGTTGCTTCAGAAGGCGTTGCGACAGGCATACGTCGCCGTCCAAGCCATCACTGTCGAGTGCGAATCCCTCAGCCGCGAGCCGGCGGTCGTTCGCGTTGCCGCAGCCGACGCTTCAGCCAAGGCCGCGAGTCAGCAGCTGGCCAAGGCCACCAAGGAAGCCGAACTCGCAGAGGGCGCCGTTCTGGGGAGGGGGCACGCTTCCGTACTCGTCGAGTACGAGTCTCCCTCCGTACTCCTGGATGCCGAGGAATGCCTCGTACACCGAGCCGACACGTGGCTGCGCCTTCGATACGCAGACACCTCGGATGGCGACGGTGCCGCAGGAGCAGGATCGACGTCGTCGGGCGGCACCGTGTGGTTCCCGATGCCGAGTGGGCATCACACCCGCGTGCTCGAAGCAAAGGACTTCGATCTCTCCCTTGCCGTGCGCACCCAATCGAACGGACTCGCCCAGGCCGACTCGATCAATATCTTGGTTGAGCTCCTCGTGCTACCGAAGGGCCAGCGACCCGAAGACGCTTGGATGGGTGGGGCAGCCCGATCGGCGGTTTCGACCGTGGTCGTAACACCCGCCACGAAGGACATGATCGTCACCTCCAACGGTGAGCCGTCACGCAGTGTGCAGGCGCCTGCACCCGCCGCCAAGTCGGACTCACCGACCACGCCGAAGTCAGCCGGCGCAGTCCAGCTCGAGCTGAAAGGCATCGAAGTGGACCTCGTTCCTCCGGCCCTGCAGAAGTAGGCGCTCGTGGCAACCGAGAAGCCGCCCAGGGCTACCTCCCGCGCCGTGGTGGATGCGTCTGCCGCAGGCGCGCCTCCTCAGCCGGGGGCGCAGGAGCAACAGGAACGAAGGCGTGGTCACCGGACCCTCCCGGATGCCGTAATCAAGGCCGAGTTGGACTACCTGGTCAGGCGTCGGGCCTCTATCCAGACCGGCACGACCGAGGACGTCTCGCGGGTCAGTAGCACGCTCGCGGGCTTGGCGCTGTCCGGGGGAGGGTTGCGGGCAGCAACCGTCGCCCTGGGATTCCTGCAGGGGCTCGCCAGGCGTGGCCTGCTAGCGCGCTTCGATCTTCTGTCCACCATCTCAGGTGGCGGCTACATCGGGGGCTGCCTCACGTCCTTGTTCTCCGACGAACCGGATGCCGCCAGCGCAACCCGGGCGGGGCAGTCGCGCTGGTCGTGGTCCGGACTTGACATGGGCGGGAACTTCCCACTAGGGGACGCTGCTGCCGGGCAGCTTCACCACCTGCGGGCGCACGGGAACCTGGTCATCGGCTCGCTGGGGATGTTCCGCCGTGACACGCTCCGCGCCCTGGGGACAGTGATCCGCGGCACCGTCGGCTCGCTGCTGTTCTTCGCTGCGGTGCTCGCAGTGGTCATGAGCTTGTTCGCGATGCTCACGCACGTGTTTGTCGGCTCTGCGTTGTTCCAACCCTTGGCTGAGGGCAACGCAAGTCGCACATGGACGCTCGTGATGGGCGCCTGGGATCCAACAGGCAGATCGTTCGTTCGCGCCATGGCAGTTGGAATGGTCTACACACTCGTTCGCTTCGCCGTATGGAAGCGTGAGCTCGCCAGCCTGCTTGGCCGTCAGAGGCGGAAGCCGCGATCGAGTGATACCGCGGAGGACGCCGTCGAGAAGGTGATCCTGCAGCGCCACGCCTTCTCGATCGTGATCCTCGTGATCCTGACGGGGTTGGCCATGAGTTGGATCGCGGGGGGCGAGCAAGGGGACGGCCCACGCTCTGTCGCGTGGGTGCCGACCGGCATCTTCCTCGGCGCCCTCTTGGGCGGGCTGCTTGCCGAGGCTTTCGCTTCACGAAGGGGCGGGCGTCGAACAGCGGTGGAGCGCAGCTTCGCGGCCGCCCTCCTCGGGCTCGGCTTTGTCGGACTTGGAGCTTGCTTGCTAGCCGCGGCGCTACTTCCCTTCGCGGCTTGGCTAGGCTCCATGGAGCTCTCGTCCGCATGGACTCTCGCTACGACGCTTGTCACGGCGCCCTGGCTTGCGCGATGGCTGGGCAAGCAAGGGGACGGGGGCCCTCCTTCATGGCAGACGCAGCTCACGCGCCGCGCCCTCCTGCCAAGCTTGGCCGTAGTCACGCTGCTCCTCGGTGCAGGCCTCCTTCTGCACGTTCTAGCGTCCATGATCATGCTCCATGGCTCCGGCGTGCTCTACGTCACCTTGGGCAGTGCGATTTCGATTGTCGGCCTTCTCTCCTACGTCAACTACGACGCCCTCGGTCCCCATGGCTTCTACAGAGACCGTTTGGCCGAGGCCTACCTCACACTCGACCAGTGGGAGGACGGGCCGTCGGAGTCGACGCCGCCGACGGATGCTGGCGAGAGGTCATCAGGCGGGCCTGACGAGGGGGGAGGACCGACGCCTGCGTATCGCGCACTCCCCCCCGAGGGCTTGATCGGCGCCGCCCGAGTCCGCGATCGAGTGCGCGATCACCGCGAACTCCGCTTGTGCAAGGCACTAGGTGCGGCAGGGCATGCGCGAGGCGGGCGAGTCCCCCCTGCTCCGTACCACATCCTCGGCGCATCGCTCAATGTCCCGGGGGCTTCCCATGTCACGCAAAGCCGGCGTCGCGCCATCCCCTTCTTCTTCTCGCCGCTGTGGTGTGGAAGCGCGCTGACCGGATTCGTTCGCACCCGCGAGTATTGGAACGGCCGCCTGACCTTGGCGCAGGCCATGGCCGTATCGGGTGCCGCGGTGAGCAGTGTCCTCGGCTGGTTCCACACGGCCTCCCGCGCCTTCTTCCTCACGCTGTTCAACATCCGCCTTGGCATGTGGCTGCCGAATCCGGCGATGCACTCGGATGTTGAAGGCCGACCCGGAACGGCCCCCGCGCGCGCTACACGAGACGGCGAGCCGTCAATTGGGCCCTTGCCCTGGCTGAGGCGCATGCTCGCTGAGTGCACTGGGACGACTCATGCCGAGGGGGCGTTCGTCAACTTGTCCGACGGCGCCCATGCGGGCGACAACCTGGGGTTGGTGGCCTTGGTGCAGCGGCGCTGTCGGCTCATCGTGGTCTTGGATGCCGAGAATGACCCAGGGCTGCGCTGCGGTTCCCTCGCGTCGGCCATTCGGCAGTGCCTGGTCGACGAGAACGTGGACGTGCAGCTGGGACTGCCCGCTCTTCTAGCCAGTGCCGGGTCGCGCACGCGCACCCAGATCGTCGAGGGAACAGTCCGCTATCCTGTTGCCACGTCAAGCGCGGTCCCGCCGGGGCCCGAGGAGGGTCGGCTCATCTACATCAAGCTCGCCCTGAACGACGACGGGGGTGAAGGCGGACCGTCCCGTGAGCCCGTCGTGGTTGCGTCGAGGTCACGGTCAGACGATCGCTTTCCCCACACACCGACCTATGACCTCGCCTACGACGAAGAGCAGTTCGAAGCCTATCGAGCCATCGGCGAGTACCTTGCGTTGCGACTGCGGTCCGGAGCGGATGTCGACCATTGCGGCGAGCCTGCGACTCCGGTCGTCGGAGGGAGCCCGCATCCATGAGCCAGCTTCGATGGACGGATCCCCACGGCATGGCGGTGGCGAGCCCGCTCCCCGTGGGCCACGGCGATGTCCTGCGCGCCCTCGCGCGGGCAAGTCACCTCGCCTACCTCGGACCTGCAGCACTCGAAGAGGCGCTGGGCACGGTTCCCGTCGACCTGCGATCGTGCTCGCCCCGTACGCGGGTGGACCCCGACACCCAGCTGCTGGTCCTGCAGCAGGATGGCTGGGTCGTCCTCGCCTTCCGCGGGAGCGAGATGAGGGTGAACGACTGGGTCCTCAATGCCCGGGCCGTGCTCCTGAGCGACACAGGTGGCGGGCGCCGCCATGCAGGGTTCCATCGAGGGCTCACCGTCACGGGAAGCGGGAGCTACGACTGGGAAGCCCTGAAGGCCGAGCTTGTCGCAAAGCAGGCAGCGGACCCTGCCCTGCGATTGTGGATCACCGGGCACAGCCTCGGCGGTGCACTCGCGACCCTCGCCGCACTCGATCTGCTGCGTACGACGCACGTGCCCCTGCAGGGCGTGGCGACCTTCGGCCAGCCTCGCGTGGGAGATGGGGCCTGGGCGACATCCGCACGCAACGCCCTGGGGGATCGCTACCTCGCCCTTGCCGCAGCGCACGATCCGGTACCTCACCTGCCGCTAGGGGAGTGGGGGTACCAGCATGTGCCAGGCGTACGGAGGCCGAGTGCTGGCGGGCTTCACGACGTCACCGACGCCCAGCTTGGAACGGCTTCGTTGATCCAGTCCATCCTGCGCGAGCTCGAGCTGGACGACCCGCTGGCTGCCTTGAGCGCACTCGCCAAGGGACTGGAAGGAGTCCTGGCCCTCCTGCTGGAGCGTGCCGCGCGGCTCGGCTCGCTGGGTGCTGCCCACGACATCGCCAGCTACGAAGCCGCGCTCGAGGACCTGCCCTAGCTCTCGACGCCGCGCTTCGGGGGTTCGCGGACGCTCGACCTTCGCGCGCGGCGCGACTTCCCGGGAGCACGAGGGGAGCCCGCGCTAGGCTGCTGGCCATGGAGCGCGCCGCCCTGGAAGCCCTGCTGGAGGCGGTCCGCCACGGCCGCGTCCCCGTGAGCGAGGCCGCCGAGCGGCTCGGTGCGGTGCTGCCGACGCAGGCGGCCTCCCGAGACATGGACCTCGCCGGCGTGGCACACCTGGACCACCACCGCGCGCTTCGCTGCGGCTTCCCCGAGGTCGTCCTCGGCAGCAGCAAGACGCCCGAGGACCTCGTCCGCATCGCCGGCGCGATCCTGGCGCGCTCGCCGACGCTGCTCGTGACCCGCGTGGACGCGCCGCGCGCCGAGGCGCTGCGGGCCGCGTTCCCCGAGGCCGAGCACCACGAACGTGCGCGCGCCGTGACCGTGCTGCGCGAACCGCCGACCGAGCGGCGCCCGGGCGTGCTCGTGTTGTGCGCGGGCACCGGCGACGTCCCCGTGGCCGAAGAGGCCCGCGTCACGGCCTGGGCGATGGGTGAGGAGGTCGAGACACGCTACGACGTGGGCGTGGCCGGGCTCCACCGCATCCTCGGCGAGGTCGACACCTTGCGCCGGGCCCGCGCGATCGTCGTCGCGGCGGGCATGGACGGCGCCCTGCCCTCGGTCGTGGGGGGGCTCGTGGGCGTCCCGGTGATCGCGGTCCCCACCAGCGTCGGCTACGGGTTCTCGCTGGAGGGCGTGGCTCCGCTCCTCACCATGCTCAACGCCTGCGCACCGGGCGTTTCGGTCGTCAACGTCGACAACGGGTTCGGCGCGGGCTACCTGGCGGCCCTGGTGAATCGGGCCGCGGTCGGGAGCCCCGCCGCTCCCTGACCGAGGCCGACCCGCGGGGGCCCCCCTGCTACCTTCCGCGCCATGTCGGAACGCCCCCCTGCCCTCCTCGTCTTGGCTGACGGCACCGTGTTCCGGGGCCGTGCGTTCGGCGCCCGCGGCCGCCGGTCCGGCGAGGTCGTCTTCAACACGTCGATGACCGGGTACCAGGAGATCGCGACGGATCCGTCCTACCGCGGACAGATCGTCACGATGACCTATCCGCACATCGGCAACTACGGCGTCAACGACCTCGACGTCGAGGCCGAGCGTCCGTGGATCGAGGGCATGGTCGTTCGCGAGCTCGCGCCGATCGCGTCCAACTACCGATCCACCATGGACCTCGATGCCTGGTTCGCCGAGCGGGGCGTGATCGGCATCGAAGGCGTGGACACGCGTCGGCTCACCCGGCGCCTGCGCATCGCGGGCGCGATCAACGGTGTGCTCGCCACGGACACCGACGACGTGGACGCGCTCGTCGCCGAGGCCAAGGCGCTGCCCTCCATGGCGGGCATGGACCTTGTGAGCGGCGTGACGTGCAAGGAGGCCTACGGCTGGGATCAGCCCTGGCCCGCGCCGTTCGACCGTCGACCGGATGGCCTGGGTGACGACCCCGATCCCGACCGCCGCTACCGCGTGGTCGCGATGGACTTCGGGATCAAGCGGAACATCCTCCGCTCGCTCGTCACGTTCGGTCTCGACCCGCACGTCGTGCCGGCCACGACGTCGGCCGAGGAGATCCTCGCGCTCGAGCCCGACGGCGTGTTCCTCAGCAACGGCCCGGGCGACCCGGCGGCCGTCACGTACGCCATCGAGACCATCCGCGGGCTGCTCGACAAGGTGCCGATCTTCGGCATCTGCCTGGGCCACCAGCTGTTGGCGCTGGCCGCCGGCGCCGAGACGTGGAAGCTCAAGTTCGGCCACCGCGGCGCCAACCACCCCGTGCGTGACCACGCCTCCGGACGGATCGAGATCACCAGCCAGAACCACGGCTTCGTGGTCGACGAAGGCTCGCTCGAAGGCACCGGGTTCCTGCCCAGCCACACCAACCTGAACGACATGACGAACGCCGGCATGGCCTCGGCCGATCGGCGGGCGTTCGCGGTGCAGTACCACCCCGAGGCCTGCCCCGGGCCGCACGACGCCCAGCACCTGTTCCACCGCTTCCGGCGCCTGATCCAAGGGGCTCCTGCCACGACGCTGAGCGCCTAGGCGAGGCCGCTCGCGGCAGCCGCTCTCGGGGCTGGTCGGCGCGCCCCGCCGGGGTACCCTCTCCCGTTTCCGGGAGTTCCCATGCCCGTCACCGCCGTGTTCGGCATGCAGTGGGGCGACGAAGGCAAGGGCCGGGTCGTCGACCTGCTTGCCTCCGCCTCCGACATCGTCGTGCGCTTCCAGGGCGGCGCGAACGCGGGCCACACCGTGATTGTGGGCGACGAGAAGTACGTCCTGCACCTCTTGCCGTCGGGTGTGGTCCAGGACGGCACGCTCAACGTCGTGGGCAACGGCGTGGTCGTGGACCCCTGGACGCTGGTCCGCGAGATCGACGGGCTCCAGGCCCGCGGCATCGACCTCACGGGACGCCTGCTGCTCTCCGACCGCGCGCACGTCGTGCTGCCGCACCACAAGCGCATGGACGAGGCGCTCGAGGCGCTGCGCGGCGACCGTCCGCTCGGAACCACCAGCCGCGGCATCGGCCCGACCTACGCCGACAAGGTGCGCCGCGCCGGCATGCGCGTGGCCGACATCCTCCATCCGTCCGACGTGGCGGCTTCGCTCGAAGCCAACATCGTGGCGTGGAACGCCATCCTCGACCGCGCGGGCATGCCCGCCATCGACCCGGCCGAGGCCGTCGACCAGGTCGGTGAGGTGGCCGAGCGTCTGCGTCCCTACGTGGCGGACACGGCCGACGTCCTCATCGAGGCATGGCAGTCGGGTCGCAACATCCTGCTCGAGGGCGCGCAGGGCTTCGCCCTCGACGTGGACCACGGCAGCTACCCGTACGTCACCTCCAGCAACACGATCCCCGCGGGCGTGTTCGCCGGTACGGGCATGCCCCCCAAGTCGCTCGACCGCGTGGTGGGCATCGTCAAGGCCTACAGCACGCGCGTCGGCGCCGGCCCGTTCCCCACGCGCGACACGGGCCCCGCCGGCCAGCACCTGGGCAAGCTCGGCAACGAGTTCGGCGCCACCACGGGCCGCCGCCGCGATTGCGGCTGGTTCGACGGCGTCGTGGCCCGCCGCGCGGCGCGGACGTCCGGTGTGGACGGAGTGGCGCTGACCAAGCTGGACGTACTGTCGGGCTTGGACGAGATCCAGGTCTGCGTCGCCTACGAGCTGGACGGGGAGCGGATCTCGGCCCCCCCGGCGTACGCGCCGGACTGGGAGCGCTGCACGCCCGTCTACGAGGTCCACCCCGGGTGGAGCGAGGACATCTCCGGCGTGCGCCGCTTCGAGGACCTGCCCGTCGCCGCCCAGCGCTACGTGCGTTCGCTCGAAGCGCTGATGGACGCGCCCGTCGAGATGATCAGCGTCGGTCCGCAGCGCGACCGCTTCATCGCCATGGGGGGTCGACTCGTCGGGGTCTCCTGAGCGGTGACGCGGGAGAGGGTGGTGATACGCTTCGCCCGGCGCACCGTCCTGGGTCGTCGGGCGCGGGGAGGAGCTGCTTGCGAGGCCGGCGCACGATGCGAGACGCTGAAGCCGCCGCCTCGCGGAGCGCCGATGCCGCGTCCCGGGCGAGCGAGGCCGGGCAGCGCCCCGCCGATCGTGCGGCCGAGCAAGCCGCTCGTGCGACCTCACCCAAGGCCGCGGACCTGACGCAGCCCGCTGCGACCGGCGCCGCGCCGGGCCCCGTCGTCCCCCGCCACGTGGCAATCATCATGGACGGCAACGGCCGTTGGGCGCAGGCCCGCGGGCTCGCGCGCATCCGAGGCCACGAGCACGGCATCGAGAGCGTTCGCGCGGTCACGCGCCGCGCGGCGGCCCTCGGCGTCGGTCAGCTCACGCTCTTCGCCTTCAGCACGGAAAACTGGAAGCGACCCAAGAGCGAGATCGCGTTCCTCATGCACCTGCTGCGCAAGTTCCTCGTCGACGAGCGCAAGGAGCTGATGGAGAACGACATCCGCCTGCGCTCGGTGGGTCGCATCGAGGGCCTGCCCAAGGACGTGCAGCGCGCGCTCGCCCGCACGCAGGAGATGACCGCCGAGAACCGCGGCACCACGCTGTGCTTGGCGCTCAACTACGGCGCACGTCTCGAGCTGGCCGACGCCGCCAAGCGCCTGGCCGAGGACGCGGCCGCCGGGCGGATCGACCTGGCCGCCCTCGACGACACCGGCCTCGAGGCGGCGCTCGGTGCCCGGCTGTACCAGCCCGAGATGCCCGACGTGGACTTGCTCGTGCGCACCGCGGGCGAGCAGCGCCTGAGCAACTTCCTGCTGTGGCAGATGTCCTACGGCGAGCTGCACGTCACGGACGTGGCGTGGCCCGAGTTCCGCGAGGACGACTTCGATCGAGCGCTGCAGGACTACGCCACGCGCACGCGCAGCTTCGGCGGTCTGCTGCAGCGGTGAGCTCGCCCCCCGCCCCCCCGCCCGCCAAGCGGGCGAGCTCGGACGTGGCCGTGCGCCTTCTCGTGGCGCCGATCGTGCTGGGGGTGGTGCTCGGGGTCCTGTGGCTCCATGACCACAGCGGCGATGCGCGCTGGTCCGACACGCTCCTGGCCCTGTTCGGTGCCGGTGCCGCCGTCGAGCTGGTGCGCCTGCTCCGTTCCGCCGAGCGTCCGATGGCCGTGCTGCCGGCGGCGCTGCTGTCGGGGGCCTTGGCCGGCGTGGGGCTGCTCGCGCCGGATGGCGCGGCCGACCGGCACCTCGCGCGCACGCTGCTGGTCGCCATCGGCATCGTGCTGCCGCTCGTCACGCGCCTGAAGGACGTGCGTCCCGAGGCCGTGGGCGCGATCGTCGCGTCGTACCTCCCGTGGCTCTACATCGGCTTCCTGCTCTCCTTCACGCGCGAGCTGGCCGACGGGCCCGACGGCGCGCGGCGCCTGATCCTGTTCGTGCTCGTGGCCAAGGCCAGCGACATCGGCGGCTGGGTCGTGGGCAAGGCCATCGGCCGCCACCGCATGATTCCCAGCGTCTCGCCGGGCAAGACGTGGGAGGGCACGGCGGGTGGTGTCACCGCCAGCGTGCTCGTGGCCGTGTTCCTGCCGGGCCTGCTTTCTCTCGAGCCCGAGCAGTCCTGGTCGTTGCTCATGCGCGTGGGCTTCGGCGTGCTCGTCGCCGCGGCCTCGATCCTGGCGGGCGTCACCCAGAGCGGCTGGAAGCGCCGCGTGGGCGTGAAGGACTCGAGCCGCCTGATCCCGCACATGGGCGGGCTCTTGGACATGGCCGACAGCCTCTTGCTGGCGGGACCCGTGGCCTGGGCGTTCTATCGCTGGCTGGCCTGACGGCACGCCCGGGCCCGGCCCCGGGGCCCCCGCGGGTATCCTCCCGCCATGCCCCGTGAACGCATCCACGACGCCGACGAAGCTGCCCAGCGCGTCCTCTTCGGGCCCATGGACCGCCACCTGCGTGCGCTGCGCGAGCGCTACGGCGTGCGCGTGAGCGCCCGTCAGGGCACGCTCACCGTCGACGGCGACGACGCCGGAGCCGTGGAAGAGGTGGCTCGCCGCGTCCGCGACGTGATGCAGCGCATCCGTCCCGGTTTCGAGCCGCCCACGGAAGAGGTCGAAGAGCTGCTGCTCGGGCCGAGCTCGCAGAAGGCGACGGGTGCCCGTCCGGCGCGTCCCGGCTCGCGCGCCCGTGCCGCTGGCCGCAGCGCCACGCCGCCCCGCCCGGCCACCTCCGCGCCGCTGCCGCGTCCCACGCGCAGCGGGCCCCCCGTGCCGGGCACGCCGCGGCCGCGTACGCCAGGCCAAGAGGTCTACGTGCGGGCCATGGAGGAGCATGACGTCGTGTTCGCCGTGGGCCCGGCGGGTACCGGCAAGACGTTCCTCGCCGTGGTGCAGGCCGTCGAGGCGCTGCGCAGCGGCCTCACGCACAAGATCGTGCTCACCCGCCCCGCCGTCGAGGCCGGCGAGAAGCTCGGGTTCTTGCCCGGGGACTTCCACGCCAAGATCAACCCGTACTTGCGTCCGCTCTACGACGCATTGGGTGACCTGCTGACCTATGGCGAGGTGCAGCGCCTACTCGCCACCGACGTCATCGAGATCGTGCCGCTCGCCTACATGCGCGGCCGCACGCTGAAGCAGGCGTTCATCATCTTGGACGAGGCGCAGAACACCACGCCCGCGCAGATGAAGATGTTCCTCACGCGCATGGGCGAGGGCTCGCGCATCGTCGTCACCGGCGACGTCACGCAGGTCGACTTGCCCGACGGGTCGCCCAGCGGCTTGGTCGAGGCCGTGCGCATCCTCGAAGGCGTGCGGGGCTTGTCGGTCGTGCGCTTCTCGCCGCGCGACATCCTCCGCCATCCGCTCGTGCAGCGCATCGTGGACGCCTACGAAGTCGAGGGCGAGCGACGCGCGGCCGAGGGCCCGCCGCCTCCGCGTCGCGGCACATGACCCGAGCCAAGAAGCGCACGTCGCGACCGAAGCCTCCGCCGACGGAGCCGCTGCCGGTCGAGGTCCAGGTCGATGTACGCGACGTCCGCGTGCCCGGTGGGCGCCCGGCCCTGACCGCGTTCCTGCGGGCGCTGGGTGCCGAGGCCTCCCGCGCGTTGGGGCGCCCCGTGGCCCTGGCCTTCGTCTTGGTGGACGACGTCACGATCCGCGAGGTGAACGCGCGGATGCTGGGTCACGACTGGGCGACGGACGTCATCACCTTCCCCTGGGCCGAGGCCCCGGCGCTCGAAGCCGAGCTGATGCTCTCGGTGGAGACGGCCCGTCGCGAGGCCGCCGAGCGGGGCCACGACCCGGCCGACGAGCTGGCCCTGTACGCGGTCCACGGGGTGCTGCACCTGCTCGGGCACGACGACCACGACCCGGCCGCCCGCCGCCGGATGCGCTCTGCGGAGCGGCGCTGGCTGGAGCGACTGGGCCGTCCGGCCGTGTTCGGGCGCCGGTCCTGACCCACCGCCCGCGCAGGGGTTGCGGCTCCAACCCGGGCCCCGGATAAGGGGGGACGGCCCGCACCCAAGGGCCCGGAGGACGCCGCGTGGACGCCAGCGAGGACGCCCTGATCGCCGAGCTCGTGGAAGCCGGTCAGCTCACGGCCGAGCAGGTCGAGGAAGTCCGCGAGATCCAGGGACGCCTGTCCTCGATGGGTCTCAAGGCGCGCACGCTGCTCTCGCTCCTGCAGGAGCGCGGCGCCATCGACCAGGACACCTACGACGACCTCGAGCGTCGCCGTCGGCGCGCGTCGGGCGGCGAGCAGATCGCGGGCTACCGCTTGCTCGATCGACTGGGCGAGGGCGCGATGGGGGCCGTCTACAAGGCCCGCCAGTTGTCGCTCGACCGCGAGGTGGCCATCAAGGTGCTGTCACCCGACCTCGCGCAAGACGACGAGCACGTGCAGCGCTTCCTCACGGAAGCCCGCGCCGTCGCGCGCCTCAACCACACCAACATCATCAGCGGCATCGACGTGGGTGACTCGGGTGGCGTGCGCTACCTCGTCATGGAGTACGCCGACGGTCTCACGGTGGCCGACCTGCTCGAGCGCGGCGGCGCCATGGACGAGGAGCGCGTGCTGCACGTCGCGCAGCAGATGGCGCGCGCGCTGGACCACGCGCACAAGGCCAATCTCATCCACCGCGACGTGAAGCCCGCCAACATCCTGCTCACGAAGGACGGCGTGGCCAAGCTCAGCGACTTCGGCCTCGCCCGCTTGGAGCTGGACGACGCCGACGCGCGCCGCATGGGGACGCCCGACTACATCAGCCCGGAGCAGGCCCGCGGCGACGCCAAGGTCGACGAGCGCACCGACCTCTACAGCCTCGGCGCCACGCTGTTCCACATGCTCACCGGCCGCCCGCCCTACGTGGGCCCCGATGCGTCGTCCGTCCTCGCGCAGCACCTCACGGCCGCCGTGCCGTCGGTGCTCGAGGAAGACCCCACCATCGACCCGCGCACGGATGCACTCGTCTCGCGCCTGCTCTCCAAGGACCCGGCCGCCCGCGGCCGCGCCAAGGAGCTGGCCGAGGAGATCGAGGAGGTCCTCAAGGCGCTCCAGGCCGCCCGCCTCTCCGAGCCCATGCCCGGAGCCGGCGTGGTCTCTCGCGCCGCCGCCAGCAAGCCCGGCGCCTCGGCCGCGGCCCCCGCTCCCGTCCGTCGTCGCCGCCGTCGCTAGCGCTCGGGGCACGAACCGGCGTACCGCGGCAGCGTTGCGTCACGCGTGGGAACTCGTCTGCTCGGCTCTGTTCTCGCGGGTTCGCTTGTCGTGGCAGTGGCAAGCGGGAGCGACCACGGCCGCGAGCAGCAGGGACTCTCCCTGACCGAACCCTGCGCCGAGTCGTGTGACGTCGCGCCTCGCGGCCCCGGGTTGGTGGGGTATCCCGCGCCGCTCCGCGGGTACGCAGGCCCAAACCCGGCCGACCCGCCCCCGCGCGCGAGCGTGGACGACGCGGGCCGCCTCGTGATCCCTGCCCAGGCGACGTGGGGTTCGGTCCTGGAAGCCGTCGACGAAGCTGCCGCGCGGGCTCGCGAGCGCGAGGGCCTCGAACCGCGCGCGTGCGTCCACGTGCTGCTCCCTGACGCATGTGGTCTCGCCGCCGTCGGGACCTTCGCATCACGCCGCGGCGTGACAGATCCCACCGGCATCGAGGTCGAGATCGCCGGGAGGCCCACGCGCACGCGTGTTGAGGCCGTGGGCGCCGCCTGGGTCACGGAGGGCGGCTGTGACGCGCGAGTCGCCTGGAGCGAGTGGGGGGTCTCGATCGCGCTCTGGCGCGAGGCCCTGGCGAGTCTTGGCACGACGGCGGAGGCGGACGAGGACGCCGTCCACCTGCGTGCCGATCCCGATCTGCCTGCCGAAGCGGTGTTGCCCCTCCTGGCCGTCGCCCACGCAGCCGGGCTTCCACCCGTGCGCCTTGGGAGGGTGTCACGCGACCGCAAGCCGTTCGTCGACGCCGACGACCGGGCACTCACGTGGCTGAGCATGCACGCGGCGCCGTCCGGTGCGTGGGACGAAGCCCTCGCGGCGATCACCTGCCAGGGACGGCCCCTGCGCGGGAGCACGCTGCCTCCCGAACCAGAGACGACCGCCAACCCCGGGCAGACGGGACTCTGCTTGCTCGCCTTCCTCGCCGGCGGCTACACGAATCGCGGCCTCCACCCGTACGCGCGCTGCGTGAGCAGGGGGCTGAAGCACCTGAAGGACGTGCAGACGCCCGACGGTCGCTACCCACCGGCCTCGGGCTGGTCCGCCGGTGTGTCCCACGGCCTGGCGGCCCTGGCCATGAACGAGGCCTATGGCATGACGGGCAGCCCGATCTTCAAGGGCTCCGCCCAGCGAGCCCTCGACGCCCTTGCCGCCACATGCGACGCGGCGGGCGACGATCCGGTTGCGACAGCCCTGGTTGCCCTGTGCTTGGGTTCGGCCGGTGTCGTCAACCGCGACGCACTCGAGCACGGGCGTCCGGCACCGCTCGCTGTGGATGCCGATCTCGTCGCACGCGTCCTGCGCGAGGTTCGCTCCTGGCGGCTCGACGGCGGAGACCTTCGTTCTGCCTGTGGCCTGGTGGCGCGCGTGGCCCTGGATCCAGACAGCGACACCGATACCGAGCTGCGCGCCGCCCTGGCGTCGCAGGTCGAAGCCCTGGTCACCCAAGCAGCAGCACCCGATCCCCTGCACGTATGGCTCGTCGCCCTTGCATCCCGGGAGCGCAGTGGCCCGACGCGGGAGCGTCTGCGGGAAGCGGTGTTCGGTGGGGCCCTCGGCACGAAGTCGCGCACCGACGGACATCCCTGCTGCCACTTCGGATCGGTCGACCCACCCAAGCGCATGCGTTTGCCGGGAGGCAGGACCACGGCCACCGCGCTGGCGTCGCTGGCGGGGGCGGCTCTCTGGAGCCACGGCCGCGTGTTCGCCTCACCCGACCGCCGCTGACGAAGAACCCTGCTGTCAAGCCCGCGCAGCTGGCGTTGCCTGCTCAGCTCACCCCGGCGACGACGTTCTCCGCCTTGAGGCTCGAGTACTTCTGCCGCCTGGACCGCGTGTGCGGGACGCGCTAGGGAGTGTCTTCAGACAGACCCTGGCAGCGCGGCGCGATCAGGCCTCGGGGCGGACGCGCTTGACGGGCTTGGTGATGACGCCGCGGCGAAGGAGCTTCGCGGTGACCTTCACGCGCACCGTGCGACCGTCAATGACGGCGCGGACCTTCTGGATGTTGGGCTTGAACATCCGCTTGGTCTTGCCGGTGATCTTGGTGCCGACGCCGCCCTTGCTCTTGGCCAGACCGCGGGTCGTGTACTGGCGGCCGGAGCGCGTGCGCTTGCCGCTGAACTGACAGACACGGGGCATGGGCTGACCTCCTGGGACCGGCGCACCGGTCGACAAGGGGACAGAGGGTAGGGGGGCCGCCCTCGGCCGCCCACTTTCGCCGCGGGCCTGCGGCCGCCCCACGAGGCACCGAAAACCTGGGCAGAGGGGGGTGGACAGACCGGGCGGGGGCTGTCGCGGACGCAAGGCCGACTTTACAATCGAGGGCCGATGGCGAGCGCGGCTTACACCCCCGGGAACCCGTCCGGGCTGGTGGCGGACCTCAACGAAGCCCAGCGGGCGGCGGTCACGGCCCCCCCGGGGCCGCTCCGGGTCGTGGCGGGTGCCGGCACGGGGAAGACCCGGGTCCTGACCCGCCGGGTCGCTTGGCTGGTCCACCAGGGGGCCGCCCCCTGGTCGGTGCTGGCCATCACGTTCACCAACAAGGCCGCCCGGGTACTCAAGGAGCGCTTGGGGGCCCTACCCGGCGGCGAGTCGGTCTACGCGGGGACGTTCCACGGCTTCGGGGCCTGGTTGCTGCGTCGCCACGGCGACACGATCGGCATCGACACCCGCTTCACCATCCTCGATCGCGACGACCAGCACCGCCTGCTCAAGCTGATCCTCGACGAGCTGGCGCCGGGCGAAGGGCGCCTGCGCGTTCCGGCCGTCGCTGCGCAGCTCAGCTGGCTCAAGAACGGAAGCTCGGGGCGTGCTCCGTTGGCCTTGGACCGCTCCGGCATGGAGGACGTGTTCGAGGCGATCGCCACGCGCTACGCCGAGCGCCTGCGTGCCGCCAGCCTGCTCGACTTCGACGACTTGCTGCTCGAGTCGGTGCGCGTGCTCGTGGAAGGCGCGGGCGTCGGCGATGTGCTGCGCGACCGCTTCCGCCACGTTCTCGTGGACGAGTACCAAGACACCAACCGCGTGCAGCGCGACCTGCTGTTGCAGCTCGTGCCGCCGGGCGGCAGCCTCACCGTGGTCGGCGACCCGGACCAGAGCATCTACCGCTGGCGTGGCGCCACGATCGGCAACATTCTCGCGTTCGAGGAAGACCTGGGCGGCGGCAACACCGTCGTGCTGGAGCGCAACTACCGCTCGACGGGCCGCATCCTGTCGTGCGCGGAAGCGGTCATCGCGAAGAACACCGAGCGCCACGCCAAGCGCCTCGTCACCTCGAAGGACGAGGGGACGCCGGTCGAGGTCCACCGTGCGGGCGACGCCGACGAAGAGGGTCGTCTCGTGGCCGCCCGCATCCGGCGCTGGGTGGAAGCGGGCCGTCGGCCCGACGACATCGCCGTCATCTACCGCGTCAACGCGGCCTCCCGCGCCATCGAGCTGGCGCTTCGCGAGCGCTCGTTGCCCTACCGCGTCGTCGCAGGCACGGAGTTCTTCCAGCGGCGCGAGGTCAAGGACCTCCTGGCCTACGCCCGCCTCGTCGAGAACCCGGCCGACGACGTCTCGTTCCTGCGCATCGCCAACGTGCCACGTCGCGGCGTCGGCGACACGAGCCTGGCCAAGATCCGCCAGCGGGCCTTCGACCAGGGCGTGCCCATTGCGGAAGCAGCGCGCGAGGCCGCGACCGCCGGGGTGTCGGGCAAGGCGCTGAAGGGCCTGCGCGAGCTCTCCCAGCTCCTCGATCGCGCGCGCGCCCAGCCGCGCCGTCCCGTCGCGGCCATCCTCGCGCTGCTGGCCGAAGGCAGCGGCTACAAGGCCATGCTGGAGACCAGCCACGATGAGCTCGAGCGCAGTCGCGTAGAGAACGTGGACGAGCTCGTGGCGTTCGCCCGCCAGCTCGACGAACGCGAGCCCGACGTGGAGCTTTCGACGTTCCTCGAGCGCGCGGCCCTGGTCAGCGAGCAGGACGACGTGGAGGAAGACGGCGGGCGCGTGCAGCTCATGAGCGCGCATGCGGCCAAGGGCCTCGAGTTCCCGTGCGTCGTGGTGGCGGGTGCAGAAGACGGTTGGTTCCCGCACGTGCGCAGCGTCGACGAGCCCGGCGGCATCGAGGAAGAGCGCCGCTTGTTCTACGTGGCCATGACGCGTGCCGAGGACGAGCTCGTGCTGACGTTCTCCTCGTCGCGCGCGACCTACCGCGGCTTCGAGCGTCGCTTGCCCAGTCCCTTCCTCGGCGACTTGCCGCCGGCGGACATCGAGGTGCACGACCGCGCCCCCTCCTGGGGGGGTGCGTGGTCACCGGGGCCGCGCCCGGCGTTCTCCACGCCCGTCGCGCCTCCGCCCGTGTCCGGTGTCGAGGGCGAGGTCGTGCGCGAGGTCGGCTCCGCCTGGACGGTGGGCGACCGCGTGCAACATCCCTACTTCGGCGAAGGCGTGCTCTTCGACGTGGGGGGGCGGGGGGAAGACACCCGCGTCACGGTGGACTTCGTCGGCCATGGACGACGGCAGCTCTTGCTGCGCCATGCCCGGCTGGAACGGATTCGCTGATGCCCGATCGCGATGGTGCCCTCCTCATCTTCCAGACGTCGGCGGGGCCGGAGCGGCATCAGCTGCGCGGGGACGCGGCGCTGATCGGGCGTGACCCCAAGGCCGACTTGCGCCTCGACGACCGCTCGCTCTCGGCGCGACACTGCCGTCTCGAGCCCGCGGGCGGTGGCGCGTGGAAGGTCGTGGACCTCGAGAGCCGCAACGGCACCTACGTCAACGGGCGCGCCGTGCAGCAGCGACGCTTGGCCGACGGCGACCGCTTGCGGTTGGGCCGCGTCGAGCTGGTCTACCGCGCTTCGCAGGCCGCCGAGGACCTGCTCGACAGCGTCGGCCGCTTGGCAGGCCGCATCCACGACCGGCTGGGCGAACCCGGCTTGCGCCAGGCGGCGGAGCGCTTCGCGGCCGAGGCGGCGCGCCACGGACTGCCCGACATGCTCGCGGGCTCGCCCGAAGTGCACGCTGCCCAGCTGCTGCAGACGGTGATGCGCGCGCTTGTCGACGACCGGCGGCCGCAGCGCGTCTTCGAGCTGTTGCTCGACAGCCTCATCGAGTTCACCGGCGCCGAGCGCGGCTTCTTCCTGATGCACCCGGACCCGCCCAAGGGGCGCAAGCGCTCGGCCGAGATCGAGCCCACGATCGTGGCGGCCCGCAACATGGGGCGCGAAGACGTGCAGGAGGCTGCGCGACGCATCAGCTACACCATCGAGCGCCAGGCGCGCCTCAAGGGGGAGCCCGTGCTCGTCACCGACGCCGACGTCGACGAGCGCTTCACTGGCAGTGACTCCATCGCCGACCTGCAGCTGCGCTCGATCCTTGCGGTCCCCGTTCCCGGGGCCGGCGGTGCGTCCAGCCCCGCGGGCACGATCGTGCTGGACCATCGTTTCGAGCGGGGCCTGTTCCTCGAGCGCCAGCTGCCGCTGATCGGCTTCTTCGCCGACCAAGCCGCCGTCGCGCTGCGCAGTGCGGCGCTGCACGCGGAGAACGACCGCCGTCTGTCCGAGCTCACCGCGGCCAAGAGCGAGGTCGAGGAGCTCAACCGCATCCTGACCGACCGCGTCGCCCAGACCAGCGCCGAGCTCATGGAGGTGCGCGAGCAGGTGCTGCGCGAGCGCGACGAAGCCCCTCTCAAGTACAGCTACGCCAACATCGTCGCCGCCAGCCGGCCCATGCGCGAGGTGTTCCGGCTGCTCGACAAGGTCACCGACAGCGACGTACCGGTGCTGATCCACGGCGAGAGCGGCACCGGCAAGGAGCTGGTCGCGCGTGCCTTGCACTTCAACGGCGCGCGCAAGAACGGCCCGTTCGTCAGCGAGAACTGCGCGGCCATCCCCGAGACGTTGCTCGAGAGCGAGCTCTTCGGCTACACGAAGGGCTCCTTCACGGGCGCCACCGCGGACCGCAAGGGCCTCTTCGAAGCCGCCAACGGCGGCACGCTGCTGCTCGACGAGATCGGCGACATGCCGCTCGACATGCAGAAGAAGCTCCTGCGCGCGTTGCAGGAGGGCGAGATCCGGCGCATCGGCGGTCGCCAGAGCATCCCCTTGGACGTGCGCATCGTGGCCGCCAGCAACCAGGACCTGCGCTCTCTCTGCGACCAGGGGCGCTTCCGCGAGGACCTCTTCTACCGGCTCAACGTGATCGCCGTGACGCTGCCGCCTCTGCGCGACCGGCGCGAGGACATCCCCCTGCTCGTGGAGCACTTCCTCGAGGAGGCCGCGCGCAAGGGCTCCCCGCGCACGGTGAGCGAGGAGGCCATGAAGGCGCTCTGCGCCTACGGTTGGCCGGGCAACGTCCGCGAGCTGCGCAACGAGGTGCAGCGCGCCGCGGCCCTCAGTGACAAGGTCATCGTGCCCCTCATCCTGAGCCCCGCCGTCCGCGGTGCGGCGACCGAGCTGGGGGATGCGCCCGTCGAGGACCTCGGCGAGCGCTCGCTCAAGGAGATGGTCAAGGAGGTGACCGAGGCGCTGGAGAGCCGCGTCATTCGCGCCGCCCTGGCCAAGTGCGAAGGTCGCAAGGCACGCGCCGCGCGCCTCCTCGGGATCTCGCGCCCCACCCTGGATGCGAAGATCGAGCTGTACGGCTTGTCCGTCCACCGCACGTAGCGCGCGGCATCGCGTGAGGCGTCGGGTCGGTTGACGTCGCACATCCGGCGCGGTGTGGCGGAATCTGCCAAGGCCCCGCCCGGCCCGGTTTCAAGGGCTTCGCGTCGCGGCGTCTGCCCGTCGGCGACGGCACGCCGCTTGCCAATTGCCTCCCGGAGGAGCCGCATGCCGCGCATCGACATCCACGCCCCGGACGAGCCCGTCCGCAGCTTCGAGGTGGGTCCGGAGGGCGCCGTCATCGGGCGTGCCGAGGACGCCGAGGCGTTCATCACCGAGCCCCGCGCCTCGCGGCGCCATGCGCGCGTGACGCCGCTGGAGGGGGGCGGGTGGATCGTCGAGGACCTTGCCTCGGCCAACGGGACGTGGGTCGGCGATCAGCGCGTCGCGCGCCGCCGCCTCGCCGACGGCGAGAGCGTTCGCATCGGCGCCACGCGCATCGACCTGGGGGGGCCGGCCGAGGCACTCGTTGCGTCCACGCTGCTGTCCGTGCGCACCGTGGCGGCCGAGCCGGCGGCCGTCGCGGCCCCGGAGCCGCCGGCCGAAACGCGGGAGGAGCCGCGTCCGCGCCGCGAGCGGCCTGCTCCGGCGGCGGCCGGGCTCGACGCCTCGGCCCTCGTCAAGGGCGGCATCCTGGTGGCGCTGGCCGCCCTGCTGTGGTGGGGGGCCGACCACTGGTTCGGCGGCTCGGCGCGTCGCCAGACCGAGCGGGCGGCACTCCGCCAAGAGGCCCTCGACATCCTGGCCGAGCGCGCCAGTGGCGAGGGGTTCGTGGAGAAGGCCGAGGCCTTCGTGGCCCGCCACGAGGGCACGCCCGAGGCCTCCTTGTTGGCGCGACACGCAGCGGCCACACGCACGGCGGTCGAGCGGCATGATGCGGCCGAGCGGCGCTTGGGTGCCGTGCTCGGCCGACTCGGGCCGGACAGCTTGGCCGACGCCCGGATCGACCTCGTCCGTCTGCGTACGGAAGTCGCAGGCGACAAGATCCTCGCGGACCGCGTCGCCGATGCACTGCTCGTCGCCGATCGCACGCAAGAGGAGGCCGACGGCGCGCGCCTGGCCGCCGTGTCCGCCGGCGTAGAGGCGGCGCTGAGTGCGCGCAGGTTCGGGCAGGCCGAGGCGCTGGTGAGCGCGCTCGGCGAGCGACGGCTGGGGCTCTCCTCCGGCGCCCTCACGCGCTACGGCCGCCTGAAGGAGCAGGTCGAGGCCGCCTCGCGCGCCCGCTACGACGAGGTGCGCGCGGCGATCGCCAAGGCGGCGCCCGACGCACGGCTCGGTCTCTTGATTGACGCCACGCGCGATCTCGCCGGTACCTCGCTCGAGCGCCTCGTGGCCGAGCAGGTACGCAGCACGTTGCGCAGCGGCTCCGCCGAGGCGCCGACGCCCGCCGGCACCACGCCCACGGCTCCGACGGCCGGGCCGGATCGACCGACCAACCCGCGCCCGACCGGCGGGACGGTTCCCGCGGAGGCCCTGGCGCGTCTTGGCGGTGCGCGCGAGGACATGACGCAGCGTCGCTGGGGCTCCGCCCGTGCGGCGTTTGCCTCGCTGGCCGACGGCGCGGCGGGACCCGACCTGGCGGCCGACGCGCGCGCCATGGTCGAGGATCTCGGCCGCATCGTGGCCCTGACCGAGACGCTGTCGACGCGCGCCGCGGAGAAGCCGCCGACCTTCAAGATCTCGCTGGGCCGCATCACGGTGACGGCTGCCGACGGCGACACGGTGACGTGGCGGGTGGGCGATGGCGAAGCGGCCCCGCATCTCTGGGGCGCGCTCCCGGCCGACGACGTCATCACGCTGCTCGAGCCCACGCCGCTCACGTTCGAGTCGCGCCTGAACGTGGCCGTGCTTGCAGCGGCCTTGGACCGGCGCAAGGACGCCGTCGAGGTGCTCGCGCCCGTGTACACGTGCGAGAACGGCGACCGCGCGCTGGCCGATCGCATCGTGGCCCGCCACCTCTACGGCCGTGCGACACCGCCCCCGGGTGGCTACCGCCTGCATGCCGGCGACCTGCTGGACACACCGACCTACGAGCGGGCCGTCGAGCAGGAGCGCTTGGCGAGCCTCTCGAGCGAGCTCGACGACCTCCTCGCGGATCTCGCCAAGGAGTCGGCCTACAAGAAGCTGCAGAAGGTGCGCGACGTCCGCACGCGCTTGGACGAGGCGCGCAAGTACGCGCTGCTCGCCATCTTCAACGAGACGCACTATCCCTATCCGTACAACAAGGGCAGCAAGCCCTACCAAGCCGTGCAGGCCGAGGTTGCGCGTCGCGTCGGCGCCGTCGAGGCCATCTGGAGCGACGCCACGAAGGCGCGCGTCCAGCGTACCGGCGCCCTGGCCAAGCAGCTGGACCGCTTGGAGGCGATCTTGGCGGCGCTGAAGGCCGGACAGGCGCTCACCCCGGAGCGCGAAGCCGCGGCCTGGCCCTACCTCGCGTATGCGGGCGGGGAGACGTGGACCGTCCAGTCCTTCTTCCTGGACGACGCCGAGCGTGAGCGCTTCGCCTACGACACGTGGGTCCGCGACGTCTACAACCCCGCGCGCACCGAGACCGCGGAGGCCGTCGAGCGCGAGGAGGTGGCCATCACCAACGCGTACCGCCGCATGATGGGCTTCACGGCCGCCGTCCAGCCGGGAGCCGGCGCCTACGAGGAGATCACCGACGCCACGGCCAAGGCCGTCCTCGACGGCGGGACCGTCTTGCGCATGGCTCCGTTGCGGGCCGTGCGGATCGACAACCGTCTGGTGCTCGCCGCGCGTGGGCACAGCGAGGACATGATGCGGCGCGGCTACTTCAGCCACTTCGCACCGCCCAACCCGGAGACGGGGGCGGGTACGACGGCGCCGCACGAGCGCATGAACGCCAAGGGCTACCGCGGCTGGGCGATGTCCGAGAACATCGCGATGAACGACAGTGCGCTCAACGCCCACAAGGCGTGGTGCACCTCCAGCGGCCACCACCGCAACATCCTCAGCCCCTGGGAAGACCTGGGCGTCGGCTACATGGCCCGGCGCTGGACCCAGAACTTCGGTAGCGGGGGAGGCGCACCCCCCAAGATCGCGCCCACCACCGAGATTGCGGCCCCGGGCGGCCGGACGCCGCCCACGACCGGCCGCTGACCCGTCCATCTCGCCCACCCGGGGTGTCGCGCCCCGGTTGCCGTAGAGTGCCGAGCCCGGAGACGACGATGCCCCGATTGACGATCCAGGAGGCGGGCGAGCCCGTCGAGTACGACATCCTCGACCCCGAGGTCACCATCGGACGTGGCGCGGCCAACGCCGTGCAGCTCACGGCCAACGGCGTCAGCAAGCACCACGCCGTCGTGCGGCGCGTGCGCGGCCGGATGAAGCTGGTCGACCTCGAGAGCTTGAACGGCACCGCGGTCAACGGGCGCGTGCTGAACCAGCGCTGGCTGATGGACGGCGACGCGATCCGCATCGGGGAAGCCACGCTCACCTACGCCGCCGATGGCGCCGAGCAGGGGCCGCCGGTGGCCAAGGTGGCCAAGCCCAAGTCCGTCGGTGCCAAGCCGGCCGTGGCGGCCAAGCCGGTCGTCACGCCGAAGGCCGTGCCTGCCAAGCCGGCGGCCGTGGCCGTGAAGCCCGTGCCGGCCGCACCGGCGCAGCCGGCCGCGCCCGCAAAGCCCGTCGTGACGCCGAAGCCTGCCGTGGCCGCGCCTGCCGTCGCCGCCGCGCCCGCAGCTCCGGTGCGCAGCGCACCCGCGCGCACCGCGCCCTCGCGTCGTCGCGCCCGCGAGGACGACTACGACGACGACTACTACGACGACGAGCGCCCCGGTCGTCGCGTCGCCCGCAAGAACAACAACTCCTGGATCGTCATGGGCGTGATCGGCGGCGCCATCGTGTTCGGCGCGTTGATCTTCCTGATCTTCGGCGGCACGGCCTCGAGCAACCGCGACATCCTGCATGAGGGCATCGACATCGTGCGCGGCAGCCAGGCGCCCGATCGCTACGAGCGCGCGTTGCGCTTGGCCGAGCAGCAGGGCGACCCGGGCGGCAAGCACTACGACCTGCTGCACGACGAGATGGACTCGTGGCGCCAGCACATGCAGAGCCTGCAGACGCAGCGCCTCGAGGACGAGTCCCGCGAGTTCTGGGACAAGCAGATCCTCCGCAAGAGCTGGAGCCCCACGCTGCATCCGGTCGACGCCATGACCGACACCCAGACCGTCCAGCGCATCCACGAGTGGATGGATCGCTACGCGGGCACGCTGGCCGTCAAGAACCTCGTCGCCGGCGAGGACGAGACCATGCAGCACTACCGCCAGCTGCTGCGCGAGCATCCGGATCCCGAGTACTCGGCGTACCGGGCCAAGGAGGAAGTGCGGCCGGCGGTCGAGTCGCTCGTGGGGACGCGCTTCTACCACAAGGCCATCGAGCGCCTGACCGACCTGGAGGGCATCGCCCGCCTACGCATGACGCGCGAGGCGTGGACCGACCTCGAGTCGACGATCCGCACGTGGAAGGGCGACATCCTCAACAAGGCGCGTACCGAGGTCGACACCGACATGCGCTCGGCCCGCGACCTCATCGACAGCGGCCAGCGCCAGGACGCCATCCGCAAGCTGCAGACGATCCTGCGCCGCTACCCCCGCGAGCTCGTCCCCGACGCCCCCGACATGCTCGAGAAGATCCGCTAGCGCGGAGAGGTGCCTGGCTCGCGTTGGCGCCGCTTGCGGCGCGGAACGCGTGCCAGGCTCCTTCGTGCTGCGTTCGCCTGCGGGGACGCCTCGGTGCCATCGCCCCTGCGCGGCAACCGGCGTATCGCAAGCCTGCCAAGGGAGCCTGGCACCTCGCGCGCGTCGCGGCGCTGCCGCTCCCCCGCAAGGAGCCAGGCACCTGCCCTACAGAATCGTCTTTCCGAATGCGCTGAGGATCAGCTCCACCGCCAGGCGACCTGTCTCGTTGCGCTCGTCGAGCACGGGGTTGAGCTCCACCATGTCCATCGACACGAGGCTGCCCGAGCGCGCCACGGCTTCGCAGGCCCAGTGGGCCTCGCGGTAGGAGAGCCCGCCGGGTACGGGCGTGCCCACGCCGGGGGCCACCTTCGGGTCCACGCCGTCCAGGTCGAACGACATGTGCACGCCCGCGGTCCCGTCCGTGACGCGATCCAGCGCTTCGGCCAAGCACGTCGAGAACCCGCGCTCGTCGATCTCCGACATCGTGTACACGCGCACCCCTGTCTTGCGTACGAGGTCGGCCTCGTTGGGGTCCACGCTGCGGATGCCCATGAGCGCCGTGCGCTCGGGGCGGACCGCGGGGGTGCGCGCTGCCAGCTTGCGGAACTGCGGCAGTCCGTGGCCCAGCATGTGGGCCAACGGCATGCCGTGGATGTTGCCGCTCGGCGACGTCTCCGGCGTGTTCATGTCGGTGTGGGCGTCCATCCACAGGACGCCGACGGACTTGCCCTTGGCATGGAAGTGGTTGCTCACGCCCGCGATGCTGCCCATCGCCAGGCTGTGGTCGCCACCCAGAACCAAGGGCAGCGCACCGCGCGCCAGCGCCTGCTCGGTGGCCTCCTTGAGGCGCGTGCAGACGTCCAGCACCTCCTTCAGGTAGCGCGCATCCGTTCGACCCGCCTTGACGCTCTCCGGCTCGCGGACGTAGAGGCTTCCGCGCTCCAGCACCGTCCAGCCGAGGTCCGCCAAGCGCTGCGTGAGGCCTGCGATGCGGATGGCCGACGGGCCCATGTCGACGCCACGTCGGCCCGCACCCAGGTCGATGTGGACGGAGAGGATCGAGGTGACGCGACGGCGGGCCATGGGCTCTCCCGGGGGCTGGCGGCGTGTGCAGCATCCCCCGGAGACAAGCCGATGGCACGGATCCGCGTGACAAGACCATGAGGGGCGGCGTCGGTGGCCGCGCCGGGCCCGCTATACTCCCGCCGAGCCTCGAGCAGACGGCTCGGTCGGTGGGCGCGGCAGGAGGCTCGGGTGCTTCGGATCCAGCGCGCGCTCTTGCTCGAGCTGGCCCTGGTCTTCGTGTTGATCACGACCGTGGTCACGACGGCCGTGTTCCTGGGCTCCACGATCCACCTGCTCGCCCAAGGTGCGGGCGCCGTCGGCACCGAGCTGCTGATGGACCTCCTGCCCAAGCTGCTGCCGCTGGCCTTCTCCTTCAGCCTGCCCTTCTCCTGGCTGGCTGCCGTCGGCATCGTGCTCGGCCGCTGGACGTCGGACCACGAGCTGACCGCGCTCCAGTTCGCCGGCGTGCGAGCCCGCGCGATCGCCTTGCCGGTCGTTGCGGCGGGGGCCGTGCTGGCCGCCGCCGGCATGCACTTCAACGCCTACACCGTGCCGCGCGCCAGTCGCGAGGTGAAGGTGGGCATGCGCGAGATGGTGCCGCAGTTCCTCCGCTCGCTGCGCGGCAGCGATCGCAGCATGATCCTCAGCAACGGTCGCCTCTCCTTCGAGCGCTGGGCCGATGGCGCGTTCCAGAACGTCGAGCTGGACCGTCGTCGCGACGACGGCCAGCTCATGCAGAAGGCCTGGGCGCGTCGCCTCGTGCTGGCGCCCCAGCAGGGCGACGAGGAAGCCGTGGGTCTCGTGTTCGACCTGCAGGACGCCGTCGTCATGACGGCCGAGGACGACGGCGGCACCCAGGTCGAGCGCAAGGACGCCGTGCAGATGCCCATGGGCGTCGTGCGCTCGATCGCCGCCTCCACCGGCTTCAACGAGCTCTTCGGCACCAGGCCGTTCCAGTACCGGGCCAAGGACATGACCCTGCCGGAGCTCACCTACGTCATCGAGCGGGGTGGCGTGGAGCGCGCGGCCGTGCTGCGGGCCAAGACGCGGCTCCACGGGCGGCTGGCCCTTGGAGCGAGCCCCTTCTTCATGGGGCTCTTCGCCGTCGCCATGCTGCTGTTCCTGCCGCCCAGCAGCCGGCGCGTGCGCGACTTCAACCTCTGCTTCCTGCCCTGCATCCTCACGTTCTTCCCGCTCTACGTGATGGGCGCGCCCCTGGCGCGTGACCAGGGCTGGCCGCCATGGCTGGCGCTGTGGTTGTCCAACCTCGTGCTCGGCGTCGCGGCCCTCGTGCTGCTCGTGCTCGGACGAAGGCGCTGACATGCGCAAGCACGACCGCTATGTCCTCTGGACCTACGTCGCGACCTTCTTCGCGGTGTTGTTCTTCTTCACCCTGATCGTCGTCGTGATCGATCTCGCTGACGCCGCCGGGAAGTTCGCCCGGCAGTGGGGGAGCGTAAAGGAGGCGGGCTACCAACCGTGGGTGCTCCTCGGCGAGTACTACGCCACGATGCTGCCCTTCATCTGGATGCGCATCCTGCCGTTCGTGGTGGCCATCGCCGCGGCCTTCAGCCTGGCGCGGCTGTCCAAGCACCACGAGCTCGTGGCACTTGTACTGACAGGCGTGTCGCTGCGCCGGGTCGTGCTGCCGATCCTCGTGGCGGGTCTCGTCGTGGCGGGGAGCATGGCCGCCGCGCAGGCGGCGATCTTGTCACCGGCCAGCCAGCGCCACGCGTTCCTGAAGCGCGTGCTCGAGAAGCGCAGCCCCAACCGCGTCACCAAGGTGCCGCACTTCCACGATCCGAGCGGCGCACGACTGGCGATGGACGCCTACCTGCCGCTGGATCGGCGGATGGAGTCGGTTTGGGTCAGCCTGTGGGCACCCGAGGGGCTGGTCGAGACGCGCTGGTACCCGGAGCTGGCGTGGTCCGCCGAAGACGCGGGGTGGATCGCGCCGCGCGGCGGCGAGCGCATCCCCGTGGACGGGAGCGGTGCCGGCACGCGGCGCCTGCCCATCGAGCCCGGTTCCCACGCCCCGCTCGAGGCCAGCCTCGCGCTCGTGGAAGTCTCGCTCACCGTCACCGACAGCCTGGGCCAGTCGTTCGGCGAAGCCAAGCAGCTGATGATGGCCCATCCGCAGGACCCGCGCCTGACGATGTCGTTCCACCAGCTGCTCGCCACGCCGGTGAGCGCCGTGGTCTTGCTTCTGCTCGTCCTGCCGTTTGCGCTTCGCGTCGGTCGGCGCAGCTCGTCCTCGCTGCCCGGCATGTCCGCGGCCTTGGGTCTGGGTGCATTGTTCTTCGGTGCGACGCAGGTCTGCACGGGCCTCGGCGCCGGCGGCGACCTCAACCCGGTCGTGATGGCGTGGCTGCCCACGGTGCTCTTCGCCAGCCTCGGCCTTGCCCTGTTCGTGGGCCTCGACGGCTGAGGTCCAGCGGGTCGCTCCAGCGCGGCGTCCGTGGCCCACGCGCCCCCAGGGCATCATGGGTGCGTGGCCCCGCGTGCACGCCAACGCCCGTACACCGACCTCTCCCGCCCCCAGCGGGAGCAGTCGTTCGTCGTGCCCTCCGAGGAAGCAGGCGAGCGCCTGGACCACGTCCTCGCCAAGCATGTCACGTGGCGTAGCCGCACCCAGCTGGCGCGCATGGTCCGCGACGGCGCCGTGCGCGTGGCCGGACGCCCGACCAAGCCCGCGGCCCGCGTGCAGGCGGGCGACGTGGTCACGCTCGACGTCCCTGCCGAGCCGGATGCGCCCGAGCGCGAAGACGCCAGCGACCTGGTCATCCTCCACGAGGACGCCCACGTGATCGCGGTGGACAAGCCCAGCGGCATGGCCGTGCATCCCGCGGGGCGTCTGCGCCACGGCACGCTCATCAACAAGCTCCACGCGCGGTTCCGCGACGACGACCCCGACAAGGACCGCGTGCCGCGACTGGGCCACCGCCTCGACATGGACACGAGCGGCATCGTGCTGGCCGTCTTGGATCGCTTCACGGACGCGCAGGTCACCGACCTCTTCACACGGCGCACGGTGCAGAAGACCTACCTTGCGCTCGTGCAGGGACGGCCGCCCGCCGAGGGCGAGATCGACGCACCGATCGGGCCCGCCCTGGGCGCCGAGACCGACATCCACATGGGCATCCGCCCCGACGGCCTGCCGGCGCGGACCACCTTCCGCGTCCGCGAGACCTTCGCCCGCCACGCCCTGGTGGAGCTGGATCTCCACACCGGGCGCACGCACCAGCTGCGCGTGCACCTGGCCCACATCGGCCATCCCATCGTGTGCGACCACCTGTACGGCGACTGCCGTCCGCTGCTGGCCAGCACGGTCTGCCCGGATCTCGCGCCGTCGGAGGATCGCGTCTTGCTGGCGCGCCTCGGCCTGCACGCCCACCACTTGGTGATGCCGCATCCGGCCGGCCTCGGCACGCTCGATCTCACGAGCCCGCTACCCTCCGACCTGGAAGCGGCTCTGGCTTCCTTGCGCGTCCTGCGCCCTGGAGGTGTCGCATGCAGCTGAGCATTGCCGGTCGCAAGCGTCTGGCCCAAATCGCCCGTGGCAAGGGCGACCCCGGCCTGCATTTGCTCGAAGGCCTGAAGGCCGTGCACGACGCCCTGGCCACCGGTCACGTCGTGGAGGTCTGGCGTCGCGACAACCTCGCGGCGGACACGGCCATCGCGTTCGATCGCGCGTGCGCCGACGCGGGCCTCGAGGTGGGTCTGGCGAAGGCCGCGGACCTCGATCGCGTCGGCGGCGTCCGTACGCCCCAGGGCATCGTGGCGGTCGTGCGCGATCCGCAGCGCAGCCCGGACGAGGTGCTGGCCCAGCCGGGCTGGGTGCTGTGGCTGGATGGGCTTCAAGACCCGGGCAACGTCGGCTCGGCCTTCCGTGTGGCCGTGGCCTTCGGCGCCGCGGGGTTGCTCGTGAGCGACGACGGCGCGCATCCGCTGGGCGCCAAGGCGTTGCGTGCGTCCGCCGGTCTCGCGTTGGCCGTGCCGTTCGCACGGGGGCCGTCGGCGGCACTCGCCGCGGCCGTGCGTCTGGACGGCCGCGCGGCGTGGGTGCTCGAAGCGGGCGGTCGCGACGTCTTCGAGGTCGTCCAGGAGATCGAGACGCCCGGTGTCCTCGTCGTGGGCAGCGAAGGGCGCGGGCCCGGTGAGCACGCGCACTCGCTGGACCCCGAGGGCCTGGGCGTGCCCATCGAGCCCGGTGCCGAGTCGCTGAACGCCGCGGTTGCGCTGGGCGTCGCGTTCGCCGTCCTCGTCCGGAGCCGGCGCGCGTGAGCGCAGCACGACGACAGGACCCGCACGGGCCCGCGTGGACCGGACGCGTCGTGCGCCTGGATGCGCGCGGCTGCCTCGTGCGGCTGGACGAGGCACACGACGAGCTTCCCGGCGCCGGCAACGAGCTGTGGTGCGCGGTGCGCGGGCGGCACTACCGCGGTGCTCGGCCCGGCCAGAAGACGCCCGCCGTCGTGGGTGATCGCGTCGTCGTGCACTGGAGCGGCGAGGACCGCGGGGCCATCGATCACCTCGAGCCGCGTCGCACGACCCTCTCCCGCCCCAGCACGCGCCGCGAGCGCGTCGAGCACGTCATGGCGGCCAACGCCGACCGCGTCGCCATCGTGAGCGCGGCGGCCGATCCCATCTTCAACCCGGCGCTGGTCGACCGCATCCTGGCCGTCGTCGAGTTCTCGCACTTGGATGCGATCGTCGTCGTGAACAAGCTCGACCTCGTCGACGAGGAACCCGAGGAGCTCGACGTCTACCGCGAGCTGGGCTACGCCGTGGTCGCGACCAGCGTCGTCGACGGGCGTGGCATCGAGGCGCTGCGCGACGAGCTCGCCGGTCGCGTGACGGTCGTGACGGGCCACAGCGGCGTCGGCAAGTCCTCGCTCCTCAACGCCGTGCAGGGCGGACTGGGCCTGGCGGTGGGGGACGTGAACGAAGTCACGGGGCGCGGCACGCACACCACGACCGCCTCGACGTGGGTGGATCTCGACGTCGGCGGGGCCGTCATCGACACCGCCGGCATTCGCGAGTTCGGTCTCTTCGGCATCCCCAAGCGCGAGGTGCCCTGGCTCTTCCGCGACATCGCGAAGATCGCCCCCGAATGCCGCTACCCGGACTGCTCGCACACGCACGAGCCCGGATGCGCCGTCCTCATCGCCGTCGAGGACGGGCGCCTCGCGGACTTCCGGTTCGACTCCTACCTCAAGCTGCTCGAGAGCCTGGACGAAGCGCCGCAGTAGCGTCCGTCATCCCGCGCGCTGCGAGCGCTCCCGCGGCCTCGTCGCAGCGACGTCGTCGGCGGGCTGGTCAAGACGCTCCAGCGTCTTGCGCGCGGCGCGCTGCACGTCGCGCGAGGCCATCCGCCCCTCGGCCAGGCGGCGCACATCGCTTCGCATGTCGCGCAGCTGCCAGCGGCGGATGTAGGCCAGCGTTCCCAGCACCACGTCGTCGACCTCGGAGTCCAGCAGGTCCGCCAAGTACGGGATGCTGCACGCCAGGCGGAACTCGATGCCACTCAGGCACTCCAGCACGGCCCGGTCCCGCGACGCCCGACCGTTGCGATGGACCCCGGGGAAGCGCTTCTGCATGGCTGTCTCCTGGCGACGACGGCGGCCCCTACGCAAGGGGTGCGCCGATCGCGAGGTTCGGGCACCCTCATCCTTCCAATCGGAATCGGACCGTCAGCTCGCCAATCGCAGCGCTGCTCATGGGGTGAAACCGGACCGCCAGTCCGAGGTCGCGGGCGGCATCGTCCAAGCGCGCGTCGCCGGAGGAGACGATGACCCACGCGCGTTGCACCGCGCCGCTGGCGGCGATGTCGAGGCCGATGCGCACGGTCCCCTCCACGCCTTCGCGCCGAGCCGGCTCCGGGTAGTACGACGTTGGCGAAGGGGCCCAGGCCTGACGTGGGACGCTCCGTGACCGGGACGGCTGCGGGGTGGGCGCAGGGGCAGGTGCGGGGCGGGGAGCCGGCGGGAGAAGTGCCGGAGGGGTCTCTCGGGGTGACGGTAGGTGTCCGGGCGCGGTAACGGATGTGCGGGTCCGACGCCGAGGCCGCCGCGGCGACGTGAGCTCGTCCAGCGCAGGCGTAGCCATGTCCCGCGCGACCGGATCGCGCGGCTCGGGCGCCTCGGGCAGCTCGTCCGGTGCGTCGTCCTCGCGTGGCTCGAGACGTGGCTCCCACGGAACGGGCGCGGCGGCCGTTGGTTGGGGCCCCGCCTCGAGGAGCGCCGGGTCCACGGGCTGCGCGTCCTCGGCTGACAGATCGGGGACGGAGCTCTCCTCGAAGGTCAGGTGCAACGCCTGGACGACGGGGCGCGTGGGCATCTCCAAGGCGACGGGTACGAGCAAGGCGACGGCCGCCCCATGGAGGACGGCCGAAACGGCCCAAGGCGCAGGAGCCCACCGAGGCCGCGCTCTCGACCCGCGAGGCGTCGGCGGGCAGTCCGTCGCGAGCCTGGCGCACACGGTGGTGGTGCTCGGGGGAAGCACCATGGCCTCAGCGGTCGCCCTCCGGGTCGAGCGCCACGTCGTGACGGCCGTACCCCGGAGGCCTCGCGAGGAGCACGACGCGCCCGCCGTATCCGCTCGCGACGATCTCGTCCGTGTCGTTGCGGCCCTCGACCTCCGCCACGCACAGCCAGTGGCCCTTGTCGATGTCGCGGAAGATGGTCCGCACGGACCACGTCCCTCGTGGCGAGCGCGTGAGCAGCTGCAGCTTGTGGCTGTAGCCGAACACGGCCACGGTCTCGATCGCGGGGTCTGCGTCGAAGCGGCCCGCAACGACACCACGCGGGCCTGCCGGACCGGCGTAGATCAGCTCCGTGGCCCATGGGCCGCCGCGCGCCATCTGCTCGTGGCGCTCGACACGGCCGTCGTCCAGCGTCGTGTAGAGAACCCAGGGGCCGAGCGGCGCGGCCCCTGGCTGCAGGGCCACGCGCCCGCGCCCTGCGCTCGCCCGGGCGACGTGCTCCCACTGGGCCTTTCCGTCATGGACCGTCAGCAGCGAGAGCGCGCCATCGCGGCCCACGGTGGCGATCCGGGCGTCGTCGCCCGGCAAGGTGGGCAACAGGAGCGCCTGCCGCACGAGGCCAACGAGCTCCTCCAGCCTGCGGATCTCGAAGGTGCCGTCCGGCCCCGTCGGCGTCGCCATGTACAGGCCACCGGGGTTCGTGAACAGGAGCAGCTCGTGTCCGGGGTGCGCGGCGTCCAGATCGCCGGCGACCAACGTGTGGATCTCGCGCCCCTCGATCCCGCCGATGCGCCGTGCATCGAGCATCCGCTCGTTCGTAGGCGTCGTCACCTGGAACAGGTGACCCCGCTTGCCGGCCGTGTAGAGCTCCGTGCCGGGAACGCGCGGATCCAGGTCATCGTGCGCCAGTCCGCCCAGCCACTCGCCGTCGTTGACGACGTCGATCGGCGTCCACTTGCCGCTGTAGGACCAGCTCACGTGCATCCTGCCGGCGTCGTCCAAGCCGACGATCTCGTGGGCGCCGAGATGGCCGAAGACCTGGAAGGAACCCACCGTCCAGACACCAACGCCTGCGTTGTCATGGACCAGCCAGGCGTCCCAGTCGTCAGCACAGGGCAGGGGCACGGCGGCCTTGCGCGGATCGGCCCCCGGAGGTGTTGCGGCCACCTCCAACGGTCGGGCCGTCACGGGGCGGCCTCGTGTGGGCGGATCCGCAAGCACGCGCACGGAGGCGAGGTCGAGGTCGTAGGCGTTCGTGTCCGCGTGCACGCTGGCGAGACCCGCACGGGAGACGATGACCTGCTGCGGTACCAGCAGCGGCACCACCGCGGCCTCCGAGCGAATGCGCGCCTGGACGCGTCCCAGCCCTTGCGTGCGCTCCTCCGCGGTGGGCGCCGTGTACGCCGCGAGGATCAGGTCGCGAAGCGTCGCGTCGTCCCAGACCGGCGGGGAGCTGGATGCGGTTCGACCCTCCGGTCGCTTCAGGAACCACG
The DNA here is from genome assembly GCA_020631815.1 of Planctomycetota bacterium. Lineage (GTDB taxonomy): Bacteria > Planctomycetota > PLA2 > PLA2 > JAEUHO01 > JACKGW01. The sequence continues at coordinate 137,912 of JACKGW010000004.1, read as the reverse complement.
CCTGCAACGTGACCCAGGGGTCGTAGGGGACGCCGTACGTGTCGCGCAGCAAGATGTCGAACGCGCCGTCTCCCAGCCGTCTGCGGGCCTCGGAGGCGTCGCTCGCCGCTTGGAGCACGACACGGAAGCCGTGCGGCTCGAGCTGGCGTCCCAGCGCTTCCCCGAGCTGCCGGGACCGGACATCGCCGGGGGAGGCCAAGAGGAGCCGCAACGTCACCACCTCGTCGGGGGCCGAGGAGGGCCACGAGGGCGGCGCCTCGATCGGCGCCCACCCGGCGCCCGGCGCCGCGAACAGCGTCGTCGCGGGGCGCGCAAGGCCCCGCTCCACGTCCGCAACCAGCTGCGCGCGGTCGATGGAGGCTGCGAGTCGAAGTCGCAGGGCACGGTTCGCACACGGCCCCGACGCGGTGTTCAGCACGAGACACGTCGTGGCCGAGCCCGGTCCGACATGCACCTCGAGGTCGGGATCGTCGAGCAGGCGTGGCAGCAGGCTTCGATCCCACCGCGGGCTGCTCCCGTCGACCACCATGTCCAGCTCCCCCGCGCGGATCGCGGCGAGGGCATCCTGCGACCACGTAGGACTCGAGGGCAGGGCCTGCAGCACGAGACGTCCAACGTGCGGGGCGCCACGCCAGCATGCGGTATGGGCCTCCAGCACGAAGGTGTCGCCGTCCTTGCCGGGTCGATGCTCGAGCAGACGGAAGGGGCCCGTACCCACCGTGGCCACGAACGTGCCTTCGTTGTCGTACGCGTCGGGCGGCACGACGTAGGCCGGGTTGATCGCCGCGGCGCACTCCTCGAGGAAGGGCCACGGTTCGCGCAGCCGGACTTCGACCGTGCGGGGATCGAGGGCGCGAATCTCCGTCATGCGCTCGGTCGACCCGATCCAGCGGCTTCCGGGATTGCCGCGCCATCGCTCCAAGTGGTCCACCACGTCTTGGGCGACCAACGCGTGTCCCGCGTGGTCGACGACGCCTTCGCGCACGTGCAGGACGATGCGCCGACCGCCGTCTCCGATCTCCCAGCTCGCCGCCAGGCCGGGCTCGATCGAGCCATCCGCGGCAGGCCGCGTCAGACCGTCGTAAACGGCCGTTTTCGTGACGAAGCCGCCCCAGTACACGAGCGGGGTCAGGATGCTGTGTGGCCCGGGGCGCGCCGAGATGCCCACGCGGAGCTCGTCCCTCAATCCACGCACGTCGGGCTGCGCCAGGCCTCTCGTGCCCGGCAGGCCCACCAAGCAGGTGACGAGGGCCAGGGCCAGCGGCGCTCGCAGGCGACGTGCTCGCCAAGCCGCCCAGGGCGCGTCGTCGCGGAACGAAGTGCGTGTGCTGTCATCGATGGAGGACATGCAGCACGAGGTGCAAGCGCGATGCCACCGCCCAACATGGCCCCGGCGCGCCCCGATCGATACGTGCGCGTCACACGCGGGTCTCCCCCTGCTACGGCGCATTGGGAACAAGTCGGGACATACCTGCACGTCGCGACGCCCGTAGCGTGTCGCCAACGATTCGACTTGGCCCTGGTCCGGGCCTTGCTCCACGCGACGTCGACACAGTGATGCGCGGCGCACGGAAACGACGCGCAGCGGGAGGCACCATGTCGTACGGTTTCGGTTGGAGATTACGGGCTGCTCGAGGTCGTTGGTCGGGGTTGCTCCGCGGGCTTGCCGTGTTCCTGCTCGCCATCAGCGCGTGGCCGACTGCGGCCCGTGCCGACGACGATGGCGTGGCGAACGAGGCTGCAACGACGGCAGGCGTGGAGGAGTCCGCGTCCGATTCCGCGATGGAGGACCGTGAGGGCTCCGTGGACGTCGGCGCCGTCGACGTCGTCGCACGTCGGCCGCAAGCCATGGGCCCCGTGGATCTGCAGCGAACCCCTCGACGCGCGGTACGGGGGGGATCGGGCGGCCTCTCGGCCTCGGAGCTGGCGGCCCTGCCGCAGCCCGTCCTTCGTCGCACGGGCACGCACGAGGTGCTGTCCCCGCGGCGCATCGAAGAAGCGACGCCAATCAGCGTGGAGGAGGTGGCGCGTCGCCTCCCTGGTGTCTCCAGCCGGCTCTACAGCGGCGACGAGCACTTGCGACCGTCCATCAGCGTGCGCGGCATGCCCGACAACGGGTTCACCGAGTACACGGCCGTCCACGTTGACGGGATCAACTGGAGCACGATCGCCTACGGGTGGACCGCTCTCTCGATCTTCCCCTTTGCCCCCGAGCGCATCTGGGCCGCCGAAGTCCATCGTGGCGCGCATGCCCTGCGCTACGGCCCCAACACGATCGGCGGCGTGGTCAACTTCCTCACGCGCCCGGTCCCGGACGGTGGCTTCTTCGACACGCGCGTCACGTTCGGTGGCCACGGCTACGTGGCCGCACTGACGGAAGCCGGGAATCGCTCCGGTCCCTGGAGCTGGCTCGTTCAAGGCGTCCACAAGTCCGGCGCGACCTTCCGCCAGAACAGCGACTTCCACGTCAACGAGGTCGCGCTCAAGGTGCGACGCGATCTGGACTGCCGTACGTGGATCCAAGTCGAGGGCTTCCACTGGCGGGACGTGCACGAGCTGCAGAGCCGCTTGACGTGGGACCAGTACCGAGCCGACCGCACCCAGAACTTCACCCTCCCCGAGGCGGACTGGGAAGGCTGGGCGTATGGCGGAACCGCACGCATGCACCGGGAGTGGGGCTGCGGGTCGTGGACCGAGGTGTATGCCCACTACCGCTTGGCTCGACGTATGCTCGACAGCCTGCGCCCTACGAGCGGCCCGCCGTTCACGTCCGTGCGCAGCGCCGACAGCGACAACATCACGGCCGAAGTCGGGGTCGAGGGCGAAGTGGCCCTAGGCGGTGGCCGCAGCCACGTCCTGCACTACGGCATGCGCTATCACTACGAGCGCTGTGACCGCACGACCTTCGAGGATCCGATCGGTGGTGGCGCGCGCAACACGACCCAGGATGCACGAACCGAAACGGACGCGATCGCCGTCTGGCTGGACGACACCATGCGGTGGGGCTGCCTGACGCTGACCGCCGGCGCACGTCTGGAGTGGATTCCCGACTCCCGCGCAACGGACAAGATCACGGGGAACTCGCTCGACTTCGACTTCGTGGAGGTGTTCCCAGGCGTGTCCCTGAGCTACGAGCTCTCCCCCCAGCTGGCGCTGTTCGGCAACTGGCATCGTTCGTTCCGGGCGCCGCAGATCTGGGGCTACGACTTCAACAACCCCGATCAGGAGCTGGACTTCGAGCACGGGACGAATGTCGAGGTCGGCCTGAACAGCAAGAACCTGCTGGGATGCGGCTGCCTGTCCGGAAGCTTGGCCCTGTGGCACGTCGACTTCAGCGACTTCCTCGACTACGACCCGCTGACGGACATCTACACCAACTTGGGTGGCTTCGAGAGCCAGGGTGTGGACCTGACCTTGGAGGCCGACCTCGGGCGCTGCAGCCGCGCTCTCTGCGGATGGTCGGCGTTCGGTTCGATGACCCGGCAGGAGAGCGAGTTCGTCGACGGTGAGAACGAGGGGAGCTCGACGACCCACGTCCCCGAGTGGACTGGCAACGTCGGCCTGCGCTACGAGCACCGCTCGGGTCTCTACGGTGTCGTCGAGGCCTTGCACCACGGTGCGAGCTGGGCCGATGCGGAGAACACCATCCGCAGCCCTGCCGACTGGCTCGTCGAAGTGCGGGCCGGGTGGCGCAAGCGCTGGCGCGTGTCCTGCCTGACCTTGGAAGTCGATGCTGCCGTCACGGCGAAGAACGCCCTCGACGAGGAGGTCTACTTGGTCCACCGCGACAACCAGATCGTGCCGGGGGCCGGGCGCGAGCTCTACGGGTCCCTCTCGCTTGCCATCCGCTTCTGATCCGCGCCTACAAGCCGGCCGTGGGGCGCGTGGATGCCCCGCTGCCGGCGTGCGTCCGGGCCGGGACCCGGTCCCCACGCGCCTCGGGGGGGCGGAGCGCCTCCCCGAACGGTCGATGCAGGCGTGCGGCGAAGAGCGGGCCTGCATTCGGGGTGCATCTCGGCCACACTGAGGCCCGTCCGAGAAGCGCTGCTGCTGTCGCAGCCAGGTCTCTCGCGGCGTCACGGCCCGACTGGAAACCGGCTCCCCGGCGGCATGCAGACCGCCTCGGGCCCGGACTCACGTCGTGCCTGTGGCTTACCTCGGCTCCCCAGCCCATGCGACGGGGTGCTCCCCGACAGACCCTGGGAGTCCTTCAGGAGACCCTGCCCATGACGCGGAACCTCGTGCTCGTTGCGGCCCTACTCGCGCTCCTGACGAGTGGGACGCCGCTGCGCCCGGTCGCCGCGGCCAGCGCGGACTGGAGCGACATCGAGGGCCAGTTCAAGAAGAGCTTCCGTCCGGGCAAGTCCGGCCGCGCCGAGCGGGAGGGCGCCCTCAAGCAGGTGGCCCGCTCCAAGGACGGGCGGGGCGTGAAGCTCTTGATGTCTGCCGTGACCTCCCAGCGCAAGCACACGGACGACCTCTTCGAGGCCTGGGAAGAGGGCATGGCCGAGTGGCAGGAGAAGACCTCGCGCATGGAGAGCCAGCGCGAGGAGGCCATGCGCAAGCACCGCGAGCGCTACGAGAAGAAGGGCGAGCCGGTGCCTCCGTTCATCGTGAACCTGGCCAGCGAGGAGGGGCGCTGGCTGGGCGCGCCGCCCAAGCGTCCCGGCCAGATGGTGGCGGCCCACGAGCAGCTGATGCGTCAGTACGACGAAGCCAATGCCGAGCGCCGCCTGCTGAGGCAGGTGCGGATGGGGGCCGCCCGCATCCTGAAGGACATCGAGGGCGAGGAGTTCGAGCGGGCGGTGGGTGAGCTGGTCCGCGCGGCCGAGAAGGGCAAAGGCCTCGAACGTGCCGAGATGATCGCGACGTTGGGCTTCGTGCGCGGCGAGGCCGTGACGAAGGCGCTCGAGGAGCAGACGCAGGAGCGCGATCCGCTCCTGGTCGAGGCGGCGCTCGAGGCGCTCGGTCGCCAAAACACCGTGCGTGGCAAGGAGATCCTGCTCGGGTTCCTCGGCCACGAGGACTGGCAGCTGCGCTCGGCCTCGCTCGACGGTCTCATCTTCTACAGGGATCCCGAGGTGATCGAGGCCCTCCTGGCCCAGGCCGAGAAGGAGGAGGGCGTCGTTCGGCGGCGCATCTTCCAGACGATGTCCAGCATCGTGAGCGAGCCCGTCAAGGCCATCGTCATGGCGTGGCAGTCGTGGTGGCCCGCGAACAAGGCAGACGTGCTGGCGCGCTGGGAGCGTGTGCCGCGCGAGCCCGGGCCGGTCTGGGACGATCCGCCCAAGCTGCCGATCCTGACCGAGTCCAACGACGGCGGCACGTCCTTCTACGGCATCGAGACGGACAGCAAGCACATCATCTTCGTCGCCGACGTCTCCGGGTCGATGGCTCGCCAGGAGGACGACCCGGCGGACCAGCCGGCCAAGATCGACGTCTGCCGCGATGAGCTCAAGCGCGCGCTTCGTGGTCTGTCCGCCGTCGACGAGGACGAGCGCGGTGCGGCGACGTTCAATATCGTGCTCTTCTCGACGGACGTGCTGGTGTTCAAGGAAGGCCGCATGGTCGTGGCCACGGCAGCCAACAAGGACAAGGCCTTCAAGTGGATCGACGAGCACGTCCAGCCGCAGATGCAGACCAACATCTACGACGCCATCGAGCAGGCCTTCAACGTCATCAGCGGCTCCAGCGACCGCAAGAACCGCCAGAGTGGTGCGGACACGATGTTCCTCATGACGGACGGCGCGCCCTCGCGCGGCAAGTTCGTTCGCCCGGACGTGATCCTGCAGGAGGTGAACCGCCTCAACCAGACCCGCGGCATCACGATCCACACGATCGGCGTCGGCAAGAACCACAACAAGCCGTTCCTCGAGCGACTCGCCGCCGAGAACGGGGGGCAGTACCTGGCCCGCTGAAGCTGCGTCACGGTGACCCGGGCGGGGATGCCCTCGCCGTCCTGGCCGAGGCCCGTGGCGAAGCCGCCGACGCGCGCATCCCACGCCGCTACATCAATCCCACCTCCCCCTTGCCGCGACGATGTTGGCGTCGATGTCCTACGCGCGGATTCCCCTGGCTCCGTCTCGAAGCAGCTCGACAAGCCACGTCTGCCGGCCCCGGCTGTAGCCTCGTCCTCAGGCGGAACCAGCTGGGAGATGACTCGTGCTCCGAACGACAGCATTCGGCGCCCTCTTCGTCCTTGTCGTGCTGGCATCGGCTCGTCGCGCACCGACGGGTGAGCAGCCTCCGCTTCGCGTCGTGGTCGAGGCGCAGATCGACGGCCGGCCGATGCCGATGGCCGCCGTGCGTTGGGTACCGCTGGAGTCGACCGGCATGCGTCCCACCCGGCAGGATGCTGCCGCGTGGCTTGACGCCTACGACCAGGTTCGGGCCCTCGATCGGGCCCCTGTAGCTCGAACGGATGTGGGTGGGGCAGCGTCCGTCGAGCTGCCTACTGCCCCGCGCTGCCTGGTGTGCGTCGGGGATCCCCCGCACGTGCAGGTCCGGGTCGTCGAGCGCGGACGCTACGTGCAAGGCGACGTGATCGGGTTCAGCTTGGTCTCCGAGCCTGCGCGCATCCGCACGAGCCCGCTGGAGACCGACGGCGAGGCTCGGCTGACCGTGCTCGGGCCGCAGCTGGATGTGCTCGAAGCCCCCGTCTGGTCTGTTGCGGGTCCGGACGGAGCGGTTCCCGGCACGCTGCGCTTCGACGGTCTGCCGCCGAGTCGGGTTCACGCGCGCTGGATGGACGCCGAGCGAGGACCAGGCCGTTGGGTCGGTGCCGCCGTGCCCGGAGCAACGCGCGTGGATCCCGCCGCGTTGAACGCCAAGGCGCGCGACGTGCGTGTCTGGGGACAGATTCGCGCGGTCGACGGCGAGCCGCTACCGCCCGACACGACCGTGCGGCTTGGACGCTCGGGGCCCTGGAGCGCGCCCTTTGACGTGGAGGCGGACGGCAGCTTCCGGTGGAGGCTTCCCCCTACGGCGTCCGCGGACGACATCCTGTTCCAGCTGACCTTCCCGAGCGTGTACGTGCAGGCTCCGGGGTTCGCACCCACGCCGCGGGTCGAGATCCGGCCCTCCGGCCGCGGCGAGCTCGTGACCGCTGGACCCATCGAGCTGACACGCGGCACCCTCGTCGAGGGCCACGCACCCGGCGTCGCAGGAGAACCGGAGCTCACGCGGTGGCTTGTCGTCCATGAAGTGATCCCGCCGCCGCGCGGCGTCGAGGCGGGCCTCGACCCCGACCGGGAGAGCATCGAGCGGGCCCTGGGACTGTGGCCTGGGCTCCGGTGGGTGTTGGCCGAGGAAGACGGTTCCTTCCGGACGTGGCTTCCGCCAGGTCTGTGGCGGCTGACAGCACCGCGCCTCCGAGTCGAGGCGGACAAGCGGTGGCTCGAGTTTCTCGACGAGCCGCCGAAGGGTCCAAGCGTGGAGGTGCGCGTGGCGGTCACGCCGGTCCGCGACGTGGAGGTTCCACGCGGGCGGCCGCCTGCGCCCGAAGTGGACGCACCAGGCCGGGTGATCGAGGGACGCGTCGTGGACGGTGCAGGAGACCCGATCCCCGACGCGCTCGTACAGGGTCTCGACGGCGACACGATGTGCGCGGCGCGGACGGACGAGCAGGGACGGTTCCGCCTGGACGTCGGCCCCATCGACCAGCCCGGCGCCCAGCTGTGGATCTCCTCGCCTGCGCATCGCCGCTACTGGGCGCGCATCGACGATCTCGCCGACGAAATCCACGTCGCATTGCGTCCGGGCGGCAGCGCCCTCCTCCATGCCACGTCGCCAGACGGCATGCCCCTCGCCGGCCTGCACGTGCGGCCGGTGGGCGCTTTGGCCCGGGCGCCTCGCCACATCACCAGCTTCGGTGGGACCGACTGGTTCAAGCTCCACGGCCCCGATCCCGATGAGCTCGCACGGTTCGACGATCGCGGATTCGCCCGCATGCGCGGGCTCGGGCCGGGCCGGCACTACGTGGTGATTACCGGCTCGCGTGGAACCGTGCGCCGCGTGGAGTTCGACGTGACCGTCGGCCGCGAGACACGTGTCGAGCTGCAGCTTGACGCAGTATCCGAGCTCTTGCCCGTTCTCAGGCCGTCCGAACCCGCCAGGCCAGTGGCCGACGTGGTCGTCGTCTCCGAGCGGGATGGCACGTGGTATCCGGTCCAACAGAGCGAGTACCGCCTTGCGGGTGGCGAGCTCGCGACGCTCCGACCCGAGGACGGCTTTCCGATTCGCCACCGTGTCTTCGCCGAGCGTGACGGGCAGCTGTGGGCCTCGCTGCTCGAGCTCACCACCCGCAAGCCAGCGCCGGCTCTTGCTCCCTACGAGCGCCGTCCCCACGAGTTCGTCCTCCGGCTCGAAGACGACGAGGGGCTGCCGCTTGTACCCACCGAGATGCTCGTGCTCGCCACCGTGCGGAAGCTGCCACGCCCCGGCGAGGAAGGGTCCGAGATCCAGCGTGTGGGGGAGTGGGTCGAGCCCTACGGCGTTCGGATGGTCCACGTTGGTCGCCTCAGCCTTCTCGATCTGGACCGCACGCTGCGCATGGCGCGAATGACAGCTGGGAAGCCGCCCCCCGGCGGTTCTTCGCTCGTCGAGAGCTACGACCTGGTCGTCGTCCGTGCCAAGCGGCCGGACGGGACCGAGATTCGCCTCCTTCCGCGGATCGTCCCGCTCGACGGCGCAGAGCCGGTGCAGCTTCAACGCGATCCTCGACTGGCGCTCGCGGTTCGAGATGCGAAGGGCTTGGTGGGCGGCGTTGGCATCGAAGTCGACTACGACTTCGGAAGCGGGACCCGATGGATGTACAGGCGCAAGCCGTTCGAGCGCGTCGCTACGGACCGCTTCGGGCTCGCCGTGCTTCCGCCCCCGCTGCCGGGAGCCAGGCGACTGCTGCGCGTGACCGTACCGCCCGGCTACCGAGCGATGGACGAGGCGATCGTCATCCCGCCGGATGCGAAGTCCCCACTCGAGGTCAGGTTGGAGAGGGAGTGACGCGAGCCAGCGCACGCACCGCACCGGCCAGGTAGAGGCTGCCGGTGACGAGGACGACGCCGCCGGGCGCCGCGAGGCGGCGGGCGCGCGCGTAAGCGGTGGCGGGATCGGACACGCGCTCGACGGCGCGGTTCGTGATGCGCTCGATGACATCGGCCGTCTCGCGGGCCGGGCGGGCGCGTGGGCTCTCGACCTGCGTCGTGATCACGTGCGTGGCCCAAGCGGCCAGCGGCGCGAGGATCCCCGCCGCGTCCTTCTCCTTCAGCAAGGCCACCACGAGGACGCGCGGCTGCTCGTCGGGGAAGGCTTCGGCCATCGTCGTGGCGACGGCGCTGGCGGAGGACGTCGTGTGGGCGCCGTCCACGACCACGCGCGGCTCGCCAGCGATCGTCTCGAGCACGGCGGGCAGCTTCGCGTCGGCGAACGCACCGTCGAGCTCGCTTGCGGTGAGGCCCATGTCGCGGAGCGCCTCGTAGGCGAGGACGGCGTTCTCGGCGACCGGACGACCCGCGGCGGGCAGGTCCATCACCACCTCGCCGTCGCGCGTGCGCAGCCACGCGCGCCCGCGTGCTCCGGGCAGCACCTCGTGGCGGAGCACGGCGAAGTCGCGACCGCGCAGTCGACACGGGGCGCCGCGCTCGCGGGCGATGGCCTCGATCACGTCGGCGGCCGCGCCCTGGGCGCCGACGACGACGGGCACGCCGGGCTTCACGATGCCCGCCTTCTCGCGGGCAATGGCCTCGACCGTGTTGCCCAGCAGACGTGTGTGCTCGAGCTCGATGTGCGTGATGACGGTGGCCTTGGGCGACACGACGTTCGTCGCGTCGAGGCGGCCGCCGAGGCCGACCTCCAGCGCTACCGAGCGCGTGCCCGCCTGGCGGAAGGCGATCCACGCCATGGCCAGGGTGACCTCGAAGAAGGTCGCCGCTTCGCGCGTGCCCAGCCGCTTGGCCAAGTGGGGGCGCAGCGTCTCGGCCACTCCGACGAGCGTCTCGTCGTCGATGCGGACGCCGTCGATCGCGATGCGCTCCGCGAGGTCCTCGAGGTGCGGCGAGGTGAAGAGCCCGACCGGCCCTCGGCCCGCGCGCTTCAGGGCGTGGGCCGCCAGGCGCACGGTCGTGCCCTTGCCCTTGGAGCCCGCGACGTGGAGCACGTCCCCCGATGCCGCTTGCGGCTCGCCCAGGTCGGCGAACAAGCGGCGCACGCGATCGAGGTCGAAGCTGGCGCGAACGCCGCGGAGCGGCATCCGTTCCTCGTAGTTCGTCGCGGCCGCCAGCATGCGGGCGAGGTCGGCGCGGGAGCGGAGCACGGGCGGCAGCACGGCCGGGAACGCTACCGCTTGGAGGCCTCCTCGTCGCTTCCGCAGTGGGGCCCGGCCCCGTTCCGGGGCGACCGCGTGGTAGCCTACGGCGCTCGCGACCCGCCCGGTTCCGACCCGAACGGAACTCGAGACCAACATGCTCGACGATCTCAAGAAGACCGCGGCAGGCGGCAGCGCCCGCGAGCGATTCCGCCTCTCCATCGTGGTCGCACTGTGTCTGCTCGCAGGTGGCGGCATCTACGCCGCGACCATGCTGGGCAGCAAGACCAACGAGAGACGCGAGTCGCTCGGCGCCGACTCCGAGACGCGCGACACCACGCCTCCGCGCCCCTTCGTGGTGGACAAGGCGGCCTTGGCCCAGGAGGCCTCTGGCGACGAGCCCTTCCGCTGGTCCGCGGCGGCACTGCGGCGCATCGACGACGCCGTGAAGGGCAAGGTCGAGCTGCCGGACGACGGGGGTCCGGTGGACGTGTCCACGCTGCTCGCGCGTCCCGTGGAGACTCTGCGCGGCGAGGTCGTGCAGGTGCGCGGCGAGGTCGTGGCCCTGTCCCAGGAGGGCTTCCACCTCGACGGCCGCCCCGTGGGACCCAACGACGAGCCCACGCGCATCCTGCAGATCGCCGTGCTGCGCGGCGACGAGGGCGGCCACGTGGTCATGGTGCGCCCCATCCTGCGCGACGAGGTCCTGCCCGGCCGCCCTTTCCGCTACGAGCGCGACAGCGGCATCCCGCGGTTCTTGCAGGTGGGGGACCGCGCCCGTGCCCGCGGCGTGATGGTGCAGACGCGTACGGGCACGTTCGACGACGTGGCCGTCGCCGGCCCCGCGCCCGTGCTCTACGCCCTGCGCTTTCGCTCCGACTTCCCCCCCGACGAGCGGCCCTCGGCCATCGAGGACCCGCGCGAGGCCGACTGGGAAGACGTCCGCGACCGCACCTTCGTCGATACGCGTCGCTGGGACGAACCCGCGCTGTTCCAGACCGTCCGCTGGGCGCGCAACGTGGGCGCCGAGGAGATCGCCGCGCGCATCCGCGACGGACGCATGCCCTGGACCGAGTGGGACAAGGACACCTTCGAGCATTGGGGCAAGGAGGTCGAATTCACCGAAGGTGATCGTCCGTTCACCGACGGCGCTCGCGGACGCTTGTTCCGCCTCGACGCCTTGATCGCCGACGTCATCCACCAAAGCTGGGCCCAGATCCCCGCCAACCGCGAGGGCATCGACGATCTCGTCGTCTGGGACGTGATGGCCGACGACTACTTCAACGTCGTCATTCGCACCTACGTCCCGTTCGCCACCAACGCGTTCCCGCCCGTGGAGGGCAAGCGCAAGGAACACGTACGCCTGTTCGGCGTGTTCGTGAAGAACTGGACGTACGAGCTGAAGCTGCCCGATCGCGAGCGCAAACGTCCGCGGCAGGTCAGCGTGCCCACCTTCTTGGTGCTCTACGCCGAGCCGCATCCCGAGGGCGCCGACAGCGACCTCCCCGTGGCCATGCGCTGGGTCGCGGGCGGCATGGTGCTCTTGGCGTTGTTGTTCTACCTCGTCGTGGTGCGCGCCGGACGCCGTGCCGAGCACCGGCAGGAAGAACACCGCGCCAAGCTGCGCCAGCGTCGTCGCCATGGCGACGAGGGCGGGGCGGACGCCGACGACGAAGGCGGCGCGAGCGGATGATCCGCCTCGACACGCCGCTGGGCACGACGCAGATGGTCGTGGGCGTTGGCGTGGTGCGCGACGTCGTCCCCCGTGCCCGCGAGCTGGGCCCGCGCGCACGGCGCGTCGGTTACGTCGTGGACGAGCACGTCGACGCGCTCTGGCCTGCGCCCACGTGGCCGGAGGACCTCGAGCCCGTCGTCGTGAAGCTGCCTGCGGGTGAGGCGGCCAAGCAGCGCGACGTGCTGGCCACGGTCCAAGATGCACTGCTCGAGCTGCGTCGCGACGAGCCCGTGATCGTGCGCGGCGGAGGGGCCGCCCTGGACGTGGGGGGCTTTGCCGCGGCCACCGTGCGCCGCGGCCTCGCCTGGATCGCCGTGCCCACCACGGTCGTGGCCATGGCGGACGCGGCGCTCGGCGGCAAGACGGCGGTCAACCACCCGCGCGGCAAGAACCTGTTGGGCGTGTTCCATCCGCCCGCGCACGTGATTGCCGACGTGGACCACCTCTCGACGTTGCCCGAGCGCGAGGTGCACGCGGGTCTCGCCGAGGTCTACAAGTGCGCGCGGCTGGGGGCGCCTGGGTTGCATCGCCTCCTGGCTGCGGGCGTGCCGCGTGACGCGCAGGCGTGGGTTGCCGTCCTCGAGGCCTCCGCCCGCCTGAAGGCCGAGGTGGTGGCGCAGGACGAGCGGGACTTCGGCGTGCGGCGACGCTTGAACTACGGGCACACGGTCGGCCATGCGTTGGAGCGCGTGCTGGGTCCCGAGGTCGTGCGCCACGGTGAGGCCGTGGCGCTGGGCATGGTCGTGGCCGCTGCCCTTGCCGTGCGGCGTGGCTTGATCCCCGCCGCCGACGCCACCCATCAGCGCGACGACCTGGTGCGGCTGGGCCTGCCCGTGCGGCTACCGGCCACCGTGCCGGCCGCCGAGATCCTGGCCGCACTCGGCGAGGACAAGAAGCGCACCGACGACCAGCGTCACACCTTCGTGCTCCCCATCGCCGCCGACGACGTCCGCATCGTCGACGACGTCACCAACGACGAGATCACGAAAGCTCTGGCGGCGATTTCGCCCTGATCGCGCGGCTACGGAGTCGCGAAGGGCAGCCGCGACTCGCCAAAGGCTGTACGGAGGCGGGGATTCCTTCCGCAGCTTGCCGATCGACCCTCCCCATCCGGACAAGCAGGGCGGCAAGCTGCGGAAGAATTCCCCGCCACCTCCAGCGACGTCCGCAAGCCTGCTCAGGTCGCCTACGCCGAGCATCTGGCGAGCCGCCCGTACGTACGCCAGGCGACGCCCCTACCTACTGCCCGAGCTCGCGGCGCCAGGCGTCTTGATCCCGAACGAACTGCTGCAGGTGCATGCGGTCTTCGTCGGAGATGTCGCCGTAGTGGACGCGCGCCGTGAGGCTGCTGCCGTCGTCGTCGGTCTGTTCGCTGACCTCGACCACGTTGCCGAGCATCTCGAAGTAGTGGTCCTTCACGGCGAAGGGCTGACGGAACTTCATCTTGAGGTCCGCGCCGGCCTTCAGGAAGCCGTGCACCGGGTCGCCGGCCAGGGCGCCCTCGGCCGTGTAGCGGAACAAGAGCCCGTCCTCGTACAGCGTGACGATGCGGCCCACCTGGTTGGGGGCCTCCTCGTCGGCGTCGCTGCCGGCGGGGCGGAAGAGGATCGGGACGCTGCCCGTGAGGGACTCGTCCTGCTCACCGGCCTCGAGGTTGAGCTTGCCCACGTCCAGGCCCTGCTTGAAGTGCATGAGCGCGGACTCGACCGAGTCGAAGATGCGGAAGAGCGCGTCCAGGCCCAGCGTGCCGAGCGTCTTCTTCACGAACTTGCTCGGACGGGCCAAGAGCATGTCGCCGCCCTCGGCGGTGAGGCGCTTGCGCGTCTTGATCAGGTAGCCGAGCGCGGCCGAGTTGATGAACTTCAGGAGATGGCAATCGAGGATGAGCTTCCGATCGCCCCCTTCGATCATCTTGTCGATGTGCTCGCTGAAGCCGGGCAGGTTGAAGGAGTCGAACTCCCCGACGAACCTGAGGATGAGGACGTCTTCGTAGCGGCGCTTCTCGAGCTTCATGCTGCTCCCTCCCGATCGCGAGCCCCCCGGGCGGTCCCCGGGGTCGCGGCATGCTACCCGCGACGCGCCGTCCTCGCGCCTCCGATCGGGGCCTGGAGGCCGCCGAAGCGGCCCGGGGGCGCCTTCTAGCCCTTGCCGGCCCGGTCCAGGGCCTCGTCGACGAGGGCGTCGGGGGCGATCCCCTCGGCCTCGGCCTCGAAGGACAGCACGATGCGGTGGCGCAGCGCGGCGTGGGCCAGCGTGCGGACGTCGTCGCGGGCCACGGCCGCCCGCCCGGCCGCCAGCGCGAGGTGCTTGCCACCCAGCGCCAGCGCCTGGGCTGCGCGAGCCGAGGCCCCGTAGCGCACGTAGCGCTTCACCAGGGGCCCGGCCTCCTTGGCGTCCGGCCGCGTGGCCGCGACGAGGCGCGCGATCCAGGCGCGCACGCGGCTACCGAGCGGTACCTCGCGGGCCAGCGCGCGCATGGCGCGAACGCGTTCGCCGTCGAGCACGCGACGCGCCTGGGGGACCGCCGCGCCCGTCGTGCGATCCAGGATGGCCTCGATCTCGGCTGGGCTGGGGCCCGGCACCAGCACCTTCAGCAGGAAGCGGTCGAGTTGGGCTTCGGGCAACGGGTACGTGCCCTCCATCTCGATCGGGTTGATGGTGGCCAGCACCACGAACGGGTCGGGCAGGGGGAAGGTCTTCCCGCCGGCGGTGACCTGGTGCTCCTGCATGGCCTCGAGCAGGGCACTCTGCGTCTTGGGCGTGGCGCGGTTCACTTCGTCGGCCAGGACGAGATGGGCGAAGACGGGGCCCTGGCGGAACGTGAACTCGCGGCGCCCATCGCGCTCTTCGACCAAGTACGTGCCCACGACGTCCGCCGGCATCAGGTCGGGCGTGCACTGGATGCGGCCGAGGTCGAGGTCGAGAGCGGCCGCCAGCGTGCGCACGAGCAGCGTCTTGCCGGTACCTGGCGCACCTTCGAGCAACAGGTGGCCGCCCGCGAAGAGGGCCAAGATGGCGGCGTCCACGACGGGCGCCTGCCCCACGATGACGCGGCCGATCTCGTCGCGGAGCGCCTGCACGTCGCGCGCGTAGGCGGCTACCGCAGCGGCGGCATCGGGCACGTCCAACGTCTCGGCCAAGGCGTCCTCCCGGCTGGGGCTCACTCTACGGCGAAGCGGAACAGGTCTGCCGCCACTTGGCTCGTGCGGCGGGCGATCTCGTCGGGCTCGAGGCCGTGCAGCGCGGCGAGGGCGGCCGCGGTGTGGGCCACGTACGCGGGCTCGTTGCGCTTGCCGCGGTAGGGGACCGGGGCCAGGAACGGCGCGTCGGTCTCGACCATCGTGCGGTCCAGCGGCACCACGCGCGCGGCCTCGCGGACGTTCTCGCCCTTGGGGAAGGTCAGGATGCCCGCGAAGGACACCACGAAGCCGCGGTCCAGGTAGCGCCGCGCATGGTCGGGGCCGCCCGTGTAGCAGTGGATGACGCCGCGCAAGCCCTCGTGGCTGCCGATGACCGCGTCCACGTCGTCGTAGGCCGCGGTGCGCCCGTCGCGATCACGGATGTGCACGATCACGGGCAGGTCGTGGGCCACCGCGAGCTCGCACTGCGCGTGGAAGGCGCGGCGCTGGACGTCGGGCTCCGTCGAGTCGCGGTAGTAGTCCAGGCCCGTCTCGCCGACAGCCACGTACCCGCCCTCGGCCACCAGCGATCGCAGCTCGGCCAGCGCGTCGTCGAGGCCCTCGGGCAGGTCGTTGGGGTGGATGCCGGCCGTGGGGACCAGCAGCGGCGAGGTTGCGGCCAGCGCCTTGGTGCGCCGTGCGTCCTCCACGGAGGTCGCCACGACCACGGCTCGCGCCACGTGGGCCGCCGCCATCCGCTCGACCACGGCGGGGACGTCGCCCTCGAAATCGGGCCACGTCAGATGGCAGTGCGAGTCGACGAGCGGGGCCGCGGGCATCGGGGGAGCCTACCGGTGAGGGGGGGATCCGGGGTGTGGGGGCTAGACTGCCCCCCGCCTCGCCCGAGGAGGATCCGGATGCACAGCTCTCGTCGTTCCTGTTCCGGCCGCGCCGCGGTCTCGTGGGTGCCCTGGCTCGCGGTGGTGCTCTTGGCCATCTTCTCGCTGGTCCAGCTGCGGGGGCGGGGCAAGACCGATGCTCCCGCGGCGCCGCCCGTCGAGAGCGCCGCGCACTCCGCAGCCCCGGCTGCCGCGGGCACCTCCACGCCGGCCACGGCGGAGGCGGATCTCGCCCACGCGCTCGTGCTCGACGAGGAGTTCATGGCCGCCAGCCAGGGCTTGCGCAAGACCCGCGAAGCGCTGGAGGCCGAGCAGCGCGCGCTGGCCCAGGCGCGCCAGGAGAACTTGCGTTTGGCCGTGGAGCGCGACGCGTGGCGTGCGGCCGCGGAGGCCGCAGCCCAGGAGACGCCGGCCGCCGACGCGCTGCCGGGTGCCGCCATCGAAGCGACGCCCGCCCCATCCGGCGAGCTCGCCGAGACACAGGCCCGCGTGCGCGAGCTCGAGGCCCAGCTGGCCGAGGCCAGCGGTCCTGTGTGGAAGGACCTCCTCGCGAAGGACGGCAAGGCGAAGGACGCGGCACGCACGGCGCTGCGCGAGGACGAGGCCGAGCGCGCGGCCTTGCGCGACGCCTTGCTCGCCGACGACGCCATGGCCCGTCGCGCAGCACGCGCGTTGTTCGAGGGCGACGATGCCCCGAGCGAGCTGGCGGGTCCGGCTCTCCACGCTGCCGTGGTGGGGGGCGACACGGGGCTCCTCGATGCGATCGGCATCGATGCCGCGCTCGAGCCCATGACGTTCCTGCAGGTGGGGGGCGAGGAGCCGGCGACGTCCACGTTGTTGGCGTGGGTTGCGGGACGCGCCGCCACGCTGACGGACGAAGAGCGCACGAAGGCGGTCAAGTCCGTGTCCGGATCTGCGTCCTACGACGGCCCTTGGGCTGGTTCGGCCTGGTTCCACCTCCGGCTGCTGGCGCGCTTGGACGCCGCGGCCGCCCTCGCGACGAGCCCCGCGCCGTACGACGCGAACACGCCGATCGAGCTGATCGAGGCCATCGCCCGGCAAGGCGAGGGTGCGCTGCCGCCGGGGAGTGGCGAGCTCGCGCTGCGTGCCCTCCTGGTGGACGACCTCGCCATGCGCCGTGCGGCCGCCGTCGTCGGACGTCGTGCGTTCGGCGCGTCGTTCGACGTCGACCCGGCCGCCGATGCGGCGACTCGCGAGAAGGCCGTGGCCCGCCTGCGTGAAGGGGCCTCTCGTTGAGCGCGGTGGGCTTGCTCCCCGTCGCGTGGCGGGGGGTACTGGCCGACGCGATCCGCGACCCGGGGTTCGCCGAGCTGCAAGAGACGATCGCCGCCGAGCGTGAGCGCGGTGTGCAGGTGCTGCCCTCGCCGCGTCAGGTGTTCGCGGCGTACGCCGCCGTGGACCCCGACGACGTGCGCGTGGTGATCCTGGGCCAGGACCCGTACCCCACGCCGGGGCACGCGCACGGTCTGGCGTTCTCCTACCGCGGTCGCGGCACGCTGCCCGGGTCGCTTCGCAACATCGTGGCCGAAGTGCAGCGCGACCTCGGTGTCGAGCTCGGACGCGTGCGCGGCGACCTCAAGCCGTGGGCCGACCAAGGCGTGCTCTTGCTCAACACGGCGCTCACGGTCCGCGCCGGCGAAGCCGGTAGCCATCGCGGCTTCGGCTGGGAGCGCTTCGTCGACGCCACGATCGACGCGCTCGTCGCGCGCGAGAAGCCGATCGTGTTCCTGCTGTGGGGCAGTGACGCCAAGCGGCGCGCTCGCCGCATCCATGCGCCGCACGTCGCGCTGCAGGCCGGACACCCCTCGCCGCTTTCGGTTCGCCATTTCCGAGGCTGTGGTCATTTCTCATCGGCGAATGCGATTCTCGGTCCGCGGGCGATCGACTGGACCGCCATCGGTCGCGCCAAGGCCCGGCAGTGAGCACGCACGAGCACGGCATCCGCCTCGTCCACGACGACGTGCGAAGCGATGTCGAGGTCCGCTGTCCCGCGGGTCATCCGCTCGTGCTCAAGTGCCATCCCGTGCGAACGGGGAATGGCCGCTTCGAGCCGTTCCCGACGCTTTGGTGGTTGGTCTGCCCGCAGGTCGTGGAGGCCATCTCACGCATCGAACACGCGGGCTGGATCCATCGCTTCGAAGAGCGCTTGGCCGCCGATGCCGAAGCGCGTGCGCAGCACGAGGCGGACCACGACGCCTACGTGCTCGAGCGCGGGGCGTTGCTCTCGGACGAGGAGCGTGCCGAGCTCGAGGCCCGGGGGCTCACCGCGAGTCTTGCCGAGCGCGGCATCGGCGGCATCCGTGACCGGCGGCGCCTCAAGTGCCTGCACCTGCACTACGCGCACCACCTCGCGCGGGGCAGCGTCGTCGGCCGCTGGATCGACGAGCTTGGGGCCGTGGCCCCGTGTGCCGCGTCGGCCGATCCCGCACGTCCGGCCTGATCGGCTCGCGCCGCACGGTTCATGCGACCCTGGCGCGCCCGGCGTCCGGCCCGGTGCGGACCTTGCTCCGCGAACCCGACCTCCACGGAGACTCCCATGCCTCGCGTCCTCCCCCTGCTAGCGCTGATCGCGTTCCTGCCGCTCGTTGCTGCCTGCGACGACCTCGGCCCCTCCGCCCCGCAGGACCACCCGGCCGCCGAGGGCGGCACGCCGCTCGCCGAGTGCGCGATGACCGTCTCGTTCCCCTGGATGGGCAAGCAGTCGGTGATGTGCGTCGGTGACAGCGTCGAGCGCCAGATCGCGTTCGTCGACTTCACCAGCGAGACGAACGAGGCCAACGAGTCGAACATGCTCGGCACGGTGGCGATCGACGAGAAGGGCGTGGGTACGGGCAGCTTCAGCGTGGCCGCGAAGGCCCTGCGCTCGGGTCACGTCGACCGCGACACCAAGCTGATGGGCGGCGCGTGGCTCGACGCGGAGACCCACCCCACGCTGGGGCTCGAGATCAAGCGCATGACGCGCGTGAAGCCGACCGTCTGGAAGGTGGAGGGCGCGTGGACCATGCGCGGCGTCACCCACGACGTGACGTTCCAGGTGAACGCCCGCTCGGTCGGCGAGATGAAGTGGGTGGGCGACGACGTGGTCCGCATCACCGGCCGCTTCGACGTCGACCTCAAGCAGTACGGCATGGACAACGGCTCCGTAGGTACCAGCGCCGTGGCCCAGATCTGGACCATCGACGTGGGCCTGCTGGGCGTCATCCAGAAGAAGTGATCCCGACGTCGTGAGCTCGCGCCGCCTCGCCTTCGCCGCGCTCGTCGTGCTCGTGGCCACGGCTGCGGCGGACGCGGTGTGGGGCGTTGGCGTGCGCTACGTGCTGGCGCCCGCCGACGCCGCCGACGCGGCGGCGGGCTTCGTCCCCGGCGATGACCCGGCCCGCCGTCATGGGGCTCCGGTGCCGGGCGGGCCGGAGCGCGTGCTCCTGCTTGACCGCTCGCGGTTGGTCGTGCCCCCCGAGGCTCCCGAGCAGCCCCTGCTCGTCTTGCCCGCGGGCGCCGACCTGGACGCCGCGCGCCCCCTTGCGGCACGGCGCCTGTGGCTCGTGGCCTTGGGGCTGGCCGGGGTGCTCTTGGTCGCCGCGCTGCTCCGTCGTGCCCGGGAGGGCGCGCGCGCGGCGGGCCCGTAGACTTGCGCCCCCGCCCGGCGCCTGACGGGCGTCGGAGGATCCATGGCAGCCAAGCGACGGCCTGCCCGGCGCACGACGCGCCGAGCCGCCCCGAAGGGTGCGCCCCAGGGCGTGACCCACCCCCTGGGCTACTACCGCGAGCCCACCATCGCCGGGGACCGCATCGTCTTCGTCAGCGATGACGACCTGTGGGCCGTCGGCCGCGAAGGCGGCCTGGCGACGCGACTCACGGCAGGGGACGGCAAGGTGGGGGCGCCGCGCCTCTCGCCCGACGGGCAGCTGCTCGCCTTCACGGCCGACTACGACGGTGGCTTCGAGGCCTACGTGATGCCCGCCGAGGGCGGCACGTGGCGT
Organism: Planctomycetota bacterium; assembly: GCA_020631815.1. Taxonomy (GTDB): domain Bacteria; phylum Planctomycetota; class PLA2; order PLA2; family JAEUHO01; genus JACKGW01. The sequence goes on along the minus strand of JACKGW010000004.1, from coordinate 117,858 downwards.
CGCCTCACGTGGCTGGGTGGCATCACGCGCACGGTGGGCTGGCGCGCCGATGGCAAGTCGGTGCTCGTCATCTCCAACGCCGACCAGCCCTTCCCCAACGACTTCCGGTTGCACGAGGTGCCGCTCGACGGCTCGCCGAGCAAGCCGCTGCCGCTGGGCCCCGCGCGGGCGCTGGCGGAAGAGCCCGGCGGCAAGGGCCGCGTGCTGGGTCTCAACACCGGCGACCCGGCGCGCTGGAAGCGCTACCGCGGCGGTACGCGCGGTCGCCTGCTGATCGACCGTGAGGGCAAGGGGGCCTTCGAGCCGCTCCTCGATTCGCCCGGCAACCTGTCGTCGCCGATGTGGATCGGCAAGCGCATCTGGTTCCTCTCCGACCACGAGGGCCACGCCAACCTCTACTCGTGCACGCCCACCGGCCGCTCGCTGACGCGCCACACGGACCACGAAGGCCTGTACGCGCGCATGGCTGCCACCGACGGCCAGCGCATCGTCTACCACCTCGGCGCCGACCTCTGGGTCCACGATCTCGCCAGCGACACGAGCAGCAAGATCGACGTGCGCATCGCGAGCCCGCGTACGCAGCGCACGCGCCGCTACGTGCCCGCGGCCAAGTACATGGAGAGCGCCTCCCTTCATCCGCAGGGCCACTCCGTTGCCGTCGTCACGCGCGGCGGCACGTGGACGATGGCACTGTGGGAGGGCGCGCCGCGCCGCCACGGCGAGACCTCGTCCGAACGCCAGCGCATGTCCGCGTGGCTGCCCGACGGCGAGCGCTTCGTCACGGTCAGTGATGCCGACGGCGAGGAGCGCCTCGTGGTGGCCAAGGCCTCGGGCGAGGGGCGTCCCAAGCGCCTGCGCGCCGACATCGGCCGCGTCCTCGACATGGCCGTCGCGCCGGCGGGAGCCGACCGCGTGGCCGTCGCCAACCACCGCCAGGAAGTGCTGGTCGTGGATCTCGCGACGGGCCGCGCCCAGAAGGTCGCGTCCAGCCCGTTCCACCGCATCGGGGGTCTGGCGTGGTCGCCCGACGGTCGCTGGCTGGCCTTCGGCCTGGCCGAGAGCCACTCGGGCTCCTCGCTCAAGCTGTACGACACGAAGGACGCCGCGCTCCACGACGTGACCAACGGCGACTTCTTCGATGGCACGCCGGCCTTCGATCCCGACGGCAAGTACCTCGCGTTCTTGTCCGGCCGCGTGTTCGACCCCGTCTACGACAGCCACTACTTCGACCTCGGCTTCCCGCGTGGCTTCGTGCCGTGCCTCGTGCCGCTCGCTGCGGATGCCGCGGATCCGTTCGCGCCCGGCCGCAAGGAGGCCAAGCCCGTGGTGCCGGGCGGTGGGGACGCCAAGCCCGCGCCCACGAAGAAGGGTGCCGGCAACGCGAAGAAGAAGCCGGGCCCCGAGCCCGTGCGCGTGGACCTCAAGGACATCGCGCGCCGCGTGCTCGCGTTCCCCGTGCCCGAGGCGCGCTACGAGGGCTTGGTCGCGGTGAAGAACCGCTTCCTGTTCCTCTCGGTGGATCCTACCGGCAGCCTTGACGACGCCCCGGCCAGCGCCCCGCGCGCCGAGCTCACCGCGTACGACCTCGAGGCCGGCGAACGCCAGGTGTTCGGCGAGCGCATCACCGATGTCGAGGCCACCGCGGACGGCCGTCACCTGCTGCTGCGCGTGGGCGATCGCTTGCGCGTGCTCGCGGGCACCACCAAGCCCAAGGAGGCCTCGGGCGAGAGCGAGCCGTCGCGCAAGACCGGCTGGCTCGACCTGGGTCGTCTCAAGGTCGAGGTCAACCCGGCGCTCGAGTGGGAGCAGATGTTCCACGAGGCGTGGCGCCTGCAGCGCGACCAGTTCTGGACCGCCGACATGGCCGGCGTCGACTGGCAAGCCGTGCACGAGCGCTACCACCCCCTCGTGGCGCGCGTCAGCACGCGCAGCGAGTTCTCCGACCTCATGTGGGAGATGCAGGGCGAGCTCGGCACGTCGCACTGCTACGAGATGGGCGGCGAGTACGCGCCCGGTCGCAGCTACCCGGTGGGGCGTCTTGGCGCCGACATCGCTTGGGACAGTCGGCTCTCGGCGTGGCGCATCACGCGCCTGCCGCAAGGCGACACGTGGTCGCCGGGCGGGCGCTCGCCGCTGGCGGCACCTGGCCTGGGCATCCAGGAGGGCGACCTCATCACGGCGATCGACGGGAAGGCGCTCGATCGCAAGACCTCGCCGGCCGCGGCCCTCGTGCACCGCGCGCGTAGCGACGTGGCCGTCACGGTGCGTCGTGGTGCGGCCAAGCCGCGCACGGTCGTCGTGCGCACGCTCGGCAGCGAACACGAGCTGCGCTACCGCGACTGGGTGGAGCGCAACCGCGCCTACATCCACAAGGTCAGCAAGGGGCGGGTGGGCTACGTCCACGTGCCCGACATGGGTCCGCGCGGCTTCAGCGAGTTCCACCGCTACTACCGCGGGGAAGCCCGTCGCGACGGCCTCGTGGTGGACGTCCGCTACAACGGCGGCGGCCACGTGAGCCAGCTGCTGCTGGAGAAGCTCCTGCGCCGGCGCATCGGCTACGACCGCACGCGCTGGATGGGGGTGATGCCCTACCCGCAGGACGCCACCACCGGCTGCCTCGTGGCGCTCACCAACGAGCACGCGGGCTCCGACGGCGACATCTTCAGCCACAGCTGGAAGATCTACGGCCTCGGCCCCCTGATCGGCCGCCGGACCTGGGGTGGCGTCGTCGGCATCTGGCCGCGCCACGCGCTGGTCGACGGCACCGTCACCACGCAGCCCGAGTTCGCCTACTGGTTCCAGGACGTCGGCTACGCCGTCGAGAACTACGGGACGGACCCGGACATCCCGGTGGACATCATGCCGGCCGACCACGCCGCGGGCCGCGACCCGCAGCTGGAGCGGGCCTGGACCGAGATGAAGCGGCTCCTGGGCGAGAAGAAGCCTGCCCTGCCGACCTTCGGGCCGGTGCCGAGCATGGCGCCCCCGCGCCTCCCGCGCCGCTCCTAGCCACGTTTCGTACCATCTCGTCCTTCACGAGGAGGGGCCCGCACCCCTCCTGCGCACACGGGCCAGGGGCCCGGGAGGACACGATGACGATGCGACGTTTCGGGATCGCGCTGGCCGCGACCCTTGCCGTGGGCGCGCTGGCTGCGCGCGGCCGTGCCGAGGATCCGCCCGCCGGGGGCGCCGATCCGATGGCCGCCTACATGAAGATGCACGAGCCCGGCCCTGCCCAGGCGCAGCTCGAGAAGCTCGAGGGCGCCTGGAGCGCGACCACGCGCTTCTTCGGCCCGACGGGCGAGATGATGGACGAGGGCAAGGGCAGCTCCGAGAACGCGATGATCCTCGGCGGTCGTCACCTCGAGACCTGGTACTCCGGCTCGATGATGGGCATGCCCTTCGAGGGTCGTGGCCTCCTGAGCCACGACAACTTCCGCAAGGTCTGGCAGATGAGCTGGATCGACAGCGTCGGTAGCAACCAGGGCACGTGGGAAGGCGCCAGCACGAGCGACCTCAAGACGATCGTCGTCACGGGCAGCGAAGCCACGCCCTTCGGTACGTTCGATGCGCGCTGGACGTTCAAGATCGAGAGCGACGACAAGTACACGATGGTCAGCGAGAAGAGTCCTCCCGGGAAGAACACCTGGATGAAGGACATGGAGATCATCTACACGCGCGTCGTGGAGACGGACGAGCCCGAGGCGCCCGAGGGCGGCGACGAGGCCCCCGACGAAGGCGGCATGCGCTGAGCAGGGCGAGTCCCGCCCCCTTGCCGGGCCTCCCCTGGGGATGCCCGACCCTTTGCAGGCCCGCGCGGACCCGATCCGCGCGGGCCGCTCCATTTGGCGGCGGCCCAGGCTTGCGTTCCGGCCCGCCCCGGCTTGGATAGGCGCCCTTCAAGGCACCGTGGCCGAGTGGTCAGGCAACGGATTGCAAATCCGTGTATCCCGGTTCGATTCCGGGCGGTGCCTCCACTTCCTCCGTCTGGACACCCGCGCCATCGAGCCCGGTCCTTGACGTCGAGGAGGTAAGTGACTTCCAGCAACAACCGACGCGCCCTCGAACGCTACGAGGTGGCGCTGCAGCGCGCCCGGGCCTCAGGCGGCGACCTGCGCATGCTGGGCATCGACCTCGGTGGTCTCCCGCCCGAGGCCATCTCCGACGAGGACCTCGCCCGCCGTCACGCATCGCTCCGCATGCAAGCGCTGACGTGGGGGCGCGTCAGCTCCGACCACCTGATCGACGTCGTGATGATCCTGCAGGAGATGACGACGCGGCTGCGAGCCCTCGTCGAGGCCGAGGGCTAGCGTGGTGCCATCGGGCCCGTCCAGGACGGGCCGGCTCCATACGCGGTTCTTGGGCGTCCGCCTCACGTAGGTTGGGTACGGAGATCGGGCCGCGGCCCTGCAACGTCCCTCCGGAGGTCTGTCATGCCCGTCCACCTGGCTGCCAGCTCGGATGTCCCCGTGGTGGCCGCTCGCGTCGGCGCGCTTCTCCTTCTCGGGTCGGGGCTCGTCGGGTTGATCTTTCCCACGACGGCGTGGAACTGGCATGTCTGGGCCACGCGACGCAAGGGCATCACGCAGATCGAGCGGACGCCGGAGTGGGAGCACGCGAACCGGGCAAGGGCCCTCCTCGCCGTGCTGATGAGCGTGTTCTTCTTCGTGATCGTCGGCTATCTGGGCAGGTGATTCGTGCCGCGTAGGGGCTGACCGCCAGTGCACGCCAGCAGCGCGACCACCCGGGGTCTCGAACCACGCGCCACGGAGTGCGTTTGATCGCGCAACGTCGCTTGGACGAGGAGGTGTCGATGCGTCGCACGACGGGGCTGGGCCTGTTTCTGGCGGCCCTGGCCGCCACGTCCACGGCCCACGGCGAGCCCACGCAGGCGACGCCGAACGGTGCGCGCATCCGTCTCGAGCCCATTCGTACGACATGGTGTGTCGGCGACAACGTCTCCGTGCGCTACGTCGTGGAGAACGTCGGCGACCAGAAGTTCGAGGTGACCGCCACGCCACCCGGTTTCGACGATTGGTGGGTCCTGCAGGTCTTCGACGCGTCGGGCCAGCAAGTCGTCTTCCCGCGCTCGGGGAACATGGCCGTCTCGTGGCCCCACGTGACGCAGGCCGTGACGGTAGCTCGCCCGTTCGTGCGGGTCGTGTCGCTCGGCCGCTACGGCGTTCTCGATCGACCCGGACGCTACCGCGTCCGACTGTTCCACTCGCTGAGGTGGAAGGGGCCGGGAGGCAAGGACTACTCGGGCCTCCCCCGCGAGCTTCCACCCGACGAAGATCCGCGTTGGACGGAGACCTCCATCGAGCTGCTGGAGCCGACACCTGAGCGCGTCGACGCCGTGTTGCACGTCCTGGAAGGACACCTGGACAAGAGCTCCCGCCACGGCTCCGGTGATGGCGTCGTCCCGGACCCGAAGCTGTTCAGGCACGCGGCGTACGTGGAGCCCCTGCTTGCTCGCTTGCGGAAGGACCCTCGCCCGAGAAGGCCCCCCGAGATCTGGGTCGAGGGCATCGCGAGCATTCCCACGACGGAGGCGACAAGCGCTCTCCTGGAGCTCTTGGCCACTTCACCTGCGTCGCACGCGATGTGGGCGCAGGTCATCCCACGTGAGCTCTGCGCGGCCGCCGTCGCCCTGCGCGCGCCGCCCGTCGAAGCTCGGGGGATGAGCGTGGAGCTCGGAAGGGGGCCGCCTTCCCTTGGGCTGCAGCTTCCACACGACCTACGGCCACACGCGTGGTCGGACGAGCTGGCGCCTCGTGCGCGCGCGTGGGCGCGTGAGCAGCTGACCCTGCGGGGCGGCAGCATGGACCGCTACGCCCTTCGGCTGCTGGCTGCCGTGGGCCAGTCCGAAGACGTGGCCGTGATCGAGGCTTTGCTGGGGCGCAGCCTGGATGAGGCGAGGCGCGATGCTGCATGGCCCGCGGCCCCCGACGCTCGTGATCGTGTGCACGATCTCATCCGCGTGTTCTCGCGGGTGCAGCAGTGCGGGGCTGCGCCGTCGCCTGATCCCCGATCGGCCGTGGAAATCGTGGCGGCGCTTGTCTGGACGTTCGACCGCCCGGAGGAGGCAGTTTCTCGCTACGGCGACCGGATCGTCGCGTGGCTTGGCCATGAGAACCCGATCGTTCGGGCGCTTGCCCTGGCGGCTCTGCCTCGTCCCGTCCCCGAGATGGCCAAGGCAGGCTTGGAGGCCGCTCTCGATGACGGGAGTCCCGCCGTGCGGTACGCGGCTCTCCGGGCGCTCGAGCACGAGTCCGACGAGCGCTTCCGGCCTGGGGTCCTTCGAGCGTTCGGGCGTTCAGACGACCACGGCGACATCTGGGCCGCCAAGGTCGCCGCGAAGGCCGTCGGCGTAGACCGCGTGGACTTGCTCCTCGTCGACGCGGCGCGACTCGCGGAACCCACGGCCTATCCCGTGCGATGGCAGCGCTTGGCGGAAGCCACGAAGTACCGCGGCGCCTGGCCCCAGGGCGCACCTTCGGCCGAGGAACGCCAACGGCTGGCGGCGGTGTGGACGGCGTTCCTGGAGCGCAACCGGGATGCACTGCGTCAGCGTGGCCCGTTCACCGCGACTGCGGAGGAGCTCGCCGCTTTGGCGCCGCGCTAGGCGGCGCGCGCTCGCCGCGGGACCGGCGGCATGCCGCCGTGCGAGCAGCACGATGCCGGGCCCTGAAAACAGGGCTGCCGAGGGCGCCGGAATTCGGCAACTTGGCGGCGAGCGCTCGCCGCGGCGGCATGCCGCCGCCCACACACCAAGGTCAGCTGCGTGGGCAGCGTCTACGGGGACGCGCCGAGACTGGAGACTAGATGCCCCTGCGCGCGATGACCGCCTGTGCCGTGCTGCTCCTGCTCCTGGGGCCGCTGCCCCGACCCGCCGCTGCAGACCCGGCGTCGACGGCCCCCAAGGGGGCGCGCATCCGGCTCGAGCCCATGCGCACGCTTTGGTGTGTGGGCGACAACGTGTCGGTGCGCTACGTCGTCGAGAACGTCGGTGACGAGCCCTTCAAGGTAGAAGCCACGCCGCAGGACTCCGACGACTGGTGGATCCTGCAGGTGTTCGACGCGTCGGGGGAACAGGTCATCTCACCGCGGGGAAGCGGGACCGGATCGTGGGTCACGAGCTCGCCACGGGTCACGGTCGCAAGTCCATTTGCTCGCGTCGTTTCCCTGGTGAGGTACGGCGTGTTGGACCGCGCGGGGCGCTACCGCGTGAGGTTGTTCCATTCCCTCGGCTGGAAGCGGCCCGACGTGGTGGGGGGGAGTGGACCTGGGCGCTACCTGCCCGTGGACGACGATCCGCGCTGGGCCGAGACATGGATCGAGCTCGTCGAGCCGACTCCGGAGCGTGTCGCGGCCGTGCTCGACTCGCTGGCGCTCTATCCGGACCGGGAGGCGCGCCTTCGATTCCGACAGCAAGTGACGCCGGAGGCCGCGTGGCTCCGCCATCCCGCCTATCTCGTTCCGCTCCTCCAGCGACTGCGGATCACGAATCGATCCAAGCGACAGGCGGAGGCATGGATTCGGGGCATCCAAGGCATCCCGACCGTGGAGTCAACCGAGGCACTCGTGGACCTGCTCGCGACGCCGGAGGAAGCGCCGTGGCGGCATCTGGTGCCACGGGAGCTGCTCGCACGGGCACTCATGGAGCGTGTGCCGCCGCTCGACGGCCACGTCTTGGGCCTCGGTGGGGGGAGTGGTTCGTGGGGATACCCTCCGTTCAGCCTCGCGTTGCCGATGGACTTGCGAGCAGGAGCTTGGAGCGAGCACCTCGCACCGCGCCTGCGCGCCTGGGCTTGCGAGCAGGTAGATCCGCCCGGAGACCTGCTGCGCCACGCGCTCGGCTTGCTTGCCGTCGTGGGAGCGGCGGAGGACTGGCCGCGCATCGAGCCCTTGCTGGCGCGCTTCCTCGAAGACGCGCAGCGCATGCCCGCGTGGCCACCCACGCCCGAGGCCGTGGACGAGCTCAACGGTGTGTTGCGCGTCTGCGGACGAGCCCAACGGGAGGGCATGCGGCTGTCGTCGACACCCGCCTCGACGCTCGAAATCACGTCGGCCCTGGTGTGGATGGCGGATCATCCGGACCAAGCGGTCGTCCAGTACGGCGAGCACGTGGCGGCTTGGCTGGACCACGAGAACCCAATCATCCGTGCCCTCACCCTCGCGGCCCTTTCCCCGTCTCTTCCAGACGCCGCCGCACGCCGGCTGGAAGCACTTCTGGATGACGACAGCGCGGTGGTCCGGCGCGCCGCGCTCTCCGCGGTTCGACGCGAACCCCACGACCGCTATCGGGGAGGGGTGATGCGTGCCTACCGGCGCGCCGAAACCTCGGACGACCTCGAGGCTGCGCGGGTCACCGCCGTGGCCCTGGGCGTGGATCACGTGGACCTGCTCCTCGTCGACGCCGGTGCGTTGGCCGACGCCGGCGCCTACCCCGCGCGCTGGCAGCGCTTGGTCCGCGCCACGCGCCTGTTCGTGGCGGGGCCCCAGGAGCCGCCGCCACCCAACGAGCGCCAGAGACTCGCCCGGGCGTGGAGTGAGTATCTGCAGCTGCATCGCGACGACATCGGTCGCAGAGGGCGCGGCAGCCCGAGCCCGGAGGAGCTGCACAACCTGACCCCCCGCTAGGCGGCGAGCGCTCGCCGCGGGAGCGGCGGCATGCCGCCGTCCGAGCAGCACGATGCCGGGCCCTGAAAACAGGGCTGCCGAGGGCGCCGGAATTCGGCAACTCGGCGGCGAGCGCTCGCCGCGGCGGCAGGTGGGCGGCGGTATGCCGCCGCCGATGTGACATGATGTCGTACTCGCTGCGCCGGAGTCGACATGGACAGCTGCACGAAGGGGCTCCCCGCGCGCGCGGTGTGGACGCGATGCGTGTTCGCCTGTCGTGACCGCGTGCTGGCGCTGGGCGTGGTGCTGTTGGCTCAGGCGGTGCTGGCCGTGGGGTGCGGTGCGCCCGACGAGCCCGCGCCTCCCGCCGCGCCTCTGTCCAGCCCGGCTGCACTCGAGGCCCCGGAGAAGCCCGAGCTGCAGCTGCCAATCGTCGGCACGGCGGGGCGGGCGCCGGACGGTCCGTCGGTGATCCAGGTGGGCGTGGACGCCGATGGGCGCATCGAGGTGGATGGTGAAGGGCCTCTCAGTCTGGAGGCACTTCGCCAGGTGCTCTACGACCGCACACGCGATCGATGGTGGCGAGATGACGACGGTGCCAGCAGCCGTCTTGTCTTGATCGACGCGGATGCCCGCGTTCCCTGGGTCGTGCCGTACTGGGTCATGCAGGCGGGCACGATGCCGAGCACACGGCTTCGACGCTGCTTCCTCGGTGTGTGGTGCCGCGATGCGCACGGCGGCGCGGGACTCAAGCGCGGCGCGCTTGCGTGCTTCCTGCCCAGGAGTCCGTACGTCATCTACGAGAACCGCCAGACGCCCTCGCCGCGTTTGACGGTGCAGATGGCGATGCACGAAGGGGCCGCCTCGGATCCAGGCGACATCCTCCCGGCACTGCGGGCCCGCATGGCCGAGGCGCCGGAGGTGGCTGCCTGGTTGACGTTGCGAGCGGACGAGGACCTCGGCGCCGCCGTGCCCACAGGCTTCGTCGCGCAGGTCCTCGACGTCGCCTTGGCCGCCGGCGCCAAGGAGCTCCTGCTTGAAGGACCTCGCTTCCCCTCGCCTGCTGGAGCTCTCGGAACCGGTCGTCCCGAGTTCGACCCTGCGGACGTCGATGCCTTGCTCGCCTATGTGGCCAAGCTGAAGGCGCTGGACGCCCGACCTCGGCTGACGGTCCCCGGCCTTCCGTTGCCCGCCCAGGAAGACAGCAGTCGTCCACCGGAGCGCGGATGCCTCGACGCCCTCTACGGCGGTGGGTTGCTGCCCGACGAGACGGAGCCACCGCCACGCAGATCGAGAAAGGACGAGGAGGCCGCGCTGGAGAGGCTGTCAGCCGACGGAATCCCGCTCGTCCCCGCCGCTCCCGATGCCGACCTGCGCCTCGAGGACGACGTGGATGGAATCCTCGCGCATCCCGTGCCGCCCGGCATGCAGCGACGCCGCGGGCTCCGAGGCGAGCGTGTCGAAGACGTCTTTCTGAAGGCGCTTCGCTGGTTCGCCGCGCAGCAGCTACCCAACGGCGCCTGGGGATCACATGCCGCGCCGAGGGGCGAGGTACGAAGCACCGGCTTGGCGCTGCTGGCCTTCAGCACGGGCGGGTACGGATGGCGAGGAGACCACGAGTACGCGGCGGTCGTGCGCAGGGGAATCGCGTGGCTCCAGTCGCAGCAGGATGACTCCGGCTTCGTTGGCGATCGTCAGGCCGTGGACGCCGAGCTTGGCCACGCGGCCGCAGCCCTTGCCCTCGTGCAGGCCTACCGCTTGGCCGAGGATCCTCGCGTCGAATCCGCCATGGGGGCGGCGCTGCGGACGTCGCTCGCTTGGCACGAAGGCCCCGCGGCGCCGACAGCTGCGGCTGACACGACGATGCACATGGCGCTTCCCCTCATCGGTGCGTGGATCGCCAACGAGCGCGCGCGGCGCGAGGGAGCAGCCGCCCCGTTCGAGCCCGCGGAGCGCATTGACCGCGTCGTGCGTGAGCTTCCCGCGCGCCTCGGTGTGCCCGACGGGGACGTCGCAGCCGCCGCGCGGGCGTGGCTGCTGGGGCTCGTGGCCGACCCACGCGATGCAAACGAGCTCCAGCAGCTGCGTGCCCAGCTCGTCGAGAAGGCAGCAGAGTGGACAGTCCCGGCGGTGGGTACCGATCCAGCCGTCTGGTGGTTCGCCTCCATGGCACTTCACCAGGGAGACCCTCGGAACGCGCTGGCGTGGCGTCGCCACCTGCATCCGCGTGGCGTGGAAAGCCAAGCGGAGGGGCTTGACGCCACCGCGCACGCCGGATCCTGGGCCCCTTCGCCTGGCGACCTCCCTGCGTTGGACCGCCTGAAGACGACGGCGCTCATGGCGCTCGCCTACGCGGTCGCCTACCGCTACGACCACGCGTTCGGGGTTCGTTGACCGTCACGCGTGACGGGGGGCAATTCTCCGCGAGCGCCCCGTCCCTTCTGCGATCGGGGACGCTCGCCCTCTCCGCGCGGCGGCGAGTCCCTGCGGAGCCTTGCCATGGTGTTCAAGCGCGTTGCGGACGCGTGGAGGCGCTGCAGTCGCCTCTCGTCCTGCTTCCTGATTCCTGCACTGGCCGCGTGTGGCGGCTCGGGTGGCCCCGAGGCCGCGGCCCCTCCGACCGGTGAGCTGGTCTCTTCGTTCGGTGTCGCGGGCAGCATCGAGGACACGCCGGCCCTCGTCACGACCTATGCCTCGCGCGTCGTGGCCGACGCGACCCATATGTACGTCGGTGGGATCACCGACGAGCTGGGCAACACGGCGTGGCGCCTCGAGAAGCGTGCGTTGGTCGATGGGGCCCTCGACCCGGTCTTCGGCGGCGGCAGCGAGATCCTGTCCAACCCGACGGGCGGCGCGGACACGCTGACGGCCCTCGCCCTTGACGACACGCACCTCTACGTCGGAGGCATCGTCAATGCCCCGGCGGACATGGCGTGGCGCATCGAGCGACGCAGCCTCGTGGACGGCAGCCTGGATGCAGGCTTCGGTGTCGGCGGCGTCGTGACCGTCAATCCGACTGCAGGCGTGGACGCCTTGCGCGCCCTCCTGATCGTCGGCTCACGTCTGTTCCTCGCAGGCACGGTGGGTGACGCGTGGCGCGTCGAGTGCCGGTTCAGCGTGACGGGTGCGCTCGTGGACTCGTTCGGCGTCTTGGGTGTCCTGGACATCGACCCGAGCCCCGGCGCCGACGCGACCACCTCGCTTGCTACCGATGGCGCCTCCCTCTTCGTCGTGGGCCGCGACCTGTCGGCCGGTGGCACCGACCACACCATTCGCGTCGAGAAGCGCTCGGTCATCAACGGGAGCTTGCAGGCAGGCTTCGGGGTCGGCGGCGTGCTCACGAGCAACCCGAGCCCCACCTTCGACGTCGCGTACGACGCGGTCGTCAGCGACGGTTGGCTCTTCCTCGCCGGCATCGACGAGCAGCCAGGCCTCAACGACCGTCGCCTGCATCTGCAGAAGCGCAGCGTGGTCGACGGTTCACGCGACCTGGGCTTCGGCGTGGGTGGCCTCGTTGCCACGGACATCTCCACGGGGCGCGACGAGTACCTCGCCGTCGTCGCGAGTGGCGGCCACGTGTGGCTTGCAGGCGTCGACCGTCGAAGCGGCGACCGGCGCTGGCGGCTCGAGAAGCGCTCCGCCACGACGGGGGCCCTCGATGCATCGTTCGGGGAAAGCGGCGTCGTGCTGTTCGACACACCGGGACGTGACGACCAGGCGGAAGACCTCGTCGTCTCCGGCAATCGCCTCATCGCCGTCGGTCTGATGAGCGACGACGGCTGGCGTATCGAGGCGCGCGACCCCTGATGCAGGACACGCGGGGCAATTCGCCCCTGATTGCCCGTCCCTCCGTTGATCGGGCGCACCGCCTCTCCGCGCGGCGGCGGCGCCTTGGAGACTCGCCATGGCCCGTCAGCGCTCGCCAGGCGCGTGCAGACGCGTTCGCTGCACGCCGTTCCTCCTGCTTCTCGCCTCGTGGCTCGCCGCCTGCGGTGGCTCGGGAGGCGGGGGGAGTGACGGCCCGGGTGCCCTGGTGGGCATGTTCGGGGTCGCGGGCAGCATCGAGGTGGCCGGGGCCTCGTACGGCACCTACGCATCCCACGTCATCACGGACGCGACGCACATGTACGTCGGTGGATGGACCGACGAGCTCGGCAGCGGTGCCTGGCGCGTCGAGAAGCGCGCGTTGCTGGACGGCGGGCTGGATCCGGCCTTCGGTGCCGGCGGCGCGCTCACGATCAATCCATCCGCCGGCAATGACACGCTGACTGCGCTCGTCAGGGACGACACGCACCTGTACCTGGGTGGCTTCACCAATGCCCCGGGCGACTCGTGGTGGCGCGTCGAGCGCCGCAGCTTGGTGGACGGCAGTCTCGATCCCGGCTTCGGCGCGGGCGGGGCCGTCATCGAGAACCCCACCCCTGGCGCGGACTCACTCAGGGCCCTGCTCGTGGCCGGTTCGCGTCTCTACGTCGCCATCACCCTGGACGACGCCTACCGCATCGAGTGCCGGTCGGCCGCGACGGGCGCGCTCGTCGACACGTTCGGCGTCTTGGGCGTGCTCGACATCGACCCGAGCCCTGGCTACGACAGCATCGACGCGCTGGTGGCCGACGGCACGTCGTTCTTCGCGCTCGGCCGCGACCAGACGGCGGGTGCCGGCGACTGGTCGATCCGCGTGGAGAAGCGGTCGTCGAGCGACGGCTCCCTGGTGGCCGGCTTCGGCGTCGGCGGCGTGCTGTCAAGCAACGTCAGCGCGACCTACGATGCCGTGTACGACGCTGCCATCAGCGACGGCTGGCTCTACATCGCCGGAACGGACGAGCAGGCAGCTGGCGGGAACCGACGCCTCCATCTGGAGAAGCGCAGCGTCGTCGATGGATCCCCGGATCCGGCCTTCGGGGTGGGTGGGCTCCTCGCCAGCAACCCCTCGTCTGGGGATGACGAGTACCTCGCGCTGACCGTGCGAGGCGGCCAGATCTGGCTCGCGGGTGTCGACGAGGTCGGAGGCGACGGTCGCTGGCGCCTGGAGAAGCGCCTTGCCTCCAGCGGCGCCCTCGACGCCTCGTTCGGTAGCGGCGGCGTGGTCCTCTTCAACGTGTCCGGCCTCTACGACCAAGCTGAGGACATCGCCGTCGCCAGTGAGCGCCTCGTCGCCGTCGGCCTCGTGGGTGACGACGGCTGGCGCATCGAGGCGCGCCAGCCGTAGCACCTACCAGCTCAGCGGACGAGGATCGGTACCTCGATCTCGGCGGGGATCTCGAGGACGGCGGCCTTCACGGCGCCGTTCAGCGCGACCATCACCTTCACGTGGTGGCCCTCGCGAACCAGCTTGACGTGCCACTCGACCAGCTGGCGCTCGTCGTTGCGGATCTCCTCGTAGGCGTTGATGGTGCAGCCCGGGAACTTGGCCATCACGCCGTCCTTGACGGAGGCGGGCACCTTGTCGGCGGGCACTTGGTTCTCCTCGGAGTGGAGCGTGCCGTCCGGAAGGAACATGGTCTCGGACTCGAGGCCTTCGGCCGACGTGCTGGTCAGCTCGAAGTAGACGATGCCGTCTTCCGTCTCGACCTCGGCGCCGGTGAGCTTGCCGTTGGGGTGCATCTTCATCATGGCGTCGCGTACGGCGGCTGGCACCTGCGACGGATCGAGGTGGAACTCGACCTCGCGGTACGCACCGTTCTTGTCGACCTGGATCTCGATCTTCTTCGCCATGCGCGCGTAGTCGATGTCCCACATGGACGTCGAGCCGGCGTGGACGGCGTTCCACGCAACGAACAAGGCGAGCGTCGCCAGGGCGGTGAACACGAGCTTCATCTTGGACCTCCCGGGGCACATCGCGTGTACCCGGGAAGCGACGCTACGAACTCGTGGCGCGCCCTTCAAGAACAGCCGCCGGAGAGCGAAGTACAACTGATTCGCTCGGCGTTCCGGCTGTCGTCAGGAAGGCACACCTCCGTGCTGCGGGCAGCTCGGCGAGCTTCCAGGAAGCGGGTCAGCCGAAGTAGGACTCGAGCTCGCCGAGGTGATCGAAGTACCAAGCGGTGCGCGTCTGGAACGCGCGCACGCGCTTGGCCTCGATGTGCTCCTGCCACGTGACCTGGCCCTGCGGGTCGCGCGTGACGATGTTGTAGCCGCCTTCGCCGTCGGGCTGCGCCGTGATGGCGTTGTCGCCGTGGAAGCCCCAGTAGGGGTCACGCTCGTCGGTGAGGTAGAGCTCCCACCGCGAGAGGTAGATCATCTGCACGTTGACCGCGCGGCCGAAGAACAGCGGGCCGCCGAACCAGATGGTGACGCGGGCACGGCCCTGGCCCGTCATGCGCACGCCGCTGATGCTCGCGCCCTGTAGGTACTTCTCGGCTTCCCGCACCCGGGGGTTGCGCTGCTGGACGAGGCGGAAGTGCGTGTAGTCGGCGAGGTCGATGGTGCGACCCATGCGCTGGTTGAGGCGCGCCTTGAAGCCGGGGCTGAGCACCGACCACTCGCTGCGACGGTTGCCCGTGCGCACGGCGTCCTGCAGCTGACGCAGGGTGTGGACGGGCTGGGGCTGGGGCGCCCGGCGGGTGCCACGGCCGGCGGCGCAGCCGAAGACGGAGACGAAGGCCAGCAGGACGACGGTCGGTGTGCGCATGGAGGCTCCCCGCCGCGGGCCGACACCGCGGGTCCCACATCATGCAGGGGTGGGGGGCCGGTGCTGCGCGTACCCTCGTGCGTCGTGAGGAGTGTCCTGGTCTTCCTGGCCGGAATCGCCCTGGGAGTGGGCCTGATGGCCCTGCTGCGCCTCGTGGAGGCGCCGTCCCACGGTGCGCCCGAGCTGACGACGCCGTCCGAGCGCGCCGCGTTGGAGGCGCGCGTGGCCGCTCTCGTTGCCGAGCTCGAGGACCTGCGGCGCGGTCCCGGGTTGGTCGGGGCCGCATCCGGCGATGCGGCCGACGGGCCGCGGCCCGCGCCCGGCTCGCCGTCGCCCGTCTCGCGCGATGAGGCGGAGACGCTCGTCGACGAGACCGTCGACACGCTCGTGCTCGAGCGACTCGACGAGTCCGAGACGGTCACGTTCTTCAACAAGCGCGTCCAACGCCTCCACCAGCTGGGGGCCGTCGCGATCGAAGCGCTGCGCGCGCGGGTGGTCGACGAGCTGCGAAGCGCCGAGGAGCGAGCGCGGGCGCTGGACCTGCTCCGCGCCCTCGACCCCGCGCGCGCGTCGCTGGTCGCTTCGGATCTCATGGACCCGGCGCCTGCGGATGCCACCTTGCTCGCCTCCACGCTGGCCGCCTTGGGTGAGGCGGCCGTGGAGAGGCACGGCGAGATCCTCCGGCTGCTCGCGCTCGACCGCGGCAACGGGTCCGACCTGCAGCTGGTGGCCGCGCGCGCTTGGGTGCGAAGCGGCTCGGACGAGGTGATCGAGCAGCTGGGATCGTGGCTCGAGGGTTCGTCGGAGGAGCGCGCGCTGGCGGTGGCGCTCTTGGCCGACTTCCCCACGCGAACGCCTGCCGCGCGAGCCCTGGCGTCGCGCGCGCTCTTCCAGGACGGGCTGATGGACCGCGGGGCGCAGGCGCGACTGATGGCGGCGCTCGCAGCGCAGCAGGGCCCTGCGTGGGCCGCGGTGCAGCTCGTCGGCCCGCCGGACACGGCACTCGACGGGGACCACCGCTCGGCGTGGGCCAGCAAGCGACCCGACATGGGCGTGGTGGAGCTGGTCCTCACGTTCGCGCACGCCGTGCGCCCCCAGACCGTGCGCATCCACGAGACGTTCAACCCCGGGGCCGTGACCGCCGTGCAGGTGCCCGACGGACGCGGCGGCTGGGCCTCGATCTGGGCCGGGACCGCCGAGCCGGGGCCGGCCCCACGCTGGTTCGAGCCGTCGATCCGGGACGCCGGCACGGCCGTGACCCGACTGCGCCTGCTGCTCGACACGGACAGCGTGAGCGGCTGGAACGAGATCGACGCCGTGGAGGTGGTGGGGGACGGACGCCACCAATGGGTGGCCGAGGCCTGGGCCAGCAGCTCGTACGCGGACTGACGGGGCCGCGCCCTGCTCCCGGGTACCCTGACGCCGGGCCAAGGAAGGCGGGGAGGGGCACCTCGTGCAGCGTCGCAGCGGGAGACGGTTCGTTCGCGCCTTGGGCGCGACTGCCCTGCTTGCGTGGCTCGTCGTCCCCGTGGCTGCCGCGCCGCCGGGGCCCGCCGATCCCGCTGCGGACCATCCCGCGCGCAAGGCGGCGCGCGAGGCGCTCGCAGCGGGCCATCCCGAAGAGGCCCGCAAGCACCTGGCCGAGGTGCTTCGCGACTACCCCTGCGCGCCGAGCGTCCTCCTGGACTGCGTTCGCGCTTCGGCGGATGCCCCCGACGAGCTCGTGCTCGCGTGGGACCGCTGGGCCACCGCGGTGGCCGACAAGGCGGGGCGCATCGACCTCACGAAGGAGGTCAAGGCACTGTCGGGTTGCGACGACGGTGCGCGTCGCGAGGTGGAGAAGGCACGGGCGCGAGCTGCCGCGGACGTCGTCAAGGCGATGGGCAGCCTGCGCGGGCCTGCCGCTCTGCTTGTGGCCCGGGCCTACGACCTCCTGCTCGACGACCTGCTCGAGGGCGCGGTGGCGCTCCAGGCCGAGCATCGCGACGCCCGCGCGAAGGCGCGGGCCAAGGTCGCGGAGTCGGCGCCCTCGCTCGTGGACGCAATCACGAAAGCCGCAGGGCGCGGCAGCCGGCCCGAACAGGCGCGCATGCGCTTCCGGCTGGGCCGTGCGCTGCTCGGGCTTGCCGCCCAGGCGCGCTTCAAGCTGCCCGATGGCCCCGACAAGGGCGGCGACGTCTGGCGGCGCTTGGGCGAGCGGCTCGTGCACGAGGCCGAGCAGGAGCTTGCGGAAGCGCAGATGGAGCCGCTCACGCTCGAGGCGCTCAAGGCGATGGACGCCGATGCCATCGACGCGTTCAACAAGGCCCACGCCGACTTCGCGACGCCTGGACGCAGCATCACGCCCACGGGCCGGTACGAGATCGTCACCGCCTCGGGGCACGGCGTGTTGCTGGCGGCCACGGAGCAGGCCGAGGTCATCCACGCGCGTCTTGCCCGGTGGTTTGGCAGCGACCCGTTCGAGAACAAGCGCGGGCTCATCCGCATCGTGTCGTCGTGGGCCGAGCTCGAGCGCGAGGACGCTCCCTTCTGGTGGGCCAAGGGCTTCCAGCAGGGCTCGATCACGCGCATCCACGTGGCGCTGGAGTCCCCCGTGGGCCTCGTGCGCACGCTCGCCCACGAGCTGACGCACCGCTTTGACGGGGTCTTCCATGCGGGGCAGCCGGCCTGGATGAGCGAGGGTCGCGCGGTCTACGCCGAGGGCGCCTTCGAACAGCTCGACACACCGGACCTCGATCCGCTCTACGCCGATGGCGACCGCCTTCACGCGACGGGGGGGCACTACCGCACGGCGTGGTGGCTGTCGCGCCTCGTCAACGGCAAGCTCGAGGACTACCGCGACAACTACACCGCAGGGCACGCGCTGTGGGTCTACCTCTCCACATGGCCGCCGGGCCAGCCCGGGATGTTCCGCGAGCCGCTCGACGACTGGATGGCGTCGTTCGGCGGGGGCTCGCGCGATCCGGTCGCCGACTTCACGGCGCGCTTCTGCGACGGCAAGGACGGCAGGCCCGCGGACTTCGAGGAGATGTGCACCGCCTTCGGTGCGTTCATCGACGGGTTCCACGAGGATCCCCCGCCGCCGTGGAAGGCGCGCTACCGGCTCGTCAACGACACGCGCCGCGAGGGTCGCTTCCTCGACACGCCTGCCCTACCGCGCACACGCCAGCGCGAGGAACCGCGCTTCGGGCAGGACCACCTCGTCGAAGCCGCGCGGGCCCTGGCCGACCTGGGCGAGGCCAAGGTGGCCATCGCCCTCCTGGCGTGGGGCTTGGCCTGGGACGAGATCGTGGGCGAGGACCTCGACCTGCTGCTGCGGCTGCTCGTGGACGAGCGCGAAGCGGCTGGAGCAGCGTACGTACGCCTCGAGCGTCAGCGCCATGCGGGCGTGGCCGACCCGGAGGTCGTCGCGCGCATCGACGGCACCGCACTCGGGCGTCCGCTGGTCACGGGGTTCCTGCGCCAAGTCGCCGACGCCGCCGTGCTGCGCGACAGCCAGGGCGCCCCCCAGGCTGCGTCCCGCTTCGTGCGGCTGCACGATCGAGTCGGCGCCTGGGTAGGCGTCGCCCCCCTGGACCTGGACGTGCCCGCTGCCGCCGGCTTGCCCACGCGGCTGGACGCAGAGGGCTGGACGAGCGCGCCGCTGGTCGGCTTCGGCGAGGACACGGTCTCCGACCGCTGGATGGTGACGCCGGAGGGCGACCTGGTGGTGGGCCGCAAGGAAGCGGTCACGGCGGGGCTGCAGCGCGACGCACCGTGGGCCGACGTGTTCGTGCGCAGCAACCGCACGGCGCGGGCCGATGTGCGGCTCCGTCTGCGTCTGCACTTCCTCACGCCGCACGTCGAGGGTGCCATCGTCGTGGGGCACGAGCGCTACGACCGCAACACCCAAATCCGCTTCAGCGGCGGCGAGCCGCCGCGCGAAGGGTTGCCGCCCATGCGCGAGGTGCTGATCAAGCGTGCCTCGTGGTCGGTGACGACGCTCCGGCCCTACGACTACGTGCTGGGGGGGTGGTCCGCCGACGGCATGGTCTCGTTCGCAGAGCGCAACCGCTGCGACGTCGTCGTGGACGTCCGGCGTTCGCACGTGACCTGCTGGGTCGATGGGGTCGAGGCCGCGCGACTGGCCGACGCCGAGGGTCGCCCCGTCGACGGCCACATCGGCTTCGCGGTGCGAACGGGTGCGATCCGTATCGAGTCCGCCACGCTCGAGGACCTGGTCGGCCCGCCCACCCCGGACGCCAGGCTCGAGGCCACACCGTCGCTGTTGCGTCCGCGCCTGGCCATGGGGCATTGGGCGTTGGGACGGGTGCTCGAAGGGCTTCCGATCGGGGCGCATGGGCGCGTCGTGGTGTGGCTGCCCCAGGGCGCGCACGGCGAGGGCAAGGAGTTCCTGGCGCTCGAGGCCAAGGAGCTGACCGCGCTGGCCAAGCGGATCGTGGGCGAGATCGACGGGCTGCACCACGAGGCCGACCTCGTGGTCGTCGTGCCTTCGGTGTGGCCGGACGCCGCTCGCGCAGCGGTGGCCGCGGCCCTCGAGGCCGGTGCGGGCGCAGACCGCTCGGCCGTGTTCGAGCATGCCGAGCGGCCGGGGGCGAGCGAGAGCGAAGAGGGCTGGGGGCGTTCGCCCGTCTACCTGTTCGTCGACGCGCGCGGCATCGTGCGCTGTCTCGACGAGCGCGGCTGGCCCACGCTCAAGGAACGCGACGGCAGCGGTTGGAACCCCTGGTTCCGCTGGATGCGCTACACGCGCGGGTGGTGATGTGCGTACACGTGACGACGTGCGTGCGCCTCGCCCCGCCCGGCAAGGGTTCTGACACAGCCGGGGTCGCTGACGCGTGGCGTCAGGACGGCTCGCGTTCCAGGGTGAAGTGGTCGAGGACGTCGCCATTCACGGCGAAGGCGGTCGCATCGATGCGCGTGGCCGTGATCACCAGCAGCACCACGTGGTCGCGACGGGCCGAGGCCGCGTTGTGGGGGACGTCCTCGATCTCGTAGAGCGACTTGCCGCCACCGCCGGTCACCACGTAGACAGGGGCGGTCGGCTCGCGATAGCTCGGCTCTTGGTCCTGGTCGACGGGTGAGCCGTCGTGAAGCGGGAACGTGCGCATGTAGACGTGGTCGTGACCGCTGGCGTAGATCGGGACGCCCGCGCGCTCGAGCAGCGGCACGAGGTTCTCGCGCAGTGCCGGGTCCCCATGGCTGCGCGAGCCCGCGTAGATCGCGCGATGCCCGAACACGAGACGCCACGCCGCGGGCGCCTCGTCGAGCGTCTGCTCGAGCCAGTGACGCTGGGGACTGCCGGGCGCCATCGACGCTTCCGTGTCCACGCAGATCACTTCCAGCGGCCCGTGCTGCCAGCGGTAGAAGGTCTCGTCACCCGTCTCGCGGTTCTCGGGCAAGACGATGGCGTCGAGGATCGGCTTGCCGCCCTGGGTCTTGACGTCGTGGTTGCCGAGCGTCGCGAGCAGCGGCACGTGGTCGCGGAGGTCCGCGAAGGGAACGACGAAGCGGCTGTACACCTCGGCCGGCGTGCCCGACGGGTACGCCAGGTCCCCCGTGTGCAGGACGAGGTCCGGCTGCAGCTGGTGGATGCGCTCGATCACGGCGCGCTGACGCGGCGATCCGGAGCCCGTGTCGCCCACGAGCACGACGCGGATCGTTGCGTCGGGGCCAGGGGCGGTCAGGAACGAGTGGGACGGCCCGCGCGGATGCCCGTCCACGAGCAGGCGGTACTGGTAGCGCGTCGCCGGGCTCAGCGCCTGGAGACGCACTTCATGGTTGCGGGCGATCGTGTCGGGCGTCACGCGCGTCCACGGTTCGCCGACGGCGGCGAACTCCACGCCGCCCCGCGCCGCGACGGACGTGGTCCACGCGATGGTGGCTGCGTCCTGCGTCACGAGCGCCACGTGCGGCGGTCGCGCCACGCCGTGGGGCAGCTCCATGACGGGGTTGCCGTACACGCCGTCGTAGAGCGCGTGCCAGATGGGCAAGCCAATGGCGGCCACGAGCAAGAAGATGCCGACCGCGCGTTCGCCGTGGGTAGAGCGCATGTGCACGGGAGGGTAGACGGGGTCGGGCCGAACCGCAGGCAAAGGCGTGCGAGCCGCCCTCGTCCCGAGGTAGGGTCGCCCGCCGACGACCCTTCGGAGGACCGCCCGTGGCCGAGGTGACCCTGCAGAGCTTCGGAGCCAGCCGGACCGTGACCGGCAGCCGCCACTTCGTCCGCGTGGACGGCCGGAGCCTCCTCCTTGACTGCGGCCTCTTCCAGGGCCCGCGCCGCGAGTCCTTCGAGCGCAACCGCAACCTGCCCATGCGCCCGGACGTCGTGGTCCTCTCGCACGCCCACATCGACCACAGCGGGGCGATTCCCGCGCTGGTGCGCGGCGGGTTCCGGGGCCCCATCCACGCCACCTCGCCCACCCGCGAGCTGTGCGAGGCCATGCTGCGCGACGTCGCGCGCCTGTCGGCCTCCGACGCGGAGTACCTCAACAAGCGTCGGCGCCGGGGCGAGGCCCTTGTCCGCCCGCTCTTCGACGAGGAGGACGTGGTCCGGGCCATGGGCCAGTTCGTCGAGCATCGCTACGACGAGGAGTTCGAGGTCTTTCGCGGCGTCGAGGCGCGGTTCCAGGACGCCGGCCACATCATCGGCTCGGCGGGCGTTCGTCTGGCCATCGAGGACGGCCCGTCCATCTACTTCACCGGCGACATCGGCCGGCAGATGTACCCCATCCTGAAGGACCCGGTGCCGCTGCCGGACGCCGACGTCGTGCTCTCCGAGTGCACCTACGGCACGCGCGACCATCCGCCGAGCGAGCTGGCCGGAGACGCCCTGCGTGTCGAGCTCGAGCGCATGCTGAAGACGAAGGGCCGCGTGTTCATCCCCGCGTTCAGCGTCGGCCGTACGCAGAATATCGTCTACGCGATGGCCCAGCTCTGGCGCGATGGCGTGCTGCCGCCCTTCCCCGTCTACGTGGACAGCCCGCTGGCCGACAAGGCCACCGACGTGTACCGCGACCACCCCGAGTGCTACGACGCGGAGACCACGCGCTTCTTGGCCGAAGGCGGACGCGCCTTCCACGCGCCCAACGTGCGCTACGTGGAGAACCGCGAGGAGAGCAAGTCGCTCAACGGCCAGAAGGGCCCGTTCGTCGTCATCGCCGGCAGTGGCATGGCGGAAGGCGGGCGCATCGTGCACCACTTCCTGCACGGCCTCGCCGACCGGGACGTGACCGTGATCATGGTCGGTTGGTGCGCGCCCGGCACGCTGGGCCGCCGTCTGATCGACGGGGAGAACCCCGTCCGCGTGCTCGGTCGCTGGACCGACGTGCGGGCTCGCGTCGTGCGCATCAACGCGTACAGCGCCCACGCGGGCCGTAGCGAGCTGCTCTCCTTCCTCGCCCCGGCCAAGGACAGGGGGTCGCAGGTCCACCTCGTCCACGGCGAGGAGGAGACTGCGCTCGCCTTCGCCGACGCGCTGCGCGAGGAGGGCTTTGCCAGCGTCAACGTGCCGGAGACGTACGCCGTGTACGCCCTGCGGACCCGCGAGGCAGCCGCCGCACGGGCGTGACCGCGCTCGCGCCGCGCCGTAGGCTGACACGCCTGCGCACGGCCCCGTGGCGGAACCGGCAGACGCGGGGGACTTAAACTCCCCTGCCCGCAAGGGCGTCCGGGTTCGACTCCCGGCGGGGCCACATGAGCCGCTGCTGCGGGCTGGATCGGTCCCGCTGCGCCTGCCTGTACGATCAGGCGAACGGTCTCGGACGAGGAGGCACCATGGGTCGCATCGGTCGCGGGTTCTCGATGATGAAGCAGTCCTTCGCGCTGCTGCGCAAGGACAAGGAGCTGATGGTCTTGCCGCTCCTGTCGGGCGTTGCCATCGCCATCGTCGTGGCGTCGTTCTTCTTCGGCATGGGGTTGCACAAGGAGGGCGCCGACGTCGAGCGGCTCGAAGGCACGGCCGGCGTCGTAACGGCGTTCGTGCTCTACGTCATCACCTACACGGTGGCGTTCTTCTTCCAGGCCGCGCTCGTGGCCGGGGCCTCGGAGCGGCTGCGCGGGGGTGACCCCACGGTCGGCAGCGCCTTGGGTGCCGCCAGCAAGCGCTTCCTGCCCATCGTGATGTGGGCCATCGTGGCCGCGACCGTGGGCATGATCCTGCGAGCCATCCAGGACAAGAGCGAGCTGCTCGGCAAGATCGTCGCCGGCATCGCAGGTGCCGCGTGGTCGCTGGCGACGTTCTTCGTGGTGCCCGTTCTCGTGCTCGAGCGTCAGGGCATCGGGGGCTCCATGAAGCGCTCCGTGCAGCTGTTCAAGAAGACGTGGGGCGAGACCCTCACCGGGCAGGTCGGCTTCGGCCTCGCGAGCTTCCTGCTCATGCTGCCTGTCATGCTGGTGGCCGCGCTGCTCTACACCTGGAACCCCGTGGTCGGCGTCGTCGTGGGGGTGCTCGGCATCGGCTTCCTGTCGGTGTTCTTCGCCGCCCTCCAGGGCTTCTACGTCGCCGCCCTCTACCGCTACGCGTCCGACGACGTCGTGCCCGAGGGCTTCACCCAGGACCAGATCTCGCACGTCTTCGGGTAGGTCGCGCGCGGAGGTGTCTGAACCCGTGTCTGGGAGCGAAGCGACACTGACACGGGGTCTGATACCGCAGTGCGCCCACGGCAGCGGCCGCTACCCGCTTGGGGTCAGACCCCGTGCCCGCGGCGCCGCTTCGCGGCACCGCATCACGGGTTCAGACCCAATGGCAGGGACTTAGGCGTCCCGATGTGGCAGCGCTACGTGCTGCTTTGGGTCGGCCGCGAGCCGGCAGGCCCTGAGGGCAGGAAAGAGAAGCACCCCTGAATCCAAGCCGATGCGGTGAGTAACCACAAACGCCGCCGCGGCAGGAAGCAGGGGTGCCATGGTTCGGATCGCATCATGCCGGGACTCGCTTGAGGATCGGCCTGATCTCTTCGCCGTCGAGGCCTTCTCCTCGGCCCTGCCGCCCTCCTGGATCGCCGAGGCCATCCGGGCTTGTGGTCGCGATGCCTTGCGCATCCGCCTTCTCCCGCCGCAGCTCGTTGCTTCGCTCGTGATCCTCATGGGCCTCTACCGCCGCGACTCCTACGTCAACCTGCTCGGTCGGGTCCGCGAAGCCACCCACGATCGAGGACTCTGGCGCGGCGACGTGCCGTCCACGTCCGCCTTGAGCCGAGCCCGGGATCGTGTCGGCATCGAGCCGCTGCGTCGCCTCTTCGAGCGAAGCGCCCACACGTGGTTGCGCCAGACACAACCGCGCCTGTTCCACGGCCATCGAGCGCTGGCCTTGGATGGGTCCACGGGCCGAACGCCCGACACGCCAGAGAACATGGCCTTCTTCGATCGTCCCGGCGCCATCCAGGGACACGCCAGCCACCCCCAGTTCCGCACCGTGATCCTCTTCGACATCAGCACGCGCTTGGCCCGCGCGGCCAGCTTCGGCGGCTACCGCGATAGCGAGTACGCGCTCGCGGGCCATGTGCTGCACGAGATCGATCCCGGCTCCCTGGTGGTCATGGACAGGGGATTCAACGCCTTCGGCCTGCTGCAGGACATCCTCGATCGCGGGGCCCAGTTCCTGTTGCGCGTGCGCTCCAACACGCGGTTCGAGGTCCTCCAGAACTTCGGCCCCGGAGATGATCTCGTTCGCGTCCGAGCCGATCGCAAGCGACGCCGTGAGCGGCCCGAGCTTCCGCCCGGTTGGGTCGTGCGGCGCATCCGCTACCAACTCCACGAGTCCCAGGAGGAGTACGTCCTCGTCACCAGCCTGCTCGATCCCCGGGCCATCCCGGCAGCACGGTTCGCCGACCTCTACAAAGAGCGCTGGGAAGCCGAAATCGGCTTCGACGAGATCAAGTGCCACCTGCTGGGCATCACCGCGTCGTCCCGACCCACGGCCGTGCGCAGCATGCTCCCCGAGCGCGTACTCCAGGAACTGTGGGGCATCCTCATCGCCTACAACCTGGTGCGAATCCTCATGGCCATGGCAGCACCACGCGCCACGGCAGACACGGCGCCCCTGCCGCCCAAGCGACTGAGCTTCACCTACTGCCTGTCGCGCATCGGCGATGCCGTGCCCGACATGATGCGGGCCCCGACCCACCGCCTGGTCGACCGCTTCGAACAGCTCCTGTGGGCTCTCGCACGTGTGGTCGTCCCACCACGCCCCGGACGCAGCTACCCACGAGCGGTCAAGCGCAAGGCCTCCAACTACCCCGTCAAACGAAGCCGCCTGGCAGGGGCGCCTCCTTAAGTCCCTGCCATTGGGTTCAGACCCCGCGCCCCGCTACTCGACAAACGCCGCGGGATCGTGCGGCAGCTCGCGGTGCCAGCGGCCGGAGACGAGCCAGCGCAAGCCGGCGCGGGCGTCTTCGAAGGCCATGTACACGCAGGGCATCAAGGCCAGCACGAGCGCCGTGCCGAAGCCCAGGCCGAACACGATCGAGATCGCCATCGGAATCAGGAACTTGGCCTGGAAGCTGGTCTCCAGCATGAGTGGAGCCAAGCCTACGCAGGTCGTGATCGAGGTCAGCAGGATCGCGCGCAGGCGGCCCTGGCTGGCGGCAACGACGGCTTGCGTCGCGTCCATGCCCTGCCGGCGCAGCCGGTTGGCGAGGTCGACCAAGATGAGCCCGTCGTTCACGACGATGCCGGCCAAGGCCACGATGCCGATCATGGACAGGATCGTCACGTCGTAGCCCAGGATGCCGTGGCCCGCAATGGCGCCGACGACGGCGAACGGGATCACGCTCATCACCACGATGGGCTGCAGGTACGAGCGGAACAGCGTGGCGATCACGAAGAAGATGAGCAGCAACGCGATCGGGAACAGGTAGGCCAGCGAGCCGACCGACTCCACCGTCTCGCGCCGCTGGCCCTCGAACGAGTAGGTCACGCCGGGGAAGCGCTGGCCCAGCTCCGCGAGGAAGCTGCTCTCGAGCTCGCGCGTGATGTCGGACGTGTTGGCGCCCGACGTCGTGTCCACCTGCGCCACGACCGTGAGCGTGCGCTGGCCGTCCACGCGCTGGATCGAGGCGAACCCACGCTCCGTGTTCACGTCGATGACTTCGGACAGGGGCACACGGGAGCCGTCGGGCGCCGTCACGCGGAGCAGCGCCAGGTCCGCCACGGCTCGCCGACGGGCCTCGGGCAGCAGCACGCGAACGGTGATCTCCTCGTCGTCGACCTGCAGGTCCTGGACTTCGAAGCCGAACAGCGCCTGTCGAAGCTCCTGCGCGACGCTCGTCGTGGTGAACCCGAGCAGCCGGGCGTCCTCGCGCAGCCGCACGCGGGCCTCGACCTTGCCGCGCTCGCGGTCGTCGTTGGCTTCCTCGATGCCCTGGAACGTGTCCAGGGCCTCGCGCACGTACTGCGTGGCCTTCTCCAGCAGGTCGAGATCACGGCCGCGGAGCCGGATCTCGATGTCGGCGCCGCGCGGACCGCCGCTCTGGGCCAAGTACTCGAGCAGGCGAACGCCGGGCAGGTCCTGCGTGCGTCGACGCAGGTCCGACACCAGCTTGGTGCTCGAGCGAAGCCCCTTGCGGTCGCGCTCCTCGCCCGTGAGCAGCTCGATCGTGAGCTGGCCGACGACTGCCGCATCGGAGGGCGTCTCGCGGCCACGGTCGCTGAACGAGGCGCCTTGCACGGCCAGCACGCTCTTGACCTCGGGCTCGTTGCGGAACACGTCCTCGAGGTGACCCAGGACGTCCCACGTCCGCTCCTCGGGCGTCCCCGCGGCCATCTCCAGCTTCACGGTGACCGTCTCGGCGTCGTTGTTGCCGAGCAGCGTGAAGGGGACGAGTCCGCCAGCCACCACGCCGCCCGCCACCATGAGCAGGACGAGCGCGGCGGCGATCGTGACGTACCGCCAGCGAACGAGGAACGACACGAGCTTCCCGTGCAGCCGTGGGAGCGCGCCTTCGAACAAGCGGTGGCGCATGGCGCCCAGGCGCGCCAGCGGCGCCAGCCAGCGGGCGATCACCGCCCGCGGCCCGCTGGTGGCGGGGGGGCGAACGTGCGCGAGGTGGCTCGGCAGGATCACGAGCGACTCGAACAACGACATCGTGAGCGCGAAGATCACGACGATGGGCAGGACGCCGAGGAACGTGCCGATGCGCCCCGGAATGAACGCCAACGGGAGGAAGGCCACGACGGTCGTGGTGACCGCGGCCACCACGGGCATGGCGACTTCGTTGGCGCCTTCGATGGCAGCGCGGTGCGGCTCCACGCCCTCGCGTTGTCGCGTGAAGACGTTCTCGCCCACGACGATGGCGTCGTCGACCAAGAGGCCCAGCACGATGATGAGGCCGAACAGGCTCATCAGGTTGATGGTCTGGCCGAAGAGGGCCATGAGCAGGAACGTGCCCACGAACGCGACGCCCAGACCGACTGCGACCCACAAGGCGACGCGTAGCTCGAGAAACAGCGCCAGGGTCAAGAGCACCAACGTGAGACCGGCGAGGGCGTTGCGCTGCATCAAGTCGATGCGGTCTTCGATGATGCGGCTGAGGTCGGTCGTGACCGCCAGCTGCACGGCGCCACCGAGACGTTCGGGGTCCTTGGCGACGTAGGCGCGGACCTGCTCCGCAATGGCGATCGCGTCCTGCTCGGGGGTCTTGAACACGTAGATCGCAGCCGCGCGATGACCTTCGAAGCGGCCCTTTTCGATGCGGTCCTCGAACGACTCGCGAACGTCGGCTACGTCCGCGACGCGAACGACGGCACCGTCGCGAGCGGGGCGTACGACGATGCTCTCCAGGGCTTCGGCGCGCTGGGACTCGCCCAGCGTCCGCACGCGCACCGTCGAGTTGCTGCCCTCGAGCAGGCCACCGGGTACGTCGCGGTTGGTGGCGCCGATGGCGGCGGCCACGTCGGCGATGGTCAGCCCGTAGCGCTCCAGGTCGTCCGGTCGGACCTCGACGTGGTGCTCGCGGTCGCGGATGCCCGTCACGAGCAGCTCGGTCACGTCGGGCAAGTCGAGGAGGTCGTCGCGGATGTCGTCGACCACCTCGCGCAAGCGGCGCTCGTCGGTCGTCCCGTGCACCACGACGGCGATTGCCGGGATGAACGGGCGGGCCTCGGCCAGCTCCGGTTCTTCGGCGCCGTCCGGCAGGTCGGGCTTCACCTTGTCGAGCTCGGCGCGCAGCGCTTCCAGGACGCGGTCGCGGTCCGCGCCCTCCTCCATCTCGACCTGGATCAGCGTGACGCCTTCGAAGACGCGAGCCCGGACCTCGTCGACGTCTTCCACGTCTTCGATCTCGCGCTCGATGCGCCGGGTCACGCCGCGCTCGATCTCCTCCGGCGTCGCGCCGGGCCACAGGACCGTGATCACGGCCTGCTCGGCTTCCATGGCCGGGAAGAACTCGCGCACGAGGCGCGTGACGGCGACGACGCCGCCGACGAGCACCGCGATCATGACCAAGTTGATCGTGACCGGGTTGCGGACCGAGAAGCGCGGCAGGTTCATCGGTCGGGTGCGGAGCCCGTGGGCGTCGCGCCGGCGTCCTCGGCCGGGTCGAGCTCGCCGTCCGCTTCGTCCTGCAGGGCGATGCGCACGAGGCTGCCCGTGTCGAGGCTCTCGAGGTTCGTGAGCACCACGACGTCGCCGTCCTCCAGGCCGTGGCGAACGAGGCTCGCGCCTTCCAGACGATGCTCGGCGTCCACCTCGTGGGCTTCGATGCGCCACGTGGGCTGGTCGTGGAAGGTCCCGTCCGGCCGTGCGACGGCGAGGCGTCCCTCGAGGAAGGCCTCGCGGGGCACGGCGATCACGCCCTCGGCGGTGGGGCCGTCCAGCTCGGCACGCACGTGGGTTCCCGGCGCCAGCGGCGAAGCCGTCGGCGTTCCCTCGAGCTCCACGTAGAGGACCCGTGTACGGGTGGCGGCGTCCACCAGCGGCGCACGGCGCGCCACGCGGCCCGTCGCCGCGCCACCGTCGATCCACGTCAGGCGGGCCGTGGCGCCGTCGCGCACGCCAGCCGCCAACGAGGCCGGCACGGCGAGCGGGATCTCGATGACGGACAGGTCGACGATGTCGACCAGCGCTTGGCCGGGCGAGACGACATCGCCGACCTCGACCTCGCGCGCGACCACGCGACCTGCGCTCGGTGCGCGCACGATGGCGCGGTCCACCGCGCGCTGCTCGAGGTCCACGGTGCGCGCACCCGCGGTGGCCTTGTGTTCGAGCGCCTCACGCGCCCGGTCGTTCTCATCGCGTTGCGCCTTCAGGGCCTCCAGCGCCGCGGCGCGCGCTTGGACCTGGACCTGCTCGCGGTCCAGGTCGCTGGGCGTGAGCGTGCGCGGCACGAGGCCCGCGATGCGGTCGCGCTCACGCTCGGCCGCCGCCAGGTCCTCCTGGGCCAAGGCGATGCGGCGGTCGAGACCGGCGGCCACCGTGGCCAGACGAACGTCCTCCGCCTTCACGCTTGCAACGTCCGCCTTGGCGCGCGCGAGGCGGTCCTCGGCGTCGCGGGCGTCGAGCGTCACGAGCACGGGGAGGAGCGGCTTGCCTTCGGCGGTGAGCGTCGCTTCGATGGCGTCACCCGGCTCCAACGGCAGGCGCCGGTCCACGACGCGACCGCCGACGTCGGCCGTGACGTGAAACGAGCGCGGGGCGCGCGCCGTACCGTAGGCGACGACGGTCCGCGTGACGTCTGCACGGTGGACGTGCATGCCGCGCACGAGAAGCGGTGGCCGCGTGACTTGCGCCTTCGCGGGCGCCTTGCGCATGCCGGCCAGCTTCTTGGCGGCAAAGGCGCCGCCCCCGAGCAGGCTGGCGATCAGCACGAGGCTGATGACGGCGCGCAGGGCGACGCGTGCCGGCGGCGGCGTGTCGACGGGATCCGATGAGGGTGCAGGCTCCACGCCCGCATGATCGCCCCCCCGAAGCATGGGGGCGAACGATGCCGGCGGCGCCGTGCCCCGAAGCGACCGATGGCGGGGGGCAGGGCACACTGGGCGCGGAGGCCGCCCATGCGTATCCGCATCCAGTACTGCTCGGTCTGAAACTACGAGCCCAAGGCCGTCGGTCTGGCGGCCCTCCTGCTCGAGGAGCTCAAGCAGCGCGCCCAGGCGCTGGAGCTGGTGCCCGCCGGCGGCGGCTGCTTCGAGGTCACCGTGGACGACGAGCTCATCTACTCGAAGCTGGCGACCGGCGACTTCCCTGACCCCGAGGAGATCCTCGAGACGCTTCTCGCACGCCTCGACGCCTGAGAGACTCCGCAGGCGTGGCCAACCAAGGAGACCGGGGACCGGGGAGCAGCTCGAGCGTGCGCAACCGGCGCCTGCTCAAGGTGGGCGGGCTGATGCTGCTGCTCGTGGGCATCCATGCCGCCCTGTTCCAGGCTCTCGTCGGCGCCGCCGGCGAGCGGGTCCAGGCCTTGGAGAAGGAACACGGCGCGGACCGCCTGGACGGGGCGAAGAATCCCGGGACGGCCCCCTCCGCGGAGTCACCCACCTTCGCCACGTGGCGCGACCAGGAAGCCCTCTGGCACGCAGCCCGCGAACGGGACGAAGCGCGGGCCCGGCGACGCCTCCTCGGCACGGCGATCCTCGTGTCGTGCGGCGTGCAGGTGCTGCTGCTGCTGATGATCGGCTTGCGCGTGCTGCGCGCTCGCTCCTAGATCACGCGGGCGTCGAAGCACCCTCGCCGACACGGATGGTGTGGCCTTCCACGGGCACGTGCTCGAGGTCGCCCTCGTAGATGAAGGTCGTCACCGGTCCGATGACCGCGTCCTGCAGCAGCTCTTGGAACGCACGGCGCGACTCGTGGCGCGTGAAGCGTGCTTGGCCGAAGTTGCGCTTGCCCGCGTGCGGGAAGATCGGCACCTCGACGACGGTGTCGCCGACCAGCTTGCCGCCCGCGTCCACGTAGTCCTTCGCAGCGATGGCGAGGATGAGCGGGCCCGCCAGACGCTCGAGGCGCGCGGGCTCACGACCCTCCGGCACGATCTCGAACCGCAGGTAGAGGGTGGTGGTGTCTTCGCTGGGATAGACGTCGGCGCGCATGGGCGAGAGCGTAGCCGTTGACGCACGCGGTTCCACGTTCGGGGCCGCACGTCGCCGGGCGGGGGGATGGGGGGCCGGGTAGCTCCGGGCGCTGCTCGTCAGCGCGGCGGCGGCTGCGCCATGAGGGCTGCCACGAGCGCCTCGAGGTCATCCTGGTCCAGATGGGGGGCCAGCCGCTGCCGCAGCTCCGCCAGCGCCCCACTCTCGCTTCCTCCGCGTGCAAGGCGGAAGATGAAGTCGCGGGCGATACGGGCCACCACCGGGGCTCGCTCGGCGTCCAAGCCGATGGCGCCAAGCCCCCTTGCCACCCACTCGTTCTCTCCATCCCGCTGCTCGCGTGCACGCAGGGTGGCCAGGATGTCGTCCAGCGCGGGCATGGGGGCCTCGCCGAGCTGTTCGCGCGCAGCCACCAGGGCGGGGGTGTCGGAGGTCGTGAGAGCCTCGAGGGCCGCGCGGGCGCCGCGCCGGATCCCGGGGTGCGGGGAATCGGCCTCTCGGGCCCAGCGGACGGCGGCCTCGACCAGCTCGGGATCCACGGCCGGGCGCCCCTGCCGTTCCACCCCTTCCAAGCGAGCCCGCTCCAGGCGGTAGGTCCGCCCATGGAGCTCGATCGTGACGAAGCCCGCGCGCTCCTCGACGACGCGGCAGGCCAGGCGTTCGCCGCCGCGCAGAACGACGGCGTCCGCGGGGGCCTCGCCTTCCGGGGCCCCCAGGGCGACGGGCACGTCAGCCCAGAGGGCGAGGCCGAGGAGCGCAGGGGCCAAGCGGGCGCCGAGCGTCCTGAGCAGGCGTGGTTGGGTGGGGCGGTCGAGCATGCCGGGGAGGGTACGGCAGCAGCGGCCTCGGAGCGCGGGCGCCCTCTCGGGCCGGGGGGCCCGGGACGGCCGGCCCAGGTCGTCGATGCCGCCGAGGGTCTCGTGCAGATCCGCACGGCGCGCCCCTCCGCGGCGCGTCCGGCAACGAGGCACCTTCGTAAGTGCAATATTTTCAAGTAGTTATGATTCTGTTCAGGAAATCCGTCGCGGCATGGTGCTTGCGCTCCACCAGGCGCCATGGTTCTTGGTCGCTCGCCCCGCATCCCTCGTCCTGCCGACGCGTCGCGCGTCCCGCTCGCCTCCGGGGCCTCCCCGGTGTGGCGCGTCGTCGGTTCCGAGGGCCCCCGCGAGCTGACCACGAACCCGCGCCAGGGGCAGTCCCCCGGGTGCGTGCCCCCCGCAGGCATGGCTTCGTCGACCGCCGCACCGGACCAGGGCCTTACGCCCGGAGTTCCGGGATCCGCTCGCATCCTTGCGGGGGCGGTCAAGCCTTCCTATAACGCCAGCGCCGCGCCCCGTCCCGGGGAGGGGATCCGTCCCGCCCGCCAAGGGGGGACAGCCCGAGCCGCCACGACGCCCACCGGGGGACTGACCCCTGGGGGCTCGAGGTCGTTCGGGGGGAGCGGTCGCGAGAGGAGCGGTTCCATGCTTCGAGGCACTTGGTCGGGCGCGTCGCGTACGCGCTCCATGGGGGCGAATCTCGTCCTGCCCCTTCTTGTCGGTCTTCTCGCCCTGACACCGGGCTGTGGTGGCGGCGGAAGCGGCGGCGGCAAGGTCCCGGACCCCGTCGTCAAGAACTTCTCGCCGTTCATGTCGCCCATCGACTTCGGCAGCTTGTTGCAGAACCCCACGTTCACCAACAGCTCGCTGACGGCCACGACCGACCCGAACTATCCCGGGAAGATCGTGATCTTCTTCCAGCCCGAGACCAGCTTGGACGCGCGGTCCGTCTTCATCGGCGGCAACCCCGCGCTCGGTGAGGTCGACCCCGCCGCGATCCAGATCACGCAGGAAGTGCCGGGCTTCGGCAACTACCTGATCCCGATCGACGTCGAGGTGCAGCCCGATCGCATCATCTGCCAGCCGTTGCCGCCGTACTCGGCGCCGGATGGCAGCGGCGGCTTCATCACGAACATGCCACAGGGTCAGTACACGATCGGCGTGCTGGACAACGTGCGCAACACCGATGGCCGCCGCCTGGCGGACGCGCCCGTCTACCACAGCTTCACCGTGGGTGACACCGACACGCTTCCTCCGCGCGTCGTCACCACGAAGCCCATCGACGGCGCGATCGGCGTGGGTGCGGGTACCCCGCCCCCGGCCCTGCCGCCCGGCGTCCCCAGCGACTCGATCGCCGACGTCACCATCAACATCTTCGGACCCACCTCGCCCGACGTGATCATCCGCTTCAGCGAAGGCATGTCCGCTACGAGCGTCACGGCCACCAACTTCTCGGTGCTCGACGCCGGTTCGTTGGCGCAGACGATCCTTGCCCCCTCTCCCGGCTACCCCAAGCTGAAGAGCCAGGAAGACCAGGCGACCCTGCCCTCCAACGGCCACGAGGTCATCTGGCGGCCGGATGCGCTGACCGGTGGCTTCCCGTTCGGTACCGATATCCAGATGACCGTGCTCGGTCTCTGGACGGACGAAGCCAGCATGGCGTCCAACCCGGGCACCCCGGACAACAACGCGCCGCTGCAGGACCTCTCGGGCAACTACATGGAACTGAACTACGTGTTCAAGTTCACCACGATTGCTCCGCCGAACCTGCCCGCCAACCCCATCCCCGAGTACTCGATCTGGTGGTCGGCTTCGGACCGCGTGGGTGCCATCGACATCATCAACCACAAGGCCATCGCCGATCAGGCGCTGGGCAACGCGACGTTCCCGCTGGGCATCCCGCCGAACGTGTTGCCGGAGTTCACCGACAGCATCGCGACCGACGTCAACGTGCCGGGCTTCGACCCGCTCGAGCTGATCGTCGACCCGCGCAACGGCTTCACCGCGACGTGCCACACGTACGTCTACGTGCAGTCGGTCGAGAGCGGCCAGATCGCGGTCATCAACACGCGCAACAGCATCCCGGTGGCGTTGATCAACACGCCCAGCCCGGGCGGCATCGGCGTGGCCGCGGCCAACAACAGCACGGACATCTTGGTGGCCACGAACACGGCGGCCAACACGTTCACGGCGTTCAGCCTGAGCGGTGTGGCGCCGGGCCAGCAGTTCCTGACGCAGCCCATCTTCATCACGAAGGTGCAGGCGACCGGCAACCAGCCTCGCGCGATCGCGATCTCCTCGCCGTCGCGTGACCGCACGTCGTCGGCTCACGCCACCTGGAACCGCGACTTCAACGTCCCGGGTCCGACGACCCCGCTCATCATGTGGGCGGACTTCGCGGACGGCTCCGTGAGCACGATCACGCTCAACTCGGAGACGCCGCTGAAGACGTTCGGCCTTGGGCCGTCGGCCGCCCCGAACGACATCAGCTTCGGCCCCTGCCAGGGTGGATCGCTGATGTTCGCGGCCATCTCGCAGGGCGGCTTGCCCGGCGAGGGCGCGGTGTCGTACTACGCCTCCGGTCCGGCTTGTGGCTCGGGCGTGCAGACGCCGGGTCAGCCCGATGCGATCGTGGGCAAGACGAACGAGCCTGGTGGTCTGGACGCTCCGGATGGCTTGGACCAGCTCGTGATCCCGACCCAGCTGGACGTCTACTTCTACGTGGCGGAGTCCGGCTCCACGCGGAACAGCGTGACGGCCCTCGGTCTCGAGCCGGGGCAGATCAACCTGCCGCGCGTGGTCGCCCGCTTCAACAACGTCGGCAACAACCCGAACTCGATCTGCCACCGCGCTTCGTGGTCCGGCTACTCGTTCAACGACCCGAACGTGCCCACCAACGGCACGTGCAACTACCAGGGCGTGAACATGTGGCAGTACTTCACGACGCTCGTCGGCATCCTGCCGTTCATCGACGGCTCGACGGACCCGTCGCTGTCGCTGTACGTCTGTGCGCGAGGCTCGAACCAGATCACCCAGATCAATGCCCTGAACGGCACGCGTCCGCTCACCAACGGGTTCATCAAGATCCCCGGCGTGCGCTTCGTGGGTAGCCAGGGCAGTCAGTAGCTGCCGGTCTGGTCATCCGACACCTGCGGGGACGCCGAAAGGCGTCCCCGCTTGTCGTTTTGGGCTGCCGCGTCGAGCAAGCATCGAGCGCCCGCGAAGGACGGACTCTAGCCCTCGATGGCTTCCAGCACGCGCTCGACTTCCGGCGGCAGCTCCGGCAGGTCGTGGAGCACGTCGGCGACCAACGCGTCGCCCACCAGGCCGCGCGCCTCTGCCTCGAAGGACGGCAGCAGGCGGTGGCGCAGGGTCGGGCGCAGCGCCCACGCCAAGTCCTCGGCCACCACATGCGCGCGGCCCTCGAGCAGCGCGCGCACGCGCGCCACGCGACACATGGCCTCGCCGCCGCGCGGGCTGGCGCCCATGCGCAGGCTGCGCCGCGCGGCCGACGTTCCGTAGGTCGGGTCGGTGGCGCGCACGACGCGGGCGATCTGGCGCAGCAGCGGATCGGGGATCGGAACGCCACGCGCCGTCGCGATGAGCCCACGCACGCCGGCGGCATCCGTGACGGGTGCCGGCAGCTCGGGACGCTCGCGGTCGGTGCGCGAGAGGATGCGCACGAGATCGGCCTCGTCCGGCGAGCGGATCTCGATCTTGAGCAGGAAGCGATCGAGCTGGGCCTCGGGCAACGGGAACGTGCCCTCGTGCTCGATGGGGTTCTGCGTGGCCAGCACGGTGAACGGCCGCGGTAGCGCGTGTCCCGTGCCACCCACGCTGACCGTGCCCTCGGCCATGGCCTCGATGAGCGCGGACTGGGTGCGCGGCGTGGCGCGGTTGACCTCGTCGGCAAGCACCAGCTGACCGAAGAGCGGGCCGGGCTGGAAGCGGAACGTGCGACCCTCCGGTCCTTCCAGCAGCACATCGGTGCCCGTGACGTCCGCCGGTAGGAGGTCGGGCGTGAACTGGATGCGCGACAGCTCCAGGCCCGCCGCGTGGGAAAGCGCGCGGACGAGGAGTGTCTTGCCGACGCCCGGGGGACCCTCGAGCAGCGCGTGTCCGCCGCCGGCCACGCAGCAGAGCACTTCGCGGATGACCTCGGCCTGGCCGAGCACCGTGCCACCGACCGCGTCCTCCAAGGCACGCAGCAGGCGCGTGGCTTCGGGAGGCGGAAGGGGGGCGACGCTCAGGTTCATCGGGACTCGGGGTGCTCCTGACGCGGGAGGCGAGGACCGCCTGCGGCGACCTCCCCTTCTACGGCCACGTGCGCGACATGGTTCGCGGGAAGGCCGCGGCGGCCCGGACGTGGTCCAAGCCACCGAGCCACGCGACGACCCGCTCCAGGCCCATGCCGAAGCCCGCCGTCGGCGCGCCCCCGTAGCGCCTGAGGTCCAGATACCACGTGTACGCCTCGGGCGGCAGGCCCTCTTCCGCGATCTTGTGCTCGAGGTAGGCGAGGTCGCTGGCGCGCTCACCGCCGCCGATGATCTCGCCGTAGCCCTCGGGAGCGATGAGGTCGCAGCCCAGGGCCAGCTCGGGGCGCTCCGGGTCGGGGCGCATGTAGAACGCCTTGATCTTGGCCGGGAAGCGGTGCACGAGGATCGGCCCGGTGTAGGCCGCCGAGAGCGTGCTCTCCTGCGGCGCTCCGAAGTCGTCGCCCCAGGCGATCTCCGCATCCGTGCCCTTGAGGCGCTCGACGGCGTCGTCGTAGCTGATGCGCGGGAACGGTGGGCGGGCCCGTTCCAGGGCCGACGTGTCCCGCTCCAGGATCTTGAGGTCGTCCTGGCAATGCTCGAGCACGTGGTCGATCACGTGCCCGATCAGGCTCTCCATGAGCGCCATGCTGTCGTCCAGGTGCGCG
This sequence comes from Planctomycetota bacterium, assembly GCA_020631815.1. Lineage (GTDB taxonomy): Bacteria > Planctomycetota > PLA2 > PLA2 > JAEUHO01 > JACKGW01. The sequence continues at coordinate 80,846 of JACKGW010000004.1, read as the reverse complement.
AACGACATCTCGGGCTCGAGCATCCAGAACTCGGTCAGGTGGCGGCGCGTCTTGCTCTTCTCCGCGCGGAACGTCGGGCCGAAGCAATAGACCTTGCCGAGCGCCTGGGCCGCCGCCTCCATGTGCAGCTGGCCGGTCTGCGACAGGTAGACCTTCTGGTCGAAGTACTCGACCGGGAACAGCGTGGCCGTCCCCTCGGCGGCCGCCGACTGGAAGATCGGCGCGTCGACGTTGACGAAGCCGAGGCCGTCGAGGTGGTCACGGCAGGCGCGGACGATGTGGGCCCGCAAGCGCAGCGTGGCAGCGGGCTTGGCACTGCGCAGCCACAGATGGCGGTGGTCGAACAGGAAGCCCGTCCCGTGTTCCTTCTTCCCGATGGGGAAGTCCTCGGGACACGCGGCGACAACCTCGAAGGTGTCCGCCTGCAGCTCGACGCCGCCGGCCTGACGCGCGTCTTCCTTGATGGTGCCCGTCACGAGCACGCTGCTCTCCAGCGGCACCTTGGACGCGGCGTCGAGCATCTCGTCGGGCACGGAGCCGCGTCGCACGACCGTCTGCACCACGCCGGTTCCGTCGCGGATCTCGAGGAAGTGCAGCTTGGTGCCGGCCGAGCGGCGGAAGCGGACCCAGCCCGCCACGTGGACGGTCTGGCCGATCGCCTGGGGCAGGTCGCTGACGTAGGTGCGCTGGGACATGGGAAACCTCGGGGTCGCGGACGGGGGGAGGATACCGGGGCCGCCTCGGCGGCCGGTGCTGGACGTCAGTGCCGGTTCGTAGACTGCGCGCCGTGTACGAGTCCCTGCACGGCCGTCTGACGCGCAAGGAGCCTGCTTTCGTCGTGGTCACGGCGGGGGGCATCGGCTACCGCGTGCTCGTGCCGCTCTCCACGTTCGAGGTGCTGCCGCGCACCGGGCAGGACGCCGAGCTGCTCCTGCACTTGGTCGTTCGCGAGGACGAGTGGCGCCTCTTCGGCTTCGCCACCGACGACGAGCGCGAGGCGTTCCGCACGCTGCTCCGCGTCGCCGGCGTCGGTCCCGTCCTGGCGCTGGCCATCCTGGGCGGCCTCGGTCCCGGCGAGCTGGCCCGCGTCGTGCGCGAGGGCGACATCAAGGCCCTGACCAAGGTCAAGGGCGTGGGGCGCAAGACCGCGGAGCGCATCGCCGTCGAGCTGAAGGACGCATGGGGGGAGCGCGGCTCGGTCCCCGGGGCCGGCGGGGCGGCCCTGGTCGAGGGGCCCCAGGCCCAAGCCGTGCGCGCGCTCGAGGCACTCGGGCATGCACCGGACGAAGCACGCCGTCGCGTCGACAAGGCGGCCCAGAGCGCCAAGGGCGACGCCGCGGACGACGTCGCCGCCCTGGTGCGCGCAGCCCTCCGGATGTAGGCGCGCGAGGGTGCCCGGCTCGCGGCGGCGCCGCTTGCGGCGCGGGTCGCGTGCCTGGCTCCCGAGTGGCCCGTCCGCTACTTGCGGCGCAGCTGGAAGCCGAGGCTCTCGAGCTTGCGGCGGATCTCGTTGAGCGAGGTCTGGCCGAAGTTCTTCGAGGCCAAGAGCTCGTTCTCCGAGTGACGCAGGAGATCGCCGATCGTGCGGATCTCCAGGTTGTCCATGCAACGACGCGCGCGGATCGAGAGCTCGAGAGCGTCGATCGACATGTCGTTGGGGTCGTCCTCGTCGGGCTCCTCGTCGGCACCGCCGAAGAGGGCGTCGAGCTGGGCCTCGGCCTGGGCGCGCGAGGGGCCCTCGCGAAGCGGCGCCTCGTCGGACTCGCCGCGCAGCATGCCCAGGCGCAGGCCCTTCTGGGCCAGGATGTCCTTGATCTCCTGCAGCGAGGTCTCGCCGAAGTTCTTGTAGGCCAGCAGCTCGGCCTCGGACTTGCGCACCAGGTCGCCGAGCGTGGTGATGTCCATGCGCGACAGGCAGTTGCGCGAGCGCACGGACAGCTCGAACTCGGAGATGGGCGTACGCAGGACCTGCGCGCGACGGTCCTCGCGGCGCTCGTGGTCCTCGTCGTAGTACATGTTCTGCGAGGCCAGCACGTCCTTCATGCCGATACGCGCACGCACGTGCGTGGGATCGGACGCCAGGATGCGGCGGTAGCAGCCCTCGGCCTCGGCGTAGCGGGCCGCGTCTTCGTAGAGCAGCGCCATGTTGAGCAGCGCGTTGACGTGGCCCGGGGGCACGGCGGCGGCGCGACGGTACAGCTCGAGCGCACGGGCGTCCTCGCCCTCTGCGTCCAGACGAAGCGCGAGATGGAAGAGCGCGCGCACGTGCTGCGGGTCCGCGGCGATCGCGTCTTCGTAGCGCTGCTTGGCGTCTTCGTACTCGCCGGCGGCCTCGAGCGCGATGCCTTCGGCGTAGGCGGCGTCGGCACCCTCGGGCAGCTTGCGCGCCGCCTTCATGGCGTGGTCGGCGTCACCGCCGAGCGCCGCGGCCGTCGCGAGCTCGACGAAGAACGACTGCCCCTCGATGGACGTGCCGATCAACGTGCTCAGCGAGCTGGCGGCGCCGATGGGGTCGCCGCTCTCCATGCGCGACAGGCCGCGCACGAGCTGCGCCTGCGGAGCGTCGCCCGCGTTCTCCAGCTGCGTGAGGGCGCGGTCGGTGCGACCGAGCAGCCACGAAGCGGTCGCGCTGCGCAGCGCGTCCTTGGCGTTGCTCCCGCCGTCCTTGCGCGACTCCGCGTCCACGGTCTGCCGCGCCTCGGACGACGTGCCGACCTCGCGCTTCATGGCGCGCAAGGCCTCGAGGTCGTAGGCGAGCTCGGCCAGGAACGAATTCGCGTTGCTCGGGGGCATGGGCATCTCCCTGCGGCAGAGGGGGCCTTCCGAAGGCCCGCCCGCCGACGACGGCGAATCCCGGACGATAGCGGCCTGCCCGGCCGCGTCCACATCAGGGCGGCCTCCTCCAGGGGCGGCCGGGGGGCGCAAACCTAGGCCGTGCATGGCGTGCAGGGCGTGGGATGCTCCCTCCGTGGGGCGCACCCAAGCGGGCGCTCCAGCGGGTGCCCAGGGCGCCCCAGGTGGTGGAGGGCGGGCATGGACCGGTTCCGGATCGAGGGCGGGGTCCCGCTGACGGGAGCCGTGGAGGTCTCCGGAGCCAAGAACTCGGCGCTGCCCCTCCTGGCCGCGACCCTGCTCACCGACGAGCCGTGCGTGCTCCGGGGCGTCCCGGCGCTGCACGACGTGTCGACCATGCTGAAGATCCTCGAGGTCCTGGGCGTCGAGGTGACGCGCGAGCCGGGGGGCGTCGTCCGGACCCAGGTCCGCGACCCCGGCTCCCACCGCGCACCGCGTGAGCTGGTCAAGACCATGCGCGCCTCGATCTGCGTTCTCGGCCCCCTCGTCGGGCGGCGCGGCGAGGCGGAGGTCAGCTTTCCGGGCGGCTGCGTGATCGGCCCGCGGCCCGTGGACCTGCACCTCCGGGGCCTGGAGGCGCTGGGCGCCGAGGTCCGCGTCGAGGAGGGCTACATCCGCGTCCGCGCCGGCCGCGGGGGGCCGGACGAGCGCGAGGTCTACCTGGGCGGCCCGTTCGGCCCGACGGTCACGGGGACGGCCAACGTGCTCTCCGCGGCCGTCCTCACGCCGGGCACCACCGTGCTCCAAGCGGCCGCCTGCGAGCCCGAGATTGCCGACCTGGCCCGGGCCCTGGTGGCCATGGGGGCCCGGATCGAGGGCATCGGCAGCCCTACGCTGGTCGTGGAGGGCGTCGAGGCGCTGGGGGGGCTCGACCACCAGGTCATCCCGGACCGCATCGAGGCCGGGACGCTGCTGGCCGCGGCGGCCGCCACCGGGGGCGACGTGCTGGTCCGCGGGGCCGACCCGAAGGTGCTGACCGCGCCGCTGGACCTCCTGGCCCGCATGGGGACCCGCGTGGAGCGGCGGCCCGAGGGCCTGCGGGTGCGGGGTGGGGGCGGCCGACCCCGGCCCGTGGACGTGGTCACCCTGCCCTACCCGGGCTTCCCCACGGACCTCCAGGCCCAGTGGATGACGCTCCTGGCCCTGGCCGACGGCAACTCCTTCGTGACCGAGAAGATCTACCCCGAGCGCTTCATCCACATCGCCGAGCTGCAGCGCATGGGGGCCCGGATCCGCAAGGAGGGCCCCACGGCCATCGTCAGCGGCGTCGAGCGCCTGTCGGGCTGCGAGGTCATGGCCTCGGACCTCAGGGCCTCGGCGGCCCTCGTGGTGGCGGGCCTTGCGGCCGAAGGCACCACCCTGGTCGAGCGCGTGTACCACATCGACCGCGGCTACGAGCGCATCGAGACCAAGCTCGAGGCGCTCGGGGCCCGGATCCGGCGCGAGGCCGCCTAGGCCCTGTTTCGAAAGGCCCCCGGCTACGTCGACCGCTGCCCTCGCTGCGCGCCGCGTGTACCCGGATCTGGCTCCTCACCGTGGACAGACCACGCCTGCGGGCCAGAGCCGCGCGCCCATCGGCGCTCGCGTCGGCATCGGCCGCCTCGCGGCGGGGTCTTTCGAAACAGAGCCTCGGGTGGCCTGGGGCGTTTCCGCCCCCCCGAAGGGCGTCGCCTTTCCTTCCGGGGACGCCCGGGCCTCGGTTCAATGCCTCATTCGGCCCGTTTGGGCAGCCCCGTCCTCGGGGACCGGTACCGCCGTGTCGTGGCGGCCCGTCCTCCGTACAGCCAAGGAACCCCGTACCGTCGTGTTCGACTCCCTCGCCAAGCGCTTCGCCGGAATCTTCTCGGGCCTCGGGTCCGGGAAGCTCACCGAGCGAAACATCGAGGACGGCATCAAGGAGGTGCGTCAAGCCCTCCTCGAGGCCGACGTCGGCCTTGACGTCGTCAAGGGCTTCATCGAGCGCGTGCGTGCGAAGGCCGTGGGCCTCACGACGCTGCAGGGCGTCCGACCTGCCGACCAGTTCGTCAAGATCGTCAAGGACGAGATGGTCGCGCTGCTCGGTGGCGAGCCGGCGCGCATCCGGTGGAACGACCGCGGCCCGACCGTGATCATGATGGTCGGTCTGCAGGGCACGGGCAAGACGACCACCACCGGCAAGATCGCCAAGTTCCTGCGCAAGCGCGAGTCGAAGAAGCCGCTGCTGGTCGCCGCCGACGTGCAGCGCCCGGCGGCCATCGAGCAGCTTCGCGTGCTCGGCAAGCAGCTCGACATCCCGGTCTACGCCGAAGAGGCCGGCCGTCCGCCCAAGATCTGCCGTCGCGGCATCGAGCGCGCTACCGAGCTGGGTTGCGACGTGGTGCTGCTCGACACGGCAGGCCGCCTGCACATCGACGACGAGCTCATGGACGAGCTCGAGGACATCCGCGATCGCACCAAGCCCAACGAGATCTGGCTCGTCGTGGACAGCATGCTCGGCCAGGACGCCGTCACGAGCGCCCGCGAGTTCAACGAGCGCCTCGACGTGACCGGCGTCATCCTCACCAAGACCGACGGTGACTCCCGCGGTGGTGCGGCGCTCGCCGTACGCGAGGTCACCGGCAAGCCCATCCGCTACGTCGGTACCGGCGAGAAGCTCGACCAGCTCGAGGCCTTCGTGCCCGACCGCATGGCCCAGCGCATTCTCGGCATGGGCGACGTGGTGAGCCTCGTCGAGCAGGCCCAGGACGTCATCGACCAGAAGCAGGCGGCCGAGGCCGCCGAGCGGCTCTTCATGAACCGCACCACGCTGGACGACGTCGCTGCCCAGCTGCAGATGATGCAGAAGATGGGCGGCATGAAGGATGTCTTGAAGAAGCTCCCTGGCGCGGCCCAGCTGGACGAAGCCCAGCTGCAGCAGGCCATGCCCAAGGACCAGGACATCAAGCGCATGATTGCCGTCGTGCAGTCGATGACGCCGGCCGAACGCGAAGATCCCAAGCTGCTGCACATGCAGCGGCGTCACCGCGTCGCGCGGGGCTCGGGCACCAGCGTGAAGATGGTCGGCGACGTGATCAACATGCATCGCCAGATGCAGCGCCAGATGAAGGACCTGAAGAAGCAGGGCCTCATGGGCAAGATCGCCGCGCGCAAGATCCAGAAAGACAAGAAGCGCCGCCTCAAGGAAAAGAAGAAGTCCGGCGGCAGCGAGTTCGGAGGGTGGTTCGCGCCGAAGAAGGCGTAGCCACGCTTCACCAGTCAGCAAGCAGGAAGGACGTCCACTCCATGGCCATCGTGATCCGCCTTTCGCGCCAAGGCCGGCGCAACCGACCCCACTACCGACTCGGGGTCTTCGACCGCCGCACGCGCCGCGACGGTCCGCCGATCGAGTACCTCGGTCACTACAACCCCCTCGAGACCGACGACGAGAAGAAGGTCGTCCTCGAGGCCGAGCGCATCAGCCACTGGCTGGGCGAGGGCGCACTCGTGTCGGAGACCGTGCGCAGCTTCCTTCGCCAGAAGGGCATCGCGATGCCCAGCCACCACGCTGGTCGCCGCGCCAAGCGCAAGCGCAAGCCCGGCAGCGCCGCCAAGGCCTGACCGCTCGCGCGCTGCTCCGGCCTCGTGCCGGAACCGGCGTGCGCACGTTGACGACGCCCGGGGCGTGAACGCCCCGGGACCGTCCGGTTCCGTCCTTCCGCCTGCGCCCTTATCGGAGCGCGTCTCCCTCGGGTGACGCGCTCCCGCCCGGAGATCCATGGCCGCAACTGCTGCCCCGAAGAAGAAGCCGACCCTGGCCGAGGCGCTCGACGTCCTCGAGGGGATCTTCGGTGCCCCGCCCCAGCCGGAGCGGATCGAGGACCCGCTGCTCGACCACCTCCTCGTGGCGGTGCTCACACCGCACATGGGGCAGCCGGCCGCGCGGGACGCCCTGCGCGCACTCTCGGGTGCGTTCCTCGACCTCAACGAGCTGCGCGTCTGCGGTCTGGCCGAGATCGAGCCGTTCCTCTCGGCCGTGCCCGCCGCGTCGCGTCGTCAGGCCGCGTGGGACCTGCGCATGGCGCTGCAGGACGTCTACGACGGCACGCATGGCCTCGACCTCGAGCCGCTTCGCGGTCGCGCGCCCGAGGACATGCGCAAGTTCTTGAAGACGCTGCCCAACATCCACGGCGGCGCGGCGGCCCTCTTGTTCCAAGCGGCCGCCGGCGACGACGTGCTTGCGTTCGGGACCTTGGAGGAGCACCTCCTCACGCGTCTCGGCATGCTGCCGCGCGCGTCCTCGCGGGATCGCGTCCGTGCGGCGCTCGAGCGCCAGGTGAAGGCCAAGGACCGCCGCCGCTTCGCGTGGCTCTGCGGCGCCGCGGCCCACCTCTACGAGGTGGACTTCGATCCCAAGCATCCGTTCTGCGACCTGCTCGTTCGCGTCAACGCCAAGGAGCTCGCCGTGCGCGAGGCCGAACGCAAGCGCGAAGAGGCCCGTCGTCTCGCCGAGGAGAAGAAGCGCCTCGCCGAAGAAGAGAAGCAGCGCAAGGCCGAGGAGCGCGAACGCGCCAAGGCCGAGCGCGAGCGCGCACGCCTCGAAGCGGCCGCCAAGCGCAAGGCGGCAGCCGAGGCCAAGGCGGCTGCGAAGAAGGCAGCCGAAGAGAAGAAGCGCGCCGATGCCAAGGCGGCGGCCGAGGCGAAGAAGGCTGCTGCCAAGGCCGCGGTCGAGGCCAAGAAGGCGGCCGCCAAGGCTGCTGCCGAGGCCAAGAAGGCCGCCGAGAAGGCCAAGCGCGAGGCGGCCAAGAAGGCCGCTGCCGCGAAGAAGGAGGCCGCCAAGAAGGCCGCGGCCAAGAAGGCCGCCAAGAAGAAGGCCGCGAAGAAGAAGGCAGCCAAGAAGAAGACGGCCAAGAAGACCGCCGCGAAGAAGACGGCGTCCAAGAAGGCGCCGGCCAAGAAGGCGGTCAAGAAGACGGCCGCCAAGAAGACGTCGACGAAGAAGACCGCGGCCAAGAAGCCCCCGGCCAAGAAGGCCGCCAAGAAGAAGAGCGCCAAGAAGGCCGCGCCGCGGGCGCCCTCGCGCGTCGCGCGCAAGAAGTAGGTCGTCGGCGTGAGGCTCCGGCTGGCCAGCCAGAGCCCTCGCCGCGCCGCGCTGCTCCAAGCTGCCGGCATCCCCTTCGAGCCCGGCCCCTTCCCCGACATCGAGGAGCGCCTGCCTCCGGGGCTAGGTCCGTGTGCTGCGGTGGAGGCCATCGCCCGCGCCAAGGCGCTGGCCGCGCTGCCCCTCGCCGAGCCCGGCGATGTCGTGCTGACGGCCGACACGCTGGTGTTCCTGGGCGAGGCCCCGCTGGGTCGCCCCCGCGACGAGGCCGAGGCCCGCGCACACCTCGCCCGGCTCTCGGGGCGCACGCACGAGGTCGTCACGGCCGTGGCGGTGGGGGCCGTCGATCAGGGCTTGCGAGGCCTCCGGGTGGCCAGCGCCACGACGCGGATCACGTTCCGCGTCCTGACGGCCGATGAGATCCGGGGCTACGTCGCGTCCGGCGAGCCCCTGGACAAGGCCGGGGCCTACGCCCTCCAGGGCGGCGCCCGGCGCTTCGTGACGTGCATCGAGGGAGACGAGGACACCGTGATCGGCCTGCCCGTCCCGCTCGTCCGCCGCCTGCTGGCCGAGACCCAGCGCGGGTCCGGAGCCTCCGAGGGGGCCTGACGATGCGCCGCTCCACACTCGTCGCCGCGTCGATCCTGGCCCTGGGCGCCGTGGGCCTGCTCATCGCGGCCCAGATGCTGTTGAAGCCCTACCGCCAAGACGCGGCGCTCGGCAACGAGCTGAAGCGCATGCTCGTGGCCGAGGGTGCCATCGAGGAGTCGAGCCGCGTGCTCGTCCTCGGCTCCCGCAAGGCCGGCCCCGAGAGCCTGGCGACCGAGGGCGTTGGTGTGGTGGTGGACCTCGTGCCCACGCAGGGCCTACGGAGCCGCCGGGGCGGGCTCATCAGCCTCGCCCGCCGCACGGTCGAGGCGGTCTTGGACCGCTACAGCGAGCGCCGCATCGACTGGGTCGAGCTCCGCCTCAGGGTCCGCGGGGCCCAGGAAGAGCCGCTTCGGACCCTGGTGCAAGCCGGCCCCACGGGCGTGATCCTGCCGCCCCGGCCCCCGCTGCCCATCGCCGTGCCCTGAGGCGCGAGGGACCTCCGTTGCCTCCCCGGCTTGATGGCCGGGGGGCGCGTCGTACCCTCCTCGGTTCGCGCCAGGAGCCCGACCATGAAGCAGGACATCCACCCGGACTACCACCCGGTCGTTTTCGTCGACACCGGTGCCGAGTTCGAGTTCACGTCGCGCTCCACCATGCGCAGCAAGGAAGTGCGCAAGATCGACGGCGTGGACCACTTCGTGATCCGCCTCGACATCTCGTCGGCGTCGCACCCGTTCTTCACGGGCAAGCAGCGCTTCGTCGACACCGCCGGCCGCATCGACAAGTACCGCACCAAGTACGGCAAGCGGTACGGCCGCCGCTCGGGTTCCGGCGCCGAGTGACGTCGTAGGGGAGCCGCTCGCGGCTCTTCGCGCCCGGCATGCTGGCCGACCACATCCGTCGACGTCTGGAAGCGCTCGAAGCGCAGGCCGCCGAGCTGGAGGCGCGCCTCGCGGACCCTGCCGTTGCAGCAGACCACCGCGAGTTCTCGCGCCTCAACCGCGAGCACGCCGCGCTCTTGAAGCCCGTCGAGACCTTCGCGCGCTACAAGGCCGCCGAGGCCGCCATCGAAGAGGCCAAGGAAGTCCTGGCCGAAGGCGGCAGCGACGAGGACCTACGCGAGATCGCCAGGGAGCAGCTGTCGAGCGCCACCTCGGAAGCCGAGCAGGCCGCCGAGGAAGCGCGCACCAGCCTCGTCTCCGAAGACCCCGACGACCTGCGTGACGCGATCGTCGAGATCCGCGCCGCCGTGGGCGGCGACGAGGCAGGCCTCTGGGCGGGCGACCTCTACCGCATGTACGAGCGCTACGCGCAGCGCCACGGCCTGCGTGTCGAAGTCCTCGAGTCCGACGGCAGCGAGCAGGGCGGCTACAAGGAAGTGCAGTTCTGCTTGCGTGGCCGCGGCGCGTTCGGCGCCATGCGCTTCGAGTCGGGCGTGCACCGCGTGCAGCGCGTGCCCGAGACCGAGGCCCAGGGCCGCATCCACACGTCGACGGCCTCCGTCGCCGTGCTGCCCGAGGCCGAAGACGTCGACATCGAGATCCGCGACGCCGACCTGCAGGTGGACACGATGCGCGCGGGCGGCCCCGGCGGGCAGAACGTCAACAAGACGTCCTCCGCCGTGCGCATGACGCACTTGCCCACGGGCATCGTCGTGAAGGTCCAGGCCGACCCGTCGCAGCACAAGAACCGCAGCATGGCGCTGCGCATCCTGAAGGCCCGCCTCTTCGAGCTCGAGCGCGAGAAGGCGGCTGCCGAGCGCTCGGCCCAGCGCGCGAGCCAGATCGGCTCCGGTGAGCGCAGCGAGAAGATCCGCACCTACAACTACAAGGAAGGCCGCGTCACCGACCACCGCATCAAGCTGACGCTGCACCGCCTCACCGAGATCCTCGAAGGCGACCTCGACGCCCTCGTCGAGGCCCTCCGCCAGGAGGAGCTCACGCGCCGCCTGGCCGAGCTCGAGTAGGTCCCACCGCACCACCCGGCCACGCACGCCGACCCGGCCCTGCCCGACCTGGCGGCCGCCCCGGCCGCGGCGAACCGGGGCCCGTGGGGCGCGTTGGCCTGGGACAGGCCCTTCCCGTAGGATCCGCCCTCTGGACGGGCGGGCCCGGAGCGGCCGCGGAGCAGGAGATCCCATGAGCGACGACGACCTTCGCGACGACGACGTGGCCGACGACGGCATGGACGGCGGGGCCGAGGGCTACTCGGAAGCCCACGAGGCAGCGCTGGCCGAGGCCCAGGCCGAGCGCCTGACGCGCCAGGCTTACCTCCATGGCGTGGACCGTCAGCTGTTCCGCTTCCTCTTCGCCAACTGCTGCTTCTTCGCGGCGGCGTTGGTCTCGTGGGAAGCCGCGGCGCCCGGCGGTTCCAACTCCGCCGACATGGTCAGCGGTCTCGACACGGTGCGTGGCGCGCTGCTCTTGGCGTTCTCCGTGTACGGCTTCTGGACCTGCTTCCTCAACATCTTCCACGGTCAGATGAAGGTCTGGCCGTTCCTGTTGAGCGCGCTCGTCGCCGCCGAAGTCGCCATCGGCGGCATCAAGGACGGCATCGGCCGCTGGGACGACGTGGCGGCTTGGCTGTCCACGTTGAAGAGCAAGACCGCCTACGACGACCTCATCCATCGCCTTGGCGCCATCTCGCCCGGCGCGTGGCTGTGCGCGATCGGTGCGTTCCTCGTGTTCTGGGTCCTCCTGGCCGGCCTGATGAGCGGACGCTCGTCGAGCAAGGCCTCCGGTGGTGGGGGACGCCGTCGTCGCTGACGGCTCGGCCGCCGCGCGCGGCGGGGCGGGGCGCCTGGATCGCGCCCCGCTCCTCGAGATCCTCAAGCGCTCGACCACATGGCTCGAGGGGCGCGGTCTGCCGCGCCCGCGTCTCGACGTCGAGCTGCTGATGGCGCATGCGCTCGGCATCGAGCGCATGCAGCTCTACCTCCAGTTCGATCGCCCACTCGCGGGCGAGGAGCTGGACACGATCCGCGACCTCGTACGCCGTCGCGGCCAAGGCGAGCCCGTTGCCTACCTCACGGGCCGCTGGGGCTTCCACGCGCTCGACCTCGCTGTCGACAGCCGCGTGCTCGTGCCGCGCCCCGAGACCGAGACGCTCGTCGACGCCACCCTCGAGCGACTGCAGGGCGTCGAGAACGCGACCATCGCCGATGTCGGCACGGGCTCAGGCTGCATCGCCTTGGCCCTTGCGCACGCCCGCCAAGACCTCACGGCCTTGTGCAGCGACGTCTCCGAAGCCGCGCTCCACGTCGCCCGCGACAACGCCGCCCGCTTGGGCCTCGACGCCCGTGTTCGCTTCGCCCACGGCGACTTGCTCGCGCCCTGGCGTGACGACCCGGCCTTCGGCACCCTCGCCGCCGTCGTCAGCAACCCGCCCTACGTCGTGCGCGGCGACCCGGCGCTCGAGACCGCCGTCGCCCGCTTCGAGCCCGAGCTGGCCCTCTACGTCGACGGCAGCGACCCCTTCGCCATCGGCGCCCGCCTCGCCGACCAGGCCCGCTCCGCCCTCGCCCCCGGCGGCTGGCTCCTCGTCGAGCTCGGCGTCGGCAGCGACGACCGCGCCCGCGAGGCCCTCACCGCCCTCGACTACACCGACATCGACGTCCTCCCCGATCTCGCCGGCATCGGGCGGGTCGTCGTCGGCAGGACGCGCGGCGCATAGTCCATCACCTCGGTAGCCTTGGGACATGACGGACGCCGCGAAGCAGCTGCTGAACCAAGTGCTTGCCCTCCCCTCGCAGGACCGCGAGTGGGTCGTGGCCGAGCTGCTCGCTAGCCTGGACGGGCCCGGCGATGTGGGCTGGGCAGCTGCTTGGTCAGACGAGGTCACGCGGCGCCGGCAGGCTGCCCAGTCGCGTGGCGAGTTGGGCGCAGATTGGGATGACGTGCGAGCCAGGATCCACACGCACCTGCGGACGACGTAGCCGGACAGCGGAGGCGGGGCAGGGACAAGCAGGGGACGCAGGAGAGCGCGCCCGGTGCGGCGAGCGCTCGCCGCCCCTGCCTGGCCACGCGGCGGTATCCCACCGGGCGCGCTGGAGGCGGCGGGACTCCGCCGCTTGACCGCCACCCGCTGCCACAACCGACCCCTGAGCGCCGAACCCGGAAGTCAGGGCTTTGGAGGGCGCCGGAATTCGGCAGGCCTGCGGCGAGCGTTCGCCGCAGCGGGATGGATGGGGTGGCGGAACCCCATCGCGGCGGGGGCGGCGGCATGCCGCCGCCCTGAACCACGTGGGACCGGGGGCGCGGCGCGCACGCGGTGCGGGACTTCCGGCCACACGGCCATCACCGCGGACAGCTTGGCGTCAAGGCGAGGAGGGCTCCTCATCTGGCCAACCGGGGAAGGCCCGACCATCGAGATTGACCTCCCCTCCGGGGCGCGCCGGCCCGGACTACTCGTCGCGAAGGTCGACGTCGATGCGTGCCGGGGCCGAGGCCGTGCCGGCCAGCATGCCCGTGCGCGTTGCGGCCGGTTGGCCCTCCGCGACGACCTCGAGCTCCAACGCGGTCCCCTCGGGCAGCGCGCGCAGCGTGGCCCTCCCGCGTTCGTCCGTGCGTGCGGCCCAGCCGACGACCCAGCGGAAGCCGGGAAACGTGCTCACGTCCGTCGCGTCGCGCGGCGCGGCTCGAACGGCCGCATTAGCGGCAGGGCGTCCGTCGATGCCCGTGACCGTGACTTCGATCTCGCCGTCGGGCAGGTCGAGGTCGATGCGGCGCGCCGCGCCGGCGATCAGGTCCAGGGGCTCGAGGGACTCCACGTCGAACTGGGTTGGCCTCGCTCGGTGGTCACCGAGCAGCAGGTAGAACGCGTACGCCCCGGGCTCGACACCGTCGATGACGTACTCGCCACCCTCCGTCGTCGTAGCCATCTTGAGGTGGCCATCCCCCTTCCTGGTCAGCGTGATGATGAGTCCGGCCAGTGGCTGGCCCGCTGCCGTCACGCGGCCACGAACGGAGGCAAAGGCCGCAGACGATCTCGGCGCCCCTACGTCCACGTCGATCGTGGCGCCGGGCTGGAGGGCGGCCTTCGTGGACTGCAATGCCAAGGCGCCAAGATCCTCGACGAGGCCGATGGACTCGGCGTGCGTGGGGCCGTGGACGATCGGCAGATCGTCGAGGCGGTATGTGCCGTCTGCGCCGACCGTCGCTTCATACAGCCGTCCGCGCGGGGTGAAGAGCACCCGGTGGCCAACCGCAGCCTCGCCCGAAGCGAGCCATGCCCGTCCCTGGACGGTGCACCGCCGCCAGATCGCAACCTGACCGTCGACGAGCGGGTTGCCCAGGGGAGTTGGCCACACGCCAGCGTGTGTCGGCGTCTCGATCCACCAGAGCACATCGCCGCCTCCGAAGCGCGGGCCCTGGGGCAGTTGCACCTTGCCGGCCGCATCGCCGGCGAGTTGCTGCGAGGGAACGAAGGCCGGACCCTTGCCCAACTGCACGTAGGCGGTCGCTACGACATCGGGCAACGAGACTCCGGTCTCTGCGTCCACGATCTCCACTGCCTTCGAGGGCAGGGGGGACAAGAAGGCGATCTGGACCGTGGGGCCAGCCGCACCGAGCTCGTACGGGCCGAGTAGATCGGGGAGCCGCCCCGGCGCCGCGTGGAGCAGCCACCAGCGCCCCGCAGTCGGTCGCGCAGCGAGGTACGCACCCGCCGAGCCCACACGGATCTGGGTGTCGTGCCGCCAGCCCGCGGGTGCGCCCAGCACCACGCGCATCATGTCCGCCGGGCCCTGAGGCTCAACGGCGTCTCCCGCGATCCACTGCGCCGTCCACGGGGTGTCGGAGTCGGCGTAACGCCGCCTCACCTCGTCGGTGGATAGGCTTCGCTGCTGACCGTCCGTGATCTCCACGAAGGTCACCGGCATCGGGTCCACGGCGGGCAGCCGCACGGTGTGCGTGCCTGCTTCCAGCGTCTGTCGCTCCCGCGCCATGCGACCGTCCTCGGATTCGATCCACAGCGTCGTCGGAGTGCCCAGCGCGGCGGCGCCCAGCATTGCCTCACCCGACGCGTCAGTCCGCAGCTTGGTGACGAGCGTCTCGTCCCCGGCCACGCGCACCCAGGCATTCGCGACGGGACGATCACCCTCCGTTGTCGTCGTGACCACGCGAAGGACGCATCTAGGGGCCTCGGTGTCCATGTGAGGGTGCGCGTCAGAGGGTTCATTCGAGGGCGCGATCGAGGGCCCCTCCGCTGCTGAGCCCGCGAGCTCAGGCGAGCTCGTCAATTCGGCGGAGCTGTGGGCTGTCACGGTAGGCGTCGGCGCGTCCGAGCTGTTCCACAGCACGCTGCCGACGAGTAGGGCGATGCCGAGGACGCCCGCGGCGACAAGCAGCTTGGTGTTCATGAGCGTGACTCCCAGTGCGGCGCCAGCGGACAGCGCGGGGCTCGTGCTCGCCGTCGCCACGAGCGGCGCGAGAGCCAGACGCCAACGCGCGTCGTCACCGCCCTGCTGACGGTCGAGGTGCGCGCGGACCTTCTCGATCCCGCGTCGGACTCGGGCTCGCGCCGTCTCCAGGGGGATGCCCAACCGTTCCGCGACCTCGAGCGGCGAGAGCCCCTCGAAGTGACGCAGCAGAACGGCGTCACGATGTGGCGCGTCGATCGCAAGAACCGCCTCGACGACGAGACGATGGGCCTCCGCCTCGGCGACGACCTCCGACGTCGAAGGCAGTCGTTCGGAACGCGCCGAGTGGGCTTCCCGGCGGTGCAGCCGCACCTCGCTGCGGCGCATCTTGGAAGCCAGGTTGCGGACGACGGTCCCCAGCCAGGCCCGCGGCGTCGCGCCGCGCGGTGGGCGTTCCATGGCTGCGAGCCACGTCTGCTGCTCGAGGTCGTCAGCGCGGGCGTCGTCACCCACGATCCGGCGCGCGAGGGATCGCACCCAGGCCCGGTGCTCCAACAGCCGCTCGATGGGGATGGGGGACGCGTCGTGCATGGCTTCCAGAGTTTGAATCCCCGCGCCGCCGGAAACTGGTGCCGAGATTCCCGCGTGGGCTCGGCGGCGAGGGCCGACCTCCCGCCCGCGCCGCAACCGACTCGAGGGCACCGAACCCTAGAATCAGGGCTCTCAAGGGCGCCGGAATTCGGCAAACCCGCGGCGAGCGCTCGCCGCGGGGCCGCTCATGGGGTGACGAAACCCCCGCGCGGCGCGGGGCGGCAGGATCTGGAGGTCACGCGCCGTGGCCACGCGAAGCAAGCGAGCATCCCGTGCGAGTCCACGCCGCGCGCCCGACGAAGCGTGGGCAACCGGCGTGCACTACTTCTGGGTCGAGGCGACATCGATCGTCGCGGGCATTGCATCCTGCTCGCGAATCGCGACGCGGATTCCACCGGCACGGAGGTCGCCGGAATCGGGCACGCCCTCGATGGAAGGCGCGGGGACGACCGTCACGTAGTAATCGCCTTCGGGGAGGCCAATCAAGCGACCAGCCTCCCGCTTGCCGAGGTCGAAGTGCAACAGCTCCTCGCTGTCCATCTCCTCGATCGGGGATCCCATCATGACAGGGACGAGGCGGATGCGGTCCTGGCAGGGCTTGCCATCGCGCAGCACGGCCAGAGCCCCCGCCGCACGCGTCGCCTGCGCCGGGTGCGGCGAGGTCCAGTCGCCGTAGGCGATCTCCGCGTCGGGAAGCAGGACCGTGTAGCTGCTCGAGTTCGTGTAGCCAATCGGCACCCTCTGCTCGGAACCACGAAGTCGCGGCCAGATCACGCCCTCCGCATCGCTGCGAGCAAGCATCGCCAAGGTGCGCAGGTCCAAGCGCCCTGCGAACACGCGGGACCCTGCCGGGGCGGGTGCGCCGTCTACCTGGGGGTACGCTGGCAGCTCTGCAGCTTGTTGGTAGATCGGGGGCGTTGGCACGCCCGGCGGCTCGACCAAGACGTGCATGAGGGGTGCGGGGAGCCGGCCCACGAACAGATGGGTGGGCACGGGCGCGATGCCTCGGACGGTGAGTGACCCCGGCATCGGGACGTACTCGTAGCAGCACTCACGGTTGTACCAATCCACCACGGCCGGCAGGTGCTCGCGTGCGAGACCTGGAGGGCGGTTGTAGGCGATGGAGCCGACAAGCAGCTTCGGCTGCAAGGCCGCGTGGGCTTCAGGCATGGCGATGGTCACCGCATCGCGGGTGAGGACGTGAATCTCACTCAGGGGATCGCCGGCCCGAACGTGACAGACCAACGGTGTCACGATCGCATTCTCCGCCGTCGCCATGTACCGGAAGATCGCGCCGCGGGGGATCGGTACGACGAGGTCTTCGCCGGAGAGCGAGTGGTGAATCTGCATCGAGACGTTGCGCGCCTTCGGACCGGGACAGGGGTGCTCCCAGACGACCCAGCTCTCGAGCTTGACCTCCGGTCCGGGGGCCCCCGCTGGCGCGACGAGCCGCAAGGTGCCAGTGCCCTTGGCGGGCTCCAGCTCCACGACGACGGGTTCTGGTGTGAGGAGCTCACGCACCACGAGCTCGTACCTGGGCGATGCCACGATCAGCATGCAAGGCTTGCCGGGCCACGTCATGCGAGCGCGCGGTCCGCGCACCTCCCACAGAGGGGCACCGGAATCGCGCTCGACCAACCGGAACAGGCACTGCGTGCGTGACTCCGCGCCGCGTACGGAGATCAACAGCTCGCCACCGGTCGGCGGGAACTCCTCCCCGCCCTGGCTTGCTGCATGCGAAGCGAAGAGGACGACCAGGCCTACGACCACACTTGCTGCGGTCCGCAGAGAACCTGCGAGAGACTGCATTTCCTCTCCTCCCCTCGCATGGAGTGTACGCGGACGAACGTTGGGCGGTCTATCGCGGCGAGCGCTCGCCGCGCTCGTTGCGTTGCGGATCCGGTGCGCGCCTAGCGCTTGGAGCGGACCTCGCGGCCGCCGCGGTAGACGAGGAGGCGGGCGTCGCGGCGGTTGCACCAGTCGTCGATGAAGGCCTCGACCTCGGGGCGGGTGCGGGGGTCGGGCTTGGTCTTGTCGGTGATGAGGATGAGCAGGCCCGAGTCGACGGCGTCGAAGTAGCCGCCGATGCGGTCGGGGCGAAGCTCGTCGGGGCCGAAGCCCATGAGCCAGAGGCACTGGAAGGCTGCGCAGTGCATGGGGCGGTCGGCGTGGATGCGGCAGCCGACGCCACGCTCGAGGTGGGGGCAGGGCACGTCGGCCTTGCGGCACAGCTCGGGGTACTCGGGCCAGTCGACGGCCGGCAGCCGGCAGCAGAGATCGCACGACCCGCATTGGCGGCGAGCAGCGGGATCCGGCGGTCGGGCGGCGGGGCGACTCAAGGCGCCCGGGATCCTACGGGCAAGTCATGCGGCAAGTGCTGGCCCAGAACGAAGATCGCGCGCGAGCCGTCCGGCCCGCGCGCGATGCGCCTAGTGCGTCGAAGCTGTCGGTGCGCGCTACTTGTCGAGCAGGTCGCGGGGCACCGGCCGGAGGTCGGCCTCACGGCGCGGGGCGCCCAGCGGCACACCGTCGCGGTCGTAGAGCGCGCGGCTTGCGGCCGACAGGGCACGACGCTCGCGCGACGGGAGGGCCAGCGCGGCGCTGCCGGGCAGAAGCACGCCCTGGTCCACGGCGAAGGCGACGGCGCGCTGCATGGCGGCGCGGTCACCGCTGAGGCGCGCACCCTCGAGAACGCGCCCCGCCAGCATGGCGCGGTGCCAGCCGCCGATGGCGGCTTCGAGGATGGCGTCCGTCCGCGTGCGGCGAACGGCGATCGACTCGGTCACGGTCTCGAGCACGGTGCCCGTGCGATCGACGACCTCGATCTCGTAGTCCAGCGTCTTGCCGACCTGCGAGTCAAGTCGCACCGTGACGGGACGCGCCAGGTCGGTCGCACCGAACCAGCGCGGCGCCATGCGATCGGCACCGTCGCTCAGCGGGCGCAAGCGAAGCGTGAGATCCGGGCGCAGCGTGAAGCCCTTGCTCGTGAGCCAAGCCGCCGGGTCGAAGCGCCAGATGGCGATCTTCTTGTCCATGCCGCCGCCCGGCACGGCCGTGGCCGTCCGCATCTCCTGCGTCGTGGAGCGGAACCCGATCTCGGGGCGCTCGCTGATGGCGAGTCCTTCGCCGCTGCGGATCACGACCATGCCGTTGTCACCCTTCTCGATCTCCATGCCGGAGGGCACGGTGGCGAGAACGAGCTGACCGGGGTGCATGTCCCACTGGGCCGAGGCCAAGATGCCGCCTTCCCAGGGACGCGGGTGGTCGCTGCCGTCATCCGTGTCGCGCACGCGCTCGCCGGCACCGGGGTC
Organism: Planctomycetota bacterium; assembly: GCA_020631815.1. Classification (GTDB taxonomy): domain Bacteria; phylum Planctomycetota; class PLA2; order PLA2; family JAEUHO01; genus JACKGW01. Next base: position 62,086 of record JACKGW010000004.1, on the reverse strand, counting down.
GCCCTCCAGCACGTCGACGAAACGACGCTCCTCGCCCTGCCCGCGCAAGGGGCTGACGAAGGTAAGCACCACGTCGACGGTCTCGCCGGGTGCGATCGGCCACACGACCACCGACAGCTCGGTGCGACGCGGGCGCTCCAAGCGCAGCGGGTCGCGGTTGATCGTGGGGCGGGGTGTGCGCGGGCGGCGCGGCGTGCGTGCCTCGTCGTAGATGCGACGGGCATCGGCCAACGTCAGCGTGCGCGCCACGATGGGCTCGGAGTCGCTGCGGCGCAGGACCGCGCCGACGACCTCGGCGGCCGGGTCGATGCGGTACGCGCGGCGCCACTCCAGCGTCTGCGGGCTGATGTTGCGGATGGAGAGCGTGAGGTCCACGCGCGCCAAGTCCGAGATGAAGTGCACCTCGCCGCGGCGGGCGTGCACGATCGCGGGCGGGCCGGAGGGAGCCGCGGGCTCCTCCCCCTCACCGCGACGCACGTTGGGCGTGGGGGCCGACGGGCCGGCTTCGGCCGTCTCGGGCTGCGTCACGCCGAGATGTTCGCGGCGAGCGTCGCGATCGAAGCCGCCGCCGAGGCCGCTGCCTGCGCCCGGGGTGCCGCCGGGCAGGCCGCGGTCGGCCCGGCCGCCGGGGTCCGGCTGGGGAGGGGCACCGCCGCCCACGCGCGCTCCTCCCCCGCGGGCCAGCACGGGTGTGGCCAAGAGGCCTACAAGGAGGAGGGAAAGGGCATAGCGGCTGGCCATCGGGGCTCCCTTCGCGTGCGTGTGGATCGCCTGTGCGTGCGGGTGGGGCCGGCAGTGACTGCCCCTCCCGTCTGGGAACGCGCGGGAGGGGCGGCCGGGCGCGACCAATTCGTTGGACGCCGCTCGGTGCGACCGGTCCAACCTACCGTCAGAAGCGGGATGCCGCTCAGGCCCCGCGCCAGCGGCGCTCCACGTCGCGCCGCGAGACGGTGGCGCGCGCGGCCAGGCGGGAGCGGGCCGCAAGGCCCTGGCCCACCGTGCGGAGCCAGCTGCGAAGCCCCGCGCTGCGCTCGCGGCGCGTCAGCTGGATCAGCTCGCCGGCGGTCCTGCGGGCCGTGGCGAGCTGCACCCACCACGAGGCGTTGCGCACGAGACAGCGCAGTCGATTGCGCATGCACTGGCGTGCCACGAAGTCGTCCCCGTGGCGTCGGCTGCTGGCCTGGAAGGCGTGACGCGCCACGGCGTCCGGCACGTATGTGGTGCGCCATCCGCGTCGCCGCAGCCGCCAGGCGAGGTCCACGTCCTCGAAGTAGAGGAAGAACGCCGGGTCGAAGACGTGCCCCGCGTCGCGCACGTCGTCGAGCGCGGCGCGTCGGTACAGCGCCGCGCCTGCGGTGGGGCCGAACACGTCGGGGCCGCCCGTGGCGTCCGCGCGCGCGAGGTGCACGTCACGATCGATGGCGCCGCCCGAGCGCATCAGGGTGATGCCGGTGGAGTTGACCACGTCGGGGCCGGCACGATCGAAGAGCACGAGCGGCTGGAACGCCGCCACGTCGTCCTCTGCGGTGCGCGCATGCGCGCGCAAGCGGTCGAGCGCACCCGGCTCGAGCCAGGCGTCGTTGTTGAGCGTGAGCACCCACGGCGCGGTGCTCGCATCGATGCCCGCGTCGGCGCCGCCGGCAAACCCCGTGTTCGTCGGAAGCACGGCGACGCGGGCCTCGGGTGCGGTGCGCGCGATGGCCTCGGCCGTCCCGTCCGTCGAGCCGTTGTCGACCACGACCAGCTCGTCACCCGGTGCGAGCTGTCGCTGGAGCCTCGCCACGCACGCTTGCGTGAGCGCTGCCGCCTCCCAGCTGACCACCACGACGGCCACGGCGGGACCACCGCCGGGAGCCGTCGCGCCGGGGCTGGCTTCGCTCAGCGGCGCTCCAAGTACTGGACGGCCCGGCGGAACGGCAGCCGACCGTCGGGCACGCCCGGCGCATCGCCGCGGTGGAACCGCGGGTCCTGCCAGGGCAGCTGGTTGCGCTCCGGGTGGGGCATCAAGCCGAGCACGCGACCCGTGGGGTCGGTGATGCCCGCGATGTCGTCCTCGGCGCCGTTGGGGTTGAAGGGGAACGGGGCCGGGCTCACGCCCTTCGGGGCCACGTAGCGCAGCGCGACGAGGTCACGGTCCACCATCGACTGCCGAACAGCCGGGTCCCGCGTCACGAAGCGCCCCTCGGCGTGCGCCACGGGCACGTGCAGGCGATCCCCGGGGCGCACGAACACACAGTGCTTGGACGTGGCCTCGAGCGTCACCCAACGGTCCTCGTAGCGGTTCTGCGCGTTGGACGCCAGGGCCACCAAGCGGTCTTCCCCGCTCTCGTCGTCCCAGCCCGGCAGCAAGCCCGTGCGCACGAGCACCTGGAAGCCGTTGCAGATGCCGAGCACGATGCCGCCGCGGTCCACCAAGCGCTTCAAGGGATCGCCCAGCTTGGTGCGCAGCATCGTGCCGAGCACGGCGCCCGCGCCAAGGTCGTCGCCGTAGGAGAACCCTCCCGGCAACACGAACCCGTCGACGCTCTCCAGCTGACGCGGCGACGCGAGCAGGGCGTTCACGTGGACCGCGGTCGTCGTGGCGCCCGCCTGCTCGAAGGCGTAGGCCGTCTCGCGGTCGCAGTTGGTGCCCGGGGCACGCAACACCAGCACGTGAGGCGTGCGCTTGCCGCGACCCGCGCGGGCCGAGGCGGCCTTCACCCGCGGCTTGGTCGTCGGCGCCTTCGCCTTGCGGACGGTTGCGGTCTTGGCCTTGGCGCTCATCGCTTGCCTCCCCGGCGTGCCGCGCGGCCGCTCGTCTGCTTGGCGTCGTCCGTGGGCAGGGCCTCGCGCCAGGCTAGGCGCAGCTTCTCCGCGTCGAGCTCGATGCGCGTGGCCGGGCTGCCGTCGCCTTCGCGTCCGGTCATCACCAGCGACGTGGCCTTGGTGACCTTGCCGACCCGCGCGGCTGCGACGCCTGCGCGCTTCAGCGCGGCCAGCGCCTCGCTCGCATGCGCGGGCGAGACCTCGAGCAGGAAGCGCGTGGCGCTCTCCGAGAAGAGGCGCACGTCGTCGTCCTTCGAGGGGCCGGGCACCTTCGCGAGGTCGATCGTGGCGCCGAAGTCGGACGCCAGCACCATCTCGGCGGCCGCCACGGCCAAGCCGCCCTCGGCCAGGTCGTGGGCGGCGCGCACGTAGCCCTGACGGATCAAGCGCGCCACGGTGGCGAGCGTTCGCGGCGCGCCGGGCCTGACGGTCGGCACGTTCTGCCCCAGCTCGTCACGCAGGCGGTACCAGTGCGAGCCGCCGAGCTCGTCGTGGGTGGCGCCGACGAGCAGGAGGACGTCGCCTGCGCGCTTGAGGTCCGAGGTGGTCGTGCGGCGCACGTCGCCGATCACGCCGATCGCGCTGACGAGCAACGTCGGCGGCACGACGATGAGGCGACCGTCGTCGGTGCGGAACTCGTTGTTGAGCGAGTCCTTGCCCGAGATGAACGGCGTGCGGTAGAGCATCGCCGCATCGCGGCAGCCCTCGGCGGCGCGCACCAGCGCGCCCAGCGTCTCGGGCCGGCTGCAGCGGCCCCAGGTGAAGTTGTCGAGCACGGCGATGCGCTTGGGGTCGGCGCCGACGGCCACGGCATTGCGCAGCGCCTCGTCGACGGCCAACAGCGCCATCTGGTAGGGGTCCAGGCGTCCGTACGCGGGGTTGATGCCGTTGGCGAGCACCAAGCCCTTGCGGGAGCCCAGCACGGGCGCGATCACGGCGGCGTCGGCGGGTCCGTGGTGGGGGCCCGTGAACGCGCGTACGACGGCGCCGGCCTGCACTTCGTGGTCGTACTGGCGGACGACCCACTCCTTGCTGCCGATCTGCGGCATCCCGAGCAGCTGGAGCACGTCCTTGTCGTAGCGCTTCTTGGGTCGGCGCCGCGGTTCGCGCGTGACGGGCGGTACGTACGAGGCCGCACGCTCCGGACGCGGCAGGCCGTCGTGCAAGAACTCCATCTCGAGGTCGGCCAGCTTGGTCGTGCCATGCCGGACCACGAGGCGGCGGTCGTCGCGGAAGTGGCCGAGGACCACGGCCTCGACGTCCTCGGACGCACAGAGGGCGAGGAAGGCGTCGACGTGCTTGGGCGGCACGGCCGCGACCATGCGCTCCTGCGCTTCGCTGATCCAGATCTCGTAGGGCAACAGGCCGGGGTACTTGAGCGGCGCGGCCGCGAGGTCGACCTCGGCGCCCGTCGCCTCGCCCATCTCGCCGACGGCGCTCGAGAAACCGCCCGCGCCGCAGTCGGTGACCGCGGTGAACCAGCCCGCGTCGCGGCCCTGGAGCAACACGTCGAGCACCTTCTTCTCGGTGATCGGGTCGCCGATCTGCACGGCGCCCGAGGAAACCGTCTCGCTCTCGCTGGTCAGCTCGACGCTGGAGAACGTGGCGCCGTGGATGCCGTCGCGGCCCGTGCGGCCGCCAAAGGCCACGATGGCGTCGCCGGGCCGCGCGGCCTTCTCGACGTAGGCCTTGGGCAGAAGGCCGACACAGCCTGCGTAGACCACCGGGTTGCCGACGTAATCGGGGTCGAAGCAGATGGCCCCGTTCACCGTGGGTATGCCCATGCGGTTGCCGTAGTCGCGCACGCCTGCGACCACACCCTTCAGCAGGCGCGCGGGATGCAAGCAGCCGCGCGGCACGTCGTCGTCGGCCGTACGCGGGTCGCCGAAGCAGAACACGTCCGTGTTGGCCACGGGTCGAGCGCCCAGGCCCGTGCCCAGGATGTCGCGGATGACGCCACCGATACCCGTACCCGCGCCGCCGTAGGGCTCGATGGCGCTGGGGTGGTTGTGCGTTTCCACCTTCATGCACGCGCCCACGTCGCCGTCGAACTCGATGACGCCGGCGTTGTCCTTGAACACGGACCAACACCACGCCTTGTCCAGGCGTCGCGTGGCGTCGAAGATCGTCTCCTTGAGCAAGTTGCGGTAGACGCGCTCGCCCTCGCCGTCGCGCATGCGGACGGGGCCCGCGAGCGTCTTGTGCTTGCAGTGCTCGCTCCACGTCTGGGCCAGCGTCTCCAGCTCGACGTCGGTCGGCTCGCGGCGCAAGGCGCGGAAGTGCTCTTGGATCGTCTGCATCTCCTCCAGCGAGAGCGAGAGGCCCATGTCGGTCGAGAGCTTCTCGAGCGCGGCGTCGTCGATGCGGCGCAGCTTGATGGTGCGGCGGCGGACCGGCGCGCGCTTGGGCGTGGGGAATGTGTGGGTGGTCGGGCGGCCCGCGACCACGTCCTCGATCACGTCGTTGCCCAGCGCCCGTCGCGCGGCGGCCACGACCTGGGCTTGGGACGCCGACGTCGTCACCACGAAGGTGCGCGAGGCGTGCACCTCGCTCACCTCGACGCCGACGGCGTGCAGGGCCACGCGCGCGCTCTCGGCCTCGGGCTGCGTCACGCCGGGTCGGCGCGCGATGGTCACCTCCACGCTGCGGGCGCCGCCCACCACGGGCACGTCAAGCGTCGCGTCCACCGCGAACACGTCGAGCACCGGGTTGGCCAGCACGCCGCGCGCGGCACGCTCGAGCGTGCCCGCGTCGTGGGCACCCTGAAGGAACCACGAGCGCAGGACGCGCACGTCCTTCACGTCGGGGAGTCCGACGCCCGCCAAGGCGAGCGCGGCCTCGTGACCTGCGGGGTCCATCTCGCCGGGACGCACGGCGATCTCGATGCGGTGGACGGCGGCGGGACGGCGCCGACGAGCGGCCGGGGAGCGCGAGGCCATGGCAAGCTCCGGGGGACCAGGGCCTCGCGCACGAGCGCGGCCACCGGGGCGGCCCATGGTGCCCTGCCCCCGCCCCGGAGCCCGCGCTCCCGGGGTGATCCGCCGATCAGGCGTGCTTATCCGTCGCGGCCCGACGGCGAGGTGGGGGCCCGGGCCCTCCCGGCAGGACAGGCCGCCCGACCGTCCCGGCGGGGTACACTCGCCCCCCGGAGCGCGGCAGCGTTCCTTGGGCGAGGCGCCACCCCGGTGGCCATGTGGACCTCAGGCAACGGACAGGGTTGACGCGCGCGGTCGGGTCCGATTCGACCGTCGGGGCGTCCAGGTCGAAACGTGAACCAGGGCAGGCCAGGCGGGCTCGGTCGTCGTCCCCTCGGTGGGGTCGGGGCCGGCAGGCGCGGGGCGCCCTGACGGGATGGGCAGCATGACGAAAGTCCGTTCCGACGAAGCGGACCGCGAGAAGCGCCGTGAGCTGGCCGCTGCCCTGCCCTTCGAGCGGCCCATCCTCGAGCTCGAGCGCCGCATCGAAGAGCTCAAGGTCCTGCCCGACGTCTCCCTCAACGGCGAGCTCAAGCCGCTGGAGCAGAAGCGTGACCGCTTGCTCGACGAGGTCTTCAGTCGCTTGACGCCCTGGGACGTCGTGCAGGTCGCCCGTCACCCCCAGCGGCCCCAGTTCTCCGACTACATGCGTGGCATGTGCGAGGACATCGTCCCGCTGCACGGCGACCGGCTGTTCGGCGAGGACAAGGCCATCATGACGGCCCTCGCCACGCTGGGCTCGCACCGCATCATGCTGATCGGCCACCGCAAGGGGCAGGAGACGCAGGAGCGGCTGGCCTGCAACTTCGGCTGCGCCCACCCCGAGGGCTACCGCAAGGCCCTGGGCAAGATGCGGCTCGCCGAGCGCTTCGGCCTGCCCATCGTCACGCTCATCAACACGCCTGGCGCCTACCCCGGCGTCGCCGCCGAAGAGCGCGGTCAGGCCTGGGCCATCGCCGAGAACATCCTCGAGATGTCGCGCCTCAAGGTGCCCACCATCTGCGTGGTCATCGGCGAGGGCGGCAGCGGTGGGGCGCTGGGCATCGGCGTGGGCGACCGCGTGCTGATGCTGCGCTACGCCTACTACTCCGTCATCTCGCCCGAGGGCTGCGCCGCCATCCTCTGGAAGGACGGCGCGCGGGCCCCGGATGCAGCCAAGGCGCTGCGCCTGACCAGCGAGGACCTGCACCGGCTCAAGATCGTGGACGAGATCGTCCCGGAGCCGCGCGGGGCCGCGCATCGTGACCCGGCCACGATGATTGCCACGATGAGGGAGACGCTCCTTCGTCATCTCGACGAGCTGGTGGCCATGGATCCGGACGAGCGCATGGCGGCTCGCTACGACCGGCTCCGCCGCCTGGGCAACGACGTGGAACCCCTGCCGCCCGCGTGAGGTAGTCCTCATGGGTTGGATGGCGCGACCGCGACCTCTCTGGGTCGCCGGCTTGGTGGCATGCGCTGCGTGGGGCGGGTCCCCGGTAGCAGCCGACGAGCCCGCACCGCCGGCTCCCGCGGTACAGCCCGCGACCCCCGCTCCCGCCCCCGCCGGCTCCGAGGTCTGGCGCGTCGAGCGCGAGGGCGTCGTCATGGAGCTGCCCGTAGGCAACCTGTCGGAGCCCGTCCGCGAGGTCCTGCGCGCCCGCATGCTGCAGCAGGGCTGGAAGCTGGTGGGGCCGGCGGACGCGGGTCCGCAGGAGCCCCCGCCCGCGCCCGTGCTCCGGCCCCTCGAACCGGGCGACCCGATCCCGGAAGAGCCCCCGCGCACGCTTCCGCTTCCGAAGGCCGCACCGGCTCGCTTCGCGGGCGCCACCCTTCTGGCCCCGGAGGCCGAGGGCGCGGGCTGGCGCATGGCCAGCGTGCCCACCACGAGCCTGGCCTACGCCTTGGGGCTGCGGTTTGGCGATCGCCTGCTCGCGGTCAACGGGAGCGCGGCCCACGACGCCCTGTTGGCCGGGGTGACCGGGCTCCGGCGCGGCAGCCAACTCACGCTTCTCGTGGCACGTAGGGAGGGCGGCGTCGACACGATCGAGGTCGAGCCGCTTGCCCCATCCGCCTCGGAACGTCGCGCCCGCCGTCGGGCCCGTGTTCTCCGCGAGGCCGACCCCCAGGAGGGTTCCCGATGAAGACGACCTACCGCTTGCCGTGGGCCGCGGCTGCCGTGATGGGCTTGGCCGTTGCCCTGCCGCTGGCCGGCACCCGCTGGATGAGCGAGGCCCGCGCCGACGATCCCGCTCCCGCGACCGATCCGGCCGCCATCGACAAGCTCGTCGAGCAGCTGGGCGCACCCGGCTTCGACGAGCGCGCCGCCGCCAGCCGCGAGCTCGAGCGCCTCGGCCGCGCGGCCGAGCCCGCCTTGCGCAAGGCGCTCGACGCCAGCAAGGACCCGGAGGTCCGCTGGCGCCTGGAGCAGCTGCTGCTGCGCTTGGAGGGCGCCGGTACGCGGGCGCTCGGCGGCGGCGCGCCGCCGGACAAGCCCGCCCCCGACTCGCGACCCGGCCCGACGCCGCCCGGCGGCGTCGTCCCCGTCCCGCCCGGTGCCGACGACGACGTGAGCTCCCAGCTCAGCCGCATCGAACGGATCATGCGCGATCTCGAAGAGCAGATGGCGCGTCGACTGCGCGGTTGGCAGGACGAGACCGAGCAAGATCCGTCCGCGCCCTCGCCGTTCGGCCGCGGTCTGGGCGGCTGGCCGCGCATGGACCCGTTCGGTGGCATGGGGCTGCGCACGCTCGAAGTGCCGGGCCTCACGCTCTCCACCGATGGCATGGGCCCGGTGACGCTGCGTATCAAGCGCGACGACGGTCCGGTTGCCGATCGCAACCTCACCTACCGCGGCTGGAGCCTCGACGACATCCTTGCCGAGCACCCCGAGCTGCAGAAGGTGCCTCACATGGACGAGCTCAAGGCCAAGGTCGCCGAGCAGCCGATGGGCCCGCACGACCTGCTGCGTCGCCTGATGCGTCCCGACGGCTCGGGCTCGATGGGCTTCGGCATCGAGTTCGGCAAGGGCCTGGGCGGCTCGGGCCTCGGCACCACGATCATCCAGGACGGACGTGGCGTGAAGGTCGTCGTCCGTCGCCAGAACGAGAAGGGCGAGGTCGAAGAGAAGACCTACGAGGGGCAGGACCTCGAGGCTCTGAAGGCCGAACACCCCGAGCTGGCGGAAGCCCTGGGCGGCATGCGCTTCGAGGTTCGCAGCCCGCGCTTCTTCTGGGGTGACCGCGATGGGGATCCCCGCGACGGCTTGGAGCCGCTGCGTCGCGATCGACCGGTCACGCCGCCGAGCGCGCCCGCGCCGGCCTCGTTCGGTGCCATCGTGGGCCCGCTGGGTGAGGGTCTGGCCACGCAGCTGCGCCTCGCCGATGGCGTGGGCGTGCTGGTGCACGAGGTCGTTCCCGGCTCGGCCGCCGCGGCCCTGGGCGTCAAGCGCTTCGACGTGATCGTCGCGGTCGACGGCCAGACGATCCGCGGCCCGGGCGATGCCCCCGCACGCCTGGGACCCAAGGCCGACCCCGCCACGCCGCTCGAGCTCTTGATCGTGCGCGGCGGTGAGCAGATCACGCTGAAGCGCTGACCCGATCGCTTCCGGGCAACGCTCCGACGGCCCCGCGGCTTCTGCCGCGGGGCTGTCTTCGTGATCGGAGGGCGGCGCGGGATCGTCGATGCGCCGCCTGCGCTCCATGGCATCACGATCGAAGAGGCGACCGGAGCCGGGGTATCCGATCGATCGGCGGCGGTCCTGGTTGCGGCGGGCAATCATCTGCGCCGCATGGCTCGCGGCGTATCGTGGAAGCGCATGATGCACGCGGTGCCTGATGCCCCCGATATCGAGCTCCTGACCGCGATCTTGGACAGGGCGGCGGCGCGACACCGGCACCTTTGTCCTCGGCAGGTCCTTGGTGCGCGCATGGCACTCGCAGGTGCTGCCGCCCTTGGGTTGGAGGTGCCCCGGGACGACAAGCGCCTGCTCGCCATCACCGAGACCGACGGGTGCTTCGTGACGGCCCTGGAAGAAGCCGCAGGCGTCCGGGTCGGCGCCCGGACGTTGCGCGTTGTCGATGTGGGCAAGGTCGCCGTCACCTTTGCGGACATCCAGACCGAGCTTGCCGTGCGCGTGTCCCCGGCGTCAGGCGTGCGCGCGACTGCTCTCGAGCTGGCAGACACAGGGGAGACGCGCAGGTGGCACGCGATGCTCCAGGGCTACCGACGCATGCCGACCAGCCAGCTGCTGGATGTGCGGCGCGTGCGCCTCTCGCCGACCGCGGCGTGGCTGCACGGTCGTCCCCATGTCCGCGTTTCCTGTACGTCCTGCGCCGAAGAAGTCGTCAACGGCCGCGAAGTAGACGGTCCGCGTGGACCCCTGTGCCTGCCTTGCGCGGGGACGAGCTACTACGAGGACGTCACGCCGCAGTCGTCGTGATTGCAGCCGCGCGGCGCCCGTGAGCGCTGGGCGCCCGCGCCTCGGGCGAGGTCGGCTCGGCGACGCAGGGCGTGAGATCGAAGACCAAATCGGTCCGTGCGCAAGGGACCCTCGTACGGACGTGCCGCACCGCTTTCTGCTGCGCCGCGGGAACAGCCACGCTTCCCGGAGCGTTGGCTCGGCGGAGGGTGAGGCGTGCTTCCGACGGAGCGGATGCTGAACCGACGCGGCGTGCTCGGGGCAGGCGCTGCTTTGGCCGCGGCGCTCTGCTGTCGGCCCTGGCCAATGCTCCGACGCGCGATTGCGGAGCCGACCCCCGCGAGCGGCCCACCTCGTCACATGGCGCTCGGGACATGGCAGGTGATTGCCGCCGTCCAAGAGCTCCTGCTTCCCCCGGACGACCTGGGCCCTGGCGCATCGGACGTCAACGCCATCGGCTACTTGGATGCGGTCCTGGGCGAGCCGGGGCTCGAGCCCGAGGTCGCACCGCGCTTGAAGTCAGGTGCCGAACGCCTCGACCGCCTTTGCCGACAGCACCACCGGCGGCCCTTCGTAGGGCTCGATGTGGCCCTGCGCGAGCGCGCCCTGCTGGAGCTCGACGGGCAACCCGAGGGGCGCGCGTGGATCACCGAGCTTCTCGGCTTCCTTCTCGAGGCCCTGCTTGGCGATCCCGCGCGTGGTGCCAACCCTGACGAGCTGGGCTGGAAGTGGCTGGGGTACGAGCCGCCGCTTCCACGGCCACCGCATCCCGGCTGGCAACCTCGGGAGTCGTCATGAGGGAAGAGACCGACGTCTGCGTCATTGGCAGTGGCGCGGGAGGAGCTCCGGTCGCAGCGGCCGTTGCCGACGCTGGGTACCAGGTGATCGTCCTGGAGAAGGGCCCCTACCTCGAGCGCGACCAGATGCCCAAGGACGAGATCCTCTTCGTCCGCAGGAACACCTTGACGCCGTCCCTCGCCGACGAGCCGCAAGTCCAGGAGTGGGGCGATGCCGGTGGACGCCGGTGGTGGGCACGCACCTCCGCCTTTCGCAATGCATGCGTGGTCGGCGGTGCGACACGCATCATGAGCGGCTTCTTCCTGCGCATGAAGGAGGACGACTTCCGATTGCAGTCGGCGTTTGGTCCCGTGCCGGGATCGTCGGTCAGCGACTGGCCGTGGGGCCTGTCCGAGCTGGAGCCGTGGTACGACCGGGTGGAACGCGTCGTAGGTGTGTCGGGTCGCGTGACCGAGCTGCCGCCAGCGCTGGCCGATCGACGGTCGTCGCCCGCGTTCCCGCAGCCGCCGACACTGGAGCACCCGCTCGCCGAGCGCGTCGACAACGTGTTGGGCGGACGCGGCCTTCACCCGTTCCCCTTGCCACGTGCGGTGCTCAGCGAGCCTCGCGAGGGCCGCGACGCGTGCGAGTACCAGGGCTTCTGTGGCAGCTACGGATGCACCAGCGGCGCCAAGGGGAGTGCCTACGAGGCCTTTCTTCGGCCGGCGGAGAGTACGCGGCGCTGCTCCGTTCGAGCACGTGCGCATGTCACGCACGTGGAGACCGATCGGCGAGGCCTCGTGCGTCGCGCTTGGTGGCGCGACGCGCGCAACGCGCTGCACAGCGTCGAAGCGAGAGTCTTCGTCGTCGCCTGTGGAGCCATCGAGTCGGCTCGTCTGCTGCTCCAGTCGCGAGGCCCCCGTCACCCGGACGGCCTGGCCAACGGGAGCGGGCAAGTCGGGCGAAATCTACTGTTCTCCACGGCGGGGGCGGCCATCGGGGACATGGCCCACGAGGATCACCCGGACGTGGACCTGGGGTCCTGGGAGCCCTTCATCAACCGTGCCCTGCAAGACCACTACGTTCTGCCGGGGCCCGACGGACGGGCCCACCGCGGTGGCACGCTGGTGTTCCTGTTCGTCCACCCGCACCCCATTGGCAATGCGCTAGGGCATGCCTTGTCCGGTGGGGGGCGTCCCCTCTGGGGGCGCGCCTTGAAGGAGCGCATCCTCGCTCACACCAAGCAGGGGCGCCGACTGGAAGTCGAGGCGTTCGGGGAGTGGCTTCCGCACGCCGGTGCGCGTGTCGCGCTGGACCCCGAGGTGCGCGATCGCCACGGACTCCCCGTAGCCCGCGTGACGGCGGACGTACATCCCCACTCCAAGCAGAACGCCGTGCGCTTGGCCGAGCTGGGCGCGAACCACCTGCGCTCACTGGGTGCCCGCGGAGTCCGCCTGCCATCGACCAACGGGGGGCCGAGCACCAATCTCGTCGGCGGCACCTGCCGGATTGGCGACGATCCGCGGACTTCGGTCTTGGACCGGCACTGTCGAGCCCACGAGGTCAGCAACCTGTTCGTGACCGACGGAAGCTTCATGCCTTCGGGGGGCGCGGTCCCGTTCACCTTCACCATTTACGCCAACGCCATGCGCGTAGGACAGCGCATCGTGGAGCAGCTCGGGGGACCGCGGCCCGGGTAGGCGAATGCCGGGGCGCGCGGGAGTGGGCTACGTGCCAAGCGCGCGCGGGAAGAGGATGTTGTTCTCCAAGTGGATGTGCTCGTGGAGGGAGCGCTCCAAGTCCGCCAGGCCGTGCCAAAGGGCAGTCCACGTGTTGCAGGCTCCAGCGGGAACGGTGTACCCGTCGGTCAGCTCGCGTAGCCGCTCCAGCAGCGCGCCCGCTTGGTCGTGTTCGAGCATCATCACGTGGACGGGGCCCTGCGCCATGGCTCCCTGCCCGGAGCGGATCATGGGGAACAGGATCATCTCTTCCTTGCGCATATGGGGCTCGAGCTCGGCGCGGAGCTCGCTGCACAGGCGTGAGATGGCGCGAAGACGATCGGGGTCCTTGGGCCCATGGACCGAGTGGACCTTGCGAGCCATGGCCTCGAGGCGAGGGAGCTCCTCGTCGAGCGGACGGTGGTACGCCTCGAGAATGTGGTCGATCAGCTCGCCCAGGGGAGCGTCAAGCCATCGATTGGGCTGCGCCTCCGCCGTATCAAGCTCTGCGTGGAGCTCCGCGAGGACGTGCTCCACGTCCAGTCCCTTCGAGTTGCATGCGGCGGTCAATGGCGCGCCCCCGCCGCAGCAGTAGTCGATGCCGTGGCGCGTGAAGACCCGCGCGGTGAGGGGGGCGGTGGCCACGATGTGGCCCACCGGGGAATCGGGATCGATCTGCTGTACATGCATGAGGGTTTGCTCCTAGGAGTGGGATGGAAGGCCGAGCTCAGGCGGCCTCGACGTCTGGGGATGCTCGGCCCAGCACCGCATCGACCGACAGGGGCCCCGACCCGCGCCATGCCACGAGCAGCAACGTGAACAGGACGAACGCTGCGAGCTGGAAGCCCTCGTTGGTCCCGAGCAGGTCCCGCGGTCCGCCCTCACCGAACAGGTGCATGCCGACGGCGCCCAGCAGGACCACCGCATTCCCGAGCGCGGCGAGCCGCGTGAAGAAGCCGAGGGCCAGCATGATCCCGCCCACGACGTGGGCGAACACGACGCACCAGCTCACGAACGTCTGCCAGTCCGGAAGGGGGCCGGCCAGACGCTGCTCGATGTCGTTCATGTTGGTGACGAAGTAGACGCCCTTGATCATCAGGGCCACCCCCAGGTAGATGCGCAGCAGGTCGGCAGGGCGGACACGCTGGACGACCGCAGCCAGTCGCGGGCGCTGGGGGCGGGCGGCGCGACGGGCTCGCGCATCCCGCTCGCGCGCGGCCATCGCCGCTTCGTACTCCTCGCGCGCCACCTTCTCTTCCGCAGGACTGAAGCGAACCAGGAGGGCCGCGAAGGAGAACGCACAGACCAGCACGCCGAGCAGCAGCAGGACGCCCGCGTAGGCCGAGGTCTCGGTGCGGAACAGGAAGCCCGCTGACACGGCCCCGAGGTTGCCACCCGCTCCGACGATGCCCGACACCGAGCCGAGGGCTTTGCGGTTGATGAAGGGAACGACCGAGTAGGTCGCGCCTTCGGACATCTGCACGAACAGGCTGAACACGATCATGACGGGAATGGCCAAGGCCAGGACGTTGGCCTGACTGAAGGCGACGAGGGCGAGGCCTTCGCACAGCACGGCGATGAAGAGCCACCGGACGCGCCCGCCCAGGCCGTGGCGGCCCACGAAGCGGTCGCTGACGTACCCGCCCAGGGTGCGCGCGAAGATGTTCATCAGGCCGAACAAGCCGGCCACGAGGCCCGCCGTGGCGATGCCGAGTCCGAAGACGTCCGCGTAGTACAGGGCGGCGACGTTGTTGATCGTGAGCTCGATCCCGAAGCAGGCCGCGTAGATGAAGAAGAGGGCCCACACGCGGCGATCACGCATGGCGGCCCCGAGGCCTCCACCGGACGACGATCGGGCCGCCGGGGCCATACCGCGTGCCCGCAGCTCGGCGAGGTTGCCGTGGGGCGTGTCCGTCGTGAGGAAGAAGTAGGCCACCCCGGCCAGGAAGCAGACGATCCCGGCCGCCAGCATGGACAGTCTCCAGCTGGCGCTGGTCGAGAAGCCCAGACCGACGAAGGCCGCAAGCACGAGAGGCATCACGATCTGCGTGACGCCGCCGCCCAGGTTGCCCCACCCAGCGCTTGTTGCGTTGGCCGTGCCGACGCAGTTGGGCGCGAACATCACGGACGTGTGGTACTGCGTGATCACGAAGGACGCACCGATCACGCCGATACCCAGTCGGGCCAGCAGGAACGTCTCGTAGGAATCGGCCAAGCCAATGGCCATCACGGGCAGGGAGCCCAGCGTGAGGAGCACGGTGTAGGCGATACGCGGCCCGATGCGGTCGCAGAGCCAACCGATGAGCAGACGGGCCAGGATCGTGATGCCGACGGAGGCGATCATCGTGTTGGCGACCTGGGTCGGCGTCAGCGCGAGCTCCTTGCGCACGATGAGCATCAGGGGTGCGATGCCGAACCAGGCGAAGAAGCAGAGGAAGAACGAGAACCAGGCCATGTGGAAGGCCCGCATCGGTCTCGTCCGGAAGTCGAACAGGTTGATGCGTGTCGCCTTGCCCGAGTCGTCCACGGCGCTCTCCAGGCCCGCCGGCCCCAGCAGGGGACCGCCCGCCGGGCGGTGTCTCCGCACGCGCCGTGCCGGTGTGTCGGGATGCGCAACGTGCGAGGGGCCCTCGGGCGGATAGCGGCGCGCCCTTGTGCTGGGGCCCGCGCAGGTCGTGGAGCTCGGCGCACGAGCTGGCGACAACGGCCGTGGAGTCCACCGTGCATCCTGCGGTATGCAGCGGCAGGCGGCCTCCGGCGTCGGATGCTGGCAGACGCAAGGGTTCCCGGCGGATAGGCTTGAGGCGCATGCGCGACCCGCTGGGCAACGTTTCCGTCCGCTGGAAGCTGCCTCTTGGCTTTCTTGCCGTGTGCCTGGTCTCGTTCGGTCTCGGGGGCTGGATCCTGACCCGATCCATCGAGTCCGCGCTGCTGGAGCAGATCGAGCAGCGGCTCGACGAGCGTGCCGTGGCCACCGGGCTCGTCGTCCAGCGGCAGCAGGACTTGTACGTCAGGCGGGTCGAGGACTTCGCAAGCGACGGGTACATCCGGGCGCGGGTTGCGGAGCTGCTGGATGCGAAGGAGGGGTCCAGCTCCGCCCGCGATGCACTGGCGCGCCACCTGGCCCAGAACAAGCTGGCCTTGTCGCCCGTTCTCGCTGCCGCGCACGTCCTCGGACCTGGGGGAGACCTCCTGCTCTCCGTTCCGCCGGACGCCCGCCTCGCCGGGATCCCGGACAGCGGCCACACGTCGGCCATCGGACCGCTTCGAGAGCCGGAGTCTGCGCGGGATCATCCCGCCTTCACGATTGCCACTCCGCTCCGCGCCCTCGATGGCGATGGGGACCTGGGTCGGCTCGCCATCGTCCTGCACGCCGACCGGTGGGCCGCCGAGCTGCATGCCGCCGAGCGCGCGTCCGCCCTGCCGCTCCTCGCGGTGAGCCTGCTGGATCCCGATGGGGGAAGGCTGCTCGTGGAGTCCTCGGAGGCCGCGGCTCCCACGTCGCAGGCCAGGACCCACCAGCTGGCCAATGGCTGGTCCCTCGAGCTCGTCGTCGACCGTGACCGCGCCCTGGAGCCGGTTGCGCGCCTCCTGCGGTACGTGTTCGTCGTGGGCGCGTGCCTGCTGGCCCTCGTCGGCCTCGTGCTGTTCTTCCCCTTGCGCTTCCTGCTCGCGCCGCTGTCGCGCATCGCCGAGGCGGCGCGTCGGGTGGCAGTCGGGGATTTCGCCGTGCGCGTGGACGCCACGTCGGGAGACGAGATCGGCGAGCTGGGCAAGGCCTTCAACATCATGGCCGCCGCCGTGGAGGAGAGGACAGGCGGGCTGCAGCGGGCCGCCGAGGACCTCCGGAGCCGAGAGCAGGAGATCCGGCTCGAGCGCGACCGCCTCGAGGCCGTCATCCACTCGATGGAAGACGGGCTGTTCATCCTGGATGCCGGCGGGCGCGTCACGCTGGCCAACGCCGCCGCGCAGCCGCTAGTGGACGCGCTCGCGGCGGCCTCGCTTCGGGGGCTGGAGTGCGGCCATCTCGACTCCTCGCCGCGGGACTGCTCCACCTGCTTGACCGGCCTCCATCGCGACCAACAGACTTGCGTACTGGAGCGGGACGGCCGGATCTACGAGATCCACACGACGACCTTGCCCGCGGCCCCGGGCACGAGGCCGAGCCGATTGTGCGTGAGTCGTGACATGACGGAGCGCATTGCCCGCCAAGAGACCCACGCGCACCAGGAGCGCATGGCCGTCCTGGGGGAAGTCGCCGCGGTCATGGCGCACGAGCTGAACAACCCCCTGGCAGCCATCAGCATGTTTGGCGAGATGCTCGAGCCTGGCGCCAAGGACCCGGAGCAGGTGGCCGAGTGCGCGGCGGTGATCCGCCGCAACGCCGCGGCATGCAAGCGCACGATCGCGGGGCTGCTCGACTTGGCAGCGCGCGGTCAGCTCGAAATGGTCGAGTTCGACCTGCACTTGCTGCTCGACGAGGTGAAGACCCTCTTGCGCCCCGTGGCGGAGCGTGCCCGCGTGACCATCCGCCTCGCCGGGGGGGCGTCGGACCCGACGATGTCCGGTGACGAGGTCCGTCTGCGGCAGGTGTTCATCAACCTCGTCATGAATGCCCTGCAGGCGACGGGGCCCGGCGGTTGCGTGACGATCCAGACGGAGGATGCCCCAGCGGGTGTGGTGGTCCGCGTTGCGGACACGGGGGCGGGAATCCCGCCGTCGGTGCGTGACCGCATCTTCGAGCCGTTCTTCACGACCAAGGGCGTCGGCGTGGGTACCGGGCTCGGGCTTCCGACGTCGCGCCGCATCGTCCAGGAGCACGGGGGGCGCCTTGCCCTGGATGCAACGGGACCCGGTGGGACGACGTTCTCGGTCCATCTCGTGCGCAAGCCGGCCTACCGGGTCTGGGAGGCCCAGGCGCGGCGCCAGGCCGGAGTCGTGCCGACTCGCCCTGCGGAGCCCCTGGCATGAGCACGGACGTACGACGCCCGACCCCAGCTCCCTCGGTCCCCTTCCGGGTGCTCGTCGTCGACGACGAGGACGATGTGAGGCGTGGACTCGCCCTCCTGTCCAGGGACGTCGGTGGCGACGTGCGCGACGCCAGCTCCGCCGAGGCCGCCTTGGCCGTGGTGCGGGCCTGGGACCCGCACGTCGTGGTGAGCGACATCACGATGCCCGGGCTCTCGGGTCTGGACCTGCTGGACGAGCTGCGCCGTTCACGCCCCCACGTGCGAGTCGTGCTGATCACGGGCTTTGGCACGATCGAAATGGCTGTCTCTGCGCTTCAGCGAGGTGCATCGCACTTCCTGACCAAGCCCTTCGAGAACGAGGAGGTCCGCGAGACCGTTGCCCGTCTGGGCCGCGAAGCCTTGCTGGACGAGCAGCTGCGCGCGGCCCGGGCCGAGGACCTGCGGCGCGGGCAGTTCGTTGCCCGAGACCGCGCCATGGAGCCGGTCCTGCACAAGATCGCCCAGGTGGCTCCGACCTCGATGTCCGTGCTGATCACGGGGGAGAGCGGTACCGGGAAGGAGCTGGCCGCACGGGCCATCCATCGGCAGAGCTCCATGGCCGATCGTCCCTTCGTCGCCCTGAACACCGCCGCCCTGCCCGATGCCTTGTTGGAATCCGAGCTGTTCGGCCACGCCCGCGGCGCGTTCACGGGAGCCATGAAGGACCGGCAGGGCCTCTTCCAACAGGCCGCGGGGGGGACCGTCTTCCTGGACGAGGTGGGCTTCATGTCCCCGGCCTTCCAGGTGAAGCTGTTGCGCGTGCTGCAGGATCGGACGGTCGTCCCGCTCGGCACGTCTAAGGCCGTCCCCGTCAGCTTCCGGCTCATCGCAGCCACGGCCCAGGACCTCCGCGAACAGATGGCGGCCGGCGCCTTTCGCGAGGACCTCTTCTACCGACTCAACGTCGTGCCGATCGAGATGCCTCCCCTGCGCGAGCGGCCCGCCGACATCGTTCCGTTGGCGGCGCACTTCCTGGCCCGCTATGCGGACTGCGTACCGGGTTTGGCCGGACGCGCCCTGACCCTGTCGCGCGAATCGCTCGGGGTGCTGACGAGCTACGCGTGGCCGGGCAACGTGCGCGAGCTGGAGAACGCAGTGCAGCGGGCGCTCGTCCTGTCGGGGGGGGAGCCGATCCAGCCCGAGCACCTGGGCCTGCCCGCAGACGGGGGGCACGCACCGGACGAGTCCCCGTCGTCCTACGAGGAGGCCAAGGAAGCCGCCGTTCGCTCCTTCCAGCGCGGCTTCATCGAGCGGGCTCTGGCGCGCTCGGGGGGCAACGTCACCCGTGCGGCCGAGTCGTGTGGCATGACCCGCGCTGCCCTCCAACGCATCCTGCGCGCCCTGGACATCGACCGTGGCGCCTTCGCTTCCGACTGACCGAGCCCCGCCACGCTCCGATGCCAGCGGCCTGCATCCCGAGGTGACGCGCGCGACGCGGGGCGCTTCCTCCTGTATGCAGCTTGTGCGGCCGATGCAACCGGCCTTTCCGTCCGAGACACGGTCTTGTCCTGCGTACGCGCGTAGGCGGTAGCCCCTGAGTCGCGGCGCCGCGCGGCCGATCCATGGGCTCCCGGGCCCGGGCGGGAGTTTGGCACGCTGTTTCCGATGCGCCTCCCCAGCCCACGGGGGACGCAACCGTGACGACGCTCCATCGCACCCTGATCGCCGCGGCGCTGCTTGCGGGCCTCGTGGCCACGAGCCGTCCGGCTGCGGCGCGCGACCCCGTGGCCGACGACTTTCGCCAGAGCTGCTCGAGCTGCCACACGATCGGCGGAGGGCGCCTGACGGGACCGGACCTCAAGGGAGTCGGCGAGCGGCGCGACCCCGAGTGGCTCATCCGATTCGTCCTGGACCCGGGTGCGGTCATCGACGCCGGGGATCCCACGGCCCTCGAGCTGCTCGCCACGCACAACAACGTCCGCATGCCTGCCGTCGCGGGCATGACGCGGGCTCGCGCCGAGGCCCTCTTGGCGCTGGTGGCGCGTGAGTCCCAGCTCGACAAGTCGCAATTCCAGGGCCTGGCGATGAGCACGCGCCCCTTCACACCGGCTGATGTCGCCCGAGGCCGAGAGCTGTTCCTCGGCACGGCGAGCTTGGCGAACGGTGGGGGCTCGTGCATGAGCTGCCATGCCTGCGGCCAGCTCCCGTTGGCTGGCGGCGGGCGCCTTGGCCCGGACCTGACCAAGGTCTTCGAGCGCTACGCCGACCGCAAGACGCTGGGGGCCTGGCTCAGTGCACCCGCGACCCCCACGATGGCGCCCACCTTCCGCGACCGCCCCTTGGAGGTGGAGACGGAGGTGCTGCCGCTCGTCGCGTTCTTCGAGCACGCCTCGCGTACGGCCCAGGAGGAGCAGGGACGCACTCCGTTGACCCTGTTCTTCCTGCTGTCCGCGGCCTGCACCGGCGCCCTCCTTGCGCTCGGTGGACGGGTGTGGGGGCGGCGCTTCCGCGCCGTGCGCCGGCCGCTCGTGCGGGCGGCGTCATGGAGCGGGAGGGGCCGCGGCCCCGCACCGTCGGAGAGGAGCTCGTCATGAGCGACGACAAGTCCCTGCCGTGGATCAAGGATGTCGTGAAGCCCCGCTCCCGCGGTTGGGAGGAGTTCTACCGCAACCGCTGGCAGCACGACAAGGTCGTCCGATCGACGCACGGAGTCAACTGCACGGGCGGCTGCACGTGGATGATCCACGTCAAGGACGGAATCGTCACGTGGGAAATGCAGGGCTTGGACTACCCGCGACTCGAGAGTGGCATTCCGCCGTACGAGCCTCGCGGATGCCAGCGCGGCATCTCCTACAGCTGGTACCTCTACAGCCCGCTGCGCGTGAAGTACCCCTACGTACGTGGCGCGCTGCTCGATCTCTGGCGTGAGGCCAAGGGACACCACACCGATCCCGTCGAGGCTTGGGGCTGGATGGTGTCGAGCGACGAGCGCCGGCAGCGTTGGCAGCGGGCGCGCGGAAAGGGCGGTCTCCGGCGCAGCACGTGGGACACGGTGCTCGAGCTGATCGCAGCCGCGAATGTGTACACCATCAAGGAGTACGGCCCCGACCGCATTGCAGGCTTCTCGCCGATTCCCGCCATGAGCATGATCAGCTACGCCGCAGGTGCGCGCATGCTGCAGCTGATGGGCGGTGTTGCGCTGTCCTTCTATGACTGGTACTGCGACCTGCCCAACGCGTCCCCCGAGACCTGGGGGGAACAGACCGACGTCAACGAGAGCGCGGACTGGTTCAACGCCAAGCTTCTGGCGGTCATGGGCTCGAACCTCAACATGACGCGCACGCCCGACTGCCACTTCGCGGCCGAGGCGCGCACGAACGGCACGAAGATGTATGTCTTCTCGCCGGACTTCAGCCAGGTTGCCAAGTACGCTGACACCTGGATCTCGCTCAATGCGGGTCAAGACGGTGCCTGGTGGATGGCCGTCAATCACGTCCTCCTCAAGGAGTTCCATCACGACCGTCAGGTCCCGTACTTCACGGAGTACGCCAAGCAGTTCACGGACGCGCCGTTCTTGGTCGAGCTTGTCGAGAAGGACGGCATCCATGCTCCGGGCCAGCTCCTCAGGGCCGGTCGTCTCGCGCGCTACCGCGACGAGGAGAATGGCGGCTGGAAGTTCCTGGTGTGGGACGCGAACGCCGATGCCCCCCGGATGCCCAAGGGCAGCGTCGGTCATCGTTGGCAGGGCCGGAAGGGGCAGTGGAACCTCAAGCTCGAGGACGGGCTGGATGACTCGCCGCTCGACCCGGTCCTGACGTCGCTTGGGCAGGGTCAAGACACCCTGGTCGAGCTGGACGACTTCGCAGCGGGATGCCGACGTCAGCGGGGCGTGCCGGCTCGCCGCCTCGAGCTGGAGGACGGTTCGAGCGTGCTCGTGGCCACCGTCCACGATCTCCTCATGGCGCAGTACGGCGTGCCCCGGGGCCTCTCGGGGGACTACCCCGTCGACTACGACGACGCCGACGCGCCGTACACGCCAGCGTGGAGCGAGAAGTACACGGGCATGGCCCGCAAGGACCTGATCCAGTTCGCCCGTGAGTGGGGGAGTACGGCCGAGCACACCCACGGCAAGTGCACGATCATCATCGGCGCGGGCGTCAACCACTGGTACCACGCCAACCTGATGTACCGCGCCGGGATCCACGCCCTGCTGTTCTGCGGGTGCGTCGGCGTCAACGGTGGCGGCTTGGCCCACTACGTTGGGCAGGAGAAGCTCGCACCGCAGGAGCCTTGGAGCGCGATGGCGTTCGCCAAGGACTGGAACGGCGGTGCCCGGCTGCAGAACGCGCCTTCGTGGCACTACGTGCACAGCGACCAATGGCGCTACGAGCGCGAGTTCACCGACTATCACACGGTCCCTGCTGGACAGCCCGAGGACAGCCTGGCGCGCGGGCACACCATGGATGCCCAAGTCCGGGCCGTGCGCAACGGGTGGCTGCCGTTCTACCCCCAGTTCGACCGAAGCCCGCTGCGCGTCGCCCAAGAGGCCCAGGCCGCCGGGGCCCAGAGCGACGCCGACATCGTGAAGAACGTGACCGAGCGCCTCGCCTCCCGCGACCTCAAGTTCGCTGTGGAAGACCCGGATGCACCCTCGGCCTGGCCGCGGGTCTGGTTCATCTGGCGGGGCAACGCCCTGATGTCCTCGAGCAAGGGGCACGAGTACTTCCTCAAGCACTACCTCGGTACGCACCACAACGACGTCGCAACGCCCATCGCAAAGGACCACGTCAGGGAGGTGGCGTGGCACGAACACGCGCCGATGGGCAAGATGGACTTGGTCGTCGATCTCAACTTCCGCATGGACACGTCAGCGCTGTACAGCGACATCGTCCTTCCGGCGGCCACCTGGTACGAGAAGGCCGACCTCAACTCGACCGACATGCACTCGTTCATTCACCCGCTGGCGCCCGCGGTGCCGCCGTGCTGGGAGTCAAAGTCCGACTGGGCGATCTTCCGCAGCATCGCGCAGAGATTCAGTGAGCTTGCGGCCAAGCACTTCCCCAACCCCGTCAAGGACGTCCTGAGCGGACCGCTGCTGCATGACACGCCGGCCGAGATCGCCCAACCCTCCATGCAGGACTGGGTCGACGGTGGCGTCGAGGCCGTTCCGGGCCGCACGATGCCCAACCTCCAGGTCGTCACGCGCAACTACCAGGACCTCTACCGGCAGTTCATCTCCCTGGGTCCGCTCGTACGCGAAAAGGGCCTCGGCGCCCATGGGACGCACTACGAGTGCGCTGACTTCTACGACCAGATGGTGGCGACGTGGCCCGTCGAGCACTGGGGCGGCAAGACATACCCCTCCATCAAGGACGACTTGCAGGCCTGCAACGCGATCCTGCACCTGGCCACGGTCACGAATGGCGAGCTGGCGTGGCGTAGCTTCCGGGACATGGAAGAGAAGACGGGGCTCCCCCTTGTTCATCTCGCAGAGCCCACCCGCGCCGTGCGCACCGACTTCGCAGCCATCCAGGCGCGTCCCCAGCGCTTCATGAACAGCCCGATGTGGTCAGGGCTCCTGGACAAAGGACGCGCCTACGCACCCTTCACGTTCCAGAAGGAGACCCTGGTGCCGTGGCGGACCCTCACCGGGCGGCAGCACCTGTATCTGGACCACCCCGGCTACATCCAGTTCGGCGAGCACCTGCCGACGTACAAGCCCAAGCCCCTGCCGACGGAATACTCGGACCTGCGCGTGAGCACGCCCGACGGGCCGACGCTGATGCTCAATTACCTCACGCCCCACGGCAAGTGGCACATCCACAGCACGTACGGCGACAACGAGCGCATGACCACGCTCTCGCGTGGCTGCGAGCCGTTCTGGATGAACGACAAGGACGCCGAGAGCCTAAGCATCGACGACAACGACTACGTCGAGGTCTACAACGACCACGGCGTGGTCGTGACCCGGGCCGCCGTCTCGGCGCGCATCCCGCGTGGAATCTGCATCATCTACCACAGCCCGGAGCGCACGTACGGCGTGCCGCGCTCGCCGCTGCGCGGCAACCGGCGCGCGGGCGGGCACAACAGCCTGACCCGCACCCGACTGAAGCCCAACCTGATGGTCGGCGGGTACGGGCAGTTCTCGTACCACTTCAACTACTGGGGACCCACGGGCTGCAACCGCGATACCCACATCCTCGTGCGCAAGCTCCCCGTGCTTCGCTGGTAGGAGGCTCCATGGACGTTCGCTCACAGATCTCGATGGTGTTCCACCTCGACAAGTGCATCGGATGCCATACCTGCAGCATCGCCTGCAAGAACGTGTGGACCGACCGCAAAGGCACGGAGTACATGTGGTGGAACAACGTCGAGACGAAGCCTGGCACGGGCTTCCCCACCAAGTGGGAGGACCAGCGTGAGTACCGCGGTGGTTGGGAGCTCGACGAAGACGGCAACCTGCGCCTGAAGTCGACAAGCAGGGCACGCATCGTGCCCAACATCTTCCACAACCCGCACATGCCGTCGATGGATGACTACTACGAGCCGTGGACCTACAAGTACGAGGACTTGTTCAACGCTCCCGAGGGCGATGACCAGCCAACCGCCATTCCGATCTCGAAGGTCACGGGCAACC
The DNA here is from genome assembly GCA_020631815.1 of Planctomycetota bacterium. Lineage (GTDB taxonomy): Bacteria > Planctomycetota > PLA2 > PLA2 > JAEUHO01 > JACKGW01. The sequence continues at coordinate 37,826 of JACKGW010000004.1, read as the reverse complement.
CCATGTCCATCGAGGCCGGGCCCAACTGGGACGACGACCTGGGCGGCTCCCCGGTCTATGCGGCCAACGACCCAAACCTCGAGGGCCTGACGCCGCAGGAGCGCGAGCAGCTCTTTGCGATCGAGCGCCTCGTGTTCTTCTACTTCCCGCGGATCTGCAACCACTGCCTCAACCCCTCGTGTGTGGCCTCCTGTCCGAGTGGCGCCCTGTACAAGCGTGGCGAGGACGGCATCGTCCTCATCGACCAGAAGGTCTGTCGGGCATGGCGCTCCTGCGTCGCGGCGTGTCCCTACAAGAAGACCTACTTCAACTGGCAGACGGGCAAGTCGGAGAAGTGCATCCTCTGCTTCCCGCGGCTGGAGACAGGGCAGGCGCCGGCCTGCTTCCACTCGTGCGTGGGTCGCATCCGCTACCTGGGCGTCATGCTGTACGACGCCGAGCGCATCGAGGAAGTGGCCAAGCTGCCCCCGGAGCAGATGATCGAGGCGCAGCGGGACATGCTGCTCGATCCGAATGACCCGGACGTCATCCGACAGGCCCGCGCGAACGGCGTCCACGACAGCGTGATCGAGGCCGCCCAGCGGTCGCCCGTCTACCAGTTCGTCAAGCTTTGGAAGATCGCCCTCCCGCCGCACATCGAGTGGCGAACCCTGCCCATGCTCTTCTACGTACCTCCGCTGCTGCCTGTCATGAGTCGCCGGGAGGGTGAGACGATCGCTTCGACGACGGACTCGTTCTTCCACCCCGTAGAGCAGGCTCGCGCCCCGATGAGCTACCTGGCGAGCTTGCTGGGCGGCGGCAACACGGGTCACGTGACCTACGCGCTGCGCAAGCAGATGGCCGTTCGCCTCTACCGTCGCTCGCGCACCGTGGGCGATGTTGACGAGGCTGTCCTGGCGGATGTCCTGCGCGAGGCGGACACGACCGAGGCCGAGTGCGAGGCGATCTACCGACTGACGGCCCTCTGCACGTTCGACGAGCGCTTCGTCATCCCGCCGGCGCATCGTGAAGAGGCCATCGAGATGATGAAAGAGCCGCACGAACATCGGCAGAGCGCCGGTTTCGGGTTCCTCGCGGGACCGAGGAGGGGGTCGTGAGCCAGGTGATGAACCCCGTCTGGGGGTCGGTTGGCGACCTGTTTCTCTACCCGGACGCGCACGCCGAAGACGACATGCGTATGTCGGCCGATCTCGTGGCCGCGGCGTTCTCCGATCGTCTGGGCCGGGCGGGCCGCGGCTTCGGCGAGTGGCTGGGCAGCGTCACGCCCAGCGACCGCGAGGAGCTGTTCACGCGGACCTTCGACATCAACCCCACGTGTTCCCTCGAGCTGGGGTGGCACCTCTATGGGGAGGACTACAAGCGGGGCAGCTTCCTGGTGGACATGCGGCGCCTCATGGCGTCTCTGGGTATCGAGGAGACGCGGGAGCTTCCGGACCACGTGGTCCACGCGCTCCGGGCGCTCGAACGACTGCCCGCCGTCAAGGCACAGTGCTTCTCCCTCGGCTACGTCCAGCCGGCCCTTGTGAAGATGACCGAGGGGCTGGATGCAGCGCCTGGCCCCTGGCCAGACGTCGTGACGGGCCTGCTGGAAGCGCTCGAGGCCGCGTACGGCCCGACACCAGCGACACCCGCAGCACCGTCGGCCGAGGCGTCGGGTCCCTACGCCGAGGGTCGTGCTTCGGTAGGTGAAGCGCAGGGTGCTCCGGGAGGCTGCCATGCCGGGTAGCGACGGGTTCCATCATCTGGACGTGATCCTCTACGCCGTGCTTCCGTACATCGCGATGTTCGTCTTCTTCCTGATGACGATCTACCGGTACAGGACCCAGTCGTTCAGCTACTCCAGCCTCTCGTCCCAGTTCCTGGAGAACGACAAGCACTTCTGGAGCACGGTTCCCTTCCACTACGGGATCCTGTTCGTGCTTCTGGGACACGTCGTGGCCTTTCTCGTGCCGCGCGCCATCTTGGCGTGGAACGGCTCGCCCCTGCGCCTCATGATTCTCGAGGTCACGGCGATGGCCGCCGGCTTGCTCACGCTCGTGGGTTTGGTCAGCCTCATCGTGCGCCGCTTGGTCGTTCCCCGTGTGCGCCGTGTGACCACGCCTGCGGACACACTGCTCTACGCCCTGCTGTTGTTCCAGGTCGTGACGGGGCTCACTGTCGCGTACCACCACACGTGGGGGTCCTCGTGGTTTGCCACGACCCTATCGCCGTACTTGTGGTCGCTGGTCAAGCTCAACCCCGACATCTCGTATGTCGTGCCGATGCCGCTGTTCGTGAAGCTGCACATCCTGGGGAACTGGGCACTGATCCTGATCTTCCCCTTCACGCGGCTGGTGCACGTCCTGGTCATTCCCAACGCCTACCTGTTCCGCAAGACGCAGGTGGTTCGTTGGAACTACCCCCGGCGGGAGATTCGTCGTCCGCCGGGCACCGAGAGGGCGTCTTGACGTAGATCCGAGGCCGACGGCACGAGAGGCCGAGAACCAGGAGCGCCATGTCACGCAGGAAGCTCATCGACCGCTGGGAGGTAGAGGACGAGGCGTTCTGGCGCGAGTCGGGACGCAAGGTCGCGTCGCGCAACCTCTGGATCTCGGTGCCCAACCTGCTTTGCGGATTCGCAGTGTGGTTGTTCTGGTCCGTCGTCATCGTCAAGATCCAGGAGCTTCACGAGGGCAATCCCCTGCTCTTCGACTTCCTGGGGCCTGACGGGAATCGCCTGTCCGGTGACCAGTACCGAGCCCTCCTCTACTCGTTGCCCGCCGTCGGAGGCTTGGCCGGGGCGACGCTTCGCATCCCCAACTCGTTCATGGTGGCCATCACGGGCGGCCGCAACGTGGTGTTCCTCACGTCGGTCCTTCTCCTGCTACCTGCGCTCGGAACCGGCTACGCCCTGTCGAGCCCGGACCTCCCCTTCAGCACCTACATCATCCTGGCCACGCTCTCGGGGATCGGCGGCGGCGCCTTCGCCTCCTCGATGTCCAACATCAGCTTCTTCTTCCCCAAGCGTGTCCAGGGACTCAGCTTGGGCCTCAACGCCGGCCTGGGGAATCTCGGCGTGAGCGTGATGCAGTTCCTGCTTCCCCTTTCCATGACGGTCGGCCTGTTTGGCGCGCTGGGCGGAGAGCCTCAGCTCCTGCGCCGCGTGGCGGCCGACGGGAGCATGACTTCGAGCTCGCTCTGGATCCAGAACGCCGGATGGGTATGGGTGCCTGTGCTCCTTGTCCTGGCGGTGGCGGCGTGGCGGGGAATGGACAACCTGCCCGGGCTGCGACCGAACAGTACGCTGCGCGGGTGCGGCGCCATGCTCTGGCTCGAGCTGCTTGGGCTCGTTGGTGCCGCGGTTGGTGTCTTCCTCTTGATGCACCCGTTTGGCCTGCCGGAGCTCCTGCGCACCTTCCTCCTGCTCGTCGTCGTCATCCTCGCGACGCTGGCCCTCATGCGCTGGGCGACTCCCGCTGGGACGCGCTCGAGCCTGAAGCGTCAGTTCGCGATCTTCCGGAACAAGCACAACTGGGTCATGACGTGGCTCTATGTCATGACCTTCGGTTCCTTCATCGGATACAGCGCGGCGTTTCCCAAGCTCATCAAGGACGTGTTCGGGTACGTGCGCGTCGACGAGGCCGGGGCGCCCCTGCTGCAGCAGGTCAGCGCGACGGGGGCACCCAACCCCTTGGCCTACGCCTGGCTGGGTCCCCTTGTCGGGTCCCTCGTACGACCCCTGGGAGGGTGGCTCTCGGATCGCTACGGCGGGGCACGCGTCACGCACTGGACGACGGTGGTGATGATCGGTGCCGCCATTGCCGTGGGCGTCTTCATCCACGAGGCGCGGAGCTCGCATGAGCCGCAAGCCTACTTCCTGCCGTTCCTGCTCCTCTTCCTCCTGCTCTTCGTGACGACGGGGATCGGCAACGGCTCCACGTTCCGGATGGTGCCGATCATCTTCGAGCCTTCGCAAGCTGGCCCCGTGCTGGGCTGGACGTCGGCCGTGGCGGCCTACGGTGCCTTCCTCGTTCCGACCCTCTTTGGGATGCAGATCCAGGCGGGGACGCCCGAGAAGGCGTTGTACGGGTTCGCCGCCTACTACGTCAGCTGCTTGGCGGTGAACTGGTGGTTCTACGCCCGCAAGGGTGCCGAGGTGCGTTGCTGATGCTGCCGCAGCCGATCCGCGTCGCGTTGCTCGGCGTCACCCTGGCGTTCGTCGGGGGTAGCTTGGTGTCTCGATTGGCGGATGCCCGCCTACCGGGCAACAACACGGGCTACGCGCCCGTCCAGCCTCTGGCGTACTCGCATCGACTCCATGCCGGCGAGCTGGGCATCGACTGTTTGTACTGCCACATGGCTGCGTTGCGCGGGCGTCACGCCGGGATCCCCTCGGCCGACGTCTGCATGGCGTGCCATCGCTCGGTTCGCGCCAGCCAGGAGGCAGTCCGGGCCGAGGAGCAGGCGGCTTCCGCGGAGGGGCGCGCGCCGCGGACGATCGTCTCCACGGAGCTGGCCAAGCTCTATGCCGCGCTGGGCCTGGACGACCAGCTGCGACCCGATCCGCAGGCGACGCCCTCCCCGATCCCGTGGAAGCAGGTCCACGTGCTCCCCGAGCACGCGCAGTTCGACCACAGTGTCCACATGGCCTCGGGGCTGCGCTGCCAGCAGTGCCACGGGCCCATCGAGACGATGGAGCGCGTGCGCCAGCAGGAGAGGCTGAGCATGGGCTGGTGCCTCGACTGCCACCGTGCCGTGAACCGGGATGGCGTCGGCGGGCAGCCCGTGGCCGCGTCGCTCGACTGCGCAGCCTGCCACTACTAGGACGATCGAAGATGGGCCATCACCACACCCACGGCGACGCACCGGACCCGGGGACACCCTCGCGCCGGGACTTCCTCAAGCTGGCCGGCTTTTCGCTCGCCGCCGTGGCCCTGCCGGGCTGCTCGCGCTCCGAGGAGCTGGCGGCCACGTTCCTGATGAAGCCCGAAGAGGTGACGCCTGGGCTAGCCGAGCGCTATGCCGCCGCCTGTTCCGGATGCGACGCGGGCTGCGGGCTCTTGGTGACCGTGCGCGACGGACGGCCGATCAAGGTGGAGGGAAGCGCCGACCATCCCCTCAACCAGGGACGCACCTGCCCGATCGGGCAAGCCTCCGTCCTCGAGGTGTACGACGACCAGGCACTTCGTACGCCTCGCCTGGCGGGCAAGGAAACGACCTGGGAACGGCTGGATGCAGCCGTGACCCAGGCGCTGGCGGAGGCCCGCGCGAACGGCCGAGGCGTCCGGGTACTGACGGGCACACAGAGTGGGCCCGGTGAGCAGGCCGCGGTGCGCGCCCTGCTGGCCGGGCACGCGGATGCGCGGCACGTCATGGTGGACACGCCCTCCTGTTCGGCGCTACGGAAGGCGTACGCCGCGTTCCTCGGCGCACCGCGGCTGCCGCGCTACCGGCTCGAGAACGCGCACGAGCTGCTAGCGGTCGATGCCGATTTCCTCGGCACATGGCTGTCTCCCGTCGAGATGACCCGCGGCTACACCGCGGCGCGCAGGCTCGAGGTCGGCCGCGCCTTCTGCCACCACACGCACGTGGAAGCTCGGGTGTCGCTCACGGGGGGCTGCGCCGATCGACGCATCCGCATGCACCCAGCGCAGATGCTCGCCACGATCGACACGCTCGCCGACCTCGTCGCCCAGGCGCAAGGAGGAAGGGCTCCGTGGGAGCACGGCGACAACGGGACCGACGCCGCGCCCTGGCTTCGCGAGACGGCCGAGCGTTTGGTCAAGGCGCCCCGCGGTAGAGCGCTCGTCCTGTGCGGCCGCGACGACGTGGGTACCCAGCAACGGGTCGCCTGGCTGAACCATGCGCTGGGAGCCGATGACGCCGCTCTCGCGCATCGCACGATCGATCTCGCCTACCCATCGCAGCAGGCCTTGGGCGACGACGACGAGCTCCTGACGCTCCTCGCGGACCTCGAGCGAGGGGCCGTGGACGTGCTCGTGATCGCCGGCACGAACCCGGTGCACGACCACCCCGAGGGCGAGCGGTTCCGAGCCGCCCTGGGCCGCGTCAAGCTGACGGTCGCCGTCACCCGGCAGCTGGACGCGACAGCGAGCGCGGCGACGGCTGTTGCTCCCATGCCACACGCCCTCGCGTCGTGGAGCGATGCCGAGCCGGTCCACGGTCTGCTGACGCTCGGCCAGCCCACGCTGGCCCCCTGGGGACAGGAGCGCCCGTTGCTCGAGAGCTTGGCGGCTTGGCGCGGTGCACCGCAGGGCGCGCGCGAGCAGCTGCGCGAGGCCTGGCGTGCGACCGTGTTCCCCCTCGTCGAAGGCGCCGCCTCGTTCGAGTCCTGGTGGGCCCGGTGCGTCCACGACGGTCATGCCGTGGTCCCCCGCGAGCCGCTACCCGTGGCCTGGCGGGAGAAGGCAGAGCTGACCGCGCCCGTGTCGCCGCCCCGCGGGTTGCTCGCCATCGTGCATCCCACGGTGGCCCTGCGTTCCAGCCGCCACGCGCACAACCCGTGGCTGCAGGAGCTGCCCGATCCGCTCACCAAGGTGTCGTGGGACAACGCTGCCTGCTTGGCTCCCGCCACGGCCGCGCGTCTCGGGGCTGGGGACGGCGACGTCGTGCGGGTCACGCGCGGCAAGGACGTGGTCGAGCTGCCGGTCTCGGTCCAGGTCGGGCAAGCCGAGGACACGGTCGCTCTCGGTCGCGGTTACGGCGTGCTGGGGACGGACCGCTTCGCCAAGGTCGGTCCGACGTGGCTGGAGGGCGAGCCCACGGTGGCGACGGGCGAGCCAGTGGGTGTGCGCACCGAGGCCCTGCTCGGCGAGCCGGTTGTCGACATCGTGCGCGCAGGCCGACGGCGTCCCCTGGCACGCGCGCAGATCTACGATCGCCTCGACGTCCCGGCCCATCTCGCGCCTCGGGGCCAGGCGCGCAGGCCGCACGTGCAGCACACCACGTTGGCCGCGTGGCGCGAGGAACCCGGCGCGGGAGCTCCCCACGCGCACCCGGACAGCGGCAGCCTGTGGGATGACGACCACGCCTACGAAGGTGCCCACTGGGGGTTGGCCATCGACCTTGCGCGATGCACGGGGTGCGCCGCCTGTGTCGTGGCATGCCAAGCCGAGAACAACATCCCCGTGGTGGGGCGGGACGAGGTCCGCCGGCAGCGGGACATGCACTGGCTGCGCATCGACCGGTACTTCGAGGGAGACGGCGACGACCTCTCGGTCAGCCACCAGCCGATGATGTGCCAGCAGTGCGACAACGCCCCCTGCGAGACCGTCTGTCCGGTCCTGGCCACGGTTCACAGCGAGGAGGGGCTGAACCAGCAGGTCTACAACCGCTGCGTCGGGACGCGCTACTGCTCGAACAACTGTCCCTACAAGGTGCGCCGCTTCAACTGGTTCGAGTACTGGCAGGGCAGCGAGCTGGCCCACCTCGTCCTCAACCCGGATGTAACCGTTCGCACGCGGGGCGTGATGGAGAAGTGCACGTTCTGTGTCCAGCGCATCCAGGCGCGGAAAGCGGAGGCCGCGCGCTCCGGGACGACGTGGAGCGATGGCGACATCCAGACGGCCTGTATGCAGGTCTGTCCCGCCGAGGCCGTCGTGTTCGGGGACATGAACGATCCCCAAAGCGCCGTATCGAGGGCCGGGGCCATGCCGCGAGCGTACCGCGTTCTCGACGAGCTGGGCGTGCGTCCCTCCGTGAGCTACCTGCGTCGTGTCACGGATCGCGAGTCCGCGCCGGGCTCCTCACCCGATGCGGCCGCACGGGAGTCGCACCATGACTGAAGCCGTGTCCGCGCTCCGCGAGCCGCTGGTCGACGGTCAGAAGACGCTGCGAGCGGTCACCAACGACATCTGCCGGCCGCTCGAGGGCCGGCCCACCCGGCTGTGGATGGCGGGCTTCGTCGTGGCCGTCACCATGCTGATCGTCGGCGGCGCTTCCATCCTGTACACGATGGCTACGGGCATCGGCACCTGGGGCCTCAACCCCACGGTCGGCTGGGCGTTCGACATCACCAACTTCGTGTTCTGGGTCGGCATCGGTCACGCCGGAACGCTCATTTCGGCTGTCCTCCTGCTCTTCCGGGCGCGCTGGCGCACGGGGGTCAATCGCTCAGCCGAGGCCATGACCATCTTCGCCGTCATGTGCGCGGGCTTGTTCCCCCTGATCCACATGGGGCGCCCCTGGCTGGCCTTCTGGGTGTTTCCCTACCCGAACGACCGCGGCTCGCTGTGGGTCAACTGGCGCTCGCCGCTCCTCTGGGACGTCTTCGCGATCAGCACCTACTTCCTGATCTCGCTGACGTTCTGGTACCTCGGGCTCCTGCCAGACCTGGCGACCCTGCGCGATCGTGCGCGCGGCGGGCTGCGCAAGACCCTCCTGCGTGTGGCGAGCCTGGGATGGAACGGCTCCACGCGAACGTGGCACCGCTACGAGCACACTTCGCTCCTGCTGGCGGGGCTCGCGACACCACTCGTGTTCTCCGTGCATACGATCGTGAGCTTCGACTTCGCGACCTCCGTCATCCCGGGGTGGCATACCACGATCTTCCCGCCGTACTTCGTGGCCGGTGCGATCTTCAGCGGCCTGGCAATGGTCCTTACGCTGATGCTCGTGGCGCGCAAGGTGATGGCGCTCGAGTCGTACATCACCAAGCGGCACATCGGCGCGATGTGCAAGCTGATCCTCGGCGTAGGCGGCATCGTGGCCACGGCCTACGCCACCGAGTTCTTCATCGCCTGGTACTCGGGCAACCCGTACGAGCAATTCGCGTTCTTCAACCGCGCTCGCGGGCCGATGGCCGGCTTCTACTGGATGATGGTGTTCTGCAACGTTCTCGTGCCGCAGGTGTTCTGGTTCCGCAAGGTGCGGGAGAACCTGTGGTTGGTGTTCGCCTGTTCCCTGCTCATCAACGTCGGCATGTGGTTGGAACGGTTCGTGATCATCGTCACGTCCCTGCACCGTGACTTCCTGCCGAGCTCGTGGAGCAGCTACCAGCCAACGGCCATCGAAGTCCTGGCGTTCGTCGGCAGCTTCGGCCTCTTCTTCACGTGCTTCTTGCTGTTCTGTCGATTCCTTCCCGTGATCGCAATCGCCGAGATCAAGGGGGTGCTGGGCTACGCACGGCGAGGAGGGGCCGCCGGGCACGAGATGGCGTCGCCCGCCCGTGACCGGGAGGAGGTGATGACATGAGCAAGCGTTGGATCCACGGCACGTTCGAGGACGAACACCAGCTGCTCGCCGCCACGGCTGCGGTCCGCGAGCAGGGTTATCGGGTCGAGGACATCTTCACACCGTACCCCGTCCACGGGCTGCCGGAAGCCATGGGACTCAGGCCGTCGCGCCTGGGCGTCGTCTGCTTCGTCTTGGGCGCCATCGGGTGTGCCTTGGCGCTGGCCTTCCAGTACTGGACCTCGGCCACGGACTGGCCCATCAACGTGGGCGGCAAGCCGTTCGATTCGCTGCCGGCCTTCGTGCCCATTGCCTTCGAGATCACGATCCTCTTCGCGGGGCTTGGCGTCGTATTGGCCCTGTTCCTGCGGTGCCGACTCGGCCCCGGAGCCTCGTCGTTCCAGCCGGACCCGCGCGTGACGGACGACCGCTTCGTGCTCGTGGTGCGCTTGGAGGGCGCCACCCATACGGCTGCGGAGTGCCAGAAGCTGCTGGCCGCGCATGGGGCCGTGCATACCGAGGACCGCCTCGAGGAGCTCGTCGCATGACCTCGCTGACGCCCTGGGAGCTCACGCTAGGATTCCTTCTGGCGGGATCCCTGGTCCTCCATGTCGTGATCGACCCGGACCTATCCCAGCGCAACGTCGCCGTGCTGCCCGACATGGCGCGCAGCCCCGCGTTCCACGCGCAAGAGCCCAACCCGTGGTTCGCCGACGGCAAGACGCTGCGGACACCCCTGCCGGGCACCGTGGCGCGCGGCCGGCTCCCCTTGGTGGCGGACGGTGTCCTGTTGGATGTCGAAACGCCGGAGTGGGCCAAGCTGTCACCGGAGCAACAGGCTGCCTGGGACGGGTTCGCGCCTCCCGTCGAGGCCGATGCAGGTCCGCCCGAGCGTGGGCGGGACATCTTCAACCGGGTCTGCGCGACCTGCCACGGACTTGATGGGCAGGGGCGCACCCCTTCGACACAGCGCGGCGTACCACCTCCACCGCCGCTGACCACGCCCACCGTGCAGGGCATGAGCGACGGGAGGCTGTTCCGGGTGATCACGGCGGGACAGGGCAACATGGCACCGCACGCCAACCATGTGGCAAGGGAGGAGCGATGGCAGGTCATCCGGTATCTGCGAACGCTGCGCCTGTCCGGCGAGTAGGCGCCTTGGACGAGGACGTCGCGGCCCCCAGCCGTCGACTGCTCCACGTCGCCGCTGCCACAGGCTTGGTCTTGGCCCTCGGGTGGGTCGTCGACCGTACGGCGGCAGCAGCGGCCGTGCTGGTGGCCACGCAGGTGGCCGTGGGCGTGGCAGTGGGGGCGGCCGTCGTGCTCGTGCTGGCCTACGTGACGCGCGCCGGCTGGCTGGCCTCCGTGCGCCGTGCTCCCGAAGCCCTCATGATGTCCCTGCCCGTCCTGGCGCCCGTCGTGCTGGTGGGCTTGGCGCTGGCCGTGCCGCTCTACGTCTGGACCGATGCTCACCTCGTGGCCCACGACGAGCTGCTCGCCCACAAGTCGGGCTGGCTCAACGTCCCCGCGTTCCTGCTGCGGGCGGTGTTGATCTTGGCGCTTTGGATGTGGCTGGCGAAGCGCCTGCGACGCACCTCCCTCGCGCAAGATGCCAGTCGCGCCGCGCCGGACGACGGCCCTGCCCTGCGTTGGTCGGCGATCTTCCTCGCCGTTCTCGCCGTGACGTGGTCCGTGGCCACTTTCGACTGGCTGATGTCGCTGCAGCCCCACTGGTTCAGCACCATGTATGCCTGGGCCAGCCTGGCGGGTTCGATCGTCAGTGCTCTCGCCGCGACGACGCTCATGGTCCTCTTCCTCGAGCGGAGCGGGCCCTTCCGCGGCATCCTCACCGAGCGACATCGTCACGATCTCGGCAAGCTGCTGTTCGGGTTCTCGACGTTCTGGGCCTACCTGTGGTTCTGCCAGTACATGCTGATCTGGTACTCCCACATCCCCGAAGAGACGTCGTACTACGTCGTTCGGACGTCGTCGACGTGGATGCCCCAGGTGTTTGCCTGCTTGGCGCTTGGGTGGGGCATCCCGTTCTTCGGGTTGATGACGCGTCGCGCCAAGATCTCACGGCATCGACTGGTGCTGATGTCAATCGCCTTGCTGCTCGGTCGCTGGCTCGACGTCCACTTGATGGTCGCACCGGCAGTCGGCTCACCCGCTTCGATCTTGTGGCAAGTGCCGGCGCTGATCGGCGTCTTCGCGCTGCTCGTCTGGGCCTCCCGCGTGGCCTTCGCGCGTGCCCCGCGCGTGCCCGTGGGCGATCCCTACCTGGTCGAGAGTCTTCCACCCAAGGAGGTTGCAGAATGACGTCACGTGCCTGCTGCGTGTTGCTTGCGGCCTTCGTGGGCCTGATCCACACATCGGGCGCGTCCCTCGCCGAGGAGCCGCCGCGTGAGCCCTGGACCGCATCTACGACGGTGGGCGAGGTCGTCGCCCGCCGACCCGCAACGGCCCGCATCTTCGAGCTGGTCGGGATCGACTACTGCTGCGGCGGGGAAACCACACTCACGGCCGCCGCCGAGGCAGCAGGGGTCGATCCCATCCGCCTCCTGGCCGCCCTGGCCGTCGTCGGCCAGGGTGACTCGTCAACCGCCGAGGCCGACTGGACCCGGAAGTCCTCGCGCGAGATCGTGCAGCACGTACTCGACACGCATCACGTCTACCTCCGGGGCGAGCTCCCGCGGATCGCACGCATGGCGGCCCGTGCGGCGCGCGTCCACGGCGAGCAGCATCCCGAGATCCGGGAGATCGACACCGCCTTCCAAGCGCTCGCCCACGAGCTCATGGCCCATCTGGCCCTCGAGGAAGAGCACGTGTTCCCGGCGCTCCTACGACTCGGCGAGGGCTCCCGTCTCGATGCCGGCACCGGGACCCGTTTGGCCACGCTCAACCGAGAACACGAGCAGGCCGGGAAGAGCCTGCGCAAGCTGCGCACGCTTGCTGCGGACTACGCCGCTCCGGCGTGGGCGTGTCCCCTCGTGCGGGAGCTCTTCCGCGCGCTGCAGGTGTTTGAACAAGACATGCACCGCCACGTGCACCTCGAGAACAGCGTGCTCCTGCCGCGCTACTCGTCTCGGTAGCGGATGGCGGGGCGTACGTAGGAATCGGAGGCTGCATGGGCGCAGTCCGTTGGATCGATCAGCGCAAGCACTGGTGGAAGGTCTTCGTCGTCATCTGTGCCGTGAGCTTCGCCGTCGTCGGCTACATTGGCTACAAGACCTACGAGTACGCACCGCCTATCGCGAACTTCACCACGCCGGACGGTAGCATCGTGGTTCACGCGCACGAGGTCACCAAGGGGCAGCTGGTCTTCTTCCGCTACGGCTTGATGGACTACGGCAGCTTCCTCGGCGACGGCGGCATGCGTGGGCCAGACTTCACTGCGGAGGCCCTCCAGCTCGTCACAGGGTGGATGAACGAAGAGTACGACGCGCAGTGGAAGCTTCGGATCCCCGAAGACTCCCAACGGCGCGCCTTCGTCCGGTCCCAGGTCCAGGCCGAGCTGAGGGAGAATGGCTACGACTCCACCACCGCAGCCGTGATGATCTCGCCTGCGCGGGCCACTGCCTTCGACAAGCTCGTTGCGTACTACGGTCAGAAGTTCGGAGCGGGGGGCGCGCTGGCCGGTCAGGAGGTCTTCCATCCCGCGGGCTACATCACGGATGCCGACGAGATCCGGCAGCTGAGCGCGTTCTTCTTCTGGGGAAGCTGGATGTGCGCCGCCCAGCGTCCGGGGTTCGACTACAGCTACACCCACAACTGGCCCTACGACCCGGAGGCCGGGAACACGCCCACGCCAGGCATCGTGTTCTGGAGCGTCATCGGCGCCCTCGTCCTGATCCTGTCGATGGGTGTCGTCTTCTACTTCTACGGGAAGCTCGACAGGGAGACGGTCTGGGAGGGACAGGCAGCGAGCGCTCCCCCTCTAGCGACGATCGAGCTGGTCGACGCCAGTCGCCCTACACCTTCGCAGCGCGCGACCTACAAGTACTTCGCGGTCGCAGCCGTCCTGTTCGTCGTGCAGGTGTTCGCGGGGCTCGCCGCGATCAGCGACTTCACCGGCTTCTTCCGGTCCATCGGGGTTCCCTTGGACGAGCTCTTGCCGGTCACCGTGAGCCGGGCGTGGCACTCGCAGGTGTCGGTGCTGTGGATCGCCGTCTGCTGGTTCGGCGCGTCGATCTGGGTGCTACCGGTCATCAGTCGACCCGAACCGCACCGCCAGCTCGGCTGGATCAACGCGCTCTTCTGGATGCTCGTCGTCGTCGCGGCGGGAACCCTGGTCGGGATCCCCCTGGGCGTTCATGGGCTCCTGGGCGAAGCATGGCGGTGGCTGGGCCTCCAGGGCTGGGAGTACGTGCAGCTGGGTAGGGCGTTCCAGTTCCTGCTGTATGCAGCGTTCATCGTGTGGTTGATCGTCGTCGTCCGCGGGCTGTGGCCAGTCCTTCGTCAGCGCGCAACGTGGTCGCTCCCCAACTGGATGGTCTACTCGATCTGCGGGATCATCTTCATGTTCACGGCGGGCTTCGTAGCGGGGCCCGAGACCAACTTCGTGATCGCCGACTTCTGGCGCTGGTGCACGATCCACATGTGGGTGGAGGCGTTCTTCGAGCTCTTCACCACGATCCTGGTTGCGTACTTCATGTACCTGATGGGCTTCGTCAATCACGCCGTGGCCTCGCGTGTCGTCTACCTCGCCGCGATCCTGTTCCTGGGCTCGGGCCTGATCGGCATCAGCCACAACTTCTACTGGAACGCCAAGTCCATCGAGACCCTGGCCCTGGGCGGCGTGCTGTCGACGCTGCAGATCGTTCCTCTCGTCCTCCTGACCGTGGAGGCGTGGCGGTTTCGCCACATGCCCCAAAGCACCCTGGCGCGCTTGAAGAAGAAGCACGGGCACACCGCCTCGTTTGGGCTGCCCGAGGCATTCCTCTTCCTCGTGGGCGTCAACTTCTGGAACTTCCTGGGTGCTGGCGTGCTTGGCTTCGCCATCAACCTGCCGATCGTCAACTACTACCAGCACGGCACGTATCTGACCGCCAACCACGGGCACGCAGCGCTCTTCGGCGTCTACGGCAACTTGGCGATCGCGGCGATGCTGTTCTGTGGACGCTGGCTCGTCGAGCCTGCCCGCTGGAATGCTCGCCTGCTGCGTACGTCCTTCTGGTCGCTGAATGTGGGCCTCTTGCTGATGGTCGTGCTGGACCTCTTCCCGGTCGGCGTCGACCAGTTGCTTGCGTCCATGACCCACGGCTACGCCTACGCCAGGTCGGAGGCCTACATCGGGGGAGCCACCTTCCAGACCTACACGTGGCTGCGGGCTGTGGGCGTGACCATCTTCGTCGTCGGCGGCATGCTGCCGGTGGCTTGGTTCGTCGTGACGCGTGGACGTGCGCTCAAGGCGGCGCGCCCGCCCGGCGACGCCCACTCGGTGCCCGTGACCGTCTTGGGGCACATCGGCACCCCGCGGGGCGGACGGTAGGTGCGCGTGCGCGCCAGCTGGCGCGAGTACGGTTCGGGTTGGACCCTGACGGAGGTCGGCCAGGGGCGGTGCGGGAGGAGGCCGGGATGCGGCTCAAGCGAATGCTCAAGCGTGTCGTCTGGAGTGGCCTCGTGCTGCTGGGTCTGATCCAGCTCGTGCCCTACGGTCGAGAGCACACGAATCCCACCGTGCGCAAGGAACCAGCGTGGAGTAGCCCGCGCGTGCGTGAGCTGGCCAAGCGTGCGTGCTTCGACTGCCACAGCAACGAGACCGCGTGGCCGTGGTACGCGCATGTGGCGCCCATGTCCTGGTTGGTCCAGCACGATGTCGACGACGGGCGAAAGCACCTGAACTTCTCGGAGTTCGACGCACCGCAACGGCATGCGGACGACTGCGCCGAGCAGGTCGAGGAAGGAAGCATGCCGCCCTGGTTCTACCTGCCGACGCATCCGCAGGCCCGGTTGAGTGACGCGGAGAAGCAGGAGCTGATCGCCGGCTTCCGGCTCATGTTTCCCGAGCGGCAGGGCCGTGGCCGCGGGCGCCGCGAGGACGACTGACCGGAGCCATGGCCCCGCGTACCTCTCACGCGGACGGGCCACGGCGGACGGGGGACCGAGACCCTGATCATGGGGGGCGGTCCGGACGAGCCTGGGTCTCCGCCTGGGGGCGGGTGCCCTGGGCCGTCAGGGAATCATCACCGGGCGCCGCTTGAGCTCGTGTCGATGGAGTGCTTCGAACGTCTCGTTCAGCTCGGCCATGGGCCGTGCCTCGATGAAGGGCGCGACGTGGACGCGCCCACTGAGCACGTGGTCCACCACCGCAGGGTAGTGCTCAGGGAGGCAGCCCCACGTGCCGCGCGCCGTCGCGTCGAAGGCCATCAGGTTGCTGAGCCGGATGCTGACCTTCTCGCGCGTGTAGCCCACGACCGCCAGGTGGGCGTCGTAGTTGAGCAGCTCGTAGGCGAGCTCCTGACCCGCGGGATGGCCCGACGTCTCGAAGATCTTCCAGCCGGTGGGGGGCAGCCCCTGCGCCTTGGCCCAGTCGCGCACTTGCTTCTTGACGGCGCGGATGTCGCCCGTCGAGTGGATCGTGAGGTCGGCGCCGTGCTGGGCGAGGACCTCCAAACGTGCGGCATCCACGTCGATGGCCACGACGCGTGCGCCGAGCGCATGGGCGAGCTGCACGCCGAAGCTGCCGACGCCTCCCGCACCGACGAACACGGCCAAGTCTCCGGCCGCCAGACCGGCATTGAGGATGGCTTGGTACGCCGTGGTGACGGCGTCGGCCAAGACGGACAGCGAGGCGAGGCCCACGCCCGACGCGGCGAGCGCGCCTTCGTCGACCCGGCAGAGCCCCTCGCTGGGCACGATGACGTGGCTCGCGAACCCGCCGTGATCGTCGTTCCCCGGGAAGAACTGCGCCGCGCACACGGCGCCGCGGCCCCGCCGGCAGGCGTCGCACGTGCCGCACGGAAGCACGGCAGGGACCACGACCGCGGCCCCGACCAGGGACTCGGCCCCGGCGCCTGCCGCCACGACGTGCCCCGAGATCTCGTGCCCCAGCGTGAGGGGCAGCTCATGCCGCGTACGGACGCCGTCGTAGAGGAAGCCGAGATCCGTGTGGCACACGCCGCACCCCGCGACCTCGACCAGGACCCGCCCCGCGGCCAGCGTGGAGGGATCGAAGTCGACCGTCGAGCACTCCATGGGGTGGTTGGGACTGGTCATCTGCCAGCGCGTGAGTTCGATCGTCACGTTGCCCTCCCGTTCCGTCCCCACGTCTAGGGGACGCCGTTTCGCTTGAGTCCCTTGAGCACGAGCTCGACGGCCTCGTCCACGGATCGCTGCGACGTCTGGACCACGAGGTCCGCTTGCCCGTAGAGCGCATCACGCTCCTTCACGAGGCGACGCAGCTCGTCCATGGCGTTCTCGCGGCCTTCGATGGGTCGCGTGTCGCCCTGCTCGAACACGCGCCGCCAGTAGTCCTCGGGCTCGGCGCGCAGCCAGACCGTGAAGCACGTCGCTCGCAGCAGGGCGACGGCGCTGTCGTTGCCGACGACACCGCCGGGGAGTGCGAGCACACACGGAGAGGCATCCGAGACCACCTCGGCCAGCGAGCGGCTCTCGAGCTGCCGGAAGTACGGCTCGCCGTGGAACGCGAACAAGTCGTTGCGCGACATCCCGGCCGCCGCCTCGATCCGTTCATCCAGCTCCACGAAGGGGACGTGGAGATGCCGCGCAACGCGCTCCCCGACCGCGCTCTTGCCGGCGCCCCGGATGCCCAGCAACGCCACCACGCTCGGCCGGCTGCGCCCCAGCATCAGCTCCAACGTGCGACGCACGCGGCCGAGCTCCGCGTCGGTACGGCCTTCGAAGAGGCGGTCGATGGCTTCCCGCTCCGAGTCGACGTGCGTCTCGCGAACGAGCTCGGCGAGGGGGACATCCAGGGCTTTCGCGATGCCGGCCAGGCGGCCGACGGCGATGTTGCCGTTGCCGGCCTCCACGTCCGCCACGAACCGCGGGCTCAGCCCTGCCCGTTCGGCGAGCTCGCGCATCGACAGGTCCAACGCTTGGCGCCTGCGTCGGACCTGGGCCCCTACGCGCAGCAGGATCTCGGACGGACCACGTTGCGCCATGCCACCTCCGCGCTCGGCTGGTTGGCAGTATACTGCACACAAAGCAATCTAGATTGCATTTTTATGCGTACGCCTCTAGCCTGCCGCTCACGCGCATCGAGGAGGACGGATGAAGACCTCGACTCCGTTGCTCGGGCCTTGGCAGGACCAACCGTTGGAGGAGGTCCTCGGCCTTTGCCGCGACACCATCGAGGAGGCGGACTTCAGCGCCGTCGATCGGTGGCGTGCGACCGGCGGCAAGGTCGCCGGTCACTTCCAGGTCTACTTCCCGTGCGAGGTCGCGCACGCGGCCGGCATGCTGCCGGTCAAGGTCCGCGGCGCGCCGGTCGAACCCACGGCGGCGGAGTCCCGCTTCGGCTCGTACCTCTGCTCGATCATCAAGACGTCGCTGCAGCTTGCGCTCGAAGGCAAGCTGCAGCTGGACGCCTTCTTCTCGCATCCGATTTGCGACGCCGCCCGCAACCTCGCGGCGATCTGGGGTCGCAACTTCGACTACCCCGCGCAGATCGTCTACCTGCCGCAGAACGCCAACTCCGCGGGATCGGCCACGTACCTCGCCCACGAGTACCGCCGCGTCGCACGGCTGCTGGGCGAGATCTCCGGCATCGAGGTCACCGACGAGCGACTGCGCGACTCCATCCGGCTCTACAACCGCAGCCGAGAGCTCGTCCGCGAGCTGTACGAGATCAAGCGCGAGACGCCGTGGAAGGTCAGCGCGGAGGACGGCTACGCGCTCGTGGCCGTAGGCGGCCTGATCCCCGTCGAAGAACACATCCAGCTGCTCGAGGCCGTCCTTCCGGCGCTTCGGGCCCGCGACGCCAACCCCGAGGACCGCGTGCGGGTCGTGTTCGAGGGTGCGTTCTGCGAGCAGCCCCCTCTTGACCTGATCCGCCTGGTTGGGCGGTCCTGCTACATCGTCGACGACGACTTCCTGATCGGGCTGCGCTGGATGACGGAGGACGTTCCGGTCCAAGGCTCACCCTTCGACGCCCTCGCCGAGTCCTATCTCGAGCGATCCAGCTACAGCCCGGTGCAGCACGACAACCGCAAGCCGAAGGAAAAGATGCTCCTCGACCGCGTGCATCGAGCGCGTGCGGACGCGGTCGTGCTGACGGCCGCCAAGATGTGCGAGCCGGGCCTGGAAGAGCAAGTGGCCTACGTGAAGGCCCTGGACCACGAGCGGATCCGCTACTTCCTCAGCGAGTTCGAGGAGAACGCAAGCAGCTTCGGAGCGCTGGAGCTCCAGGTCGAAACCTTCGTCGAGAGCCTGCTGTTCACCTGACGCAGGGATGGGACGGACGCATGGACACGAGCACGTCGATCGTAGGCCGAGGCAACCGCGACGGAGCGCGCCTGTTCAGGGAGTGGTTCGACGGCCTCAAGCAGGCAGCCGAGCGCGAAGAGCGCGCGGCCTACGTGTTCGTGATGGGCAGCCTGAACGAGATCCTCAAGTCGTTCGACATCCCGGTCACGTTCCCGGAGATCACGTCGTTGCAGCTGGCGGTTCGCCGTGAGGCACACGAGTACCTGCAGGTCGCCGAGGACCAGGGCTACTCGCCGGACATCTGCGGCTACGTGAAGGCCGACGTCGCCGTGCAGCTGATGAACGGCGAGCACCCGATGGGGCGCATCCCGAAGCCCTCGATGGCGGTCTACACGAACGCCTGCAACACGTACGTCAAGTGGGCCGAGATCTGGGAACGGATGTACGGCATCCCGATCTTCACGCTGGACGTGCCCGGACATCGTCAGCTGGGCATCCACACGCGACCCGGGGACGAGCAGTTCGAGAGCGACCGACGCTACGTCGAGACGCAGATCCGCGAGCTGATCCCGCTCTGCGAGAAGGTGACCGGGCGCGCCTTCGACATCGACCGCCTGCGCGAGACGATGGCCCACGCCAACACGATGAGCCGCTCGTGGGCCCGGATCCTCGAGCTCAATGCCTCGCATCCGTCCGTCTTCAATGCCCTGACGGACGGGACGATCTACCTCGGCGTTGCCAACGCGCTGCGGGGGACCGAAGCGGGGGCCCGGTACTTCCAGGACCTCGTGGAGGAAATGGAGCTCAAGGTCGCGAGCGGCATCGGAACGCTGACGGAGGAGAAGCACCGCTTGGCGTTCGTAGGCGTGCCCTGCTACCCGATCTTCCGTCGCTTCAACGAGATGTTCGCCGAGTGGGGAGGCACCTTCGTGCTCTCCACGTACCTGTGGTTCGCCTCGGGCGGCTCGAACCGGGGCTACGAGTACGACCTGGTCGACCCGATCCGCAGCCTGTCGGAAGGCCTCCTCCTGGGCGTGCGGGACGCCATGGACTCGATGTTCGACCAGACGACGATGATCGAGGAGTCCCTCGACGGCTTCGGGATCGACGGTGTCGTCTACCACCCGATCAAGAGCTGTCGCACGGTGTCGACGGGCCTGGCCGACAGTCGCCGCGCCCTGTTGCAGGAGCGCGACGTCGCCACGCTGTTCATCGAGAGCGACATGATGGACCGCCGGGTGGTCTCGGAGGCCCAGCTCAAGAACCGCATCGACGCGTTCTTCGAAGGACTCGTCTCGCGCAAGCGGCACGTGGTCGCGGGAGGTCGTTGATGGCATACGCGGCAGGCGTAGACGTGGGGTCCACACAGAC
This sequence comes from Planctomycetota bacterium, assembly GCA_020631815.1. Lineage (GTDB taxonomy): Bacteria > Planctomycetota > PLA2 > PLA2 > JAEUHO01 > JACKGW01. The sequence continues at coordinate 17,894 of JACKGW010000004.1, read as the reverse complement.
CAAGGCGGCGATCGTCGACGAGGCGGGTCGCATCGTGGCGCGCAGCCTCACGGACACGGGCGCCAACGTCGTCCAAGCGGCGGAGAACGCGTTCGCCATGGCCTTGGACGACGGGAAGCTCCGGGAAGAGGAAGTCGAGTACGTCATCGGGACGGGCTACGGCCGCTACCGGGTGACGTTCGGAAACGATCAGGTCACCGAGATCAGCTGCCATGCCCGTGGCGCCGTGCATCTCTTCCCCAAGACCCAGACGGTCGTGGACATGGGCGGACAGGACACGAAGGCCATCCGCGTCGCGCCGACGGGGGAGGTCCTCGACTTCTGCATGAACGACAAGTGCGCGGCGGGCACCGGGCGCTTCCTGGGCGCCGCGGCGGCTGCGCTCGGGATCCCTCTCGACGAGCTGGGCCCTCGCGCCCTCGCGTCGACGCGACCCGTCAAGATCAGCACGACCTGTACGGTGTTCGCCGAGTCCGAGGTCCTCTCGTGGCTGGGCAAGGGAAAGAAGATCGAGGACATCCTCTGGGGCGTCCACGTGTCGATCGCGCTGCGCTCGGCAGGGCTCATGCAACGCGTTGGCATCGACGACGAGGTCACGTTCACGGGGGGCGTGTCGCGCAACCCGGCCGTGGTCGAAGCGCTCGAGCAGCGGATCCAGAAGAAGCTCAACGTGAGCGAGGAGTGCCACTACCTGGGGGCTGTCGGCGCCGCGCTGTTCGCGCTCGACCACATTCTTGCGAGCCGCGCCGGACACCCCGTGGAGGGCGTGAAGTGATCATCACCGCCGGCATCGACGTGGGTTCGACCTACACCAAGGGCATCCTCCTCACCGAGGACGGCTCGATCCTGGCCCGCAAGACCCGGCCGACGGGCTTTCGGCTCGCGGAGGTGGCCGAGCAAGTCTTCGACGAGTGCTTGGCCGAGGCGGGCGCGTCGCGTGGCGACTGTGCCTACGTCGTGGCGACAGGCGTCGGTCGCCACCAGGTGGCGTTCAAGGACGTGGCCGTCACGGATCTCACCGCGGCGGCGCGGGGCGCGCACGACCAGTTCCCCGGGACGCGCACCGTGCTGGACATCGGCGGGCAGACGATGAAGGCCAGCCGCATCGACGAGGAGGGGAGCGTCATCGCCTTCCGCGTCAACGACAAGTGCGCCGCGGGGACGGGTGCGTTCCTCGAGAAGACGGCGCGCTACATGGGCTTTGGCACCGAGGAGATCGGGCCGCTGCTGGCGACGTCGCGCGAAGCCGTGCCGATCTCGGGTGTGTGCGCCGTGTTCGCGGAGTCGGAGGTCATCAACCACCTCTCGATCGGCACGCCTCCCGGGGACGTCATGCAGGGCGCCATCGAGTCCCTGACCACACGCTCCGTGCAGCTGATGAAGCGGGCGGGCGCACAACCCGAGTTCACCCTCGTTGGCGGCATCCTGAGATTCGAGACCATGGCCCACACCGTGGAGCGGAGTCTCGGGCATGCGGTCAACGTGCCGCCGAACGGCATGTGCCAGCTGACGGCGGCCTTGGGGGCCGCGCTCCTGGGTCAGCAACGCGTAGCGCGACTGCACGCAGCGGAGCGTGCCGGGTGAGCGGGTGTCCGACCGGCGTCCGCTCTGCCGAGGCGCTGCTCGCGGCCGGTTGGACGCGGCGCTACCTGACCGACCCGGATCGCGCCAAGGAGGCCGTGGCCACGTACGGGGCCCTCGGCTTCGACGTCCGCGCCGAGCCGCTCGGACCCTCGGATCTCCACGAGGCCTGCGCGCACTGCAGCGCGTCCGTTTGCGGGTCCTACGTGATGATCTACACGCGCGAGCGTGCGGCCGCCGAGGCACGTGGGCACGTGCGCATCCTGCAGCCCGCGGGGTGGCGTCGTCCCAAGGGCTACGCCAACGGCGTGCTCGCCCGGGGCAGCTGGCTCTGCGTCGCGGGGCAGGTCGGCTGGGACGAGAACGAGGTCTTCCGCGCCCACGACCTCGTCGGTCAGTCCCGCCAAGCCCTCCAGAACATCGTCGCGGTCCTTGCCCAGGGCAGTGCGAAGCCGTCCGACGTCGTCCGCCTCACCTGGTACGTGACCGACAAGCGCGCGTACCTCGATGCCCAGGCGGATCTCGGTCGCGTCTACCGCGAGGTGATGGGGGGGCACTTCCCGGCCATGTCGCTCGTCGTCGTGGCGGGGCTCGTCGAGGACGGCGCCTTGGTCGAGATCGAGGCCACGGCCGTCCTACCGGAGGACACGCCATGAGCTTGGAGCAGGCAACCAGCACCGTCCTCGCGCGCCGCGAACACGGGGATCACGTGGTCGTCTTGACGCTGAACGCTCCCAAGGGAAACGTCTTGGACGGGGCCATGATCGCGGACCTGTCGGCGGCCCTGGATCGCGAGGTCTCCGCGACGACCCGGTTGATCGTCATCGAAGGCGCCGGCCGCCACTTCTCCTTCGGAGCGAGCGTCGAGGAGCACCGCCCGGATCAAGTCGCCACGCTGCTCGCGGCGTTCCACGGCTTGTTCCGCAAGCTCGGCGCCCTGGCGGTGCCGACCTGCGCCGTCGTGCGTGGGCAGTGCCTCGGCGGCGGGCTGGAGCTGGCCTGCTGGTGCACCTGGGTGGTGGCGACGCCCGACGCCAAGCTGGGGCAGCCCGAGATCAAGCTGGCCGTGTTCCCGCCGCTGGGCTCGCTGCTGCTCCCGTGGCGGGCCGGCGGCACCGTGGGCCTGGACCTCTGCGTGTCCGGCCGCACCGTGACAGCCGAAGAGGCTTGGCGCATGGGCATCGTGACCGCCGTGACGGACGATCCCGACGCGTGGTGGGCGGAGCTCGTCCGCGAGCACTTGAGCAAGACCAGTGCCTCGGCGCTGCGCTACACCGAGCGCGCGGCACGCATCACCCTCCTTCGCCAGCTCGAGGAGGAGCTCCCACGTCTGGAGCAGATGTTCATCCACGACCTGATGCGGACCCACGACGCCAACGAGGGCATCGAGGCGTTCATCGCCCGTCGCGCCCCCGTCTACCTCGATCGCTAGGAGGACCCAGATGACCTCAGGAACCGTCGACTGCCTGTTTCCGCTCCTACTCAAGGAGTGGAAGAACAGCTGGGTCCAGGCCACGAACTCTCCCGGAGAGCTGAAGTGCCAGGTCGAGCAGGCCTGGGGCGACGGCTATGCGGACGGCGCCGAGCTGATCGCGCAGATGGATGCCGCCGGGATCGAGACCGTCCTCGCCACGGATCTCCTCGCGTGGTCCTACACGCGCCAGCAGCGCTTTGCTCTCGACATGACCGACCGCATCGCGGAGCTGACGCGCAGGTACCCGGGGCGCATCTACGGCCTGGCCGACTACGACCCGTTGCGCATCGGCCCGAGTCTCGCGAAGCTCGAGCGCGACGTTAGGGAGCACGAGTACAAGGGCGTCTACGTCCACATCTACGGCTACGACATCGGGCTCGATCACCGGAAGATGTACCCCCTCTACGCCAAGTGCGAGGAGATGGGTGTGCCCGTCTCGATGCAGGTGGGCCACGTCCTCGAGGCGATGCCCAGCGAGCACGGACGCCCGATCCAGCTGGACCGCATCGCCTGCGACTTCCCCAACCTCACGCTCATCGGGACGCACACGGGGTACCCGTGGGTCGACGAGATGCTCGCCGTCGCGGGCAAGTGGCCCAACGTCTACGTGAACACGAGCGCGTGGCTGCCCAAGTACTTCGGGCCCTCGCTGGTGCGCTTCATGAGCGGGCGCGGCACCCACTCCAAGGTCCTGTTCGGCACCAACGGGCTGGACTGGACGCGCTACCTGCAGGAGTTCGAGCGCCTGGGTATCCCCGAGGACTACGCGCACGCGATCCTCTGCGAGAACCCGCGCCGCGTGCACGGGATCCCGGCACTGGTGCGCTGAGCGGCGCGGGCAGCTGACGAGGCCGTCCATGTCGGTCGCAGAGCCCGCAGCCCGGGTCGAGAACGGCCGCCTCAACCCGGGCTACGTCAAGCTGGACCTCTTCTGCCGCGGTCTGCGCATCGACCCCGCCGTTCAGCTTGCGGATGGTCAGCAGCCCGTGCGCATGCGCTCGGGCCTGGGTAGCGGCCTCGAGCTGCGTCTCCCCGGCGCGGACCGCGTCCACGTCAACGCTCCCGTGCTGGAGACGTTTGCGCAGCGCAGCCCGTACGTGCTGGTGCCGTTCGCGCGAGGTCGAGGATCTCCCGGGCTGGCCTTGGAGCACGAGGGGCGGTTCCTGACCGAGGTCCTCGTTCCCCCCCGTCCGCGCTTCCTTGACCGCCGCACGAGCCGCGGGCGGCCCATGGGCAGCATCGGGGTCATCCAAGGCACCTACTTGGGCGTCTACTTCGGACCGACGTGCTCCAACTGGAAGGCCCCGGAGCGGGACATCTGTCGCTTCTGCTCCGTGGGCGACAACGTCGCGAGCGGCGACGAATCCACCGACAAGACGATCGAGGATGTCGTCGAGACCGCGTTGGCCGCGCGCGACGAGCTGGGCATCACCTTCGTCCACGTGAACGGGGGCTTCGACGACCGCGGCGCCTACCTCGAGCGCTACGTGCCCCTGGTCCGGGCGCTTCGCAGGCGCACCGGGCTGTTGGTGGGGTTGCAGATCCCGCCGCTCCCCAGCGCGTCGGCGTACGAGGAGCTGGCGCGAACGGGCGTGGAGAACGTCTCCCTCTGCTTCGAGCTGTGGGACGAGGACCGCTTCTGCGACGTCTGCCCCGGCAAGGCACGCCGTTCTCCGCTCTCCTCCTTCCGCGAAGCGCTGGGATGGTGCGTTCGCGACGGCGGCTTCGACACGGTCAATGGCGAGCTGATCGCCGGCTTGGAGAGCGTCGAGTCGAGCCGCGCCGCCGTCGACTGGCTCGTCGACCTCGGCGCCATACCCACGATCTGCGTGTTCCGACCTGTCCTGGGGACGCCGCTGGAGGGGCAGGAGCCACCGTCGACCGAAGCCCTCGCGCCACTGTTCGCCCACGCGTGGCACCGGACGATCGCGCGCGGTCTGCCCGTGGGCATCGCGCCCGGCATCCACGTGTCCATCGTCCTCACGCCGGAGGAGTGGCGATGGCTGGTCCCGCCCGCCGAGCGGCAACGGCATCGCCTGCCCCGGTTGCGGCTCGCAGCCCTTCGCGCCGCCTATCGCACCCTGCACCGGGCGCGCCGCGTGATGCCCCGTCAGTACGGAGTCGGGTGAGATTCCACCTTCGGGCTGGGACGCGTTCTCGCCGGCGCTTGGGTCACGCGGCCCGAAGTTGGAATCTCACCCGACTCCGTACCCGCTCCTCCGCGCGGCTACATGCCCGCGGCGACGGGGTCGAAGGGCGTCGCGGGATCTTCGATGCGCGGCTGACGTGCGAGGTGGTCCGACACGACGATGCCGCCGCAGCCCATGAGGTAGCCGCCGCCGATCGAGGGCAGCAACACGAGCTCGCCACCCTGGATGCGCTGCTCGGGTCGGTCTTCGACGGCCAACACGCGCCCGTCGGCGTCCAGCTGACGCTCCATGTTGCCCGCACGTAGGCCGTGGTCGAGTGTGACGAGGTTGCTCGCCGCGGAGATGTTGCCGTAGCGATAGATCGTCCGGAGCACGCGCTCGGGAGCGCACTTCAGCTCCTTCGCCACGCCGTCCAGGATCCGACCGTTGGCCTGGTGGGGGACGACGCGTGCGCGCGCCAACGTGTCCATCAGGCCAGCGGTCTCGTTCTTGAGATCGCTCTCCTCGTAGCCCAGCGCCTTCACCGCGCACACGGCCATGCGCTTGACGGCCATGCGCAGCACGGAGGGCCCACCCTCCATCTCGACGAGGGCCTGCTCGACCAGCTTCACGCCCGGCTGCACCTGCTTCTCGGGGAAGGCACCGAGATCGACCGGTACGTTGCTGTTGGCGAGGTGGATGTTGCGCGCCGAGTACTCGAAGCCCAGCTGCGGCGGAAGCATCCCGTCCGAGCCGTTCGCATCGCCGCGTGACACCACGGCGGCACCGGCGCCGTCGCCGAACAGGATCGAGGTGACGGGGTCGTGGAAGTTGAGGGCCTGGCTGCCCGTCTCGGCGCCGATCACGAGCACGTGCTCGTACACACCCGACGCCACCAAGCCGTAGGCCATGCCGAGCCCGTAGATCGACCCGGCGCAGGCCGCCATGAGCATCATGACGCCCGCGTTGGTGCAGCCCACCGCATGGGCCAGCACGCAGTGGTCGCCGGGGATCATCTCGCTCGGGGTGAACGTCGCGTACACGACGAGCCCGATGTCCTTGGGGTCCACCCCCGCGGAGGCCATGGCGCGCTCGGCGGCGATGCGCGCAAGGTCCGACGTGCGGCCGCCCGGGCCGGCGAACCGCCGCTGGTTGATGTGGGTCATCTGGTCGACCCATGCGCTGAAGTCGCCGGAGCGCTCGGCGTCGTAGCCCTTGACGATCGTGGAGAGCGTCGGGTTGTCGACGACCCCCGGCGGCAGGTACGAGCCCGTGCCGGACACGCGGACCAGGGGGTTGGGCTCGATGCGCACGCGGCCTCCTCCGGAGTGGGCGCAGGTCGGCCCGGGGCGCATGGTGCCCCGACGGGCCGGGCGAGGCGAGCAGGGGGGCGTCCCCCCGCGGGCCTAGGCTCTTCCGTCCCCCGGAGGGGGGACCCATGCGCTCCGCACCTGCCGACGCCGCCCTGCTCGAGCCCGACGAGCCCCTGCCGTCGGTTCCGCGCCTCCTGCTGACGGGCCCTGCCGGCACGGGCAAGACGTGGCGGGCCCTGGAGGCCGTACGCGAAGTCGCCACGCGCGAGGGCCCGCATGGGGGCGCAGCCGCCGCGCCGGGCGCCGCCTTGTTCGTGCTCCCGACCTACGCCGCGGTCCAGCACATGCGGCGCGTCGCGCTCTCCCGCTGGGAAGCGCGCGGCTTGCTCGACGAGGTCTTCACCACGTTCACGGGCGCGGGCGAGCGCTTCCTATCCCGCTTCCGCGTGGGGACGCTGCCCTCGGCGGCGACGCGCGACCGCCTCGTCGTCGCGGCGCTCGACGACGCGGCGCCGAAGCTCTTCGCCGCCGTGGCCGGCAGCGCGGCCTTCCGCGCGCGACTCCTGCGCCTCATGAAGGAGCTGAAGCAGGGCGGGCTCCCGCCCGAGCTGGTGGCCGACCGCTTGGAGGCCGCCACCGACGCCGTGAGCGCGCCCGCGCGCGAGCGCCTCGAGGCCTTCCTCGCCGTGTTCCGCGCGTACCACCGCCGCTTGGCCGAGGCGGGGCTCCACGACCACGAGGATGCACTCGTGCGCCTCGCCCGTCGCCTCGAAGACGAGCCGCCGACGGCGCCGCCGCGCCGCCTCGTCGTGGACGGCTTCGAGGACCTCACGCCCATCGAGCAGCGCATCCTCGACCGGCTGGTCGAGATCGTCGTGCGCGCCGGTGGCGAGGTCCTCGTCACGTGCCCGTTCGACGTACGTCGCGCGGAGCTGTTCTCCGCAACCGGACCCTGGCGCGCGCATCTGCTGGGCCAGGGCTTCGTCGAACGTCGCGCCGCGGCGCCCACGCACGCCCGGCCCGAGCCGCTCGCCCGGCTTGCCGCCGACCTGTTCACCAGTGGCGACCACGACGAGCCGACGGCCGGTGGATCGCACGTGGCCTGGCTGCTCGGCGGCGACGACGAAGACGAAGCCGAGAGCGTGGCCCGTCACCTGCGACGCGCGGTGCTCGACGGCGAGGTCTCCACGGCGGGGCGTCCGATCCGCTGGCACGACGTGGCCATCGTCGTTCGCGACACGGGCCGCGACGCCGGCCGCTTCATCGACGCCCTGGAGCGCGTCGGCGTGCCGGTCCGCGCGGGGGGCGCGGCGGCCACGCTCGGGCGCACCCCGCTGGTCCGCGCCCTGCGCGGGGCGCTCGACGTCGCAGCAGGTCACGTCGAGGCCGGTGCCTTCGAGCCGTACGCCGCGCATGCGTGGCTTGCGTGGTGTGTGGTCGCCACCGGCGACGACGACGCCCGCGCCGCCCACGACACGCTCGAGGTCAAGCACCGTCGCGACGGCGCCCCGCGCACGTGGGATGCGTGGCGCGCCGCACTGCCCGAGCCTCTCGCCTCGTGGGCGGCACGGTTGGAGGCCGTGCGCGAACGCCTGGCGCCGGTGACGGGGGCGAGTGCCTTCGAGGAGCTGCGCAGCGCGCTCGACGAGCTCGCCCCGCTTCCCACGTCCGCCGGCCTCGATGCCGACGGACGACCGCGCGACGCACGTCACGACGCGAGCGTTGCCGCCGCCACGGCCGCGGCGTGGCGACTCCGCGAGGTCGTGACCGGTCTGGCGGACGCGGCCCGGCGTACGGGTGTCGGTCCGGCCTCGCCCGCCGAGGCCGTCGAGGACGTGTTGGCCCACGTCGATGCGCTGCCGTTCACGCCGCGCGACCGACGCCTCGACGCCGTGACCGTGCTCGACATGGAGACTGCGCGCTTCTGGGAGCCCGCGCTCGTCGTCGTCGCGGGTCTCGAGGCGGGGCGCGTGCCCAAGCGTCCGCGCCAGGACATCCTGCTCGCCGACGACGACCGCGAGGCCTTGGCCGAACGCGACGCCGTGCTGCGCCTGCCGCGGGCACGCGATCGCGAAGTGCGCGAGCGGCGCCTGCTCTACACGGCGCTCACGGCCGCACGCAGCGTGCTGTGGCTCTCGCGGCCCACGGTGGATGGGCGCGGCGAAGGCCTGCCGCCCGCGTTCCCCTTGCGGGCGCTTGTCCGCTGCGTGACACCGTCGATCCGTCACGAGACCGGCGCGCCCGGCGTGACGGCGCCGCGCCCCGACCTCGTCGCCTGCGCGCACGACCTCGTGCGCCTTGCCGTGTCGCCGGGCACCCCGCCCGGGCTCGCGGCCGCGCTCGTGCGTGCGTTGCCCGCGGCCCAAGCCGCACGCGAGCGCGGCCGGGCCCGGCGCGCCACGCGCTTTGGACTCCCCGAGGAGCTCGCCGCCGAACTGGCCCATCGCTTCAAGGCCCTGAGCCCGAGCGAAGTCGAGACGGCCCACACGTGTCGCGTGCGGCACCTCTTCCAGCGCACGCTCCGGGTCCCCGAGGACGACCTGGGCTTCGAGCCCCGGGGCCTCGAGCCCGCGGACGAGGGGCAGGTGTTGCACGCCGCGTTTCGCCTGGCGCTTCTCGACGGAAGCCGCGCGGCGGAGGCCATTGCGAAGGAAGCGCTCGAGGCCAGCGACATCGACGCGGACGACGCGCCGCTCCTCGTGGCCGAGACCGTGCGCGCCATCGAGCTGCTTCGACTTCGCGAGGCCACCATGCCGCCGGGGCTCGCGCCCGCGGCCGCGTGGCTGGAGCGCGCGTTCGCGCCGCCCAAGGACACGGTTCCGATCGGCGAAGGCGAAGGCGCGTTCCTGCTGAAGGGCCGCATCGACCGTGTCGACGTCGGCAAGGGCGTACCCAAAGGGCGCGCGGTGGTCGTGGACTACAAGCGCTCCGCGACCGCGGTCGAGAGCTCCTACAAGGCCGATCGCGAGGGTCGTGGGTTGCAGCTGAGGCTCTACGCCGAAGCCGTCGAAGCGCTCGCACCGCTCGACGTCGTGGGTGTCGAGTGGGCGGCCGCCTTGGTGCGACTCAGGCGCGCGATCTTCGACAAGGAGGCCCCTGCGCCGCTCGAAGGACGGCGCGAAGGCAAGGCCCCCTGGCCTCTGTCCCACGCCGACTTCGTGGCCCACCGCAAGGCCGCGGTCGATGCCGCCGTGTCGGCCGTGGCGGACTTGCGCGCGGCTCGTCTCGATCGCGCGCCGCTCGCCGCGGAGGACTGCGCGAGCTGCCCGTGGCGTCGCCCCTGTCGCCCCGACCCTGACGCCGTCAAGGGCGCGTCCGCCCTGCGCGTCCTCGCCGTCGCTCCCAAGGACGACGCGGCGCCGTCGGAGGACGACGACGCATGAGCGACGTGCAGCTCTCCCCCGAGCAGGCCCGCGCGGTCGAGCACGCACACGGTGACGCCGTCGTCGTGGCCGGTGCGGGATCGGGCAAGACGCGCGTGCTCACGTCGCGCTTCCTGCACCTCGTGCGACGCCGCGGCCTGCCGATCCATGCGTTGGCAGCGCTCACGTTCACGGAGCGTGCCGCGCGCGAGATGCGCGAGCGCATCGCCGAGGCCTTCGACGCCCAGGGCGACGACGCGGCCGTGGCCGAGGTCGAGATGGCCGACATCGGTACGCTCCACGCGTGGTGCGCCGCGCTGCTGCGCCGTCATGCGGTGGCGGCGGGCGTGGATCCCGGCTTCGTGCTGCTGGATCCCGCCGAGCAGGGCTTGTTGGTGGGGGACGCGGCGGCCGCGGCAGAAGCGCGGCTGCAGGAAGACCATGCCGGCCGCCACGCCTGGCGGCAGCTGGGCGCGTGGCTCACGGCGTCGCCGCGGTCCTTGCTCCTGCAGCTGCAATCGCGTCTGCGCGGGGCCGCCGTGCGGGCTGCCGACTTGACGTGGGCAGCGGGGGGCGGCGACGCGCGCGCGCTCGCCGTCGACGCGCAGCGTGCCCTCCACGACGTGCGCGACGCGCTGGCCACGGTCGATCCTGCACCCGAGGTCCGCGGCCTGGCCGAGATGGCGCTCGGAGCGCTGGCCGCCGCGTTGGAGGAGCCCACGTCCGCGGTGCGCGCGTTCACGCTGCTCAACCGCCTGGCCGAGGTGCCCAACCAGCCCATCAGCCGCAAGAAGATCTGGAGCTCGAGCCACAAGGCCTTGGTCGAGGTGGTCAAGCGCCTGGCCGCTGCCGAGCTCGACGAGGTCGGCGCGAGCACCGTACTGCCCTCGCTCCAGCACGTGCTGCAGGTGTACGAGGATGCGTACGCGGAGGCCAAGCGCGAGCGCGGCCTGTTCGACTTCGACGACCTCGAACACCACGCACTCGGCTACCTCGATCGCCTCGCCGCCGAGCACCGTTCGCTCGAAGCCGCCCCGCGCGTCGTGCTGGTGGACGAGTTCCAGGACACGAGCCCCGTGCAGGCGAGGCTCTTGGAGCGCTTGCGCGGCCAGGGCGCCGAGCAGATGGTCGTTGGCGATGCCAAACAGGGGATCTATCGCTTCCGCCGTGCCGACGTGCGCGTGCTGCTCGCCGAACGCGAGCGTGTGGGCGCGTCGGGCGAACACCTGCTCGCCACGTCGTACCGCTCGGCGCCGGACCTCGTGGATGCCGTCAATCACGTGCACGCGCGGCTGTTTGCAGAAGGCGCGGCGGGCGTGCCGTACGAACCGTTGGTGGCAGGTGCGACGTTCGCCCCGCCCACGCCGGACGTGCCTCCCGTCGAGCTGATGTTCGTGCGCGAGGACGACGCCCCGATCGCGGACGTCACCGAGCAGGAAGCCGTGGCCGTCGCGGCCTGGATCCGCGAGCTGGTCGCCTCGCAGGCGCCCAAGCGCAAGGCCGGGAAGGAAGGCCCGATCGGCTACGGCGACATCGCGATCCTGCTGCGCGCGCGCTCGCGCATGGCGGACTTCGAGCGCGCGCTCGTGGATGCCGGCGTGCCGCACCGCACCGTCGGTGGTCGCGGTTGGCACCAGGCGCAAGAGATCGAGGACCTGCGCGACGCCTTGCGTGTCGTGCACGACCCGGCTGACGACCATGCGGTAGCGGCGTTCCTCGCCGGACCGGTCGTGCGCGCGAGCGACGAGGTGCTCGCCGCATGCTTCGTCGACGCCGACGATCCGCGCTCGCCCTGGCAGCGCTGGTGCGACGCGGCGCAGAGCCCCGAAGCGCGCCACGTCGTCGACACGGTCACGCGCTTGCGCCGCGAGGCCGTCCTGGGCTCGCTGGCCGCCACGGTTGCCGGCGTCCTCGACGACCTCGGCCTCTTGCCGGCCACGCTGGCGGGTCCGGACGGGGCCCGCCGCGCCGCCAACCTGCGCAAGGCCCTGCCGCTCGCAAGCGCGCTGGAGGAAGCGGGTCGCCGTGGGCTCGGTGACCTCCTGCGCCAGCTCGAGCGTCTCGACGAAGAGGGCGCCGACGAGGCCGAGGCGCCGGTGGGGGGGAGCGCGGACGACGCCGTGCGGTTGATGACCGTGCACGCGGCCAAGGGCCTCGAGTTCCCCGTGGTGATCTTGGCCGACGTCGGTCGCACGGGACGAAGCGGCACACCGCTCGTGCGCTTCGAGCCGGGCCGCGGCGTGGCCACCAAGGTCCGCGATCCGCTGGAGGGCACCACGCACGACTCCGCGGGCTATGCCGCCTTGGGGGAGGCCGACAAGCTCGGCGACGACCAAGAGCTGCTGCGCCTGCTGTACGTCGCGGCCACGCGCGCCGAGGAGCGCTTGGTCGTGACGGGCTCCTTGACGGGGCAGACGAAGGCTGGTGAGCCCGGCGGCATGTACGGCTGGGGTCGCCTGTTGCTCGGACTCCTCGGCGTATCGCCCTCGTGCGGCACCACGGACGTGCCATGCGACGGCGAGACCCACACGTTCGTGCGCGTCACCATCCGCGACACGGCCGAGGTCGTGGCAGCCCCGCCGCTTCCGCCGGCACCCGATGCGGGCGAGGCCTCGGACGAAGCGGCGGCCTGCATCCGCTTGGCGCAGCAAGACGCCGCGCCTCTTCGGGACACGCGCTACGTCGCCAGCGTCACCGAGCTCGTGGCCTTCGCCGCATCGCCAGCGGCCTGGTACGAGCGCTACGTCCTGGGTGTGGCGAGCGATCCGCCGCGCCGCACCACGAGTGACGAGGCCGAGGAGCTGCGGCGTCCGCCGCGCGAGGACGACGAGGTCACGTGGCGCGTCGGCCCCGATCCGCATGCGGCCGCGGTCGGTACGGCCGTCCACGCCTACCTCGAGCGCGTCGCCGGGCTCGAGCCGACGCTCGAACAGGATCGCCTCGACGAGGTGCTGGCCGACGTGTTCGGCCGCGACGTGCCGCCTGAAGCGGCGAAGCGTGTCGAGCACCTCGTCATGCGCTTCCTGGGTTCCGAGCTTGGCACACGTCTAGGTCATGCGCTCGCCGAGGACGCCGACGTTCGCCGCGAGATGGCGTTCCACGTGCGCGTGCGTTTCCCCGAGCGTCGCCGCGTCGGGCCCTTCGACGGCCTCCTCGTGCGCGGCACCGTCGACCTCTGGCTGCCGACGGAGCGCGGCGTGCTGCTCGTGGACCACAAGACGGCGGCCCGCTCGAAGCGCTTCCCCACGCCCGAGGCCGTGGCCGAGCACCACGCCGTGCAGCTGCGCCTCTACGCCCTGGCCGCCGAGCGCGTGGAGGGAGCCGACGTCGCCGGCGCCGGCGTCCTCCTGCTCGACCCCTCCTGGGGCGACGAACCCGTCTTCGCGGCCGTCGACGTCGGTGGCGACGCCCTCCGCGAGACCCGCGAAGTCGTCGAGGCCTTCGCCCGCGCCGAGCTCGAAGGCCGCTACCCCACCCGCTGGCGCGACCTTCTCACCATGGGTGCCTGACTCGCGCGGGGCTATCCCGCCGCGCGAGGCGCGCGTCACAAGGCGCCCCCGGCGGGACTCTCACTCGCGACCTCCGGCTTGACAGGCCGACCAGCGAAAGAGGTAGCAAGGTGCGATGAAACGGCCCTGTGCGGCGAATCCAGTCGCCGTCATGCGTGGCGCGAAGTCTCCCGATTCATCCCCGATTCCGGCCGCGCGCTGGGACGGGTGCTGGGACGGCCGAGAGCTGACGCCTCCAAGAGGCTCTCGCCACCGCGAGCCGTCGGAGCGCGCGACCCCTCCAGCGCTTGTGATGACCGCTCAGAAGTTGTGAGCGGGGGGGCAGCCGAAGCATCGTGCAGTCGGCTGCCCCCTGCGGCTCTAGTTGTGCACCTGACCCTGCTTGGTGCGCTTCCAGTGAAGGGAGTCGCCCTTCTTCTCGAAGAAGCAATCTACCGAAACGAGGTTGCACTCCAGGGGGGGGATCGTGTCTCCGGGATCCACGGTGTACTCGGCAGGCGGCTCCCCGCGGTATTGGTACTTGATCTTCACCGGTCCCTTGCTCGTTGCCGGGTAGGGGTTTGGGGTGAAAGCGATCGCGACGCACTGGATCTGCTTGCCGTCGGTGGGGCCGCGGTAGATCGGATCTTCGTCGTCGTCCTTGCCGGCATGAGCTTCGCCCTCGTCGTTGGCGTTGCCTGCGGGTTGCTGTCCATCCGGATCGGGGTTGGCATCGAAGAGGATCACGTCAGCCACGGCGCCGGATCCGGCAAGCCAGAGGCGATCGCACTCGTCATGGATCATGGCGGCATCGCCAGGATCGATCTCCGCGATCACCGTCGCGCCTGCCTCGTCGAGCACCTGGACGGTGCCGGTGATGGCCTTGACACGCATGTGCCGGTTGTGGTCGGTGCCCGAGTGGTAGACGCGCATGCTGCCCGACAGCATGAGGCCGTTGAGGGTCCCCACGCGGTCATCCTCGTTCGCGACATCCGTCGGTGAGCGGACCTCGTAGGAGCCGCTAGCAGATGCGCCGACCGCGCGTACTGCTTGATAGGAGCCTTCGAACACGCAACCGCTGCCAGCGACAAGCGTGCCGAGCGAGGCCCAGAGCACACCGTCCGCAGTCCCCTCGATGGTGGCGGATCCCGAGTTGACCTTCACGGAGACAGCGAACTGCTCCGCGGGAAGGTTGTCGTAGAGGGTCTGGGACGTCGTAGCCCCAGACAGCGAGAGGACTCCGTTCGCAACGCTCGGTGCAGCGTTGCCTCGCGGCGTCAGCGCCAGCAGTGCGGCGGCGCAGAGAACGATGGCTGCAGTCGCAGCCCAGGCCAATCTAGAGTTCATCATCCACTCCCTTTCAAAGTGGGTGTCGGCGCCATTCCACGGGCACCTCAGCCTGACCGTAGATGAACGCTCATCGGGAAGTCAAGCAGCTTCTTCACATGCTCGCCTTGGCCGTATCCCTGCGCTACGCAATCGGCGTGGCGAGCAGCACCGTTCGATGCGCGGGACGGTCTTCGACTTGCCGCCCGTCATCGAGGTGACCGGAGTACGGAGTGCGGGCAAACCTCATGGATCAAGGAGTACTGAGTGCGAGCAAGTCCCATGGATTTGTGGGCATGATGTATGAGATTCGCCCGCACTCGGTAGCCTCAGGGTCAAGGCCGGGTAGTTGGAGTCTTAGGTGGATAGGCTCCGGAGGTCTTCCGATGTCGACGAGTGATGACGTTCGACCCCGACTGGAGCTGGTGAAGCGAGCAAGCCGAGGAGAACTCGACGGGCTCCCCTGTCCAGACTGCGGCGTGGACAGCGTGACCGTCAAGTTCACAAGCCCCGATGCTGGCCAGTACCGAACTTGGTTCGTTTGTCTCTCGTGCGATTTCACGATGCGAACCCAGAACTCGGGACGACCTGCTCACTTCGACGCTGAGCGTGTCGATAGCAGCCTAGAGCGGATGGATCGCAGCTAACGCCCCTTGCGCGACGTGGAGCACGGAGTGAGGGCAAATCCCGTGGATTGGTGCGCACGGTGCATGTGACTCGCCCGGACTTGGTAGCCCGCTCAGTCGGCCTGGGAGTCTCTCGTCAAGGGTCTGCAGACGCAGTGCTGCGGCCTTGGCGGTCGCGCGCTGGCGCCTTGTCACGGAGTGGGCAAGAACCCCGCGTGCCGCGTCGCTGCCACGGCGGCCTGCACCTCGTCGTACGGGACCGTGTCGAGGCGGCGGATCCGCTTGGGGTCGGGACCGGGCGGCAGGTCGTGGGCGGCGAACGAGCCGTCGGGTGCACGCAGCGGCACGGGTGACCGCGGCACCTCGCTCGAGCGCACCGGGTGGCGACCGCCGCGGAACAGGTGCCACATCCAGCGCGGGCTGCGCGCGTAGTTGCGCAGCAGCCCCGCCATCCCCCAGGCCTGGAACGCCGCATCCACGAACCAGCCGCGGCGGCTCTTGGAGGCCACGAGCGCCCACATCAGGCGCACGGGGTTGTAGAACCAGGTGTAGGCGATCAACACGTTGAGCTGTCGCAGCCAGGGATGCTTGGCGCGCGAGGCCACTACATGGTTGCCGTCCACCATGTGCGGGGTAACAGGCTGACCGTTGACCGACTCGTACGCGAGGCCGCTCTCGTGCGTCTCGTAGTACAGCTTGGTGCCGTGCGCCGGGGAGAGCAGCAGAACCTGCAGGCTCATGGCGCCCGCCGAGCGCAGCATCTGCACCTGGTTGAGCAGGCCTCGTGCGCTCCTGATCGTCAGCAGGGGCTGCGTGTCGTCGTGCATCATCATGGGCATCGGCTTGATGCCGACCTCACGCATCGCAGCGAACGCCGCCCGCGTGCCGTCGATGGACTGACCCTTCTTGACCAGCGTGGCCGTCATGTCCTCGACGCCCAGCCACAACGCCCGCACGCCAGCCCGGCGAGCGTCCGCGAGGTGGTCGACCATCTGCAGCGTGTCGTGGACGGTGACCTCGGTCCCCCAGCGCGCAAACCGTCGGATCGGTTTGCCCGCGGGCGAGACGGCGTCGCGCAGCGTCTCGATGATCTCGACGGCGCGGTCCTTCCGATTGAAGAAGTTGTCATCGGCTCCGAAGAAGTAGCGGATGCCGTATTCGTCGTGGATGCGTCCCATCTCGTCGGCAATGCGTCCCGCGCTCTTTTGCCGATCCTTGTGCTGGTTGTAGGCGGGGATCGGACAGTACGGGCAGCGGAACTTGCAGCCGTAGGTCATCTCCATGACAGACATGGGCGCCAGCTTGCGGACCCGACCGCGCTCCAGGGCCTGGGCGGCCAGGGTGGGCTTGCGGCTCGGCGCCTCCAAGACGCGGTAGCCCAGGACGGGATGCGGCAGCTCGTCCAAGTTCCCCAGCAGGCGCTGCACGCCGGTGTCGACGAGCTCCTCGGCGACTCCCTCCCTGCGGCCCTTGGCGTACACGAGCCCTGGGATGTGGTCGAGCATGCCGGCATCGCGCGCGCGCAGGAAGGTCGTGCGCAGCGTCTCGCTGGCGCGCTTCTCCTCCAACAGCACTTCCAGCAGGCTCAGGAAGACGAACGTCTCGCCGGTCGCCGCCACGTCGGCCCCCCAGGGGTCCTGGGGGTCCGTGCCGAAGGGCAGCCACGGCTGGTAGTTGGTGCGCGGTCCCCCCGCGATCACGAGCGGCCGCTGTGCGGGGTCGATGCGGCAGACGTCCCGCAGCAGCTTGTCGGCCGCCTCACCGTGGATGGCCATGCTGGAGACGAGGAACATGTCGGGGATGCGTCCGTCCAGCCGCATGGCCGACGGCTGGAACTTCCGGTTCCATTGCTGGAACACGACGCGCGTCTTCTCGAACCCGATGTCCAGGAGCGCCGACGCCAGCATGCGCACCCCGCCCGGGATCAGACGTCGATCCAGGAACACGAACGGCAGCATGCGCGTGCGGTGGTCGAACGCGTAGGCCGCGACCGTGGTCAGGTCGTGGCCCCGAGCGAGGTGCTTCAAGCGGTCGCGCAGGGCAAGCAGCGCGCCGTCGGGCAGCAGCTCGTCACCCTTGGACCGGAACGGCAATTCCATTGGGCCAGCGTACCCGAGCGGGCATCACGGCGGCGGGATGGGTTTCTGCATGCCCGCGACAACAGGGACACGCGCTGCGCAGGCCGAGGTAGCAGCGGGCGCCCGCAGCCCCGTTCTTTCCCCGACTCACCGGGGCTGCCAACGTGCCAGTGCAGCCTGGAGGACGTCCGGCAGTGGATTGAAGGTTATGCCATGCCCTCGAGGACCGCGGGTGGCCCATGCGTCCCGGCGCACGCCCACAGCCCACGCCCGCGCAGAGCGTTCAAACTGCTCTTCCGCGGCGGAGCCGATCGATGGTCCCCGCGCGCACGCGAGCAGCCAGTCTCCCAGCGCCGTCATCGCTTCGGGCACACCGCTTGCCAGGGTTGATTCCAGCGCCAGCCGGGCAACCGTCGCCATCTGGAGCTCGGTGGCCCCCTGGAAGGAGCGCCGTTCCCTGAGCGTGCCCGTGATGATCACGGAGGCCCGGCTGGAATCCACGTAGATCAGCGTCTCG
>JACKGW010000032.1 GCA_020631815.1 Planctomycetota bacterium | reverse complement strand
TCGCGCCACCGCATCACGGGATCAGACCCAATGGCAGGGACTTAAGGAGGCGCCCCTGCCAGGCGGCTTCGTTTGACGGGGTAGTTGGAGGCCTTGCGCTTGACCGCTCGTGGGTAGCTGCGTCCGGGGCGTGGTGGGACGACCACACGTGCGAGAGCCCACAGGAGCTGTTCGAAGCGGTCGACCAGGCGGTGGGTCGGGGCCCGCATCATGTCGGGCACGGCATCGCCGATGCGCGACAGGCAGTAGGTGAAGCTCAGTCGCTTGGGCGGCAGGGGCGCCGTGTCTGCCGTGGCGCGTGGTGCTGCCATGGCCATGAGGATTCGCACCAGGTTGTAGGCGATGAGGATGCCCCACAGTTCCTGGAGTACGCGCTCGGGGAGCATGCTGCGCACGGCCGTGGGTCGGGACGACGCGGTGATGCCCAGCAGGTGGCACTTGATCTCGTCGAAGCCGATTTCGGCTTCCCAGCGCTCTTTGTAGAGGTCGGCGAACCGTGCTGCCGGGATGGCCCGGGGATCGAGCAGGCTGGTGACGAGGACGTACTCCTCCTGGGACTCGTGGAGTTGGTAGCGGATGCGCCGCACGACCCAACCGGGCGGAAGCTCGGGCCGCTCACGGCGTCGCTTGCGATCGGCTCGGACGCGAACGAGATCATCTCCGGGGCCGAAGTTCTGGAGGACCTCGAACCGCGTGTTGGAGCGCACGCGCAACAGGAACTGGGCCCCGCGATCGAGGATGTCCTGCAGCAGGCCGAAGGCGTTGAATCCCCTGTCCATGACCACCAGGGAGCCGGGATCGATCTCGTGCAGCACATGGCCCGCGAGCGCGTACTCGCTATCGCGGTAGCCGCCGAAGCTGGCCGCGCGGGCCAAGCGCGTGCTGATGTCGAAGAGGATCACGGTGCGGAACTGGGGGTGGCTGGCGTGTCCCTGGATGGCGCCGGGACGATCGAAGAAGGCCATGTTCTCTGGCGTGTCGGGCGTTCGGCCCGTGGACCCATCCAAGGCCAGCGCTCGATGGCCGTGGAACAGGCGCGGTTGTGTCTGGCGCAACCACGTGTGGGCGCTTCGCTCGAAGAGGCGACGCAGCGGCTCGATGCCGACACGATCCCGGGCTCGGCTCAAGGCGGACGTGGACGGCACGTCGCCGCGCCAGAGTCCTCGATCGTGGGTGGCTTCGCGGACCCGACCGAGCAGGTTGACGTAGGAGTCGCGGCGGTAGAGGCCCATGAGGATCACGAGCGAAGCAACGAGCTGCGGCGGGAGAAGGCGGATGCGCAAGGCATCGCGACCACAAGCCCGGATGGCCTCGGCGATCCAGGAGGGCGGCAGGGCCGAGGAGAAGGCCTCGACGGCGAAGAGATCAGGCCGATCCTCAAGCGAGTCCCGGCATGATGCGATCCGAACCATGGCACCCCTGCTTCCTGCCGCGGCGGCGTTTGTGGTTACTCACCGCATCGGCTTGGATTCAGGGGTGCTTCTCTTTCCTGCCCTCAGGGCCTGCCGGCTCGCGGCCGACCCAAAGCAGCACGTAGCGCTGCCACATCGGGACGCCTAAGTCCCTGCCATTGGG
>JACKGW010000031.1 GCA_020631815.1 Planctomycetota bacterium | reverse complement strand
AGGCTGCGGCGTGCGTGCCGAAGGTCTCCAGAATTCCGGGGATGAGCGACTGGATGTGGTCGAGCAATTCCAAGTGGGTGTCGAAGTGCTTGGCGTCGGCGGACCAGCGGGAAGGGTCGTCGGGAGCATCCAGGAGTCGCTGGTCGGTCCGGGCACCACCGACCGGACACGGTAGTTCGTTCCAATAGTCCCGGTCGTCCCATCTGCCCTCCCCCAAGGGGCGGGAGGGAATGACGATACGGTGTGGGTGCCGATCCGCCATGGCGGATTTAGCCTGAAATTTCGTGCTTTTAGCCCTTGAATTGGCTGCTCCCCAGGATCACTGTTTGGTTGCTGAAACAAACGCGACAAGGAGAGCAGCCAATGACGATTTCTCACACCATGGACGTGAGCGCCATCCCTGAGGTCAGGGCGCTGGTCGATTTCATCGCGCAGCGGATGGAGATGACCCCCGATGAAGCGGCCGCGTCGCAGGCGGACTTCGAGCGGTCGTTGCGCGAGCAGACGTTGAGTGTCGAGCGGGCCGTCCATGCGATCGACTTCGCTCGGCAGGACGTCGACGCGCCGGGCATCGTCGTCGGCGGCGTGCGTTACCGGCGCCGCGGGCAGTCGGTGGGCCACTACACCACGCTGGCCGGCCCGATCGAGGTCGTGCGGACGATCTACCGTGAGCGCGGCGGCCATGGAGGCGAGACCATCGCTGCTCTGGACCGCCGGCTGGGGCTGGTGGGTGACCACTGGACGCCGGTTGCGGCGGAAGTCGCGACCACCTACGTCGCGTCGGTTCCGACGGCGGAGGCGGCGGTGTTGCTCCGCGTAGCGGGCACGATGACGCCGTCGCCGAGTCACCTCGATCGGGTGACGAAGCACACGGGCGCGCTCTGGGAGGCGCAACGCGTAGAACTCGAAGATGCTGTTCGCAGCGCCGAGCGGCTCGACTTGCCAAGCCCCGAGCGGGTGAAGGTGATCGCCCTCAGCCTCGACGGCGTCATGGTGCCGATGAAAGACGCGCCGAGAACGCCGGGGCTCGGCAAGAAGGACCAGGGGCCGAAGGGGCACAAGGAGGCGAGCTGTGGGACCGTCGTGCTCTACGACGAGGCAGGCGAGCGGCTCCGTACGATCCGCTTCGGCCGGATGCCGGAGGCGTACAAGAGGACCCTGCATCAGCAACTCGTGGCGGAGCTGCAGCCCCTCGTCGAGTACTACCCGGCTGCCAGCGTGATCGCCGTCGCAGATGGCGCCAAAGAGAACTGGCGGATCATCTCGGAGGTCGCCGCGGAACTCGGGGTCGAGATCACCGAGCGTCTCGACTTCTTCCACGCCGCCGAGCACCTCGGTGACGCCCTCCGTGCAGCGGGTATGGACGCCGACGCCGTGGCGGAGTGGTGCGCACGAATGAAGAACGAGAAGGGCGTCGTCGAGGCCATCATCGAGGAGTTGGGCGTCCTTTCCGCGCAGTACCGGCGGAAGGCCATCCGGACCAACTTCGACTACTTCATCAACAATGCTGGGCGCATCGACTACGCCGAAGCACTCGAGTCCAACCAGCCCATCGGTAGCGGGGTGCAAGAGGCCGCCTGCAAGACCCTCGTGGCCGAGCGAATGAAGCGCTCCGGCATGGCGTGGCGCGAGCCCGGTGGTCAGGCGGTCCTCACATTTCGAAGCCTGGCGCAGTCGGGGCGCCTCCACCGCGCATGGGAGGCCCTTCGGCCGACGCTCCCGAGTGGGCTCGAGATCGACCCCAACACGGCACGCAAGAGCCCTGCTCGGTGCGCTGCGTGACCAGGCGGGATCCAC
>JACKGW010000030.1 GCA_020631815.1 Planctomycetota bacterium | reverse complement strand
GGCGAGCTGCTGTGGACGTTGACCTTGGACTTCGACCGCTACGCCGACGCGCGACGTGAGGGCCGCGACCGCCAGTCGCTCTTCGGCGCCATGGCCATGCTGCCGCCGACGCGACGCATCGAGGTGCCACGCCACTACGCCCGCGAAGAGCTGTTGGCCCTCGAGATCGAAACACTCGGCCTCACGGTGACCTGCCACCCGTCCACCCCCTGGGAAGACGAGGCCGTCCATGCCGGCGCCGTGCCGATCGCCACCCTGGCCGAGCGGGTCGGCCAGGTCGTGCGCGTGGCCGGCTGGATCGTCACGGACCGCCGGGTCCGCGTTCGAGCCGAGGGACCCTCCAAGGGGCGCTACATGAAGTTCGTGATGCTCGAAGACACCAGCGGCAACGTCGAGGTCACCTTCTTCCCCCGGGTCTACACCCAGGTCGGCCACCGCCTCGTGGACGCCGGCCCCTACGTCGTCCACGGCCGCGTGCGTGACGACCACGGCTCCTTGACCCTCGACGCCCACGACGTACAGCGTCTCGGCTACGCTGTCCCTTGATGAAGGGCGCCGCACCCATCCGCACCCGACGCGCCACGGACGCCCTGCCGCCCGGCTCGGTCGGCATGGCCACGAACGGCGGTCTACCCACACGAGCCTGGCGCGCTGCGGCGAAGCGACGCAAGGAACGGCACTTGGCCGAGGGGCCCGTGGCCCTGCCCCTTGTCATGGGCTGGCCCGCCAAGCGACTGGACACGTACGGCTGGCTGGCCCTCGGGCTGTGGTGGGCCGTGCCGGGGATCCACGAGATCTCCACGCGCGGAGGGCACGCCGGCTGGGGCCCCTGGTTCGGCTTGGCCTACGCCTTGATGTGGACGACGTGGATCGTCCTGTCGATGCGCCACCCGGCGATCCGCCTGACCGAGACCGAGATACAGGTGCGACCGGAGGTGCTCGGGAAGGTCCGGACCCTGCGCCGTGACCAAGTCGTGGATGTCGTCGAGATCGCTCCGGGCCGCACCTCGCTACTCGTCACCGATCGCCCGCGCTATGTCCCCCTCCCCTTGAAGCACCTGACGGCTGACGAGCGTCATCTGCTCGCCCGAGCCCTCGCGCACTACGGCGTGCAAGCGACCTTCACGTAGTCGCCGTGAGACGCACCGCTACCCAGACGCGACCGAACCGCCGCACGGCGACCCTGCCAGCGCGCCCGCTCGTGTTCCGCCCGCCGCTCCTTCCCGCGCATGGCAGCGTGTTCATGGTGGCGTGGATGGTGTGCGTAGCGTGCTACGTCGTGATCCTGTCCGGTGTCGAGAGCTCGCCGCTCGAGCTGCTGATGGCCGCCGCGGTTGCAGGGGCGCCGCTGGTGTCGCGCTTGTTCCTGTTTCGGCTGGAGGTCGACGAAGACGGAATGCGCTGGCGCGGCTCACGCGTCAATGGCTTCCAGGCAGCGTCCCATCGTGTCGTCGCTCGCTGGAGCGAGATCGCACGCGTCGAGCTGGATCCCTACACCGACGAGACCATGGTCAGCTGGAACGACGAACGCGAGCCGTTGCGGCTACCCCTCTACAAGCTGTCGATCGCCGATGCATGGAAGACCCTGGAAATCGTCCGGGGACATGGGCTGCTCACCGAGAAGCCGCGCCGTCCCACGTCAGCCGCAGGCCAGGCTCTGCCTTGGGATCGCCGAGGCATCCATCCCGGCATGCTCGTGTTCTACGTCATCATGTTGTGCGCGGCCCTCCTCAACGCGGTGTTGGGCCTTGCGACGGACAACGTGAAGGCAATCCTGTACGGATTGACCGTGCCCTTGTTGGTCGTGCCTCGCTTCTGGTTCCGCGCGCTCCGCGTCGACGAGCGGGGCATCCACACGCGGCGCTACCCCCTGCCCTTCTGGCGCCATCACGCGTGGACCGACATCGCCGCGATCCATGGCGGAAGCGCCGCGCGCACGCTGCGACTGCGCACCTGGTCAGGCACGTGGCACAAGACGGGTATCGCCATCGACGAGAGCGACTTCGACGCTCTTCGAGCCGAGCTCCGCGCACATGAGGACAGGAGTGCACCCGCGTGAGTGACGCGAGTCCTGTCTTCGAAGCTCGGGATCCGGATTCGTTCTCGTGGTCGGGGCGACCGGGCCGAGACGAGCGCGTCGCCGGTGCCCTCGTGGGACTCGCCTTGCTTCTCACCTTTCGCGAGCGAGTTGACGGCAGCTTGCCGACTGGTGAAGACAGGACCCCGTGGCCGGCGGGGACCATCCTGTGGACAAGCCGGTCTTCGATCCTGCCGACGGTACTCGTCGCAGGTTGCTTCGCTTGGTTCGCACGGCGACCCACGGCCTGGGCGGGGTTGCTCCTGGCGTTGGTCTTCGCGCTGACACTCCTCCTGCGCGCCACGGCCCGCGTGCGCGTCGAAACAGGTGGGCTCGATGTCTGGAGGGCCACGTCGATCCGTCCCCTGCGCGTTGCT
>JACKGW010000003.1 GCA_020631815.1 Planctomycetota bacterium | reverse complement strand
GGAGCACGCTCGCCACTTCTCGCGATCGGCTCGCTGACGATGCGTCTTGCACGCGAGCGCGACGAATCGCACGACGTTCACGATGGACCGACGTCCGTGGGCCTTTCGAAACAGGGCCTAGGAGCCTGCGCCACAGAACGCGCGCGCTCCTGAGGTGGATTCGCTGCTTGGGAGCGGGGGTGGCGCGGCTCAAAATCGGGCATGGAACCGCTCTTCCGCCCGTACACGCCCGATCAGAACCATCTCCTGCCGCCCTCGCTGCGTGACTGGCTGGCCGAAGACCACCTGGCCTACTTCATCTCGGACACGGTGGACGACCTGGATCTGGGCGCCTTCCTGGCGTGCTACCGGACCCAGGGCGCGGGCACGATCGCCTACCACCCGGCGCTGATGTGCAAGCTGCTGCTGTACGGCTACGCCACGGGGGTGTTCTCCTCGCGCAAGATCGCCGGGGCCTGCGAAACGGACGTGGCCTTCCGGGTGCTGGCGGCAGGCGACCCGCCGAGCCATCGGACGCTTGCGCGGTTCCGCCAGCAGCACCTGGCGGCCTTCGAGGACCTGTTCGGGCAGGTCGTACGCGTGGCGCAAGATGCCGGCCTGGTGGCGTTGGGCACCTTGGCCGTGGACGGGTCCAAGGTGCGGGCCAACGCGAGCAAGCACAAGTCGATGAGCTACGAGCGCATGAAGAAGGACGAGAAGCGACTGAAGGCAGAGATCGGGGAGCTGCTCCAGCGGGCCGAGGACGCCGATGCGGCCGAGGATGCGGAGTTCGGCGAGGATCGCCGCGGGGACGAGATGCCCGAGGGCGTGCGGCGTCGCGAGGATCGGCGCCGTGTGATCCGGGAGGCGATCAAGCGCCTGGAGGCCCGGGCGAAGGAGAACGACGCGGAGGCGCTGGAGGCCGAGGCCAAGCGCGAAGCGGCCGGCAAGGCCAAGCGGGGCCCCAAGCGCAAGCATCCGCTGGGCAAGCCCAAGCCGAGCGACCAGGACAACTTCACGGACCCGGACAGCCGGATCATGGACACGAAGAAGGACGGGTTCCAGCAGTGCTACAACGCGCAGATCGCCGTGGACGCCCAGGCCCAGATCATCGTGGCGGCCGACGTGGGCCAGAACGCAGCCGACAACCCGGCCCTGCTTGCGATGCTCGACCGGGCGAAGCTCACGACCGGACATGACCCCCAGGCGGTACTGGCCGATGCGGGCTACAAGAGCGAGCCGAACTTCCTCGCGCTCGAGGCACGTGGCATCAGCGGCTACGTGGCCCTGGGCCGCGAAGGGAAGCGTCCCGATCGGGCTCCGAATCCAGCCCTCGCGGCGACGTGCCGCATGCATCGCCGCGTGACGAGCCAGCGAGGGCAAGATCGCTACCGCAAGCGCAAGCACATCGCGGAGGCCCCCTTCGGCTGGATCAAGGGGGTGCTCGGCTTCCGGAGATTCCACCTACGCGGGATCGAGAAGGTGCGCGGCGAGTGGAACCTGGTGTGCATGGCCCTGAACCTGAAGCGGATGGGCACGAACTGGGCTTGGAGCTGACCTCCGGAGGGCACGTGCGAGGCGCCTCGGCGCCGCGCATGTGGCCCCGGGCCACCGCAAGCTCTCCACGGGAGATGCGCAGGGACCGATCGCGCCAACAGGGTGGATCTTTGGCGCAGGCTCCTAGGGCGACGCGTTCCGCTACCTGCTCAGCACAACGCGCACGTCGGACCGGAACAGCTCCTCGCCGTCCTTGCCGACTTCGAGGCGCTTGGGCGTGCGCATGTGGGCGTGATCGAACTTGTCGAGCGAGAGGGTGAGTTCCCGGTAGCCATCGCGCTCCACCGACAACGTCCTGGATCCGCGCCGCCCGTACGCCGCCACCGTGATCCCCAACACCGTGTACGTCGTGCGGGATGATCTGGCCGCGCCCCACGGCTGATCGACGACGAGCTGCCCGTCCGCACTTGTCAGTGGGGCATCTGCGAGGACGTACAGGCCCAGCCCCAAGTCGCTCGGTGTCGCAGGCGGCACGCCATCGCGCCCCGCTTCGAGCAGGCGTACGCGCGCGCCCTGTACGGGCTGACCGGCGGCGTCGACGACCGTCAGGACGTAGCGCGACGGGGTCGGCATGTAATCGCCATGCCGTGTCGCGGGCATGAGAAGCAAGATCATCGCGAACCCGGCCACGGCGCCGCCGAGGAGCGGAAGCCACCAGCGGGAGACGAGCCCCCGCGATCGCGCGGGCTCCGATGCGTCGGCTCTCTCGGATCGCCTGGCCAACCAGCTCGCCATGGCCGACGAGGACAGGTAGATGAGCGGGTAAACGATCCACCAACCGGGGTGGATGCGGCCGTAGCCCCAGAACGCCCAGTACTCCACCGCGAGGAGTGTCAGGGTCACGAACGGGCCCACGACGAGGAACCCGCGACGCAGGGCAGCACGGCTGGTGGGAGCGGCTTCCACGACGGCTGCCCATGCTCGCACGCTCGAGTCGGGCGTAGGGTGGCGACGTGCCCGAGGCTCAGGAGTCGTCGCTCACCCAGTCAGCCCGTCAGTGCGGTCCCCTTCGGACCGGTAGCGTCCTTGCGCTCATCGGCTTGGCGGTGGTGGGCGTCGGCATGTTGGTCGCCCCAAGCAGCAACCTGCTCGGTGGGCTCGGTCCCGTCGGGGCCCTGCTCATGACGATCGGCGTCATGATCGTGGGGATCGCCGGGCTTGCGCGCGTGCTGCCCACGGGCAAGCGGACGCCGCTGGCTGACGAAGTGGCAGATGTTCCGGGGCGCGATGAGAACGGCGAGGCGGCGAGCGCTCGCCGCCAGCCCTAGGGCGAGTCGCCGAAGCGGCGGGACTCCGCCGCCCCGCCGCGTGACTTTGGACTGGTGCGGCGGGATACCGCCGCCCCGCCGAGGGACCTTGGACTGGTGCGGCGGGATACCGCCGCCTTGCCGCAGGACCTTGGACTGGTGCGGCGGGATACCGCCGCCTCGCCGCGGGACCTTGGACTGGTGCGGCGGGATACCGCCGCCCCCTAGCGCGGCGCCTCGAAGGTCCGCTCGACGTCGTCGGTCCCGACCTCGAGGGTCTCCTCCCACGTCCCCGTCCACCCGTCATTGAGCGTCACGCGGTAGGTGCCTGGTGGGAGGTAGCCGCTCCAGTGGTGCGCATCGACCCCGCTGGGCGCCATGCGTGTTCCGTCAGCGTCATCGACGCTCACATGGGCCCAGCGGTCGTGTTGACCATCCGGTGGCTTCGCCTTGAGCAGGACGTGGGCGAGAACGTGCACGTTCTCCAAGATCACGTCGACCACGCCCGGCGTGACCTCCACGACTGCGGGCGCCGGTGCCGTGAGGCGTCCGTGTCGGCGTCCCAGCTGGGTGTCCGGTTCGTCGACGAAGACGCGGGCCCTGCCGAGGGGGACGTTCTCGAAGAGGGCCACCTGCTGCTGGTTCGCAGCATGCCCGGTCCTCGCCACGCGAGTGCCCGTCTTCAGGTGCTCGACGAACACCGGGTCTCCGGCCCTCAGGTCGATCACGTCACCGGCGGGCCCCTTGAGGAGCGCTCGGACGGAGCCCCCGGGTTCGAGGTCGACGCGAAGCGTTTGCGAGGGGCGACTCGGCGAGAGCTCGACCCGGCGCGTCCATCGCGCAGCCCCCTGGGCGACGACGCTCACTTCGACGGGCCCAAACGGAAGCTCGACGAACGTGGCGCCGCCAGTCGCATCGACTTCGAGGCTCGCGAAGCCTTCCTGTCCTGGGCCAATGAGCAGAGCAAATGCCCGTGCTTCCTGGAGCCCGAGACCGTCCGGCGGATGCACGTCGATCTCGATGGACGTGGCGGGGATCGCCAAGTCCCGCTCCACGACAGGTGGAGTGCCCGTCGCCTCGACCTCGCCGGCAACGATCCATGGCCCCTGGCCTCGCGGACGCCACCAGGATTGGTCGTCGAGCACGACGTGGACGTCGGCAGGAGCACCCGCGACGCGTAGGTGGTAGGAGCCTGGCCGCAAAGCGAGGTGGTAGCGGCCCAGCTCGTCCGTTTCGCCGTGCTGGTAGGCGAAGGCGCCACGTGCATCTCGGCCCTCTGCCGACACGGCGCGTCCTGCGACCGCGATGCCTGCACGACGAACGGTGCCCTGCAAGTACGTCACGCCTGGCTGGTGCCTCAAGACCACGAGCAGGGCCGGTCCCTCGACCAGACTCGCGTGCCCGCGCACGACCGATCCGGAAACGAGGGCTTCGCAGAGCACCAGCTGACGCGGCAGACCCGCAAAGCGGACTTCTCCCTCCGGGTTGGTGGTGCCTTGCAACAAGGTCCCGCGCAGTTGCTCTCCTTGCGTCGGCCCCAATACGTTCACGGGCACGGAGGGAAGGCGGGCGCCGTCGGACCCCAGTACGCGCACCCTCACGTCGCACCCGCCACTCGGTGTCGATCCCGGCCAGCGGACGACATGAGGGTCGTCGACGAGATGCGTGGGTGGCGGACTGTCCGATGCTCCCTTCAAGGCGGGGACTGGTAGCAGCTGCGCGGCGGTGCCAGGCGACTGCACGGGCGAGGTCGCCCGGGTCCCGAGGTCCTGCTGTGCAGGGAGCTCATGGGACGCACCGAGCCAAGCGAGCATCCCCAGCCCGCCGAGCGCCAGCACGGCGAAGGTGGCAAGCGCTCGGCGCCTCACGCGCTGAAGCTCACGGCTTGCCCGGAATCCACTCGTGAAGCGTGTAGCGACCGGGCTCGCGACCGGCGAGGTGGCTACCGCTGATGCGCTCGGTGCCGTGGATGCTCCGATCGGCGTAGCTCCACTCGCTCACGACCGTGCGTGACTCTCGGTCGTACTGGTTGCGTACGAACAGCGTCACGGCCTGGCGTGGGACCACGTAGATGCGTGTGTGCGCGATCCAGTGGGCTGAAGCGTCCACGAGACAGCCGCCGTGGCCCCCGCCGCTAGCGCTTCGCTTGTCGTGGTCGACATGGACCAGGCGGGGCGCATTGCCCGGACCTGGGCGGCCGTGCGCCGCTTCGCTCGGCGCAGGCAGTCGCGGGGGGAGAGGCCCATCCCATGCCGGCTCGGAGGACCAAGCCGCGTGCACGACGTCGAAGCCTGCGCGGTCGAGGGCACTGGCCTGGCGGTCTGCCAAGTCGAGCAGCATCTGGACGGCGCCTCCCCGCCGCGCGTCGAGATCGATGTGGGTGGCATCGTGGCGGCGCTGCATCACCTCGATCCAGTCGGTGGCGTCTCCGCTGATGCTGCCCATTGCCAGCACCTCGGTCGGGAAGGTGTCCAGCAGGCGCCCTGAGGGAAGCGTGACCTGGGCAGCCTCCAGCACACGCGCCCGTCGGGCGTAGGCGGCCTCGGCCGCGGGGTGACCACCCGATCCCGGTTCGACTGCCGAGAACGCAGCGTAGGCCGCACCCGCGAGAGCCGCGACCGCGACAAACAGGAGCCAGGGGTTCACTCCGCCACGCTCATCCATCGCGCACCTCCTCGTCGGTGCACCAGGGTAGCCAGGGGAACGAGGGGGCGCGGGTCGGGCGCGCGTCATTCTCCCGGCGTACGCAGCAGGACGCGACCATCTGGATCGGTAACCGTCACGCCGATCTGTTCAGCGCGCCCGGCGATCAGGGTCGCGCCTCCCGCCCCTCGCGCCCACACGAAGGCCGGGCCTGCATCGAGCGCACCGCCGCCAAGAACTCCGTCAGGTGGCGCCAGCATGGTGAGGTGCGGCAAGCCATCGAGCTCTGTCCGCCCTCCCCCGCTTGTGGCCAGCTCCAAGCGGCCAGCAACCAGCCACGACGTGGCATCGGGGCCCCCGAGATGCAGGCTAGGCCGTTCCGCAGCTTCCATCGAGATAGGCCACGACGTGGAGTACCGATCGTCCGTCCCACCGAGGAGCAGGCCCCGGGCATCCAGCTCGCCGATCGCGCCTCGGCTCTCGAGGCGCAGCGTGCCGACGGTCAGGGTCTCGTACTGCTGGGGGATCTTGCGCGCCAGCGGACCCACGGTGCATGCCGCCAACGCCAAGAGCCCGACCAGCAAGACGACGCTCAGCTTGCGCGACCTGGCCAGTCGCCGCTCCAAGCTGTGCAATCGAGCTGCCAGGTCGTCGATGTCCATCTCATCTCCCCAGGACCCATGCGCTGCGCATGAGCCTGGGAGCGAGTCTACCGCCCGAAGCCCGCGGGGGCCGTCAGGGCATGCGCTTCAGATCGAACGTCTCGACCTTCTTGGTGTCGCCATGCGGATCGTCCAGCGTGATGACGAGGCGGTCGTCGGCGACGCGGTGGTAGACGAGTCGCGTCGGGAAGTCGTTCTTGGGGTTCTCGAAGGTGGCGCTCTTGTCGTCCTTGCTGACGGCCGTCAGCTCGAAGGACGCCGCCGGCTTGCCGCCCGGGTGGGGGCGGAGGAACAGCTTGTCGCCGGTCACTTCGAACAGCTCGAACTCGTGGAAGGCGGTCTTGCCTTCGCGCTCCAGCTTGCTGTAGCTGAGCACCTTGCCGCCTTCGGGGGTCGAGTAGTAGGCAGTAAACGTGCCGCCCCAGATGGAGCCGCTCCACGTGCCGGCGAGCCACGTCATGGCGGACAGCTCGGCCTTGGCGTCGATCGTGGTGGGGGTCTCGTCCTTGGGGGTGGCCAAGCGGGGCGCAACGGCCAGGAGGGCGGCGGCAAGCACGACGGGAACCAGGATGCGCGGGGCCATGGGCATGCTCCTCATGCGGGGTCGGTCCTCACGCTAGGGCGTTGGCCGTCGTGCGGATTGGAAGATTGCGACACGGCCGCGGCGAAGGCCTCGGTGAGTGGGTTCTGCTCGGCCAGGAATCGGGCGGGGGTGGTGCCTGCGATCTGCCGGAAGTCGCGAATCAGGTGCGACTGGTCGAAGTAGCCCGCGTCCACGGCCAGCGTCGCCCAGCCACCCGTCGGTAGCCCGCCTTCGAGGCGCTGCACCACACGCTGCAAACGACACACGCGAACAAAGTCGCGAGGCGAGAGCCCGACGTCCGTGCGGAAGGCACGCTCGAGCGTCCGCCGCGCGACGCCCAACCCCGCCGCGACTTGCTCCACGGGGTGGCTCGTCCGTGCCAAGCGCGACACGGCGGCGGCCACCAGGCCCGCCTGCGGGCGAGGCCGCGTGGTGGCACGCGCACGCAGCAGAACGGCTTCGATGCGCTGGACGCGGCCTTCGAAGCTGGTCGCGACGGCCGCCGCCTCCAGCCGCTCGTGGAGGTCGCGGTGCAGGTGGCGCAGGCCCACATCCACGTCGGCGAGCTCGGCCATGGGGGCGTCGAGCAGGCGTGCCAGGCCGCCGGGCTCGAAGCGGATGCCCAGCAGATCGACGTCGCCCTCGGGGGCGATCGTGATCGCGCTGCCCAGCTGCCCAACGAGGAGCACGTGGTCTTGACGATGGGAGCTGCCGTCGGCAGCGAACCGGCGAAAGGCGCCCGCCTGGTTGAGCACGATCTCCGCGCAGCCGTCGGGGATGACACGCTCGGGCACGCCGACGCGCCCCGGCCCGCGTACCTGCCAGAAGCAGCGCACGAGCCCGGTCAGCTCGGGACGGGGCGGCTGCTCGCGGTACTCCACGCGAGGAGTGTAGCGATTCGCCCGGCGACGTGGGCTTGGGGCCTACGACGTGGCGCCCGAGTCGCTTGCCGCCTTGCGGTCCCGGTGGGCCTTGCGGCCGCCGCGGGGCAGTGAGGCGGCGCACATCGTGTCGGCACGAAGGCGGGTCGAGAGGGTCACCGCGCGTTCGAGCAGGGCGCGCGTTCCTTCGCGCAGCTCCTCGCTGCCCTCGACGACGCGCACGTTGGTCTCCATGTCCTCGGCCGACCAGCCGCGGCTGTGGGCGACGTAGGGGAACGGGGGGAAGACGAAGCCCAGCTCCGCGAAGAAGCCGAGCGCCGAGCCCGCCACGGCTTGCACGTTGTCCTGCCCGCCGGTGATGACGAACGCAGCCACCTTGTCGCGAATCAAGACGCGGTTGCGCAGCGTGACCTGGTTCTGCACGCAGTTCAGGCGCTCGATCATCTTCTGGTACAGCGAGCTCGCAGCGCCCCAGCGGATGGGCGTGGCCAACAGCACGACGTCGGCCCAGTGGACCAAGGCCTCGTAGACCTCGTCCATCTCGTCCTTCTTGTCCATCTGCGTGATCGAGCAGGGCCACGTGCAGGCGTGCGCGCTCTTGCTGTAGAAGCCCTCGCACGCGCGGAAGGACAGGGCCGCAAGGTCGATCAGCTGCGTCTCCAGGCCGAGCTCGTCGCGGGCGTGCTGGAGCGCGTGCTCCAAGAGGAGCTTGGACGTGGACGTGCGCGGGTGCTTGACGTCCATGTTCGTGGTCGAGATGCCCAGCACGCGCGGCGGTCCCTCGTGGGGGACGGGGTCGCGCGCCAGCTCGTGGGGGGGATGGGGCAGGTGGCCGCGCTTGGTGGTGGCCTGGGCACTGACCAGCACGCGACCGTCCTCGACTTTCACGTCGTGGCGCGGGACGCGGTCCTCCTCGTAGCCCGGTTCGCCCTCACCGGTTGCTCGATGGAACTTCCAGTAGTGCCACGGGCACACGATGTACTCGCCGTCGAGCGTGCCCTCGCCGAGCGGGCCGCCGACGTGGTTGCACACCCCCGACACGGCGCCGAAGGTGTCGCCTCGCCGAGAGACGGCCACGCGTTGCCGTCCGACGTGCACCTCGCGCAGGGCGCCGTCCGCCCAGCCCGCGGCCTCACCGACATCCACCCAGTTCGAGTCGGCCATGGCGCACCTCCTGCGGCCACCGGTGTACCGCCGTATGGGGGACGACGGCGCGGGCGCGCTACGAGGCGCCGCGCCGCACCCAGAGATTGACAGCTGTCACGAGGAGCGTGGCCTCGAGGGCGAAGGCGATGCGGGGGAAGCCGGTGATGCCGTCGATGCGCAGGAAGGTGCCGATGCGCCAGAGGGCAAGGCCCGCGTAGAGGCACAGGCCCAACAGCAGGCCCGTCTCGCGCCAGGCGGGGAACCAGGCCGCCAGGGCGAAGAAGACGCCGAGGCCCGCCTCCATGCCGCCGTAGACCGTGATGTACTCCGAGCGCCCACCCGGCTTGGCAAAGGCGTAGCCGATGGCCTCGGCCGTGCGGTCGGGTAGCAGCGTGCACCACGCCGCCAAGCCCAGGTACATGAGGGCGTTGAACGCCAGCCAGACCGTGATCATGGGGGCCTCCGGGTTCCTTCGATTGTGCAGGTAAAAAACTGTACGATCCGCACGTCCCGAACCCCACTTCCGGAGACCCTCTCATGCGCGCCCTGACCACCCTTCTTGCCGTCGTCCTGATCGCCCTGGGCGTTGGCCTCTGGCTCGGGACCGGGCGGGAGAGCATGACGGCGCTGATTCCCGCGTTCTTGGGGCTTGGCTTCGGGATCGCGGCGGCCGTGGCGTCGACGCCGAAGCGGCGGATGCACGCGATGCACGGGGCCGCCCTGCTGGCCATGGCCGGAATCGCGGGCGGCGCGATGGGCGTGCCCTCGCTGATCAAGCATCTGGGGGGGGAGGCCATCGAGCGCCCGGCGGCCGCCTGGGGCCGCTCCGTGCTGGCCGTGCTCTGCCTCGTCTACCTCGTCCTGGCCGTGCGCTCGTTCATCCAGGCGCGTCGAGCCCGGACTTCCGGGGCCTGACTCCTAGAACCACGATTTTTCGCCAGCTTCGCGGTCAAGAGCGGCGGCGACTTGCGATGGGGGTGGTGGCGCACGTCACCGACCTTCGGCCCCGGCCGGTGACTCGGGCTCGTCCCGGACGCGCAGTGGGGCCCGGAGTCCTCCCCATGTCGTCTTCCCTCCTTCGCTCTGCTTCGTTCCTGGCCGCGAGCTTCGCCTGCCTCTCCCTGACCGCCTGCGGCGGTGGTGGCGGCAACAACGATGGTCTCCAGGAGCTCACCGTCGAGAGCACCGCCAACCTGGACGGCGGCACGAACTTCAACAACAACGGCAGCGTGAACACCGGCTCGCCGGGACTCGCGCCGCTTGTCGGCGACCAGACCTTCGTCGCCAGCGGTGGCACGATCCTCTACAACGCGTTCTGGTCGTTCGACATCAGCGCCCTGCCCGCGGGTGCCACGATCCAGTCGGCCATCCTGCGCCTCCACCAGGCCGGCACGGCCGGCTCGCCGACGGCTGCCTTCGCACTCGCGCGTCTCGATCACGTCAACTACGGCACCGTGTTTCCCGCGACGTCGGGGGCCTTCAACGTCATCAGCACGGACATCGCCCAGTTGACCGACCTCGACACCGCGAACGTGCCCAAGCCCCTCGAGGTGACCGGCGCAGTCCAGGTCGATCTGGATGCCGGCCGCCCCCGCTCGCAGTTCCGTCTTCGGCCCGCCATCCCCACGAACAACGACGCGCAGGCTGACTTCATGGTGTTCACGGATGGTGAGACGGCAAACGCCTCGATCCGCCCGATGCTGATCATCACCTACTCGGAGTAGCGTTCTCCTCGTGCCCGCCCTCGATCTCCGGCGAGGGCGGGTCCGCTTCGTCCGACCATGCGGCCTCGAGCTTGGCGATCCCTTGAAGAAGGATGGTCGCAAACGAGCTCGGGGCCGCTGCCCGTCTTGAACGACTCCTGGCGCGCTCCGCGGCGCCCAAGGCGTCAGCCCGCGCGGCCTGCGCATCCTCGGGCCTTGCCTTGGCCCACGCGGCATCCATCCTCAGCCGTTGCATCGCGTGCAAGGTGATGCGGTCGTAGGCCTCGCGGCTTTCGGGCTCGCGTTCGAACACGGGTGCGAGCACGGCTTCCGCTTGCTCGAAGCTTGCCCGCGCCGCCGGGAAGTCGTTGCCGAACCAGGCGGCCTCGGCCCGCGCGGCCCAGGCGTCCGCCAGGCGAACGTAGGCAATGAAGGTGGCATCGGGCGCCGCCGTGAAGACCGTGTGCACCGAAATGGCCTCGTCCCACGCCTTCACGGCGTCCTCATAGCGCTCCTCGTAGTAGTAGGCCCAAGCCCTCAGCGTGTGGCCCAGGACTTCGGGAGGCAGACGGCCCTCCGTGTAGAAGCGCTGGATCGCGTCGGCCTGCGCACGCGCGTCGTCGTAGCGCTTCTCGTCGATCGCCAACCTCCCCAGCGTGGCGCGCGTCTCGACTTCCAGCACATCGGCCTGGTGGTCGATCGGCTCGGCGGGCCGCTCCAGCAGGTCTGCCAGGGCCGACTCGAGCAGCGCGTGGCGCCGCTTGACGCGTTCGGGGTCCTCCAGCTCGGGGCGCACGCGGGCGCGTTGGGCTTCCTGCGACAGCAGCTGTGCGCGCTTCGTCTTCGCCTGCACCAGCAGCTTGCGCCCTTCCTCGGAGTCCGGCTGGTCGTGGCGCAGCCGCTCGGCCAAGGCGAGGGCGCGCTCGTAGCTGACCGCCGCCTCGCCCTCCTTGTGGAGGTGCATGAAGTTCTTGTTGCCCAGCGCGTCGCCCAGCTTGAGCAGCGCCCGTACGAGCAGGGCTTGCACGCGCGGGTCGTCACCGCCGATGCGCTCGAGGACCCCCACGTCCTCGAGCACCCGATCGAGCATCTCCTTCACGCGCTCGGCGCCGTCCGCCGAAGCCATGAGACGAGGCGCTGCCTCCGCCGTGCTCTCGATGTTGCGCTCCAGCAGGGCCTCGAACAGGCGCTGTTGCCGGCCCCGTTCCTCCTCGGCCACGGCCTGCTCACGCAGCGCCTTCTGCTCGGACTCGTCCGACCGAACGGCCCAGGTGACGGAGATGGCCGCAGCGGCAACGGTCACGAGGGCGATTGCCGCCGCGGCGGTCACGAGTGCCCGGTGGCGACGTGCAAACAGCTGCAGCTGCCGCCACACGCCGGGGGCCCGTGCCTGCACAGGCAAGCTGGCAAGCCACCGCTCCAAGTCCTCGCCCAGGGCGTCGACCGAGGCGTAGCGGTGCTCGGGGTCCTTGGCCAAGGCGGTCAGGGTGATCGCGTCGAGGTCCTCGTCGAGGCCGTCACGACGTCGCGAGGGTCGCTCGGGTACCTGCTCGCAGACACGCCGCGCCGAGCCCACGACATCCTTGCTGTCGACGGGGATGGGCAGCTCGCCGGTCAGCAGCTCGTACAGCACGACGCCCAATGCATAGACGTCTGCACGTACGTCACCGGGCTCGCCGCGAACACGCTCGGGGCTGAGCCACGGCAGGGTGCCGACGACCTGGAGGGCGGCCGTCTGGCGCTCGGATCCCTCTTCCCCCTCCAGGGACCGCGCGACCCCGTAGTCGATGACCTTGATCCGGCCTTCGCGGTCCACGAGCAGGTTCTCGGGCTTGAGATCGCGGTGGAGCACGCCGCGCTGATGCCCATGCTGGACGGCATCGCAGACCGAGGCCAAGAGGCGGACACGCTTGCGCACGTCGAGCCGTCGTTCGTTGGCGTAGTCGACGAGCGGCGTGGCGCCCGGCACGAACTCCATGGCGAACCAGGGGACGCGCCGGCCTGCCGCATCCGTAGCGATACCGGCGGCATGGAGGTGGGCGATACCGGGGTGACGGAGGACCGCCAGCGACTCGATCTCGCGGACGAAGCGCGCTTGGGCGCCGGCATCGTGGACGGCCGTAGCCAGGACCTTCAGCGCGACGTCACGCTTCGGGTTGAGCTGCTGCGCCCGGTACACGGTGCCCATGCCGCCGTGCCCGACGACTTCGTGCAGCTCGTAGCCGTCAATCGATGGCCGGAACGCCTCGGACAGCGCCGTGGAAGCTTCCTCCGGAGCTGCCTCCAGGAAGTCGTCGGTCGCGCGCCCCGCTTCCAACACGGCACGCGCCTGGGCCAGCAAGTCGGGTCGATCCTCCAGCTCGTCGACCAACAAGCGGTCCGCGGCTTCGACGGGCAGGTCCGCAGCAGCCTCGACGGCCCGCGTGACGCGATGCCACGACTCACGCTCCATCGGGACTCGACTCGAGACGCAGGCGAAGCCAGCCGCGCGCCATCGTCCAGCGCCGATGGACTTGACGCACCGTCATGCCCAGCGTGCGACCGGCCTCTTCCAGCGTGAGGCCGCCGAAGTAGCGGAGCTCGACGATGGACAGCAGCTCGGCGTCGTTCTCGCCGAGCTCGTGCAATGCCTCGTCCAAGGCCAGGACGTCGGTTGCGTCGCCCGTGTCCGGCGCGGCCAACCCGTCGGCCAGGGGCTCGGCGCGCTGTTGCTGTCGCTTCTTCGCCAGACGGCGGCGGGCGTGGTCCACGAGCACGAAGCGCATGGCGCGTGCCGCCGCCCGCACGAAGTGCTGTCGGTCCTGCCAGCGGTCGCCGGCGGCCGGCGCCAGCCTCATCCAGGCCTCGTTGAGCAGGGCCGTGGTCTGCAGCGTGTGCCCCGCCCGCTGGCGGGACATGTGGCGGTGGGCGACCGCATGAAGCTCGTCGTGGAGCAGGTCGAGCAGCTGCGGTGCGGCGGAGGAGTCGCCGGCGCCCAGGCGCTCCAGCAGCCTCTCCACGGTGTGCGGCTCGTGCTCCTCCATCAGCCGCCGAGCATACGAAAGTCGGCGCTCCGTCGAGACCGTCAGGTCCCTGGCTGTACAGTCGGCGCCCAGGCGGCCGGTGGGGGAGGTCCGCCGGGAGGGCGCGATGAAGCGGGTTGGCTCACGAGTCCTGCGAGGAACGATCGTGCTCGTCACGGCAGCTTGTCTCGGGCTGGCCGGGGCGGGCTGTGGCTCGTCCGACGAGGACGTCGCCGAGCGGGGCTTGGGCGACTACACGGTCTTGGACGCGAGCCGCACCTACCTGGGACGCGCGGCGCTGGTCATGAAGCCGGCCGTCGTACGCAGCGATCCCGTCTACGAGCGCATCCCGGAGTACCAGGACATCCGTCGCGAAGGTCTGGGCGACAGCCAGCCTCGCTACCACCTGTTGATGCGCAAGGCTTCGCAGCGCTTCAACGAGGCGGTGGCCGCGATGGCGCGGGCCCTGGGCCACGACTACGTGGGTGAAGCCGGTACGGTCGAGGCGAGCCGCGACGGTGTGGCGCCGCCCCCCGACCGTACCGACGAGGTGATCGCGCGGCTCAAGTAGGCCGAGCGCTCACGATTCCTAGTTGCCCATCTGCAAGTCGTCGATGACCGCGGTCCAGTTGTAGGGACCGGGGTTGCTCTCCTCGACGATCGCTTGCGCGTCCTGCAGGGCCTTCTTCACGCCCTTGCAGCGTTCGGCTCCCTTGGTGGGATCGTCCGGCCAGCTGGCGTTCTCGTAGATGGCGTTGACCACCTGGATCTGCATCACTTCGTCGATGCGCGGCGGCTCCATCGTGGCCGCTTGCTCCAAGAGCGCGAACAGATCGTCCAGCTGTTGGATGGCCTGCGCGCCCTCGCAGTCGTACTTGGGCCACGAGCCCTCGGGAATCTCGATCACTTGAGGCAGCTGCGACGGTGGAACGCCAAGCACGCCGCGCGAGCCGTCGTCCGGCTTGCACTCGGGCGGCAACGCGTAGTGCCCGATGAGATAGCCGAGGATCAGCCCCAGCAAGAGCAGCAGGATGGACTTGGTGCTTTCGGACATGATGGCGCCCTCCCATCGGAGGACTCGACGAAGATGCCGGTCACTCCGCGCCGGGCGTGCCCCTAGGGCACGCTTGCCGGAGAGGCTGCCACCGGGCCGAAGTCCCGGTCAAGAGGGCCGCTCCCCAGGGCCTACTTCGAGCCTACGGTCGCTTTGCCGCTTGCCAGCTGGATCAGCGCGACGGCGCGCGCGACGCTTGGGCCATCCAGCTGGGCACCGCGACGCAAGACACCGAGGTCTGGCCAGCTTGCCCAGCTCGGTCGAGCCTGCCACGTATCCCCCGGCTGCGCGATCCAGCGTGTAGCCGAGCCCGCGTGCGCGACGGCCAAGACCTCTTGCGCGCGACCCTCCTCGACGGGGCCCACGAACGTGATGTCTCGCGTGGCCTCGCGGCGCAGCACCACGTCGCCACCCAGCACCCCGTTCGCCGCGGCGGCTCGGCGTGCTTGCGGTGCCATCTCCGCCCAACCGCGCGTGCCACCCGCGTCGAGGTGAACCTGCACCGTGTCTTCATTCCAGGTGACGTAGGCAGCGGCCCGGAGACTGGTCTTGGGGAGGAAGAGATCGTGCCCACCCACGAAGCCCAGTGCAGGCGGCGCATCGCTCTCCCCGTCTCGCAGCGGGACTTGGTCGCCGGTAGGAACCTCCTCACCCGTCGCGGCAAGCTCAGGATCGAGCCGCCACGGCGCGAAGGTCGTCTGCCACCTGAACGCGCTCGCCATCAGCTCGCCGGAGGTCGGCGCCCCACGTGCGCTCACGCCTAGGGATGACCAGCGACGGAGCCACGCGTCCGCGGTGGAGGCTGCGGGCGTCGTCGCTGCCCGAGCGGTTGCGAGGGAGGGGCGTTCCAGTGCCGCGAAGTCGTACGGCGCACCGGCGTCCGGGCGCGGTATGGCGAGCGCCAGGGCCATCTCGGCTCCCACAGGCACGTCGGCGAGGGGCCAAGGCCCGACCCGCGTCCATGTGGGGGCGCGTGCCTCCAGCCGAGGAGAGGCTTGGCCCCGGGGAAAGAGCAGGGTCACGCCTGCGGCAGCGTCAATGCCGACGATGGCCACGTCCACGGGTGTCGGGCTGCTGTTTCGGACGCGGAAGCCCAACCAGGTACCCGGGGGCAGGTCCTGGTCCGGCTCGTAGGCTCGTCCTGCCTCCCAGTCGTCGTCGGTCTCAGGTTTCCGGTCGAACCAGAGCAGCTCGACGCGAAGGCCGTCGGGCAGCGGGGGCAGGCGTCCGGGCTCGGCGAGTCCGCGCATCGACTCCGCCTTGAGGACCTGTTCCAAACCGGCGGGTAGCTCGGCGGCGGACATGCTCAAGACAGGTCCGGTTCCTGCCTCGCGCCGTGCAAGGAGCACCTCACCGTCTACGCTCCAGGCCCTCCAGCTTGCATCCTCCGGCGCGACCGCTTGGAAGCGTGCTCCCTCCGGGGAGGCCAACACCGGATCGAGGTAGCGGTGCGCCTCGGCATCGAGGCCCGCGACATCCACGTACAAGCGCAGGGCCGGTACGCCCGGTGCCTCGACCTTCGCCGCGAAGGGACCGTCGCCGGTGGGCAGAGCATCGGCCTCGGTCACCGGCGCCAAGACGGCATCCAGCGTGCGGGCCAGCTGGACGCTGGCCGTGCCCACGCGTGCGTCGTCCTCACCGAGATGGCCGAGCCTATACAGCGCCACGCGTGCGCCTGTCTCGATGCCGCGCAACGTGCCGCCATCCAAGCGCAGCTCGCCGTCCTCGCGCACCGCTTGCAACGGATGCGTCGCGGCCACGTCGTCGCGAGCCACCCGCATCGCGAGATCACCTTCCGCGTAGGGGCTTGCCGAGCCATACGGCTGGGCCCGGTAGGCCGCCACGAGGACCGCCTGCAGCTCCGCGACGGTCAGGCCGGCGCCGTGTCGTTGGATGGCGCGCACCACGTGCCACGTCAGGAGGCCGTGCCAGCGACGATCCGGGGCGCGCGAGTCCTTCGGCAGGAGCATCTCGGGCGCCCGCTGGTAGGAGCGGGCTGCGTAGACGGCGGCAATGCCCTTCAGGTCGCGGGCGTTCGCCTCTTCGGGCGCTGACGTGTCCGGGAGCGTGTCGGGCAGCGTCGGCAGCCCCAGCTTCTCGGGCTCGATCTCCCGCGTGCGGATGGTCGGGTCTCGCGAGAGCGTGCCGGAGTGACAGCAGTCGAAGAATGCGATGACCGTCGCTCCCGCATCGACGAGGGCGCGCAGCTTGGCGTGCATCTCGTCATCCGTGATGGCCCCCGGCAGGCCGCCCGACCGCCCGATGATCCCCGCCGCGTCCGCGGTGAGCAGGACCTCGTCCAGCCCGTCGGACTCGTCGCCCTCCTTGTCGGGCTGGCGCGTGCCGTGGCCGGCGAACTGGAAGATCACGCGGTCGCCGGCCTGGACCTTGCTGGCGAGATCGTCAAGTGCGGCCAGCACGTTCGCGCGCGTCGGCCGCGTGGACTCGTCGTCACCCCAGCCCACGAGGAGGCGCATGTTCGCGTCGGGCACGCCCAGGTAGTCACGCAGGGTGCGGGCCAGGAGGTGGACGTCCTCGGCCGGGCCGCGCAAGCGGATCTTCTGGTCGTAGTACGTGGCGCCCCAGGACGACTTGAGCACGGGGTACTCGGTGCAACCCACGAGGAGGGCGAAGGTGCGGTCCAATGCGTCGACGTGCTCGGGCGGGGGCGGGACGTCGGGCGTCCAGCGCGGCCACCAGAGCCAAACCCCTGCCCCGATCGCCGAGGCGACAACGACCAGGATGGTCCCTATTCGCCGCGTCATGCAGAGGCCCTCCTTCGCAGGAGCCTATCGAATCGGTCTTGCCGATGCAGCGGGGTACGATCCCCACCAGACGCCGGCCCGGGGGGGCTCGCCTTGCGCTTGGAGTCCGGTCAACGATTCGGGGACCTCCTCGTCGAAGACGAGATCGGGACCGGTGCGTTCGCGACCGTGTACCGCGCGCGAGACGAGATCATCGGCCGCCACGTCGCCCTCAAGGTCGTCGAGCGCGAGGGCGGGGCGGAGGGTGAACGCCGGGCGCGGGCGGTGCTTCGCGAAGCGAGGCTGATGGGGGCGTTGTCCAGTCCCTACGTGGTCACGCTCTACCGGCTCCACGTCGCCGACGACGAGTCGCTCGTCTTCGAGCTGGAGCTCGTGGATGGCGGCACGCTCGAGGAGCGCCTCGCCGAGCTCGGTCAGCTTGCCGAGTCGGACGTGCGTCGCGTCGTCCGCGGCGTCTTGGAGGCGCTTGCCACGGCCCACGAGCAGGGCGTGCTCCACCGCGACGTGAAGCCTGCCAACGTGCTGCTTGGATCCGGTGGAGCCGTCAAGCTGGCCGACTTCGGGCTCGGCCACCTGATCGGCCAGGAGTCGCTCTCTTCGCAGGAGGGCTCGCGACTCGCAGGGACGCCCGCGTACATGGCGCCCGAGGTGTTCGCCGGTCGCCCCGCCAGCCAAGCCTCCGACTTGTGGAGCGTGGGGGCGCTGCTGTACCGCCTGCTCTCCGGCCGCCTGCCCTTCCCTGCGGGCTCGCTGGCCGAGCTCTACGTCGCGCTCGCGGAACGCGAACCCGCGCCGTTGGATCCGCACGTTGCCAGTGATCTCGCCGCGCTGTGCCGGGCGTGCCTGCACCGCGAGCCGGAGGCCCGGCCTGCCACGGCTCGCGCGGCGTTGGGGCTGCTGGACGACGCACCACGCGCGGCAGCTCCCCCTGAGCCGCCGCCGACCCCCGTTTCGGCAGCGCAGCCCCGCTACCGCCCCCTGCTCTACGGTCGCGAGACGGAGCTCGCCACGCTCACCGCCTTCTTGGAGCGCGTCGTCCACGACGGGACCGGGGGCTTGGCATGGATCAGCGGTCGTCTGGGAGCCGGCAAGAGTGCGGTTCTCGCGGCAGCCGGCGAGCAGGGGCGCCGCCTGGGCATGCAGGTGCTGTCCGTGCCGCTGGCCGCGTCGGGCGGATTGCGTCGTGCCCTGGGGCGTGCGGCGCGTGCGGAGCGCGCCACGCCAACGCCTGGCCAGGCGGTGTCCTCGACGGACGACCTCCTCGCGCTCCTCACCTCGGGTGACGCGGACCAGGCCGAGCCGACGCGCTTCGCCTGGACGCTCGAGCGTGTCCTTCGCGAGCTGGCGCTCGCCGCTCCGCTCTTGGTCCTCGTGGACGACGTCCATGTGGCCGACGTGGAAGACCTGCACTTGCTCCTCGAGGTGATCCGCCATCTCGGCGACGCGCCCGTCGCCGTGATTGCCACGGCGACGGATGCCGACATCGAGACCTCGACGGTCCACGATGTCGCGTGGTGGTCTGCGCTGC
This sequence comes from Planctomycetota bacterium, assembly GCA_020631815.1. Classification (GTDB taxonomy): domain Bacteria; phylum Planctomycetota; class PLA2; order PLA2; family JAEUHO01; genus JACKGW01. Next base: position 292,705 of record JACKGW010000003.1, on the reverse strand, counting down.
GCGACCTGCAGAAGCTGGCCGGACCGCGCGAGGTGCAGCTGCCTCCGCTGTCGCCCGAGGCCCTGCACGCCCTTCTCGAGCGCGAGGCCGGATCGACGCCGCTCGGCGTCAGCATGCTGGACATCGTCCTGCGCAAGGCGGATGGGAATCCCCTGTACGCGCTGGAAGTGTTCCGCGAGCTGGCGCGCCAGGGAACCGCCGCATTCGACATTGCGCAGAGCGTCCCGTCTCTCGAGGCCGTCGGAGGTCGCGTGCCCCGGCACGTGCGCGACATCGTCGCGGGGCGCGTGGCGCTGCTCGACGAGAGCGACCGCATGCTGCTCGACGCCTCGTCGGTGGACGGGGTGGAGTTCGACGGCCGGGCCGTGGCCAGCGTGCTGGGGCTGCCCCTGTTGCCCTGCTTGCAGCGCCTGCAGGCCCTGCAGCGCCAGCATGGCCTGGTGACGTCTGCGCAAGAGGGCTACCGCTTCGCGCACGTTCTCTACCGCGACGTCATCTACGAGCAGATCGGCGGCGAGCTGCGGCGCGAGGTGCATCGCCTCTTGGCGGAGCACTTGGATGCACGCCGGGCCTCGGAGCCCGTGGACCCCCAGCGGCTCGGACGCCACTGGGAGCGCGCGGGAGCCCCCGAGCGCGCCCGGCCGTTCTTGGCCGAAGCCGCGGCGCAAGCGGTGCGGCGCCAGGAGAACCTGCGCGCCGTGGAGCTGGCCCAGCGCGCCGGGTTGTTGACGTTCGCGTGGACCGAGGCGGTCGATGCCCATGCCGAGCTGCTCATCGGACTGGCGGGCTGTTTGGCAGACCTGGGGCGACGGGACGACTCCGCTCGCTTGCTGCGCGTCCTCTCCGAGGCGGCGACGGCACAGGGCAACGACGAGCTTGCCCTTCGCGCGTTCGTCGTGGACTCCGAGCTGCATCGCCATTACGCCGGCCCCAAGGGGCTGGATGCCGAGCGTCTCGCGGACGCCGCGCGTCGGCTGCCCGAGGGACGGGAGCAAGGACTCGCCCTGCTGTGCCTTGCGCAGATCGAGGTTGCCCTGCGGGGGCGAGCCGACGTGGCCGAGCCCCTGGCGCGCCAGGCGGAAGAGGTGTTTCGTGCGTGCGGCGAGGACATCCAGCGCTGCACGACGCTTGCCGTGCGCGCCACGATCGCACGCGCTCTCGGTCATGCGGATGACGCCGAGACGCTCTGGGGCCAGGCGGCCGATCTCTCACGCCGGTTGGGGCGTCGAGCCAATGCCGCCGTCGCGGACGTGAGCCTTGCGTATCTGCGCTTCCTGCGTGGCAGCGTCGACGGCGTGCCCGAGATCTACGAGCGGGCCCAGCGTGTCTTTGCGCTCGCGGGGCGCAAGGACAACGCCGCGCACACGGGCGTGCACTTGGCCCGGGTCTACGAGTGCGACGGACGCTTGGTCGACGCCGTCCGCGCCACGCAGGCAGCCGTCGACCTGCTGGAGGCCGACGGGTCGTCCGCCAGCCACGCCTACGCCCGCCTCCATCACGCGAGCCTGTTGCTTGCGCTCGGCCGCCAAGAGGAGGCGCGGGCCTGCATTGCGCAGCTGGGCGAGCTGGCCGAGCGCGCCGGCCTGAGTCCGGCTCACCTGTGGTCCCGCGCACTCGGAGCGGTGGCCGCCTTGCGCGAGGGTGATGCCGTCGAGGCCGCCGAGCACCTCGAGGCAGCCGTCCAGATCGGGACGACGTCGAGCGACTCCGGGAATCGCATCGACGCTGCGGAGGCCCTCGCGCTCGCCTACATCGTGCGCGGCGAGAAGGCTCCCGCTCGCCTCGCCGAGCTTCCTCCCGCCGACGAGGCGCTGGATGGCGTCACGCGCGTGCGCGCGCTGGTGCGCCTCGCCGTGGGCGACCGCACGCCGGCCGCACAGCGCGCTGCAGCGGAGCAGCTCCTCACGTCGGCAGGTAGCGACCGGCGGGCGCAGCGCCAGGCCACCGCGCATCTGCTCGAGGCCCAGGCGGCTCTGGCCGAGGGTGATCGGGCAGGCTTCGAGCGTTCACGCGAGGCGGCGCGTGATGCCGCACGCCGCATGGGCCACGTCGCGCTCATCGAGGCGGTCGAGCGACTCGGCTGAGGTGGCGGAGGTCAGCGCCGGCGCTTGGACGGCGGCACGATCTTCTCGTAGTGGGCGAGGAACGCGTCGACGGGAATGCGTGCCACGGCGCGGGTGACCACGTCCAGCGGGATGTCGTCGAGCCGCTTGGCGCGTACGCAGCCCTTGCCCATGTCGAGCCGCTTGCCCGTGGCTTGCCACTCGCTGATGAACTGGTCACGGTGCGTCTCGTCGGCGTAGATGCACATCAGGTACAGGCCGATGTGGTTCTTCTGGGACGCGATGCTCGCGAACGGAACGGGTTGCTTCGGATCGCAGTGGTAGCCGGCCGGGTAGCGGCTATGAGGCACGTACCACGCGATCATGTTGTATTGCATGCCCTCCTCGTAGCCCTTGGGCAGGCCCTTGCGGATCGCATCGCGCACCGCGCGCATGGCCTCCGCGCGGTCGGGAGGCAGCTTCGCCAAGTAGGCCTCGTGGGCGGCATCCGCGCCCGGTGCCTGCGCCACGCGCGCCTTCGTCTTCGCGGGCGCGACCGCCTTCTTCGCGGCGGCCTTCTTCTTGGCGGGCGTCGCGGCGGCCCGCTTCGGAGCCGCCGTGGTCTTCTTGGCAGGCGCCTTCTTGGCAGCAGCCTTCTTCGCGGGGGACTTGGAGCTCGGTCGCTTCTTCGCCGCCATGATCGCCTCCCTGGGAGCCGTGCAGGATACGAGCCGCCCGCGCGGGGCGGCCTGGGGGTCACGTGCGCGGGTGCATGCGCTCCAGGAACGCGCGCAGCGCGGCCGTGAAGGCGTCCGGGGCCTCGAGGTTGCTGACGTGGCCCGCGCCGTCCAGACGCACCAACGTGGCGTCGGGGATGCCGGCGACCAGCGCCTCCGCTTCGGCCGGCGGGGTCAGCGTGTCGTCTTCGCCCACCACCACGAGCGTGGGCACGCGGATGTCGGCGAGGCGCTCGCGAAGGTCCAGACGGGAGGCCATCGCGCCGAGGGCCAGCGCGGCGCCCTCCGGCGACGTGGCCTCGATCATCGCGCGCACCTCACGCACGGCCGACGTCGGCGGGTCCAAGCGCTCCTTGGGGAAGAGCGCGGGCAGCAAGCCGTCGGCGAACGCGGACATGCCCTTGGCACGCACGGTCTTCGCGGCCTGCGCACGCTTGACGCGCCCCGCGTTGTCGTCGGCTCCCGCCTTGGTGTCCGCCAGCACCAGGCCGTGGATCCGCGACGGCTCGCGATCCACCGCCCGGAGCGCGATGTAGCCCCCCATGGAGAGGCCGCCCAGGCACGCGGACTCGAGCCCCAGGTGATCCAGGAGCTCGACCAGGTCGTCGACGAGGTCCTCGATGAACAGCGGCCCGGGTCCGGTCGCCGACCGGCCGTGCCCGCGCAGGTCGTACGCCACGACCCGCCATGCGTCCTCGAGGCCGTCCAGCTGGGGCCGCCATTGCTCCAGCGAGAACGGAAAGCCGTGGATCAGGACGAGGGCGGGGGCGTCGGGGGGGCCGACCGTGACGTGGTGGGGCAGCATCGTGGGCTCCGGGACTGGAGTCCGGACCCTACGCGCCACGCCAGGGCGCGGCCACGACGCCGCAAGGTCACCGCAAGGTGCACGTGCGATCTTGCTCGTAGCAGCCCGCACGGCCCGGTCGCCTGGGCTCGGAAGCCGGTACGTGACTTGCCGGGCCTCCGAACCCAGGCAAGACTTCGACGTACCCGGAGACCTCGATGGCGCCCCCCTCCCCCCGTCGCCTTCCCCTGATCGCGGTCCTCGTGGCCTGCTGCCTGCTCGTCGCCTGTGGTGGCGGCGGTGGGGGCGCGCCGGCCCCGACGCCGCCGACCCAGCTCGAGAAGGACCTGGGCACGATCCCGGCCACCTCGCCGACCTTCTTCGATCTCGAGGTGACGAGCTCCTTCTCCAGCGCGGGCACCGTGACCCTGGAGGGGGTCGGGACGCCCTTGGTCCTCGGACCCGCCGCCCTGCCCCAGCCGATCGGTGCCGGGGCCACGATCCAGGTCCCCATGGCGTTCGTGCCCAGCGGGGAAGGCGCCGCCGAGGGCGAGGTCTCCGTGCGCATCAGCGCCGGGGGCAGCGAAGAGGTCCAGGTGACCCGCGTGACGGCCAACGCCATCGGCGCCACGCTCACCGTCCCCACGGGCCCGATCGACTTCGGCGACGTGCTCCCGGGCAGCTTCGCCAACCGCACGGTGCTGGTGCAGAACCCGTCGTTCCTTTCGCCGGTTAGCGTCACCAACGTCGCGTCGTCGCACCCGGGCTTCAGCGTGGTGAGCAACCTGCCCCTCCAGGTCGCCGCCGGCGGCTCGGCCTCGTTGGTGCTTCGCTACAACGGCTCCGCCCCGGGGACGCCGACCACCACCTTCACGGTCACCAGCAACGCGTTGAACAGCCCGCACACGATCCAAGGGCTCGGGACGACGGGTGGCCAGGACATCATCGACCTCGGCACGCAGACGTTCGACGGCAACGGGGACACCGCGGCCATGACGTTCGACGTGCCCGCCGATGCGATCAGCTTCATGGTCGAGGCCACGGTGCCGAGCAGCTCGCAGGTCGGCCTCCGCCGGCTCACGGGGCCGGGCGGCAAGGTCTACGAGAACGACCAGCTCACGGGCGCGTACATCTGGACACCCAACTCGCCGGTCTTCACGGCGCAGGTTCCCAACACCGATCGTACGGACGTGCAGCTCGTGCCGGGTGGCGGCACCTACACGCTGCGTCTCCTGCGGTGGTCGGGTGGTGCGGCTTCCACGGCCGTCAAGGTCATCGTGCAGCGTCGTCCGCGCACGGGCACGGACATCGTGGCCACGCTGGACCTCAACGTGTTCTTGGCCAACGTGATCACGCCGACGGCCGCCACGGCCTCGGGGGACGCCACGTTGCAGACCGTGCTGACCACCGTGGACAACATCCTGCAGCAGCAGGGCATCCGTCTCGGCGACATCGACTACTACGACGTGACCAACTCGGCCTACGACGACGTCACGCAGAGCGAGTTCGGGCCCATGTTGGCGACCAGCAGCGTGGCCAGCGAGAGGCGCTTGAACCTGTTCTTCGTGCGCACCGCGCTGGGTGGCGGGGTGCTCGGCGTCGCGGCGACGATCGGCGGTCCCTCCGTCAACGGCACCGAGCTCTCGGGCGTCATGAGCCTCTACGACCCCAACCAGGCAAACCTCGTCGGGCTCGTGGCGGCGCATGAGATCGGCCACTTCATCGGCTTGGCCCACACGGCCGAGTCGGCCCAGAACGGCGGTGGCCACGACGACATCACGGACACGCTGGAGTGCCCCTCGACCGGCACCAACAGCGTCTGCACGATCGCGGGCGGCGGCTACCTCATGCACTGGCAGGCGGTCGGAGGCACCACGATCACCAACGGTCAAGGCCTCGTGATTCGCGGCCACCCGTTGATGGGGCCGCGCCTGCTCGGCGGTGGCCCGCTGTTCGGCAAGCCCTTCTTGCCCGCCCCCGAGATCGACGTGGGCGACGACGTCTCGCCGGACTGGTGCGGGACCTGCCGCTTGCTGAACACGGCCAAGGGCAACTAGCTCGAGCGCTCAGCGGACGGCCGACAGGCCGTAGAGCGTCTCCGAGGCGACGAAGCAATAGCCCGCGCTCGCGGCACGCACGGCTTCGTCGCCGCGATCCAGCACCCAGCGACCGAGCGCGCGGCGGACGCGGATCTGGTCGCCGAGCGAGCCGCCCTTCTCGGAGGCGCGCTGCAGCCAGCGCCACGCGGTCTCCACCGCCCACGGGTGCCACAGGAAGTTGATGCCCTCCGTGCGGCTGTCCTCGCGGCCCTCGTGGTTGGTGAACCCGACGGCGAACTCGCCCATGTCGTAGGCGTCTTCCAGCGAGGCGTCCTCGAGGCGCAGGAGCAAGCCGGGGATGGCCCCCTCGACGGCCGCGGGGAGCGCCAGGCCGGCATCGCGCTCGGCACGCAGCAGCAGGGCCAGGATCTGCATGCTGAGCCCCGCGGAGATCTTGTCGTTGGGGTCGTTCGTGCGGCGCCAGCCCGGCGGTTGACGGTCCGCCTCGAAGTGCTGGCCCAGGAAGCGCACGCTGCGCTCCAAGAGGCGATCACGCTCGCCTGCATCCCCATGCCAGCCCAGGTCCGCCGCGCGCAGCTCGAGCAGGGCCAACACCGCCATCGTCGTGCTGTAGGGGCTGTGGCGCAGGGGATCGGCTTGCTGCGGGAAGATGTTCCAGCCGCCCGTGTCGGCCGGGCGGTAGAGGTCGGCCGCACGCTGTGCCATGTCGAGATGTGCGAGCGCCCGGTCACGCGCCTCGCCCTCGAGGTAGCCGGGTCGAGCCAACGCGAGCGCCAGCGACGACACGGTCCAGAGGGCGGGCTCGATCTCGGTGTAGGCCATGCCCGCGTGCGCGAGCCAGCCGAACGCCTTGCCATCGACCTCGATGAAGTGCTGCTCCGTGAACGGCTCGTCCAGCGCCGGGCGCAACCGCGCGGCGAGGGTTGGCGTCAGCTCCGGTGCGCGGAAGAGGGCGGTGAGCGCTTGGCACGAGCTCCATACGTCGCTCGTGTCCGCGTCGGGCGCGTCGAAGGCGTTGCGCAGCAGGCCGCCCTCCGTGGTCAGCCCCACGAGTGCCTCGCACAGGCGCGTCCGTAGGGCGGGGACCGCGGCCTCGATCTCGTCCAGCGAAGGGGCCGGCCGCAGGATCGACCACCCGCGCTCGTCGATCGCATCGCGAATCGCCGCGCCACCGGGCAACGCAACGCCGGCGTCGGCCAGCGCAAGCCAACCAAGCGGCAGCGCGACGATGGCCGCGACCCGACCGACACGACCGAGCAAGCGGGACCAGCTGAAGGGCCGCTGCACGTAGACCCACGTGCTGCCCAGTCCCTTGAGCTTGGCCTTCATGCGCGTGAAGGCCGCTTCGAGATCCGTCTTCTGCCGTCGGATCGCACCATGCACGCCCGCGTCCAGTGCGAGACCTTCCGGACGGGCCAGGTGCTGCAAGCGGCTCGCGACATTGATGGCGCGGCCGTAGTAGTCGTCGCTTCGATGCACCTCACCGAACGCCACGCCGATGCCGACGCGCGTGGGGAGTGGTGCGCCGGCTTCGCGCTGGCGTGTGGCCCACGCGGCAAACGCCGTGCGTGCGCGCCCCGCGGCGGCGACCACGGCCCGCGCCAGCTCGGGATCCAGCTCGCCTTCGACCTCCCAGATGAGGAGGTGACCGTCGCCGAGGTTCTTGACGAACGTCGGAGGCCGCTCGGCAAAGCAGTCGAGCACGATGCGGTGTGCCGCGGTGGCGTAGGTGCCGAGGTCGTGCGTGGCAACGCGGCGGCTGGCCGCCGTGAAGCCACGGATGTCGTAGATCAGGGTCAGCGCCGAAAGCGAGGCCACGGTGCGCGGAGTGTACGGGAGGCGGGCTCCGGGTCAGCGTGCCTCGAGGAGGGCGGCATGGACGGCGGGTGTCGCGCAGAGGATGCCGCGGTTGGCTTCCAGGCGCGCACCACGGCCGAAGTCGAGCTCGCGTCCCTCGATGTCGGTGACGCGCGCCCCGGCTTCGGTGGCCACGACGTGGCCCGCTGCGTGGTCCCAGACGTTCTCGCGGCGCTCCTCGTCGGCCGGGATGCGCACGTAGGCGTGGACGTCGCCTCGGGCGACCAAGGCGTACTTGGCCTGGCTGTCCACCCGCACGGGCTCGTGCTCGAGCCCCGCGCGCCGGAACCACGCCGTGACGGCCTCGGCGTTGGTGTAGCGCGGCTCCCACGGTACGCCGACCCGCACGGGGCCTCCGGCCCACGGGCTGACCTCGACGGCGTGCCGCACGTCACCTCCGAGGTCGATCTCGACGGTGCCTGCACCGCGCCGCGCTGCGAACAGGCGGCCTGGAGGCGCCGCCGTGGCGAGGTCCGGGGTGCCCTGCGGGCCGAGGTGCGGGCAACCGAGCACACCCAGCGTGGGGTGGCCGCCTTCGAGGAAGGCCAGGCAGATCGCGTACTGCATGCCGCGCAGGAAGCCCGCGGTCCCGTCCACGGGGTCCATGACCCAATGCGCCGTCGCTGGCCCTGGCAGGGCGGGGCCGTCCAGCAGCTCTCGGAGGTTGGCGGGGGTGGCTTCGGGCCAGCGCGCCCGGACCCGCGCCAGGAGCGCTGCCTCCAAGGCCGCGCCGCCGGGCGCCTCGAGGGGAGCCGCCGTCTCCTCGGCGCGCCGTGGCTCGGCGGCCCCGATCGTGTGGGCCATGAGCACCTGGGCGGCCAAGTCGGCCACCGTGACGGGGGACGCGTCGTCCTTCGTGCGTGCGTCGCGCTCGCGGCCACGCGCATCTGCCGCCCACGAGTCCGTGACGGCGCGCGTGGCCTGCGCGGCTTCGCGCACGGCGCGAACGGCAAGCTCCAAGCGCGCGGCGGGGGTCAGGGCGTCGTCTCGTAGGTGACAGACAGCTCGGCGCGCTCACCGGTGCGGTACTCGTTGTCACCCGTCTCGAAGCCAAACCAGTCGTCGCGCAGGTCGCCGTCGGTACCGCCGAAGAGACGCAGCCGCAGGTCCGTGCGCGTCCGCAGCTCGTTCACGTCTTGTTGGACCAGCGTGGTCACCTCGATCTCCCGCGTGACCAGCAATCCGTTCATGGTGACGTTGGTCGCGCTGCTGAGCGCCAGGGACGAGAAGTCCGTCCCATCCAAGGCGGTGCCGATGTCGACGCGCTCGATCAGCAGCGGGTCCATGAGCAGCGGTTCGCCCGTCACGCGCGTGGTCCTGAGGCGCAGCAGGGCCGAGGTGATCTCGGCTCCGGCCGGCACGTCTTCCAACGAGAACGAGAGGAGCATGCGGACCTCCTGGTTGGAGGCCAGGTCGCCGACCTTGGGCTCGCCGCCCTGCGCCGTGACCTCCCCGTCGGAGCGCACCGTGCCGTCGAGGGAAGCGATGCTGGGGATGTCCAGCCGTCGTCGCGTGAGGTCGGAGGTCCCTCCGGATCCGCACGCGCCGAGGGGCGCGAGCAGGGTCACGGTGACGATCCAGGCGCCGAGGCGCCGTGAAGGTGCGGGCGACACATGACGGTGTCTGCGGCGGACGGTGGGGATGCAGCGCATGGGTGGCTCCCGTCGTCCGACGCCCCGCCCGGTCATGGGCTTCCCGGGGCAGGGCGAAGGGCCGCCGGTATCTTGTCCCGACCATGGGCCTCCCGGGCGATCGCACGCGCGAGTTTCTCGATCGGCGGACTTCCATCGCGATTCTCGCGACGGTCGGGGCCCAGGGTGTGCCCGAGTGCTGCATCCTCGTGGCGCCGCGCTTGCTCGAAGACGGCCGTGTTGCCGGGGGTGAGGAGGAGCACGTCGGGGGCAACGTGTTCCGCAACCTGCGCCGCCAGCCCCGCGCTTCGCTCCTCGTGCTGGACCCCATCATGGATCCGCGCGCCCGCGATGGCGTGCGCCTCGAGGTCGAGTTCCTGGGCGCCGAGGACGACGGCGAGGGTCTGGACCACATCAACTCGTGGCTCGGCAGCTTCGCCCCGGGCCGGCGCGTCGTGCGTCGGCTGCTCTTCAAGCTGATTTCGAGCACGCCCTACCGGCCGCCGCCGGACGGGCCCGTGCTCATCGGCACCTAGGACCGAAGTGTTGCCGCGGTGGCGCGTCAGGCGCGGCCGCGGGCGCCCGGCACGCGGTCGTCGTCGAGGTCGCGGTCGTCTTCGTCGTCCTCGTCGTCGTCTTCGCCGAGCACGCCCGGACCATCCAACCGCTTGCCCATCGTGATCTCGGTGCCCGCAGGGTTCCAGCGCACGTCGTCCATCACGTGCTGGATCAGCTTGAGTCCGCGGCCGTGCAGGGCCGTCGCGGCGGCCATGGGCTCGTGTGTGCGACAGCGGGCGTCGAAGCCACTGCCCTCGTCGCGCACCATGTACGCGACTTCGTCGGCAGCGTAGATCACGCGCACGTGAGCCATGCGAGCCGCGAGACGCTCGTCGCAGAGGCGTTGGTCGACGAGCGCACGCACGCCGCCTGACGTCTCCATGGCGGCGGTCTTCTCTTCGTACGTGATGCCCAGGTTGCCGTGCTCGAGCGCGTTCGCCAGGGCCTCGTGCAAGGCCAGCTGCACCTCGGTGTTGGGTAGGCGCCGGCCGGGATGGCGCATCGACAGGTCGTGCAGCAGGAAGCGGACGAGCGTGGCGTTGGCGCCGGGCCGCGGATGGAAGGCCAGTGCCACCTCCTCATCGTCGAGCCGGAGGAGGTAGCGACCGATCTCGGGCACCTCCCGCACGGCGGCGATCAGGCGCGCGAGCACGCCGTCCGGTCGGGCGGGGTCTTCGTCGCCGCCCATGCACCCCGTGGCCCCGCAGGGCTCGGCCGCCGCCTGACCACGCGGCGCCACGACCAGCCACGGGACGAGGGAGGTCGGGCGACGCCAGCCGGCGATCGCCTCGCGCGGGACGCTGCCTGCGTCGACGACCACCAAGGACGCCGGCTGGGCGGGATCCGGGGACTCGATCGCCGTGAGCGCCTGGCCTCCGAGGGCGCGTACTGCGGCCTCGAGCGCTTGGCGGCGCGTCGCGTCCCGGCTCCAGACGAGCACGGTGGGGGCGGAGGGAGTCGGTGCGCCGATGATGCCTCTCCCGACTCGGGACCTCGGTGCCGAGCGGGGACGCGTCGCCGCTGGCATCGTGCGCGTCGATTCTACGCCGGGGGCGCCGTGACTCCGTGGCGTCGTCGAGCGCCCTCCGTCGTTGCCAGGGGGGGCCTCCAGCACCAGAATCCGGGCTCCGTGAGCGCCCAATCCAACCGCGTCCGTTGTCCCCGCTGCGGCAAGCGGTTCGCTGTCGACGCCACCCGTCTGCCGGACGACCCCGCGGGGCAGCACGCCAAGTGTCGAGCGTGCGGGGGTGCATTCCTCGTCCGTCGCCAGGGGGAACGCCTGTTCGTGGAGGCCGTCGGCGACGCGCCTCCGCCTCCGGCGACAAGGGGCAAGCGCCGTGTCGTGGCGCCGCCCCCTCCGCCACCCTCTGCTCCCGCGCCGCCCGAGCCGGCCCGTGCGGAACCCACGGCGGCTGGCGTCGGCGTTACCCCCGGTGAGCGGTTGGGCCGCTACGAGATCGAGGGGCCGCTCGGGCGCGGCGGCATGGGCACGGTCGTGCGCGCCTTCGATCCCGTGGCCAATCGCCACGTCGCGCTCAAGGTGCTCGCCCGCGAGACTACCCCCCTGGACACGCTGCGCTTCCAGCGCGAGATCGCGATCCAAGCCAACATCCGCCATCCGCACATCATGCCGATCTACGACTCGGGCTACGTCGGCAAGACGCGCTTCTACGCCATGGAGCTGCTGCACGACCCGGTCGATCTCGAGGACCTGATCCGCGATCTCCAGAGCGGCGCTCTCGAGACGCGCCACGGCAGCGAGGCCATCCGCTCGCTCGAAGGCATCCTGCGTCACGTCGTGTTGCCCATCGCGGCGGCCGTGCAGCACGCCAACGTCAAGGAGGGCGTCCTCCATCGCGACATCAAGCCCGCCAACGTCATGGTCGACCCCGACGGCTGGCGGCCCTACCTGATCGACTTCGGCGTTGCCTCCCTCCTGCGACGCGACAACGCGCGGCTGCAGGGGATCGACGAGACCTTCCCCGTGCCCCTGCGTGGCGAGGGCGTCCACGTGACGGGCACGCTCGTCTACATGCCGCCGGAACAGGCGCGTGGCGAGGCGCATCCGCGCGGCGACGTCTGGGGCCTGGGTGCCCTCGTCCACGCGCTCGTCACCGGCGAGCCGCCCTACGAGCCCGCCGTGCGCTCGCGTCTGCCGGCCGACGTGCGTCGGCGCAACCTGACCCTGCTGGTGGAAGACGCCGTCGCCGCCGGCAACGAGGAAGAGGCCGAGGGCTATCGTCGGATGCTCGCCGACCTCCAGGCAGGACGCGAGCGCACACCCGAGATCTTGCGGCGTGAGGTGCTGCGGGGGCGCGTGCGTCCCCTGCCACCGGGTGTCAGCCGTGGTTTGGCGGCCATTCTCGATCGCGCCATGGCGCCCGACCCCGAGCAGCGCTACGAGGACGCCGCGACCTTCGCGCGCGACCTGGAGGCGTGGCTCGATCGTCGCCCCGTTGATGCCGTGCTCGCGACGACCTCCACGGCACGCGAGGTCGTGTACCGCGGTCGGTTGTTTGCACGCCGCAACCGTCGACGCGTCCTCCTGGGCGCAGGCGGCGCCATCGTGCTGGGCGCCGCGGGCCTGGCGTGGGCGCTGCGCCCGACGGGCGACGACGGCGCCGCACGGCGGCGGATGCTGGCCGCGGCGGCGCAGCAGGCCCTCGCCGAGGGGGACCTCGTCGCGGCCTCGACCCACGCCTTCGACCTCGTGAGTTCGGGCGACGGGGCGGGAGGGCGTGCCGTGCTCGACGTCGTCGAGGCGCGTGAGCGCTTCGAGCAAGGGCTCGCCGAAGTCGCGCGATGGCGGGACGCCGCCGGGCGCGAGACGGATCCGAGCGCGCGTGAGCAGGGCTTGGCTGCCGCGGTGCGACGCCTCGACGAGGTCGAGGGTACGGACGGCAAGCACGTGCCGGATGTGGTGGGTGCCGTCGAGCGCGTGGCCCAGCTACGCGCCACGCTCGACCCGCGCTTCGAGGTCATGATCGCCGACATCCCCCAGGGCGCTTCCGTCGACGTGTTGCCGTGGGATCCGGACGCCGGTGCGGTGGGCTGGAACGCCTCGCGCCGCGTCGTCCTCGAGGGGCCGCGTACGCGCTTGGCGCGTGGCTGCTACGTGCTGCGGGTTGCCCACGACGGGCGCAGCGTCCATCTGCCGTTCGTCGTCCCGGACCGACCGCAGAGCCCGCCCGTGGTTCGCTGTCCGCTGGACCCCACGAGCCTGCCGGACGGCCAGGTGTTCGTCCCCGAGGGGACGTTCACACGCGGCCCGCTCCGGGGCAGCAGCGTCGCTGCGCTCGTGTGGGATGTGAGGGAGGTCACGCAGGCCGAGTACGGCGCGTGGCTCGCCAGCCTGCCCATCGACGAGGCCTGGGAGCGCGTGCCTCGTCGTGCGGGCGACCTCGGCCGCGACGGAGGCTCGCTGTGGGCGCGGGGCCCGGACGAGCGCCCCCAGGTTCCGACGGGCGCCGCGTCACGCCCCGTGGAAGGCATCAGCGTGCGCGACGCCCAGGCCTTCGCCCAAGCGACAGGGGCACGACTTCCCACGGCCGCCGAGTGGGCCTGGGCCGCCGTGGGCGACGGACCCGGCGTCACGCCCGTGGGCTCGTTGGCCGACGTCAGCGCGTCCTCCGTGCACGTGGACAGCACCGTGGCTGGGCCCGACGACGTCCTCGCCAGCCCCTTGGACCGCTCCGTCCACGGCCTCTTCGACATGGCCGGCAACCTCGCCGAGATGACGACCACCTTCGAACGGCGCGGCGGCGTGACGGGCTGGTGGGTGATGGGGGGCAGCTACCTCGAAGGCCTCGAGTCGACGCTCCTTGCCGCCCCCCGCGTCGTCGCCGGCTGGCAACCGCTCGAGGGCGTCGGCATCCGCCGCGTGCGGGAGAGGTAGACGCGCGGCCTGGCAGCGCGGATTGCCCGCGTCTGCCCCTGTCCGGATCCTGCCTACCTCCTCCGCCTCCTGCGCAGATCGGCTCGTCAGGGCGACGGCAACGTGCCGCGATCCGCGACGACTCGTGGTCTGTTCACTCGAGGAGCGGATCGCGGTGCGTAGCCGAGCATCTGGCGAGCAGTGCCTACGCACGCCGGGGTGTGCTCGCACCCATCACCAAAAAGCAAAGCGGCCGGCGCAAGGCGCCGGCCGCTCGCACGTTCGCGGAACGTGTCGCTACAGGATCGAGACGATCTCGTTGCGGCTGTCGTTCATCGCGCGGTAGTTGATGTCCTTGGAGATGCGGTTGAGCGACGGGATGAGCTCCATGTCGCCGATGACGCCGAGCGCCGCCGTCACGATGGCGCGGGTCAGGTCCTTCTCCTTGGTGTCCTTCATGATCTGGACCATCGGGGGGATGGAGCGGCCGTCACCGATCTTGGCGATCGACAGGGCGATCTGGCCCTTGAGCGACTGGGTGTCGGCGTCCTTGAGCTCCTTGAGCAGCATCTCCAGCGCGCCACGGTCCTTCAGCAGGCCGAGCGCGGTGGCGCAGCGGATCTTGAGCTCTTCCTCGTTGGTCTTGACCAGGGTCTCGCGAATCAGCTGCGAGGCCGCGACGTTGGTGCCGGGCGTGGCCATGCCGATGGCGACGGCCGCGTAGCCTTGCTTTTCCCAGTTCTCCTTGCGGTCCTTGACCACGTCCATGAGGAGACCGACGCTGCCCTCGTCCTTGGCGATGCCAAGGCCGATGGCGAACGCCGCCTGGTCGCGGGCGGTCAGCTTGCCGCTGCTCACACCCTCGCGGAGCGTCGTGATCGCCTTGTGGCGGAACTCGCCGAAGACCTCGACGGTCGGCATGTCGCCGATCTCGCGGGCGACCAAGGCCAGGGCCAGGGCGCCGTAGGGCTTCTCGAGCGGACGACCGCTGGTGGCGGAGGACATCAGGTACTCGCCGACCTTCGCCGCGGTGAACGCGTCGGTCTTGCCGGCCTTCACGTCTTCCATGGCGATGTAGGCAAGGCTGATCAGGGCGAAGTTCGTCGCCTGCTGGTTCTTGCTCTTCTTGAGGTAGCCGATGATGCCCTTGGCCAGGTCGGTGCGCTGCTCGCTCGCGATGAGCGGGGCCAGCTTGCCGAGCGCGATGGCGATCGAGCTCTCCGTGAAGCGGTCCGTACGGCGGCTGCCGATGGCGCGCAGGAGGAGATCGACGTCCTTGTCCGTGCCGACGCGACCCAGGGTGGCCGCCGCCTCGGAGGGGACGATGCCCTTGGCATCGCCGCGGCCGAGCTTGCCCTTGGTGACGCAGTCACGAAGGACGTTGCGCTGGGGCTCGGTCACCGAGGAGGGATCCTGGAGGCCGATGGCCGTCATGATCGCCGTGGTGATCTCGTCGTTCCAGTCGCGCTCGAGCAGCGTGAACAGGCGAGCGGTGTGCTCGGCGGCCTTGCTGTTGGAGCCGGACCCGGAGGCCTGGTCACCGAGCATGCCGATGGCGAACGCCGCGAAGCAGCGGACGCGCGTCTCGTAGTCGTCGTCTTCCAGGACGTCGAACAGCGTGCCGCGCACGCGGTCCAGGTCGCTACCGGCGAACTGGTCCTCGGGCTTGGCGCGACGCAGCAGGCCGAGCGCAAGGGCCGCCGACTCCTTGATGAGCTGGTCGAACTTCTTGTCCAGACCCTCGCGGATCAGATCGATGTGCGTGGGGTCCTTCGTCATCTTGGCCAAGCCGATGTAGGCGGCCGACTCGACGTCGTTGTGACGGGCGTTCTTGGGATCGCGCGCCCACAACATCGCGGGGATGAGGTCGGAGGCGATCTTGGTGCGCACGTCGTGCGTCTCGGAGCCCTGGTTCGAGCCGCTCGAGCCCATGACGGCGAGCGGGTTGTCCGAGCTGATCTTCGAGTACAGCGCGTCCTTCAGGTTCTCGAGCTCGGCGTTGTTGTACGCGTACCAGAACACCCACTGGTCGTAGGAGAGGCCGGCGGCCTTGCCGCGCTGCGTGCCACCCAGCTCGCCAGGAGCCGTCGTGGGGGGCGGGGGAGCGCTGGGGGGCGGCGTCGTCGGACCCGTCGGGCCAGGCTTGCCGGGGTCGGTCGGCGAGGGCGTCGTCGGCGGACCGGACGGCGGCGGGGGCGGCGGGGGCGTGGGGTCTTCCGGGGCGCGCTGGCCCGGGTCGACCGCGCCGCCCGGAGCCTTGAACTGGCCACCGTGGGCGAAGGCGTCGGGCGCGAGGGCAAACGAGGCCGCAGCGACCAGGACGCCGAAAAGGGCGAGGCGCTTCATCGGGTGTCTCTCCAAACAGGGGAAAAGGCAGCTCGGGAACTTGCGAGGCGGGGTCACGGCCGCCGGCGTCGACGACCTCGTGGCTGCGGGCGCCAGAGGTCGTGTCGTGCCGCGCGGGTGGCGGACCACGCTACACGCCGCAACCTGCACAGGGGGTGCCCGGATCCGGCGCATCCGTGACGCGAGCGTGTCGCCAGGGAGTCAATCTCTCCTAAGACGTTAACTGAAAAGGACTTGTAGCTCAAGTCGGGGGGCTTGGGTGGCCCCTGGCGGAGGCGCCGGGGGAGGGGGGCGCGTCACCCCGGGGTAGCGCCGTCGGGAGCAGGGAACAGATCGCCCGCGTACGCGCGCGCCGCGGGCTTCGCCGACCGATTCCTTCCCGGGAGGGCCGGTGCCTGTGAAATGGGCCGCCCGGGAGGACACCCAGCCATGTACGCCGCGATGCAGACCCCCGACGGGTGGATCGAGCACGCCGAGCCGCTGGGCGGCGAGGCCTCTTCGCGCTTCCGCATCGACGTGGCCGTCCCGGTCCCCGACGCGCTGCGCGGCTGGTTCGACGGACGCATCGACGAGGTGGTCTTCGCGGCCCGCAGCCGCCTGGCGCGCCTCGGCATCAACGTCCAGCCCACGGGCAAGGCGCGACTGGCGGGCGAGCAGGCCACGTTCGAGGCGCTCGTCCAGCCGACCGTGAAGGCCTACGACGTCGGGCGCTTCCTGCCGGAGCTGCTCGTGCCGGGTCTGCGCGTGGGGCGCTTCGTGATGTGCCCGCGGGAGCGGCGCCTCACGAGCGAGCAGGTGGACGAGCTGGTGCAAGCCCACCAGATCCAGCTGCCGCGCAGCTACTCCATCGATGGCGACGGTCGGTTCCGCATCCGTCCGCAGGGCTGGGTCTACGAAATGGCCTCGCCGCTGACGCTGGAGACCTTGCGCACGATCCTGATGCGTGAAGGCGGCAAGGACATCTTGAACCGCCTGCAGGTGCGGCGTCCGGTACGTCGCATCGCGCTCGAGGCGGGCGACGGTGTCATCACGTCCTGCAGCATGTTCCTGCACAGGCACTACGTGGTGCTGGAGAGCCAGCCGACCGACCTCGGCCAGCATCTCGAAGCGGTCGTCCTCGATCCGATCACCACGCGCGGCATGGACGTCTACCTGGAGTTCCACAACCGCGGCGACCGCCGGATCGTCAACCCCACGGTGGCGGCGTCGGTCTACGAGGCGGTCGAGACGCGCGCCGCGCCCCGCGTGTGGCACATGGGCCTCGAGCTGCCGCCCGCGACGGCCAAGGGCGCGACGTCGGAAGAGCGCTCGTACGAAGCGATGGCGCACGTGTTCGACCGGCTCGAAGAGCACGCCCTCGAAGAGCGCTACTCGCATCGTCTCGTTGCCGTCGTCGAGGACATGCAGGCCGTCCTGGCCGGCGCCGAGCCGCGCTGGACGTGGTGCCATCCCGAAGGCGGTCCCTCGCCGCGTTCCGGCACGGACATCTCCTCGCGCGTCTCCGAAGGCGTGGTCGAAGCACCTTGGCGTGTGCCGTTCGGCACCGCCATGCTCAAGGACCTGCCCGCGGGCCTGGGCGGCACGCTCCTGCTCGGCTACTTCCCCAACCTCATCGAGCACGCGCACATCTGCGCCGCGGCCCTCGAGCGCAAGATCAAGCGGATCATCTTCCGCCGTGCCTCGTTCGAGCACGGCCCCTTCTTCTCGGCGCGTGACCACGGGCGTCTCGCGGACTACGAAGGCCTGGGCGTCGAGGTGTTCTGGTGCAACGACCTGCGCCGCCACGTGGTGCAGCACGTGTTCCGTGGTCTGCGCGGCTACTTCACGGAAGCCGACAAGGTCGAGCGGTTCCGCAGCGCGCTGATCTTCGCGGGCTACGGCTCGTCGCGCCTGCTGCCGCCGGACCAGGTCGAGCGCATGAAGAATCTGATCGTGCGTCTGGCCGACTTCTTCGGGCCCGACATCGCCTTCATGACGGGCGGTGGGCCGGGGGCCATGCAGCAGGTGACCGACATCGCGCAGGAGCGCGGGATCATCGTCGGCGCGAGCTACATCGAGATCGAAGACCAGGGCACCAACAAGACGTCGGACTTCTACCAGACGTTCCAAGGCCGCAGCCGCCAGTCGCGCCAGCGCTGGTTCGAGATCGCCTCGTTCCACCTCTTCTTCATGGGGGGTGTCGGGACGCTCGAGGAAGTGGGTCTCACCCTGACGGACATGAAGCTGGGCGTGATCGAGCGCTCACCGGTCGTGTTCTTCGGCCGCCACGAGGGCAAGCCCTACTGGCGCCACCAGATCAAGCAGTTCCGCCAGATGGTCGAGGCCGGACGGGCGCCCACGTGGCTGGACACGCACGTGTTGCTCACCGACGAGCCCGACGACGTGCTGCCCTTCTACAAGCGCCTGCTCGAGCTGGGGTAGGCGCGGAGGTGTCCGATCCGGCGCAGCGGAGCGGAAGCGACGCGGGGCGCCGGGTCTGACACCGGAGTGCGTCTCCCGCTTGGGGTCAGACCCCGTGCCCGCGGCGTCGCTGTCGCGACACCGCATCACGGGATCAGACCCCGCGCTCGACGTCGCTGCGCGCGCGGAGGTGTCTGATCCCGTGTCTGGGAGCGATAGCGACAGTGACACGGGGTCTGACACCGGAGTGCGTCGTCCGCCAGCGGGACGGCATGCTCGCGCTCGCACGGTGGGGACCGGTCTCGCGGCGGCTACCTCCCGGCGGAGCCAGACCCCGCGCCCCGCGTTGCCGCTCCGCGGCGCCGCTGCGCGGGATCAGGCACCCGCCGCGCGTCACTCGCTCGGGATCAGACCCCCAGCTCGTCAGCTACGACGACCGCGCGCGCTCCAGGCGGGCCTGGCGGCGGCGATCGGTCTCCTTGAGCATGCGCTTGCGAAGGCGCAGGCTCTTGGGTGTCACCTCCAGGAGCTCGTCGTCGGCGAGGAACTCGAGGCTCTCCTCGATGCCCTTGCGCACCGGCGGCGGGTAGTCCGCCTTGTCGTCGCTACCTGACGCGCGCATGTTCGTGAGCGCCTTGCGTCGGCAGGGGTTGACGAGGACGTCTTCCTCGCGGCGGTGCTCGCCGGTGATCTGGCCCTCGTACACGGCCTCACCGGCGTCGACGAAGAACGTGCCGCGATCGACCAGCGCGTTGAGCGCGTAGGCCGTGACCTGGCCCGTCTCGCTGGCCACCTGGCTGCCCGTCTTGCGACGGGGCAGGTCGCCGCGCCACGCGTCGTAGCGGTGGAACACGCTCGACAGGACGGCCTCGCCACGCGTGGCCGACAGCATGCGGCTACGCAAGCCGATCAGGCCGCGCGACGGGGCCTCGAAGGTGAGGAAGGCGAGGTCGCCCTGCGTCTTCATGTCGAGCAGCTCGCCGCGGCGGCGGCCCAGCATCTCGATGACGCGACCGGCGTCGTCCGGCGGGACCTCGACGTGCACCGTCTCGATCGGCTCGAGCAGGCCGTCGTCGGTCTCCTTGAGCAAGACGCGCGGCCGACCCACGGAGAACTCGTAGCCCTCGCGGCGCAGCGTCTCGATGAGGATGCCCAGGTGGAGGATGCCGCGACCGCGCACCTCGAAGCTGTCGGACTCGCCGCCCGTACCGAGCTGCAAGGCCACGTCTTCCTGCGCGGCGCGCTCGAGCCGCGCGCGCAAGTGGCGCGACGTGACGAAGTCGCCCTCGGTGCCGGCGGTCGGCGCGTCGTTGACACGGAACTCCATCGTCAGCGTGGGTGCCTCGATGGTCATCTGCCACGGTTCGACCGGCCGCAGCGGATCGGTGATCGTGTCGCCGATCTCGACGTTCTCGAGGCCCGAGATGGCCACGATGTCACCCGTCGAGGCGCCGTCCACGGGCACGCGCTGCATGCCCTGGTAGCTGAACAGCTTGACGCCGCCCTGCGAGCGCTTCGCACCGTCGCGCTTCAGGGCCAGGAGGTTGTCGCCCTCCTTGACCATCCCGGTCTCGAGGCGGCCTACGGCGATGCGGCCCGCGAAGCGGTCCACGATCACGTCGCAGATGGGCAGGCCCATCGCGCCCTCGGTGTCGGCGCGCGGCGCGGGCACGTGCTCGACGATGGCGTCGAGGACCGGTGCGAGGTTGGGCTGCAGGGCGTCGGGCGAGGGGCCTGCCACGCCGCCACGGCCCGAGGCGTAGACCACGGGGAAGTGCAGCTCGTCCTCGTCGGCACCCAGGTCGATGAACAGGTCGTAGACGAGGTCGAGCACCTGGCCGGGACGCGCGTCACGGCGGTCGACCTTGTTGATGATCACGATGGGCTTCAGGCCCGCCTCGCGTGCCTTGCGCAGCACGAAGCGCGTCTGCGGCAAGGGGCCCTCGTAGGCGTCGACGAGCAGCAGCACGCCGTCGGCCATGCGCAGCACACGCTCGACCTCACCGCCGAAGTCCGCGTGCCCGGGCGTGTCGATGAGGTTGATCTTGATGTCGCCGTACTGGATGGCGCAGCACTTGGAGAAGATCGTGATGCCGCGCTCGCCTTCGAGCGCGTTGCTGTCCATGACCAGCTTCTCGTCCTCGGGCAGGGCCGCGAGCGCGCCGGCCGTGAGCAGCAGGCGGTCCACGAGGGTCGTCTTGCCGTGGTCGACGTGGGCGACGACGGCGACGTTGCGGATCGAGGCGGAGGGGTGCATGGCGGTGGGGCCCGTGGGGAGGGTGAAACCCCCGAGGGTACCGCTGCCCAGGCCCGGTGCCGCACTCCCGCGCACGGTCCCTCGTTCCCCTTCCCCCCTTTCCGGGCCCTTCACTGCCGATTCTCCGAGCATCGGAGGCGTGACCCGCTGCCATCTCGCCCGTACCGTCCCCCCATGCGCCTCGTCCGAACCAAGATCATTGCCACGGTCGGCCCGGCTTCGCGGGACCCCGAGATCCTGACGGAGCTGATCCGGGAGGGCGTCGACGTCTTCCGGGTGAACGCCGCCCACACGCCTGCCGAGGAGCTGGCCCCGTGGGTGCGCCGCATCCGTCGGGCGGCCAAGACGGCCGGCCGCACGGTTGCCACGCTGGTCGACTTGCCGGGCACCAAGGTGCGCGTCGGGTCGCTCGGGAGCCTCGGCGGCATCGACCTCGTCGAGGGCCAGCGGGTCGAGATCGTGCGCGGCTCGTCGGGCGGCAACGCCCGCCGCATCCCCGTGTCCCCGATGCCCTGGCTCGACCACCTGGCCCGCGGCTCGCGCGTGCTCTTGGCCGACGGCCAGATCGAGCTGTCCGTCGTCGGCTCCACGGACGACGGCGTGAACGCCGAGGTCGTGCAGGGCGGTCACCTGCTGGCCGGGAAGGGCGCCGACTTCCCCGGGGCCCGGCTGCCCACCCGCGTCCCGACCGCGCGCGACGTCAAGCTGCTCGAGGCGGCCTTCGCCGCCGACGCGGACGCCATCGCGCTCTCCTTCGTGCGCAACGGCAAGGACGTCGAGCGGGCCCGCAAGCACCTGGGGCGGCTCGGCAACCGCGACTTCGACATCGTCAGCAAGATCGAGCGCGAGGACGCCGTCGAGGACCTGGACGACATCCTCGTGCGCTCCAACCAGGCCATCGTGGCGCGCGGCGACCTGGGCGTGGACGTGGGCCCCGAGCGCGTGCCCTCGCTGCAGCGGCAGATCCTGGAGGCCTGCCGTCGTCACGGCCGACCGGGCTACATCGCCACGGAGATGCTCGAGACCATGATCGAGCGCTCGCGGCCGACGCGCGCCGAGGCCAGCGACGTCGCGGGCTCGGTGTTCGAGGGCGCCGACGGCGTGATGCTGTCGGCCGAAACGGCGGTGGGCAAGCACCCCGTGCTGGCCGTGCGCACGATGGATCGCATCCTCGCGGCCGCGGAGGCCGACCCGAGTGCGCCCTACGCGTTGGAGCCCGGCTTCGTGCCGCCCGACGCCACCGTCCACCGTCGCGACCAGCACGTCGTGCGCGCTGCCGTGGTGTTGGCCTCGCAGGTGCAGGCCGCCGCGATCGTCGTGTTCACGCGCGAGGGCGCCTCGGCGCTACGCATGTCCAAGGAACGCCCGCGCGCGCCGATCCTGGCCTACGCGCCCTATCCGCACATCGTTCGGCGCCTGGCGCTTGCCTGGGGCGTGCGGCCGCGGCGCCTCCCGACCGGTCGCAACACCGACGCCCGCGTCGAAGCCGTCGCCAAGCGCCTGCGCGACGAAGAGGGCCTGCCCCCGGGCTCGGCCGTGGTCCTGGTCATGGGCGGCGCCACCGACCCCGTCGGCACCACCACCATGATCAAGCTGCTGCGCCTCTAGCTCGCCGCTGCCGGCGCGTCTCCCTTGCCAAGCTTCTTCTTCACCCAGCCGATCAGCTTCTTGAAGGCTTGGCCGTGGCTGTCGTCGTGGGGCGGTTCGGGCAGGCCTTCGACTTCGTGCAGGTAGAAGCGGAAGCAGGACTGCACGATGCTGGCCGTGGGAACGGCAAGCAGCGCGCCCCAGACGCCGAAGTAGTGCTCACCCGCAAGTAGCGCGAAGATGATGATCACGGGGTGCATGCGGGCGTGGCTGCCCATGATGAGCGGGTTCAGCACGTTGGCCTCGATCACGTGGATCAACACGATCCAGGCCAAGGCCAGGACGCCGGTCTCGATGCTGTCCGTGGTCCCGATGACCACGATGGGGATCGACGACAAGATCGTGCCGAAGATCGGGATCAGGCTGAGCACGGCGGCGAGCATGCCCAGCCACGTGGCGCCCTTGACGCCGAGCAGCAACAAGCCGAGCCAGGTCAGCACGCCGTTGACCAAGCAGATCATGAGCTGGCCGCGGATGACGCCGGCCAGGCCGTCGTCCACGTAGCGCATGAGCTTGCCGTAGCCGGCCTTGTAGGGATCGGGCGGCAGGCTGGCGAAGAAGGTGCCGATGGCCTTGCGGTCCATCACCAGGAACGCCGTGATCATGAGGATCAGGAAGAACTGGTAGACGGACAGCACGAGCTTGCCGGCGATGCCGAGCGCGCCCTTCGTGACGCGATCGGGCAAGTCCTCGGAGAGGGCCTGCGCCTTCACGGCCACGAACTCGCGCACGCTCGTGGGCTCGATCTCGATGCCGCGCGTGGCCAGGTTCTTCACGACCGGCCCGATGATGTGCCGCTCGAAGGCCAGCTCCGAGCCGGGCGGGTTGTTGCCCGCCGCCACGGTCACGGCAGGCATCGTGCCCTCGTCGGCCCCGACGAGCTTCAGCGTGGACGGGTCGACCAGCCTCAGCTCGTCGTCCGCCTTGAGCCGCGGGGCGCCCTTGGGGATCTCGCCCTGCTCCAGGAGCACCTCGACCCGCTTGGCGTCGGGCTCGATGCGGGCCTCGTGGAGCGTCGTCCAGGTGCTGGTCCGGCCCGCCGGTCCGCTGGCGAGCACCGTCCCGACGGGAATCACGAGAGTGTGGTGAGGCCCCTCGTCGGGACGTTCCAAGGTGAAGACGGCTCGGCCGCCTTCCTCGCGGAGGGCGTCGGAGACGTCGGTGGCGGTGGACCGGACCGTCGTGGCCAGCTTGACCACGGCCTTCCAGCCGGCAAACGCCAAGGTCCCCACGAGGAGGCCGTAGAGGACGACCACGATGGGCCCGCGACCCCAGTCGATGCCGAACAGCTTGCGCTGCTTGACGTACCGCACGATGGGCTCGATCAGGTACGCGAGGAAGATGGCCATCAGGAACGGGAACAGCACCTCGTGGAACAGGACGAGGAGCAGCAGGTACACGGCCAGGAAGCCCAGCAGGATGCGGACGTTGGGCTTGCGGGCCGGCGGGGCCGGAGGCGGCGTGGACGACGAGGCGGTCATGGCTGGGTCCCCCGGCTCCCGGTGGCCGTCGGGTCCGCGGACGGCGGGTCGGATCCTACTTGCCGCACGGGCCACGCGCGGGCTGCTGTTGATGGGGCTCCTCGTGGCGGCGCCGGTCCTGGCCCGCGCCGAGGACGAGGGTGACGCTCCGTTCCCGGACGCGGAGCGGGCGGCCGCGGCGCTCGGCAGCACGCGGGAGGCACGCCGGGCCGCGGCCCGCTCCTGCCTGCGCACGGCCGACATTCCCGCCGACCGCACGACGCGGATCGCCCGGGCGCTGGCCCGCGCGCTGGCCGTGGCGCGCGACACCGAGCGGCCCGACGAGCGCCGCGAGCTCGTCGAGCTGCTGACCCGCGTGGACGACCCGCTCGCCCTCGAAGCGCTGCTGGCCCACCTCGATCCCGACGAGGAGCCCGACGAGCGGGTCTGGGCAGCGGCCGTGGACGGGATGGCCAAGCGCGCCGGGGACGCCGCGCTCGCGCGCACCCTGGTCACGGCCGTCAGTGACGACGACACGCCGCCTCTGGCCCGCGCCCTGCGCTTGGAGCTGCTCGGCTCGCTTCATCATCCGGCCGCCACGATGCGCCTGCTGCTGCCACGCGCCGGCGAGACGTGGCCCGAAGCCGCGACGCGCGCGCGCGCCCTGGCCAAGCAGCCGACGCCCGAGCGCCTCGAGGGGCTCGTCGCGCTGCTCGGCCACGAGGCGCTTGGCGTGCGTCGCGTGGCCTGGGAGGGCCTCTCGCGCGCCACGGGCTGGAACCTGCCGGCCGAGCACGAGGTGTGGAAGGAGGCGTTCCTGCACCCGCCGCAGGAGGAGGCCGAGGGGCGCTACGCCAAGCAGCGGCCCGTGCACGTCCCGCGCTACTACGGCATCCCCATTCCGCGACCCGGCAGCGCCGTCGTGTTCTGCCTCGACGTGAGCCAGAGCATGTACGGCCGCGGCATCGATCTCGCCCGCGCCCACTTGCACCGCACGATCCACGACCTGCCGGCCACGCATCGCTTTGCGATTGCCGCCTTCCACACCGGCGTGCGCGTGTTCGCGGATCGGCTGGTCGAGTCGCATCCCGTGCAGAAGGCGCGCGCGCTCGCCTGGCTCGACGCTCTCGACACGACGGCCTACACGAACATGATCGAGGCGCTCGACTGGGCCTACGGGCTGGCGGGCCGCGGGCCTGCCGCGCGCGACCCCGCGGAGACGCTCGACGCCGTCTTCCTGCTGAGCGACGGCGCGCCCAACCGCGGACGCATCACGGACGAGAAGCGGCTCGTGGAGGTGGTGCGTGCCTACGCCGCGGGGGACCTGCCGCTCAACACGATCGGCGCCGGGGAAGAGGTGTTTCCCCTGCTGCAGGCCATGGCCACGGCGGGTGGGGGCCAGTTCGTGGACGCCTTCGAATAGGGGACCGGCGGTGGGGGTGGCGGAAGTTCACCCCGCGGTGCGATCGGCCTACCTTCGCGGGCATGACCACGGCTGCCGACGTCCACAAGACCCTCCTCGACCTGCGCGAGCGCTTCGACCAGGTCCGGGGGCGTCTTTGACCTCTCCGCACGACGCGACGAGCGGAACGACCTCGAAGCCAAGATGTCGGAGCAGGGGTTCTGGGACGACGCCGAGTCGGCCCAGAAGACCGTGGAGCGCCTGCGCTCGGTGAAGGCGGTGCTCGAGCCGTGGGAGCGCTTCGCGCCGCGGCTCGCCGACGCCGAAGCCCTGCTCGAGCTGGCCGAGGAAGAGGACGACGCTAGCACCGTCGAGGAGTGCGCGGGCGAGGCCGAGGGGCTCTCCAGCGACCTCGACAGCCTCGAGCTGAAGGCCATGCTGTCCGGCCCGCTCGACGCGAAGAACGCGTACCTGCAGGTGCAAGCCGGCGCGGGCGGCACCGAGTCGTGCGACTGGGCCGAGATGTTGCTGCGCATGTACGTGCGCTGGGCCGAGCGCGAAGGGTTCACGATCGAGGAGATCGACCGCCACGAGAACGAGGAAGCGGGCATTCGCGGCGCGACCATCGAGATCAAGGGGCCCTACGTGTACGGCTGGCTCAAGAGCGAGGCCGGCGTGCACCGCCTCGTGCGCATCAGCCCCTTCGACGCCCAGAGCCGCCGGCAGACGACGTTCGCGTCCGTCGACGTGACGCCCGTCGCCGACGAGACCGTGGACCTCGAGATCCGCGATGCGGACCTCGAGATCGAGACCTACCGCGCAGGCGGCGCGGGCGGCCAGCACGTGAACAAGACCGAGTCCGCCGTGCGCATCCGCCACGTCCCCACGGGCGTAGTGGCCGCGTGCCAGAACGAACGCAGCCAGCACCGCAACCGCAAGATGGCCATGCAGATGCTGAAGGCCAAGCTGCTGCGCTTGGAAGAAGACAAGCGCAACGCCGACGCTGCCAACCGCTACGACGAGAAGGGCGAGATCGCCTGGGGCAGCCAGATCCGCAGCTACGTGCTGCATCCGTACCAGCTCGTGAAGGACCACCGCACCGAGCACGAGACCGGCAACATCCAGGCCGTGCTCGACGGCGACCTCATGCCCTTCATGGAAGCCCGCCTGAAGCAGCAGATGGGGGCTGGCGAGGAGTAGGTCGCCGCGCGGCGGTGTCTGATCCCCCGTGAGGAGTGCAGAGGGGATACGGAATGGCCCCTCTGCCGCGATTGCGGAGCATGAGCGCCTAGTCCGCGCGGGAGCGCGGAACGTTTCACAGGGCGATGCCCGCTTGGGCTCCGACACCGATGTGCGACGTTCGCCGGCGTGGACGCCCTCTGTGAGCGCACCCCAAGGGCCCCCCGCAGTGCGATCACACCTCGGCGGAGCCAGACCCCGCGCCCCGCGTCGCCCCTGCGGGGCTCCCCTGCGCGGGATCAGGCACCTGCCGCGCTACTTGAACACGCTGTAGTCGTACTCGTCGGCGTCGTCGCTCGGGGGCGGCTTGGCGGCGTCGACGAGTCGGAAGGCCGCGAACGTGGCGCCGCCTACGAGCAGCGTGACCACGACCACGCGAGCTGCCAGCGGCATCGCCTTGACGAGCAGCACGAGCAACGCCACCACCAGCCCGGCCACCAGCGCGGCGACGGCCGTCGCGGGCAGGCCGACGTGGCCTTCGTAGTTCAGGCTCAGCCAGCCCGAGACACAGAGGCTCACGAGAAGCGCCGCGAGGGGGAGCGCCAGCGCACGCGACGGCGCCTCGCCACCCAGCACGAAGCGCACGCCGAGGAAGGTGCCGAGTGCTGCGGCGATCAGGCCCGTCGCCCGGCCGAGGATGGCCGAGCTGGCGGCGATCGCCAGAAGCAGCGACAACCCCGTCAGCGCCACGAGCCAGACGACGCCCGCCACGTCGAGCCGCTCGTCGTTGCGGCTGGCGCGCGCGCTCGCGGCGGCGAGCACGGCGGTGGCGACGCCACCCAGCCCGACCAGCATCCAGCGCTCGCCCTCCGTCACGCGGTGGGGCACGAAGGGGCCCGCGAGCAGCCACGTCGCGAGGCCGCCGAACAGCAGCGCGACCACGGCACGAGCGGCGAGCGGCACCTTCACGGCATGGCCGATCGCCGCGAGCACGCCTGCGCCCACGGCGATCCACGCGGTCCAGAGCCACGCGCTCTCGCCAGCGGCGAGCGGCAGGCTCGGCCACGCCTCGATGCGCGAGAGGCCGACGCAGAAGGCGCTGGCCAGTCCCAGCGCCAGGACGGCACGGGCTCCGCGCGGCACACCGCCGCGCGCGAGCCCCACGGCGAACAGGCCCGTCACCGCTGCGATCAGGATCGCCGGCCAGGCGTCCGACCCCGCGGTGACGAGGACTTCCCGGATGTCGGGCACGGTGTTGCCCTACTTCTTGTGCGTCGTCTCGAACGCGAGGGTCACGTCGACCTCGTCGCTCAGGACGTTCGTGTCGTAGTTGATGCCGTAGTCCGTGCGACGGATCGAGAACGTGCCGTGGTAGCCGCGGCGGTGGTTGCCCCACGGATCGTCGGCCTCACCGACAAGCTCCATGCGGACGGTCACCGGGCGCGTGACGCCGTGCAGCGTGAGGTCACCCTCGATGCGGTACCCGCCGTCGACCTTGGCGACGGTCTTGCTCGCGAAGCGCATCTCGGGGAACTGCGCCACGTTGAAGAAGTCGGGGCTCTTGAGGTGCTCGTCCCGCTTGCCGTTGCCCGTGTCGACGGACGCGGCCTTGACGGAGATCTGGACGCTCGCCTTGGCGAGGTCGGCGTCGTCCACGTTGACCTTGCCCGAGAACTCGTTGAACCGGCCGTAGACGTAGCCGACGCCCAGGTGCTTGATCCGGAACAGCACGTTGCTGTGCACGGCGTCCAGGTCGTAGGCGGTGGGGGCCGCGAGCGCGGCGCCGGTCACGAGCAGGAGGGCGCCCGCGAGGAAGGGCGCGCGACGGAAGAGACGGGTCATGGGAGCTCCAGTGGGAGGAAGGGGCGGACGTCGGCCCGCCACGAGAACGGTAGGCGGCTCAAAAGGATGTTGCAACAAATATAAGAGGCCAAAGGTCCCGAAGGGCCCTGGATTCAGGCCCTCGTGGGGGTGGGGTGGGCGTCGGACGCCCTGGGTACACCCCCGCCATGACCGACCTCGTCCCGCTCCGCCGCGCTCTGCTCTCCGTCTCCGACAAGTCCGGCCTCGTCGACCTGGGCAAGGCCCTGGCGGCGCGAGGCGTCGAGCTGGTCTCCACGGGCGGCACCGCGCGGGCGCTGCGCGAGGCCGGGCTGGCCGTGCGCGACGTGAGCGAGCTCACGGGCTTCCCCGAGATGATGGACGGGCGCGTCAAGACGCTGCATCCGAAGGTACACGGCGGCCTGCTGGCGCTGCGCGACCACCCCGAGCACGCGAAGGCGTTGGAAGCGCACGGGATCGCGTCGATCGACCTCGTCGTGTGCAACCTCTATCCCTTCGAGGCCACGCTGCGCAAGGGCAACGTGCCCTTCGAGGGCGTCATCGAAGAGATCGACATCGGCGGTCCGTCGATGACGCGCAGTGCGGCCAAGAACCACGCGTGGACGGCGATCGTCGTGGAGGCTGCGCAGTACGACGCGCTCTTGGCCGAGCTCGAGGCGCACGACGGCGCCACGTCGCTGGCGTATCGCCGCGGGTTGGCGGCGCGCGCGTTCGCGCGCACCGCGGCCTACGACGGCGCGATCGCACGCTGGTTCTCCGCGGCGGAAGGCGAGTCGCTTCCGGCGTCGTTCGGGCCGATGGTGAAGGCGCTCGACCTGCGCTACGGCGAGAACCCGCACCAAGCCGCGGCGCTCTACGTAGACCCGCTCGCTCCCGCCGGCAGCCTGGCCGCCGCCGAGGTGCTGGGCGGCAAGGCGCTCTCCTACAACAACTACGGGGACGTCGACGCGGCGTGGGCGCTCGTGCGTGAGTTCGACGAGCCGGCCTGTGCGGTGATCAAGCACGCCAACCCCTGCGGCACCGCGGTGGGCACGAACCCGCTGGACGCCTACGAGCGTGCCGTGGCCTGCGATCCGCGCAGCGCGTTCGGCGGCATCGTCGCGCTCAACCGACCCCTCACGGCGGACGTGGCCAAGGCCATGGCCGTGCCCGAGCGCTTCCTCGAAGTCGTGATCGCGCCCGGTATCGAGGCGGAAGCGGCGGCCTGCTTCACGGCGCCCGGTGCGCCGGCCTGGGGCAAGTCCCTGCGCCTGCTCGACGCAGGCACGGTGGGCGCGGGCATCGACGCGCCCACCGTGAAGAGCATCGACGGCGGTCTGCTCGTGCAGACGGCCGACGCCACGGGCGTGGACACGAGCGGGTGGGAGATCGCCACGTCACGCGCTCCGAGCGACGCCGAGCACGCCGACCTCGCGTTCGCGTGGCGCGTGGTGAAGCACGTGCGCTCCAACGCGATCGTGCTCGCCAAGGGCGGGCAGGCCCTGGGCGTAGGCGCGGGGCAGATGAGCCGCGTCGAGGCCACCGAGATCGCCATCACGCGGGCGCGGCGCATGGTGGCGGAGAACGGCGGCTCGCTCGAAGGCTGCGTCGTGGCCAGTGACGCCTTCTACCCGTTCAACGATGCCATCGAGCTGGCACTCGACGCCGGCGCCGCCGCAGTGGCCCAGCCGGGCGGCAGCCGCAACGACGCCAAGGCGAAGGTCCTATGCGACGAACGCGGCATCGCGATGGTGTTTACGGGCAAGCGACACTTCCGGCACTAGGCGGCTCGCCAGGAGTCGGCGGCAGCGGCGCGCTGTCGTCCTTGCGTGGGAAGACCACGCGGCGTCCTCCATCGCTTGCTGGCGCCTTCCCCCTGACGACCCGCCATGCAGGACGGGGCCGCAAGGTGCGCGGAGCCGAGGGAAGGGGATGGGCCGACGCTATGCGACCGAGCGCAGGCGCAGCCCCACGTTCTGGGACCTCAGCTGGGCTTCGACCTGGGCCAGGATCGTGGTGGCGGAGCGGTCGGGCTTGCCCCGGTGCGAGATCTCGATGGTCTTGGGCAGGCCAGCCGTCTGGGGGTGCTGCTTCTCGAGCTCGCCGCCCGCGAGGAATGCCAGGTAGGCATTGACCTTCTTGACCAGCGCGTCGGCCAGCTGACGGCTGCCTCGGAGGGCCCCGGGGATGTCGATGCCGAGGATGACCTCGCCGCGGTCGGGGTCCAGGGAGAGGCTGTCGAGCGCGTCGGGGTCGTGGACCGTCATCGGGGCCCAAGGTAGCGGGGAGCGCGGCAATCCAGGGCGAGCGCGTTCGTCGGCGGTACCGTGCGCCGCAGCGGCCACCGACGCGCGCCTCCCCCCGCCACCTGGGCGCGAGGGAGATGGGCTTCGCGGGCCGCTGGCGCCGCTGGCCTCCGAGATGCTGGGGACGGTGACGCCCATCGACGGTGTGCGCACGCCTGTCGCACCCTCTACCCGCGAACGGATGACCATGAAGCGAGATCCCCTCGGCAAGCGACTGGCCGACTGCCAGCGCGCAATCGGCTACTGGTTCGCCGACCCCGACCTGCTCGAGACCGCCCTCACACACAGCTCGCTGCGCTCGCCCGACCGCGCGTGCAACGAGCGGTTGGAGTTCCTGGGCGACAGCGTGCTGGGCCTCGTCGTGACCGAGGAGCTGTACCACCTCTTGCCCGAGCACAGCGAGGGCGAGCTCACGCGCATCAAGAGCGCCGTGGTCTCCCGCCCCGCGTTGCTCGACACCTCGATGCGCCTCGGGCTGCCCGACTACGCCGACTTCGCGCGCGGTGTGGGCCGCCGCGATCGGCTTCCGCCGAGCGTCGTGGCCAACTTGGTCGAGAGCATCATCGGCTCGATCTACCTCGACGCCGGCTTCGACGCGGCGCGCGAGTTCGTGCTGCGCCACCTCGGCGAGACGCTCGAGCGCGAGCTCGGCGACGAGGGCGTGAAGAACCACAAGAGCCTGCTCCAGCACGAGATCCAGCAGGCGATCAACATCACGCCGACCTACCGCACCATCGAGGAAGAGGGCCCGGACCACCGCAAGTCCTTCGTCGTCGCCGTGTTCATCGGCGACCGCGAGTGGGGGCGCGCCCCCGGTCTCACCAAGAAGGAAGCCGAGCAGGAAGCCGCGCGCCAGGCGCTCGAGTCGTGGCGCGACCGCGAGGCCGGCGAGGCGCAGCGCGAGCCCGAGGCCGTCGTCGAGGTCGAGGCGGAGGTGGCTCCGGAGCCGGCGGTCGCCGAGCGCGACGAGGACGCCGGGGACGAGCCCCGTGGTCGTCGCCGCCGCCGCGGTCGTCGAGGCCGAGACCGCGATCGCGAGGAGACGCCCGCCGCCGAGGCCGCCGCCGACGACACGTCGGAGCCGCAGGACGAGCCCGCCCCCGAGGAGGTCGAGGTGGTGGCCGTCGAGGCCTCCGCGCCCGGCGATCCCGAGGCCACCTTCGAGCAGCTCCTCGAGGTCCAGCGTGCGCGTACGCCGCGTCGTCGTGGTCAGAACCGTCCCACGCCCGAGGCCGCAAAGGCCTTGTTCGAGGAAGATCCTGACAACGCCAAGCTGCGCCGCCGTCCGGCGGAGGCCAAGCCCGCGCCCGTAGAACGCGCACGGCCCGAGCCGGCACCGCAGCCGGTCGCACCCACGCCGGCGCCCGCGCCTGAGCCCAGCGAGCCGGCCAAGCCCGAGCCCGCGCCGGACGACTTCGCCGCCGGTCTCTTCGAAGAGAAGAAGGCCAAGCCCGCCCCGAAGGCGAAGCGTGCCCCGAAGGCCAAGCCGGCGGCTACGTCCGAGGAGGACGCGGCTCCCGTCGACGCGCCCGTTGCCGACGAGCCCAAGCCGCGGCGTGCGCGCCGCCGTCGCGAGCGGACCAGCGACGACGCAGAGTCCGCACCCTCCGCCGACGCGGCCCCGGCCACGTCCGAATCGCCGTCCCCCGCGCCCGCGCCCGCCGCGGAGCCGGAGGACGACTTCTCCGCCGGCATCGTCTAGACCCCTCGTCTTCACCTGCCGGACGGGCCGCTGCCGACGATGGCTCCGACCCGCCCCCCCTCGGTCTCTCCCGATCCCGCACTCCCCTGGTGGGAGCGCCTGGGCCGGGAGCGGTCCGTCCACGTGGGGGGACTGACCGGCGCGGCGCTGGGCCGCTTCCTCGCGGCTGCGCTCGAGGCGCCCAAGGCCAAGGCGCGCGTGCTGCTCGTCGTCGTGCCCGACGCGGCGCGCGGCGACGCGGTGCGCCTGGACGTCGAGGCGTTCCTCGGCGCGCCCGCGCATCCCTTCCCCGTGTGGCCGACCCTCTCCGGACGCGAGGCGCCGGACACCGATGTGGTGGTGCGGCGCGCGCGCGTGCTCGAGGCCCTGCGCGCCGCGACGCCCGAGCGTCCGGTCGTGGTCGTGGCCCCGCTCGCGGCGCTCGTGCAGGAGGTGCCGTCGCCCGCCGCGTTTGCCGCGGCACACGTGCGGCTCGCGCCCGGGACGGTGCGCTCGCTCGACGTGCTGCTCGAGCACTTTGCCCATGCCGGGCTCGCGCGGGTGGGTGCCGTGGAGGGGCCCGGCGAGATGGCCGTGCGCGGCGGCGTGCTCGACGTCTGGACGTTCGCCGCCCGCGGGCCGTGGCGCCTGGACTTCTTCGGCGACGAGATCGAGAGCATCCGCGAGCTCGATCCGTCGACACAGCGAAGCGGTGAGGAGCAAGACGCCGTCGACTTGCTCGTGCTGCCGCCCGAGCACCTGCGCGATCCCGTCGACGCGGAGCATCCCGGCTTCCTGCTGGACCACCTGCCCGCCGACGCCCCCGTCGCGCTCGTGGAGCAAGAGGCCCTCGTTGGCGCCGCCACCACGCTCGGCGCGAGCGCCGGTTCGGGGGGCGTGGCCGGAAGCTCGGGCGCCGAGCGCGTGCAGCGCCTCGAAGCAGCGCTGGCGGCGCGACGCACGTGGGTCGTGGGCCCCGACCCGGTCGCAACGAGCCAGGGGTTCGATGTGGGCGCGGGCAGCCTCGAGCGCCTGCGCGGCGCCGCGCTTCGCGGTGTGGGGCCGCGCGGCCACGACCACGCCAAGCAGCTGGCCGAGACGCTACGCGACGTCCTCGCCAAGCATCGCGAGGTCGTTCTGTTCCGCCGCGCCGACGGCGAGCAGGAGCGGTTGGAGGAGCTCTTGGCGGAGCAGGGCGTCGTCGGTCGACCGACGTGGCGCCACGGCTCGCTGTCGCGCTCGTTCACGTGGCCGCCGACCGACACCGCGTACGTCGCGTACGACGACCTCGTGGACCTGCCGCTCCGCGATCGACGGACGCAGGAGCTCGAACGCCGCAGCCGTCCGGTGGAGGACTTCCTCGAGCTCCAGCCCGGCGGACTCGTCGTGCACCGCCACCACGGCATCGGGCTGTTCCACGGCCTCACCACCATCGAGGGGCCCGACGGCCCGGGCGATTTCCTCGAGCTCGGCTTCGCGGAAGGCACGCGCGTGTTCGTGCCCGTGCATCGCATCGACCTCGTGCAGCGCTACGTCGGCACAGGGCGCACGCCGAAGCTGAGCAAGCTCGGCGGCACCGAGTGGGCCAAGCGCACCAAGAAGGTCGCGGACGCCGTGGAAGCGCTCGCCGTCGAGCTGCTCGCCACGCAGGCGCAGCGTGCCGTACGGCAGGGGCCGCCGCTCGGACCCGACGGTCCGTGGCAACACGAGCTCGAGAGCGCGTTCGGCCACGACGACACGCCGGACCAAGTCGCGGGCGTACGCGCCATCAAGCAGGACCTCGAGGGCGAGAAGCCCATGGACCGCCTGCTGTGCGGCGACGTGGGCTACGGCAAGACCGAAGTCGCCCTGCGCGCGGTGTTCAAGGTGCTCGCCGCTGGCAAGCAGGCCGCGATCCTCGTGCCCACGAAGGTCCTGGCCCAGCAGCACCTGCGCACCTTCCGCGCCCGCTTCGCGCCGTACCCCTTCGAGGTGGCCGCGTTGACCAGCCTCGAAGGCGCCGCGACCAACCGCCAGACGATCCGCGACATGGCCGAAGGGCGCGTCGACCTCGTCATCGGTACGCATCGCTTGCTCGGCAAGGACGTGAAGTTCCAGAAGCTGGGCCTCGTGGTCGTGGACGAGGAGCAGCGCTTCGGCGTGCAGCACAAGGAGCGCCTGAAGGGGCTCCGCGCCGACGTGGACGTGCTGTCGCTCTCGGCCACGCCCATCCCGCGCACGTTGCACATGGCGCTGCTGGGCCTGCGCGACATCAGCAATCTTGCGACGCCGCCGCTCGGCCGCCATCCGATCGAGACCAAGGTGGCCCGCGAAGAGGACGCGCTCGTTCGCGATGCCCTGCTGCGCGAGCGCGCGCGCGGCGGCCAGATCTTCGTGGTCAACCCGCGCATCCGTGACCTGCCGCTCGTCGAGCGCTGGCTGCTCGATCTCGTGCCGGACCTCGCGATCTCGACGATCCATGGCCGCATGGACAAGCAGCAGGTCGAGAACCGCCTGCTGCGGTTCCTCGAGGGGCGCATCGACCTGCTGCTCGCCACCACGGTGATCGAGTCGGGCCTCGACGTGGCCAACGCGAACACCATCGTGATCCGCGACGCGCACCGCTACGGGCTGGCCGAGCTGCATCAGCTCCGCGGTCGCGTCGGTCGCGAGCGGCGTCGGGCGCACGCATTGCTGCTGGTGCCGCCCGATCAGGGCCTCAAGCCCGAGGCGCGCGAGCGACTGCGGGCCATCGAGGAGTACAGCGAGCTGGGCGCTGGCTTCCAGATCGCCATGCGCGACCTGGAGATCCGCGGCGCCGGCAATCTGCTCGGCCCGCAGCAGAGCGGCCACATCGCGGCGGTGGGCTACGACCTCTACTGCCGCCTGCTTGCCGACGCCGTCGCACATGCCAAGGGGCGTCCCGTGTCGCGTCCCAAGCTGGCGGACCTGGGCGTCGAGCTGCCCGGCGGCGTGCCGGCGGGCTACGTCGACGACGTGCGCGAGATGTTCCGGTTGGTGCGCCGCATCGCGGGCATCTCGAAGCTCCCCGAGCTCGATGCGTGGCGCGAGGAGATGGCCGATCGCTTTGGGCCGGTCCCGGAGCCTGTCGAGCGACTGCTCTTGGCGCAGGCCGTACGCATCGCGGCTGGCGCGATCGGCGTGGAGCGTGTGGACCCGGGTCCGCGCGGCAACGCGGGCGTGATCCTCGTGGCCAAGGAGGAGGGCCTCGCCCGCATCCTGGACCGCCTCGACGACGCGCGCGCACTCGATGCGCGCAAGGCCTACCTGCCGCTGCGCGGTGGTCCCCCGGAGGGCGGCGAAGACCTGCTCCGGCGCCTGCTCCAGCGATTGGGCGTGCATCGCGACGACGTGCCGCGCGGGCCCAAGCCGCGGCGTCGGCGGCGATGAGTAACCGCGCGGTAATCGGTGCCGCGTTCGCCCGGGCCCCGCGGGCCGGGGGCCCGTATCCTGCCCGGGTGCCGCGTACCCGCCTCGTGGTCCTGACTGCCCTCGGCGCGAGCGTGCTCGCGTCGGCGTGCTCGTCCAGCGTCAGCGACATCCGTCCGTCGCCCGTGCCGCCGGGCTACCTCGAGGCCCTCGCCCGCGACGGTGGCGAGGCAGGCACGACGCGCCGCGAGCGCGAGGGCGGCGAGCAGATCGTGGACGGCATCCTGGCCGCCGTGGGCGATCGCGTCCTCACCCGCAGCGAGGTCATGCGCGCCTTGCGCTTGGAGGAAGGGCGCCAACGCCGTCCCGGCGCCACGGAAGAGGACGAGATCGATGCCGAGCGCGTGCGCTGGGCCAGCACCCAGCTCGTCGGTATCGCCGCGCGCCAAGCGGGTCTGCGCGCGGAAGCGCGCATGGTGGACTCCATCGTCAAGGACCGCATGGAGACCTTGCTCGAGGAGGCCAGCGAGAAGGAGGGCCGGCCCGTCGGGGAAGAGGAGTGGCTGGCCGCCAAGCGCCTCACCAAGGAGGAGTTCCGCCGTCAGTTCGAGGACGAGGTCGTCTCCATGGCCTACGTACGCAAGCTGATGTACGGCATCGGCGGCCCGACGCGCCCCGAGGTGGACCCGGAAGTCACGCCGGCCGAAGTCCGCCGCATCTTCCGCGAGCACCCCGAAGCCTTCGACGAGCCCGCCAAGGTGCAGAGTGCGGTCTTCCAGTTCTTCGTCAGCGGTCTGGCCGACGAGGAGCACACGCCCGCCGAGTGGCAGGACCTGGCCGAGCGACGTGCCGAGCAGCTCGCCGAGCTGTTCCGCCAGGGGCACGATCCCGAGTTCCTGGCCAAGCGCTATCGCTTGGACCAGGAGAAGATGGGCATGTTCCAGATTGCGCAGAAGAGCCAGCCGCTCGAGCTGGTGACGCAGCTCATGACGGGGCCCGGCGGCGTGCCGGGGATCAAGGACTGGCTCGAGCGCCCCGATCTGGGGTCGCGCCAGACCTTCGTGGCGCGCCACCCGCAGGGGCCGCTTGTGTACGGCGTGATCGACTTCGAGCCCGCGTCGCGCAAGAGCTTCGAAGACGCCTACGACGCCATCGTCGAGGCCATCCAGGGCGCTCGCGCCGCGTCGGTCCGCGCCCGCATCGTCGTCCAGATGCTCGATGCCGGCTCGGTCGTCTCACCACCTGAGCTCGAAGACATGGTGCTGGACGGCGCGCAGCAGACCTTGGACAAGATCGCGGCCGACGACATCCTCGGGAAGGTCCGCCTCCGGTGACGGCGGGCACGCGACGCACGCCTCCGGCGGTCGCGGTGCTCGGCCTCCTGCTGGCCTTGGCCTCGGCCGCCTTCGCATGGCGGGTTCACGACCTGGCGCCTCGAAGCACGGGCACCGTGCGCGGCGACGGGCTCTACACGGCTGAGCGTGCCCGCGAGGTGCGCGCGCTCATGGGGCGCCTCGCCAAGGGCCTCCTCGCCTGCCAGGCCGAGGGGGGCTGGTTCCGGACGCAGGCCCAGGTGTCGGGTACGGGCTACAACGACGACGGCGAGCGGACGGGCGCCAGTGCCCTGGCGCTGGCTGCCCTGGCGACGGTGCGCGACGTGACCGTCGGTCGCGCGCCCGTGCCCGGGTTGGAGGAGGGCTTGGCCAAGGGCCTGGCGTGGCTCCGCACCCAGCAGCTGCCCGGCGGCTCCTTCGCGCGCGGCGAGGGCCCCTCGCTGTGGGTGGCGGCCGAGGCCACCGGTGGTGCGTTCCTCGCCTTGCTCCTGGCCGGCGATCCGGCCGACGCGAGCCTGCTCGACGGCGCGGGCACGGCGCTGACACGACTCGCGGAGCAGAAGCTCCCCGCCGGGCGCAGTCGCTCGATCGTGGGCATGGCCGCCGAGCGCGCCGTCGGCATGGACCGCGAGGGGTTCCTGCCCAAGGGTCTGGACGCGCTCCTCGACGCCCGGTTCGACGACGTGGTGCCGACGGGCAACGACTACCTGCTCTGGGACACGACGCTGTCCGAGGTGGTCACGCGGCTGCTCCGGGCCCGCGGTTCCCAGGGGCTGGACCCCCTTCCCGGACGGGTCGCGCAGGCCATCCTCGAGCGTCCGCCCGCGTGGCGGGGCAGCAACACCGACGTCTCGGCGTGGTGGGTCCAGGCGTGGCTCGCCGGCCGCACGCCACGCTCGGCCGCCTGGTTCGAGGCGCTGCCCGGCCCGATCGCCGAGTGGGTCGACGAGGACGGCCTTCTGCCCGGCGGCTTCTTCACCTCGACGCTGCTGCAGACCGCCTGCGCCGTCCTGGCCCTGGACGAGGGGCTCCGGGCCTCGCCCACGCCCTGAGTTCCGGGCCCTGGTAGCGATCCGGGCCCGTGGGCGGGAGCGGGCGGGACGACGGATTCCTTGCGAACCGGAAGACTGCCGCCCCGTTGGAGGGAGGTGGAGCCTCTCCCTATAGTGGGCGGGCTTTCCAGCCAGATCGCAAGACGAGGACGCCGATGGCACGCACCGAGCGCACCGAACACCAATACGCCTTCGCCCGGGAAGGTGACTTCAACGAGCAGCTCTACGAAGCGCTGCGCCAGGCCCCCTGGTGGATGATCAGCATCGCGCTGCACGTCCTCGTGGGCGCCGTCCTCCTCGCGCTGGACACCAGCGATCCCGAGCCCGCCGCGCCGCCGCTCATCCAGGCGTCGCAGGCGGACAACATCGAGGAAGAGCTCCCCGAGGTCGAAGAAGAGACCGAGGAAGTCAAGGAGCAGGACCTCGTCGTCGAAGAGCCCGTCATCAAGGACGAGGAGATCTCCGAAGAGGTCGAGACCGACAACGACCTGCCCTTCGAAGAGTCGTTCGGTCAGACCGAGGGTCTGTCGGACGCTCCGTTCGAGGGCCCGGCCAACAACGGCACCATCGGTATCGGTGGTGGCGCTGGCGGCGCCTTCAAGGGCCGCGGCGGTAGCCGTGACCGGGGCCGTGGCGGTGGCGGTCGCAAGAAGTTCGACGACGCCGTCGACGACGCGCTCAAGTGGCTCGCCGCCCACCAGTCGCTCAACGGTGGATGGGAAGCCGCTGGCTTCATGAACTGGTGTGACCTCAAGCCCGCCGAAGAGGGCAAGAAGCCCGACGGCGCCGGCAAGGTCATGTACGACGCGGGTGTGAGCGGCCTCTCGCTCTGCGCGTTCCTCGGTGCTGGCTACACGAACCGCGGCGACCACGAGTTCGCCAAGACCGTGTCGCGTGGCCTCAAGTACCTGAAGGACATCCAGGACCCGGAAGGCTGCTTCGGCCCGCGCTCGACGCAGCAGTACATCTACAACCACGCCACGGCCTCGCTGGCCATGGTGGAAGCCTACGGCATGACGGGCAGCCCGATCTTCAAGGGCCCGGCCCAGCGTGCGCTGGACTTCATCGCGCTGTCCCGCAACCCGTACTTCGCGTGGCGCTACGGCATCAAGCCCGGCGACAACGACACCTCGGTGACGGGCTGGATGATGATGGCGCTCAAGAGCGCCAAGCTCATCAACAAGGACGCCATCGATCAGGGCAAGCCCGCTCCGCTGTCCATGGACGACGGCGCGTTCGACGGCATCAAGACCTGGCTCGACAAGGTCACGGACCTCAACACGGGTCGCGTCGGCTACCTCACCCGCGGCACGGGCCCCGCTCGTCCGCAGGAGCTGATCGACAAGTTCCCCGGTGAGAAGTCGGAGTCGATGACCGGTGTGGGCATGCTCGCTCGCATCTTCATGGGCGAGGACCCGGGCAAGGACGAGAACATCAAGAAGGGCGCCGAGCTCTGCTCGAAGCTGCCCCCGACGTGGAACGAGTCCGACGGCAGCATCGACATGTACTACTGGTACTACGCGACGCTCGCGATGTTCCAGGTCGGTGGCAAGAACTGGGACAAGTGGAAGGCCGCCATGGAAAAGGCCATGGTCGAAACCCAGCGCAAGGACACCGACTACTGTCAGTACAAGGGCTCGTGGGACCCGATCGGTCCCTGGGGTCCGGACGGTGGCCGCGTGTACAGCACGGCGATCTTGGCCCTGTGCCTCGAGGTCTTCTACCGCTACGACCGCGTGTTCGGCACGAAGTAGCTCGAAGCCCACTCTCGCTCCTGCGCGGGGCGCGTTGCCGCAAGGCGATGCGCCCCGCTTCACGTTTTGGCCATCGTTGCCCGCTGCGGTGCTCTCCCGCAGCGGACGAACCCGCGGGTGCCGCGCGCGTTCCGTAGCGCAGCGCGCCACCGTGCGGCGCGTGAGCTGCTCGTGGAGCGACCGACGCGATGCGTCACGTCCGTCCTGCTGCCAGGAAGCAATACGCCGTTCGGGGGCGCCATCCCACATGTGCGAACCCGCGTGCGCCGTGGTGGCTCGCGAGCGTCGGAGCGCACGCCGTCGTCCTGGCGATCGTGGTAGGTGCCGTGGTCGTGACCTCGGGACGCGAGACCACAGCGCCCGAGCCGGTTGTCCAGGTCATGCCGCTGGTGGAAGTGCCCGTTGGCTCCAAGGAGGACCTGGGGGCGCCCTGGGTCCTCCCCATACCCCTGTCACAAGTGCCACCCACGGAGAACGCCCACGAGGATCTCGCGTTGAACATCGACATCGTCGAGTCGACGGTCGCGAGGCGCCCAGGAGACGACGCGGGCAGCGGCTGGCTGCCCGCGCCTTCGTCGGCAGTTGCGTGGAGCAGGCCAGGTGCCCATCCGCGACCCGGCCCGCCGTGCACGGAGTCCCTCGCCGTGCACGAGGCGCTGGTGTGGCTCGCAGCGCACCAGTCACGTTGGGACGGTAGCTGGGAAGCCGCCGAGCCCGGCACGGGCGACCTAGGCGTCACGGGCATCGCGATCTGTGCCTTCCTCGACGCCGGGTACACGCCTCGCGGGGATCACAAGTTTGCGCGGACGGTCATGCGTGGCCTCAAGTACCTGAAGGACGCGCAGGGTCCCGACGGAGGCTTTGGCGTGCCGGGTGCGAGGACTGCCTACGCGCAAGCCGCTGCCACCTTGGCTCTCGTCCGGGCCTACGAGCTGACGGGCAGCGCCATCTTCGTCAGCCCGGCCAAGCGTGGTCTCGAGTGCGTCTCGTACCTAGTGCGGGAACGCATGTCCACCGTCAGTGGCGCGGCGACGCACGAACCCTGGGCCGAACATCTGTCCCTACGTGCGCTGAAGGCTGCAGAGCGCATCCGCCGAGCCTCGCTTCGCGCGGGCCGCGGCAAGGGGCCCTTCCCACTCGATCCAGACGGCATCCACTACCTGGCGTCCCGTGCCGTCCTGACGCCCGTTCCCTCCAATCGTACGGTGCGTGGCGGCGAGGCGGAGACCCATGCGCTGGCGGCGTTGGGACACGTGGTCCCGTGCGTGCCCGAGTGGCGGTGAACCACCGCGCGGCCTCTCCGTTGCACTAGACGGAGACGCGAAGACAAGCCTTCGCACTCCCGCCCGAGTGGCGCTCTTCCTGCGCAGGGGAGCGACGGGCGTACGTGACCGGGAAGCCGCGATGACCCGCGTGGCGCCCGGAGGAGGTGCTTGCGATGACACGACAGGAACGGTCCAGCTACCCGTATGCCTTCACCACGGAGGCAACGTTCGACGAGCAGCTGCGTGGTGCATTGAAGGAAGCACCTTGGTGGATGATCAGCATTGCGCTGCACGTCCTCGTGGGCGCTCTGCTGCTTGCGCTCGATACCAGCGAGCCGGAGCCGGCGACCCCGCCGTTGGTGACGGCGACCATGACGGACGAGCCGCCCGACGAGATCCCGCCGGAAGACGACAAGGTCGAGGACGACATCGAGGACCTGGTGGACACGCCGATCCCCGTCGACATCCCGGAGCCGGAGGTCGACGTCCCCGAGACCGACAACGACCTTCCGACCAACGAGATCCTGGGGAACGACACCGGCCTCTCGGACGCACCCTTCGAGGGCCTGAACACCAACTCGAACATCGGCATCGGTGGCGGTGGGGGCGGTTCCTGGGGCCGCGGACGCGGTGGCAACAACGACGGTGGTGGTCGCCGAGGCGGCGGCAAGCGAAGCGAGAACGCCGTCGAAGACGCGCTGAAGTGGCTTGCCGCCCACCAGTCGGGCAGCAACGGCGGATGGGAGGCGGCCGGCTTCATGAACTGGTGCGACCAGCAGCCCGCGGCCGAGGGACAGCGCTCCGACGGTGCCGGCAAGACGATGTACGACGCCGGCGTGAGCGGCTTGGCGCTGTGCGCCTTCCTCGGCGCGGGCTACACGAACCGCGGAGACCACGAGTTCGCGCGGACCGTGTCGCGCGGCCTCAAGTACCTGAAGGACATCCAGGACCCCGAGGGTTGCTTCGGTCCGCGCTCGACGCAGCAGTACATCTACAACCACGCCACGGCCTCGCTGGCCATGGTGGAAGCCTACGGCATGACCGGCAGCACGATCTTCAAGGGCCCTGCCCAGCGTGCGCTGGACTTCATCTCGCTGGCTCGCAACCCGTACTTCGCATGGCGCTACGGCATCAAGCCGGGCGACAACGACACCTCGGTGACGGGCTGGATGATGATGGCGCTGAAGAGCGCCAAGCTGGTCAACAAGTACTCCATCGAGGCGGGCAAGGCCGCTCCGCTCAGCGTGGATGAAGGCGCGTTCGACGGCATCAAGACCTGGCTCGACAAGGTCACGGACCTCAACACGGGCCGCGTCGGCTACCTCACCCGCGGCACGGGCCCGGCTCGTCCGCAGGAGCTGATCGACAAGTTCCCCGGCGAGCGGTCGGAGTCGATGACCGGCGTGGGCGTGCTTGCGCGAATCTTCAGCGGCGAGGACGTCGACAAGAGCGACGCCATCAAGAAGGGCGCCGAGCTGTGCTCGAAGCTGCCCCCGACGTGGAACGAGTCCGACGGCAGCATCGACATGTACTACTGGTACTACGCAACGCTTGCGATGTTCCAGGTGGGCGGCAAGCACTGGGACAAGTGGAAGGTGGCCATGGACAAGGCCATCGTCGACAGCCAGCGTCGCGACACCGACTACTGCCAGTTCAAGGGCTCGTGGGACCCGATCGGTCCTTGGGGCCCCGATGGCGGACGCGTCTACAGCACCGCGGTACTGGCCATGTGCCTCGAGGTGTACTACCGGTACGAGCGGGTCGCAGGCACGAAGTAGCGCTCCTGACTCGAGCGAACACCGTGCGGGGCGCGTTGCGATGGCAACGCGCCCCGCTTGTCGTCTACGCTCGCCGGCCACAGGGAGGCAGGACGCGGATGGATTCCCGAGCCACACGTCGTGCGGTACGAAGTGCCCTACTGCTGGTCGCCGGGATCGCGCTCGGCGCCGTGGCGCACGCGTGGTTGCGCGGCCCATCGGCGCCCACGGTGCCTCCACGCGCCGGCGGTCAGCCGGTGGGTCCACTCGAACCCGCGCCGGACCGAGCCTCCGAACCGGACGAGTCCCGGGGTGGCCCGCGGGCCGCCGCTCGAGCTCCTGGCGTATCGACCCCTCTCGACGAGCTCGCGCGGCTCGACGAGGATCTGCCACACGCCGGACCCATCAAGTGGCCCCCGATTCCGTTCCCCATGCGAGAGCGCGCGCGGTCGGCCTTCCCGTCCCGGCAGGTGCCAGCCGGCGGGAACGAACCGGGTGGTGCGGCGTCCCAGCAAGCCGTGGAGCACGCACTTTCTTGGCTGGCCGCGCATCAGGCGGGCGGCGGGGGGTGGGACGCAGCGACCTTCCACGAGTGGTGTGATCTTGAACGAGCTGCCTCGGAGTCGCCTGCCGACGGGGCGGGGAAGCGGATGTACGACGTCGGCGTCAGCGGCCTCGCGCTGTGCGCCTTCTTGGGTGCTGGCTACACGAACCGTGGCGACCACGAGTTCGCGCGGACCGTGTCACGCGGGCTCAAGTACCTGAAGGACGTGCAGGATCCGGAGGGCTGCTTCGGGCCACGTCTCACACAGCAGTACATCTACAACCATGCCGTGTCCGCGTTGGCGATGGTCGAAGCGTACGGCATGACCGGCAGCCCGATCTTCAAGGGGTCTGCCCAGCGCGCGCTTGACTTCGCCGCACTCGCTCGCAACCCCGACCTCGCGTGGCGCTACGGCATCCAGCCGGGCGACAATGACACCTCGGTCACGGGTTCAATGATGCTGACCTTCGGGAGCGCCAGGCTTGTCAACGCGCATGCGCGGGCGCAGGGCAGCCCCGAGCCGCTTGCCGTGGACGGGTCAGCGATCGCCGGTATCCGGAGCTGGGTCGAGTCCGTCACCGATCCGGCGACCGGCCGGGTGGGCTATCTGATGCGGGGCAAGGGACCTGCTCGGCCGCATGACCAGCTTGACCGATTCCCCGCCGAGAAGTCAGAGTCGATGACCAGCGTGGCCATGTTGGCGCGCATCTTCGGGGGCGAGGACGTGCGAGGCAGCGACGCCATCCAGCAGGGTGCGGCGCTGTGTGCGAGCCGCTTGCCTACATGGAACGAGTCCGACGGCAGCATCGACATGTACTACTGGTACTACGCCACGCTTGCGATGTTCCAGGTCGGTGGCGAGCACTGGGACAAGTGGAAGGTGGCCATGGACAAGGCCATCGTCGACAGCCAGCGTCGCGACACCGAGTACTGCCAGCTCAAGGGCTCCTGGGACCCGGTCGGGCCGTGGGGCCCCGACGGTGGCCGTGTCTACAGCACCGCCCTCATGGCCATGTGCCTCGAGGCCCACTACCGCTACGACCGGGCGCGCGGCACGCGCTGAGCGTTCGTAGGTCGTCACCAAACCGCCCCGTCGCCCGGGATGAACCCGGGCGGCGAACGTGCGTTCACC
Source organism: Planctomycetota bacterium (assembly GCA_020631815.1). Classification (GTDB taxonomy): domain Bacteria; phylum Planctomycetota; class PLA2; order PLA2; family JAEUHO01; genus JACKGW01. The sequence continues at coordinate 248,456 of JACKGW010000003.1, read as the reverse complement.
CCCGTGGAGACTCCGCGGCGGCGCTGTGTCCGGGCCCCGCGGTCAGCTGGTTCCGGGTGCGCACGTCCGACCCGCGTGGCACCCGAGAAGGGGTGCTGCCATGGACGATCGCGCCACGACCTCGAGAGCGTCGGCTCTGCCGTACGGACTGATGGTGCTGGGACTTCTCGTCCTGGTGGGCAGCAGCGGCCCAGGGGCCGACGACGGGCCCGGTGGCGTCGGAAGCAGCTGGATTCGCGCCGCCGCCGCCGACGACGATGATCCGCCCCCGCCGGCGAGGGACGGCCAACCGCCCGAGGAACCGACCCACGGTGAGGACTTTCCGTTCGAGGGGCCGCCGGACCGTTGGCCTTTGGGCCCTCGCCAGCCGTTCCCCACTCGGAGCGGCCTGGGCCGCGACACGGTGCGCCACCAGATGTCGGGGCGCGACCCGCGAGCGGACGTGGCCATCGACCGGGCGCTGCGTTGGCTCGCCGCCCACCAGTCACCCGACGGTCGCTGGGAGGCGGGCGGCTTCCATCACTGGTGCGATGGCAAGCCGTCGACGGACGAGCAACCGATCGATGGCCAGGGCAAGCCGCTGTACGACGTCGGCGTCACGGGACTGGCGCTCTCTGCGTACTTGGGAGCGGGCTACACGAACCGCGGTGACCACGAGTACGCCAAGACCGTCGGCAGGGGTCTCAAGTACCTCAAGGACGTGCAGGATCCGGAGGGTTGCTTCGGCGCGCGCTCCAGCCAGCAGTACGGCTACAACCATGCCGCCGCATCCCTCGCCATGGTCGAGGCCTATGGCATGACCGAGAGCCCGATTTTCAAGTGGACAGCCCAACGTGCGGTCGAGTTCATCGCCCAAGCGCGCAACCCGTACTTTGCATGGCGCTACGGCATCCAGCCCGGCGACAACGACACGTCGATCACCGGCTGGATGGGAAGCGTCGTCATGTCAGCGCGCACGATCAATGCCGCGGCCATCGCGAGCGGTCGACCCGCTCCGTTGGTGCTCGAGGACACGCCCACCGTCGACGGCATACGCAACTGGCTCGACAAGGCCACCGACATGGAGACGGGCCGCGTCGGCTACGTCCAGCGTGGCACGGGGCCTGCACGCCCCGCCGGCCTGGTCGACCGCTTCCCTGCCGAGCGCTCCGAGTCGATGACCGCCGTGGGCGTCCTGATGCGCATCTACGGGCGCGAACATCCGGCCAAGAGCGAGATCATCCAGAAGGGCGTCAAGCTGTGCTTGGACCACCTCCCGGTCTGGAACCTCATCGACGGCTCGATCGACATGGCCTACTGGCACTTCGCCACCGAGGCCCTGCACCAGGTGGGTGGCGATGCCTGGGCCACGTGGAACGCGGCGCTCCAGAAGGCGCTCGTCGACACGCAGCGCCAGGACACCGATGCCTGCCTGTTCCGCGGATCCTGGGATCCGGTCGGTCCGTGGGGGCCCGACGGCGGGCGCGTCTACAGCACCGCCATGATGACGCTCTGCTTGGAGGCGCCGTACCGCTACGCGCGGATCTGGACCGACGAGTAGCGCATCCGACGACCAGCGGTCTACGCTGCGCCCATGGAACGACGGCACGACGGCTATCGATGGGGAGGCGCCCGCGCCCTCGTGGCACTTCACGAGCGCGAGCTTCGTCGCTTCGTCGAGGTCTGGCGGGCGGCAGCCGCAGACGGGGTCCGCCTCCCGGCCAGTGACGACCCGGACTGCGCGAGCCTCGAGGCGCTGCTGTCGCACGTGCTGCGAGCCGCGCGGGGCTATCTGCTCTGGTGTTGTCGCGTCCTGGGCCTCCCGGACCCGGGCGTAGACGCGGTACCCGACGACGTGGCTGGACGTCTCGACGCGTACGTCGAGCACGTGCTGGAGCGCTGGGACGGTCCGCTGAAGGACGTGGACGGCAAGACGGGCGAGCTCGAGGTCTTCCCCGCACCCTGGGGCCCCGCCTACTGCGTGGACGCCATGCTGGAGCACGCCGTCATGCATCCGCTGCGCCACACCAACCAGCTGCTCCGGGCCCGCGGCACGCCGGACGCCGTCTAGAGGCGCTCGCCGGGCGTCGCGGAGGCTCCGCGCCCCGCGCGCCGTCGTGCCCAGCGCGCGGGGCGGGTACCGTGCGCGGATGAGCATCAGCCGAGCCGTGGCAGACGCGCAGGCAGGCGCGTCCTGGATCCGTCGCATGTTCGAGGAAGGCGTGCGCCTCAAGGCCCGCCTCGGCGCGGAGAACGTGGCCGACCTCTCGTTGGGCAACCCCGTGGTCGAGCCGCCCGCGGCCGTCGTCGAGCGGCTGCGCGAGCTGGCCGCCTCGCCGGACGCGGGCACGCACCGCTACATGCCCAACGCGGGCTACCCCTCCACCCGTGCGGCCGTCGCCGCGCACCTGGCGCGCCGCACGGGCGTTGGCTACCGCGGCGACGACGTCGTCATGACGGTGGGCGCGGGTGGGGGCCTGAACGTGATCTTCAAGGGGCTGCTCGACCCCGAGGACGAGGTCATCGTCCTCGCCCCGTTCTTCGTCGAGTACCGCTTCTACATCACCAACCACGGCGGTCGGATGGTGCTGGTCCAGACCGACGAGCGCTTTCGTCCGGATGCCAAGGCCATCGATGCAGCGATCACGCCGCGCACGCGGGCGGTCTTGGTGAACGCGCCCAACAACCCGACGGGCGTCGTCTACCCCGCCGAAGACCTCGATGCGCTGGCCGAGGTCCTCACGCGTCGCAGCGAAGAGCACGGCCGCCCGATCTACCTGATCTCCGACGAGCCGTACCGGGCGATCACCTACGACGATGTCGACGTGCCGTGGCCCGTGCGTCACTACGCGGACACGATCCACGTCACGTCGTTCTCGAAGGACCTGGCGCTGCCCGGAGAGCGCATCGGCTACGTGGCCGTGAACCCGGAGCGCCCCGACGCCGCGCAGCTGGTCGGTGCGTTCACGTTCACCAACCGCATCCTGGGCTTCGTGAACGCCCCGGCCTTGCAGCAGCGTCTTGTCGAGGGACTTCTCGACGTGAAGGTGGATCTCGCGGGCTACGCGGCCAAGCGCTTGCGCTTGCTCGAAGCCCTCCAGCGACACGGCTACGCGTGCGTGCGCCCCGAGGGTGCCTTCTACCTGTTCCCCCGCATCCCTCGCGAGGGCATGGACGACGTGGACTTCGTGAAGGCCTGCTTGGAGGAGCGCCTGCTCGTGGTGCCGGGCTCGGGCTTCGGCCGCCCGGGCCACGTGCGCATCTCCTACGCCGTCACCGACCGTGACGTCGATCTCGCCTGCGAGGCGTTGGGACGCGTTGCAGATCGCGTCCGGGGCTGATCCCTACTTGATGGCGTTCACACGGCGGGCAAGGCGAGCCACCCGAGCCCGCCCGTCAGAGACAACCGCTACTTGATCGCGTTGACGCGGCGGGCGAGGCGAGCCTTCGTGTTGCCTGCGGTGTTGGGGTGCATGACGCGCTTCTTCGCGGCCTTGTCGATGGCCTGGTAGGTGGTCGTCAGCTCGGCTTGGGCCGCGGCCTTGTCGCCTGCGGCGATGGCGGCTTCCAAGCGCTTGACGCTGCCGCGCACGGCACCACGGCGGTCCTTGTTGCGCAGCGTGCGGTCATCGGTCTGACGAACGCGCTTCTTCGCGGAGGCGGAGTTCGGCACGGCTGGGCGCTCCCGGTCTGGGTCTTGAACGACGTGGTCCCGGCACCCCGCCGGGAAGCCAACGAGGTTGGCATGGGGCCCGGCGGGGTCCACGAAATGCCCGAGCGGTCGGGGGCGCGCCGGGCGGGCTCCGGCCTGGCCACCGCAGGCCCCGGGCCCACGGCGGAGGCCGGCTTGCCGGGTCAGGCCGTGCTGGAGAGGTCCGAGAGGCGCTGGAGCACGTCGCGGTAGGAGGCGTCCTCCTCGACGATGCGCTCGAAGATGTCCCGGGCCTCGGGCCCGCGGTCCATCCGGGCCAAGAGGTCGGCGAGGTCGTAGTGGACCTCCTTGGCCGCGGGGGTGTTGAGGCCGGGGAAGGACTGGGCCGCCTCCTCCAGCTTCTTGGCCGCGAGGTTGAGGATGCCCTTCGACTCGAAGCACTTGGCCTGGAAGCGGAGGCTGCGCACCTTCAGGTTGGGGTCGCGGACCGTCTGCTGGAACTCGGCCAGGGCCTCGTCCACGCGCTCGGCCTGCAGCAGCCACTGACCGAGGCGGAAGTGCTCGGTGAGGTCGAGCGGGTGCTCCTTCACGCGCCGGCCGTACTCGACGAGGCTCGCCTCGATCAGCGGCTTCATCGCCTGCGCCGCAGCGGCTTGGAGGGCGGCGTCTCCCGGTGCTTGGCGCGCGGCCTCGCGAGCTCGTGCCGCAGCCTCCTTCAAGGGCTGGAGCTTGAGGTCGCCGACGCGCACGGAGAGGTCGAAGTTGCCGCGGTCCTGGGCCAAGGCCTTCTCGAAGGAGGTGAGCGCGGCCTCGCGCTGCCCCTGCTGCAGCAGCAAGTCGCCTGCGCGCAGCAGCAGCTTCATGTCGCCCGGGTTCTCGGCGAGGCGCTCTTGCACCTGCTCGAGCTCGGACGCTGCGTGTTCCGGTGTCATCTGCAGCCGCTGCTCGCTCTCGAGCTGGCGCGCCACGTCCTTGTCCTTGATGAGGTCGCGGCTGGACTGGGCCGTCTCGTAGCCGGCGACCTTCAGCGCGCCCTCGGCGGCGAGGTTCTTGCGCAGCTTGATCGCCTCCTGGTCGCGGGGGGCGATCTGGATCGCGCGCGAGAGGGCATCGAGCGCCTCGGGCAGGCGACCGCGACGGCCCAAGGCCTCACCCAGTCGCTTGTAGGGCTCGGGGTCCTTCTCCTCGCCTTCGGCCGCCTGCTGGAAGGCGACCACGGCGCTCCCGAACGCGTTGGCGTCCAAGCACGCCTGGCCGAGCGTCATGCAGGCGCTCTTGTCCTCGGGGTTCTTCGCCAGTGCGCGCAGGCACGAGGCCATGCGCTTGCGAGGGTCCTTGCTCGCGCCGGCCGACACCTTGGAGAGCATGCCGCCGAAGAGGCTCTTGCCCCGGGTCTCCCGCAGCTTGCGGGCGGCCTGGAAGAAGATCGACATGGCCTCCTCGTCGTCCGGCTGGAGACCGAGGTACTCCTGCGACATCTCCGTGGAGAGCTCGTACTGCTTGCGCTTCAAGGCCTCGCGGGCCTTCACCTTGATGTCGCCGACGGCCATGGGGTCTCCGAGATGGGGCGGGGCCCAAGGGTAGCCAGAATCGGCGCCGAAGAGGCCCCCCGACCGCGGTCCTCCGCGGGCCGGGCCGTGCATGCCGCGCCGCGAGAGGGCCCGCTGCCTTCCCAGCGGTACACTGCCGCCGATGGCGCTCGACATCGTGTACTGGCCTGATCCCGTCCTGACCCGGCCCGCGAGCCCGGTCGGCAGCGTGGACGAGGAGCTGCGCTCCGTCGTCGCCGCCATGCGCCGCGTGATGTTCCGCCTCAAGGGCGTCGGTTTGGCCGCGCCGCAGGTGGGCGTGGGGCGCCGCGTGATGCTGGTCTGCCCGTCGGGCGCCCCGGGTGACGAGGAGGTGGTCGTCGATCCCGAGATCCTCGAGCGCCACGGCGAGGTCGAAGGGGACGAGGGCTGCCTCTCGCTTCCTGGCCTCTACGGCCCCGTCGTCCGGGCCGAGCGGATCCGGGTGCGCTACCGCGACCTCGACGGCCGGCTGCACGAGCGCGACTTGGAGGACTTCCCGGCCCGGGTCTTCCAGCACGAGCACGACCACCTCGAAGGCGTGATGTTCCCCGATCGCATGACTCCCACGGCGCGCGCCGAGGTCGAGGACCAGCTGCAGGCCTTCCGCGCGGCCTACGCCGCGAAGGACGGCTCCGGCCGCGCCTGATCGCGGTGCGAACGCTCCACGGTCTCGAGGGCCTCGATGCGGCCGCGTTGCGCCGCCCCACCGTGACCGTCGGGACCTTCGACGGGCTGCACCGGGGACACGTCGCCCTGATCGAGCAGCTCGGGCGCCTCGGGGAGCGAACGGGGGGCGAGCGCCTCGTCGTGACGTTCGCGACGCACCCCATGGCCGTGATCCGCGGCGCGCCGCCGCGCCCGCTCGTCGCCCTGCCGCGGCGGCTCGAGGGCTTGGCGCGCCTGGGTGTGGACGTCGCCGTCGTGCTGCCCTTCGACGAGAGCCTGCGTGCCCTGACCTGGCAGGCCTTCTTCGACGACATCCTCGTCGCACGGCTGGGTCTGTCGGCGCTGCTGTTTGGCTACAACGGCAACTTCGGCCACGGAGGGCTCGGTACCTTCACCGCGGTCCGTCCGCACGCGGAGGCCCTCGGGGTCGTGGTCGAGGAAGCGCCCGCCGTGCTCCTCGATGGGCGCCCCGTGTCCTCGACACGAATCCGGGACGCCATCGAGTCGGGTGACCTCGCCACGGCCGAGAGGCTCTTGGGCCGGCCGGCCGACGTGGCAGGGCCCGTCGTGCGCGGCGATGGACGTGGGCGTCAGCTGGGGTTTCCCACCGCCAACGTCGAGACGGGCAACGTCGTCTTGCCGCCTGCCGGTGTGTACGAGGTGCGAGCCCGCGTGGCCGGAGGCGAGTGGCATCGCGCCGTTGCCAACCTGGGGCGACGCCCCACGGTGGATGCGGGCGCCGCGCACGCACCGCTCAAGCTCGAGGTGCACCTGCCGGGATTTGCGGGCGACCTCTACGGCGAGGTCCTGGAGGTCGCCTTCGTGCGCCACCTCAGGGAGGAGCAGCGCTTCCCCGACGTGGGTGCGTTGGTGGCGCAGATCCGCAAGGACGTCGCGCGCGTCGTCTCCTGACCCCTGCCGCGGCGCGGCTCAGCCGTGGCGGACGAGGCTGTAGCGCTCTTCGATGTAGTGGCGTCCGGCAGGCGTCAGCGTGTACGCCGCGTACTGGTCGGCCGGGTCGAGCATGCCCTTGTTCTTGAGGCCGTAGACGACCACCGGGACGTTGGGCTGCTTCATCTCCAGCGCATCGAAGCCGTTGCGGATGTCGTTCGTCGTGGCCGCGGCCGCACCGAGCACCTGGGTGACGTGGTAGACGAACAGCAGCACGTGGTCCTGGACCATGCCGCGCTTGCCTTCGGGGTGGACCAGCCGCTCCTGGTACCAGGTCGACAGCGGCAGGGGGCCGGCTGGGGCGGGGGCCTCGGGGGCGTCGGCCGTGTTCACGAGTCCCAGCGCGCCGAGGTCGTCGGCCAGCAGGGGACCGAAGCCGTTGTTGCGGGCCATGCGATCGATACGAGCAAGCCAGCGCTGCATCGCTCGCTCCACGACCTCTTCCGGACCCTCCACATGGAACGCATCGTCTCCGACGCGGATGGAAATGCGGGCAGGGCTCGACGGCGTGGGCACATCGTCGTTGGTCATCGACTGATCCTCATGATGGGGCGGGCGCGACAGGACGGGCCAGCGGCAGGATTCGAGCGACAGCAGGGTCGTCACGGCCAGGGGGCCGCCTCACGACCTCGAAGGGGACAGGCACCTCAAGGGGTACGCGGTGCGGGCGGCCGGCGTGGACAAGCGTCCGGAGGGCCATCCCTCGCGGCGGATCCTAGCCCCGATGTTGCCGCGGCGTCCAATCGGCCCGCACCCTCCGGCGTCAGGGTGTTCGGCCACGGAAAAGACTTGTCCGCCGCTCAGGGGTCCCGAGGATGGCGCGTCGGTATGGCTAGGTAGCTCAGTTGGTAGAGCGCCTGACTGAAAATCAGGAGGTGGCCGGTTCAATCCCGGCCCTAGCCACCATCTCTTTCGGGAGTGGCCCCTGTCGATGGGGGCGCGGCTCGCCAGGACTCGGCGGCGCCGGCGCGATCCGCTCCTCGAGTAGCTCGGCTACGAGTCGTCGCGGATCGCTTGGCGGCGCCGTCGTCCTGACGACCCGACCGCTATCGAGCGGGGCATGGAGCCGCGATCGTGCGCGGCCCTTGAAGACCCACGCGGCCACTGCGTAGGAGCGGTTCGCAAGGCAAAGAGCCACAGCCGAAGGCAAGGAAGGCAGGGGTTACCAGTCGGCGGCGGTTTCGGGGGGGGACATGGGGTAGGTGAAGGCGAGGGGTTTGGCGGTGCCGTCGTAGGAGGCGTCGACGGTGGTGTTGCCGTCGCCGCTGACCCAGGTCCAGGTCCACGAGGAAGTGCCGCCGCACGCGGTGAGGGCCAGGGCGAAGAAGGCCAGGGCGGCGATCAGGAGCTGGGCTCGGCCACGCGCCATGGCGCCATCGTACGTCCGCGCCCGACCTGCGTGGCCCGGATCACGTGACGTCCAGCTCGTGGTCCAACAGGCGTGCGATCGGGTGAACGCGGAGTGCTTCCAAGACGGTCTCGAGCGGGGCCCGGGCCGCGCTGGCCGTGTTGGCCACGCTGGCAAAGCCCAGAGAGGCCACTTGCCTGAGGTCGTTGTCATCGACTTCGGCAGCGGCCAGGTGCCAGCGCGACCGGGCGCGGTCGAGCACGGACCGCACGACTTGCCGCTTGTCCTTGAGGGAACGGGCCGCGGGGATCTCGAGACGGACGTACAGGGCACCTACATGCATGGAGCCATCATGCCCGAGGCCGGGAGGGGGTAGCACGCGGGCGCTCACCTCCCCTGCATGCGATGGTGCTGCTCGTCAGATGCTCGGTCCCGCACCAGCATCGGCTCCTCGAGTGAACAGACCACGAGTCGTCGCCGATGCTGGCGCGCTACCGTCGCCCTGACGACCCGATGTGCGGCGGTCGCACTCCGCTAGAAGCGACGTCCACGCGCCCTTGTCTGCGTGTTCCCAGGGCAGCTGCGCGGGTAGCATCCCGGCATGGCCTACAGCCTCGACGACAAGCTGGTGGTCGGCGTCAGCACGCGGGCGCTCTTCGACCTGTCCGAGGCCCACGAGGTGTTCCGGAGCGAGGGCGTCGAGGCCTACACCCGCTACCAGATCGAGAACCAGCGGGTGCCGCTCACGCCCGGCACGGGGTATCCCTTGGTCAAGGGTTTGCTCGGCATCAACGAGCGGCTGGGCGAGACCCTGGTCGAGGTGGTCATCGTGTCGCGCAACAGCGCCGACACGGGGCTGCGCACGCGGCACAGCATCGAGGCGCTCGGGCTACCCATCACGCGCGCCGCGTTCACACGCGGCCGGCCCGTGGCCGACTACCTCGAGGCGTTCAGCTGCGATCTGTTCCTGTCGGCCGAGGACGCCGACGTCGTGCGTGCGCTGCAAGCCGGCTTCGCGGCCGGGAAGATCCTCCCCGTACCTGCGACGAGCAGCCACGAGGGCGAAGTGCGCGTCGCCTTCGACGGCGATGCCGTGCTCTTCGGGTCGGCCAGCGAGGAGCTGTACCAGCGCGAAGGCCTCGAGGCCTTCCAGGCGAACGAGGCCGCGCGGGCTTCCGAGCCGATGGAGGCCGGTCCGTTCCTGCCGTTCCTGCGGGCGCTCTGTCGCATCCAAGAGCGGTTTCCGCCCGAAGACTGCCCGGTGCGCACCGCCCTGATCACGGCGCGCGACTCGGTGAGCCACGAGCGCGTCGTGAACACGCTGCACGCGTTGGGCGTGCGCATCGACGAGTGCTTCTTCCTGGGCGGTGTGCGCAAGGCGCCCATCGTGAAGGCGTTCCGGCCCCACATCTTCTTCGACGACCAGCTGGTGCATGCAGGCCCTGCGTCGGAGGTCGCACCCGCCGCGCAGGTCCCGCGCACGCCACCGCGTCCCGCGCCCGAGGTCGGGCCCCGATGAGGCCCGAGGGCGCGCCGGCCGCCCGGCGTCGACCGACGCGCACGGAGCTGCTGGTCGCGCTCGCCGCGTTCCTCGTGTTCGCCGTGCAGCCGCTGGCAGGCCGTCGCCTGCTCCCGCGCCTGGGCGGGACACCCGCGGTGTGGGCCGCTTCGCTCGTGGTGTTCCAGACGCTCTACCTGCTGGCACAGGCCCTGGCCCACACGCTGGCGCGCCGACCGGCGTGGCGACGGCCCGGCCTCGTGGTGCTCCTCGGGCTGGCGATCGCCAATGCCGTGTTCACGTGGCGCACGTGGGGCGCACCAGGGGCGCAGGACGATCCCGCGCTGTGGCTCGTCGGCACGCTCGCGCTGGGTTTGGGTCCCTTGGTCACTGCCTTGGCCGTGACGACGCCGCTGCTGCATCGCGCCTTCGTCGAGCGCGGCGGCGCGCCCGAGCGGGCCTGGCGCCTCGTCGCGTGGGGGAGTGCGGGCAGCCTCGCCGCCTTGCTGCTCTATCCGACGCTGCTCGAGCCCGCGTTCGGGGTGCGTGCGCTCGTGAGCGTGTGGGGTCCGCTCGCAGCCGTCGTCGTGGCGTGCGTCGCCGTGATGGCGTGGCCCCGCGCGCGGGCCTCCGCGCCCATCGAGCGCGAGCCGGGACTGCGCTGGCCGCGCGAGACGTGGGGCCTCGTGCTGCGCGCGGCACTGGCCAGTGGCCTCTTCCTCGCCGTCACGGCACACATCACGACCGACCTCGCACCGGTACCGCTCTTGTGGGTCGTGCCGCTCGGCCTGTTCCTGCTGGCCTCGATCCTCGCGTTCGTGCCGCGGGCGGAGGGTCTGGTCACGCTGGCGGGACGCAGCGTGGTGCCGCTGGCCGTGGTTGTCGCGGGCCTCCTGTTGGCCGAGCGCACGGAGTGGATGCCCGTGCAGCTGCTCGTGTTCCTCGCGTTCGTCCTGGCCGCGAGCCTGGACCTGTGGGGCGCCCTGGCCCGTCGCCGTCCGGACGACCCGGCGCGCGCGACAGGCTGGTACCTCGCCACCGCCATCGGCGGCGCGCTGGGTGGTCTCGGTGTCGGTCTGCTGGCGCCCTGGTGCCTGAACGGCCCGTACGAGCTGCCGTTGCTCCTCTTCGGCGTGGTGGCCGTGCGCGGCATCCATCCGACCACGGGGGTGATGGCACCGCGACCGGCGTGGCCGGCCGTGCTGAAGCTGGTGCTGGGCGCGGCCCTCGTGATCACCTTGTTCGAAGCGACGGCGAGCCTGCGCGCGGAGTCCGTAGGGTTCCTCCTGCTCGTCGTGCTCGCCACGGTGGCCACGCTGCTGCTCTGGCTCGCTGGCCGTCCTGCGCTGCTCGGTGGTCTCGCCGCCCTGCTGGTCCTGCCCACGCTCGCGCTGCACGAGGACTTCGACGTCGTGGCGCGAGAGCGCACGTTCTTCGGTACCCACACGGTGCTCGCCGTCGACGGGTCGTACGACGAGGGCGGGCACCATCGCCTGCTGCACGGGCGCACGATCCACGGCGTCCAGCTCGAGCGCAAGCCGGGATTGCCCACGCTCTACTACGGCCGCGCGACACCGATCGGCGACGTGATGGAGGATCTCGCGGCGCGCGCGCCGACGCCGCGTGTCGGCATCGTGGGGCTCGGAGCCGGGACCCTCTTGGCCTATGCGCGTGAAGGCTGGTCCGTTCGCGTCATCGAGATCGACGAAGCCGTCGTGCGCATCGCGAGCGACCCGAAGCTGTTCACGTTCGTGCACGACACGAAGGCGGCCGTGACGACCACGGTGGGGGACGGACGGCGCGAGCTCGAGCATCTTCCCGCCGGCAGCTTCGATCTCTTGGTCGTGGACGCCTTCTCGTCGGACGCCGTGCCCGTGCACCTGCTCACGCGGGAAGCCGTGCAGGGTGATCTACGCGTGCTCGCGGACGGGGGCCTCGCCGCCTTCCACGTGTCGTCGCAGTACGTCGACCTGGTGCCGGTGCTGGGCGCGGCGGCCCGGGCTGACGGCGCGCTCGCCGTCACGAAGACGGCGAACGGATCGCACTGGGTGGTGGTGGCGCGGCGCGACGAGGACGTCGCAGCGCTTCGTGCGCGTGGGTTCGAGGACGCCGCGGTGGGCCGAGCCTGGACCGACGACCGCGTGCATCTGCTCGACGCCCTGCGCTGAGGCTAGCGACCGCGCTCCAGCGTCTCGTGGATGCGCGTGGCGACGCGCAGGGCGTTGGCGTAGATCGTCATCGTGTAGGGCACCGAGCCACCTGACGGCATGAAGCTGCCGTCGGTCACCCAGAGGTTGGGCGTGTCGTGCGCCCGGCAGTCGCGGTCCAGGACGGAGGTACGCGGGTCATCGCCGAAGCGGCAGGTGCCCGCGATGAGGTTGGTGCTCGGCCCGCCGAAGCTGTCCGGCGTGCGCACTTTGCGCGCGCCCATGGCCTCCAGCACCTCGACGCCGCGGGCCACGAGGTCCCGCACGGCCTGCAGCGAGCGCGGGTGGTTGACGGCGCGCACGTGGCAGACGGGCAGACCGAGCCTGTCCTTCGTGGTGTCGCTGAGGCGCATCCAGCAGCCGTCGTGGGGCAGCCAGTCGGAGAACGTCTCGAAGCGCAGGTGCATGACGTCGTGGAAGTACCAGCGCAGGCGCTCCTTGAGCGCGGCGCCCCACAGCGGCACGTAGTCCGGCCGCTCGTCCCAGAGCGCTTGCGTGACCGCGGCCAGGATGGGGTTCGGGTGCACGCGCAGGAAGTTGAGCGTGCCGGCCTTCACGAGCCCGGGCGCGGGCGGCACGTCGTCGCGTCCGGCGCGGCGGCGCGGGTCGGACGGGTCGTACCAGTACCAGTCTTGCACGATGCGGTTGACGAACGGCTCGCTGCTGGCGAGCGCCGGGTCGCGTGCCAGCGCGAAGTCGCCCCAGCCCGCACCGAACGAGCAGAAGAGCAGGTGACGGCCGACCTGTCCGCTGCTGTTGCCCAAGCCCCGCGGGTGCTTGGGGCCGCGCGAGAGCAAGAGCAGACGCGCGGACTCGAGGGCCTGGCAGGCCACGACGAAGACGGAAGCCTCCGTGCGGTTGGCGCGTCCGTCGCGGTCGATCCAGTGCGCGGCGCGCACGGCGCCCGAGGCGTCGGTCTCCAGACGCGTCACGCGGGCCTTGGAGATGACGTCGCAGCGACCCGTGGCTTCGGCGCGATGCACGAACGCCGCCAGGCCGGAGCCCTTGGCGCCGACCGCGCAGCCGAAGCTGCCGCAGTAGCCGTTGTAGTCACACGCGTGGCGCGCCTGGCCTGGGGCGTCCGGAACGTCGCGCGACAACACGGAGCGCGGGAGCGGCACACTGTTGAGGCCCAGCCTCGCGCACACGGCGTCCACGCGCTGGGCAAGCGGGTGCTCCGTGAGCGGCGGCTGCGGGAACCCGGGCGTGGAGCGCGGCTCGGCCAGATGGCGTCCATGCGGCACCACGCGGCCCGAGAGGCCGACCTGCCGCTCGACCTCGGCGTACCAAGGCTCGAGCTCGCCGTAGTCGATGGGCCAGTCGGTCACACTGGAGCCCTGCACGGGGCCAAACGACGAGAGCTGACGGAAATCGGACGGCTTCATGCGCATCATGAAGCCGCTCATGAGCACGCTGCTGCCGCCGACGAGGCTGCCGTTCCAGAACAGCGAGGTGGGGGCGCCGCTCCCGGCCTGCGCGGCGCCGACGGTCTCTTGGACCATCGGCTCCGCATCGGCCGACGGCGTGAAGGCACCGCGACGCACGACCGCGATCTCGTCCTTGACGAAGTCACTCTCTTGGTAGCGACCGCCCTTCTCGAGCACGAGAACGCGATGGCCGGCCTCGGCAAGCACGGCCGCGACGGGCGAGCCACCCGCGCCACTGCCCACGACGATGACGTCGTACCCGCTCATCGGGCGAGGTCGTCCATGCGCAGGTACGGAGTGGTGGGGCGCGGCGGTCCTGGTACGTGACCGAGCCAACGCCACGCGGCCTCGTCGCGGTTGCCGCCGTGCACGGGGTCACAGAGGAAGCCCTCGAGCGTGAGGACGAGCATCGCGCGCAGCCAGCGCAGGCCGATGCGGATGTCGCGCTCCAGGCCGCGCAGGATGGCGTCCTGCTGCAGGGCCGTCAGCTCGTGGAAGCGGTTCTTTCGGTACCAGCGCGCGCTGCGATCCACGTGGGCGGCGCCTTGGCGAACCAGATCCTTGGTGTCTTGCGGCACGTCGGGCGAAGCCATCGCGGCGTCGAGGTAGCCGATCGTGTTCGTGCTGGCTGCGCCAGGTGAGTCGGGCGTGGTGGGCAGGAGCCGGTCCTGCACCGCAGCGAGCGTCGCTTGGAGGGCCGGGTCCAGGGCGCGTGCGGCCGTGCCCGGGGGCGTCGGCTCGACACGCGGGCCGCCGCCCACCAGGAGCCCGTCCCACCACAGCACGCCGGCCGCGGTGAGCCCCGCGGCCGTTCCCGCGGCCAACAGGTCACGTCGCGTGCGTCCGGTCGAGGGCGAAGACGGCGTGCGCGCGGGCGTGGAGTCCACGCCCGGATCCTACCGGGCGCCTGGCGCTCCCGAGGGTCCGCGATCGAGTGACAGGGTGCGGGGCGTGCCCGAGGCGGCCAGGGCCGTGGAGGGCAGGTCGGGGGCCAGGTGGAAGCCGTCGCGGCCGTTGCCCTTCACGTGGTAGAGCGCGCTGTCTGCCTTCTCCAGGGCGTGGGTGAGGGCAGCTCGCGGCCCCGCGCGCACGGCGTCCGGCGTCAGCAGGGCGATCCCCACCGAGCAGGTCACCTTCAGCTCCGGCCGGACCTGGTGCCACGCGTGGGTGCGGAACGCGCGCACGATGCGGCCCGCCAAGTCGAGGGCGTGGTGGGTGTCGGTGGCCATCGCGGCCACGACGAACTCTTCGCCACCGAGCCGCGCCACGTGGTCCATCGGACCGACGGTCTCGCGCAGGATGAAGCCCGTCTGCCGCAGGACGTCGTCGCCGACCGCGTGACCAAAGCGGTCGTTGACCTGCTTGAAGTGGTCGAGGTCGACCATGAGCACGGCCATCGGGATCTCGATCGCCGCCGGCTGCTCCAGGACGCGAAGCAAGTCCTCGTGGAAGCCGAGGCGGTTCGGCAGCTGCGTCAGCACGTCGCGACGTGCCCGCTGCTGCATTTGGGACCACTGCGTATGGAGGCGACCCTTGGCGGCGTGTGCCGTGTAGGCGGCCAGCCCGAGGTAGACCACGTTCTGCACCAACGCGGCAAGCTCCGTGACTGGCAGGCGCTGCCAGGCAAAGAACGAGGAGCCCGTCTGGGTCTCCAGAGCCGCGGTGGCGATGCCGCGGGGCAGGGCCAGCGCGAAGAGGATGTAGGCGGTGGCAAGAGTGCACGCGAGACGGATCAAGGTGGCGCCGTCGAACAGGAGACCCGCGAAGGCGATCGTGGCGATCACCAAGACCACCTGCGGACTGCCGACACCGCCTGTCTCGAAGGCGGCGGCCACGCCGAGGAGGCCGATCGCGCACATCGCGAGGGCGGGGGCAATCGGCCGACCGGTTGGCCCCCGCTCGCTTGCGGACACCAGCAGCCGCCAGCCGAGGATCGCGATGGCCGCTTCGAGCGCCATGGCGAGCGGCGTGGTGGCACCGAGGGCCCACAGCGCGGCGTGGAGCAGCGCCAAGGGGGCGAGCATCGCGAGCAGCAGGCGGGCGTAGAGCCTCTGCAGGCCGAGCGGGCTCGGATCAAAGGTGGGCAGGAACCTGGGGGACACGGGGCTGGTCGTCCTCGGGTGTTCGGAGCGGCCGTACCCCTTATCGACCTCCTGAAGTGAGGGCGTGAGTGCCGGGAACCAAGTTGCCCATCCGTCACGAGGCCCGGAAATCAGGCCTCAAGAGCCCGTTCACACGACCGTTTCAGCCACCCAGGCCGCGTAGGCGGCCTCCGTCGCGGCCGGGTCGAGCACCACGATCTCGGGCACTTCGTAGGGGTGCCGGCCCTTCAGGTAGCGGGCGAGGGCGTCCACGCCGGTCTTCGTGGTCTTGGCCACCAGCAGCGTCTCGGGGTCGTTGGCCACGGCGCCTTGCCACCAGAACAGGCTGCGCAGGCCCGGCACGAGGTTCACGCACGCGGCCAGGCGTTCCTCCACGAGCGACCGGGCCAAGTCCTCGGCCACGTCCGGGGGCGCCGTCGCGAGCACCAGCCGCACCCCGCCTGCCTTCCACGCCACCTTCGCGTCCGCCACGGTCGTCCTCCGGTCCTGCGCCCCGCACCGGGCTGCGCTCCAGAGGCTACTCGCCCGGGGCTCGGCCTCGGGATCGGAGCCCATCCGGTCGATACAGTCGACGGCGCCGGCGTGCGGGAGGACCCCGCCGCCCCAGGACGGAGCAGGGTCGGATGTGCGGGATCGTGGGCATCGTGGGGCGGGTCCGCACCACGCCGCCCGACCCGATTGGCCACGCTCTCGGCGTCTTGGCCCGTCGCGGCCCCGACCTGGGTGGTCGCGCTACCGGTCGCCTGGGCTCCCATCCGATCGAGCTGGGCATGCGCCGGCTCGCGCTCGTCGCGGCGCATGGCGTCGGCGTGCCGTGGCGCGGTCCCCGCGGTTCGCTGCTCGTGTTCAACGGCGAGATCTACAACCACCTCGCGCTCCGTGCGCGGCTGGAGCGCGAAGGTCACCCGGCTCCCTGCGGGCCCGGTGACGGCAACCTGCTGGCGGCTTGGCTGGAGGCGCACGGCCAAGCGGGCTTGGCCGACCTGCGCGGCAGCTACGCCTTCGCGTTCCTGGCGGCGCCCGAAGGACCGCTCTGGCTCGCGCGCGATGCAGCGGGCGTTCGTCCCCTGGCGTACGCGCGCGTCCCCGGCGGCTTCGTGTTCGCCAGCACCCTCGACGGCCTGGTGGCGCTCGGCGCGTTCCCGCCGCGCCCCGACGTGGACGCTCTCGTCGATGTACTGCGCGACGGCGTCGTGCCCACGGCGCGCACCGCGCTCGCCGGCGTGCGCCGCGTCGCGCCGGGCGAAGTCCTGCGCCTCGACGCGGAGCTCCAGCTGTCGAGCGACGTCGTGCCCGCGCCACACGTGGTCGAGGAGGACGAGCACCATGACGTGCTCGACGCGCTCCGCGCCGCCGTGCACGACCGGCTGCAGCTGGAACGGCCGATTGGTCTGCTGTTGTCGGGCGGCATCGACTCGGGGCTCCTCGCCGCGCTGGTGGCGGAAGTCGAGCGCATTCCCACGTTCACCGTCGGCTATCCGGGCTTGCGCGGCGCGGACGAAGTGCAGCGCGCGCGACGCACGGCCAAGCGGCTCGACCTGCCGCACCAAGTCGTGCCGTGTCCGCTGGATCCGACGGCCTGGGTCGTGGGAACCGCACGCGCGTTCGACGAGCCTTTCGCCGATGCGAGCGCGGTCCCCACGTGGGGCGTGGCCCGCGAGGCCGGTCGGCGTGTACGCGCGCTGCTCACCGGGACCGGCGGCGACGAGGTCTTCGGCGGCTACCGGCGCTACTGGATGCTTGGGCACGGACCGTGGCTTCGTCACGTGCCGTCGTTCCTCGTTTCGCCCGTGCAGCGCGTCCTGGACCGCCGTGCGCCCGGTAGCGCGCGCGTGTTGCGTGCCGCCAGCGACCCCGAGGGTCTCTATCGAGGCCTCTTGCGCCTCCAGCCCCTGACCGAGCTGCGCACCGTGCTCGGGCCGCTGCTACGCGGCGTGGCCGAACCCGAGCCACGCCCGGGCCCCACGGACGCGCCCTCGGCGATGCGCGACGACTTCCGCCGCTACCTGCCCGACGACCTGCTGGTGAAGGAGGACCGCGCGCTCATGGCGCACGGCGTGGAGGGGCGGCATCCGTTCCTCGACGGGCGCGTGCGCCGTGCCGCGGGACGCCTCGAGCTGTCGGGCAGCCCGCGGCGCGGCAAGCAGAAGGCGCTGCTGCGTGCGTACGTGCGCGAGCACGTCGATCCCGACCTCGCCCGTGCACCCAAGCGCGGCTTCGCATTCCCCGTCGACGACCTGTACCGCGGTCCGCTCCGCGAGCTGGCCGAGGGCTGCCTGCTCTCGGGCCCCGGCTTGGAGCGTGGCTTCGTCGATCCCGACGGCGTGCGCCGCCTCTACCGCGAGCACCTCTGCGGAGCGCGCAACCTCGGCGCCGTCATCCACGCGCTCGTCATGCTCGAGCTGTGGTCGCGGCGCATGCTGGACGTCGCGAGCCCGTCGCTCGAAGGCGGGGTCTGACGCGCGCGTTAGGGAACGAGCGTGATGAAGTGCACGCCCGGGCCCGGTTGGACGCGTCGCACGTCCGCGGGCCTCAGTCCCGGTGCCTCGACCTGGATGCGCAGAGCGCGCTCCGGCAGGTAGGCGGGGATCTCCAAGCCCCCGTTCTCGTCGGTGCGCAGCTCGTCCAGTGGCGGCGGCAGCAGCAACGGCGCTCCGCCGTCGTCGACGGAGAGCACGACGCGGGCGCCCTCGACCGGCAGACCCGACGGCGTGTGCACCCGGAGGGAGAGCGGTACGGCACGCTCGGTGGAGGCGGCGTGCACGTCTTGGGATCCCGACACGGCACTCACCGACCGCGTCGTCGTCAAGGAGCCCACGTCCCACACCACGACCTCGACGTCCCCGGTCGGGAAGGGGCCGAGGCGCACCCGACCGGCAGCGTCGGCCGTGCGTCGGTCTTCGAGCGGCATGCGGCCATCGGCGACGGAGCGCCCCAGTACATGCGCCCCTGCGCGGCCGGTCTGCACCTGGAGCCACGCGCCCTCGACCCCGACGGGCATGTGCGCCGCGGTGCGTGGTGAGAGGTCGAACGTGCGTGGCGCGTGCACGCCGTCCGTGACGAGGGCGATCGGGTCGCGTGCGCCCTCGGGCACGACCACGCCGTCGATCGCTCCGCGCCCCTTCGTGACCGCCGTCCAACGACCGCCGCGATCCCCGCGTGCGCCGGGCTCGCTCGAGCCCGTGACCGTCGCCGTCCATGCTTCGGGTGCGCTCTCGCCGTCGGGCAGGGCAAGCGTGACGCGCCGCAAGCGTGCGTCGGCTTGGAGCGGCTCGCCGGCAGGCAGCTCGGTGCGCCACGTCAGCTCGACGCCCTCGGCCGTGGACCATGTCAGCTCGACGGCCTCACCTGCGGGCCAGCGCGTGGGTGAGAGGCGGAGGGCACCGTCTGGCCCGCGCTCCACGGGTTCGGCGGGGACCTCACTGTCGGCGGGGCGCACACGCACCTCGACGTTGTCGGGCAGTCCGCGCACGTGGGCGACCACGCGGCCGGCTGCCTCGCCGAGCGGCCAGTGGAACGGCTCGCTCTCGCGCAGGCTGACCCAAGGCGAGGCGACCTCGGGTCGGTCCTTCAGGCGCAGTCGCACGACGTCATCGATCCGGTCTACGCGCAGCCTGCCGGCGGCGTCCGCGCGCATGCTCTCGAGCACGTCGCCCCCTGCGCCAACCGACTCGACGATCGTGCCGGCGGGGAGCGCGCTGCCCGCCGTCTCCAGCCTCACGTCCCGCGCCTGCGCGCTCTTGAGTGGTGGTGTCGCGCTATCGGGGAGATGCACGATCCACGGGCCCGTACCCGCGGGCGTGCCCGCCGCGCCCGCGCCGAGGTGACGCAGATCGCGTTGTCCGTGGCGAACGCGCAGGCCTTGTGCGACCACGTCGCGACGTTCGAGCCGGGTCCAGCCCTTCGCGTCCGGCACGGCGTCCATCGCACCGCCGGCACCACCGCCCAGCCGCGCGTCGGTCGCCGGCGTGCCGTCGGCCGAGAGCACGAGCACGCTGACGGGTGCCAAGGTGGGAAGCGGAAGCGGGCGATCGGCTTCGGTGGGGCGGGCCACGCCGACATCGGGATCCGCCGTCTCGTCGTCCCGCTTGGGGTGATCGTCGCGGCGCTCGGCCGCCGGGAGCGCGCGAGCTTCCCAGCCGCTGCCGCCGCCGCCAGGCCAGGTGCCGGGCAGCCAGCGGTTGAGCTCGAGCAGCAGGGCGAGCAAGAGCAGCAGGAGCAGGAGCACGAGCGTGCGGCGGAGGCGCAGGCGAGGGCGGGACATGGACCAAGCCTACGCCATGGTGGGCCGGCCCCGTTGCGTCGCGGCAGCCGAGCGCGGCGCGGCTACCGGAAGAGCTCGGCCCAGCGGCTGCCGCGGTAGCTGTCGCGCGCCTTGCCCAGGAGGTACGAGCGAATCGGGCTCGAGGGGCGCATCTGCGAGATTTCGCCGAGGTCTTTCAGCGCTTCGAGGCCGCGTCGGGCGTCCTCGGCCATGGCCTGGGCGCCGGGCCGGCTGGTGACGGCGCCCAGCGAGATGCGCGCGTCGTCGAGGCGCCCGGCCTGCGCAGCCGCGAAGGCCTCCAGGATGCGCGCTTCGGCCCACGGGGCCAGCGGGTCGAGGTCGGGTTCCGGCTCGACCGTCATGCGGACCGCGCGAATCTCGCCGGCGACGTGCCCAGGCTCCGTGGCGACACGCGCCAAGGTCGGGGGTGCGTCCGTGATCGGCTTGCCGACGGGGATCGCCGTCGGCTTGTTGGCCGACTGGTCACCGTCCGGGCTGCCGTAGAGCTCCACTTCCGGCGCGGAAAAGGGCTCGTGCGCATCAGCCAGCGCGGCGGGCGCCTCGCCCGCGTGAACGCGCCAGCCATCGACACGACGCACCTCGGGCGGTGGGAGCCGGCCGGGTACGGCGCAGTCCGGCGCGGGGCGCGGCGCACGCGTGGGGCGTGGGCCGAGATCGCGCAGCGGGGCTACGTCGTCGCCCGGAACGGGCGCCACGTACGTCGTGCGACCGAGCGGGCCGCCGAGGAGCTCACCCTGCGACCACGTACGCAGCTCGGGCGGCGCGTCGCTGCCGGGAAGGTCGGCGAGCAAGGCGTCGGGTGACAGCTCGTCCTCTTGGTCGTCGAACACGACCGGCCCGTCCAACAGCGCGGACGGCGCGTCGCACCCGTCCGGTCCACACGTGGGGGCGCGCGCCTTCGTGCTGGTGCCACCACAGTGCCCACCCACGCAGATGCCGATGCCGTCCTCGGTGCTGAGCAGCGTCTTGCGCTTCGCGCGCTGCTCGTCGTCGAGCATGGGGTGCTCCGGATCGGGCGGCACCGTGTCCGCGTGGGCGAGGGGAGCCGCGTCGTGAGGTTCGAGAGCGACGTCGTCGTCGGAGAGGCCGCGACGCTTGCGCTCGGCGACGGCGAACACGTACTCCGCGCGTGCGAGGAACGCGTCGTACTGCTCGTCGCCGATGCGCCCACCCCACCCCGTGATCCAGCGGCCTTCCTCGTCGAGGAAGCCGGCCCAGGGCAGCTTGCGCAGCTGCGAGGCGGGGACCCAGCGTTGGAAGATGCGCTGCACGCGGGCTTCGGGGAAGCGCGCGTCGATGGCCAAGCCGACGGCAATGCGCTGCAAGCGCTCGCGGAAGCCGGGCTTGGGCACGAGCCGCGTCACGAGATCGCGGCAGTTGCCGCAGCCCGGCTTGCCGAGCTCGACGAAGATGAACTTGTGCTCGGCACGTGCGCGATGCTTGGCCGACTCGAGGTCGTGCAGCCAGTCGAGCGTGTTGCCGTCGTCGAAGTGGGGGTGGCCGCCGCGGGCCTGCGCATCGCGCGCACCGAGGCCCAGGAGCAGGCTCGCCAGCACGACGACCCCGAAGCTCCACGACGCAGCTCGCCGTCCCGCCATGCGACCCTCCCGCGCACGCCCAGCACGGGGGTGCGATGCGATGGCGGCCACAAGACCTGGGGGTGCAACCGCCACTCCTACACTACCGGCGGCTGCCCCAGCGAAAAGGACCGAGATGCGTCAGGAGCCGAAGAGGCCGCTCCAGATCGTCCCGGCGAGGTCGCGCTCGGCGCGCTCGCGGAAGCGCTCACGCTCCGACGCGCTCGCCGCCTGGTCCATGCGCTTGGCGTTGTAGATGGCGACGCCGCCCTTGGCAGCCTCGCGTGCGGTGGCCGAGCCCGGCATGCGCTCGGAGATGCCGCGCAGCGTGTCCTGCGCCGCGGGGTAGCGCCTGCCGCGGATCTGCGCGTAGGCGGCCAGCAGCTGCTGACGTCCCCACGGGCCCGCATCGGCCGACAGCGCCGCGGGCAGCTCAGGCCCCGCTTCGCCACGCACGAGCGACGTGGGCAGCAGCGCGCCGGGGGCGACGGGCGGCGGCAGGGGATTGAAGCCCGGCGGGTCCGACGGCATGCCGCCGGCCCCGCGTCCGCCCGGAGGCGCTTCGACGCTCGGTCCCGGTCCTGTGGAGGCCACGGGCGCCGGCCAAGCCGGCTCGGGGGTCACCGTGCTCTCGGGCATCGTCGGCCCGGGCGTGGCCGGGAACGTCTCCACGGGCCGTGTCGGGCCGACGTCCTCGTGCGGCCAGACCTGACCAGGCTGCGGCTGGGCGGGCGTGGGCTGGGCGACCGGGACGTCGATCCAGGGGTTCTGGATGCGCGGGGCAAACCCGCGTACCTGGGCCACGTCGCCCGAGAGCTGGGCCGGCGTGCGGCGGCCCCAGAAGCCGTGGACCCAGCCCATCTCGGCGTCGAGGAAGCCGACCAGCGGCATCAGCTGGGCACCCGGCAGGCTGCCGTAGAGGAAGCGGTGCAGGTCCGGACGCTCCGGCGCGTTCGCCATGTAGGCATACCCCACGGCGATCGAGGCGACCTCGCGCATCCGTGCGGGCACGACGCTCGTGCGGAACTCCTCGCAGAGGTGACAGCCCGGGTTGGAGGCAACGACCAGGATCAGCTTGCCCTGGGCGCGCGCGTCTTCTTGCGCGGCGGTGAAGCTCGTGTGCCAGCGCCACGGCCGCTCCTCGTAGGCGGGAACCCGCTGCATCGCCACGGGAGCAGCGGGGTCGACGTACGGCGGCGACGACGTCATCGGCTGCGACGATGCGTAGGCATCAGGCGACGTGTAGGCATCAGGCGACGCGTAGGTCGTGCCGGGGCCAGCGAACACGTCCGAGGGCGCTTCGGCCACGTACGCGCCGTCGGCCACGCGGTAGGGGACCTCGACGGGCGTGCCCGAGGGGGAGACGTAGGTCGTGCCGGCAAACCCGGTGCTGTCCGGGTAGGTGGCGCTGGGTGCCGGGGTCGCGATCATGCCCGTTCCGCCTGGGGCTGCACCGACGCCGCCGTACGACGTGACGCCCGGCTCCCACGGGTTGTCGTCCAGCGCGGCGTACTCGTTGCCGAACGCCGCGACGGGGGGCGGCGGCAGCGGCGTAGGGGAGCCACGACAGGCGCCCAGCAGGGCCAGCGGCGTGGCCAGGAAGGCCAGCACGGGTCGCAATCGCATCCTGGTCTCCGCGTCGCGGCGTCTGGGGGGCGCGCCCGACGAACCGCACCACGCTACCGCCCCGTGCCCCGTCCCTTAAGCCCGGGCCAGCGGGCCCCGCCGCGCAGCGCAGCATCCTCTTGTCACTTTGTCACCCCTCTGTGGTGGGTTCGAGTGGCCCCTGACAGCTTGGCAGCGCCAGTCGCCGGCTCCGCAGCGGACCGTGGCCGCAACCCGTTGTCCTTGAACGGTTTGCGCCCTCATGCCGGCGCCCGGCACGCCCTTGGCAAGGTGCGGGGCGGCCTCCCGAAGCGGCGGGGGGCCCTCTGCGTACCGGCCTGGCCCGCTGCTCGAGCGGCCGCGCTGAAGGAGACCTCGCCCCATGGGTGCCAAGCAACTGTCCTTCGACCAGGAAGCCCGCGAGAAGATCCGCGCCGGCGTCACCAAGCTGGCCCGCGCCGTCAAGGTCACCTACGGCCCGCGCGGCCGCAACGCCGTGATCGACAAGGGCTGGGGCAGCCCGACCATCACGAAGGACGGCGTGACCGTGGCCGAGGAGGTCGAGCTCCAAGATCCCTACGAGAACATGGGCGCGCAGCTCGTGAAGGAAGCCGCCACGAAGACGAGCGACGTCGCCGGTGACGGCACGACCACGGCGACCGTGCTCGCCGAGGCGCTCTTCCTCGAGGCCCACAAAGTGGTTGCCGCCGGCGCCAGCGTCGCGGGCGTCACCCGCGGCGTGCGCCAGGCCACGGACACCGTCGTGGCCGAGCTCGCGAAGATGGCGCGCAAGGTCTCGGCCGACAAGGCGCACGTGAAGCACGTCGCCACGATCGCCGCCAACGGCGACAGGGACATCGGCACGATGATCGCCGATGCGATGGACAAGGTCGGCAAGGACGGCGTCGTCACCATCGAGGAGGGCAAGACCCTCGAAACGACCGTCAGCGTCATCCAGGGCATGCAGTTCGACCGCGGCTTCCTGTCGCCGCACTTCGTGACCGACCCCGATCGCATGGAGGTGGTCTTGGACCGCCCGTTCGTGCTGGTCTGGGAGGACAAGATCAGCACGGCGACCAAGCTGGTGCCGCTGCTCGAGACCCTGTCCAAGACGGGCCGTCCGCTGCTGCTCATCGCCGAGGACGTGGACGGCGACGCGCTGGCCACGCTCGTGCTCAACAAGCTGCGCGCGATCGTGCCGTCGGTGGCCGTGAAGGCCCCGGGCTACGGCGACCGCCGCAAGGCCATGCTCGAGGACATCGCGATCCTCACGGGTGCCAAGGCCTTCTTCAAGGACCTCGGTCCGGACCTCGAGAAGGTCTCGCTCGACGACCTCGGCACCTGCCGCCGCGTCACCGTCACCAACGAGGCCACGACCATCGTGGACGGCGCGGGTGATGCGAAGCGCCTCTCGCACCGCATCGACCAGATCCGCCGCGAGGCCGCGGAGACCGACTCCGACTACGACCGCGAGAAGCTGCAGGAGCGGCTGGCCAAGCTGGCCGGCGGCGTCGCGCAGATCGAGGTCTGTGCGGCCACCGAGACCGAGATGAAGGAGAAGAAGGCCCGCGTCGAAGACGCGCTCCACGCCACCCGCGCTGCGGTCGAAGAGGGCATCCTGCCCGGCGGCGGCACGGCGTACGTGCGCGCCGAGGGCGCCGTCCAGAAGCTCCTCGACACCCTTTCGGGTGACGAGCAGCTGGGCGCACGCGTGGTGCTCCAGGCCCTGTCGGTGCCGCTCCGGACCGTCGCCGACAACGCCGGCTTCGAGGGCCACGTCGTCCTGCGCCAGGTGCGCAAGGCCAACAAGACGCACGGTTTCGACGCCACGGCGGGCGAGGTCGTCGACCTCTTTGCCGCGGGCATCGTCGACCCGACCAAGGTCTCGCGCTCGGCTCTGCAGAACGCCGCGAGCGTGGCCTGTCTGCTGGTGTCCACCGACACCCTCATCGCCAACCTCCCCGAGAAGGAAGAGGAAGGCCACGACCACCACGATCACGAGGACTTCTGAGCGCCGGCGCGCTCGCGAGGAGAATTCGCATGGCCATCCGTCCCCTGGACGACCGCGTCGTCGTCAAGCCGCTCGAGGCCGAAGAGAAGACGGCCGGCGGCATCCTGCTGCCCGACAGCGCCAAGGAGAAGCCCCAGCGCGCCACCGTCATGGCGGTGGGCGAGGGCCGTCTCACCGACAAGGGCGAGCGCATCGCGCCCGCGCTCAAGGTCGGTGACCACGTGCTCTACGGCAAGTACAGCGGTACCGAGATCAAGTGGAACGGCGAGGAGCTGAAGATCCTCCGCGAGAGCGAGGTTCTCGCCGTCCTCGACTGACGTTCGCGTCGGTCGATCCCACCGCGTGGCGCCCGCGTCCGGCGCCGCGCGGTCCGCATCCCCCAGGACGCCGTCCCCGGTTCCGCCTCGCCCGCACATGGGCGGTGCGCCCCTTCACGGAGAGTGCCGAGATGGCCAAGCAGTACCTCTACGACGCCGAGGCTCGTCAGCGCATCGCGGCGGGCGTGCGCAAGCTCGCCGACGCCGTTCGCGTCACCTTGGGCCCGGCGGGTCGCAACGTCATCGCCCAGAAGTCCTTCGGCGGCCCGGTGGTCACCAAGGACGGCGTCACCGTGGCCAAGGAGGTCTCGCTCGAGGACCCCTTCGAGAACATGGGTGCCAAGCTCGTCACCGAAGCCGCGCAGAAGACCAACGACGTGGCCGGTGACGGCACGACGTCGGCGACCGTGCTGGCCGACGCGATCCTGCGCGAGGGCCTCAAGGCCGTCTCGTCGGGCGCCGAGCCGATCGCGCTCAAGCGCGGCATCGACAAGGCCGTCGCCACGGTCGTCGAGAACATCGCCGGCATCGCCAAGAAGGTGACCACGCGCGAGCAGAAGGCCGCCGTGGCCACGATCTCGGCCAACCACGACGTCGAGATCGGCAACCTGCTGGCCGACGCCGTCGAGAAGGTCGGTCCGGACGGCGTGATCACCGTCGAAGAGGGCAAGTCCACCGAGACGGTCCTCGACTTCGTCGACGGCATGCAGTTCGACAAGGGCTTCCTGTCGCCCTACTTCATCACCGACACGAAGAACCTCTCGTGCGTGCTCGAGGACGCCTACGTCCTGCTCTACGAAAAGAAGCTGTCCAACCTGCGCGAGCTGATTCCCGCGCTCGAGGCCGTGGCCCACGGCGGCCGCTCGCTCTTGATCGTGGCCGAGGACATCGAGGGCGAGGTGCTCGCGGCCCTCGTCGTCAACCGCCTGCGCGGCGTGCTCAAGGTCTGCGCCGTCAAGGCCCCCGGCTTCGGCGACCGCCGCAAGGCGATGTTGCAGGACATGGCCGTCCTCACGGGCGGCACGTTCGTCAGCGAGGACCTCGGTCTCAAGCTCGAGAACATCGGCGTCCAGCATCTGGGCCGCTGCAAGAAGGTCGTCGTCACCAAGGACACCACGACGATCAGCGAGGGCGCCGGCTCCAAGAAGGAGCTGACGTCGCGCATCGAGCAGATCCGTTCGCAGGTCGAGCAGTCCACCTCGGACTACGACCGCGAGAAGCTGCAGGAGCGTCTTGCCAAGCTGCAGGGTGGCGTCGCGGTGATCAAGGTCGGTGCGCCGACCGAGGCCGCGCTCAAGGAGAAGAAGTACCGCGTCGAAGACGCGCTCAACGCCACGCGCGCGGCCGTCGAGGAGGGCATCGTCCCCGGCGGCGGCACGTCGCTCATCCGTTGCCTGGACGTGCTGGAGAGCCTGCGCGTCAAGGGCGACGACGAGAAGACGGGCGTGGCCATCGTGCGTCGCGCCATCGAGGCGCCACTGCGCCAGCTGGCGGCCAACGCCGGTGAAGAGGGTGCGGTCATCGTGGACGACGTGCGTCGCGCCGGCGGGAACAAGGGCTGGGATGCCCGTTCCGGCCAGATCGTCGACATGGTCAAGGAAGGCATCATCGACCCGGCCAAGGTCGTGCGCTCGGGGCTGCAGCACGCAGCGTCGATCGCCGCGATGATCCTCACCACCGAGACCCTGATCACGGACCTCAAGGACGAGAAGTCGGCCGCCGCCGGCGCGGATCTCTGATCGGGGGGTACGCTAGATCTCGACGTGGCGGACGTGACCAAGCGCGACTACTACGAAGTCCTCGGCGTCCCCCGCGATGCCGGCGAGGCAGACCTGAAGCGCGCCTACCGTCGCTTGGCGCTCGAAAACCATCCCGACAAGAAGCCCGGTGACGCCGAGGCCGAGGAACGCTTCAAGGAAGCGTCCGAGGCCTACGAGGTCCTCTCCGACCCGGATCGCCGCGCACGCTACGACCAGTTCGGGCACGAAGGCGTGCGCCACGGCGGCTTCCGGGACGCCGCGTCCGTCTTCAGCAGCTTCGGCGACTTGTTCGAGCAGCTGTTCGGCGGACGTGCGGTCGGGGGCACGCCGCGCGGCTCGAGCCTACGTATCGACATCGAGGTCCCCTTCGGGGACGTCGCCCAGGGTGCCGAGCGCACGATCTCGCTCAAGCGCCTGGTGCCGTGCGAGACGTGCAAGTCGTCGGGTTCTGCCGACGGGCGTGCGCCCGAGCGCTGCACGACATGCGACGGCCAAGGCGCGATCCTGCGCAACACGGGCTTCTTCGCCATGCGCGAGGTCTGCCCGCACTGCGGCGGCGAGGGTCGGCGCGTGACCAAGCCGTGCACGACATGCCGCGGCGAGGGCAAGGTCCCGGGTCGGCGTGACATCGAGGTGCGCATCCCGCAGGGCATCTACGACGGTGCGACGCTGCGCATCCCAGGCGAGGGCGAGCCGGGCGTCCGTGGCGCCCCGCCGGGCGACCTCCACGTGCGCCTGCACGTCGGTCCCCATCCCCTGTTCCGTCGTTCCAGCGACGACCCGGCGGATCTCCTCGTGGACGTCCCCGTGCCGGTGTCCAAGGCATGGCTGGGCGGCCAAGTGGAAGTGCCCACGCTCGACGGCACCGTGCAGGTGGACCTGGATCCCGCCACGCCGCCGGGTGCGACCGTGCGCGTGCGCGGGGGGGGCCTGCCCCGCTTCCAGCAAGGCGGCCGTGGCCATGTGTGGGCACGCATCCAGTACGACGTCCCGAAGAAGCCGAGCCGCAAGCTCAAGCGCGCGCTCGAGGCGCTTCGTGACGTCGAGGGCACCGAGCCGGGCCCGGCCCGGCGCGCGTTCGAGGACCTGGTGCGCGAGCACCGCCAGAACGGCGACCAGCGAGACCGATCATGAGCGAAGCACGACCCCAGGATCGCGAGCCCATCGAGGAGCCGCCGACCGCCGACGAGCCGGCGCCCGCCGCACCGTCCCATGAGGAGCGCGTGCGCGATCTCGAGGACCGGCTGCGCCGCACCGAGGCGGAGTTCGTCAACGAGACGCGGCGTATCCGTCGTCAGGCCGACGAGCAGGGACGCTACGCCGCAGAGCGCGTGGTGGTGGACCTGCTGCCCGTGCTCGACGCCTTGCAGGGTGCGCGCAGCAGTCTGGGGGAGGGCGCGGACACGGCCGTGGTCCGCGAAGGCCTCGACCTCGTCGAGCGTCAGCTGGCCGACGCGCTCGCGCGCCACGGCGTGGAGCGCATCGAGGCCGAGGGCCTGTCGTTCGACCCGAGCTGCCATGAGGCCATGCTGATGGTGGACGACCCGAGCCGGCCGGCCCAGACCGTGGCCCAGGTGCTGCGCCACGGCTACCGCCTGCACGGTCGCGTCGTGCGACCGGCCCAGGTCGTCGTCGCGCGTGGCGGTCCCGCCCCCGAGCGCCCGGTGGAGGAGGCCCCCGATGCCGACGTATGACTACGAATGCGAGGCGTGCGGCCACCGCTTCGAGCACTTCCAGAGCATGAGCAGCAAGCGCTTGGTCACGTGCCCGGCGTGCAAGAAGCGCAAGCTCATCCGGCTGGTCGGCTCGGGCGCCGGGGTGATCTTCAAGGGCTCCGGCTTCTACGAGACCGACTACAAGCGCGCGGGCAGCAGCCCGCCGAAGGACACCTCGACGTCGTCCTCCGAGACCTCCAAGGACACCCCGTCGTCCAGCTCGGAGGGGGCCAAGACCGCCTCCGACACGTCCTCCAAGGGCGGCAAGGGCGACGCCAAAGCGTGAGCGAGGCTCCGCGCCCCGACCCGAGCGCCCCCTGCCCGACCTGCGGCGGCCGCGCCTCGCTCGGCCGGGGCAACCCCGCACGACCCTTCTGCAGCACCCGCTGCAAGTGGGTGGACTTGGGACGTTGGCTGGATGGAACCTACCGTGTGCCGGCGGAGGACGAGGACGACCTCCCCCCGCCCGGTCCGCCCCCAGCCGATGACCACGCCGCCCACCTCCGCTGACCTCTGGCACGCCGCCCGGCGTGAAGGCCATGACGTGCGCAAGCGCGTCGTCGCCGCCCTCGGGCTCGTGATCGGCATGGCCGCCGCCGTCGGCGTGGCCGTCGTGGCGCGCCTCGTCGGCGGCGAAGCGCTCGCCGACGTGCCGTGGACGCGCCCCGTCGAGCTGGTGCTCGGACCTCTGCGCGGAGCCTGGCTCGAGGACCGCGATCTCGCGCTCGGCCTCCAGCTCCTCGCGCACGCGGTCGTGCTGCTGCTGGTGGCCGCGCGCTTCGGCGGCGAGCTGCACCGGCTGGCGATCGTGGACCTGGCCGGCGCGCCGCGCGAGAGCGGCGCCGACGCACGCCGCTTCGCACGCAGGCACCTGCGCGCGTTCTACGGCGCACGCATGGCGTACGTGGCTGGCGTCATCGTGCCGATCCTGGCCATCGGCGCGCTCGCGCTGGCGGGGAGGCTGCCGGGTGCGCTGGGCGGCATCGGCCTCGCGGTGGCCGTTGCCGTCGGCGGTGCGCTGGCGATCCTCGCCGCACTCGTGGCTCTCGGCGGCGCCTTCGGAGGCTTCCTCACGGGGCCCCTCGTGGCGGCCGAAGGCGCCGATGCGTTCGACGCCGTCACGCGCGCCTACGGGTACACGCTCGATGGGTTGCCCATGCTCCTCGTGCGTAGGGCGTGGTTCTTTGTCGGCGTCCTGCTCGGCAGCGCCGTGCGTGCGCTGCGTGGTCTGCTCGCCCTGCTGTTCGGGCACGCGGCGCTGTCCGCGGGCGCACCCGAGGCTTGGGCCCGGGCGCGCGCCGTGCTTGCCGCGGGTGGCACACCGCCGGACGCCGATCGGCTCGGCCTCGGGTTCGGCGATCACCTCGCGGCGGCCGTGGCGCTGGCCGTCCTGGCGGGCTACGTGCTCTACGTGCTGGCCGACTTCGTCTCCCGCGTCGTCTGCGCACGCTCCGCCGTGTACCTGCTCACGCGGCGGGAGCGCGACCACGTGCCCGTCCACGTGTTGCGCGCCGCGCCGCGCGTGCGCGAAGCGACACGCCCCGAAGACGCCGGCTTCGAAGAAGTCGCGCGGCTCGCGGAGGACGCATGACCACCACCGGTGTCGGCCTGAAGGTGCCCGTGATCGAGGTGTTCTCCAGCGTGCAGGGCGAGGGCCCGCGTGTGGGGGAGCGCCAGGTGTTCGTGCGGCTCGCCGGTTGCGACCTGCGCTGCGCCTTCTGCGACACGCCGGAGAGCTTCCCCGCTCCGCGTGTGGCGCGCGTGGAGACCAGCCCGGGCGGTCCGCGTGAGGAGCAGCTCAAGAACCCGCTGGGCGTGGACGCCCTGCTGGGCGCCGTGCTCGCGCTGGACGACCCGCGCGGACTGCACGCGGCGGTCTCGATCACCGGCGGCGAGCCGTTGCTGCACCCGGCGGCCGTACGCGCGCTCGCGGAGGGGCTGCAGGCGGCAGGCCTCGCCGTGCACATCGAGACCGGCGGCCACCGCCCCGGTGCCCTCCGCCACGTGCTCGACGCCGTCGATCGCGTCACGCCGGACTTGAAGCTCGAGAGCGCGACGGGCGAGCCCACGCCCTGGGACGCACACGCCGAGACGTACGACCTGCTGGAGGCCGCGGGCAAGGGTGTCTGCGTGAAGGCCATCGTCGTCGCGACCACGCCAGCCGACGAAGTCGCGGCCGCGGCGCGCCATGCGTGCCGGCACCTGCCGTCGGTGCCGTTTGTCCTGCAGCCGGTGACGCCGCGCGGGGACGGCATCGCACGACCGAGTGCGTCGCACCTCCTGCGCTTGCAGCGCGCAGCGGCCCATCACCACCGCGACGTACGGGTGATCCCCCAGGTCCATCCCCTGCTGGGGGTGCGATGAGCGAGCACGATCGCGAGGCCGTCGACGTCTCCATGCGCACGCGTGCGTTGCGCGAAGAGGTGTCGGAGAAGTTCTTCAAGGGCACCGGCGCGACGTACGACCGTGTCGTGGCCTGGACCACCTTGGGGCTCGACAAGCGCTGGAAGAAGCGCCTGTGGGCCCAGGTGCCCACCGACGCGCACCGTATTCTCGATCTCGCCTGCGGGACGGGCATCGTGCTCGGGGGGCTGCACCGCCGCGCGCCGAACGCCCAGCTCGTGGGCGTCGACTTCACCGCCGACTACATCGAGGTCGCGCGCCAGCGCATGGCGGCCACCGATGCCGACGTGACGTTCGTGCATGCCAACGCCGAAGAGATGCAGCTGGAGGGCACCTTCGACGTGGTCGTCTCCAGCTACATCCCGAAGTACGTCGACCCGGACGTGTTGCTCGACCGCCTCGCACCCCACGTCGAGCCGGGCACCGTCCTCGCCTTCCACGACTTCGCCTTCCCGCGTGGCGGCGCGCGCTTTCTCTGGCGGCGCTGGATGCGGCTGATCGGCTGGCTCGGACCCAAGATCTGGCCCGCCTGGAAGGTCTGCTTCGACGAGAACCTGGAGCAGCTCATCGAGCAGTCCAAGTGGCATCGCACCTACCCCAAGGCCCTGGAGGCGCGGGGCTGGGTGGACGTACGCATGCACAAGCTCTCCTGGCGCACGGCCATCCTGGTCACCGCCCGCCGCCCCGGAGCCCGGGCAGAGGGCCCCTCCTCCCCGTAGGCTGTACGAGTCCGTCGCCGCGGGAAGAGAGAGAGAGCGACATGCAGGGAACGATCGTTGCCGGCGTTTTGGCCATCGTGGCCGGCGCCGGGGGGTGGTGGCTGGGTCGCGAGAGTGCGCGTCCTGGCGGCGCGGAGATCCAGACGCCCGCCGAGGTCCGCGTGCAGGAGCTGCTGGCCGAGAACCGTCGGCTGAGTCAGCAGCTGGCGTCGCGGGGGCCGTCCTTGGAGGGCATCCCGGGGGCCGGTGCCGGCGCAGCGGCCTCCAGCGCGGGCGTGAGCAACCTCCTCGTGCTCGGCGCTCGCGGCGAGCTCGAGCTCACGCCGCTGGACACGATCGACTTCGCGGGTGCCAAGACGCCCGAGGAGCTGATCCACCAGGTGCTGCGCTGGTTCCACACCAAGCTCGCCAAGGGCCATGAGGGACAGCTCGAGATCCTCGAGTTCATGGGCAAGCTCGGGACGAAGGAGAGGCAAGAAGAGCTCAAGCCCCACATCGAGCGCCTGTTCCACGACGATGGCCCCCGCGTTGCCAAGCATCTCTACCCGCTGATCAAGTACGCCGTGGAGCACGACACGGACGCTGTCGCGCTGACCGAGACCTACTTCCAGCAGGCGGCAGACGATCCTGGGTTCTTTGCCGAGCTCGACGACGATCCCTTCGAGGCCATCACCAAGGGCATGGGGTACATGCTGCCGGCCGTTGCGTCCGATGCGCAGATGGAACGCTTCCGCGCGTACGCCAAGAAGATCATCGACACGCCCGAGGACCAGCAGCCCGACGCCGTTCGCAAGCGGCGGCGGGACATCCAGCGGCTTCTCATCGCGTGGTCGCCACCGATGTCCGTCGAGGAGGCCGTCGCCAAGCTGAAGCAAGGCGACCTGGGCCGCGAGGAGCTGATGGCTCTCATGCCGCTGATCCCGCAGGAGGCCTGGGCCCAGGTCGACCCGCTGTTGGTGCTCCAGCCCCTCGCGCTGCAGCAGGACTACACCCTCTTCCAGGTCATGCAGCGGCTGCCCGCGCTCGACGGTCGCCAGATCGAGCGCTTGGACGACGCGTTGGTCGCGGCCTACGGCGGGAGCGCGGAACCCCAGGCGTGGTTCCTGAACCAGTACCTGCAGCGCACCGGACGTCCCACGTGGAAGGCCGGGCAGCCCTTCTTGGAGCGGGCGGCCCTGCAGAGCGTACAGGCCGCCGAGGCCGTGGCCCAGCTGACCTACCAGATGCGCGGCGAGGCCGCACCGACGCCCGAGGCGGTGCGCTGGCTGATCGACCGCACCCAGCTCTCCGAGAACACCATTCGCCGTCTCAAGTCCCAGTTCAACCTCGGCGACTGAGCCGCCGGTAGCGGCTCCCGGGGATGGGTGTCAGCCTCGCGCGGGCGCTGTCAGGCTCCCTCGTTTTCGCAGGCCCGGGCCACGCACGATGGGGACGTCCCCCCGCGGAGCCTGGCACACGGCCGGCGTCGCTGCGCTCCGCCACCGCGAGCCAGGCACCACGGCGCAACGCCTCGTCCCGAAGCGGGGTGTCGGCCCGGCCCGGCTACCTTGCCGGGCATGGCCGCTGACGAAGACGCTGCGGCCCCGGCCGTGCCGCAGGTGGCGATCGTGGGCCGCCCCAACGTGGGCAAGTCCACCCTGCTCAACGCCCTCTGCCGCACCCGTGTGGCCATCGTGGAACCGACCCCGGGCGTGACGCGCGACCGGGTGGGGGTGCTCTGCACCCTCGCCGAGCGCACGGTCGAGCTGGTGGACACGGGCGGCGTCGGAATCGTCGACCGGCAAGGCCTGGACGAGCACGTCGAGGCCCAGGTGCGCGAGGCGGTCGCGAACGCCGCGGCGCTGATCTTCGTGGTGGACGCGCGTGAGGGCAGGACGCCGCTCGACGAGCGCGTGGCCGGCATGCTGCGCCGCGCGTCCGACCGCGTGATCTTCGTCGCCAACAAGGCCGAGTCCGATCGCACCGAGTGGAACCGCGCCGACTTCGCGGCGCTGGGCTATGGCGAGCCCCTGCCCATCAGCGCCGAGCAGCGCATGAGCCTGGACGAGCTGGAGGAGCGCCTGGGCGCGCTGCTGCCCGAGGGCCAGGACCTGCCCGTGCGTCTGCCGCCGCCGGACCTCAAGGTCGCCCTCGTAGGTCGTGTCAACGCGGGCAAGAGCAGCCTCGTGAACTCGTTGCTGCGCATGGACCGCATGATCACGAGCGAGGTGCCCGGCACCACCCGCGACAGCGTCGACATCCGCTTCGAGCGCGACGGCAAGGCCGTCGTGGTCATCGACACGGCCGGTATCCGCAAGGAGCGCAAGGTCCAGGGGTCGGTCGACTTCTACGCCCAGCGCCGCAGCGAGAAGGCCATCCGCCGCGCGGACGTCACGGTGCTCGTGCTGGACGCCAGCCGGCCCGTCGAGCGGCTCGACCGCAAGATCGCCGGCTACGCCGTGGAGGGCGACCACCCCGTCATCATCGTGGCCAACAAGTGGGATTTGAAGCCCGACGACTTGAAGGCATCCACGTTCACGGACTACCTCGGCAAGGTGCTCCCGGGCTTGGCGTTCGCGCCGATCATCTACACGAGTGCGCTCACCGGCCACAACGTGGACAAGATCCTCGACCTCGCTTGGCGCTTGCGCGAGCAGGCCCACACGCGCATCGGCACGGGCGAGCTGAACCGCGCGTTGGAGGCGGCCACCGAGCGCCGCCGGCCGCGCCCGCAGTCCGGCAAGCTCGGCCGCATCTACTTCGCGAGCCAGGTCGAGGTGGCGCCGCCGACCTTCTTGCTGTTCGTGAACGATCCGTCGCTGTTCCAGCCGGACTACTTGCGCTTCCTCAAGAACCGGTTCCGCGAGAGCCTGCCGTTCTCAGAGGTGCCGATCCGGTTGCGCTTGAAGGCGCGCGACCGCTCGCCGTCGAAGAACGAAGGCGGACGGTGAGTCGCGTCCCCACGATCGTCGCCCTGGGCGGCGGCGGCTTCCTCATGGAGCCGGACAACCCGCTGCTCGACGACTACCTCCTCGCGCAAGCGGGCGTCGACCGTCCGCGCGTGGCCTGGCTCGGGACGGCCATGGGCGACAGTGCGCGAGGCATCGCGATGTTCCACCGGGCGATGCAGGCGCGGGACGTGCGCGCGTCCCACGTGTCGCTCTTCGACCGCTCCGGCCCCGACCTGGCCACGACGCTGTTGCAGCAGGACGTGATCTACGTGGGCGGGGGCAACACGGCCAACCTGCTCGCGATCTGGCGCGTGCATGGCGTGGACCGCATCCTCGCCGAGGCGTGGCAGCGCGGCATCGTCCTGGGCGGCGTCAGCGCCGGGATGATCTGCTGGTTCGAGGCCGGCGTCACCGACAGCTTCGGGCCCCTGGCCGCGCTCCCCGACGGTCTCGGCCTGCTGCCCGGTAGCGCCTGTCCCCACTACGACGGCGAGGCGGAGCGCCGCCCGACGTACCGCCGCCTGGTGAGCGAGGGCTTTCCCGCGGGAGTGGCCGCCGACGACGGGGCCGCCTTGGTGTTCCGCGGCACGGCCCTGGACGAGGTCGTGGCCTCGCGGCCGGCCGCGCGCGCCTTCCGCGTGGAGCGCGTCGGCGACGAGGTCCGCGAGTCGGCCTTGCCCGTCCGCTACCTCGGCGCAGCCTGACCCGCGCCCGCTCGCGTGCCATGCTGGTGGCGATGGCATCTCGCACACCCCGTCTCCTCGTCCTCCTGGCCGTGCTCCTCGTGGGTGCGTGGCCGGCGGCTCGCGCCGACGAGCCCGCGACCACGATCGCCCTGAAGGGGGCGCCCGCCACCGTCACGCCGCCGCCCGGCGAGGGCTGGAAGCGCCGCGTCGAGACGCCCACGGCGGGGCAGTGGAGCATCACGCTCACGTCCGCCGACGGACTCGTCGTCCTGCAGGCCATCGCCTTCCCGCGCGACGGCTCGCCCGACGACGACCAGGAGTCGCTGCTGCGCCGGGCCGTGGACACGATGTTCCGCACGCTCGATGTCGACGGCTACGGCATGCCCGACGTGCGCACGTTCCGCACGATGGGCGTGCCGGGCGCAGAGGGGCGCATCGAAGCCCTCGCCCAGCGGCACAAGGTGGCCGGCCACGCGCGCATCCTCACGCCGTCCGAGACGTCGTACGCCTTCGCCTGGGGCGTGGCCCGCGCCGACGCCGCCGACAACGTGGCCCTCGTGCGGGACTTCGTCGAGAGCCTCGTGCCGCTCGCGCCGCGCCTCTACACGCCCGTCTTCCGGCCTGACCGGAAGGCCGACGAAGAGCTGCTCGTGCTCGAGGACGAGAAGCCCGTGAAGCGACGCGATGTGGACGCCACGATGCGCCTCGTCGAGCTGGGCCTGGGCAGCCCGCTTTCCGCGGCGTGGCGCGAGCGCATCGAGAGCGCGCTGCGCTTGGAGCTGGTCCGTGGTCCGCGAACGGTGCGGGACACCGTGCGTGCCGCGCACGAGGCGTTCGAGGCGCCCGAGGGGCCGGACGCCACGCCGATCACGCTCCAGCAGCGCGTGGAGCTTGGCCGCACGCTCTACCTCGGGCACCTCGCTCGGCGCCTCGAGGGCGACACCAGCGCGGCGGGCTTCGTCGAGGCGTGGCACGGCGCCGAGCAGGTCCTGGTCGACGACGACGGCGACCTGCTGCGCGCCTTGCACGTCGACGCGGCCCTCGAGATGGCAGCGTTCCTGGGCTCGCTGGCGGCCGACGCGGCGCGCGGGGTCTCGCCGGGCGAGCGCGAGCGGCTTCTGCCGTGGTGGAGCGAGCGGTTCCGCGAGGCCGATGCCGTCACGCGCGCCCGCTGGCGCACCTTGCCCGTCGTGTGGCAGCGGATGCGCCACCTGTTCGACACGGCCACACCGCAGGCCCGCCGCGCGTTCCAACGGGACGTGCTGGCGCTCGTGCATGGCGACGAGGCCGTGGCCGCGCTGCCCGCCACGTCTGGCCCCGCCGAGATGCTCGCGTTCATCGGCGCGCACCGCCCACCGGGTCCGGAGGCAATCGCCCGCGAGCTGGCCGACGTGCCCGCCGAGCGCCTGGCGACGCTGCTCGGCCACCTCGGGGACCCCGCCGGAGACGTTCCGCTGGGCTGGTAGGATCCGCCGCGCCCGCGATGCCGCGGGCGGGAGGGCCGGCCCGATGCACGCACGCTCCGTCGACTCCAGGGCCGGATGGCTGGGCCTCGTGGCCCTGCTCGCGCTGGCCCTGCCCTTGGTCGGCTGCGGCGAGGACGGGGGCAAGCACCTCAAGGTCGTCCTGCAGCACGGCAACAACAGCCGCCCCTACATGCCGTGGCCCGTCGACGTGGCCAAGCAGGTCGCCGCCTCGCTGGAAGAGATCGGCTTCGAGGTGGAGGTGCGCCCCGAGGAGTGGTCGAGCTATCTCGAGGCCGTCCAGAACGGTCGCCACCAGATGGCCTTGCTCGGCTGGTCAGCCGACGTGCCCGACGCCGACAACTTCCTCTACGTCCTGCTCGACAAGGACAACGCGCGCCTCGGCTCCGCCAACAACATCTCCTTCTACACGTCGGAGGAAGTCCACGAGCTGTTGATCAAGGCCCGCCGCACCGACGACGCGCCCGAGCGCGAGCGCCTCTACGCGAAGGCCCAGCAGCTGATCCTGCGCGACGCGCCGATGGTGCCCCTGGTCTACGGCGAGAAGATGATCGCGTTCCGCACGCCCTTCGGACAGATCGGGGTGGAGCCGGTGAACCACCCGCAGCTGCGCTCGGTGCCGAGCCCGAAGGACGGCACGCTCGTGTACTTGCGCGGCGCCGACAGCGTCAAGCTGGACCCCGGTGACTCCACGGACGGCGAGAGCAGCAAGGTCATCGAGCAGGTGTACGACACGCTGCTGCGCTTCAAGCCCGGCAGCATCGAGGTCGAGCCGTCGCTCGCCGCCTCCTGGGATCACGACGAAGCGCGCACCCTCTGGACGTTCCACATCCGCGACGGCGTGCGCTTCCACGACGGAACGCCCTGCGATGGCGCCGCCGTTGTCAACGCGTTCGAGCGTCAGCGCGACCCTACGCACCCGCACCACTACGACGACGCCGAGTTCGCCTACTGGAAGGACCTGTTCGGCTTCGTCGAACGAGTCGAGCCGGGCGAGGGCCCACTCGACGTCGTGTTCCGCCTGACCGAGCCCGCCCCGCCGTTCTTCTTGGCCATGCTCGCGGCGTTCAACACGTCCATCCCCAGCCCCGCCAACCTGGACCAGGGACCGCAGGCGGCACGCCGTAGCCCCGTGGGGACGGGCCCCTTCCGCTTCACGTCGTGGGACCCGGGCGTCGAGATCCGCTTGGAGCGCAACGACGACTGGTGGGGGGGCAAGCCTGCGCTCGAGACCGTGCGCTTCCTCGTCTCGGCCGATCCCACGGTGCGCAGCCGCCGCTTGCTCTCGGCCGAGCAGGCCGACCTCATCGACAACATCGCGCCACAGACCTTGGACCCGCTCGAGGCGGCCTCCGACATCGTCGTGGTGCGTGAGCCCGGCCTCAACATGGCCTACCTGGCGATGAACACGACGAAGGCGCCGTTTGACGACGTGCGCGTGCGCCAGGCCGTGCAGCTGGCCATCGACAAGACCCGCATCGTGCGCGCGGCGTATCAGGGGGTGGCGCAGGAAGCCACGAGCCCCGTCCCGCCGACGGTGTTCGGCCACAACGCCGCCCTGCAGCCCGTGGCCGATCACTCCACCCCCGAGGGCCACGCGAAGGCCATCGCGGCGGCCAAGAAGCTGCTGCGCGAAGCCGGCTACGACACCGGGGACTGACCCGGCCGGATGCTGGTCTACACCATCCGCCGCCTGCTGTTCGCGGTGCCGCTCTTGCTGGCGGCGTCGTTCCTCGTCTTCGCCATCGTCACGTCGTTCCCCGGCGACCCGTGCCGCGAGAAGCTGGGCCAGGCGACCACGCCTGAGGCGCTCGCCAAGTGCCGCAAGGACCTGAACCTGGACGGTCCGTTCTTGGAGCGCTTCGGCACGTTCCTGGGTGGCGCGGTGAAGCTCGACTTCGGCCACGACTTGCGCACCGACGAAGACGTTGGCGACGTGGTGCTGCGCCGGCTGCCGCCCACGATCGAGCTGGCCGTCGTGGCGCTGGGGATCGCGTTCCTGCTTGGCAGCTGGCTGGGCACGCGCTCGGCGCTTCGACCGGGGACATGGCTCGACATGGTGGGTCAGATCGTCAGCTCTCTCGGGGTGTCGATCCCCGTGTTCTGGCTCGGGATGATGCTCATCGCCGTGTTTGGCGTGTGGCTCGACTGGCTGCCGTTCGGTGGCTGGTCTTCCGTGGACGTGGCCCCCGGCACCACGTTCCACACCGACTTCCTCCTGTTCGAGAGTCTCGTGCGCTTGAAGGGCGCGGCCTTCCTCGGCGCGTTGAAACACATCGCCCTGCCGGCGCTGGCTCTGTCCACGATCCCGCTGGCGACCATCACGCGCATGACGCGCTCGGCGGTGCTGGAAGAGCTGGGCCGCGACTACGTCACCACCGCGCGCGCCAAGGGCTTGCCGGAGCGCCGGGTGATCGGACGCCACGTGCGGCGCAATGCCTTGATCCCCGTGGTCACCATCACGGGCTTGCAGCTGGGCACGCTGCTCTCGGGCGCCGTGCTCACCGAGACCGTCTTCTCGTGGCCCGGCATGGGCACCTACATGGTCAACGCGGCTGACCAGCGCAACTACCCGGTGCTGATGGCTTGCATGCTGCTGTTCGTCGTGATCTTCGTGGTCGTCAACCTCGTGGTCGACCTGCTCTACCACTGGATCGACCCGCGGCTGCGTACGGGGCTGTCGTCGTGACGGGGCGCCGCGCCGGCCCCCTGCGCCGCTTGCTCCGCGACAAGGGCGCCCTCGTCGGCCTCGTGCTCGTCGGTC
Source organism: Planctomycetota bacterium (assembly GCA_020631815.1). Taxonomy (GTDB): domain Bacteria; phylum Planctomycetota; class PLA2; order PLA2; family JAEUHO01; genus JACKGW01. The sequence goes on along the minus strand of JACKGW010000003.1, from coordinate 208,799 downwards.
TCGTCGTGCTCATGGCCGCAGGTGCCAACCTCGCGCCCTGGGGCCCCAAGGAGATCGACCGCAGCGTCTACGAGCCCGTGCCCCCCGGCGGCAACCACCCGCTAGGTACCGACGGCACCGGCTACGACGTGTTCTCGCGCCTGCTCTACGGCGCGCGCATCTCGCTGATGACCGGCTTGGCCTCGGTGGTGCTCGCCTTGCTGGTGGGCGTGCCCCTGGGCGCGATCAGCGGCTATGCAGGCGGCAAGGTCGACACCGTGCTCATGCGCATCGTGGACGTGATGCTCGCGTTCCCGAGCGTGGTGCTGGCCATCGCCATCGCGGCACTGCTCGACGCGCGCACGGTCGGAACGGTCATCGTGGCCGTCGCGGTCGTCGCCGTCCCCACCGTCGCGCGTCAGGTGCGTGCGTCGGTCCTGCAGGTGCGCGGACTCGAGTACGTGACGGCCGCGCGGGCGATGGGCTTCTCGCCGCAGCGCATCCTCGTGCGCCAAGTCCTGCCCAACTGCCTCGCACCCATCCTCGTGCTGGCCACGCTCGGCGTGGGCCACGCCATCCTCGCTGCCGCCGGCCTGTCGTTCCTCGGCCTCGGCCCCGAGGCCCGCGTGGCAGAGTGGGGCGTCATGCTCAAGGACGGCTACCGCTACGCCACCGGCCGCGAGCAGTGGGTGATCGTGCCCCCCGGCGTCGCCATCGCGATCACCGTCCTCGGCTTCAACCTCCTCGGCGACGGCTTACGCCGGGCGCTCGACCCGCGGGCGAAGTGACGCGCGCGTACGGTGTCGGTTGCGCCGCCGGCTGGCCGCGAGGCCGGCGGCATGCCGCCGCTGCGCCGGAGTTCAGGCGTCCTCGGCAGCCTGGAGTTCAGAGCTTGGGGCGGCACGCCGGGCGGAAGCCATCTGACGTACCGTAGGGTCCTCGCCGAGGCGGACGGCCCAGCCTCACCGAGCGATGGGGAGCTGACGTGCTCTGGCACCGCCGCCGACCGCTCGCACTCGTTGGACTGCTGCTGGTCGTCGCCCTGGCACTGCACGTCTTTGCACCGGGCCCCGATGTGTCCCCCTCGACCTCCGACACGGACGAGGCCACACCCTCGGGCGGTTCGGCCGCCGAAGACCGGGGTAACGAGGGGGCGCCAGCGGTGTCGCTTCGAGGTACAGGGCTGCAGCCGAAGGCAGCTGACGCGCCCCCTGGTCCCGAAGCGGAGGGCTCGCCAGTTCCGCTCGCCCGCTCTCGGGTCCGCGTCACGTGTACGGGTGCCGCGGAGCTCGCCTCGATCACGGCCTTCGTGGCGGCTGACGGCGAGACGGGCGAACCGGTCACCCGTCGGCAGCCCATGGAGGCGGATGTCGTCGAGATCCCGGTTCCCGACAAGTGGTTCGCGGGACAAGCGGAGCTCCGCGTCAGCGTCGGCATTGCGGGGCCCGCGCATCGCAAGGTCGTCGTCGAGGGGAGTCTCAAGCGCGGTCAGGTGCTGCAGGTCTCGCTGCTCGCGGATCCGGGGCTTCAGATCTCAGGACGGGTGACGACCGCAGACGGCGAGCCCGTGCATGGCCTCGAAGTCGTCGCTCGCCGCCGACGTAGGTCGCCGGGCGTCAAGACGTCCACGGGGTACGACACGGAGGAGTACCTCTACTCGTCATTCAACTTCGAGGAGGCCCGCGCCGTCACGGCAGGGGACGGGAGCTTCGCCCTCTCCGGCCTGGCGGAGAACCACTACTTCCTTACGACCTCGGACATGGCGTGGAGCTTCGTCCCTGCCTCACGCCCGGGTATCGACGCACCCAGCGAGGGCGTCGAGCTCGTTGCCGAGCGCAGCCTGCAGCTGCGCCTCCGGGTGGTGGACTCGAGTAGCCACCAGCCGGTGCCCGCGGCGCGCGTGCGGATGCAGGTCGAGGGCAAGCTCAGCACGGGCTTCCCGTGCACGGAAGGTCTCGGGCATGTCGCCCTGGCACGCGTGGGGAGCGCCCTGCGGCAGGGCAGACTTGCAGAGATCCCCGCTCGCATCCAAGCGTTCGGCTACGCTCCTGCGGCGATCAGCTTCACGATCCCCCCCGGCGCCGCCATCGTCGAGCAGCTCGTCGAGCTGGATCCCCTGCCCGTTCACACCTGCCGCTTCGCCATTCCCTCTGCCACCTCGTTGGCTTGCACGTTCAACGTGACCGCCATGCGCTCCGGTGAGCAGCACGTACGGGCGCTGAAGCCCACGAAGGAGCCGGGGATCTTCGAGACCGAGCTGCCCGAGGGCGCGTGGCGCGTTCGCGTGTTCCCCAGCGGCGCCATCTCGCAGTACGCGCTCAGTTGGGAGGGGAGCCTCGTCCACACCGGACCGACCACGGTGCCCGTCCAGGTGGAGATGCCGGCGTTCGGCAGGCTGGACGTCGCGGGATGGACCAGCGGCGCGTTCCTCCTGCAGCTGACATTCCCGGAGCGTCGCGTCACGGCCGGTGTCGAGGCGGGAAGTCACACCTTCTTCGTCCCCGCCGGCGCGTGGGCCTACCGCGCCTCCGTCCGCGGCGATCTCCTGGAAGCCGGACACGTGGAGGTACGGGCAGGCTCCCGCACCGTCCTGGCCGTGAATCGCGAGTAGGTGGCAGGCGCTCGCCGCCGCGCCGGAATTCCGGCGTGGTTCGGGGCCCTGATTTCAGGGGTCGGCGTCGCCGCGGCCAATGCGGCGCCCTCCGGTGGGCACTCAGCACCCCATCGCAGAGGCGGCGGGATGCCGCCGCGCCTCAGCTCCCGCCGCGGCGGCATGCCGCCGGCGACCGCGTACTCTTCTGCCACGTGCCACCCCTCACCGCTCGCGGCCTGCTCCTCGTTGCTTCGGTGGGTGTGGCCGCGGCCTTGGCTGCTGCGTTGCGGGGGGGATGGTCGGAGGACGCAGCAGAGTCGATTCCGGCAGGCGACGCGGTCAGCAACGATCTGAAGGTGTCGAGGCTCCTGACCCAGCCGGGCCTCGCGGGGCGGGCCGGTCTGGAGGACGGTCGGCCAGCGTCAGGGCCCGCAGCGCTCGCCTGGAGCGAGTGCGAGTGCCGTGAATCGTTGCAGGGAGCGGAGCTTGCCGCGGCCCTCGGCGATGTCGGCACGTGCAAGGACATGTTCGATCGTGTCATCAGGCTCCGCATGGCTGGCTCGCTCGATGTCGATCCGGCCGCGGGTCCGATGGCGGGACTCAATGCACCCGAGACGGAGCTCGGCGCCCACCAGCGCGCCTTGCTCGCGTACGTGCATGGCGGCCACGAACAAGAGCTCCTCGCGATGGCCACTACGGAGTGGGCCTGGCTAGCCGTTCGAGCCTTGGTGCCCGGAAGCCACATGGTCGATGCCGATGTTCGGGCGCAGGTGCTCGAGAGGGCTCTTGCCCACGGAGACACGAGGACCTCGGTCATGGCGGCCAACCGCGTGCGAAGCCGCGCCGACTTGTCCGAAGGGTCGGTGGCATCGCTCATGCAGTGGGCGGCGGATCCGCGGCGCGAGGAGCGGGAGAGCGCGCTCGTCGCGCTGTACCACCTGGATGCGCGTGACGGCTCCCTGGCGCCTTGGTTTCGCGAGCTTGCCAAGGGCAACATCGAGCAGCTGGCGACGTGGCTCCCCCGGTGCCTCGCCAAGGTCGACGGCGCGTCGGACGACACGCAGCAGCTGCTGGTTACGTGGGCCAACGGATCGCGACCCGAGATCGCTCTGGGCGCCCTGCGCGCGCTTCGGGAGATGGCGACCCTGGGCGACGCAATCCTTGTCGCGATCGAGGAGGCATCGGGCCCGAATGCAGCGGGTGACTTGGAACGCCTGAGGATCATGCTGCAGCACGGTCGCTCGGGCGCACGTCAGGTTCGTGAGCTGGATCACGCCGTCCGACCGAGCGCGCAGTACGAGGCTACGCGCGCGGTGTTGCACCATCCCCTGGATGCGCCTTCCGTGCGCTCGCTCCTTCGCGGCCAGCTCGCGACCGAGGACGAGGACGCGGTTGCCCTGGCGGCGCTGGCCACCTGGCGCCTCATGCGCGACGAAGCGCCCATGCGAGCCGTGCTCTCCGGCGCCTCGGCGGGTGACGACGTGTCCGTATGGGCCCTGACCTGGGCTCGCGAGCTCTCGACGATGCCGGACAGCACGCAGGAGGAGATCGCCCGCGTCATCGCCCGACTCGCGCCGGGGGACGACGCCTGGGGCCATCTTCGAAGGGCATTCGCGGCGTCTGGCGCCAGCGGCCGCCGTCTGCTGTGCGGACCTCTTCGCGCAGCCTTGGCGGAGGGGGACTGACTCGCAGTGCGGTGCCAGGGCAGCCCCTCACCACTGACCGGGCTCACCCGGGCTCACCCGGGCGCGAGCGGCGGAGTCCCGCCGCCTGCTGGCCCCAAGCCCGGCGGCATGCCGCCGCGATCGCCCCGGCGGCATGCCGCCGGCGCCGCGCCGGAATTCCGGCGTGGTTCGGGGCCCTGATTCCTGGGCTCGGCGCCGTCGCCGCTCGCGGTGCCGCCCACGGTGGGCACTGGACACCCCATCGCCGCGGCGAGTGACGCTGACGTGACCGGCGAGGCGGAGGGTGACGCCATGCGTTTGCACCGCCTTGCCCCCGTGGCCCTGTCGTTCGTCCTCCTTGCGCTGCCCGGCTGCCAGTCGGGTGGCAGCGGCCAGGTGGAGGGGGCTGTCCGCTCGGACGGCTTCCCGGCGCCCAGCCAGTACACCGTCTACCAGACGGCGTGGCAGGTGTTGCGTGAGCAGGGGATGACCGTGGACGACGACAACTCGTCGCCGCAGAGCGGCGTGCTCGTGACGCACTGGCGCTCGTCGATGTCGCCGTTCTCGCGCGATGGGTACCGCGATCGGGCCACCGTGCGCATCTTCCCGGTCACCGGGCGCGCGGGGTACTTCCGCACCGAGACCAACGTCGTCCGCCAGATCAACGCCGACATGCGCGACCCGGGCAACCCCATGGCCGCCGACTGGAGCGACGACACGCGCAACGTCGAGATGGAAGGCCTCATCAATCGCCGCATCGAGATGTTCTTCCTGCCCAACGACGTGAGCGACGTCTGGCGTCGCCAGCACGGCATGGAGCCCGGCGAGAGCCCGCGCATCGTCGAGCCGCCGCCGCCGGCCCCGGCCGAGAGCCCCTTCGACTTCCTCGCGCCCCGGTAGCTAGAGCTTGCCGACGCAGGCGACCGGGCGTCCCGTAGGGCCGCGCAGCAGCACGAGGTGACCGGCCTCGCGGCCCGACAGCCGCAGGCGCTTGCGCCACGCTTCCGCACGGTCGTCCACGCCACGCTTGCGGATGTCGACGCGCCCCACGCCGGCCTCGGCGAACCAGCGGTTGATGCGCTTGGCGTCGGGGGGAAGCACGGCGTCCACGCGCAGCCACGTACCCGGTGCCTCCGGCACGCGCGCCTCGCCGAGCAAGTAGTCCGTGCGACCTGCGCAGGGCGTCGCAAGGCCATCGCGCGCCGCGAGCGCCGAGACGAGGTCGGCGTGGTGCACGGCGGTGTCGGGGTCGAGCAGCCAGACGCCCGCCTCGAGCTCGCCGACCTCCGGCAGCTCCTCGTGGCCATCGCCTTCGATCGAGGTCCCTTCGGGCAAGCACAGCGCGCGGCGCGGCGGCGCGTCGTGGAAGCCCGCGAGCAGGAGGCGTCGTTCGCGCGCGCGAGCGGCGAGCGACACGACCTCGAAGGGCGGTGTGTCGCCCGCGTCCTCGGGCCACGCCGTGGCCGGTGCCACCTTCACCACCAGGGCGCCGGCGCGTTCGCTCCACGCGCGCCACGCGTCGGGCGGCGGCGCGAACGACGTGGCATCGTCGTGGCGCTGGCCACCGACGCGTCGGTCGGGATCTACGAACACGAGCGCCGCGGGAAGGACATCGGGCGCGTCCTCGGCGCGGACATCGACCCGCTCGGCAAGCCCCAGGGCCGCGGCATTCGCACGCAGCAGCGCCGCGCAGACGGGATCGCGCTCGTAGGCGATCACCGGGCGACCGGTGGCCGCGACGGCCAGCGCATCCACGCCGGCGCCCGATCCCACGTCCACCAGCGTGGCCGTGGGATCGCCGGGCCAGCGCGTGGCACGCTCGGCGGCCACCGGCCAAGGCGTGGCCTGCTCCAGGGCTTCGCGCTCGAACAGCCACTGCGTGGGATCGGGCACCTTGGCCCCGGCACGTCGCTCGAGGTCGTCCTGCTCCAGCAGCAGGCGGGCCCGGTCGCTGTCGTAGGTGCGCGACAGGGCCCGGTGGCGCTGGTGCAGCGGCTTGTCGCGAAGCGCGCGCGCGGCCTCCCGCGCCTCGCGCCCGGCGTCACCCGCCAGGAAGGCCACGTCCTCGAGGTGCATGGCCACGTTGTGCCATGGCCGCGGCGGGACGGCGCGTGCGTGGCGGGCCGCAGATCGCCAAACCGATCGTAGGATCGGGTCGATGGTCGATCCCGAAGCCGCTGCCGATCGCACCCCGATCCCCGACGAGCTGCCGGGCCTGCGCTTGGCCAGCACGGTCGTGTTTCCGTTCGATGTCGTGAGCGTGCCCATCGACCGGCCGCGCAGCCGCCACATGCTCGACGAGACGCCGGGCGACGCGGCGATCATCGCGTGCTTCCTGCCGCGCGAGCCCGAGCCCGAAGGGCGCCTCGCCGAGCGCCTGGAGGACTTCCTGCCGATCGGCGTGGCCTGCCGCGTCATCCACCGCATGCGCATGCCCAACGACACGGTGCAGGTCGTGCTGCAGGGCCTGGGGCGCATCCGGCTGGAGGAGGTCGTTCGCGCCGAGCCCTACCTGGAGTTCCGCGTCAGCCCGGTCGACGACCACGAGCCCAAGGGGGCCGACATCGACGCGCGGATCGTGCGCTGCATGGAGCTGGTGGACGAGCTCGTGCAGGCGGAGGGCGGCTACCCGCCCGAGATGGTCAACATCCTGCGCATGAACATCTCCGGCGCAGGCCGCTTCGCCGACTTGCTCGGCGCCCACCTGCGGTTGCCGCTCGAGCTGAAGCGTCACCTGCTGGCCGCACCGACCGTGCGCGAACGCCTGCAGATCGTCGAGGAAGCCCTCGCCGAGGCCTTGGCCCGCAACCAGGTGCAAGAGGAGGTCGGCGCGCGCGTGAAGGCCGAGCTCACCGCGCGCCAACGCGAGCAGCTGCTGCGCGCGCAGCTCAGGGCCATCCATCGCGAGCTGGGCGAGGGCGGCGACACGGCCGCCGAAGCGGAAGCGCTGCGCGAAGCCGTCGAGGCCCGTGGCCTGCCGGAGGCCGTGGAAGAGATCGCGCTGCGCGAAGTCGAGCGCCTCGGGAGCATGCCGCAGGCCAGCGGCGAGCAGCACGTGGTGCGCACCTACGTGCAGTGGCTGCTCGACCTGCCCTGGGAGGTGCCGGCGCGCGGGCGCGTCAACCTGCGCAAGGCCCGCCACGTGCTCGATGCGGCGCACTACGGCCTGCAAGACGTGAAGGAGCGCATTCTCGAGCACTTGGCCGTGCAGCGGTTGGCCAACGATCCGCGCGCGCCCGTGCTCTGCCTCGTCGGCCCGCCGGGCGTGGGCAAGACCAGCCTCGGGCGCAGCGTGGCCGACGCCATGGGCCGACCCTTCGCGCGGTTCAGCGTGGGCGGCGTGCGCGACGAGAGCGAGATCCGCGGGCACCGGCGCACGTACGTGGGCGCGATGCCCGGCAAGATCCTGCAGACCATCCGTCGAGCCGGTAGCGCCGACTGCCTCTTCCTCATCGACGAGATCGACAAGATGGGCGCGGACGCGCGGGGCGATCCGTCCAGTGCGCTGCTGGAGGTGCTCGACCCGTCCCAGAACGAGGCCTTCACCGACCACTACCTGGACGTGCCCTACGACCTGTCGCACGTGTTCTTCATGGCCACGGCCAACGACGTGAGCACCATCCCCGGCCCGCTGCGCGACCGCATGGAGATCGTGCACCTGCCGGGCTACACGCGGCTGGAGAAGCTGGCCATCGCCAAGCGCCACCTGGTACCGGCCGTGCTCGAGGAAACGGGCCTCACCACGCGGCGCCTCGTGTTCGAGGACGCCGCAATCCTGGACCTGATCGACCGCTACACGCGGGAAGCCGGCGTGCGTGGCTTGCGCCGCCAGCTGGCACGCCTTGCGCGTCGCCGTGCGCTGGAGGTCGCGCAGGGCGGTCCAGAGGGCAAGGGCAAGCTGGTGATGACCCCCGAGCGTGTGGCGGAGCGCCTGGGTCCGCCGTCGCACGAGCCGACGGTCCGTTCGCGCGATGCCGCGGTCGGGGTCACGGCCGGTCTGGCGTGGACCCCGGCGGGCGGCGACTTGCTGTTCATCGAGGCCACGCTCGTCCCGGGCAGCGGTCACGTGAAGGTGACCGGACGGCTCGGCGAGGTCATGCGCGAGAGCGCGGAGGCCGCGTTCACGTACGTGCGCTCCAAGGCCCGCGAGCTGGACATCGACCCGGAGCGCATCCGCACCCACGACGTGCACGTGCACGTGCCCGACGGCGCCACGCCCAAGGACGGGCCGAGTGCGGGCGTCACGATCGCCACGTGCCTTGCGAGCCTCTTCACGGGCCGGCCCGCACGGCCCGACGTGGCCATGACGGGCGAGATCACGCTCAAGGGCCGCGTCCTCGCGGTGGGGGGCGTCAAGGAGAAGGTACTGGCCGCCCACCGTGCCGGGATCCAGACGGTGCTGTTGCCCGAGGGCAACCGGCGTGACCTGGCCGAGATCCCGCCCGAGGTGCAAGCGGCGCTCACGCTGCGGTTCACGAAGGACGTGCGCGAGAACATCGACACCACCTTGCTCAGCCTGCTCCTGCCCGACGACGAGTGATGCGCGCGCTGCCGCCCTGCGTCCCGGCGTTCGTGCTGGCCCTCGCGCTCGTTGCCTGCGGCGAACAGGCGCCGCGTGGCGCGGACCCGCTCGAGAACCCCATGGGCGCTGGCGTCGATGGCGGGTTGCTCCGCGATGTCACGCAATGGGCCGGCGCCGGCCCCACGCGCCTTCGCTTCGACGACGCCTCGGCCGCGTCGGGCATCACGGCGGTGAACCACACGGGCCGCCCCGGCACGAAGGAGTTCCTCATCGAGGCGATGGGGCCGGGCCCGGCGTGGCTGGACTACGACGGCGACGGGCGCCTCGACCTGTTCCTGCCCGATGGCGAAGGCCTGGGCGCGTACGAGCTGACCGAGGGCATCGAGCCGGGGACACGGCGGCTGCGCCCGATGCTCGTGCGACGCGCCGACGCCGCGGCCCCCGGTGGCGACACCCTGTGGCGCAACCGCGGGGACGGCACGTTCGAAGACGTCACGCAGGCCGCGGGCATCACGGGGCGCGGCTGGTCGTTCGGCGCCCTCGCGTTCGATCTCGAGGGCGACGGCGACACCGACGTGTTCGTGGCCCGCTTCGGCCCCAACCAGCTCTGGCGCAACCGGGGCGACGGCTCGTTCGAGGAGGTGGCCGAGGCGCTTGGCGTCGCGGGGCCGGCGACCGCGTGGACCACGTGCGCCGCCGCGGGCGACCTCGACGGCGACGGCCTTCTCGACCTCTACCTCGCGCACTACGCCGATCCGGCGGCGGAGGTCGACAAGCGACGCCGCGACCCCAACCAGGCCTCGCTCCTGCCGCCGGGCACGCCACCCGACAAGATCGGTGGGCGCGGTTGTCGCTGGCAAGGGCTCACGACGTACTGCGGGCCCGTGGGCATGGACGCCCAAGCGGATGTCGTGCTGCGCCAGCGCGAGGACGGCACGTTCGAGGACGTCACCACGGCCTGGGGCTTCGTGCCAGGGGCGGCGCAGTACGGCTTCCAGGTCCTCGTCGTGGATCTCACGGGCGATGGGCTGCTTGACGTGTTCGTGGCCAACGACTCGGTCGAGAACTTCCTGTGGGTCCAGTCCAGGACGGTCGAGGGCAAGCCGCGCTTTCGGGACGAGTCCGATACGCGCGGGGTCAAGCTCGGCTACACCCAGAGCCCGCAAGCCAGCATGGGCGCCGCGGTAGCGGATGCCGACCAAGACGGACTCTACGATCTTGCCGCCACCAACTTCAGCCGCGACTACAGCAACATCTGGAAAGCCAAGCGGGTCAAGCACACGGGGACGGTGTTCTTCCGCGACCGCGGGCTCGCGCTCATCGGCGCGGCCACCTACCTGGACCTCTCCTGGGGCGTGGGCTGGCAGGACTTCGACAACGACGCCGACCTCGACCTGTTCATCGCCAACGGCCACGTCTACGACGAGGTGGACACGGTCCATGGCCTCGGCCACTACGCGCAGCTGAACGCGCTCTTCGAGTGCATGGCCGTGGACGAGCTCGGGTACCGCGAGGTGGGGGCCAAGGCGGTCCGGCATCCCGTGGCCGATGCCGACGCGGGTGCGCTCGATGCCGGGCCGGGTCTCGAGATCGAGGCGAGCAGCCGCGGGGCCGCTTTCGGCGACTACGACGACGACGGTCGGGTCGATGTGTTCGTGGGCAACATGAACGAGCGGCCGTCCCTGTTGCACAACGTGTCGAGCGACGCCGGCACCTGGGTCAAGCTGGCCCTCGAGCAGCCGGGCCCCAACCGCGAAGGCGTCGGCGCACGCCTGGAGGTGACGGCGGGGGAGCGGACGCAGACCTTCCCGGTGGTCCGTGGCAGCTCGTTCCTCGGCACCGACGACCCGCGCGTGCACGTCGGTCTGGGAACGGCCGCCACGTGCGACGTCGAGGTCACCTGGCCGGCGCCCGGGGCGGCGCGGGTGCGCTACGCGGGGCTCGCCGCGGGCCGGCTGCACCTGCTGCGCCGCGACGGGAGCCACGAGCCGGTGTCGCTCGCGGCATCGTCGGGTCGATAGAGTGGATCGAAACTATCGGATACGTAGATAGATGTAGAGTGCATCTAGATGGCTCGCTGGCGGACGGCCGTCGGGCCAAGGTGGCGGGCGCGGGGCGCTCGCCCTTCAATGGCGGGCCGCCCCCGGGAGTCGCCGTCCATGCAGGTTCTGGCCGCCGCGTCCGAGATCGCCGAGTACGTCCCCGTGCTCGTGATGCTGCTCTTCGCCTTGGGGTTCGCGGCCCTGAACCTGGTGGCGTCGTGGATCCTCGGCCAGAAGGCGCCGACCAACCCGGTGAAGGACGCGGCGTACGAGTGCGGCATGCCGCCGATCAGCGACGCGCACCAGCGCTTCAGCGTGAAGTTCTATCTCGTCGCGATCCTGTTCGTGCTGTTCGACATCGAAGTGGTCTTCCTCTACCCGTGGGCCGTCCACTTCAACAAGATGCCCCAGTTCCTGTTCTTCGAGATGCTGGTCTTCATCGGCATCCTCTTCCTGGGCTGGTGGTACGTGATCCGCAAGGGCGCCGTGAACTGGGCGCGCGACTGAACCCGAGCTCACCGGATACCCTGCACGACGGGGCGTAGGCATGGCCGCGTCCCGGAGGAACACGCGATGACGGACACCGCTACACAGACCGCCGACCACCTCGAGGCCAGCGGCAGCAGCGAAGGCTCCTTCCTGCTCACGTCCGTGCAGTCGCTGGCCAACTGGTGCCGCAAGAACAGCGTTTGGCCGCTTCCTTTGGGCCTTTCCTGCTGCGGCATCGAGTTCATGGCCACGGCGTGCAGCCGCTACGACATGGCCCGTTTCGGCATGGAGGTGGCGCGCTTCTCGCCGCGCCAGGCCGACCTGCTGCTCGTGGCCGGCACGCTCACCTACAAGATGGCGCACGTCATGACGCGCCTCTACGACCAGATGGCCGAGCCCAAGTGGGTCATCGCCATGGGCGCGTGCGCGTCCAGCGGCGGCATGTTCCGCAGCTACCCGGTCGTGCAGGGCATCGACGAGTTCATCCCCGTCGACTTCTACATCCCGGGCTGTCCGCCGCGTCCCGACGCGGTGCTCACGTGCCTGATGGAGCTGCAGAAGAAGATCGACGAGGACCGCTCGTGGCGTCTGCGCCTGGACAACCCGAAGGAGGAGCGGCGCGTGCCGCTTGTCGAGCGCAATGCGCTGCCCGGTCGCGGCGAGGGCGCCCCCGTGGCCCTGGCCACCCGCAACGAGCGCTTCGCCGAGGAAGGCCCCCAGAAGGCGGCCAGCCGCGGCCGCGAGCCCAAGGAGCTGCTGTGAGCCGCGCCACCCGTTCCGTCACCGGCTCGATCCGCTACCTCGACGAGGCCCCCGACTCGGTCTCCGCGGCGGCCCGCACCGCGCTGGCAGCCTTCGGCCCGGCGTGGTCGATGCACGCGCCCCACGCCGACGGCCGGCCCTGGATGGGCCACGGCTACGCGGCCGCCCGCGTCCCGACGGACCACTGGCTGGACGCCCACAAGGCGCTGAAGGCCGCGGGCTTCGTCTTCCTGCGCGACCACACCGCCGTCGACTACCCCGACCGCACGCCGCGCTTCACCGTGGTGACCAGCCTGGTCAACCTCGAGACCCAGGAAGAGCTGCTCTTGAAGACGCGGGTCGCCGAGGGCGACGCGGTGCCCTCGCTGACCCCGCTCTGGCACAGCGCCAACTGGGCCGAGCGCGAGACCTACGACATGTTCGGGATCCCCTTCTCCGGGCACCCCGACCTCACGCGCATCTACATGCCCGAGGACTACGACGGCTGGCCCATGCGGCGTGACTTCCCACTCCAGGGCCACCTCCGCTTCCAAGATTGATGCGTTCATGCCCCGGGGTGGGGCGGTGCGGCTCGCCGGATGCTCGCCGGCAGCGGGCTCGCCTCTCGCAGCCTGCACGGCTCGGCTGCTCGTGCCTGTGGCAGCGGCGACCAAGCTCGGCTCCTCGAGTGAACAGACCACGAGTCGTCGCCGATGGCTTGCTGGCGCCTTCGCCCCGACGACCCGGTGCGTGGTGCAGGAGAGCCGCGAGCGGTGCCCGGCCCAACCTGTGTGCAGGTGCCAACGCCCCCCCCGGTGCTGGCCGCCACCCGGATCTGAGAGTCGGTCGCAAGACGGTCCGAAGTTGGCCCTCCATAGGGTCGCGGGCGCCGGGTTCAGGGCGGGTCGGCGCCCCGGTCGCGGCTCGCCGCGTAGGGACTGCCGCCGTACCCTGCGCGCCACCGCCGCCGCCGCGGAATCCCCGCGGTCCATCTACGCCCCGAGGGTGCCGAGCTCATGAGCGTCCCGCCCGAATCCGGTCCCGCTGCCGCCCGCCCGTCCGCTGCGCGGGAAGCCGTGGCCTGGGACCCGGACATCCGCCTCGACCAAGGCGACGACCTGGGTGAGCGCATGGTCCTCAACATGGGCCCGTCGCACCCCAGCACGCACGGTGTGCTGCGCATCGTGCTCGAGATCGACGGCGAGCGCGTGCTCAAGGCCACGCCCGACGTCGGCTACCTGCACCGCGGCATGGAGAAGCTCGGCGAGACGCTCGGCTACCACCGCTTCATCCCCTACACCGACCGCCTCGACTACCTCGCCCCACTCTCCAACAACTGCGCCATCGCGCTGGCGGCGGAGCGGGTCTGCGGCATCGACACGCCGCCGCGCGCCCAGGGCTTGCGCGTCATCTGCTGCGAGCTGGCGCGCATGAGCGCCCACCTGCTGGGGCTCGGCGCCTACTCCATGGACGTGGGGGCGATGACCGTCTTCCTCTACACGTTCACGGAGCGCGAGCGTCTCTACAACTTCTTCGAGTTCCTGACGGGCGCCCGCTTCACCACGTCGTTCACGCGCATCGGCGGCGTGGCGCGTGACGCCGAGGACGGCTGGCTGCGCGAAGTTCGCGAGTTCTGCGACGGGTTCCACAAGAAGGTGGACACGTGGGAGAACCTGCTCACCCGCAACCGCATCTGGCGCATCCGCAACGAGGGCATCGGCATCATCCCGCGTGAGATGGCGCTGTCCTACGGCTTGACGGGCCCCGTGCTGCGTGGCAGCGGCGTGCCCTACGACGTGCGCAAGGACCGCCCGTACTTCGGCTACGAGCAGTACGACTTCGACGTGCCCGTCGGCCAGCACGGTGACGCCTACGACCGCTACCTCGTGCGCCTCGAAGAGCTGCGTCAGTCGGCGCGCATCGTGGTGCAAGCCATCGATCGCCTGCCCGACGGCCCGCACCTCGCCGACGAGCCCAAGTTCGTGCTGCCGGCCAAGCACGACGTGCTCACGGGCATGGAGCAGCTGATCCACCAGTTCATGCTCGTCACCGGCGAGATGGACACGCCCACGGGCGAGATCGCCTCGTACATCGAGAACCCCAAGGGCGAGCACGGCTACTACATCCGCAGCGAAGGCGGTGCCGCGCCGTGGCGCCTCAAGATGCGGGCCCCGTCGTTCGTCAACCTGCAGGTGCTCAAGGAGCTCCTGCCGGGCGTCCTGGTCGCCGACATCGTGGCCATCCTGGGCTCGATCGACTTCGTGATGGGGGAGTGCGACAAGTGAACCCGCGAGCACCCGCCGCCGAGCCCAAGGACGTCGCACCCCGCGCACCCGCGGTCGTGCCCGCCTCCTTCCCGCCGGCCGAGCTGAAGGCGACCTGCGAGAAGATCCTCGCGCGTTACCCCACCAAGATGGCCGCGCTCCTGCCGATCCTGCACGAGGCGCAAGCCTTCGGCGGCGGCTGGGTCTCGCCCGAGCTCGAGGCCGGTGTCGCGGCGTACCTCGACCTGAGCCCGGCCCACGTGCACGGCGTGCTGACGTTCTACAGCATGTACAACACGAAGCCCGCCGGCCGCCACGAGCTGTGGGTCTGCCGCACGCTCTCGTGCTGGCGCCGCGGCGCGCCGGAGCTGCGCGCGAAGGCGCTGGACAAGGCCGGGTGCACGCGCACGGGCGAGGTAGGCGAAGACGGACGCTTCCTCGTGAAGGACATGGAGTGCCTGGGCCTCTGCGAGCAGGCCCCGGCGATCTGGCTCGACGGCGTCGCGCACGCGAACGTCACCCCCGAAGGTCTCGAGCAGCTCATGGACGGCTGCGAGTAGGAGCGCACGAGGCATGGCGGCCAAGACCCCCAAGCGCTACCCCGAGACGAAGGTGCTCTCGCGCAACTTCGACGTCGACAAGGCGTGGACGTTCGACGTCGCGCGTCAGCGTGGCGCGTACCGCAGCCTGGAGAAGGCGCTCGGCTCGATGACGCCCGACCAGGTCATCGACGAGGTCAAGACCAGCCGCTTGCGCGGGCGCGGCGGCGCGGGCTTCCCCACGGGCGTCAAGTGGAGCTTCGTCCCCAAGCAGACGGACAAGACGAAGTACATCTGCCTCAACGCCGACGAGAGCGAGCCCGGCACGTTCAAGGACCGCTACCTGATGGAGCTCGATCCCCACTTGGTGATCGAGGGGTGCCTCATCACGGCCTACGCCGTGGGCGCGTCGATGGTCTACATCTACGTGCGCGGCGAGTACCCGCTCTCCATCGAGCGCCTCTGGGGTGCCATCGAAGAGGCCCGCAAGGAGGGCTTCGTCGGCAAGAAGATCGCCGGCCGCGACTTCCACTGCGACGTCGTCGTCCACAGCGGTGCGGGCGCCTACATCTGCGGCGAGGAGACGGCGCTGCTCGAGTCGCTCGAGGGCAAGCGCGGTCACCCGCGCATCAAGCCGCCGTTCCCCGCCGTCGAGGGCGCGTTCGCCAGCCCCACGGTGATCAACAACGTCGAGACGCTCGCGCACGTGCCGTGGATCATCGAGAACGGCGGCGCGGCGTTCGCCAAGCAGGGCATCCCGCCGGACCCGGCCGATCCCCGCAGCGTGGGCAGCTCCGGCACCAAGCTCATGGGCGTGTCGGGCGACGTGCAGAAGCCCGGCGTCTGGGAGTTCGAGTTCGGCATCACGCTGCGCCAGATGATCGAGGACTACGCGGGCGGCGCGCTCGAGGGTCGCACGATCAAGGCCGTGATCCCCGGTGGGCTCAGCATGCCGGTCCTCACGGGCGACGAGCTCGACGTGAAGATGGGCTTCGACGACCTGAAGGCGGCCGGCAGCGGCCTGGGCACGGCGTGCGCGATCGTCATGGACGACACGTGCGACATGGTCCAAGCCTGCGAGAACATCGCGCACTTCTTCGCCGACGAGTCGTGCGGTCAGTGCACGCCCTGCCGTGAGGGCTGCCACTGGATGGAGAAGATCTTCCATCGCTTCGACGCGGGCCAGGGCACGCGCTCGGACCTCGACCTGCTCGAGAACCTGTTCCGCCAGATCGAGGGGCGCACCATCTGCGCCCTCGCTGACGCCGCGGTCTGGCCGCTGCGCAGCATCGTGCGCAAGTTCCGCCACGAGTTCGTGGCCAAGATGTCGCCGGACGAGCAGCGCGCCGAAGCGGAAGCGCGCTCCGCTCGCCAGCCGGCAGGCGTGAAGTAGGGGGCCCCGTCGATGAGCGCTTCGAGCTCCCCCGAACCGGTCGTCACGATCAACGGGACGGCCTACCCCTACGAGCCGGGTGACACGGTCATCCGCGTCGCGCATCGCCACGGCATCGACGTGCCGCACTACTGCTACCACCCGTCCATGTCGCCGGCCGGCAACTGCCGCATCTGCATGGTCGAGGTCGTGGGCAGCCCGCGTCCCCAGATCGCCTGCAAGATGGCGTGCTTCCCGGGCCTCTCGGTCAACACCGACAGCGACCTCGCCCACGAGGCACGGGCCGACACGATGCAGATGCTGCTCGTGAACCACCCGCTGGACTGCCCGATCTGCGACCAGGCGGGCGAGTGCCACCTGCAGGACTACTCGTACCAGCTGGGCTCCGGTCGCGCCGTCACGTCCACGCCCAAGACGAAGCTGCCGAAGAACCAGCCGTTCGGCGAGCAGATCGTCTACGACGCCGAGCGCTGCATCAAGTGCACCCTCTGCGTCCGCTTCTGCGAGGAGATCACCGACACCAACGAGCTGTCGATGGGCCAGCGCAGCGACCACGAGCAGGTCATCATGACCAGCGCCGGTGAGTTCACCACGCGCTACAGCATGAACATCGTGGACCTCTGCCCGGTCGGCGCGCTCACCAGCCGCGACTTCCGCTTCCGCAGCCGGCTCTGGTTCATGGACTTCGTGCCGAGCGTGTGCACGGGCTGCGCCCGCGGCTGCAACGTCACCGTCGGTGCGCGCATGGGCAAGGTCCTGCGCCTCGAGCCCCGCGAGAACCAGGACGTCAACCAGTGGTGGATGTGCGACGCCGGTCGCCTCGGCTACAAGCACGCCAACAGTGCGACGCGTCTGGGCGTGCCCGCCGTGCGCGATGCGTCCGGTGCCTGGCGTGAGGCCACGTTCGAGCAGGCGATCCAGGCGGCGTCCGCCGCCCTGGCCGAGCACCGCCACGAGGAGCGCCCCGGCCACGTGCTGCTCGACGGCGGCGCCACGCTGGAAGAGATGTGGGTCGCGCGCCAGCTGGCCGCGGCACTCGGCGGCGAGGCCCGCTTCGCGGCACACGTCGGGGACGACGGCGACGAGTTCCTCGTCGTCAACGAGAAGGGCGCCAACGCGCGCGGTGCGGAGGCCTTGGGCCTCGCCCGCGTGAAGAACGCCGCGGACGCCGGCGCCGCCGTGCTCGTGATCGAGCGCGACGAGCACGTCCCCGCCGACCTGCGGGCGGCGAGCGGTGCCGTGGTCGCCTTCGTCACCGACGCCTCCCACGTGCCCGACTCGGTGCGCGTGGCCTTCCCGTTCGGCTCCTTCGCCGAGCGCGACGGCTGGCTCGTCAACGTAGGCGGGCGCGTGCAGCGTCTGCTCGGCACGGGCGAGGCCGGTCCCTCGGCCGTCCAGCCCTTCCAGGCCGTGGCCCAGGAGATCCTCCTGGACCTCGACGCCGGCCACGACGTGCTGGACGACGCGGCCCTCGAGACCCGACTGCGCGCAGCGCCCGGCTTGGCCGACCTGGTCTGGCCGCCCGCGTCGCGCGAGCCCGCGGAGGTGAGCTCGTGACGACGGCTTGGTCCATGGTCCACGTTCTCGCCGGCATCTTCAGCCGCCCGGAGCACGGCGGCAGCACGCTCGGCTGGGTCATCGGCCGCGTACTGCTCGTGCTGCTCGTGGCGCACGTCGTCCTGATCGTGGGCGCGCTCATGGTCTGGTCCGAGCGTCGCGTGAGCGCGTGGATGCAGGACCGCATCGGTCCCAACCGCGTCGGCCCCGAGGGCTTGCTCCAGCCGCTGGCCGACCTCGGCAAGTTCATGTTCAAGGAGGACGTGATCCCCCGTCACGTGGACCGCTGGATCTACGTGCTGGCCCCGGCGATCTCGTTGCTCCCGGCCATGGTCACGTTCGCCGTCATCCCGTTCATGGGTGAGGTGCAGCAGGCGGGTGACTGGACCTGGCACCAGTCGTGGCAGATCGCCGACCTCGACATCGGCGTGCTCTACATCCTCAGCATGGCCGGGATCAGCGTGTACGGCATCACGCTGGGCGGGTGGGCGTCCAACAGCAAGTACTCGCTGCTCGGCGGCGTCCGCGCCAGCGCGCAGATGATCAGCTACGAGCTGTCGCTGGGGTTGGCCATCGTGCCCGTGTTGCTCATGACCGGGTCGCTGGGCCTCGGGGACATCGTCCGCTGGCAGGGCGAGCACGGCTGGTTCCTGTTCTTCCAGCCCCTGGCCTTCTTCATCTTCCTCGTCAGCGCGTACGCCGAGACCAACCGCCTGCCGTTCGACATGCCCGAGTCCGAGACCGAGCTCGTGGCCGGGTACCACACCGAATACTCGTCCATGAAGTTCGCGCTGTTCTTCCTGGCCGAGTACACGCACATGACCGTCGGCTCGGCCCTGGTCGTGACGCTCTTCTGCGGCGGCTGGACGCTGTTCGGCCTCGAGGCGCTGGGTCCCTGGATGGGCCTCCTGTCCTTCGCGCTGAAGACGTTCTTCTTCCTGTTCCTGTTCATCTGGGTGCGCTGGACCATCCCGCGCTTCCGGTATGACCAGCTGATGGCGCTGGGCTGGTCGTGGTTCATCCCGCTGGCCTTGCTCAACATCCTGCTGACCGCGGCGGCCCTGGCCACGGGCATCCCGGCTTTGCTCTACGTGATGCCGGTCGGCCTGCTCGCGGCGGCCTTGGTGGTCGTGGGCATCGTGTACCGCCGCGAGAAGACCGCGGTGCGTCCCCTGGCGGCCGATCCGACGTCGGCTCTCTGGAGCGGCAACCGTCCCGCCGGCGGCGGAGCGACGGGGGAGGTGGGCTCGTGAGCGCCAAGGTCAAGACCGTCCACCGCACGCCCTCGACGTTCCTGGAACGGCTGTACGTGCCGTCCGTCCTCAAGGGCCTCGGCATCACCTTCCGCCGGATGTTCCAGCGCAAGGTCACGATGCAGTTCCCGGAGGAGCGCTGGGAGGTCCGCGAGGGCTACCGCGGTGCCCCGGTGCTCGTGAAGGACGACGAGGGACGGCCCAAGTGCGTGGCCTGCTCGCTCTGCGAGTACGTCTGCCCGCCCAAGGCGATCTACATCGTCCCGGAAGAGGTCGACGACGCTTCGCGCGCGCACATCGAGCGCGGGCCGGCCGTCTTCAACATCAACATGCTGCGCTGCATCTTCTGCGGCCTCTGCGAAGAGGCCTGCCCCGAAGAGGCGATCTTCATGTCGAAGGAGTACGCCCTGTGGGGGGCGAGCCGTGCCGAGCTGATCCACGACAAGGAGACGCTGTACGAGCTCGGAGGCATCCGGGCCGGCGGCATCAAGAAGTGGAAGGGCAAGTAGGGAGATCGAGGTAGGGCCCCGGACCCCGGCGCGAGCGTCGGGGGGGACCGGAGGCCCCACGAGGGACGCGGCCGCTCGAGGGCCGCACGAACGGAGGACGCCGGACGGCCCCAGGCGGGGCGCCCGGCGACGCGAGGGCGATGGCCACCCAGGTCCTGTACATCCTCTTCGGCGGCATGGCGCTTGGCGCTGCGCTGCTGGCGGTGACGCGGAAGAACCCCGTGGCGTCGGCCATTTGGCTCGTCGTCATGTTCTTCGGCCTCGCCGCCACCTACGTGGTGATGGAGGCGTTCTTCGTCGGCGCCATCCAGATCCTCGTCTACGCGGGCGCCATCATGGTGCTCTTCCTCTTCGTCATCATGCTGCTCGACTTGCGGCAGCAGATGCTGGAGGGTAAGCCGACCACCCGGCTGCGCTTCTTCGGGGTCCTGGCGGCCCTGCTCTTCCTCGTGGTGGGCGTCGTCGCCCTGGGTGACGCCAAGGACCGCGGCCTCTTGCACCGCGCCGTGACCCCGCTGCCCCGCGAGGCCGACATCGTCGCGGCCAACCCCGACGCCACGTCCCTCGTGGACCTGCCGCTGGACGGCACCGCCGGGGCCATCGCCGACGAGATGTTCACGCGCTGGGTCCTGCCGTTCGAGGTGGCCAGCGTGATCCTGCTCGGCGCCATCCTGGGCGCCGTCATCCTCACGAAGCGGAGGCTCACGTGACCGCCGCCGCCTCGTTCCTCGCCGTGACCGTGCCGATCGAGTGGTCGATCTTCCTGGGTCTGGCGCTGTTCGCCGTGGGTCTCATCGGCGTGACCTGCCGTCGCAACATCCTCCTGATGCTGCTGTCGGTCGAGATCATGCTGAACGCCGTGAACGTCCTGTTCGTGGCGTTCTCGCGCGTGCACCACGACCTCGCGGGTCAGGTGTTCGTCTTCTTCGCCATGACCATCGCGGCCGCCGAGGTCGCGGTCGGCTTGGCCATCGTGATCGCCGTCTACCGCCTGCGTCAGAGCACCGACGTGGACGACGCCCAGGACCTGCACGACGTGGACCACGGCCCGCTGCCGCGCATCGTGCTCGAGGGCGAAGATCAGCACCACCACGACCACGACCATCACGATGACCACGAGCACGGCCATGCCGGCGACGGTCACGGTGACGAGGCCCACGGACATGACGCAGAAGGCCACGCTGCGGCCGTGAGCGGGGAGGACCACCATGGCTGACCTCCTGCTGCCGCTCGCTTCCGCCGGACACGCCGCCGAGGTGGTGACCGAGGGCTTCAAGGCCTGGGCGCCTTGGCTCGTCCTCTTCATCCCGCTGGGCGTGGCCTTCCTGGTGGCGGCCATGCCGCCGCTGCGCAAGCGCGGCAACGCCGCGGCGGCGCTGGCCATCGCCGGCGTCGCGACGGGCTTCATCCTCACGACGGTCCTCTACTTCCTGCCGCTTCTCGGTGGGCATGGGGCGACCTACGAAGCCGTCGTCGACTGGATCGTCGTCGGCGACGTCGTGATCCAGTTCGGTTCGCGCCTGGACTCGCTGGCGCTGATCATGACGATGGTCGTGACCGGCATCGGCACGGCGATCTTCGTCTACGCGCTGGGCTACATGCACGGCGACCCCGCGATGGGGCGCTTCTACGGCAAGTTCAGCCTGTTCGTGTTCTCGATGCTCGGCATCGTGATCTCGCCCAACTTCTTCCAGACGTTCGTCTTCTGGGAGCTGGTGGGCGTCAGCTCGTACCTGCTGATCGGCTACTACTGGAAGAAGCACAGCGCCGGTGAGGCCGCCAAGAAGGCCTTCCTCACCAACCGCGTGGGCGACTTCGGCTTCCTGCTCGGCATCCTCATGGTCTGGACGGCCGTGGGGGAGGCCACGGGCACCCTGTCGTTCGACTTCGAGGTCATCCGCCACGCCGTGTTCGAGGAGGGCTACGGGGCCTCGTTCTTCGGCTCCAGCTGGCTCGCCGGCCTGGGCGCGATCCTGGTCTTCTGCGGCTGCATGGGCAAGAGCGCCCAGTTCCCGCTGCACGTCTGGCTGCCGGACGCCATGGAAGGCCCGACGCCCGTCTCCGCGCTGATGCACGCGGCCACCATGGTCGCGGCCGGCATCTACATGATGATCCGCTGCTTCTTCGTGCTGCAGGGCTCGTCGTGGGCGCCGACGGTCGTGGCCTGGCTCGGCGGCATCACCGCCTTCATCGCCGCGACCATGGCCATCACCCAGCGCGACATCAAGAAGGTGCTCGCCTACTCGACGCTGTCGCAGCTGGGCTACATGACGATGGCCTTGGGCGCCGGGGCCTACACGGCGGCCATGTTCCACCTCACCACGCACGCCTGCTTCAAGGCGCTGCTCTTCCTGTGCGCGGGCAGCGTAATCCACGGCTGCCACCACGAGCAGGACATGACCCACATGGGCGGCCTCAAGTCGCTCATGCCGTCCACGTACCGCACCTGGATGATCGGCACGGTCTCGCTCACCGCGATCCTGCCCATCGCCGGCTGGTGGTCCAAGGACGAGATCCTCGGCAGCTACGTCGGCAACGCCTCGATCGCCGGGGGGCCGCTGCTGCTCATCCTCGGTCTGGCCGTCGCCGGCATGACCGCCTTCTACATGTTCCGCGCCACGCACATGACGTTCAGCGGCTCCTACCGCGGCCATCACCCGGCCCACGAGAGCCCGAAGGTCATGACCGGCCCGCTGTGGGCCCTGGCCATCGCCAGCCTGTTCGTGGGCTTCATCGGCATCCCGGACAACACGTTCGGCACCGCGCACACCAACATCTTCGAGCACCTGCTGCACGACTGGCACGTCGGCGAGTCGGCCCACCTGCACGTCTGGCTGGCGGCGCTCTCCACGGTCATCGCGATCGGCGGCGCGCTCCTGGCCCGCGCGATCTACGCCAAGAGCGAGGGCAAGGACCCGCTGCCGGCCAAGCTGGGCGGCATCTGGACCCTCTGCAACGAGCTCTGGTACGTCGACCGCTTCTACCTCTGGCTCGTGCGCACCGTCCAGCAGGGCATCGCCAACGTGTGCTGGTGGTTCGAGCGCAACGTGATCATCCAGGGCGCCATCAACGGCCTCTCGCAGGGCACCCGCGCCAGCGGCGAGGCCCTGCGCCGCGCCCAGTCAGGTCGACTGGGTGCCTACGTGACCTCGTTCGTGGTCGGGGCGGTGATCGTGCTGCTCGTCGTCCTCGTCCAGCTGCAGCTCCGGTGATCGGGGGACGCACACGGTGAACCTCCTCCTGCTCATCCTCCTGACGCCCGCGATCGCGACAGCCGTGCTGTTCGCGATCCCCGGGCAGCGCGTGACCTGGGTCCGTGGCGTCGCCACGCTGGCCTCGTCGCTCGTCCTGGTGGCGTCCCTCGCCTTGGCGTGGGGCTACCACGACGCCCCCGTCGGCCGCGTGGCCGGCGCCGGGACCACGGCCGAGCACGTCTACAAGCACACGATGGACGTGGACTGGGTGCCCTCGCTGGGCCTCGGCTTCCGTCTGGGCGTCGACGGCATCGGCGTCGCCATGGTGCTGCTCACCGCGTTCATCATTTTCGCGGGCGTCATCGTCTCGTACACGGTGCAGAAGCGGGTCAAGGAGTACTACATCAACCTGATGGCGCTCGTCACGGGCGTCTTCGGCGTGTTCGTCTCCCTGGACCTGTTCTTCTACTACTTCTTCTACGAGCTGGCCGTGATCCCCATGTTCCTGTTGATCGGGATCTGGGGCAGCACCACGCGCACCGTGGACCAGCAGTACGCCACGATGAAGCTGGTGCTCATGCTCTCCACGGGCGCCGTCGCGGCTCTCGTGGGGTTGCTCTGGCTCTACACGCAGGGCCACACGTTCGACATGGTGGCCCTCGAGGACGTCAAGCTGGCCGTCAAGGACCAGATGATCTGGTTCCCGGTCGTGTTCCTCGGCTTCGCCAGCCTGATCCCGCTCTGGCCGCTCCACTCGTGGAGCCCCGCGGGCCACGCGGCGGCCCCGGCCGCGGTCTCCATGCTGCACGCGGGCGTGCTGATGAAGCTGGGCGCGTTCGGCGTGCTGCGCGTCGCGATGACCTACATGCCGGACGCCGCCGCGGTCTACCTGCCGTGGGTCGGCATCCTGTGCTGCTTCAACATCGTCTACGGCGCCCTCGTGGCGATCCGGCACAAGGACTTGAAGCTGATCATCGGCTACTCGTCGTCGAGCCACATGGGCTACGTCTTGCTGGGCCTGGCCAGCATCACGCTCGTCGGCTTCTCGGGCGCGGTCTTCCTCATGTTCGCCCACGGCATCATGACGGCCCTGGCCTTCTCGCTGATCGGCTGGTTCTACGACCAGACGCACACGCGCATGGTGGGGGACCTCGGCGGCCTCATGAAGGTGATGCCCTTCGCGGGCTTCTGCTTCATCGTGGCGGCCATGGCCTCTGCCGGCCTGCCGGGCTTCGCCAACTTCGTCAGCGAGCTGATGGTCATCATCGGCGCCTGGCAGAGCGACTCGCTCTTCACCAAGATCCCTGCCGTGCTTGCGGTCTGGGGCCTGGTGCTGACCGGCGTCTACCTGCTGCGTGCCGTGAAGGACGTCTGGTACGGGGACATGCCCGAGCGCTGGAAGGACCTGAAGGACGCCACGCGCCCGATCCAGAAGCTGCCCTTCATCGTCCTCATGGGGGTGCTCGTGTGGTTCGGCTTCCGGCCGCAGCCCATGATCGACCTGGCCGAGGACGGCGTCCGGCCCATCCTCACGCGCATCCAGGAGGCCGAAGCGGCCGCCGCGGGCGCCCAGACGGCCGCGACGCCGCATGACGAACCGGCCCACGCCGAGGGAGGCCGCTAGTGCTCGCCGCCACGTCCGTCCCGCCCCAGCTGGGCCTCGACCGCCTGCTGCCCGAGCTCATCGTGGCCGGCACCGGCTTCGCGGCCATCGTGACCGAGCTCCTGCTGCCCGCCGGTCGGCGTGCCGTGGCCTCGGGCCTCACCGCGTTCCTCGGGCTCGCGATTGCCCTCATCGTGCTGCTCACGGCCACGCCGACGGGCCTGGCCCTGTCGGTCCATGCCCCGGCTCGCGTGGGCGGGGTCGTCCAGGACGTGCTCGTCACGGGCTGGCTGTCCGACGCCTTCTCGATCTACGTGCGGGGCACGGTCCTCGTCACGGGCATGCTCCTGCTGCTGCTGTCGATGCGCTACCTGCAGCGCATGGACCGCGGCCACGGCGAGATGACGGCGCTGCTGCTCTTCGCCTTGCTCGGCGTCATGCTCGTGAGCGGCGTCCAGGACCTGCTGTCCTTCTTCGTCTGCCTCGAGCTGGTCACGATCATGGCCTACGTGCTCGCGGCGTTCCGGCGCAACGACTCACGTAGCACCGAGGCTGGCCTGAAGTACCTCGTGGTGGGCGCCGTCTCGACGGCCCTCCTCCTGCTGGGCATCGCCTTCGTGTACGGGCACGCGGGCAGCTTGTCCTTCGAGGCCGTGGCCGCCACATTGGCGCGTGGCGAGATGAGCGTGTTCCTGGGCCTGGGCCTGGTGCTCGTGCTCGTGGGCCTGCTCTTCAAGGTCGGCGGCGTGCCCTTCCACGTGTGGATCCCGGACGTCTACCAGGGTGCGCCCACCCCGGTCACGGCCTTCCTGGCCACGGCCAGCAAGGCGGCGGGTCTCGTGCTCCTGCTGCGCTTCGGCACCATCGCCTTCGTCGCGGGTGGCGTGGCCTGGGTTCCGATCCTGGCCGTCATCGCGACGGCCACGCTGCTGTTCGGCAGCCTGGGCGCCCTCGGCCAGCGCAACATCAAGCGCATGATGGGCTACAGCGGTATCGGCCACGCCGGCTACCTGCTGATGGGCATCACGGCGATGGCTTCGGCCGAGATCGCCGGGCGTGCGGCCGACGGTCCGCCCACGGCCATCCTCTTCTACCTGCTGGCGTACGCGCTGACCGGGCTCACGGCGTTCGCGGTGATCGTCCTGGTCGCGGGGGCCTCGGGCGGCGAGCACGGCGGGCGCGCGTGGCGAGGGCTCTGGAAGCGCTCCCCGTTCCTGGCCGTGGCCATGCTGCTGGCCCTGCTGTCGCTCGCCGGCGTGCCGCCCATGTCGGGCTTCTTCGCCAAGTTCCTGGTGCTCAAGGCGCTCGTGGACCAGGGGCTGACGCCGCTGGCCTTCCTGGGCGCCGGCGCCGTGATCGTGGGCCTGTACTTCTACTTCGTGTGGATGAAGGAGATGTACTTCAAGGAGCCCGATCCGGAGCTCGATGCCGGGCCCATCCACGTGCCGCTGTCCAGCCGTCTGGCCCTGATCGCGGGCATGATCGGCATGGTGGGGATGGGCGTCTTCATGGGCCCGTTCCACACGTGGGCCGAGCAGGCCGCCGCCGCCTTGCTGGCGACGGCCCGCTGACGCCTGGACGGTCTACGAGCTACCGCGTGGGCTTGGGCGGCGGCGGGGGCGCAACCCCCTGGAAGCCGAAGCCGAGCGTGGCGTCGGTCTGGCCGGCCGCCGGAGCCGTCGCGGTGATCACGCCGTGGGTCTGGCCATTGCGCATTGCCTCGACGGCATCGCTGTCCACCGCGTCATCGACGCCGGCGTTGGGCGTGTCGAGCACCCCGGGCATCCAGCCCATCCCGTAGATCAGGTCGGCGCCCGTCAACAGAGAGGGCTGCTCGACCAGGACGCGCACCTCGTAGCTGGCGCCAGGGACAAGGGCCGGGGCCAGCACCGACTCGTCCAGCCGGAACTGCCCGTTGGCATCCGTCAGGGTGGACCCCACGAAGGCGTCCCCGTCCCATAGCGTGACCTCGACGTCCTGCACGAGGGCGTCTCCGACGTCGTAGACCTTGTCGCCGTTGGCATCGAGGAACACGCGACCGGCCAGAACGGAGTCCCCGGACGGCGGGGGAGGACTCCCGCCGCCGCCGCCCCCGCCGCCACAGGCGGAGAGCGCACACGCAAACAGGGCCGAGCCCAGGGCGCGGTGCGGGCGTCGGAAGCGAGGCGAGCGAACGTCGGGCATCGGGATCTCCGGGGTGGGGAACGGCACGCGGCGTGCCGCGCGGATTGTACGCCGGTGCCGCGCGCAGATCCCTCGCCAGCGGCGGCGTCGTGACCGCGGCGGTGCGCGGTCCTCCGCATTGGCGATGCGCGGCCCGTGCGGAAGCGCACGCCATGCTGCGGCGGCTTGACGCACCTTGCGGCGTCGTGGTGACGCACCGCGGCTACGGGCCGATGGCGCCTGCCAAAATCTGGTGGGGCGATTGGGAAGCAGTGTGATCCGCGCGTATCCAACCTCGACGCGGCTCATGGAAATGCGGTGATCAGCAGACGGCTTGGCAGGGTCGGAAGCGGTTTCGTCGCGACGGTCGGGGCCCGACCCATCTCGAGAGCGCGAGCGCTGCGCAGGCCCGACGTCTGGCGTGTCCGGCGTGCGGCTCGTGGCTGCTCCCCGGCCAAGAATCGGCGGGCGACAAGCGGCTTGCCAGGGGCAGATCGGGCGCCTCAGACATCGAGGGGACGCGGCAGGAAAGTGCTGAATTCGGGGGTGGATAGGGTGTTTCCGGGTGGTTCTCGGGCAGCTCGAACGCCGCGGATCAGGCACTTCCCTTGCTGCCTTTCTCCGCGCGCGAGCTTGGCAGTGCCGGCTCGTCTCCTCGCGAAGCGAGGCGCCAGAAGCGCCCGCGCGAAGGATCCCAGGGAGCGACCATGCGAATGAAGTCCACGGTCCAGAGCCTCTCGCTGTTGGCGATGCTCGTCGCGGCCACCGCGTGCGGTGGCGGCGGAAGCGGTGGCGGCGGCACGACCCCGTCCATCGGCCTGTCCAGCACCCTCCTGCCGCTTCTGAGCTCGGGGCAGGGCCTGCCCGGCGACGGCTACGCACTGCCGATCACCGGCGGATGCGGCGGTCCCTACGTCGTCCGGCTCATCAGCGGAAACATGCCTGACGGCATCTCGATCGACGACCGCCAGGCCAACCTGGACGGCCCCGGCATCCCGGCCGAGCACCGCCACCACCTGGTGGGCTCCGCCCTGGAGGACGGCACGTTCAGCTTCCGGTTGGAGGTCCTCGATCGCGGCTGCCGCCCGGCGGTCTCCACCACGGCCGACTTCAGCTGGTCCGTGACGCGGGGCGTGGTGGCCATCCTGGGCGCGACGCCCTCGATCATCCCGGTCGCCCAGTACAGCGACCCGCTCAAGTACACCGACGTCGACGCCCTGCAGAAGACCGTCTACGGCAGCTTCAGCAGCATCAACTTCATCGTCGCCGGTGGCGTCGGCCCCTACGTCTGCGCCATCATCGACGACCCGGCCGACCCGGACGACGACGACGGCCTGCCCTTCGGCGTGGTCATGCCCCCCTCCTCGTGCAGCCTCGTCGGCTCGCCCCAGCAGGTGGGCAACGGCGGACGCCCGTTCCGCTTCACGCTGCGCGCCACGGACAGCGTCGGCCAGAGCGCCGTGCGCAAGTTCCAGTGGAAGATCGACACGCCGCCCATGATCGTGGGCTCGGCGGACATCACCGACGGCGTGGCGGGCGCGGTCTACGGCGACGCCATCCAGATCGTGGACGGCGTGCCGCCGTTCAAGTTCGAGCTGACGGCGGACCTCCCCACGGACCTCGACAACGTCGGTCCGGGGTGGACGTACAACCCGCCGGCCGCTCCGCTATTCCCCTCGATCAGCGGCTTCACCGTCTCCAACACGGGCCAGGCCAGCAACAAGCTGACGCCTGCTTCCTACCCGGCGCCTGCTGCCCTGGGTCCCTACTACCCGGCCCCCCCGAGGGCCTCTTCATCACCGAGGACGGCGGCCAAGCGGGCGCCATCAGCGGTGTGCCCCGCCGCTACGGCAGCTTCACGATCAACGTCCACGCGTACAGCGCGACCGTCCCCAACGAGCGCGGCCAGCACGCCTTCGCCCAGTACCAGTTCGACATCGCCAGCGGCGTGCCGCTCGTCATGGTCGACTCGTTCCTGATCGACGGCAATGGCAGCAACTCCTTCTTGGCCAACACGCCGGACGGCGTGGGCACGCTGCCCGAGTTCGAGGTCCTGCAGCCGCGGACGACCCAGATGGTCGCCCAGGGCGGTGTGCCGTTCGATGGCTGGACCGACGCGCCGCACAAGAACCAGCGCGCGCTCGACCTCGGTGAGGTCGCCGGCACGTACGACTGGTCGATCGTGTCGTGGGACTCGCGCTCGCAGGGCTGGCATCCGTCCAACACGCCGGCCGGGCGCCCGACGGACATCGACTTCGCGATCACGGGTCGCATCTTCACGACCAACGGCGGCTTGGACCTGATCCGTCAGGGCCGCCAGGTGATCGAGGTGGCGGTCGCCGACCGTCGCCTGCCGAGCCCGCAAGTCGACACGAACGAGATGGCCCTCTCGGTCGGGCCGGACGTGGTCATCCTGACGGAGAGCCGTCAGTCGTCCGTGATCATCACGGGCAGCCAGTACGACAGCACGCTGCACAACGACTCGATGTTCATCAAGAAGCTGCAGATCGTGAACAACGTCGCCCAGCGCTCGCCGTTGGACGGCTCGGACATGGCCGCCACGCAGATCGTCCCCCCCGCGGCCAACCTGAACGCCCTGACGAACCCGCTGGGTCGTCTTCTCTCGGGTGTCGGCAAGGCCAGCTACGCGGGCACCGGCCGTGATGCGGGCGGCTCCGACCTCATGCGCTGCTACGTCAACGCCACGGGCTGGTGGAACGACTCGTTCCAGCTCAACCCCAAGGCGGCGCGTGCCTTCCAGCACGCCGACGGCGGCAGGGCCTACTACGAGTACTACGGCAACGAGTACTACTGCTACTCCCCCAACCCCGAGACCACCGCCGTGGCCCTGCCCGACATCGTCGACGGCAGCGTGACGGCTGACCTCGGCAACGGCCTCTACACGGACGGCGGCAAGCTGTACCCGTTCGAGAACGACACGCACTTCGGCGTGTTCATCGTGCGCAACGACGGCAAGATCTACGTGCCGTTCGCGCTCCAGAAGGGCTCGTACCAGGGCTTCGGCGACTACTGCCTTGCCCCGCTGCAGGGCACGGGTGCTGGCGCTCCCACCTACAGCCCGCTGCGCATGACGCACATGGGTGTCTCGCCCAACGGCCGCTTCGCGGCCATGAAGGTCATGGCCAGCCCGACCAACCAGTACGAGCTCACGAGCCAGTCGGCCATCGTGCTCATGGACCTGTCGGGCGCCAAGCCGTTCGGCGGCCTCAACTACCGCATCGTGACCATGCCCAACACGAGCCGCTACCTCATGGCGGACTCGATCACGCTGACCAACAGCCACCTGTACGTGCTGGGGAACGTGAACAACCCCGCCTACCAGTACGGCTGGCTCCAGCACAACGTGTTCCGCGAGCCGATCCTGACGGGCACGGGCGTGGCGCAGTACGCGCCGGGCCTGCCCAGCAACGCGTCGGCGTCCTACATGAGCCTGCCGTACCACACGTACGGTACGTCCTACTACTCCGGTACGTGGAACGGCACGACGGTCTACACCAACTACTACGCCTACCACAGCTGCGCCGCCACGAACCGCCACGAAGACGAAGCTGCGCCCATCCCGTTCCGGGTCAGTGCGGACGGCTCGACGTGCGCCCTGATCGCGGGTGCGTACAACGGCGCCGTGGCTGGCTCGACGGCGTTTTCCTTCCACGCCTACGTGGACAAGAACGGTGCGGGCTTCCAGCAGATCAGCTCGACCGCCCGCAAGGCCGTGTACGGCGGCGCCCGTGCCCACCGCGTGCGCTTCGGCAACGCGTACTACAACTACGGCGGCATGGCCCAGTGGGGCAAGCATGAAGGGCCGAGTGGTGGTCTGGAGATCTCGGATGACGGCAACCGGGTCGCGTACACGTACTCGACCGCGCCGTCGCTGAACCAGAGCTACTACTACAGCTCGTACCAGACGTACTACAACCTGGAGTGGATCAGCTACCGGATGGACGTCGTGTCCATCTCCACGACGAACAGCTGGGCGTCGGTGACCGAGCAGGCCGTGACGTCGGCCTACTTCGGCGGGACCCACTTCTGGCGCTTCGGCGGCCTGTCCTTCTCCCGTGACGGCAACCGGCTGTTCTTCTTCGGCGGCAAGAGCCTGCTCGACGGGAACGGCACGAACGACTACGCGTACTGGACGACCAGCGTCTACAACGCCTCGTGCTGGGTGGGTGGCACGTACTACATGTACGACTACACCAACCCGACGCAGGTGCGGTCGCTGATGCCGACGGATGCGGGCGGTACGGGTTCCAACACGTACACCTCCAGCTCGGCGTTCAACCCGACGGCGGGTACCAACAGCACGAACTGGGGCACGATCACGCCGATGGGCGGCTTCTGGTCCCAGGACGGTCGCTTCCTGTACGTGTGCGCGGGTCACCCGATCTCGTCGTCGAACAGCACGTGCTACCGCTTGGTCGGCATCAACACCATGACGACCACGATCAACGGCAATGCGCCCACCTCGGGCTTTGCCTTGGCGAACTGGCCCACGCAGCGCGGCATGTTCGGCCAGTACTCCAACCCCGGCATGTACTACGGCGGCATGCTCTCGTACCTCGGACCCTCGGCGGCCGACCTGGCGCGCATCAAGATGGCCAAGGACACGGGCATCGTGTTCTTCGCCACCCATAGCGCGCGCTACACGACCGGCACGAGCACGTCGTACGGCTTCGCCTACACGATTGCGTACAACAGCTCGTACCTGAAGGACGCGGGCCACATCGAGTGCTTCTCGTCGAACGTCGGCGGCGCCATCCAGCGCTTGACGACCTTCCCCAACGACGGCACCCTGACGGCGCCCCGCGGGCGTGGCATCCACTTCATCGAGCCGACCGACGCGGGCGATCGCCTGATCTTCGTGTACGACATCGGTAGCAGCGGAAGCACCTCGGAGTACCTGGCCAACCCCAGCACCGAGGGCATCGGCTACGTCGCCAGCATCCAGCTGAACCCGACCACGGGGGCGCTGGTCAACAAGGTCCAGACGCACCTCGAGGGCAGCGAGGGCACGCTCACCGGGCAGGTGGGGACGGCCCAGGGCCGTGCGGGCAGCTCGGTCGCCTTCGGCACGGACGGGCAGCGCGTGTACTACTCGTTCGGGCCCTCGGCCACGGACGAGAACGCGCGCACGGTTGCGGCCCCGCGCATCGATGGGTCGGGCAACGTCGGTTCCGGGACCACCACCCGGTTCGGCACGGGCACCCGCGACAACATCCTGCACGCCGGTCGCTGACCGCCTTCCCCCCCGGCGGCCCTGCGGAGTTCCGCGGGGCCCCTGTTCCCCGGCCAGGTTTCGCCTGGCCGGGGACGCTTCGTTTTGGGGAGGAGATCCCTGTTCCCACGTGCGAGTTCGCACCGGGCGCCGCACCGTGCATGCGCCCACGGCCGGGACCTGCTGCCCGGAGGCCGATGCCGTGGAAGCCTGATTTCCGATCCCCATGGCAATCGTCGATCGCTGGTACGGCGCTTGCCTCCGTAGACCGCGGCGCGGGGCGCATCGTGCGCCCCAGCCGCCCGAGAGGATGTCCGGGTCCACGAGACGGACCTCGCCAGACCCCCGTCTGGGCGAACGCCCTGCGCTTTGGTCTCCCGCCGCACCGCGCGGCGCGCTTCCCCCTCGAGCCCGGAACATCGAATCCCTCTGGGCTCCACGACGGTCGAACACCGCCGCGACCCTGGGGAACGTGTGCCCGCTCTTGCGCCGCCAAGCCCGACTTCGCAGTCGCGTTGCAGCCCTCTTGGCACGTGTCGATCAACCGGGACGAAGCGTCCCGGGCCTTGCGAGTGAAGGAGCGAACATGAAGCACCAGTCGATGTGCAGGAAGGGAAGTCGAAGCGGGCGCCTGACGGCGCTCCTTGCGGCGGCTGCTCTCTTGCTGACGGTCCCCGCCTGCGGTGGGGGAGGCGGTGGGGGGCACGCCGGAAGCACCCCCTCCATCCAGGTCTCGAGCACCCTGCTGCCCCAGCTCGCCTCGGGCCAGGCGCTGCCCGGTGACGGCCACATGCTGCCGATCCAGGGCGGCTGCGGTGGTCCGTACTCGGTTCGCCTCGTCGGCGGCGCGCTGCCGCTCGGCATCTCGATCGACGATCGCCAGGCCAACATCGACGGCCCCGGCAACCCGGCGGCGCACCGGCACCACCTCGTGGGTACGGCCCTGAAGGACGGGACGGCGACCTTCCGCCTCGAGATCCTCGATCGCGGCTGCCGCCCGGCCGCCTCGACGATGGCCGATTTCACGTGGGTGGTCTCGCAAGGGGCCGTGACGATCGTCGGCACGACGCCCGGCGCCATTCCGGTGGCGGCCTACGACGACCCGCTCAAGTACCCGGACGTCGACGCCCTGCCCAAGACGGTCTACGGCTCCTTCACGAGCCTGACGTTCGTCGTGGCGGGCGGCGTCGGCCCGTACACGTGCGCCATCCTGGACGACCCGGCGGACGCCAACGACGACACGGGCCTGCCCTTCGGCATGGTCATGCCGCCGGCCTCGTGCAGCATCGTGGGCTCGCCCCAGCAAGTCGGCAGCGGCGGCAAGCCGTTCCGCATGACCGTGCGCGCCACGGACAGCGTCGGTCAGAGCACCGTGCGCAAGTTCCAATGGAAGATCGATACGCCGCCGATGATCGTGGGCTCCGCGGCCCTCGCGAGCGGCACGGCGGGCGTGCTCTACGGTGACGTCGTGCAGATCGTGGACGGCGTGCCGCCGTTCCGCTTCGAGCTCACGGCCGACGCGCCGACGGTGCTCGACAACACGAGCAGTACTTGGACGTGGGCGCCTCCCGCGGCGCCGACCTTCCCGTCGTCAAGCGGCTTCACGGTGGCGACCACCGGCGGCGCCAGCAACAAGCTGACGGCGGCCAGCTACCCGGCGCCGGCGGCAAGCGGCCCCTACTACCCGGCGCCGTCCGAAGGTCTGTACCTGACCGAAGACGGTGGCCAGGCGGGCGCGATCTCCGGCCTCCCGCGTCGCTACGGTTCGTTCACCGTCAACGTGCACGCCTTCAGCACGACGGTGCCCAACGAGCGCGGGCAGCACGCGTTCGCCAAGCTCGGCTTCACGATCGGCGCGGGCAACGCGCTCACGATGGTCGACACGTTCGTGATCGACGGCGACGGCAGCAACTCCTTCGTGGCCAACACGTCCGATGGCGTGGCCACGCTGCCCGAGTTCGAGGTGCTCCAGCCGCGGACGATCCAGATGGTCGCCCAGGGCGGCGTGCCCTTCGACGGCTTCACGGATGCCCCGCACAAGAACCAGCGTGCGCTCGACCCGAGCGAGGTCGCGGGTACCTACGACTGGTCGATCGCCAGCTGGGACAGCCGCAACCAAGGCTGGCATCCGGCCAACAGCCCCTCGGGGCGCCCGACCGGCATCGACGCGGACATCACCGGCCGTGTGTTCACCACGAACGGTGGCTCGGATCTCGAGCGTCAGGGCCGACAGGTGATCCTGGCTTCGGTCAGCGACCGTCGTCTGCCCACTCCGCAGGTCGACAGCCACGAGTTGGCCCTGTCCGTCGGTCCCGACGTCGTGATCATCACGGAGAGCCGCCAGTCCTCGGTCATCACCTCGGGCAGCCAGTACGACCCGACGAGCCACAACGACTCGATGTTCATCAAGAAGATGCAGATCATCAACGGTGTTGCGCAGCGCTCGCCGCTGGATGACACCGACATGGTCGCCACGCACGC
The DNA here is from genome assembly GCA_020631815.1 of Planctomycetota bacterium. Taxonomy (GTDB): domain Bacteria; phylum Planctomycetota; class PLA2; order PLA2; family JAEUHO01; genus JACKGW01. Next base: position 174,580 of record JACKGW010000003.1, on the reverse strand, counting down.
CGTGCCGGCCGCCGCGAACCTGGGCGCCCTGACCAACCCGCTGGGACGCCTCCTGTCCGGTGTCGGCAAGACGGCGTACACCGGGACGGCTCGTGACGCGGGCGGCAGCGACCTGATGCGCGTCGTGGTGGGAGCCACCGGCTGGTGGAACGACAGCTTCGAGCTGCACCCCAAGGCCGCTCGCTCCTTCATGCACGCGGACACGGGCAAGACGTACTACGAGTACTACTCGAACGAGTACTACTGCTACTCGGCCAACCCCGAGACCAGCGCCGTGGCCCTGCCCGACATCACGGACGGCAGCGTCACCGCGGACCTCGGCAACGGCGTCTACACCGACGGCGGCAAGCTGTACGCCTTCGAGAACGACACGCACTTCGGCGTGTTCGTGATCCGCGACGACGGCAAGGTCTATGTCCCCTTCGCCATGCAGAAGGGCACGTACACCGGCTTCGGTGACTACTGCCAGGCGCCCTTGCAGGGCACCGGGGCAGGAGCCTCCACGGCCAGCGGCATGCGGATGGTCCACATGACGGTCTCGCCCAACGGGCGCTTCGCCGCCATGAAGATCATGGCCAACCCCACCAACCTCTACGAGACCACGTCGCAGTCGCGCGTCGTGCTGCTCGACCTGGCGGGGGAGAAGGCGTTCGGCGGTGCGACCTACCGCCTCGTGAGCCCGGCCGTGGCCGGCGGCTACCTGATGGCCGACACGCTGACGCTGACGAACACGAACATGTACTGCTTGGTGTCCGCCATCGGCCTGAACAGCCCGTACGGCTGGCTGGCGCACAACGTCCTGCGCGAGTCGATCCTCTCCGGGACGGGTACCGCGCCGTTCGCGCCGGGGCTGCCGTCCAACGCCGCGGGCCTCTACCAGAGCGTGCCCTACCACAACACGCCCACGAGCTACCTGTCGAGCACGTGGAACGGTGCGACCGTCTACACCAACTACTACCTGTACATGGGCGGCAACGCCACGAACCGCAACGAGGCCGAGGCGACGCCAATCCCGTTCCGCGTGAGTGCAGACGGCTCGACGTGCGCCCTCATGGCGGGTCCGTACACGGGTGTGACGCTGGGTAGCGGCGTATTCTCCTTCCACGCGTACGTGGACAAGAATGGGGCCGGCTTCCAGCAGGTGAGCACCACGGCCCGCACGGCGCCGTTCGGCGGCACGCGCCCGCACCGCGTCCGCTTCGGCAGCGTGTACTACGCCTACGCTTGGCTCGCCCAGTGGGGCAAGCACGAGGGGCCGAGCGGCTGCCTCGAGCTCTCCGACGACGGCAACCGCTTGGCCTACTGCACCTCCGAGGTGACGACGCTGGGTTCCGGCGCCTCGTACCTGAGCACGTATCAGGTCTACTACAACCTCGAGTGGCGTACGACGCGCATGAACGTGGTCTCGATCTCGACCACGAACAGCTGGGCGACGCGCACCGAGCAGCTGGTGACGGCGCCCTACTTCGGCGGCACGCATGCGTGGCGCTTCGGTAGCCTGGCCTTCTCGCGCGACGGCAACCGGTTGTACTTCTTCGGCGGCATCGGCCTGCGCGACGCCTCCGGCACGACGGACACGTACTCGTGGAGCACGAGCGTGTACAACGCCTCGTCCTTCGTGGGCGGGACGTACTACTCCTTCGACTACGCGCAGCCCACCCAGGTGCGCTCGCTGATGCCGACGGACGCTGGCGGCACGGGCTCGAACACGTACACGTCGTCGTCGCCGTTCAACCCCACGCCGGGCGTGCTGTCGACGAACTGGGGCGTGATCACGCCGATGGGCGGGTTCTGGTCCCAGGATGGGGGGTTCCTCTACATCGTGGCTGGCCACCCGATCGAGTCGTCCAACAACACGTGCAACCGCTTGGTCGGAATCAACACCACGGCGGTCACGATCAACACGCGTGCAGCCAACAGTGGGTTCGCCGTCGCGAGCTGGCCCACGCAGCGCGGGCTGTTCGGGATGTACTCGAACGCCGGCGTCTACTACGGCGGTCAGCTGACCTACCTGGGTACGGGCGCCCACGACCTGGCGCGCATCAAGATGGCCGAGGATACGGGTGTCGTGTTCTGGGCCAGCCACTCCAACCGCTACTCGACCGCGCCGAGCACATCCTACGGGTCGGCCTACAACATCAGCTACCACAGCACCTACGGGAAGGATGCGGGGCACATCGAGTGCTTCTCGTCCAACGTGGGGGGCGCAGTGCAGCGCCTGACGTCGTTTGCCAACGACGGCACGCTCACGACGCCTCGCGGCCGCGGCATCCACTACGTGGAGGTCAACGACGCGGGTGACCGTCTGGCGTTCGTCTACGACATCGGCGCGGCTGGCGGAACGACCGAGTACCTCGCCTACCTGCAGAACGAGGGCATCGGCTACGTCGCGAACATCCAGCTCGACCCGACGACAGGCGCGCTGGTCAACCGCACGTTCACCTTGCTGGAAGGCACGGAGGGAAGTGCGGTCGGCGCGGTTGGTGGCTCCTTCGGTCGCGCGGGCAGCTCGGTGGCCTTCGGAACGGACGGGCAGCGCGTGTTTTACGCCTTCGGCCCGAGCGCGACCGACGAGAACCAGCGGACGATCGCCGCGCCGCGTGTCGAGGCGGCAGGGACGCTGCAGTCCGGCACGGGCACTCGCTTCGGTACGGGTTCCCGCGACAGCGTGCTGCACGCCGGTCGCTGAAGCTCAGCGCCTCCCCGGCGCCCTCTCACGCGACGCCCCCGGCCCTCGAGGCCGGGGGCGTCGCCTCCGTTTTGGGCTAGGGGGGGAGCTGGGTCGGTCGCTGATGGAAACTTGGGACTCTTGGCTACCTCGGGTCCGGGAGGTGGCCTTGCTGGCAACTTCGCATCGGTGGTACGCTTCGAGCCTGGGTCAGGCCAATCGAGGGCGCAGTCGTGTGCTCCACCAGGCCAGGAGCAAGCCCGGGCGTCCGAGAAGGACGTGGTGAATATCGAGCCCTAGGGGCACGTACGCGGCCGAGTTCGGCCTCGTCGGTTCTTGGGGACGCCGGCCGCGGTGCCTTGGTCAGGTTGTCGTGGGCACTCATGCGGAGCCTCTCTCCGACTCGTCAATGCGGGGCGGAAGCTGCATCCGAAGAGCGCCCAACGTCTCGCCTTCCTCGGAGTTTCGCGTCCTGCGACACACGCAATCATCGACTGGAAACACGATTTCCAATCGAAGCCATCGAAGGAGCGAGCATGACACATCATTCGAATCGGAAACAGGGTATCCGCCTGATGCGCGTGGTCCCTGTTCTTCTGGGCCTCGCAGCCCTGATCGTCGGCGCCGGTTGTGGTGGTGGGGGCGGAAGTGGTTTCGCCGGTACCACGCCGACCCTGTCGCTCGGCAGCAGCTTGCTCCCCCAGCTGACCTCTGGCGAGGCCCTGGCCGGTGACGGCTACGCCCTCCCGATCCAGGGTGGCTGCGGCGGCCCCTACACCATCCGCCTGATCGGTGGCGACTTGCCCGAGGGCATCTCCATCGACGACCGCCAGGCCAACATCGAGGGCCCGGGCGTCCCCGCGGTGGACCGCCACCACTTGGTCGGCACCGCCCTGGAGGACGGCAGCTTCGCTTTCCGCCTCGAGATCCTCGACCGCGGCTGCAGGCCCGCCGTCTCGATGACGGCCGACTTCACGTGGAGCGTGGGCCAGGGCTCGGTGGTCATCGTGGACTCCGACCCGCCCAGCATCCCGGCGGCGCTCTACAACGACCCGTTCAAGTACAGCGACGTAGACGCGCTCGACAAGACGGTCTACGGCGACTTCACCAGCGTCACCTTCGTCGTGGCTGGCGGCGTCGGCCCGTACACCTGCGCGATCATCGACGACCCGGCCGACCCGGACGACGACAACGGCCTGCCCTTCGGCGTCGTCATGCCGCCCGCTTCGTGCAGCCTCGTCGGCTCGCCCCAGCAGGTCGGTGACGGCGGCAAGCCCTTCCGCTTCACGGTCATGGCGACGGACTCCGTCGGCCAGACGACGGTGCGCAAGTTCCAGTGGAAGATCGACACGCCCCCGATGATCGTCGGCTCGGCGGACATCACGGACGGCACCGCCGGCGTCTCCTACGGCGACGCCCTCCAGATCGTGGACGGCGTGCCGCCGTTCAAGTTCGAGCTGACGGCTGACCTGCCGACGGACCTGGACAACACGAGCTCGGCGTGGGTCTACAGCCCGCCCTCCGCGCCGACCTTCCCCTCGATCACGAACTTTACCGTGGCACCGACGGGCGGCGCCAGCAACAAGCTCTCGGCGGCCAGCTACCCGGCTCCTGCGGCGCTCGGCCCGTACTACCCGGCTCCGCCCGAGGGGATCTACCTGATCGAGGACGGCGGCCAGGCCGGCAGCATCACCGGTGTGCCGCGTCGCTTCGGCTCGTTCACGATCAACGTGCACGCCTACAGCGCGACGGTCCCCAACGAGCGCGGTCAGCACGCCTTTGCGCAATTCGCCTTCGACATCGATGCCGGCGTTCCGCTGCTCATGGTCGACTCGTTCCTCGTCGACGGCAACGGCAGCAACACGTTCCTCGCCAACACGCCGGACGGCGTCGGCACGCTGCCGGAGTTCGAGGTGCAGCAGCCGCGGACCACGCAGATGATCGCCACCGGCGGCGCGCCGTTCGACGGCTACACGGACGCCCCGCATGCCAGCCAGCGCATGCTGGACCTGGGCGAGGTTGCTGGCACCTACGCGTGGAGCGTCAGCGACTGGGACCCGCGCGGCATCGGCTGGCACCCGGCCAACAGCCCGGCGGGTCGCCCGACGGGTATCAACGCCAACATCACGGGTGCCATCTTCACGACGAACGGCGGCTTGGACCTCCAGCGTCAGGGGCGCCAGGTGATCGAGGTCACCGTGTCCGACCAGCGTCTGCCGGTTGCGGGCGTCGACGTGCACGAGATGGCGCTGTCGGTCGGTCCGGACGTCCTGATCATCGCCGAGAGCCGCCAGTCCTCGACCACGACGAGCGGCAGCAATGCGGCGGACAGCACGCCGCACGGCGACTCGATGTTCATCAAGAAGATGCAGATCGTGAACAACGTCGCGCAGCGCTCGCCGCTGGACGGCGGCGACATGGTTGCCACGCACATCGTGCCGGCGATCGCCAACCTCAACGCCCTGTCCAACCCGCTCGGTCGCCTGATCTCGGGCGTCGGCAAGGCGACGTACACCGGGACCGGTCGTGACGCGGGCGCGAGCGACCTGCTGCGCGTCAACGTGAACAGCACGGGATGGTGGAACGACAGCTGGCAGCTCAACCCGAAGGCCGCCCGATCGTTCATGCACGGCGATGCCACCAAGCCGTCGTACGAGTACTACGCCAGCGAGTACTACAACTACTCGGCCTGCCCGGAGACCACGGCCGTTGCGCTTCCGGACATCACGGACGGCAGCGTGACGCACGCCCCGGGGGCTGGCGTCTACACGGACGGCGGCAAGCTGTACATGTTCGAGAACGACACGCACTTCGGCGTGTTCATCATCCGCGACGACGCACGCATCTACGTGCCGTTCGCCATGCAGAAGGGCACGTGGCAGGGCTTCGGCGACTACTGCCAGTCCCCGCTGAATGGCACGGGAGCGGGCGCAAGCAGCTCGAGTCACATGCGCCTGGCACACATGGCCGTATCTCCCAACGGGCGCTTTGCCGCGTTCAAGATCATGAGCAGCCCCACGTACCCGTACGAGAACACGGGAACGTCGAGGACGGTCCTCATCGACCTGGCAGGTGACAAGTCGCTGGGTGGTGACACGTACCGCATCGTGGGTACGTCGTACTCGGCTGGCTATCTGATGGCCGATGCCCTCACGCTTACCAATGAGTACCTCTACCTGCTCGTACAGCGCACCACGCTCGACTACGAGAATGGATGGCTGCAGCACAACATCTACCGCGAGCCGATCCTGGGCGGCACGGGCACGGCCCAGTTCGCCCCGGGGCTGCCCAGCAACGGCATCTCGTCCTACCTGAGCCTGCCCTACCACAACATCACGACGAGCTACTTCGTCTCGTCGTACAACGGCTCGACGGTCTACTACAACTACTACTTCTACATGGGCGGCTCCGCCACCAACCGCACGGAGAACGACTCCGCGCCGATCCCGTTCCGGGTCAGCGCGGACGGCAGTTCCTGCTTGCTGGCCGCGGGGCCCTACAACGGAGCGACGTCGGGTTCGAGCGTGCACGAGTTCTACGCCTGGGTCGACAAGAACGGCCAGGGCTTCCGCCTCGCCAGCACGACGGACCGCAAGATGCCCTACGGCGGGTCGCAGGCGCACCAGGCACGCTGGGGCGCGGCGTACTACGGCTACGCGGGCCATCAGCAGTGGGGCAAGTACGAGGGGCCGTCGGGCAACCTGGAGATCAGTGACGACGGCAACCGCATCGCCTACGGCTACAGCGAGGTGGGTTCGTGGAGCGGGACGTACTACTCGTCCTACCGCACGTACTACAACTCCTCGTGGCGCGACACGCGCATGAACGTGATGTCGGCGACGACGTCGGACGACTGGGCCAGCTTCAGCGAGACGGCCATCACGGCGCCGTACTTCGGGGGCAGCCACGTCTGGCGCTTCGGCGGCCTTGCATTCTCGCGCGATGGCAACCGGCTCTTCTTCTTCGGCGGCATCAGCCAGCTCGAGGCCCAGGGGACGTCGGACTACGCGTACTACACGACGTCGAACTACCGTTGCTCGGCCTACGTGACCGGGACGTACTACCTGTTCGACTTCGCCAACGCGTCACAGGTCCGCTCCCTGCTCTCGTCAAGCGACGGCGGAAGCGGGTCCAACACGTACACGTCCTCCTCGCCGTTCAACCCGACGAGTGCGGCGCGCTCGACCGCGTGGGGCTTGATCGCGCCGCGCGGCGGGTTCTGGTCGGCCAACGGCGACTTCCTGTACATCTGCACGGAGCACCCGTTCTCGTCGACCGACCCCACCTGCTTCCGCTTGGTGGGGATCAACACCACGACGGCGACGGTGAACAGCCGCGCCGCCAACACGGGCTTTGCCATCGGCAACTGGCCCAGCCGGTACGGCTTCCTGACGGGTGCAACGAACATCTTCGGCTACTACGGCGCCATGATCTCCTACAACGGCCCGTACGGCGTGCAGAGCTTGGCGCGCGTCAAGATGGCGGAGGACACGGGTGTCGTGTTCTTCGGCAGCCACGGCCAGCGCTACACGTATGCCGCGAACACGAGCTACGCGAGCGTCTACACGATCGCGTACGCGAGTAGCTACGCCCTGGATGCCGGGCACATCGAGTGCTTCTCGTCCGACGTAGGCGGGGACCTGCAGCGGCTCACGCCGTTCAGTGGCGACGGGTCGATCACGTCGGCTCGTGGGCGCAACCTGCAGTTCATCGAGGTGAACGATGCGGGTGATCGCCTGATCTTCCACTACAACACCGGCAACACGGGTGGGACGACTGAGTATCTCAACAACCTGGGCAAGGAAGGTGTTGGGTACATTTCCGGCATCCAGCTCAACCCCACGACGGGGGCGCTGGTGAGCAGGACGTTCGCGCTGCTGGAAGGGACCACGGGCAGCCAGGCCGGCAAGGTGGGGAGCAGCCAGGGCCGAGCCGGTGGTTCGGTGGCCTTCGGCACGGATGGCCAGCGCGTCTACTACTCGTTCGGTCCCAACGCCAGTGACGAGAACCAGCGCACCATCGTGGCTCCGCGCATCGACGGTGACGGCAACGTGGACGGATCCACCACGACCCGCTTCGGCAGCGGATCGCGCGACGCGATCCTCCACGCCAGTCGCTAGCCCGTGGCGACACCGCCGGGCCTTCGGGCCCGGCGGTGTGCCCCCCCCTCGAGGCCCGATCTCCGCCCCGTCCTGGTGCACCAGGGCGGGGCGGCCTTCGTTTTTGCGCTCTTCCAACCGTGCGGATTCGCACACGCGAAGACCCTGGCCCTGCGCCCCAAGAGCAGATCTGGTAGCGCAGATACCTATTAATGGGCTTGCTGGCAACTTGCCTGCCGTGGTACGTAGATTGCCTGCCGGGGAGGCATGGCGGGGGCGCCGTGCCCCTGACCGTGCGCGGAGAGCACATCCGAATCCCGAGTGACGGCCTCCCGAGGCCGACGCCCGCCTCCCGGTGAAAGCCGGGCGCCCGCACGCCCCCCTTCCAGCCCGTCCGACCTCGGTCGGTGAGCACCGCTGGGAGGGGTGTGCGTCACAGGCGCCTGATGCAGCTGGCCGTGGGAGCGGTGTGTCACGTCAGCGGGCTGACGGTCACGTGGCAACGTGATTTCCAAGCGAAGCGAGTGAAGGAGTCGACATGAGCCACCAGACGAAGCCTGTGGGAGGTCGCTGGGCCTTCAGGGCTACGACCGCCATCCTGATGGCGGCCGCACTAGCGGTCGTCCCCGCCTGTGGCGGGGGAGGGAGCGGGTACGCCGGCTCGACTCCAAGCCTGTCCCTGTCGAGCGCCCTGCTCCCCTTGCTCAACTCGGGCGAAGCCCTGGCCGGCGACGGCTACGCTCTCCCGATCGAGGGCGGCTGCGGCGGTCCGTACACCCTCCGCGTGATCAGCGGCTCGCTGCCGGACGGCATCGAGATCGACGACCGGCAGATGAACATCGACGGTCCGGGCAACCCGGCCGAGAACCGTCATCACCTGGTCGGGACGGCGCTCGAGGACGGCATCTTCAGCTTCCAGCTGGAGATCGTGGATCGCGGCTGCAAGCCGGCGACCTCGATGCTGGCCGACCTCACGTGGACGGTCAGCCAGGGCAGTGTCGTGATCGTCGACACCGATCCGGCGTCCATCCCCGTGGCGATCTACAGCGACCCCTTCAAGTACAACGACGTGGACGCGCTCGACAAGACCGTCTACGGCACGTTCACCAGCCTCAACTTCATCATCGCGGGCGGTGTGGGTCCCTACACCTGCGCCATCATCGACGACCCGGCCGACCCGGACGACGACAACGGCCTTCCCTTCGGCGTCGTGATGCCGCCCGCCTCGTGCAGTCTCGTCGGCTCGCCCCAGCAGGTGGGTGACGGCGGCAAGCCGTTCCGCTTCACGGTCATGGCCACGGACAGCGTCGGCAACAGCACCGTGCGCAAGTTCCAGTGGAAGATCGACACGCCGCCGATGATCGTCGGCTCGACGGACATCGCCGACGGCCTGATCGGTGACCTGTACGGCGACGCGATCCAGATCGTGGACGGCGTGCCGCCCTTCAAGTTCGAGATGACGGCGGACCTGCCGACGGACCTCGACAACACGAGCCCCGCATGGACCTTCGCTCCGCCCGCCGCCCCGACCTTCCCCTCGCTCACCAACTTCACGGTGGCCGTCACGGGGGAGGCGAGCAACAAGCTGAGCTCGGCGGACTACCCGGCTCCGGCGGCACTCGGGCCCTACTACCCGGCTCCGCCCGAGGGTCTCTACATCACCGAGGACGGCGGCCAGGCGGGCAACCTCTCGGGCTACCCCCGCCGCTACGGCTCCTTCACGATCAACATCCACGCCTACAGCGCCACGGTGCCCAACGAGCGCGGCCAGCACGCCTTCGCCCAGTTCGACTTCGACGTCGCCCAGGGCACGCCGCTGCAGATGCTGGACACGTTCCTCACCGACGGCGATGGCAGCAACTCGTTCCTGGCCAGCACCCAGGACGGCGTTGGCACCCTGCCCGAGTTCGAGGTGCAGCAGCCGCGGACCACGCAGATGGTGGCCATCGGCGGTGCGCCGTTTGACGGCTACACGGACGCCCCGCACGCCAGCCAGCGCATGCTGGACCTCGGCGAGGTTGCTGGCACGTACGAGTGGAGCGTCAGCGACTGGGATCCGCGCGCCATCGGCTGGCACCCGGCCAACAGCCCGGCGGGTCGTCCCACGGGCATCGACGCCAACATCACCGGAGCCATCTACACGACCAATGGTGGCTCGGACCTCCAGCGCCAGGGCCGCCAGGTCATCGAGGTGACAGTCGTCGACCAGCGCCTTCCGGTGGTCGGCAGCGACGTCCATGAGATGGCGCTGTCCGTCGGCCCGGACGTGCTGATCATCGCCGAGAGCCGCCAGTCGTCGAACACGACGACCGGAAGCTCGACGGACAGCACGCCGCACGGCGATTCGATGTTCATCAAGAAGATGCAGATCGTGAACAACGTCGCCCAGCGGTCGCCGCTGGATGGTTCGGACATGGCGGCTACGCATGTGGTGCCGTCCATCGCCGGTCTGGGTGGCGCGACCAACCCGCTGGGCAGCCTGATCTCGGGCGTCGGCAAGTCGACGTACACGGGTACGGGCCGCAACGCGGGCGCCAGCGACCTGCTTCGCATCAACGTGAACAGCACCGGCTGGTGGAACGACAGCTGGCAGCTCAACCCCAAGGCCGCTCGCTCGTTCATGCACGGCGACGCCACCAAGCCTTACTACGAGTACTACGCCAACGAGTACTACAACTACAGCTCCTGCGCCGAGACGACGGCCGTGGCCCTGCCCGACATCACGGACGGCAGCGTCACGCACAACCCGTCCGCGGGCGTGTATGCCGACGGCGGCAAGCTGTACTTCTTCGAGAACGACACGCACTTCGGCGTGTTCATCATCCGCGAAGACGCGCGCATCTACGTGCCGTTTGCCATGCAGAAGGGCTCGTGGACGGGCTTTGGCGACTACTGCCAGTCGGACCTTCCGGGCACCGGCGCGGGCGCCAGCAGCTCCAGCCACATGCGCTTGGCGCACATGGCCGTGTCCCCGAATGGGCGGTTCGCGGCGTTCAAGATCAAGAGCAGCCCGACGAACCTCTACGAGACCACGTCTACGTCGCGCACGGTGTTGATCGACCTGGCTGGCGACAAGTCGCTGGGCGGTGACACGTATCGGATGGTGGGTACGTCGTACTCGGTCGGCTATCTGATGGCTGACGCCATCACGCTGACCAACGAGAACATGTACCTGCTCGTCCAGCGCGGCTCGTTCAACAATCGCTATGGTTGGCAACAGCACAACATCTACCACGAGTCGATCTTGGCCGGAACGGGCACGGCCCAGTTCGCGCCGGGTCTGCCGAGCAACGGTACCTCGTCGTACCTCAGCTTGCCGTACCACAACATCCCGACGAACTACTTCGTATCGTCGTGGAACGGAACGACCGTCTACTACAACTACTACTTCCACATGGGTGGTTCCGCGACGAACCGCACCGAGAACGACTCCGCGCCGATTCCATTCCGCGTCAGTGCGGACGGCAGCTCGTGTTTGCTGGCCGCCGGCCCCTACAACGGAGCAACCTCGGGCACGGGTGTGCACGAGTTCTACGCGTGGGTCGACAAGAACGGCCAGGGCTTCCGCCTGGCTAGCACCACGGACCGCAAGATGCCGTACGGCGGCTCCCAGGCGCATCAGGCGCGCTGGGGCACCGCCTACTACGGCTACGCAGGTCACGCCCAGTGGGGCAAGTACGAGGGGCCGTCGGGCAACCTGGAGATCAGCGACGACGGCAGCCGCATCGCCTACGGCTACAGCGAGGTCGACTCGTTCAGCTTGGGCTCGTACGACTCGTCGTACCAGACCTACTACTACTCCTCCTGGAACACCACGCGGATGAACGTGATGGCGGCCAGCACGTCCAACGACTGGGCCAGCTTCACGGAGACGCCGATCACGGCCCCGTACTTCACGGGCAGCCACGTCTGGCGCTTCGGTGGCCTGGCGTTCTCGCGCGATGGTGACCGACTCTTCTTCTTCGGCGGCAAGAGCCAGCTCGAAGCCCAAGGCACGACCGACTATGCGTACTGGACCACGTCCAACTACCGCTGCTCGGCCTACGTGACGGGCACGTACTACATGTACGACTTCGACAACGGCTCGCAGGTGCGCTCGCTCCTGTCCAGCACCGACGGTGGAACGGGCTCCAACACCTACACGTCGTCGTCCTCGTTCAACCCGACCAACTCGGCCCGCTCGACGGCTTGGGGCCTGATCGCCCCCCGCGGCGGGTTCTGGTCCGCGAACGGCGAGTTCCTGTACATCTGCACGGAGCATCCGTTCAGCTCGTCGGACCCGACCACGTTCCGCCTGGTCGGCATCAACACGACGACGTCCACGGTCAACAGTCGTGCTGCGACCTCGGGCTTCGCGATCGGCAACTGGCCCAGCCGTTATGGCTTCCTTGGTGGCAACACGAACATCGTGGGCTACTACGGCGCCATGTACTCCTACAACGGCCCGTACGGCGTGCAGAGCCTGGCTCGCATCAAGATGGCCGAGGACACCGGCGTGGTCTTCTTTGGCAGCCACGGCCAGCGCTACACGTACAACCCGAGCACCAGCTACCCGAACGTGTACAACGTTGCGTACGCCAGCAACTATGCCTTGGACGCCGGCCACATCGACTGCTTCTCTTCGAACGTAGGCGGCGACCTCCAGCGCCTGACGCCGTTCAGCAACGACGGCTCGATCACGTCGGCGCGGGGCCGCAACCTGCAGTTCATCGAGGTGAACGACGCGGGTGACCGCCTGATCTTCCACTACAACATCGGCGCCTCGGGTGGCACCTCGGAGTACCGCAACTACCTGAGCAAGGAAGGTGTGGGCTACATCTCCAACATCCACCTGAACGAGACCACGGGCGCGCTCGTGAGCAGCACGTTCGCCATGCTCGAAGGCAGCACGGGCAGCCAGACCGGCCAGGTCGGCTCGTCGACCGGCCGTGCCGGTGGCTCGGTGGCCTTCGGTACCGATGGTCAGCGCGTGTACTACTCGTTCGGCCCCAACGCCAGCGACGAGAACCAGCGCAAGATCGTGGCTCCGGTGATCGACGGCACGGGCAACGTGGACGGTTCCACGACGACGCGCTACGGCACGGGCTTCCGTGACGCGGTGCTGCACGCCAGCCGCTGATCACGTCGCTCGCTTCGCACGCGGACCCCGGCCGGTTGACTCCGGCCGGGGTCTTCTCGTTTTGGAGCGATTCGCGTGTTCGTTGTTGCAGCTCCGCACGGGACGAAAGTTGTCTTTGCGGGACTTGAGACTCGCATTCGTTCGCCATCGCACGCGGCGTCAGATGCGTCTGCCCCGCGGGTCGAAGGGCCCTGCGCGACGTAACTGCGTGACGTTGCAGGCACTTGCGTCAGCGCTGGAAACGAGGATGCCGTGGTACGTGGATTGCCTTGCGCGATGGTGTGGCCGGAGTGCTCTGCTCCCGCCGACCCCGACCAGGAGAGCCCATGTCGCGCACGACTCTCAGCCGCCGAGGATCCGGATACGGACGATTCGCAGGAGCGCTGCTTGCTGCGGCTGTCTTGGTCGCGCTACCCGCCTGTGGTGGCGGCGGTGGTGGGGGCTTCGAGGGAACCACGCCCACGCTGAGCCTCTCCAGCACGCTGCTGCCGCAGCTGACGTCCGGCGAGCCCCTCGCGGGCGACGGCTATGCGCTGCCGATCGAGGGCGGCTGTGGCGGACCGTACACCATCCGCCTCATCGCCGGTCAGCTGCCGGACGGCATCGAGATCGACGACCGGCAGCGGGACATCGACGGCCCGGGCATCCCGGCCGAGCATCGGCATCACCTGGTCGGCACGGCTCTCGAGGACGGGCAGTTCGCGTTCCGTCTCGAGATCCTCGACCAGGGCTGCAAGCCGTCCGTCTCGATGTTCGCCGACTTCAGCTGGTCCATCTCGCAGGGCGTCGTGACGATCGTGGACGCCGACCCGACGCTCGTTCCGGTGGCGCAGTACGACGACCCGCTCAAGTACCCCGACGTCGACGCGCTGCAGAAGACCGTGTACGGCGAGTTCACGAGCATCACCTTCCTCGTGGCGGGAGGCGTCGGCCCCTACACGTGCTCGATCATCGATGATCCGGCGGATGCCAACGACGACGACGGTCTGCCCTTCGGCGTCGTGATGCCGCCGGCCTCATGCAGCCTGGTCGGCTCCCCCCAGCAGGTGGGGGCGGGCGGCAAGCCCTTCCGCTTCACCGTCTTGGCCACGGACTCCGTCGGGCAGACCGCGGTGCGCAAGTTCCAGTGGAAGATCGACACGCCGCCGATGATCGTCGGCACCGTGTCGATCGCCGATGGCGTGGCTGGCGAGGGCTACGCAGACACGGTCCAGATCGTGGACGGTGTGCCTCCGTTCAAGTTCGAGCTCACCGCCGACGTCCCCACGGATCTGGACAACGTCGGCCCGGCTTGGACCTACGCACCGCCTGCGGCGCCGACGTTCCCCTCCTTGTCCGGCTTCACGGTGGCAGACACCGGCGGAGCGAGCAACAAGCTCTCCGCCGCGGACTACCCGTCCCCGGCCGCCGCGGGCCCGTACTACCCGGCGCCCCCCGAGGGCCTCTACCTGAACGAGGAGGGTGGTCTGGCGGGCTCGTTTGCCGGCATCCCGCGCCGCCACGGCTCGTTCACGATCAACGTCCACGCGTTCAGCTCGACCGTGCCCAACGAGCGCGGCCAGCACGCGTTCGTCCAGCTGTCGTTCGACGTCGCCCCGGGCGCGCCGCTCGAGATGGTGGACTCCTTCGTCGTGGATGGCGACGGCAGCAACACCTTCCTGGCCAACACGCAGGATGGTGTGGCGACGTTGCCCGAGTTCGAGGTCCAGCAGCCCCAGACCGTACAGATGGTGGCACAGGGCGGCGTGGCCTTCGATGGCTACACCGATGCGCCGCACGCCAGCCAGCGCGCCCTCGACCTGGGTGAGGTCGCCGGAACGTACGACTGGTCCATCTCGAGCTGGGACAGCCGCGGCGAGGGCTGGCACCCGGCCAACAGCCCCGCGGGCCGTCCCACCGGCATCGACGCCGACATCACGGGCCAGATCTTCACCACGAACGGCGGGACGGACCTCGAGCGCCAGGGGCGCCAGATGATCGAAGTGACCGTCAGCGACAGGCGCCTTCCGACGCCGCAGGCCGACGTCCACGAGATGGCCCTGTCCGTGGGTCCCGACGTGCTGATCATCACGGAGAGCCGTCAGAGCAGCACCACGACCACGGGTAGCCAGTACGACCCGACCGTCCACAACGACGGCCTGTTCGTGAAGAAGATGCTGATCATCAACAACGCGGCCCAGAAGTCGCCGCTCGACGACACCGACCTGGTGACCAACAGCACCGTGCCGGCTGCCGCCAACCTGGGCGCTCTCGCCAACCCGCTCGGTCGCTTGATCTCGGGTGTCGGCAAGGCGACCTACACGGGCACGGGTCGCGACGCCGGCGCGAACGACCTCATGCGCGTGGTCGTCAACGCCACCGGCTGGTGGAACGACAGCTTCAACCTGAACCCGAAGGGCGCCCGGGCGTTCCAGCACGCCGATGCGGGCAAGTCCAGCTACGAGTACCACGCCAACGAGTACTACTGCTACTCGGCCAACCCGGAGACGACGGCCGTCGCTCTCCCCGACATCGTCGACGGGAGCGTCGTGCATGCGCCCGCGTCGGGTGTCTACGCCGATGGCGGCAAGCTGTACGTCTTCGAGAACAACACCCACTTCGGCGTGTTCGTGATCCGAGAGGACGGCAAGGTCTACGTGCCGTTCGCCATGCAGAAGGGCTCCTGGACGGGCTTCGGCGACTACTGCCAAGCTCCGCTCCAGGGGACCGGTGCCGGCGCCTCCACGGCCAGCCACATGCGCATGGTGCACATGGCGGTCTCGCCCAACGGTCGCTTCGCCGCCATGAAGATCATGGCCAACCCCACCAACCAGTACGAGTCCCCGAGCCAGACGCGCGTCGTCGTGTTCGACCTGTCGGGCGAGAAGTCGTTCGCCGGGGAAACCTGGCGGATGGTCGGTACGGCCGTGACGTCCGGCTACGTGCGTGCGGACGCCCTGGCCTTGACCGACGCCCACCTGTACATGCTCGTGCAGCGCAGCTCGCTCAACTACCGCTACAGCTGGCAGCAGCACAACGTGATGCGCGAGGACATCCTGGGCGGCACGGGTACGGCGGTGTTCGCCCCGGGCCTGCCGTCCAACGCGGCGTCCTCGTACTTGAGCGTGCCCTACCACAACACGCCCACGAGCTACATCGGCTCCTCGTGGAACGGCACGACCGTGTACGCCAACTACTACCTGTACATGGGTGGCTGCAGCACCAACCGCCTGGAAGACGAAGCGGCGCCGATCCCGTTCCGTGTGAGCGCGGACGGCAGCACGTGCGCGCTCTTGGCAGGCGCCTACACCGGTGCCACCACGGGTTCCAGCGTGTTCGAGTTCCACGCCTGGGTGGACAAGGACGGCGCAGGCTTCGTCCAAGCCAGCACGACCGATCGGAAGGCGCCGTTCGGCGGGGCGCGCGCCCACCGCGTGCGTTTCGGCACCGTCTACTACGGCTACGCCGGTCTGGCCCAGTGGGGCAAGCACGAGGGGCCCAGCGGCGGCCTCGAGCTGAGCGACGACGGCAGCAAGCTGGCCTACACCGTCAGCGAGGCTTCGTCCGTGAACTCGGGCACGTACTACTCCACGTACCAGGCCCACTACAACACCGAGTGGCGCCTCAACCGGATGAACGTCGTCTCCATCGAGTCCAACGACAACTGGGCGACGCGCACGGAGCGGCTCGTCACGGCCTCCACGTTCGGCGGCGCCCACCGCTGGCGCTTCGGCGGCCTCTCGTTCTCGCGTGACGGCAACCGCCTGTACTTCTTCGGTGGCATCAGCCTGAAGGACGCGCTGGGCACGAACGACACGTACACGTGGTCGACGTCGGTCTACAACGGCTCGGCGTTCGTCAACGGGACCTACTACCAGTTCGACTACACGAACCCCATCCAGGTGCGGTCCGTGCTCCCGACGTCAGCCGGCGGCACGGGTGCCAACACCTACACCACGTCCACGCCGTTCAACCCGACGTCGGGCTCGTTGAGCACGGCCTGGGGCAACGTGACGCCCATGGGCGGCTTCTGGTCGCAGGACGGCAGCTTCCTCTACGTGGTCGCGGGTCATCCCATCCAGTCGTCGAACAACACGTGCAACCGCCTGGTGGGCATCAACACCACGGGGAGTGACATCAACGGTCACCCCGCGGGCGCTGGGTTCGCCGTGGCGAACTGGCCCTCGACGCGCGGCTTCTTCGGTGCCTACAGCAACGCTGGTTGCTACTACGGCGCGATGATTTGCTACCGCGGCGTGGGCGTGCATCACTTGGCGCGGATCAAGATGGCGCCCGACACGGGCGTGGTCTTCTGGGCCAGCCACTCCAGCCGCTACTCCACGACCGCGAGCACGTCCTACGGGTCCGCGTTCAGCATCGGGTACCACAGCACCTACGCGAAGGATGCCGGCCACATCGAGTGCTTCAGCTCGAACGTCGGTGGCGCCGTGCAGCGTGTCACGACCTTCACCAACGATGGAACGCTGTCCTCGCCCCGCGGGCGCGGCATCCACTTCATCGACGTGACGGACGCGGGGGACCGCCTGGCCTTCATCTACGACATCGGCAACACGGGCGGCACCACCGAGTACCTCTGCTACCAGAACCACGAAGGCGTCGGCTACGTCGGCGGCATCGAGCTGGATCCGTTCACGGGGACGTTGACGGGCCGGACCATGACGCTGCTCGAGGGGAACGAGGGCAGTGCCTCCGGCCAGGTCGGAACGGCCGTGGGCCGCGCCGGCAGCTCCTTGGCCTTCGGGACCGACGGCCAGCGCGTCTACTACTCCTTCGGCCCTGGCGCCAGCGACGAGAACCAGCGCAAGATCGTCGGTCCGCGCATCGACGGCGCGGGGAGCGTCGACGGTGGGACCACCGTCCGCCACGGCACGGGGGCCCGGGAGAGCGTGCTCCACGCAGGCCGCTGAGACCCTTCCCCCTGACGGGACCTGCGCCCCGCCCTGGGCAACCAGGGCGGGGCGTGCTCGTTTTTGGGCAGTCGCGCCCTCGGGGCGAGCGAATCCGCACGGCTTACGCCCCAGATGCAGGCCCGGGCTGCTGCGTCCCGGTGGCGCACGGCCAAAAGAAGGCAACTAGGTAGCCATTTGCTGGCGAATCTGGAAACATGGTGACCGTGGTACGCTTGTTGCCACGTGACATGGGTCGGGGGCTGATTCGCCCCGCGGCGACCCGTTTTCATGCCCCGCCCGAGGCGGCTCGCCGATCGGCGCGGGGCCCAGCCCGGGAGGTGCATGTATGTCGATCGCCAAGCTGTGGGGGGCGCTGCTGGCCGCTTTGGCCCTGGCCCTGGTCCCCGCCTGTGGTGGGGGGGGTGGCGGGTTCGCCAGCTCCACGCCCAGCCTCAACCTCGGGAGCACCCTGTTGCCGCTCTTGAGCTCGGGCGAGGCCCTGGCCGGTGACGGCTACGCGCTCCCGATCGAGGGTGGTTGCGGAGGCCCCTACACGCTGCGCGTGATCAGCGGCTCCCTGCCCGATGGCATCGAGATCGACGACCGCCAGATGGACATCGACGGCCCCGGCAACCCGGCCGAGAACCGCCACCACCTGGTGGGGACGGCCCTCGAGGATGGCGTCTTCAGCTTCCAGCTGGAGGTCGTGGATCGCGGCTGCAAGCCGGCCGCCTCGATGCTGGCCGATCTCACCTGGACGGTCAGCCAGGGCGGCGTGGTCATCGTCGACACCGATCCGGCGTCCATCCCCGTGGCGATCTACAACGACCCCTTCAAGTACAACGACGTGGACGCGCTCGACAAGACCGTCTACGGCAGCTTCACGAGCCTCAACTTCATCATCGCCGGCGGCGTGGGTCCCTACACGTGCGCGATCATCGACGACCCGGCCGACCCGGACGACGACAATGGTCTCCCGTTCGGCGTCGTGATGCCGCCCGCGTCGTGCAGCTTGGTCGGCTCGCCCCAGCAGGTGGGTGACGGCGGCAAGCCGTTCCGCTTCACGGTCATGGCCACGGACAGCGTCGGCAACAGCGCCGTGCGCAAGTTCCAGTGGAAGATCGACACGCCGCCGATGATCGTCGGCTCGACCGACATCACGGACGGCCTCGTGGGCGACCTGTACGGCGACGCGATCCAGATCGTGGACGGAGTGCCGCCCTTCAAGTTCGAGATGACGGCGGACCTGCCCACCGACCTCGACAACACGAGCGCCGCCTGGACCTTCGCGCCGCCGGCCGCCCCGACCTTCCCGTCGCTCACCAACTTCACGGTGGCCGTCACGGGTGAGGCCAGCAACAAGCTGAGCGCGGCGGACTACCCGGCTCCGGCCGCGCTGGGGCCCTACTACCCGGCTCCGCCCGAGGGCATGTACATCACCGAGGACGGCGGCCAGGCCGGCAGCATTTCGGGCTACCCGCGCCGCTACGGCTCCTTCACGATCAACGTCCACGCCTACAGCGCCACGGTGCCCAACGAGCGCGGCCAGCACGCCTTCGCGCAGTTCGACTTCGACATCGCCCAGGGCACGCCCCTGCAGATGCTCGACACCTTCCTGACGGACGGTGACGGCAGCAACTCGTTCCTCGCCAACACCCAGGACGGCGTGGGCACGCTTCCCGAGTTCGAGGTGCAGCAGCCGCGGACCACGCAGATGATCGCCATCGGCGGCGCGCCGTTCGACGGCTACACGGACGCCCCTCACGCCAGCCAGCGCGTGCTGGACCTCGGCGAGGTGGCGGGCACCTACGAGTGGAGCGTCAGCGACTGGGACCCGCGGGCCATCGGCTGGCACCCGGCCAACAGCCCCGCAGGCCGTCCCACGGGCATCGACGCCAACATCGTCGGTGAGATCTACACGACCAACAGCGGCTTGGACCTGCAGCGCCAAGGCCGCCAGGTCATCGAGGTCACGGTCCTCGACCAGCGCCTCCCCGTCGTCGGTAGCGACATGCACGAGATGGCGCTGTCCGTCGGCCCGGACGTGCTGATCATCGCCGAGAGCCGCCAGTCGTCGAGCACGACGACCGGCAGCTCGGCCGACAGCACGCCGCACGGCGACTCGATGTTCATCAAGAAGATGCAGATCGTGAGCAACGTCGCGCAGCGCTCGCCGCTGGACGCCACGGACATGGCCGCCACGCACGCGGTCCCGTCCATCGCGAACCTGGGTGGGGCGGCCAACCCGCTCGGCAGCCTGATCTCGGGCGTCGGCAAGTCGACCTACTCGGGGACGGGCCGCAACGCAGGTGCCAGCGATCTCATCCGCGTGATCGTCAACCAGTCAGGCTGGTGGAACGACAGCTGGCAGCTCAACCCCAAGGCGGCGCGCTCGTTCATGCACGGTGACGCGACCAAGCCCTACTACGAGTACTACGCCAACGAGTACTACAACTACAGCTCGTGCGCGGAGACGACCGCTGTCTCGCTGCCGGACATCACGGACGGCAGCGTTGCGCACAACCCCGGTGCGGGCGTCTACGCCGACGGCGGCAAGCTGTACTTCTTCGAGAACGACACGCACTTCGGTGTGTTCATCATCCGCGACGACGCGCGCATCTACGTGCCGTTCGCCATGCAGAAGGGCTCGTGGACGGGCTTTGGCGACTACTGCCAGTCGCCGCTCCCGGGCACGGGGGCTGGTGCGAGCAGCTCGAGCCACATGCGCATGGCGCACATGTCCGTGTCGCCCAATGGGCGGTTCGCGGCGTTCAAGATCAAGGGCAGCCCCACCAGCATGTACGAGTCCACGGGCACGTCCCGCACGGTGCTGATCGACCTGGCCGGTGACAAGTCGTTCGGTGGCGACACGTACCGCATGGTGGGTACGTCGTACTCGACGGGCTACCTGATGGCTGACGCCATCGCGCTGACCAACGAGAACATGTACCTGCTCGTGCAGCGTGGCTCGCTCAACAACCGCTATGGCTGGCAGCGCCACAACGTGTACCGCGAGTCGATCCTGGCCGGGACCGGCACTGCCCAGTTCGCGCCGGGTCTGCCGAGCAATGGCACATCGTCGTACCTGAGCCTGCCCTACCACAACATCCCGACGAACTACTTCTCGTCGTCGTGGAACGGGACGTCCGTCTACTACACCTACTACTTCTACGCAGGCGGCTGCTCGACGAACCGTACGGAGAACGACTCTGCGCCCATCCCGTTCCGGGTCAGTGCCGACGGTAGCTCGTGCTTGCTGGCGGCTGGTCCCTACACAGGCTCCACCAGCGGCAGCACGGTCCACGAGTACTACGCCTGGGTCGACAAGAACGGCCAGGGCTTCCGCGTCGCGAGCACGACGGACCGCAAGATGCCGTACGGCGGCACCACGGCGCACATGCTGCGCTGGGGCGCTGCGTACTACGGCTACGCGGGCCATGCCCAGTGGGGCAAGTACGAGGGCCCCTCGGGCAACCTGGAGATCAGCGACGACGGAAACCGGATCGCCTACGGCTACAGCGAGGTCGGCTCGTTCAGCAC
Organism: Planctomycetota bacterium; assembly: GCA_020631815.1. Taxonomy (GTDB): domain Bacteria; phylum Planctomycetota; class PLA2; order PLA2; family JAEUHO01; genus JACKGW01. The sequence goes on along the minus strand of JACKGW010000003.1, from coordinate 153,265 downwards.
GGGCTCCTACTACTCGTCGTACCAGACCTACTACTACTCCTCGTGGAACACCACGCGGATGAACGTGATGTCGGCGACCACGTCCAACGACTGGGCCAGCTTCACCGAGACGCCCATCACGGCGCCGTACTTCACGGGCAGCCACGTCTGGCGCTTCGGTGGCCTCGCGTTCTCGCGCGACGGCGACCGGCTCTTCTTCTTCGGTGGCAAGAGCCAGATGGAGGCCTCGGGCACGACGGACTACGCCTACTGGACGACGTCGGTGCGGCGGGCCTCCGCGTGGGTCACGGGTACGTACTACATGTACGACTTCACCAACGGCTCGCAGGTCCGCTCGCTCTTCCCCACCAGCGCTGGCGGCAGCGGCTCCAACACGTACACCGCCTCGTCGTCCTTCAACCCGTCGTCGGCCTCGCGCTCGACGGCGTGGGGCGTGATCAAGCCGTTCGGCGGCTTCTGGTCCAAGAACGGCGAGTTCCTGTACATCTGCTCGGATCACCCGCTGACCACGTCCGACCGGACGGCCTTCCGTCTCGTCGGTCTCAACACGACGACGTCCGCGGTCAATGGCCACGCGCCGACCACCGGCTTCGCCGTCGCGAGCTGGCCGAGCAACCGGGGCTTCCTGACGGGCAACACCAACATCAGCGGCTACTACGGCGGCATGCTGTCGTACATCGGACCGTACGGCGTCCAGAGCCTGGCGCGCATCAAGATGGCCGAGGACACCGGCGTGGTGTTCTTCGGCAGTCACTCGCAGCGCTACAACTACAACGTGAGCACCAGCTACGGCAACGTGTTCACCTACGGCTACTCCAGCAACTACGCCATGAACCAGGGCCACATCGAGTGCTTCCTGCCGGACGTGGGCGGTGCCATCCAGCGCCTCACCCCGTTCAGCAACGATGGCTCGCTGACCTCGGGCAGGGGCCGCAACCTGCAGTTCATCGAGGTGAACGACGCAGGCGACCGCCTGATCTTCCACTGGAACAACGGCAGCTCGGGTGGCACGTCGGAGTACCGCAACTACCTCAACCACGAGGGCGTTGGCTACATCGCCAACATCCAGCTGAACGAGACCACGGGCGCGCTGGAGAGCAGCACGTTCGCCATGCTCGAAGGCAGCACGGGTAGCCAGACCGGTCAGGTCGGCAGCTCCCGTGGTCGCGCCGGCGGCTCGGTGGCCTTCGGTACCGATGGTCAGCGCGTGTACTACTCGTTTGGTCCCAACGCCAGCAACGAGAACGCGCGTCAGATCGTGGCCCCGGTCATCGATGGCGCCGGCACGGTGGACGCGTCCACCACGACCCGCTACGGGACGGGCTTCCGCGACGCGGTCCTGCACGCCAGCCGCTAAGCGCGCTCGCGTTCCCAACCCGAACCCGGCCTCGCGAGTAGCATCGCGGGGCCGGTTTCGTTTCCGGCGTCCGAGGTGCCCGTGGCCACGCGCTCACCGCTCTTGCTCTGGATCCCCCTCGTCGCTGCAGCGGGCGTCGGCTGGTGGCTGTTCGGCCGCGGCGATCCCAAGCCGCGCGACGACGTCCAGTTCGACGGCGAGGGCGTCCCCCTGGGCCCGGGTGCGCGATCATCCGATGTCTTGACCGGCACCGACCGCGAGCGTCCGCAGTACTTCGAGATCGCCATGGAGGGGGCCAAGTCCTGGAAGGACGCGGTCGACCGCCAGATCCGCCTCGAGATTCCCGTGGATGCGTCGGGCGAGATGGTGAGCGGCGCGGACCTGATCGACGTCCTGTCGGAGCGCATGCGCATCCGGTTCGCGTCCGCGGAGGATGCGCGCGAGTTCCGCAGCCGCTCGGCGCAGGTGCCCGACGTGGTCGAGGACGGCAAGCTCAAGACCGGCATCGACATGCTGCCGATCCTGATCGACCGCATGGGCTTCCTCATGGGCAACAACGAGGAGGGGGAGCTCGTGATCGAGAGGCCCCAGCACACGCTCGTGACGCCCGAGGACGGCGGCTAGCCGCGCGAGCGGGTTCTCGGAAGCGCGCCTTCCAGGAACAGCGCCAGGGCCTCCTGGGCGCCACGTGCGATGCGTGCGGGTGTAGCACCTCGCTCCAGCGGCGCCGCGGCGCCCTCGAGGAGCGCGAGCAGCAGCAACACGCGGCGCTCGTCGGCCGCTCGTCGCCGCCCCTGCCGTCCGCAGAGCTCGTCGACGTGCGCCTGCAGCATCGCGATGTAGCGGGTGCGCAAGGCGGCCAGGCGGCGTCGCTGGGCTTCGCGCAGCGGCGGCCATGCGCCACGCCAGATCGGCGCCTCGGCTGGCGTCTCCACCAGCCGCGTCACGTGGTCCGTGCAGAGCGCCCGCAGGCGCTCTCGTGCGCCGCGCACGGCCAGCGTCGCCTCGGCCGTGGCGAGCGCGCCCTCCAGGAGCTCGACGAGGGCCGCGTGCACGAGCTCCTCTTTGTCGGCCACGTGGTGATACACGTTGGCCACGCTCTGCCGTGAGCGCGCCGCGACGTCTCGCATCCCGAAGCCGTGGAAGCCGTGTTCGCCGAGCAGCTCCACGACCACGCTGCGCATCTGACGCCGCCGTGCGTCGCGTCCGAGGGGTCGACCCGCCACGGGCGCTCCTGGGCTAGTCCGGAGCGTGCTCGCCGCGGTAGACGACGAGGCAGGTGGGGGTCTCGTGGAGGCGCACCTCCAGGATCGGAAGCCCGGCCTCCACCAGCCGGTCCCAGATCCAGACGGCCACGTTCTCGGCCGTTGGGTTCTCGAAGCGGTCATTGAGGTCGGTGTGGTCCAGCGCCCTCAACACCCGCTCGTCGACCTCGCGTTCGAGGTCGGCGAAGTCCACGACCATGCCGGAGTCGGGGTCGACGGGGCCCTGCCAATGGACCTCCAGCTCGTAGCCGTGCCCGTGGACGTGCCGGCAGCGCCCCGGGTGCCGGGGCAGGTGGTGGGCCGCGTCGAAGTGGAAGCGGCGGGCGACGGTGACGAGGGGGCGAGGCACGGGCGGGATCCTACCGCTCCGGCCGATCACCGGCCCGTCATGGCGCTTCGCTCCAGCGCGGCGCCTCCGGCACCGATGCGACTACCCTGGGACGGATACCCGCTGCGCCGTGCCGCAGGCGGGCCCTCCCGGGGGGTTCCATGCCCAAGGTCCACCTCGTCGCCGCGCTGCTCCTCGTCTCCCTGGTGAGCTTGGTCGTGGCCGGCCCTGGCCGTGCCGCGGACACCCCGCCCGACCTCCAGAAGCCCGCGACCGTCGCGGCCAAGCTGGAAGAGGGGGGCCTCATCGCGGGCCAGAAGGGGACGCTGGTCGTCACCTTCACCCTGTCCGACGAGCGCACCCGCATCCAGGTCCCCAACCTGAAGTGGAAGGTCGTCCCCCAGGAGGGTGTCGAGGTCGACCTCGAGAAGCGGGTTCGCGACCCGCAGCCCACCCGTCACGAAACGGAGTGGGGAGACATCGAGCACTTCAACACCGGCACGTTCCACGTCCGCATCCCCGTGCGGCTCCTCGCCGACGCGCCCGAGGACGCGGCCGTCGTGCTCGAGGTCAGCCAGATCATCTGCTCCGAGGAGGCCTGCGGCGCCCAGCTGCCGCCCGCCACCATTCGCGTGCCGCTGAGCAAGCCCAAGCCGGCGCGCACGGCCCGGCCCATGAAGCCGAAGAAGCCCTTCGTTCGCAAGGCGGGTGTCACCGTCAAGGTGGAGCTGCTGGAAGAGCCGTCGCGCGTTCGCGTGCGCATCGAGCCCGACTGGGGACATCACATCTACTTGCCCCCGCAAGGCGAGTCCGGCATCCCGATCGGCATCGGCGTTCGTGGCGGTGATGGCGTCAAGTTCGGCGAGGTGAAGATCCCCGAGGGGGGCGAGATCCACGAGCCCGTCGAGGTCGAGATCCCGGTCGAGGTCACCGAGGAGGCCGAGAGCTTCACGGTCACCCCGTCCTGGCAGGCCTGCCAGGACTCGGGGAGCTGCCTCAATCCGGAGAGTGAGGACTTCGTCTTCCTCCGCGGCGCCGAGCCGCCCGGCGGCGCCGGCACCAGCGATGGCGGCACCAGCGGCGGCGGCACCGTCGAGCAGGCGGCGGCGGACGACACCCCGCTAGGGGAAATCGCGTTCCCCGTCCGCGAAGGAGAGACGTTCGAAGGGGGCCTCGAGAGCGAGAGCCTCGTGCAGCAGAAACTTCGCGAGGGCGGGCTGCTGCTCACGCTGCTCTTCGTGTTCCTCGTGGGCGCCGGCCTCACGTTCACGCCGTGCGTGTTCCCGATCATCCCGCTGGTGGTCGCCACCATCGCGGGCGGCAAGACGGTCACGAAGGGGCGCCTGCTGTCGCTGCTCGCCGTGTATGTGCTGGGCTTGTCGCTCGCGTTCGCCCTCATGGGTGTGTTCGCTGCCTTCACCGGCGCCAGCCTCTCGGCCGCGTTCGAGAGCCCGCTGTTCATCGGCGGCATGGCGCTGTTCTTCATCGTGCTGGCCTTCGGCATGCTCGGTCTGTTCGAGCTGCAGCCGCCCCAGTGGCTGATGCGCGTCCAGGGCAGCGCCCAGTCGCGCGGTGGGTCGTACCTCGGCGCCTTCCTGCTGGGCGGCCTCGGTGCCGTGCTCGCGAGTCCCTGCACGGGGCCCGTCATCGTGGGGATGCTCACGGCCACGGCGCAGAGCAAGGACGCGCTGCTCGGCTTCGAGCTGTTCTTCACCTTCGGTGTCGGCATGGGCTCGGTCATCGCGCTCTTCGGCCTCGCCAACCTGGCGTTGCGCCCGGGACCCTGGATGGTCTGGGTGCGCTACATTTTCGGCGTGCTCCTCTTCGGCGGCGCGATGTACTACGTGGCCAACAGCCAGCTGCTGGACCGCACGTGGCTCTGGGTGGGGGGCGCGCTGGTGGCCGTCCTCTCCGGCGCGTTGCTGGCTTGGCACGTCGTGCACCGCGAGCGCGAGCCCAAGCCGATCGGCGCGAAGCGCGGCGTCATCGTCACGGCGCTCTACGTCGGCGCGCTCGCCCTGGTCATGTACCTCAACCGTCCTGCCGGTGGCCTGCCCTGGACCTACGTGAAGGACCTCGACCACATGAAGGCCGAGGTTGCCGACGCCACCGCGAAGGGCCAGCCCGTGCTCGTGGACTTCTGGGCCACGTGGTGCGGCATGTGCAAAGAGTACGACCACGTCATGGCGGACGATGCCGACCTGCAGAAGCGACTTGCGGGTTGGAAGCGCCTCAAGGTCGATCTGAGCAAGGACACGCTGCGCAACGATCTGCGCGACGCGGTGGGGGCGCCGCGTGGCAGCCAGCCCTGGCTCGCGTTCATCGACAAGACGGGCACGCTCTGGACGGATGCGGGCGCCCCTTGGCTCGGCGAGGAGAGCGGCGACAAGACCCCCCACGAGGCCGCAGCCGACCGGCTGCGCGAGCGCTTGGAGCGCGTCGGAAAGTAGGCTCGCGTGCGGTAGCTAGCCGCGGGCCAGCACGGCCACGCGGCGCACCTCGCGGCCCACACGCTGGGCCTCGGCCAGCGCGTGGTCGAGGGCCTTCTGCGGATCGCCGAAGGCCAGCAGGCCCATGGGCCTCAGCAGGTCCCGGCCCATCTCGCTGACGACGTGCACCGGATGGTCCTTGGCCAGTCGTCGCAGGCTGTAGGCGGTCAGGCCATAGGGGTGGAACTGCTCGCGGAGCGCGGCCAGGTGTCGGGGGAGCGAGCCGCTCTCGAACCAAGGCAGCAGCTCGGGATGGCCGGCGCCGCGCGGGGCGCGCGCCATCCAGACGATGGGGGCCCCGGGGGCCGCGTAGACGGAAGCCGCCAACAGGGACTTGTGGGCCTGCACGAGGTCGCCGTCGCGGGGCGCGGGTGTGCCCACCAGCACGAGGTCGGCCGGTTCCGCGGCATGGGCATGCGCGTAGCGCGCCTCGTACAGGCGGATCGCTTCGTCGTGTGCTTCCACGACGTCGCCCGCGACGGCCGCGGCGATGCCGCCGTCGTCGGCGGGCACGATGCCGAGCATCGAGACCTTCCCGAAGCGCTTCGCGATGCCGCGGAGTGCGTCGCGGAAGGGCTGCGGTCCATCGGGGCGCGCAGGCCGGAGCGACCCGTCGGGCTTGACGAGGGCATCCAGCGTCAACCGATGCGCGGCCAGTACCGTGGCCCGGTCCGCCACGCCCGGCACCAGTGACTTGGCGCCTCCGCCGTGACCCGCCAAGTGGTGGCGCGTGACGACACCCGTCAGCACCACGTGGTCCGCCGCAGCCACGACGCGGTGGATGGAGACGGGCCCAAGGCGCTCGTCCTCGAAGATCGTGTCGTTGAGCTCGGGCGTGTCGGGGGCCGACTGGATCGGCTTGAGCGTGCGCATGACGTCGGCGCCGACGAGCGCCGCCACCTCCTCACGCGGTGCGGCCGCGTGGATGCCTCGCGCCACGACCACGCGCAGCCTGTCGGGACCGATGCCCGCGCGCGCCAAGCGCGAGAACACGGGCAGCAGGTAGACCGATGCGGGTGCGGGTCGCGTCGGGTCCGGGACCACGATGGCGACGGAGCGCGCACCGCGGGCCAGCTCGGCGAGCGGGGCCATGCCGCGCGGCGCGTCCAGCGCCCGCGCCACCGTAGCCAGCGGCTGCTCCGACGCTTGGACGGGCTGCGGGGCGACGTCGACGACCTCGAGGCCTTGCGGCAGGTCCACGGTCCGCGTGCCCTGGCCCCAGGCGAGATGGACGGTCGTCACGTGCCGCAGGCTACCGCCCGGAGCCCTCCGCCGCGTCGGCCGACCAGGGTGCGCCCCACGCGCGCTGTCCGATGCGGTGCGGGTTGTCGAGCCCGTCGCGCGAGTGCCGGTGGCACACGAAGCAGGAGGCCCGATCGCCCAGTCGCTCGTGGAGCGTGGAGAACGCGGAGCGGTTCACGGCGAGGTACTCGTGCCGCCCACGGAGGCGCACGTCGAAGATCACGTGCTCGCTGAGCACGGTGAGCCCCACGTCCGGACCGCGCGGGCTGCCCGCCGCCGGTTCGGCCGCCCAGCCGACGATCTGCAGGTCGGCGATCCGGCGCAGTCGGGCCGTGCGGTCATCGGCGCAGCGCAAGACCTCGAAGCCGCCCTCGCGGACGAGGGGGCTGCCGCGCGGGTCGTCCAGCGCGGAGGCGCACGTGGACGGGTCGGGCGTCTCGGCGAGCGCCGTGGCCAAGCTCACCGCTGCGAGGGCCGGCTCCGGCACCGCCTCGGCGACGGGTCGCCGTGCGGGCCAGAGCCCGACGGTCAGCCCCACGATGGCCAGTGCCGCGGCCGCGCGCAGCGCGAACACCAGGCGCTTTCGCGAGCGCACCGTCCCTGGCGGGAGCAATGTCGCTCGCGGGGGCTCCGCGAGCAGGCTCGAGCGGATGCGTCGCTCCAGCTCGAGGGGCGTGCGCGACCGCAGCTCCTGACGCCAGGCCGCGCCGGCCTGCTGGAGCCCGTCGAGGAAGGCCCGACGGCGTGCGGCCTCGGCGGCGCGCACGGGGTCGCGGGCCAGGCCTGCTTCGAACGTGGCGGCCTCCGCGGCCGGCATCTCGCCGTCGAGGTAGCGGTCCAGCTCCAGGGCATCGCCCTCAGGAGACGGCAGGGGGATAGGGGAGGCGTGGCGCATCAGCTCGACCGAGGACCCGAAGGACGTTCCGGCGGCTGAACGAGGGCCTGCTTGAGGTATTCCCGTCCCCGGTGCAGACGGCTCATGACGGTGCCCTGGGGCACGTCGAGGATCTCCCCGATCTCCTTGTAGGTGAGGCCGTCCAGGTCACGCAGCCGGACGGCCTGGCGGAAGGGGTCGGGGACGTGGTCCAGCGCCCGCTCCACCGCGTCGGGGCCGAGGTGGTCCCAGGGTCGGTCCTCGTCGACGACCACGGGAGCGATGGCGCCCGCCATCTCCGTCAGCTCGTCTTCGGGCAGCGGCGTGGGGCGCAAGCGTCCGCGGCGGTAGCGGTCGACGTGGATGCGACGAAGGATGGTGAACAGCCACGCCTTGGCGTTGGTGCCCGGCGTGAACGTGTGGAAGGCCCGCCACGCGCGCAAGAACGTCTCCTGGACGAGATCATCCGCGTCGTGGGGGTTACGCGCGAGTGACAGCGCGAACGCACGGCAGTCGGGCACGAAGGGCAGGCACGTCCGCTCGAACAGGTCCGGCGGGTCCTGCATCCCCCGCAGCGTAACGGACGGCCTCGCGCCGCGCGCCGACGCTATTCTGGCCGTCCATGGAAGCGTGCGTAAGCGTGAACGGCGTCGTGACGCGGCCCGAGGACGCTCGAGTGCCTGCGCTCGATCGGGGCTTCCTCTACGGCGACAGCGTGTACGAGGTCCTGTGGTGGCATCGCGGAGCCCCGATCCAGCTCGAGGAGCACCTCGAGCGCCTCGAGCGCTCCGCGGAGCGGATGTACCTCGACCTCGGCGCGTCGCGCGCCCACTGGCGTAGCGTGATCAGCGAGACGGTCGCCGCAAGTGGCGCGGGCGCCGACGAGGACGTCTACGTGCGCCTCGTCGTGACGCGCGGCGTGGGCGCGCTCGGGCTTTCCATGGAGCCGGCGCCGACGCCAACCGTGGTCGTGGTCGTGGCTCCGGCCCGCCGCCCTGCGCCCGGGTATGCGCTGGCCCTCGCCATCGTGGCGCGCGAGCGGGTCGGTCGTCGTGCGCTCGATCCGGCCGCCAAGACAGGCAACTACATGAACAACGCCCTCGCGTTGCACGAGGCCAAGCTGGCGGGCGCGGACGACGCCGTGCTCTTGAACGCCGAGGGCTTCGTGACGGAAGCCAGCACCGCCAACGTCTACCTCGTCGAGCGCGGGGCGCTCGTGACGCCCGCCTTGGACGCGGGCCTCTTGGAGGGCACGACGCGTCGTCGTCTGCTCGGGCTCGCCCGCGAGCTGGGTGTCGACGTGCACGAGACCGCCGTGCGTCCCGAGCGCCTCAGGGGCGCGGACGAGGTGTTCGTCTCCAGCTCCGTTCGCGGCGTCGTCCCGGCCTCGCGCGTGGACCAGCGGGTCTTCGAAGCCCCGCTGCCGGGCCCCGTCACGTCGCGTCTGCGCGAGGCCTTCGAGCAGCGGGCCGACGAGGAGGCCCGGGCGCGGCGCGCCGCGCAGGCGCCGAGCTCGTGAGGCCGGCGTCCTGGCCGAGGCTGCTGGCGCTCCTCGTCGCGGTCCACGCGCTCGTCGTTCCGGTCACCGCCATGGTCGTTCGCTCCTTCCTCGTGGAAGAGGTGGAGCTGGCCGACGGCGAGGTCCTCGTGGCCGTGGGCCGGGTGGAGCGCCACAACGGCCTCGTGCGCTTCGCGACGCAGTCGGCGCCGGGGGCCGAGCGCGTACCCGAGCGATTCCGCGACGACGAGGTGCGCGACGTACGGCACGCGCTCTCGTTGCACCACCACCGCTTCGTCCTTTCGGACCCGCGTCTGACCACCATGCTGCTCAGCAGCCTGGGCATCGCGTTCGGAGGGGCCACGCTGGCCCTCCTGCTGGGCCTGCCGTTGGCGTGGCTGCTGGGCCGCACGGATCTCAGGGGCCGCGCGCTGCTCGCCACGATCTCGACGCTACCGGCGCTCCTGCCACCGTTCTTCGTCGCGCTCGGCGCGGCGCGCGACTGGCAGTCGGCCGTGATCGCGGTGTTCGGGTTCGAGGGCGCTGCGCTGCAGCGCGCGACGAGCATCCTCGTGTTCGGTCTCGTGCTCTTTCCCCTCGTGGTGTGGCTGGTGGGGCCCGCCTTGGCGCGCGTGCCGGCGGGCCCCTACGAGGCGGCGCTCCTGCTGGGGGGGCGACGCGCGGCGCGGCGACGGGTCGTGTGGCCCTTGCTGCGCCCCACGTTGGCCGGAGCGTGGCTGCTGGCCTTCGTGCTCGCGCTCTCCGACTTCGCCGTGCCGGACCTGCTGGGCTTCTTGCTACCCGGTGGGGGGATCCCGGGCAGCACGTTCGCCACCGAGATCCTCCTGCAATGGAAGCAGGAGGGCAACGCGGGCCGCGCGGTCGCCACGGGCGGTCCGCTCGTGGTCGTCACGTTGGTGCTCGTCCTTCTGGCATCGCGTTGGATTCGACGCAGCCCCGCCTTCTCCACGCATGCCACGGAAGACGCCGTCCCGCGCTTGCACCTCTCCAAGCGGTCCCGGGTGCTCGCCTACCTCGGCTGGGCAGCCGTGTTGTTCGTCGCTGTCGGTCTGCCGGTGATCGGCGTGGCCAGCTGGGCGGGGGATGGCGGCGAGTCGGTGGCCCAGGGCAGCGGTCCGACCGGTGACGTCGTGCAGGTGGTGCGCTCGGGGCACCTCGGCGACATCGCCGGCGCGATGGCGCGCACCGAGGGCGGCATGGACGAGCTGAGGCGCTGGGTGACCAACGCCGGCTCGGCGGCCCTGCTCGCGCTCCTGCTCGCCGTGCCCCTGGTGCACGCGGCGCTACGCCGCGGACGCTTCTGGCGCGTGGTCGTGCCGGCGCTGGGGCTCGTCGGCCTCGCCACACCCGGCTTGGCCCTCTCGGTGGGCTCGCGCGTCGTGCAGGACGCGCTGCCGATCCCGGTGCTCACCGATGCCTCCGTGCCGCCGGTCTTGGCGCTGGTCGCGCGCTTCCTGCCCGTGGCGCTGCTCATGGCGTGGCTGGCCCTGCGCAGCATCCGTCGCGGCGAGGAGGAGGCAGGCCGTCTGGCTGGCGCGGGGGCCTGGACGCGCACGGCCACGCTGGTCCTCAAGCCCGCGCTCGGGGGCTTGGTGGCCGGGGCCCTGCTGACGTTCGTGCTCGCCCTGCGCGAGATCGAAGCCGTCATGGTGCTGGACGCACGCATCCTGCCGATGCGCCTCTACGACAAGATCCACTTCAGCCGCTTGGCGGACGAGGCCAACCTGCTGCTCCTCTGCGTCCTCGTGCAGCTGGCGCCGGCCCTGCTGCTGGCCGGGCTCTTGGCCCTGCGGCGTCTGGTCCGCAGGAAAGAGGTCCCGGTCACGTGACACGGCCCGGCTCAGGTGACACCTTGGGGCCTGGGGGACGTTGATAGGGCTGGCCCCCGTACGCTCGGCCCGACAGGAACCCCGACCATGGACACGCGCGCGCCCCGGCGTCTGGCTCCCTTGCTGCTCGCTCCCCTGCTGCTGGGGGGTGCCCTGACCTCCCTGGCCGCGGCAGACGTCGTCACCACCCGCGACGGCCTGCGCGTCGAGGGCCAGGCCTCCCGCCTCGAGGATGGCCGCTGGCGCGTGGCGACGCCCGACGGGGAGGTGTTCCTCAGGGCGGACGACGTGGTGGCCGTGGTCGAGGGCGCCGCGCCGCGGGCGCGGATCGAGGAGCGCTTGGAGGGCCTTGCGGCCGACGACGTGGCCGGCCACTACAAGCTGGCGCTGGAGGCCACCGCCGAGGGGCAAGCCGACTTGGCCCGACGCTCCCTCGAGCGCGTCCTCGTGCTCGACCCCGACCACCGGGCCGCGCGGCGTGCGCTGGGCTTCGAGCGGGTCGGCGAGCGCTGGCTGACCCACGACGAGGCCTGCCTCGAGCGTGGGCTCGTGCTCTTCGACGGCAGCTGGCGCCTCCCGGCGGAGGTCGAGAAGGTCTCCCGCGCCACGCGCACGCTCGATGCCGGTGCACGCGATGGACGCGTCACGCGTCTCCTCGCGCAGCTGACCGACGGGGACGCTGCCCTGTCGCGCGCCGTGCGCTTGCGGCTGGCGTCGTTGGAGCATCGCGAGCTGCTCGACGGCGCGCTCGAGGCCCTCTACGACCGCCGGCCCGCCGTGCGTCGCGTAGCCGCCCAGGCGCTTGCCGAGCTCGGCGACGAGGCCGCCCTGCGGAGGCTGCTGTTCTCGGCCGTACGCGACGCCGATGCGGACGTGCGCCACGAGGCGGTCGAGGCCGCACGCAGCTTCGGCCATCCCGACGCTGCCGTGCCGCTGGTGAAGGCCCTGGCCTCGGAGAACGAGGCGATCGTCGCCCATGCCGCGCAGGCCCTGGGCGAGCTGGGCGACCACCGCGCCATCTCCTACCTCGTCAAGCGCATGGTGTCGGGCGGCGACAGCCCCCGCTCGTTCGTGGCCTTCCTGAACGAGATCTCCTACGTACGTGACTACGACGTGGAGATCGCCCAGGCCTCCAACATCGCCAACCCCGACGTGGCGACGCTGCGCGAAGGCGTCATCCTCGATGCCGACGTGCTCGGCACGGTGATGACCCGCACGTGGATCGAGCCGATCATCGTGGACGCGGTCGGCAAGCTGGCGGGGCGGCAGTTCGCCAACGCCGAAGAGGTGCGCGCGTGGTACCTCGCGCACAAGGACGAGCTGCCGCGCTTCGAGTCCAGCGCGAAGTCTCGTGCGCCGCACCGTCCGCAGCGCGGACGGATCCTGGGCGCGCCGCTCCTCGACTGAGGAGCTACTTCTTCTTCTTCTCGTCCTTGGCGGCCGCCGCGGCCTCTTGGCGCATCTGCTTCTTGGAGCGGATCTTGAACTGCGTCCGCACCTTGGGCAGGCCGTGGACGTCGTCGCCCTCGCGCCAGCGGTCCTGGTCCTTCAGGCGCTCGATGCGCTCCCAGCGGGTGAGGACGCTCCGCGTGCGGACCAAGCTGCTCTTGAGCTTGAGGCTCTTGTGGATGGACATCGCGGGATCCTCGTGGCGGGTCCGAAGGGGAAGCGGGCGAGTGTAGGCCCGGCCCCGGTCCGGTCAATCGAAGCGGCTACCGCGCCGGCTCGAACGCGCGCCGGTGGAAGGGGGTGGACCCGCAGACCTGGGCTCCGCCCAGGTGCTGGGACTGGATCCACTCGTCCACGGCCTGTTCCGAGGGGAAGGGCCCGGCCCGGACGATCCACTGGCCGTCCTCCAGGGTCACCCCCCGCACGTGCTGGGTGCCCAGCCCGTAGCGGGCCAGGGCCGTCCGCACGTCGCCGGCCTGGACGGGCCGCCCGGTGGAGATGTCCATCGCGGCGACCGTGAGCTTGAGGATCACGCCCTGGGCGCGGGGCGAGCTGGCGTTGCGCTGGAGGGCGGGGGCCGCCCCCGACCCGGGGCGGCCGGCGGCCATGCCGACGAAGAACGACAGCACCAGGAGCAGCGTGAGCACGCAGGAGGCCACGACGACGTGGCGGGGGCTGAGCCACAGCCCCGTGAAGCCGCCCGACTTCCCCGAGCCCGAGGCGCGCTTGCCCGCGGGCCGCGTCGACGACACGCGGGCCGCTGCCGCGCGGGCCTTGCGCTCGGCCTGCGCGTTGGCGTCGAAGATGGAGAGGAGGTCGTTGTTGCGGCGCGTCATGCCCATCCCGCCAAGGGTCCTGGGAGAGTAGGTCGGAACACGCCGCGCGCCTATTGAACATCTCCGCGCAATGCGCGCGGATCGTGGGTGGAAGGCGTCTCCACGAGGAACGCTGCGAGTCGCACGGCGGCATCCAGTGACGTCGGTGTGGCCACACCGCGCCCTGCAATGTCGAAAGCGGTGCCGTGGTCCACGCTCGTGCGCACGAAGGGCAAGCCAAGCGTCACGTTGACCGCGGTGCGCGGCGCGAGCGTCTTCACGGCGGGCAGGCCCTGGTCGTGGAACATGCACAGAGCGGCGTCGTAGCGGCCTGCAGCGGCCTGGGGGATGCACGCGTCCGCGGGCCACGGCCCCGAGGCGTCGATGCCGGCACGGCGGGCCGCGGCCACGGCCGGTGCAACGACCGCGTCGTCTTCGTGGCCCAGGAGCCCACCCTCGCCCGCATGCGGGTTGAGGCCGCACACGGCGATGCGTGGCCTTGCGATGCGGAACGGGCCGCGTAGCGCCCCGTGGAGGACGTCCAGGTCGGCGAGCAGCCCCTCGACCGTGACGAGGGCGGGTACACGCGCCAGCGGCACGTGGATCGTGGCCAGCGCGACGCGCAGGCGCTCGCCCACGAGCATCATCACGACCCGCTCGACGCCGGCCCGGTCGCGAAGCGCCTCCGTATGCCCCGGGGACGTGATGCCCGCCATCGCCCAGGCGCCCTTGTGGATGGGGGCCGTGACCAGGCCTGCCACGTGACCGGCGCGGGCGAGGTCGGCCGCGGCCAGCACCCAGGCGTGGCTGGCGGCGCCCGCGGCCGCCGACGGCTGGCCGATGGCGACCGCGCCGTCCGGGCCCACACCGGGATCGTGGAGCGCGACCGGCGCCGATTCCGGCCCGAAGTCCGGCACCTCGTAGGGGGCGCCCACGGCCTGCCACGCCGCTTCGAACAGGTGGCGGGCTCCCACCACCACCAGCGGCGCCGGCAGCGGGCTGAAGTCCGCCAAGTAGCGGGCGACGATCTCGGGCCCGATCCCTGCCGGGTCGCCGAGCGTGAGGGCCAAGCCGCCGCTCATGCCACCGGCTTCCGGCGGTGGGCGGCGATGTCGACCAGCAGCCAGGCGAGCGCGGCCGCCAGCACCCAGGGCCAGCGCGGGATGTCGCGCGAGCGGGCGCCCCACGGGAGGTCCGCCACGAAGGTCGCCGGCTCCACGACGGCCGGTCCGAGCGCGGCGGCCAGACCTGCGGCATCGGCCGCCTGCACGGCGACGGGCGGCCTGCGGGGGACGATGCGCTCGAGGGCCGGCAAGGGCTGACCGTCGAGCACCGACTCGATCCGCACGCGGGCCCCGGGCGCGACGGCGGGGGGCAGCGGGATCGACTGACGGCGCTCGCGGGGACTGGTCACGCCGAGCGCCTGGCGACGGCCGCCTTCGACGCTGGCGAACAGCTCCAGGCGCGCCGGGGCCTCGGCCGGCCACAACACCTCGAGGTAGGCCGGGCCCTCGCCGGGGGCCCGCACTTCGAGCCGCGGCACGTCGGCGGGGCCTCCCTCGGGTGCCGCGACGCTCGCCAGGACTTGGCCCATGAACGCCGCGGCGCGGGGCCACGTGGCCCAGCCCTCGTCCTTCGGCGGGACCAGCATCACCGCCACGCGTCCGAGCCCGGCGCGCGACATCACGAGCGCCGGTGCGGCCTCGCCGTCGTCGCGCTCCAGCACGACCAGCGCGTCACCGTGCACGCGCGCCAGGCGCAGCGTGCCCACGGCGGGCCACGTCGCCTGGCCAAAGCCGGAGAGCACCTCGTGGGGGGCGCGCGTGCGGAGCGGGACCGGGGGCGCGGGCTTGGGCTTGGGCGGGGCGGGCGGGGGTGTCGGCGGCGTCGGGGGGGACGGCTCGGGCTCGCGCACGGGCTCGGCGTCGGGCGAGGGCTCGGGGCGCTGCTCGGGATCGGGCAGGCGCGCCACGCGCTCGCCGCGTACCTCCGTGATGCGCTGCGTGTCGCGCGTCACGACGACCGGCACCTGGTCGGGTGTGGGGGCGTAGAGCGCTGCGCCGCCCGCCGCCAAGCGCACGATCTCGCGCAGCTGCGACATGCGCGCGCCGCGTCCCATGCCGACCGCGGTGAGCGTGATGCCGCCTGCGCGCAGCGGACCCATCACGCTGCTGAACAGCGGCCCCGGCGGATGTTGCTCGCCGTCGGTGAGCAGCAGCACGTGGCGGATGCGGCCCGTCTCCGAAGCCATCACCTCGGCCGCCTTCGCCAAGGCGGCGTGGATGTTCGTCTCCGTGCCGTCGGCTTGGACGAGCCCCAGCGCCAGCTTCAGGTTGGGCCGCCCGGCGCGTGGCGCGAGCACCAAGCGCGCGTCTTCGGCGAACACGATGGCGCCGAGACGGTCGGCGGCACCAAGTGCCTGCGCCGCTCCGTGCGCGGCCTCCAGCGCCATCTGGAACTTCTCGCCCTCCATGCTGCCGCTGCGGTCGATCAGCAAGAGCAACGTGATGGGCAGCGCCTCGTCGGGCGCCCGCTTGGCGGCGAGGCCGGGGCCTCCGCGCGGCGGCGGCGCGACCGGCGGCGGCGGGGGAGGCGGGGTCGGGGGCGGAGGCGGCGCGGGCTCCGGCTCCGGCGGCGGCTGGGGGAGCGGCGTCAGCGGCAGGAGCGCCGCGAGCGGGCTCGTTGCGAGCCGCGCCCAGGCCTCGTCGGAACCGCCCGCCTCGACGACCAGGCCGCGGCCGCTGCGCACGGCCCGCGCGAGCGCTTCGGCGGCATCCGACGGCAGGTTGGCCAGGAAGGCCGCGTCCGCCACGACGACGTCGGTCTGGACCAGCTCGTCCGCAGCGCCCGTCAGGCGCTGGAGCGGCAGGCCCTGGGCCGCCGCAGCGCGCGCACTCCAGGACGAAGGTGGGTCGGCGAGCGCCGCGAGGTAGCGCGGCGCTGCGGGAACGAAGACGACTTGGCGCGCGCTGTCGACGACGGTGCCTTGGGGGCCGTCGAGGGCGAGTGCCACCTCGTGCCAGCCCGGCGCCAGCGCCGGGAGTCGCTGCTCGACCTCGATGCCGCCGTCCGCAGCCGGAGGCGGGAGCGGGCCGTCGCCGACGAGCTGTCCATCCAGGAACCAGCGCGTGCTGGCGCCTGCGGCTCCCGTCATGCGCGCGCGCGCCGTGAAGGCTCCGCGTGCCGCCCCGGGCAACGCGAGCTCCTCCACACGCGCCCCGCCCGTGGGCGCGCTCGTCGCACCGGGCAAGGGGACGTGGCCGACGTGCACGCCCCTCTGGCGCAGGCGCGCAGCGGCCTCGGCGGCCCCCTCGAGGCCCGCGTGCCCCGGCGTCACCAGGAGGACGCCGCCCGCTTCACCACGTGCAAAGGCGCCCTCGGCTTGCTCCAGGGCGTCGTCGACGCGGCCCGGGGCCTCGACCTCCACGAGCGAAATGCCGCGGCGCTTCGCTTCAGCGCGTACCGCGGCGCGCAGTGCCTCCGCCTCGGCGTCCGCGCCGTCGGACGGCAGCGGGGCCGTGGCCACCAGCAGACGTGGCGGGACGGGCGCGGAGGCGTTCTCGCGCGGCGCCGCGAGGGCCACCACCGCGAGACCGACGAGCAGCGAGCGGGTCACGGTACGGGCGAGCACCGCACCGCGGCCTCCGCCCAGCCGCATCTCCAACAGCAGGACGACGAGCGGCACCGCCGGCAGGACGGCGAGCCACGTCGGCCAGGTGAAGTGCCAACCGCTCAACGCGCGCGGACCAGCAGCGGGCGGACCCAGTCCGCGCGGTCCAGCGTGGAGAGGCCATCGGGGCCCCGGTCGACTTCCAGCGTCAGCGTCTTCACGCCGCTCACGTCGAGCGGACCTGTCCAAGTCACGCCCTCGCCGCCCTTCACGGACTTGGTCTGCCAGAGGACGCGGTCGTCACCGAGCACGCGGGCGCCGACGTCGCCGCGCACCCCCTCGGAGGCGGACGTGGCGTTCTCGAGCACGCTGTCGTCCACGCCGATGCCGACTTCGAACGTGGACCAGGCCCCGTCCAGCGTGACGCGAACGCGCGACGTGCTGTGCACGGCGAAGCCGTGGCGCCAGCGCGTGCCCCCTACGGCGAGCGGACGGCCGTCGGCGCGACGATCGACGCGCGTGCGCCACAGCGTGGCCAGGATCTGGTCGACGCCGACATCGGCATGATCCGCCGTGCCCGTGTCGATCTCGCTGGTGAACGGCAGGTACGTGGCGTAGTCGAAGGAACCACCTCGCGCACGTAGCGCGGCGATGCTCTCGCGGCGCACGCGCCACGTCACGTCCGGCAAGGAGCGTGGGGCCAGCACGACCACGTCGCCGTCGGCGTGCGGCGGCGTCGCCGTGGGGATGCGGCTGCCGTCGGTCAGCTCGACTTCGACGGAGAGACCACCCGCGGCAGGTGCAGGCGCCGTCGCGGCTTCGGCCGCCACGTGGATCGTGCGGGCGCGGCTCCACGCGATGCTGCGCTCGCGACCGCCGTCGTCCTCGAGCAGGATCGCGTCGCGCCCCAGCTCCAGCAGCGTGCCCGCCAGGCGGTCGTCGACTTCGTCGTAGACCACGTCACGACCCGGCTCGGCCGGATGCATGTCCGTACGGTCCAGCGTCAGCGGAACGTCCGGCGGCAGCGCTTCGATGCGACGCAGGACCTCCAGCGGCAGACGCACCGTGCCCATGCCCGCGACGTCCAGGTGGAGCGCTTCCGTGTCGTCCTCGACGACCTGGCGGGCGCCGAGGAGTACCTCGCCACCCGCGAGGTGGGCGCGCCACAGCAAGGCGCTGCGCTCGGGCGCCACGCCGGTCGTGGAGCCCGTGGACAGCTCGACCAGGTCGTCCCACGGCACGAGCCGCGCCTCGCCGATGGCCGGGCGGAAGCGGAGGCCGCCCGCCTCGACCTGGAGCAGGGCGCCGCGCTCGGGCTCGTGGCCCCGCACCACCAGCCGGGCCGTGGGCGGAGGAGAGCGGCCCTCCTCCGCCGCGGCGCGGGGCGCCGCGGGGGCCGCCAGGGGCAGCAGGGCCGCGCCCAGCAGGAGGATCAGGGCCGCCGGCTGGAGCGGGTGGCGGCGAGCACGAGCAGACGGGGCGCGATGAGGCATGGCCCGAGTGTCGAGAGGCCCGGACCCCTCGTCAACGACCCCCCGGGTGGAGGTGCGGGTAGTTCCTGCATGGCACCCGGCCCGGCTTCGGGCACCATGCCCCTCCACGCCGAGGCGTGCGGGGCGGATGCCGCTCTGGGTCCTGGAGAGCACGGAACGTCGCATGGGGTCGTCCACGGGTGCCGTGCCGCGGTTGGGACTGCGCTGGTACGGGCGCTCCTCGGTTGGCTGCGTCCGCGCCAACAACGAGGACAACCTCTGCGCCCGTGGGCTGCTCGCCGAGAACGGCCCGAGCAGCGGCACCGAGGACGCCCTCGAAGGGACCTCGGGGCTGGACCGCCCGGGCGTCCTGCTGGCCGTGGCCGACGGCATCGGTGGCGAGCGAGCGGGTGAGGTCGCCAGCGGGATGGCGGTCAGCATCCTCGCCGAGACGCTGGCCCAGCGGGCCGGCCGCGGCAACGACGCCGAGACCGCGCGCGAGGACCTGCACGCGGCACTTGTCGCCGCTGTCCTCCTGGCCAGCGAGCGCATTCGCGACGAAGGCGCCAGCAACCCGTCGCGCGCCCGCATGGGCACGACGCTGACGGCTGCGTGGATGCTCGACGACGTGGCGATGCTCGCGCACGTCGGAGACAGCCGGGCCTACCTCTGGCGCGGCGGCAAGCTGCAGCAGCTCACGCGGGACCAGACGTGGGCCGAGAAGCTGCTCGAGGACAACATCATCGGCCCCGACGAAGTCGGTCGCGTCGCCGGGCGCCACATCCTCATGCAGGCGCTCGGCAGCGACGAGGACATCGAGGTCGCCGTCTCGACGGTCGCGGTGGAGGACGGCGACACCATGCTGTTCTGCACCGACGGCCTGAGCGGCGTCGTGCCCGAGGACGTCCTGCGCGACGAGCTGCACCGCGGCGGCCAGCTGGAAGGCCTGGTGGACCGGCTCATCCACGGCGCCGAGCGCCGCGGCGGGCCGGACAACATCACGCTTCTCGCGGCCCGCATCGCGGCCCTCTGACCGGCGCCCGACCGGCGACCGGGCCGGAGTTGCGGGGCTTTTGCGGTCCCCGGCCGCCCGCGGCCGTACCAGGGGTAGTCCTACGCGGCGTTCCCGCGAACCGCGGGAACCGTGGCATCCTGCCGGTGTCGAAAGGCAATGGGTAACGAGACCCCTCCCCCTGCTGGCGATCCGGACCGCGACCTCGTGGAGGCCGCGCAGGCCGGCGCGAGCGAGGCCTTCGACCGCCTGGTCGTCCGCCATCAGGACCGCGTGGTCCGCTTGGCGCGGCGCATCACCGGCGACGCGGAAGCCGCGCTCGACGTCGCGCAGACCGTGTTCGTGAAGGCATGGCGAGGGCTCTCCCGGTTCCACGGAGACAGCCGTTTCTCGACATGGCTCACCCGCATCGCCATCAACCAGTGCCGCAACGAGCTCCGGCAGCGCCGGACGCTCAAGCACGCGCGTCCCGCCTCGCTCGACGAGACCTCGCCGCTGACGGGCACCTCGCGAGCGGCCTCGGTGCCGGACCGCGGGCCGACGTTGGCGGAGCGCGCCGAAGCGCGCGAGCTGGGGCAAGCGCTGGATGCGGCGTTGGCGGGACTCGAGCCGGACGCGCGCGAGATCTTGGTGTTGCGCGAGGTGGAGGCCTTGTCCTACGAGGACATGGCGGCCCTCTTGGACGTGGCCGTGGGCACGGTTCGCAGTCGTCTGCATCGTGCCCGCGCAGCCCTGCGCTCCGCCTTGGAAGGACACGGGGCGGCCAGCTCCGTGCGGGCGACATGAGCGCGTTTCGCCAACCGTGCGGGGGTGCGGCATGAGCACCACCCCGTTGCCGCCCTTCGACGAGGCGACCCTCGCGCTGCTCTCCGACCACCTCGATGGTCGGCTGGACGCCGCCGCGGAGGCTGCGCTGCGCCAGCGTCTTGCCGACGAGCCCGAGCTCGCCGCCGAGCTGGAGGCCCTGCGCGGCGTCGGCGTGGCACTGCGCGAGGACACGGCCTGCCTGCCTGGCGCTCCCGATGGCTTCCTGACCGGCGTGCGCGAGGCCATCGCGCGTGGCGACGAGCCTGCGCGCGATGCGCGGCCGAAGATGCTGCGACTGCTTGGGGCGGCCTATGCCGCCGCGGCCCTGCTGATCGTGGGCTGGACCATCGGCTGGTACGTCGATCGTGGCTCCGACTCCGGGCCCGTGCGAGCGACCCAGAGCGCCGACGTGCCACCGTCCGAGCCGTTCACGTCCGAGGCCACCACGTCCAAGACGACGACGTCGGACACATGGAACGAAGGCAACCTCGGCGCCATGCGCGACGAGGCGACCGCACCCCTGCCGACGGCGGCGGCTCCCCCCGCGGCCCCTGTCGCCGCGCCCCCGCCGCGCCCCGCCGCGTCACGGGCGCCGACCCTCGTTCCGGGCGGGGCCGTCGACCGCGGCCAGCGCGAGCCGAGCGACGAGCCTGCTGCAGGCGCCTCGACGGGCGACGCGCCGCTGGGGATCGGCGGGGGAGGTGGTGACGCCGTCCCTCCGCGCAAGCTCCTCGTGGTTCGCGCCAAGGACGTGGAGGCGTTCGTCGCGTGGCTCTCGCTCGTGCAGGCCGACCAGCCGACGAACAGCGCGAAGGACGTGGGCGTCGTCGATGCACGCCTGGCGCGCGACGAGGCGCACAAGCAGAGCTCCGGCGCTACCCGTGTCCGCCTCGTGCTGGGCGTCGCGGACTGGCGGCGTCTCTTCGAGCGGTTGGGCCTCGACGTCCAGGCCGCCGACGCACCGCGCGGCGAGACGTCGCTCGACGTCGAAGTCCGCGCGAGCGACCGCTAGCGGGGCTCGGCGCGCGTACCTTCTCGAGGTGCGCACACCGCTGACCGTGCTGCTCGTGCTGGCCTTCCTGGCGGGCGCCCTGTGGGCAGGACGCACGGCGGGGAGCATGCTGCGACGGCGGGTCCCGGGCAGCGCTCCGGCCGTCGGGCGGCCCTGGCCGGACGAGCTGGCCAAGGCCTTGGTCGCGATGGACCGCGGCACCCGCGAGGACGCCCGCGCCGCGTGGGATGCCGCAAGCCCCGCAGCGCGCGAAGGCCCCGCCGGGGAGCTCGTGGCGGCTTGGCTGGCGCAGGACCTCGGCCGCTTGGAGGCCTTGATCGAGCGCGGGCGACCGCCGTCCGTGGCGGCACGTGCGGCCATCGAGGCGATCCGGCTGCGGGAGCGCGGCGGCACCGTGGACACCGCCGGGCGCGCAGCGTTCCTCCGGACGTGGCCCGCCACGTGGTGGGACCCGACCCCAGGTGCGCGATGAGCGACGAAGGGCTCGCGCTGGAAGGCCTGGGGCCGGCAACGCTGCTCGCCCAGGTACCCGGTGTGCCAGGGCCACGCGCCGACGCGCTCGCAGCGATCGGCGTGACGACCATCGAGGATCTGCTGCGGCACGCGCCGCGGCGCTACGAAGACCGCCGCCACGTCACGCCGATTGCCGAGCTCGTGGCGGGAGCCGACGCGTTCGTCGTGGGGCGCGTCGAGCGGGCACGCACCGTGCGCGCACGAGGCGGCTTGGCCATCGTCGAGGCCACGCTCGTCGACGAGAGCGGTGCCGTCGATGCGCGCTGGTTCCACCGCGGCTACGTGCCCAGGGCGCCGGTGGCGGGCTCGCGCTTGGCGGTCTTCGGCGCGCCACGCGAAGAACGCGGAGCGTTGTTGTTGCACGCTCCTGCTTCCGAGCGTCTGCCCGACGAGGGAGAGCCCGACGGTCCGGGCGTGTTTCGCCTCGTGCCGGTTCATCCCGCGGGCCGGGGCATCACGCCGTTGTTCCTGCGACGGCTCGTCTGGCGCCTGCTGGGGGTGTCCGACGCCGTGCAGGACCTGGTGCCGGCGCGTCACCTGGACGAGCTCGGGCTCGGACCTCTGCGCCATGCGCTGCGCCAGCTGCACTTCCCGAGCGACGAAGAGGCCGCCGCACGTGCGCGGCGCAGGCTGGCCTTCGACGAGCTCCTGGTGCACGACGTGGCCTTTCGCCTGCGTCGCCGTGCCGTGGCCCGGCGCGGCGGCGTGGCCTGTCCCGCGTCGGCCGAGCTCGACGAGCGCATCCGGGCCCGCTTCCCGTTCACGCTCACCGCGGGCCAAGACGCCGTCGTGGCCGAGATCGCCGCCGATCTCGCGAAGCCCGTCCCGATGCGTCGCTTGCTGCAGGGCGACGTCGGCGCCGGGAAGACGGCCGTCGCGGCCTACGCCGCGCTGGTCGCGATCGCCGCCGGCCACCAAGTGGCCGTGCTCGCGCCCACCGAGATCTTGGCGCGCCAGCATGCCGACACGCTGACGGCATGGCTCGAGGGCAGTCGCGTGCGTGTCGGCTGGTTCGCCGGCGGTCGCCGCAGCGCGGCTCGCCTGCGCGAGCTCGAGGCCCTGGCGCGCGGCGACATCGACCTCGCCGTCGGCACGCACGCCCTGCTGCAGGACGACGTGTCGTTCGCCCGCCTCGGCCTGGCGATCGTGGACGAGCAGCATCGCTTCGGCGTGGCGCAGCGGCGACGCCTGCTTGCACCTCGCGACGACGGACGTGTGCCGCACCTGCTGGCCATGAGCGCCACGCCCATTCCGCGCACGCTGGCCATGGCCGTGCACGGCGACCTCGACGTCAGCGTGCTCGAGGGACGCCTGCCCGGACGCCACGATGTCGAGACGCACGTGGTGCGCCCGCGAGAAGGGCGCGCGGTGCTGCGTCGGGTCGCGGGGGCCATCGACGCGGGCCAGCAGGCGTACGTGATCTACCCGCTGGTGAGCGAGAGCGAGTCGCTGGACCTGAAGGACGCCGAAGCGGCCGTGGAGCGCTGGCAGCGCGCCCTTCCGCGTGCACGCGTCGCCCTGCTGACCGGGCGCATGAAGCGCGCCGAGAAGGACGAGGTCATGGGTCGCTTTCGCGCGGGCGAGGTGGACCTGCTCGTGGCCACGGTGGTCGTGGAAGTGGGCGTCGACGTCCCGCGCGCCACGGTCCTGGTCGTCGAGCATGCCGAGCGCTTCGGGCTGTCCCAGCTGCACCAGCTGCGCGGTCGCGTGGGCCGCGGCGACCTGCCCGGGCTGTGCGTCTTGGTGGACCGTTCACGGTCCGATGCGCCTCCCGCCCGCCTGGAGGTCCTGGCCCGCACGCACGACGGCTTGGCGATCGCCGAGGAGGACCTGGGGATCCGCGGGGTCGGTGACCTGTTCGGCACCCGTCAGAGCGGTCGTCCGGCCTTCCGGGCCGCGGAGCTGCCGGCCGACCTGCCGTTGCTGGCCCGCGTGCGGCAGGTGGCAGCCGGCATCTTCGAGGAGGACGCCGGCCTGCTGGCCGAGGACCACCGCCCCCTGCGTCGGGCGGCCGTGGCGCTCGCCCGACGGATGACCCGGGCGTGACCCGTGCCGGGGACGCTCGTCAGGTGATGGATCGCCACCGCCTCGCCTCGCGTCTGATCCCCCTCGTGCTCGCGGTCGCGACCGCCGTGGACGTTGCGCTGCCCGCGCGCGCCGACGACCCGCCCAAGAAGCGCGACGAGTTCGACTTCGGCTCGCCGCCCGCGGAGGGCGGCACGAAGGCGCCGGGCACGACGCGTCCGGAGGCGCCCATCGATCGCACCGAGCGTGCGATCCGCGCCGAGCTCGACGAGCTCCGCGGCTGGCCCGAGCAGCGCAGCGGACAGCGCGCGGCCGAAGCGCTCTTCCTTCGCGGACAGGAAGTCATCCCCTACCTCGTCGCGGTGCTCAAGAACGGGGATCCCGCGATGCAGCCCGGTGCCGCGTGGGTGCTCGGCAAGATCGGCGAGCCGGTCCACGTGCAGGTCATCCTCGGTGCCGCGGCCCAGCGCACCAACGCGAGTCGCGCCGAGGTCTTCTTCCGCGCCGCGTACGGACTGTCGGCGGAGAACGCCAAGTCGTGGCTCATCAGCTTCTTGGGGTTGGCCAACCGCCCGCTGTTCCGTCGGGAGGCCACGCGCTTCCTCGCCGAGCACGTGACGAACGCCGACGCGCCCGGCGTGCTGCAGCTGCTCGACGGCCGCAAGGCGCCCGTGCGCATCGCCGGCCTGCAGCTGCTGCGCCCGGCCGGCGTGGCGGACGCCGACTCGCGCCTCCTGCAGGCGCTGGCCGACAGCGACCCGGAGGTGGCGACCACGGCGGCCGAGCTCCTCGGACGCGGTGGCGATGCGGCGATGACGCAGCAGCTCAACGAGCTGGCGCGCAGTGGGGAAGCGCGCGAGCGCGCCTACGCCACGCTCGCGCTGGCCGAGCAGGCGCGCGTCCGGCTCACGGAGCCCTTCGAGGTGGCCACCCTCGCGGCGCTCTCCGGCCAGCGGGGACTTGCCCATCCCCTCAAGCTGACGCGCGCGGCCGCAGGCGTGGGTCTGGCGTTCGGTGCGGCGTCCTCCGGTGACGAGGCGCTCCTGGCGCTGCTCGACCAGGCCGTCATCGACGTGCTCGTCGACGCCGTCGGCGGCGACCACTTTCGCGACTACGAGAGCGTGCGCGGTCCCGCGTTCGCCGCCTTGCGCCGGCTCACCGGCAAGGACCTGCCCGAGACGGCGGTGGACTGGGCCCAGTGGTGGCGCGGCGCTCGAGGGTCGTTCCGTGCGCGTCGTCCCCTCGAGCGTCTGGAAGCCAGCGACCTGCCGCAGGCCTCCGTGCGCATCACCGTGGTGGAGGCCAACGGCCTGCGGCGCACCGCCGAGTTCGCGCCCCAGTCCGCGCCGAGCCGCCCCAACGTCCTCTGGCTGCAAGACCCTGCCTTTGCGGCGCTGGTCGGCTTCTTCGAGGGCTTGGGCATCTTCCAAGGGCCCGAGAGCGGTGAGGAGCGCACCGACGAGCACGTCGCCGTGACGCTCGCCGTGGGCAACCAGCGCCGTCGCATGGTGCTCACGCCCGACGACGACACGGCCGACAACGACCGCCCGACCACGCGTACACGGCTGCGCTTCGATGCCCTGCTCGAGGCCAACGAGTGGCAGACGTACGTCGACACCGACAAGTGGCTCGATCGCAAGGTCTGGTGGGAACGCAACCAGGAGGGGCTGGAAGCCGCCGGCCCCGACGAGCGGACCGACTTCCTGCGCAGCGCCATCGTCGCGTCATTCGACGACTTGCCCGATGACCTGGCCAAGGCGCAGGCGCTCTACCGCCTGCAGCGCCTGGGCGGTCGTCTGAGCGGCGCGGAAGCAGCCGTCCTGGCTCGCGAGCTGGCCGGCGCGCCGGCGTTCGGCGTCATGGAGAAGGACGGCCTGCGCTGGATCCTGCGCCAGGGGCACGACGAGGTCCGCGCCGAGCTGCTCGGTCTCCTCGCCGACCGCCCCGAGGACGAAGCCCGCCGCGTTCTCGCCCACATCCTGATGGAGGGCGGCATCGCGGTGCTGAAGGAGTCCTACTCCGACCCGCGTGCCGGCATGCGCGCCGCGGGTGCCCTCGCAACGCGCCTGCTCATGAGCGGCGAGGACGGCGAGGTCGAAGAGGCCGTCCGCGAGCGCGCCAAGGAGCGCCTGCGGCCGAGCCTCGAAGTGTTGGCGCTCGACGAAGACCCGCGCGTCTCCGTCGAGTCCTTGCTCGCCATGGCGTACTTCGGCGACCCCAGTGTCGTCGAGCGCCTCGAGACGCTGTTCCGTGACGGCGACCTCGGCACGCGTCTCGAGGTGGCGCGCGCGCTCGGGTTCATCCCCGGCAACGCCGCGCATCCGTTCCTCACGCGCGTGCTGGCGGAGGAGCGCGGTGAGGGCAGCGGTGCCCTGCGTGCCGCGGCCCTGCGCTCGATGGCCCGCGCGGGACACAAGGACGCCGTGCGCCTGCTCGGCTACTACCTCACCAACGACCGCGACCGCCAGGTGCAGGAAGCCGCCGCCGAAGCGCTGGCCGAGCTCGGCTCGGCCGAGGCTCGCTTCATGATCGTGGACGAGCTCATGCGCGGCCCCTCGCAAGCCGATCGTCGCGCGCGCCTTGTCGACACGTTGGGTCGCTTCGAGGGCGACGTCGTCGTCGAGCAGCTGCGCCGCCATCTGGGGGACGAGAGCCCGGATGTCGTCGCGGCCGCCGCGCTGCGCGGCGCCGAGCGTGGGATGGGGGAGACCGTTCCCTACCTGGTCGCCCTGCTGCGTGGCGGCACCGGCTCCGAGAAGGAACGCGCCCGCGTCGCCCTGGAGGTGCTCACCTCGATCCGCTTCGACGAGCGCTCGCCCACGCTGCTGGCCGAGCGCTACCAAGGCTGGTACGAGCGCGAGCGCGTCGGCACGGCCCGCACGTGGTTCCGTGACGCGCTCAAGCGCAAGGGCTACGACGTGACCGGCTTCGGCCTGTACCTCAAGGGCGAGCCCGACGAGACGACGGTGCCGCTGTTCATCCGCGTCCTGCGCGACCCCGACCCGGTCCTGCGCCGCAACGCGGCCAAGGCCCTGCACGACGTGGCCGGCCGCTCGTTCGGCGACGTCGACGTGACGACCTCGCCGCGACGCGCCGAAGAGATCGCCGCGCTGTGGGCCGACTGGTTCAAGGACCGCGTCTCCGGTCTCGGAGGGCCGCGGTGAGCAGCGAACGCGGGCCCCGGCTCGCGATCGTCGTGCTCCTTCTCGTCGTCGCGGGCCTCGTCGGCCTGGCGATCGGCTGGAGCGAGGGTGAGGACGCCCCGGACCTCGGGCGCTGGCGCGCGCTCGTCGGCGAGGTCGCCCGCGCCGAGTCCGTCGACCCGGATCTGCTGCTGGCCCTGGTGGCGGCGGAGAGCGGGGGCGATGCGCAGGCGACCAGCCGTGCCGGCGCGCGCGGCCTGGCCCAGCTGATGCCGGCGACGGCCGCCGAGGAAGCAGTCCGCCGCGGACGGACCCCGCCGACGCCCGAGGGCCTGCTGGACCCGGAGACGAACTTGGCGCTGGGCGCGTCGTACCTCAAGCGCCTGCTCGATCGCTACGACGGCGAGGAGGCGTTCGCGCTGGCGGCCTACAACGCGGGCATGGGCCGGGTCGATCGCTGGCGCGCACGCGCGTACGACCTCGCGCCGCGCGCCGTGATCGAGCGCGAGGCCTTCGACGAGACGCGGCGGTACGTGAAGCGCGTGCTCGCGTGGCGCGCGAGCTACGCCGCTACATCCCCCCGTCGCCGAGCGCCATGAGGAACTCCCGGTTCGTCGGGAACTCCCTCAGCTTGACGATCAGGGCGCGCATGACCTCTTCGGCCGGGAGACCCGTCACGGCGCGACGAAGGCGCACCGTCTGCGCCATCTCGTCGGGGTGAAGCAGCAGGTCTTCGTTGCGCGTCCCTGAAGCGGGAACGTCGATGGCGGGCCAGATACGGGCGTTGGAGAGGTCGCGGCTGAGCACGCACTCCATGTTGCCCGTGCCCTTGAACTCTTCGAAGATCACCTGGTCCAGCTTGGAGCCGGTGTCCACGAGGGCCGAAGCGATGATCGTCAGGCTGCCGCCGTCCTCGACGTTGCGCGCGCTGCTGAAGAAGCGCTTGGGCTTGGTGAGCGCGTTGGCGTCCAAGCCGCCCGTGAGGATGCGGCCGCTGCCGCCGGTCATGTTGTTGTAGGCGCGGCCGAGGCGCGTGATGGAGTCGAGCAGCAGGACGACGTGGCGTCCGAGCTCGACCATGCGCTTGACCTTCTCCATGACGAGCTCGGCCACACGGACGTGGTTGGCGGCGGGCTTGTCGAAGGTGGACGCGATGACCTCGCCACGCACCGAGCGGCGCATGTTGGTGACTTCCTCGGGGCGCTCGTCCACGAGCAGCACGACGATGTCGACATCGGGGCTGTTGGACGCGATGGCGTCGGCGAGCTTGGTCAGCAGCACCGTCTTGCCCGAGCGCGGCGGCGCCACGATGAGACCGCGCTGGCCGCGGCCCACCGGGCAGAAGAGGTCCATGATGCGCATCTCGAAGCCGGTCGGCTCGACCTCGAGCGGCAGACGCGTGTCGGGGTAGACGACGGTCAGGTCCTTGAACGGGACCACGTCGGCGAGCACGGCGGGGTCTTGGTGGTTGACCTCTTCGACGGTCTGCAGCGCGAGATAGGCCTGGCCCGGACGGGGGCGATGGGCCTCGCCCACCACGTAGTGGCCCGGCTGCAGGCCGACGCGGCGCAGGAGCGCGGCCGCGACGTACACGTCCTCCGGGTGCTGGCTGTAGCCACGCTCGGAGCGGCGCAGGAACCCGTAGCCGTCGGGGTGCATCTCGAGCAGCCCTTCGACGCGGACCGTCTCGATCTCGCCCGCCGGCTCGCGCTCGGCCGGCTCCCGCGGCGTCGAGCTGCGCTCGCGTCGCTCGCGGCGCGGGCGACCGTCGCGTCCATCGCGCGCCTCGCGTCCCTCGCGGCCGGAGCGCGCCGGCTGGTGCGTGACGAGACGCACGGCGATGTCCGTGACGCGCTCGCCGTCACCGACGGCGAGGCCCTCGTCGCGGGCCAGCTGACGCAAGGCGTCTTCCGGAACGCGACCGAGGTCGCTGACGTGGGCCTCGCCGCGACGCACGCGCGCCAGCAGCTGGCGCGGGTCCTCGTCGCCGCGGACCGGCGCCGGAGGCGGCGCGGAGGGGCGTCCGAACGCAGGCAGGTCCGCCTCGTCGGGGAGCGGCGGGATGTCGGCGCCCAGGCCCTCGCCCAGCTCGGCGCGACGCGCGGCGGGCAGGCGCCGGCGGCGTCCCCGGCGCAGTCCGCCGGCGGTCGGGCGACCCGGCGCTTCCGCTTCGACGGTCTCTTCGCTCTCGATCGGCTCGTCGTCGACTGCGGACTCGACGACGGGATCGGCAGCGGCCTTCTTGGTGGTCGTGGCCTTCTTCTTGCGCGTGGCCGTGGTCTTCTTCTTGGCGGTCGCGGACTTCTTCTTGGTCGCGCTCTTCTTCGCCGCGGCCTTCTTGGCGGTCTTCTTCTTGGCAGTCTTCTTCTTCTTCGCGGCCATGCGCGTTCCTAGGCAGGGCGCCGCGACCCACGCGGGGTCGGGGGCTCAAGGGGAGAGATGAACGCCCGTCGGCCGGATCAGGCGGCCGGGTCGGCGTGCTTCGCGGGGCCCACCGGAGACAGCGGGGCGGGGCCCGCGCCGAGGTCGGCCAGCGCGCGGCGGATCTGTTCGTCGAGGTCCGCCGGGGTGCCGGCGTTGACCAAGATGCGGTCGGCGCGCGCGCGCTTGCGCACCAGTGGACTCTGGAACCGCTCGCGTTGCGCGATCTGCTCGGCCGTCATGCCGCGGCCGCCGGCCCGCTCCTTGCGGAGCTCGTCGGGGACCTCGATGAACCAGAGCTCGGTGCAGGCCCGATCCAGGCCGACCTCGATGAGCAGCGGTACATCAAGGATGAGGACCGCCGGGCCCTCGCCGCGCAGGTGGTCCTCGATGGCGGCCTTGATGGCGACCTGCACGGTGGGGTGGATGAGCCGCTCCAGGCGGCGCAGAAGCGCCGTGTCGCTGAAGACGCTGGCGCCGAGCGCTGCACGGTCGGGCTTGCCGTCCTCGCGCACGAAGCCGGGGCCCAGGGCGGCCTCGAGGCGACCGTCGGCCGCGGCGGCCGCCAGGGCGTCGTGCGCCAAGCTGTCCGCGTCGACGACGCGACCGGGGCCTAGCGAGGCCAGGCGACGGGCCACGGTGCTCTTCCCTGAGCTGATGCCTCCGAGCAGGCCGATGACGGGGCGGGAGCGGAACATGGACGGCACCTCCAGGGATTCCCTCGCAGGGCCCGGAAAAGGAACGTGCCGCGTCAGGCGACAGATCCTGTAAAGGCGGGTCCGGAGAGACGGGGCGGCAGGTAGGGACTTGAGTCCCGGCCGCGCTCCCCAGGCGCCAGGGTCACGAAGGGCCCCAAGACTACGGCGGGGTCGAGGGGGGGGTCAAGGGGGTCGGCCGCCCGAGCCCATCTCGGGGCCACCCGGGGACGCCGAGGTTGACCGTCCGGTGACGGGTCGGCTACGCTCTTGGCCGAGGGCAGGAGGACCGGACAGTGGGGCGACCCGCTGGACGGCCGTTCGTCCCGTGCGGCGTCAGGGAGGTGCCGACGGGACATCCCGCTGCGCACCCATTTCATGGACCCCGGAGTCAGCGACTCCGTCGGAGGAAGGCATGAGGGCCCCGTCCCACCACCCGTCGGGCATCTACCGTGGCAGCGAGCGTGGCGCGAGTGCGTGGCCCCTCGTGCTCGCGTTGGTCCTGCTGCTCGTGTTCGTCTACCTGTGGTACGCCGAGACCGACAAGCGGGACGAGGCGCTCGCCAAGCAGAAGGACGCCCAAGAGGCCGAGCTGCAGGCGAAGAACGAGACGAAGCGCGCCATGGACGAGCTCGAGGCTCTGTCGCGCATCGTCGGCTTCCAAGACGCCACGTTCAGCGCGGACGGTCGCACGATCAGCACGACCAACCGCGCGACGCTCGAGGCCCACGTCAAGCCCGACGGCACGCTGCCGGGCGAGACGGGTGGCAAGGGCACGCTGGCCGTGTTGGAAGAGAAGGCCCAGATGCCTTTCACCCGCGCGGGCCGCATCCACACCTCGCAGATCGGTGTCGAGAAGCCGCTCGACTACTCGGTGCTGCCCCAGGCCTTCAAGGACAAGCTGCAGGCCTACCGCGACAAGTGGCAGGACGGCCTTGGCCCGAAGCCCGTCCCGCCGACCGACGAGGACGACACGGCCAAGATGGCCGAGTACCGCGACGCGCTCGCCGAGTACGAAGCCAAGGGCAAGGAGCGCGATGCCGACCTCGCCGACCTCTCCACGGACGAGTCCTGGAAGCAGATCGCCGAGGTCGTGCGCATGCCGGCCGAGTGGGCGGGCCAGACAGGCACCGAGATCGTCGTCGACTACCTGTCGCTCCCCGAGGGCGGCGCGTACACGGTCGAGGCCCTGCTCAAGCCCCTGCCGGCCATGATCGACGCCTTCAAGAGCGAGATCACCGCCCTGCAGAGCGCCGCGGTCACCACGATCACCCAGCAGGCTGCCGACATCACCTCCGCACGTACGGAGCTCGACAACACACGCACCGAGCTGGCGCGCGTGCAGAGCGAGAGCACGCAGCAGATCGAGGCGGCCAACCGCACGATCACCGAGCAGACCGAGTCCATCACGCGCCTGCAGGACGAGAAGAGCACGGCCCAGAACGAGCTCGAGCAGACCAAGGAGCGCCACAAGGGCGAGATGACCAAGGTCGAGGCCGATCGCGACGCGTACCGCGCCGGTCTGGCCAACTCCAAGGAGCGCCACCTCGTTCGGATGCGCCGCGACGACCCCAAGGGCACCATCCTCGCGGTCAGCGACGCGCTGGGCACCGGCACGATCGATCTCGGCACGTCCGACCGTTCGTACATCGGCCTCATCTTCGTCGTCAGCGGTCTGGACCGCGGCGGCAACCGCGTCGACAAGGGCCGCGTCGTGGTCACGCAGGTCACCGGCGAGCACTCGTCGAAGGTCCGCGTCCTCGAGGGCCGTGGTCAGATCGCCGGCGGCGATCGCCTGCACAACGCGCTCTACAACCCGACCGACCCGATGCACGTGTACATCCACGGCAAGCTCGACAAGTGGCCCCGTGAGCTGGCCGTGACGCGTCTGCGTCGCCTGGGTGTGGTCGTGCAGGACCAGGTCAACGGCGACACCGACTACATCATCGTTCCCAACAGCCTCGGCGAGACGCCGGACGTCGGCACCGAGGACGAGGGCGGGGACGAGGAAGAGGGCGAGGGCGCTGCCAACCCGCTGGCGCAGCTCGAGGTCCTGGCCCGTCGCAACGGCGCCGTGATCATGCCCGAGCGCCTCTTCGACACGCTCCTGGACTTCTAGTCCCGACCCCCTCTGACAGGACCAGATCCTGGCAACCCTGCGAGCCCGGCGAGTCCGCCGGGCTCGCTTCGTTTATCAAGGTGGGATGGCCGAGCCCGAGGACGCCCTGCCGCGGATGACGCTGTCGGAGCACCTCGACGAGCTCCGCCGACGCCTCGTGCTCAGTGCGCTCGCGCTGGGCGCAGCGATGCTGCTGGCGTTCTTCTTCTACGACCCGCTCTGGCACTTCGCCGTCCAGCCGTACAAGGACGCGCTGAAGGCCACGGGGTCTCCGCCCTCCGCCTTGCAAGCGATCATGCCCGGCGAGGGCTTCCTGCAGATCCTGCGGTTGTGCTTCCTCGTGGGGCTCGTGGCCGCGGGGCCCCTCGTGATCTGGCAGATGTGGGGCTTCATCGCCGCGGGTCTCTACCAGCACGAGAAGTCTGCAGTACGGACCTACTTCCCGATCTCGGTGCTGCTCTTCTTCATGGGCATGGTGGCGGCCTACCTGCTGCTCATCCCGTTCGGTCTGCGCTTCCTCATCAGCTTCGACCGGCAGCTGGACGCGACGACGCAGTACACGATCACGGCCTACTTCGACATCTGCGTCAAGATGGTGCTGGCCATGGGGTTCCTCTTCGAGCTGCCCCTGGTGATGTTGTTCTTCCAGGCCGTCGGGATCGTCGAGCGGGCCACGTGGATCAAGGGCTGGAAGCTGGCCGTCGTCTTCGCCTTCATCGTGGGCATGCTGCTCACCGACCCCAGCCCGGTCACGCAGATCATGATGGCCATGCCCGTGGTCGGCCTCTACTTCCTCGGGATCTGGGGCGGTCGCTTCGTGGGGGAGAACAAGGAGCCCTTCACGATCTGGAAGGCCTGGCCCCTGGTCGTCGCGGTCGCCGTGTACGCCCTGCTCATCGTCGAGCGCGACCGCATCAACGACTGGTCGAGCCGGGTGTTCGGCGGCGCTCCCGAGGAAGCCCCGGCCGAGCCGGATGGCGCCAAGCCGCCGGAGACGCCCGAGGACCGCTGAAAAAGGTCAGCGGCGGGGCGGGGTCGAGCGACCTTCCCCGCCATGCGCATCGCCCTCCTCGGCCTCGCGGGTTCCGGCAAGACGACCGTGTTCAACGCGGTCGCCACCACGCCCGCTGCCACGCCGCCCGGCAGCTTCCAGACCGAGACCCACGTGCAGGTCGTGCCCGTGCGCGACGAGCGCCTGGAGCGATGCCGCGAGATCTTCCAGCCGCGCAAGTACACGCCGGCCGGCCTCGAGCTGCACGACCCGCCGGGCCTGCCCGAGGGCGGCACCGAGGGTGACAAGGAGCGTCGCGCACGGCTCTTGGCCTCGGCGCGCGAGAACGACGCCTACGTGCTCGTCGTCCGCGGGTTCACGTCGCCGCAGTACGCGTACGAGCGCGCGGAAGCCGACCCCAAGGCCGACCTCGAGCGGCTGGTGGGGGAGATGGTTTCCGCGGACTACGTGATCTGCGAAGGCCGCGCCCAGAAGCTGCGCGAGAACATCCAGCGCAAGGCGCGCTCCATGGACCAGGACAAGCTCGAGCTCGCCGTGCTCGAGCGCTGCCTCGAGCGCCTGGACGCCGGCAAGGACCTGCTCGATCTCGAGCTCGACGACGCCGACGACAAGCGCCTTCGCGGCTTCCAGCTGTTCTCGCGCAAGCCCCGCATCCTGCTGCTGAACGGCCCCGGCGAGCTGTCCGCCGACTTGGGGGAGGGACTGCCCCTCTCGTTCGCGGGCCGCCTGGCCATGGACGCGCAGATCGACGCCGAGCTGGCGAGCATGGATCCGGCGGACCGACCGGCGTTCATGGAAGAGTTCGGCATCGAGGAGGCGGCCGCGGACCGCTTCGTGAACGAGGTCTACCGGGGCGTCGGCTTGCTCTCCTTCTTCACCGTCGGTGAGGACGAGGTGCGGGCGTGGACGATCCACCGCGGCGACTCCGCCGTGATCGCCGCCGGGCGCATCCACACCGACCTCGCCAAGGGGTTCGTGCGCGCCGAGGTCTTCCCGTTCGAGACCCTGGACGCCGCGGGCGGCATGCGCGAGCTCAAGGCGCAGAACGCGATCCGCCTGGAGCCGAAGGACTACGTGGTGAAGGACGGCGACATCGTGCACATCCGGAGCGCGCTGTGAGTCGCACGCGCGTGGCCTTGCTGCTGGTCGGCGACGAGCTGACCAGTGGACGGCGACGCGACGGCAACGGCGCGTGGATGGCCGCCCGCGTCACCGCGCTGGGCGGCGCCGTGGTGGAGCTGCGCCTCGTGGGCGACGAGGTCGAGGCCCTCGCCGCCACGATGCGCGACGTGGCACGAGGCGCGGACCTGGTCGTGGTCTCCGGCGGTCTCGGCCCCACGTCGGACGACCGCACCCGCGACGGGCTGGCCAAGGCGCTGGGCGAGCCGCTCGAGGAGGACCCCGTCCTCTGGGACGAGCTGGTCGCGCGCCTGGCCTCCCGTGGGCGCACCCCGCGACCGCTGCATCACCACCAGGCCAAGCGGCCGCCTTCGGCCGCCGTCGTGCCCAACCCGGTCGGCACGGCCGTGGGGCTCGAGGTGCGGCTCGAGGGTGCCACGCTGATCTGCCTGCCCGGCGTGCCTGCCGAGCTGCAGGCCATGTTCGAGGCCACGATCGCGCCGCGGCTCGCGGCGGCCAGCGAGGTCGCCCGGGGCGTGCTCTGGGTGATGGGTCGACCGGAGGCGCTCGTCGCCGAGCAGCTCGAGGCCCTGCCCGAAGCCGCTGCGGTGCGCCTCGCGTGGTACGCGCACCACGGTGAGATCGAGGTGCGCGTGGAGGCCGACCGCGAGCAGGACAGCGAGGCCTTCCTGGCTGCTGCGCGCGACCTCCTGGGCGAGGACCGCTACGAGCCTGCCGAGGGCGAGCGTCTGCAGCACGTCGTCGTGCGGGCCCTGGCCGCCCGCGGCTGGAAGGTGGCGACGGCCGAGTCGATCACGGGCGGCCTCGTCGCCGAGCGACTGACTTCCGTGCCGGGCGCGAGCACCGTGCTGGACGTCTCGTGGGTCACGTACGCCCCCGCGGCCAAGACCCGCGAGCTCGGCGTGCCCGCCGACCTGATCGAGCGGGAGGGCGTCGTGTCCCAGGCCGTCGCGGAGGCGATGGCGGCCGGGGCGCTCGAGCGCGCGCGTGCCGACGTCGCCGTGGCCACGACGGGAGTGGCCGGCCCCGACACGCTACCGGGTCCCGACGGCCTCCCCGTGCCCGTGGGGCGCGTCCACGTGGCGCTCGCCGCACGCGATGGGCGCCGCGCCCACCGCCGGCTCGACCTGCCCCTCGTGCGCGACCTGGTTCGACATCACGCCGCGCTGGCGGCGCTGGATCTGCTTCGCCGAGCCGCCCGGGTAGGGTGACCCGCTGCATTCCCCGGTGGTGCAATTGGTAGCACACCAGACTTTGGATCTGGGAGTTGGAGGTTCGAGTCCTCCCCGGGGAACCACCTCCGCGCACGAGCCTTTCCCTGGGCCCGGTCCTCTGCCAGAGTGACGCTCGGGAGCGAGCACGAGGGCGCGGAGCCCGCGACTCGCCCCCGACGGAGGCTGCGACCCATGGGACGACTCCTCGCGCTGATCCTCGGCGGCATCGGCATCGTGCTGTACGGCCCCGAGCTGATTCCCGGCGACGTGGGCACCGAGGTCCGCAACGTGGTCATGAGCGTCCTGGGCGACTGGTACACGACGGTCAAGGACAACGGCGCCGGCCTGCTCGCAGGTCTGGCCCTGATCCTCTTCGCCGTTCGCGGCCGCGAGTAGCCCGTGACGCGTCCCCTGGCGCTCGTGGTCCTGGCCGCTGGGCAGGGCAAGCGTCTGGCGGTCCGCGACGACAGCCCGCCCAAGGTGCTCGTGCCGTGCCTGGGCGTGCCGCTGCTCGAGCACGTCCGTCGCGCCGTCGAGCCGCTGCAGGCGGCCGAGACGGTGGTCGTGACGGGTCACCGTCGCGACCTCGTCGACGCCTGGCTGGCCGAGGCGTGGCCTGCTGCACGGCCCGTGCTCCAGGCCGAGCAGCTGGGCACCGGGCACGCGCTGCGGCTCGGGCTCGAGGCGCTTCCGGCGTTCGCGGGCGACGTGCTCGTCGTCTACGGCGACGTGCCCCAGGCGGAGTCGGCCGATCTCCAGCGTCTCGTCGCACGCCATCATGAGGCGGGGGCGGACGCCACCGTGCTGACGGGCGTGTTGCCCGACGCCGGGGCGCTCGGTCGCATCGTGCGCGGTGCCGGTGGGCGCTTCGAGACCATCGTCGAAGCCCGTGATGCCACGGACCGCCCCGACGTGCTCGCGATCCGCGAGTTCAACACGGGCATCTACGCGTTCCGCGTCGAGGCACTGCGCCCGGCGCTCGTGAACCTCTCGCGGGCCAATGCGCAGGGCGAGGAGTACGCCACGGACGCGATCGGTCGCATCCGGGAGGGCGGGGGCGTGGTGGAGACGACCACGGTTGCCGACGGCGCCGCGTGGCAAGGCGTCAACGACCTCGCCGATCTTGCCGCCGCGACGTCGGCCATCCGCCGGCGCGTGGCCACGGCGCATCTCAAGGCCGGCGTGGACATCGTCGACCCCGACACCACCGTCATCGAGATGGACGTCACGATCGCCGCCGGAGCGCGCATCCTGCCGTTCACGCACGTGGAGCGGGGGTGCTCGATCGGCGCCGGCTGCACCGTGGGGCCCTTTGCCCGCCTGCGCGGGAAGAGCGTGCTCGAGCCCGGCGCCGAGATCGGCAACTTCGTCGAGACGAAGGCCGCGCTCCTGCACGCCGGGGCCAAGGCCAAGCACCTCACGTACCTCGGGGACGTCGAGGTCGGGGCCAAGGCCAACGTCGGCTGCGGCACCATCACGGCCAACTACGACGGGGTTCGCAAGCACCGCACCGTGATCGGCCCTGCGGCCCGCATCGGCAGTGGCACGGTGCTCGTGGCACCGGTCAGCGTGGGCGAAGGCGCCGTGACGGGGGCGGGTGCCGTGGTGCCGGCCGGACGTGACGTGGCGCCGGGGACCACCGTCGTGGGCGTGCCTGCCCGCGTGCTCGCGCCCCGGGATGAGGAGACGACGTCGTGAACCATCGCAGCCTCGCCCTGATCGCCGGCAACGCCTGCCCCGACCTGGCGCAGGACATCGCCAAGGAGATGAACTCGCGTCTCGCGCCCGCGCGCGTCGCGCGGTTCCCCGACGGCGAGATCGACGTGCGCATCGACGACAACGTCCGCGGCAGCGACGTGTTCCTCGTGCAGTCCACGTCGCCGCCCGTCAACGACAACCTGATGGAGCTGCTGATCCTGATCGACGCCGCGCGTCGTGCCTCGGCAGCCCGCATCACGGCCGTGATCCCGTACTTCGGCTACGCGCGCAAGGACCGCAAGGACGAGGGCCGCGTGCCCATCACGGCCAAGCTCGTGGCCAACCTGCTCACCGAGGCGGGTGCCGACCGCGTGCTGACCGTCGACCTGCACGCCGCGCAGATCCAGGGCTTCTTCGACGTCCCGGTGGACCACCTCTACGCCTCACCCGTGCTCACGCGCCACTTCCGCGCGCAGCGCCTGGACGACCTCACGGTCGTGGCGCCGGACGTGGGCTCCTCGAAGATGGCCCGCGGCTACGCCAACCGCCTGGGCGGCGAGCTGGCCATCGTCGACAAGCGCCGGGTCAGCGCCGAGCACATCGAGGTGGGGGCGATCATCGGCGACGTGAAGGACCGCAACGTCCTCCTGATCGACGACATGATCTCGACGGGCGGGAGCATCGCCGAGGCCGCCCGGATCTGTCGGGACCACGGGGCCTCGAGCGTCCGGATCGCGGCCACCCACGGGGTGCTCTGCGGACCGGCCCGGGAGCGCCTGGCGGCGGCCCCGGTCGAGGAGATCGTCCTGACGGACACCATCCCCGTGGACCCCACGGGCCTGCCCAAGCTGGTGGTGCTCCGGATCGCCCCCCTCCTGGCGGAGGCCATCATGCGGGTCCATACGGAGCAGAGCCTCTCGGTCCTCTTCAAGCGCCCCGAGGACACCTAGGCGCCCTCCAGGGGGGGCCGTATCCTCTTCGCCCTTCCCCGGACGAGGCGACGCCATGGACTATGTGCAGATCGAGGTCAAGACGCGCGACATGCGCGGTTCCCGCGCCGTGCGGCGCATGCGCCAGGATGGCCGCGTCCCCGGCGTGCTCTACGGCCTGGGCCGCCCCAACCTGGAGCTGGACGTCGGCGAGAAGGAGCTGCGCAAGTTCCTCGCCAGCGGCAGCCACCTCGTCGAGCTGAAGATGGGCGACAAGGCGCGGCACGCGATCCTGCGCGAGCTGCAGGTCGACCCGCTCACCGACCAGATCCAGCACTTCGACTTCGGTCGCGTCGCCGACGACGTCGAGATCGAGGACACCTGCGCCATCTTCACCAAGGGCCGCCCGAAGGGCTCCGGTGAGGGCGGCTTGTTCCAGGCCCTGCTCGAGACGATCGCCGTCAGGGCGCTGCCCCGCCACCTGCCGGGCTCGATCACGCTGGACGTGACCGATCTGGGCCTCGGGGACGCCATCCACGTGCGCGACCTCAAGCTGCCCGCCGAGGTGACCGTGATCACGCCGGCCGACGAGCTCGTCTGCCACGTGACGCTGCCCAAGGCCGAGTCCGCGGCTCCCGCCGAGGGCGCCGAGGGTGACGAGGCCGCCACGGCTCCGTCGACCACGACCTAGTCAGCGCGCGCCGGGAACCTCCCCATGGACCGCCTGCTCTTCGGCTTGGGCAACCCGGGCAAGGGCTACGCGGAAACGCGCCACAACGCCGGCTGGCAGGTGCTGGACCACCTGCTGGCGGGCGACCCCCTCGCGACGGGGTTCCGGCGCACGCGCCTGGTGCACGGTGAGGTGGCCGATCTCAGGATCGGCGACCTCAAGTGCGTCCTCGTGAAGCCGGCCTCGTTCATGAACCTCGTGGGGCCTGTCTACGTGCGGGCGCTGGAGGTCTACGACCTGCCCCCGGAGCGGGCCCTGGTCCTGGTCGACGACTTCGCCCTGCCCTTCGGCCGGACCCGGCTCCGGGCCGACGGGCGCCACGCGGGCCACAACGGGCTCCGCTCCCTGGAGCAGTCCCTGGGGAGCACGGACTACCCGCGCCTGAGGCTCGGGATCGGCCCCATGCCCGAGGCGGCCCGCTGGGCGGAGTGGGTCCTCAAGCGCTACGACGCGACCCAGAAGCGGGCTTTGCCCGACCTCCTGCACCGCGGGGCCGAAGCGGCCCGGCTTTGGGCCCGGGAGGGCCTGGAGGCCGCCGCCAATCGCTTCAATGGCGAAGCCTAGGCACCCTGGACTCCCGTTGGAGCCCCGGGGCGGGCTACGTACCATCGCCCGCTTCCGGTCGAGTTCCGCCGACCGGCGAAACGGAGCGTCATGAGGACTCGCAGCTACGAGGCCATGTTCCTGCTGGACAACCAGGCCGCCCAGGCGGACTGGGACGCCACCAGTGGCAAGGTCGACACCATCCTCGAGAAGCACGGTGCCCGCATCGTCCAGAAGGAGAAGTGGGACGAGCGCAAGCTGGCCTACGAGATCAAGGGCCAGCGCCGCGCCACGTACTACCTCGTCTACTTCGATGCGCCGCCGGCCTCGCTCCGCGGGATCGACGAGGACCTGGGCCTCTCGGAGTCCGTCCTGCGCCACATGTCGTTGGCACTCGACGAGCCGATCGAGGAACACGTCAAGCTGCGCGCCGAAGAGCGCGAGCGTCTTGCCGAGGACAGCCGCCGTCATGCGATGTCCGGCTGGGGTGGTGACAGCGCACGTCGCCGCAAGGGGCGCGACCGGCGCCGTGACGACGACGATGACGACGGCCGTGGCTCGCGCGGTCGGGCCGACGAGGAAGAGTGACCGATGGCCAGCTCCAACAAGCTCAAGAACCTGCGCAAGCTGCTGAAGAAGCACCAGGACCGCAACCGGTGCCGCTTCACGCGCTCGCGTGTGCATCACATCGACTACAAGGACGTGGCCACGCTGCAGAAGATGGTCAGCCAGCAGGGCAAGCTCTACGGACGCGCCCGCACCGGCACGCACGCCCACTTCCAGCGCAAGCTGCGTCGGGCCGTCAAGCGCGCCCGCTTCCTTGCCCTCATGCCGTACGTGGGCCGCTAGAGCGGACCGGAGAAGGAGATCGTCGCCATGGCCCTGAAGGTCCTGCTCCGCCGCACCATCGAAGGTGTCGGCACCGTCGGCGAGGTGGTCAAGGTCAAGCCCGGCTACGCCCGCAACTTCCTCTTCCCGAAGGCCTACGCGGCCCTCGTGTCGCCTGACAGCCTTCGCCAGATCGAGAAGGACAAGGCGGCCGAGGCCGTGCGCGAGCGCGAGAACGTCGCGCGCCGCCAGGCTCTCGTCGAGCAGCTCAAGGACGTCACCGTGACGATCGAAGAGCGCGCGGGCGAGGACGGCCACCTGTACGGCTCGGTCAACACGCGCCAGGTCGTGGCTCGTCTGGCGGACATGGGCTTCTCGTTCGACGAGCGCCACGTCCGCTTCGAGACGGTCCGTGAGCTGGGCGAGTACCCGGCCACGCTCGTGCTCGGCGGTGGCGTCGAGACGCAGGTCAAGATCTGGGTCGTCCAGGACGCCCAGGACGCCTTGGCCATGAAGGAAGAGGCCGCGGCCCGCGAAGCGGCCGAGGCCGACGCCGCCGACAGCGAGACGCCCGACCTCGACGCGATCGAGTTCTAGAGCGGGACAGGCGTAGGGCGGGCGCAGGGCCCGCCTTCGTCGACCTTGCGTAGGTCGACTACGCGGCGGCCTCCTCATGCGACCCCTGCACCCACCCCCGCCTGTCGCGCGGAAGAAGCACTGCGTCTGACATTGCAATCTCTGCGGGTTTGACGTAAACCATTGTCTGACAACGGTTTATGTCGATTCTCGGTGGAGAGTCGGTGGAGACCGGTGGAGTGTGACCGGGGAGAACGGGGCCGCGAGGCCCCGTGCGGAGGCGCCATGATCGACCGGGGTGAAGCCACCTCTGCCGCCTCGCCGCTCATCCAGCGGGTGCCGCCCGTCAACCTCGAGGCCGAGCGGGCCGTCCTCTGCTCGGTCCTCTGGGACGGCGAGGTCATGGGCAACCTCGTGGCGGTCCTGAAGCCCGAGGACTTCTACCGCTCCGGCAACCGCCACATCTACGAGGTCATGCTCGCGCTCTACGACAAGGGCGAGCCGGTGCTGCCCGTCAGCGTCGTCGAGGGCCTGCGCACCCGCGGCCTGCTCGAGAAGGTGGGGGGCTCGGAGTACCTGGCCGACCTGGCGGGTGCGGTCGACACCCCCGCGCACGCCGAGTACTTCGCCCGCCTCGTGCGCGAGAAGGCCATCGCGCGCAACCTCATCCACGCCACGTCACGCATCCAGCAGGCCGCCTACGAAGAGGCCGTCTCCGGCGCCGAGCTGCTGGAGCAGGCCGAGGCCGACATCTACGAGCTGTCCAAGGGCCGCGAGGTCAACGAGGTGCAGGGCGTCGACGCCCTCATCCGCGAGACCTTCGACGAGCTCGAGGGCGGCATCGTCGCCAGCGGCGTGCGCTCGGGCTTCACCACGTTCGACGACATGACGGGCGGCCTCAAGCCCGGCGAGCTGGTCATCGTGGCGGGTCGCCCGTCCATGGGCAAGACGACCTGGGCGCTCAACATCGCCCGTCACGCCTCCAGCCGCGAGGGCAAGACGGTGGCCGTCTTCAGCCTCGAGATGACGGCCCGCAACATCGTGCGCAACATCCTGTGCGCCGAGGCCCGCGTGGACGGCAAGAAGATGCGCCAGGGGCGCTTCCTGTCCGACGCCGACCACCAGCGACTGCGGGATGCGGCCGGCCTGCTGTTCGATGCCCGCCTCTACGTCGACGACACGCCCGGCCTCACGCCCACGCTGCTGCGTGCCAAGGCGCGCCGCCTCAAGAGCCGCTACGGCCTGGACCTGGTGATCATCGACTACCTGCAGCTGATGAGCGGGGGGCCGGCGTCGCGGGCCCAGGAGAACCGCCAGCAGGAGATCTCCTACATCAGCCGCTCGCTCAAGCTGCTCGCCCGCGAGCTCGAAGTGCCCGTGATTGCCCTGTCCCAGCTCAACCGGGCCGCGGAGCAACGCGAGGGCAACCGGCCGCGGCTCTCCGACCTGCGCGAGTCGGGTGCCATCGAGCAGGACGCCGACGTGATCTGCCTGCTCTACCGGCCGGAGTACTACCTGTCGGCCCGCGCCGACGAGACGCGACGGGCCGAGCTGGCCGGCAAGGCCGAGGTGATCATCGGCAAGCAGCGAAACGGGCCCACGGGCACGGTCCACCTGCATTTCATGAAGGACTGGATGCGTTTCGACAACCCGACGGCCGAGGCGATCCCCTAGGGGATGACCGAGGCGTGACCGCGGGGCCCGAGCCGCTCGCGGGGGGCTGGGCCGGGGCCCGCAGGGAAGGCAGGGGGGATGGGCCAGCCAGCCCTAGAATGCCGCCTGCGACACGGGAGCGGACAGGGCGTGCGGCGAGGCGCGGTGACATCCAGGGACCGCGTCCTGCCGAACGCCGGCCGGCGTCTCGGCCGGGTGCTGGCGTGCATGGGCCTCGTCCTGGCCGCGCTCGGCGGCGTGGCGGCCCTGGACACCCACGAGTCCGCCGCCGAGGACCGCCGACCGCAGCCCGTCGGCGTCGTGCCCGCACCCCGTGAAGTGGTCGACCCGGGCTGGGTGCGCCTCCCCGACGGCACGTGGATCGAGCAGGCCCGGGTGGAGCTGGCGCCTACGCGTCGCCTGCCGGGCGCCGTGGTGCTCACCGCCGCACCCGATGACGAGCCGCTGCCCCCGGCCGACGAGGTGCTTCCGCCGGCCGACGCCGTCTTGCCGCCTGCCGACCTGACGGCCCCCGTCGAAGCGTGGGCCGAGGGCGACGAGCCCGGCCTCGCAGCCGCACCCGACGACGACGACCTGCCGCCGGTCATCGACTACTCCGACGTCCCCGCGGCCGAGCGCCCGGTGATCCAGCGCATCGAGCTCGTGGGCGCGCGTCTCTACAACGTCGACAGCATCGAGACGCGGATGCGCAACAAGGTCGGTCGCCGCTTCGACCCCGTCGCCATGGAGGCGGACCTCGCCGAGCTGCGCCGCTTCTTCGCCGAGATCGAGGTCGTGCGCGAGGTGGTGCCGGGCGGCATCATCCTCAGGCTGCTCGTGGCGGAGAACCCGCTGGTCGAGCGCCTCGTCATCCGCGGCAACGCGGACCTCGACCTGGAGGAGATCCGCCCCCTCCTGCGCACGCGCGAGGGCTATCCCCTGTCGCCCATCCACTTGGCCGCGGACCGCGACGACATCGTGGCGGCCTACCGCACGCGCGGGTTCCGCTTCGCGGACGTCCCCGAGCCGCGCATCACCACGCTGCCCTCGGGCGGTCGCCAAGTCGACTTCATCATCGTCGAAGGCCCCAAGGTCGAGGTCTCCAAGGTCATCTTCCGCGGCAACCGCTTCCTCTCGCGGGACGACCTGATGGAAGTGATCCAGCTGCAGGAGCCGTCGCTCTTCGAGCGCCTTGCCAGCTCGATCGTGTTCCGCGAAGACCTCCTGCGCGAGGACCTCGTTGCCATCCAGGAGGCCTACCGCGATGCCGGCTTCCTCGATGCCGAGGCGGCGGTCGAGGACCTGCGCTTCAGCGACGACAAGTCGGACGTCGAGATCACGATCGCCGTGGACGAGGGGCGCGCCTACACCGTCGGCCGCATCGACGTGAAGATCGATCGCGTGCCGCCGGGCGAGATCGGTGCCCCGCTGGCCTCGGACATCGCGTTCTTCACGGAAGACCGCATTCGCGCCCTCTTCGGCGTTCCGTGCAACCAGCGCTGGGATGGCGAGAAGGCCCGCGAGGGCTTGAAGGCCATCCGCGAGGCCTACCTCGAGCGCTCCTTCCACGACATCGAGATCAAGGGGCCGCAGCGTCGCGGCCGTCTCGAAGGGGCGGTCGTCGACGTGTCCCTGGAGATCGTCGAGGGGCCCAAGTACCGACTGGCCCGCATCGACTTCGTCGGCAACGAGTTCACGCGCGACAAGATCCTGCGGCGCGAAGTGGAGACGGCGCCCGGCGGCTACGTCGACGGGACCGAGCTGGAGCGCGGCCAGGCCCGGCTGCGTCGCATGGGCTACTTCCAGCGCGCCGAGATGCGGCTCGCCGACGCCCTGGGGCCCGACGGACGGCCGCTCCCCGGCTGGAAGACGGCCACCTACCAGATCGTGGAAGGCAGCACGGG
This sequence comes from Planctomycetota bacterium, assembly GCA_020631815.1. Taxonomy (GTDB): domain Bacteria; phylum Planctomycetota; class PLA2; order PLA2; family JAEUHO01; genus JACKGW01. The sequence continues at coordinate 109,042 of JACKGW010000003.1, read as the reverse complement.
CCAAGCCAACTTCGGCTTCCAGGTCGACCCCACGGGCAGCGCGGGCCTCGGCGCGTTCATCAACTTGCGCAAGCGCAACTTCGACATCGCCCGCTGGCCCACCTCGCTCGCCGATCTCACCTCGGGGCGTGCGTTCACCGGCGCGGGCCAGACCTTCGACATCCTCATCGCGCCCAGCACCGAGGAGACCACGTTCAACGTGCGCTTCTCCGAGCCGCGGCTCTTCGGCAGCCGGCTCGGCTTCTCGGCGGCGGCGTTCCGGCGTCTGTCCTTCCGCGAGGCGCATGACGTCGACACCTACGGCTACACGCTGGGTCTGTCCTACCCGTTGATGCGCTCGCGCGACGGTAGCCAGGCCCTGGTGGCCGAGGTGGGGTGGCAGCAGAAGTGGGTGGACCTCAAGGACATCGGCCCGCTCGCGGTGCCCGGCGTGTTCCTGTTCGCCGACCAGCACGAGCTGCGCAGCATCACGGGCGGCCTGCGGTTCGCCACCATCGACGACCTGAAGGAGCCGCGCTTCGAGACCACCACGTCGCTCAGCTACGAGATGACGGGCGGCGACCTCGGCGGCGACGTCGACTTCAACCGCTTCCGCGCCTCGCACACGCAGACGCACACGCTGCACATCGACGCCGACGGCGGCAAGCACCGCTTCACGGTGTCGGGCGACTTCACCGTGATGGACGCGTTCGACGACACGCCGGAGGTCCCGCCCTACGAGCGGGAGACGCTCGGCGGACGCAACCTGCGCGGCTTCGAGTACCGCGGCGTGGGCCCCCGCATCAACGGCAACCCGACGGGCGGCGAAGTCGCCTGGCGGGGTTCGCTGGAGTACGAGTTCCCGATCGCGGCCGACAGCCTCGCGGGCGTCGTGTTCGCCGACTTCGGCGCCGTCGAGCCCACGTTCGACGACCTCGACTTCGACGACACGCGTCTCGGCGTGGGCTTCGGCATCCGCCTCAAGATCCCCATGCTCGGCGAGCGCCCGCTCGCCATCGATTTCGGCTGGTCCGTCTTGTCCAAGGACGATGACCGAGAGCAAGTCCTCTCGTTCAGCTTCGGTCGGACCTTCTAGGAAGGAGATTCCCATGTCCTCGATCCTTCGCCTGCGCACGGCATTCCTCGGCCTTGCGCTCGTCGCCACGCTCGTCGGTGGCCGCGTTGCCTGGGCCGGCCCCGAGGTCGCCGTGGTCGACGTCACGCGCTTGCTCAACGAGCACCCCGAGAGCAAGGAGCTCGACAAGCGCCTGCGCCGTGCGCAGGAAGACGCGCAGGCCAACGCGGACCAGCAGCGCGAGCGCATGGAAGCGCTCAAGCAGGAGATCCAGAAGCTCCAGGCCGAGGATCCCGAGCGCGTCATCAAGGAGCGCAACCTCGGCGTCATGCAGATGAACGCCGAGTTCAGCTACAAGTGGGCGCAGCAGCAGGCACTGCGCGAGTACGCGGCGTCGCTCGAGACGCTGTACGCCTCGGTCGTCACGCAGGTCAGCCGCTACGCGCGCGAGAACGGCATCAAGGTCGTCCTGCAGCGCCGCGCGGACGAGCCCAAGGCCACGACGCCGGATGACTTCTTCCTGCGCCAGCGCCTGCGCGTGGTCGTCTTCGCCGATGCCTCCACGGACATCACCGAGCCCGTGCTCGCACGCATCAAGGCGCTGGGCGCCCAGCCGGGGTCCGGCGACCAGCCCCCGCCTCCCGCAGGCGGCAACTAGGGGCCGCGTCCGCCGTGCCCAGGCGCCAGCGCACCGTCCGCCGCGAGGCCGAGGTCGAAGGTGTGGGACTCCACACCGGGGCCAAGGCCTCGCTGCGCGTTGCGCCGGCCGGGCCCGACCACGGCGTGGTCTTCGTCCGCTCGGACCTCGAGGGTGCGCCGCGCGTGCGCGCCCACTGGTCGCGCCTGCGCGAGCGCGAGCGCCGCACGGCGTTGGTGGGGGAGCAGGACGCCGAAGTCCACACCGTCGAGCACTTCCTGGCCGCGCTGCAGGGCCTGGGCGTGGACAACCTCGAGGTCACGCTGTCGGGCCCCGAGTGCCCGGGCGTCGACGGCAGCGCGCTGGCCTACCTCGATCTCGTCGACCGGGCCGAGGTCGTGGAGCAGGAAGCGCCGCGCGCCGAGGTGCACGTGCGGCGCCCGCTCGTGGTGGACACGGGGCGCGGCGCTTCGCTCACGGCCTTCCCCGCCTCGGGCGAAGGCCTGACCGTCGCCTACAGCCTGCACTACGACCTCGAGGCGCTGGGGAGCCAGCACGTCAGCGTCGACGTGTCGCCCGACGCGTTCCGGACGGAGATCGCGCCGGCGCGCACGTTCTGCTTGGCGGAAGAGGCCGAGGCCTTGCGCGCAGCCGGCTTGGGCAAGGGCGCCAACCACTCCAACACCCTGGTGTTCGGACCCGAGGGCCTCGTCGAGGGCAGCTTGCGGTTTGCCAACGAGCCGGCGCGCCACAAGGCCCTGGACCTCTTGGGCGACCTCTACCTGCTGGGCGCCGACATCGTGGGCCACATCGCGGCCTACCGCACGGGCCACGCCGCCAACCTGGCCATGGTCAAGGCGCTCGCGGAGCACGAAGACGAGGCCCACGGCGCGGCGCCCGGGCCCAAGGGACCTGCGCTGGGCGCGTCGCAAGTACGGCGCATCCTGCCGCATCGCTACCCGTTCCTGCTCGTCGATCGCGTCGTCGAGCTGGACGGCTTCACGCGCGCCGTCGGCATCAAGAACGTCAGCGTGAACGAGCCCTTCTTCGTGGGCCACTACCCCGAAGAGCCGATCATGCCCGGCGTGCTCATCCTGGAAGCGATGGCCCAGCTGGCCGGCATCCTCCTGCTGCGCAAGCTCGAGCTGTCCGGCAAGATCCCGGTGCTGCTGTCGATCGACCGCGTGAAGTTCCGTCGTGCGGTGGTGCCCGGCGACCAGATCCGCATGGAGGCCTTCACGCTGCGTCTTTCCGCCGGCCGTGGCCGCATCCGTGCGCGCTCCACGGTGGACGGCGAGCTGGTGAGCGAGGCGCGTCTCAACTTCGCGCTGACGGAGGCACCCCGCTCGTGACCACGACCATCCACCCGACGGCGGTCGTGGACCCGGCGGCCACGCTGGGCGAGGGCGTGGAGATCGGCCCGTACGCGGTGGTCCAGGGACCGGCCGTGCTGGGCGACGGCACGCAGCTGATGGCCCACGCCACGGTGCTCGGTCACACCCGCCTCGGTCGCGAGAACGTCCTCTACCCCGGGTGCGTGCTGGGCGCGGACCCCCAGGACCTGAAGCACCGCGGCGAGGTCACCCACCTCGAGGTGGGGGACCGCAACCGCTTCCGGGAGCACGTCACGGTGCACGCCGGGACGGTCAAGGGGGGCGGGCTCACCCGCGTGGGCTCGGACGGCTTGTTCATGGCCGGCTGCCACGTCGCCCACGACGCCGAGGTGGGGGACCGCGTGATCCTCGCCAACCACGTGCTCCTCGCCGGTCACGTCCGGGTGGAGGACGGGGCGATCCTCAACGGGGCCGCGGCCTGCCATCACTTCACCACGGTCGGCCGATTGGCCTACGTGGGGGGGCTCTCGCGGATCACCCAGGACGTGCCTCCCTTCTCGATCGTCGAGGGGCACCCGGCCCGGATCCGGGGCTGCAACGTCGTCGGGCTGAGGCGGGCCGGGGTGGCCGAGGACGCCGTCCTGCGGGTCCGGGACGCCATCCGCTCGATTTTCCTGTCGAGATCCACGACGGCCGCGGCTGCAATGAGGGCCTTGGAGGCCGAGCACCCGGAGGACCCGCTGATCGCGGAAGTGCTGGGCTTCATCCGGGCGGCAGGGGCCGGCCGGCAGGGCAGGGCCCGCGAGGTCCCGCGCTGACGGGCCGCCCCGACGCACTCAAGGACGCACCGCTACCGACGGGGAGGTCGGGAACGGTGACGCCAGACACGAAACCAGGGAAGGCACTGTGAACGGACCGGCGCACGCGGCGGCCCCCATCCGGGCTGCCGTGATCGGCGTGGGTAGCTTCGGACGCCACCACGCCCGCATTTACGACGAGCTGCGTCCCGCCGGCGTCGAGCTGGTGGGGCTCGTGGACATCGACGACCGGGGCCCTCGGCCCCTGGCCGACCGGCTCGGCGTGCCGCTCGTGCGCTCGGCCGAGCAGCTGCCCCAGCCCGTCGACGTCGTGAGCGTCGCCACGCCCACGAGCGAGCACGAGCGCGTGGCCGTGCCGCTCCTCGCGCGCGGCGTGCACTGCCTCGTCGAGAAGCCCGCCGGCGGCAGCACCGAGGCGGTCGCGCGACTGCGCAAGGCCGCCGATGCCGGTCGTGCCCACCTGCAGATCGGCATGGTGGAGCGCTACAACCCGGTGCTGGACGCGCTCCAGGCACTGCCCGGTGAGCCCCTCTACGTCGAGGTGCAGCGCCTTTCGCCGCCCACGCCCCGCGTCACCGACGTGGGTGTGGTCCTGGACCTGATGATCCACGACCTCGACCTCCTGGGTCGGGTGGTGGGCCGGAACGTGGTCGACGTGCGCGCCACCGGCGTGCGCCTGCTCGGCGCCCACGAGGACGTGGCCAGCGCCCGCGTCACCTTCGAAGGTGGCTGCGTGGCCCAGATCACGGCCAGCCGCGTGGCCGAGACCCGCTGCCGCACCCTGCGGGTGTTCAGCCGCCACGGCTACCTGGTCCTGGACTGCGATCGCCAGGAGGCCCGCAAGGTCGAGCCCGTCGCCGGCCCGGCGGCCGGCGACTGGGCGCTGCGCGTGGCCCACCTGATGCGCCAGGGGCTCGACGCCCCGGCCCTGGCTCCGGTCCCCGGCAGCGGGGGCGGCGGCCCCGAGGACGGCGTGGCCTCCTGGCCGGTCGCCATCGGCCGCCGCGAGCCGCTCAAGGCCGAGATCGAGGACTGGCTGGCCTGCGTGCGTACCGGCCGCCGCCCCGAGGTCGACGGCGAGGCCGCTTGGCGCGCCCTGGCCCTGGCCGAGCGGATCCTGGCCTCCATCGAGCGCCGGGGGCTCGGTCCCGTCGCCGCTTCCTAGGTCGTCCGACGGCCGTCCGCAGCGTTGACGCCGGGGGGCGGGCACCTACACTCGCCCGCTTCCCCCGGGTTCCTGCCCCACGCGCGGATGGACCCCTCTCACGGACGAGGACCGACCTTGGCAACCATCACCGTCGACGAGCTGCTCGAGAACGGCGTGCACTTCGGCCACCGCGCAAGCCGGTGGAACCCGAAGATGAAGCCGTACATTCACGGCCGGCGCAATGACATCCACATCATCGACCTCAAGCAGACCCTGAAGGGGCTGCTGCGCGCCGCTCACGTGCTCGAGAACGTCGTCGCCGAGGGCGGCAGCGTCCTTTGGGTCGGCACCAAGCGTTCGGCCCGTGAGGCCGTGCGCGGCATCGCCGTCCGCACGCGTCAGCCCTACGTGACGGAGCGTTGGCTCGGCGGCACGCTGACCAACTTCCGCACCATCCGCAGCCGTCTCGGTCGCCTCAACGAGCTCGAGCAGCTCGAAGAGAGCGGCACGCTCGCCCTCTTCAAGAAGAAGGAGCAGGCGCGTCTGCGCACCGAGCACAAGAAGCTGCGCAAGAACCTCGACGGCATCCGTGACCTCGAGCACCTGCCGGCCGTCCTCGTGGTCGTCGACCCGAAGAACGAGCACATCGCGGTCGCCGAAGCCAACAAGATGCAGATCCCGGTGATCGCGGTCCTGGACACGGACTGCGACCCCGACACGGTCGACATCGCCATCCCCGCCAACGACGACGCGATGCGCAGCGTGCGCGTGCTCCTCAACGTCCTTGCCGATGGCGTGGACGAGGGCAACAAGCGCTGGCAGGTCGTGGTCGGCGAGCAGCAGAAGCAGGTCGAGGCCCAGCGTCGCGAGCAGGAAGCCCGCCGCGAGCAGGAGCGTCAGCGCGCCGAGGTCACCGAGCAGTGGCAGAAGCGCCTGCGCGAGGACGCCGAGCGCAAGCGCCGCGGCCCCGGTGACGGCTCGAGCGACGCCGGCGACGGCGGCAGCGACGACCCCCAGCCCGTTCCGGGCGACGCGGGGTCCTCCGAAGACGCCGGCCAGGCCTAGGCCCTGTTTCGAAAGGCCCCCGGCTGCGTCGACCGCTGCCCTCGCTGCGCGCCGCGTGCACCCGGATCTGGCTCCTCACCGTGGACAGACCACGCCTGCGGGCCAGATCCGCGCGCCCATCGGCGCTCGCGTCGGCATCGGCCGCCTCGCGGCGGGGTCTTTCGAAACAGAGCCTCGTCGGGCCCCGGCCCGCGACGCCTTCCCCCGGGAAGGCTCCTTCACCTGCGCGGGACCCGCTCCCGGCCTTCCGGGCTGCCGGTCTGTCCCCTACCCTTTTGCCCACCCCTGACATAGAGGACGAGCACGATGGAGATCTCCGCCAAGGACGTCATGGCGCTGCGCAAGGCCAGCGGCATGGGCATGATGGAGTGCAAGAAGGCGCTGGAAGAGGCTGGCGGCGACTTCGAGAAGGCTTTCGAGATCCTGCGCAAGCGGGGTCTGAAGGCGGCCGAGAAGAAGGCCGACCGCGCCACTGCCGAGGGCCTCGTCGGCCACGCCATGTCGGCCGACGGTCACACCGGCACCATGCTGCTCGTGCTCTGCGAGACGGAGCCGGTCAAGAACACGGCGATGTTCCAGGACTTCGTCGCCACCGCCACCCAGCTGGCCGCCGACAAGGCGCCGGCCGACTTGGATGCGCTGCTCGCGCTGCCCTGGCCGGGTGACGACGGCGACACGGTCGACGCCGCGCTCAAGAGCCTGATCGGCAAGATCGGCGAGAACATGCGCGTGAGCGGCTACAAGCGCCTCGCCGTCACCGACGGTGTGGTCGGCGCCTACGTGCACCACGACAAGAAGACGGGTGCGATCGTGGCGCTCGAGGGCAAGTCCAGCGACGAGCTGGCCGACTTCGCCAAGCAGCTCTGCATGCACATCGTGTTCAGCAAGCCCACGGCGCTGGATCGCGACGAGATCCCGGCGGACGACGTCCAGCGCGAGCTGGAGTTCCTCCGCCAGCAGGCCCAGGAAGACGAGTCCTTGAAGGGCAAGCCCGAGAAGGCCGTCGAGGGCATCATCCAGGGTCGCCTCTCGAAGAACTTCTTCGGGTCGCGCGTGCTCACCGAGCAGCCCTGGTTCAGCGACAACAGCAAGCGCGTCGCCGACCACCTGAAGGCGCACGGCGTCCAGGTGAAGGGCTTCGCCTTCTTCCAGCCGGGCGCCTGATCGCGTGGCGGCGCTGGGCGGCTGGCGGCGGGTCCTGCTCAAGGTCTCGGGTGAGGCCTTGGGCGGGGGCTCCCGTCCCATCGACCCGGAAGGTCTCGGGCCGCTGACCAACGCCATCGCGGAAGCGTGGCGCGAGGGTGTCGAGATCGCCGTCGTGGGCGGCGGCGGCAACATCCTGCGCGGCGCGCAGACGCGCATGCCCGGCCTCGGCCGCACGGCCGCGGACACCATGGGCATGCTCGCCACGGTGATCAACGCGATCGCCCTGCAGGAAGTGCTCGAGAGCGCGGGCGTGCCTACGCGCGTCATGACGGCCATCGAGATGAAGGCCGTCGCCGAGCCCTACATCCGCCGCCGTGCGCTGCGTCACCTCGAGAAGCGTCGCGTGGTCATCCTGGCCGGCGGGACGGGCCACCCGTACTTCAGCACCGACACGGCCGCGGCGCTGCGCGGGGTCGAGCTGGAGGCCGACGCGCTGCTGAAGGGCACCCAGGTCGACGGGGTCTACGACAAGGACCCCAAGCGACACCCGGACGCGCGCCGCTTCGCCGAGATCACCTTCGACGAGGTGCTCGCGCGCAAGATCCAGGTGATGGACCGCACTGCCTTCACGCTCTGTGACGAGCAGCGGCTGCCCATCGTCGTCTTCGAGATGGGGGTGCCCGGCAATCTCACGCGGCTGATCCGCGGCGAGAACGTGGGTACCTTGATCCGCCACGCCGCGGCCGTCCCGGCCGCCGAGACCGGGGAGGCTTGACCATGGACGCCGACGAGATCCTGATGGACGCCGAGGAGCGCATGGAAGCCGCGGTGGGCCACCTCGCCAGCGAGCTCTCCGGCTTGCGCTCGGGTCGCGCCAGCCCCGCGCTCGTCGACCGGCTGCAGGTCGAGGCCTACGGCACGGCCACGCCGCTGTCGCAGATGGCCCAGATCGGCTGCCCGGAGCCGCGGCAGATCCTGATCAAGCCGTACGACCCCTCGATCATCAAGGAGATCGAGCGCGCCATCCAGAGCAGCGACCTGGGCCTCAACCCCAGCTCGGACGGCAAGGTCATCCGCCTCAACCTGCCGCCCTTGAGCGAAGAGCGCCGCAAGCAGCTCGCCAAGGTCGTCAAGGACAACGGCGAGAAGACGCACATCGCCATCCGCAACGTGCGCCGCGACGCCAACAAGCACGCCGACACGGCCCAGACCGACAAGGTCGTCACGCAAGACGACTGCGCCCGGCTCAAGGACGAGATCCAAGAGCTCACCAAGCGCTACGAGGGCAAGGTCGACGAGCTGGTGAAGAAGAAGACCGAAGCGTTGATGGAGGTCTGAGCACCGTCAGCTGACGGCGCTCACTCGACCGACCAGGCCGTGAGCCACTCGGCGCCGCCACGGCGGTAGCCCCGTGCTTCCAGGCCCTTCTCGATGCCCTCCAAGTGGGCCGCGCCGTAGAACACGGCGATCGAGCGGACCCCCTGCGTGGCCTCCACCTCGTCGACCTTGGCCAACGCCACGTCGTTGCGACGGTGCAGGATCACGTCGGTCATCTTGGCGCCCAGCGCACCGAGCATGCCCTGTACCTCGGTCGAGCCCAGCGTGGAGGCGAGCTGGCGCTTCAGGCGCTTGCGCAGCGGCCCGGAGCGCTCGTCGTCGCCCATGATGCGGTCCATCATCGGACCAGCCATCTCCAGCAGCTTCATCGCCATCTTGAGGCTCGCGGGCAGCTTGGCGTCGCCGCCGGGCTCGCCGCCCATCTCGGCGGTGAACTCCTCGGCGGTCATGTCGGCGTGCACGAAGTGGGGGCGCGTGTAGTCGATCCCCTCGAGCTGGAACGTCAGGCCCAGCCACGTGGCCATGCGCTTCTGGAGCGCGCGCAGCGGCTCGTTCGCGGACCTGGTCGTGCCGTTCTCGAGGTCCTTGGTGGTCGCGCCTTCGGGGAGCACGGCCTCGAACAGCGTCACGTCCACGCGGTCCAGCCGCCGCTGTACGGCGCGGAAGAACGACGCGTCGGCCAGGTGGACCGCGCCCACCAGGTCCACGCGCGGGCCGCCCTCGGGCGCGAGCCACGTGGTGACGGCCACGTCGAGGCCGCCAGCCGTGGTGTCGGTCGGCTCGCGGTAGCGGAGGTGCTGGCCCTTCTTCGGGGCGTCCGCCTGTCGGTCGACGGTGGCGACGTCGGCGCGCGCGAGGTGGACCTCGTCGCCGCCCGCAAGCAGCAGGTGGACGTCGTGCTCGCCCTCGGCGAGGACGATGCCCTCCAAGTGGGTACCGCCCGCGAGCTCGACGTCGTCCGCCGCCACGGGGGCGGCGGAGACGAAGAAGCAGAGGACGAGCGCGACGAGCGCGGGGCGCACGCGCAGGGTCATGCGTTCTGCTTCTTGAGCAGGTCGCGGATCTCCTCCAGCAGCACCTCGCTCTTGGGCGGCGCGGCGGGGGCCGCCTCCTCCTTGGCCTGCAGCTTGTTCATGGCCTTGATGACCATGAACAGGGCGAACGCCACGATGAGGAAGGCGATGACGGCATTGATGAAGCTGCCGTAGTTGAGCGTGACGGCGTTCGCACCGTCGACGGCCTCCTTCAGGACGAGCTTCTTGTCACCGAAGTCCACGCCGCCGAGCAGCAAGCCCAACGGCGGCATGAGCACGTCGTCGACGAGCGACTTCACGATCGTGCCGAACGCGCCGCCGATGATGATGCCGACGGCCATGTCGAGCATGTTGCCCTTGAGCGCGAACTTCTTGAACTCCTTGAACATGGAACGTGTCTCCCTCTAGAGGTCACTGAAGATGCCGGGCGGCGCCATCACGTGGCCGCCCGTGGGTCGTCGAGGCAGGATGCCGCCGGCCAGCTGGCCGCAGCCCATGCCTTCTTGCTTGCCGCCGCTGTAGCGCGTCTTGACCGGGCGGCCCAGGCGACGGAGCGCCGTCGTGAACTCCTTGACCTCGGTCCACGTCGGCGCGCGGTAGGGCGTGCCCCCGGTATCGTTCCAGGGAATCACGTTGAGGATCACCCGCAGGCCCTGCAGGCGCTCGTCGAGTGCCTCGATGTGCGCCTCGTCCATGTTGACGTCGGGAATGGCCACGTACTGGAACGTGAGCCACTTCACCTGGCGGATGCGCTGGTGCTCGCGGAACGCTTCGAGGAGCTCGTCCAAGCCGTACGTCCGCGCGACGGGCATGAGGGCGCGCCGCGTCTCCTCGATCGCCGAGTGCAGCGAGAGGTGCAGGCGCCAAAGCCTCGCTTCCGCCGTGAAACGTCGGATGGCCGGCACCAAGCCCGACGTGCTCACCGTGATGCGGCGCTTGGAGATGGCGGGGCCGTCGCAGTGGGCGAGGTTGTCGCAGGCGAGCAGCACCTCGTCGTAGTTGTGCAGCGGCTCGCCCTGGCCCATGAACACGACGTCGCCGACACGCTCGTCGTCGTCGCGGGCGGCGCGCGAGAACGACTCGAGGATCTCGCCCGCCGTCAGGTTGCGCGTGAGGCCCAGCGTGCCCGTCGCGCAGAAGGTACAGGCCAAGGCGCAGCCAACCTGCGAGGACAGGCAGAGCGTGCGGTTCTTGAGGTTCTTGAGGCGGACGACCTCGAACACGTGGCCGTCCCGCGTGCGGAACAGATGCTGCACGGTGCCGTCGGGTGCCTCGCGGCGATCGGCGACGTCCAGGAGCGGCTCCAGGTCGAAGCGCGATGCAAGCCAGCCGCGCACGCGACGCCCCAGCCCGGCCTCGTCGCTCGAGGTCGCGCCTTCGCGGTGCAGCGCGACGGCCAAGCGCCGCGCGAGCAGCGCCGGGTTCGGTGCGCCAGCGCCGGCGAGCACGCCTTCGAGGTCCGCGATGGCGAGGTCCCTCAGGTGCGTGCGCGGCGCGGTGATGGCCGTGTCAGCGGCCGCCGCCACCGAGCAACGGTCCAAGCAGGCTCATGCAGCCGGGGCCTCCGCCGCCACCGCTGGGCGACTGGCCCGTGCCGCGGCCCTTGAGGATCTGTTCCAGCACGCCACCCAGGTCCGGCAGGCCACCGCCTTGATCGCGGGGCTCGGGCTGGGGCTCGGCGCCACCGCCGCGACCCTTCAGGATGTCGCCCAGGATGTCGCCGATGCCGCCGCCGCCACCACTGCGCGGCTCCGGCGCACGCGTGACGGGACCGCGCCCGAAGATGTCGGGCAGGCTCTTCGGCCGCTCGATGCCGCCCTGCTTCTTCATCTTGCCGAGCACGCCCATGATCAGCGGCGCGAGCATGATCAACAGCTGCAGGGCCTTGCCCTTGTCGAGGCCCGCGAACTGACCGACGGCACCCGCGGCGGCGTCTTGGTTCTCGCCCAGGACGTGACGCAGGATGCCCATGCCATCGTCGTCGCGCTGCCCCGAGAACACCTCGCTGCGGCGCTCGAGCACGGAGCCGTCGTGGTCGCGCTCGATCGCTTCGTACAACGCGCGGTCGCCGCCCCGGCGGCGGGCGTTGTTCTTCATCGCCTCGGCCAGCACGGCGGCGGAGGCGACGACGCCGCGGCGCGTCGTGCGCTCGTCGGCATCTACGCGCTGGCCCATCTGTTCGATGGCCTCGCGGTCGAGCGTCTTCTGCAGCAGGTCGCCAAGGGTCGGCATGGGGCCCTCCAGGGGGCCCCAAGCCTACCCGGGCTGGACTAGTCGAGGTCGAACAGCAGCACCTCGAGACCGCCCTCGCCGCCCACGATCTGGAGCACGCCCGGATCGCTGGTGCGGACGCCGTCTCCTGCGCCCACGGGTACGTCGTTCACGCGGCCTTGACCGCGCGCCACTTGGATCCACACGTGGCGCTTGGCCTTGTTCTCGAAGCTGACCTCGCCACCCGAGGCGAGGCGGCTCGCATAGATGCGCGACGGCGTGTGGATGGTCACCGCGCTCTTCTCGCCGGGAGGCGCAGCCACCAGGACCAGGCGGCCGTCGAGCCCGTCCTGGGGCAGGCGGACCTGCTCGTAGGACGGCTCGATGCCGCGCTTGCCGGGGAACAGCCAGATCTGCAGGAGGTGGGTGCGGTCGTTGGGCGCGGGGTTGAACTCGCTGTGCCGGATGCCCGTGCCCGCGCTCATGCGCTGCACGTCACCGGGGCGAATCGTGCTGCCGTTGCCCAGCGTGTCGCGGTGCTCCAGCGCGCCTTCGAGCACCCACGTCACGATCTCCATGTTGTCGTGGGGGTGCATGGGGAAGCCGCGGCCGCCCTGCACGCGATCCTCGTTGATCACGCGCAAAGCGCGGAAACCCATGTGGTCGGCGTCGTGGTAGCCGGCGAACGAGAACGTGTGCCAAGCGTCGAGCCAGCCGTGGTTGGCGTGGCCGCGTTCGTGCGCCCGGCGCACGACGAGGCGCGGACGGCGGACACCTTCCGCGTTCGCACCGTCACCGGGGAGGAAGGCGGCGCCCGCGGCAGCTGCCGCAGTGGCCTTGAGCATGTCGCGTCGGTTCATGGGAGGTCTCCTAACGCGAGGCAGTCTACCTCAAATACTTGTTGCAACAAGTAAAAACGGGTCAGGAGGTGCCGCGGGCCCGAAGCAGGACCTCTCCGCCAGGAAGGCGGCGGGTGGAGCGCACGTCCAGATGGCTCGCGCGGACCAGGCCGCGCAGGCCCGCTACGGCCCACGCACGGACCTCGCCGCGCGCCCCCAGGGCCGCCGCCGCGTCCTCCACGCGGCCCTCCACAGGCGTCTCCAGCACGACGACGTGGCCGGACGGCGCGAGGCGCTCGCGCGCGCCTTCGAGTACGCGCCGCGGGTCCGAGGCCACGGCAAGCGTGCGATCCAGGAGGACCACGTCGAATGCGCCCGGGGCGCGATGCATCTGCTCCGGCGCGCCCTCGTGGTGGGGGATCCGCGGGGCGCCCGTCTCGCCAGGGCCGAGCGTGGTCGGCTTCCAGCCTGCTTCCTCGAGCTTGAGAGCGCGGGGCAGGGGACGACGCCCGACCACCAGGACGCGGGCTCCCGCGGGCGCCTGCACGTAGCCCAGCTGACGGGCGCGTGCGCCGCCCTCGCCGACCAGGCGGCCCAGCGCGTAGCCCAGCGTCGGGCCCAGCCCCGCGGGACGGGCAAGCCGCGCGCCGAGGCGACGACGCACGCCACCCACCTCGTGGCCTGCAGCGAATCCGGACGCGGCCGGCGACTCTTCGTCGGTGCGCTTCATCGTCGACGCGCCAGCGGGTCGCCAAAGCAACCCGCAGCGCTCGCACCACGCCGTGGCTTCGTCCACGCTTCGTGACGCATGCGAGCACTGCGGGCAGGGAATGGGGGAGGCATGCTGCGTGCTCACACGCTCAACCTACCTCCTCCCGCACCGGCAGGTGTGCTACCCCACCGTGATGAGCTGGACGTACCCGTGTCCGTGATCGGGCCGGATCGTGATGCTGCCCGCGCCACTGGTGTCGAAGCTGCCGCCACCGCCCGAGGGGAACTGACCGCTGTCCTGCGCGGCGCCGCCCGAGTAGCCGCCGCCTCCGCCCGCGGCGTCGTTGCCGCCACCACCGCCGCCCCCGAACCCGCCGGGGATGGTCCCGCAGGCCTCCGAGGTGTCGTGGAGGCCGCCGGCGCCGCCCGCCAAGAAGGGATCCCCGCCCGTGGCATTGCCCCCCCCGTTGCCGCCGCTGCCGCTGAAGCCTCCACCTCCACCGCCTTCTTCGGCGGGCTTGGTGTTGCCGTCTCCACCCAACCCGCCGATACCGCCGAGGAGTGAACCAGAGCTGCCGCCCGTCGTGGTGGTGCTCGCATCGCCGCCCACCACGTCATAGCTCTCGTAGTCGGCGCCGCCGCCGCCGCCGCCGGCCACGACGATGGGCGTCGTGTCGAGGATGGTCGTGCCACGGACCACGAACGTGCCTCCGCCACCACTCGCGCCGCAGCCGTCATCGCCGAAGGCCTGGAGAGCGGGCTGCTCGCCAACGAGAATCGTGAGCACCTCGCCCGGCGTCACGTCGACCGTGGCGTCGACCAAGGCCCCATGCCCGCCGTCGAAGGCCGTCGTGTGACCGCCGCTCGCTCCGCCAGCGACGATGCGGAGGCGCGTCACCCCGCTCGGGACCGTGAAGGTCTCCTGTTGGCCCGTGAAGAAGAAGTCGGTCGTCTCCGACCGGAAGCCTCCTCCTCCGCCGCCGCACCCGGCGAATGTCGCCACGCCCAGTGCGAAGACCGCTCCCTGCAAGAACCGTCGTGAACGCATCGATCCTCCTTCGTTGCCGCTTGGGTACCCAAGGAGGCACGATACGGAGGACGTCCGCTGCGCCCCTCGCCCAAATCGGCATCGTCGGGAGGGTGGGTGGTAGGGGCAGAGGGATTCGAACCCCCGACCTACGGCTTAAAAGGCCGCGGCTCTACCGCTGAGCTATGCCCCCGGGCGCGCCACGGAGGCGCAAGCCGGATTGTAGGCCCCACGGCCTCGGATAGGGTGCCGGGGTGCACACGCGCTCCTTGCTCCCGCTCCTCCTGCTCGCCCTGGCCTTGCCCGCGTCACACATCGCTTGGGCCTCCGAGTCGACCGCGGTCGTTCAGGAGATCGACCAGCAGGAGCACTTCGCCTTCCAGGAAGGCGGAGCCCGCTTCGATGTGACGGTAGAGCGCGGGCCGCGCCGCGCAACGCGTGCGGGCATCGAGCGCTGGCTGCGCGCGGCAGCGCGAACCGTGTCGGGGCTGCACGGCCGCTTCCCCGTGCCGCAGGTGCGCGTCACCGTGAAGCCCGGCGGACGCTCGGGCGATCCCGTGATCTTCGGCCAAGCCGTGCGCCGCGAAGAGGAGCGCCTCGACCTCTTCCTCTGCCGTACAGCCACCGACGACGAGCTGCCCGGCGAGTGGGTGGCCATCCACGAGATGATCCATCTCGCCTTCCCGCGCATTGATCGCACCGACGCGTGGATCAACGAGGGGTTCGTCACCTACTACCAAGAGGTGCTCCGCACGCGCGGCGGCTTCCAGTCCGAGCCCGAGGGCTGGGGCAAGCTGGCCGATGGCTTCTACCGCGGCGCCTCACGCGGCTCGGGCCTCCCGCTGGTCGAGGAGAGCCGCCTCATGCAGCGCACGCACGGCTACTGGCGCGTGTACTGGGGCGGGGCGGCCATGGCGCTGGACATGGACCTCGAGCTTCGCCGTCGCACGGGGGGCAAGCGCAGCCTCGACGACGTGATCACGTACTGGTGGCGCGCCTACGGGGCGCGCATGGGGGCCACCCGGGGGTTGGAGCTGATCGACGCTGCCGACGCCTGGCTCGGGACGCGCATCCTGCGCCCCATCGCCGACCGTCACTTGGCCCGCGTCGAGTTTGCCGATGTCGGGCAGCTGTTTGGCCGGATCGGCCTGGCACCGCGCGGCAACGACGTGGTCTACCTCGATCAGGGGCCCCTGATCCGGGAGCGCACACGCATCATGCGGCCCGGGGGACGGTAGGCGGGGTAGGCTCCGGGGGTACCCGGAGGCAACCCATGGGCCGCATCTTCGAGAAGCGCAAGACCACCATGTTTGCGCGCTGGAACCGCGTCTCGAAGCAGTTCAGCCGCCTCGCCAAGGACATCGCCATCGCGGTCAAGTCCGGCGGCCCCAGCCCGGAGGCCAACCCGCAGCTGCGCCGCGTCATGCAGAACGCCCGCGCGCTGAACATGCCCAAGGACAAGGTCGAGGCCGCCATCCGCCGCGCCTCGGGCCAAGACGCGGTCGACTACGAAGAGATCGTCTACGAGGGCTACGCGCCCCACGGCGTGGCCCTCTTGGTGGAAGCCGCGACCGACAATGGCACGCGCACCGTCGCCAACGTGCGCTCCATCTTCAAGTCCAAGGGCGGCAACCTGGGCAACTCGGGGAGCGTCGCCTTCCAGTTCCAGCGCATGGCCGTGTTCCGGCTCAAGGCCGAGGGTCTCGACGCCGACGAGCTAGAGCTCGAGCTGATCGACCACGGCCTCGAAGAGATGCTCGAGGGCGAGTCGGAGGACGGTGTGCGCCAGCTCGTCGTTCGCACCGGCTTCACCGACCTCGGCCCCATGCAGCGCGCGCTCGAAGAGCGCGGCATCGAGCCCATGTCGAGCGGCACCGAGTACATCTGCCAGGCACCGATCGAGCTGCCGGAGGACCAGGCGACCGAAGTGCTCGAGCTGGTGGACGCGCTGGAGCAGGACGACGACGTCCAGCGCGTCTTCCACTCCCTCGCCTAGGTCAACAGCACGCGCCCGCGCGCGGTGACATCCACGAGGCCGAGCTTGAAGAGCAGGGGCTCGATGCGCTTGCGGACCGCGGCCTCCGGCAGGCCGAGATAGGCCGCAATTCGGCAAAGCGTGACGGGGCCGCGGGCGGCCGCCAGCTCCTCCAGGTAGCGGCGATGCTCGGGGTCCAGGCCGGTCTCGTCGAGATCGAGCCGCTCGAGCGCCGCACGTACGGCACCACGGCCGACGGGCGCGGCCAGGCCCTCGTGGCGGGCCACCTGCGCACGGATCGCCTGCACCAGGGCGCCCACCCTGCGCGGGCTTCCCCCCGCCGCCTGGGCGATCAAGAGGGCCGCCGTCAGCTGCAGCGTGAAGCCCCGGCGGCTGGCCACGTCCATGGCGATCTCGGCCAGCTGTGCCGGCGTCATCAACGTGAGCCGCTCCACCATGCGGAAACGGCTGCGCAGGGCGTCGGGAACCTCCATCTCCTCCGTGGTGGCGGCCAGCAGCGTGAACCGCGGCAGCTCCAGCACGATCTCACGCGAGCGCGCTCCCTGGTTGATGGTGAGCGTGACCTGCCGGTCGGTCATGGCCTCGTAGAGCAGCTCCATGACCTTGCGGGGCAGCGAGTGGATCTCGTCCAGGAACAGCGCATCGCCCTCGCGAAGGCCGGCCAACAGGCCCAAGAGCGTGGTCGGGTCGCTCGCGCGGTTGCCCATGGCCGTGGTGAGGTGCGCGCCCATGCGCTTGGCGACCGCTCGCGCCAGCGTGGTCTTGCCGGTTCCGGCGGAGCCGACGAACAGCGCATGAGGGAACGGTGTGCCGTCGCTCTCGGCGTCCGTCGCCCAGACTTGCAGGCGGTCCACGAGGCGGTCTCGCCCGCGCAGCCCATCGAACGCCGTGGCCTGGGGAGCCCGTTCTTCCGGGCTTTGATCTTGCCGCAATTTCGGCATCTCCCCCTCGGCCGGCGGGACGAAGCCGGGCACGAGGTCGATGCGCCCACCGTCGCCGGTGCGCAGAGCGTCGGCGCAGCGAGCCCACCAGCCGACCTGGACGCGCGAGGGCAGCGTCTCCAGCGTGAGCGGCTGAGGCCGTGGCGCGCGCGGCGGCGTGGGATCGATCACGAGGGCCCGCCGAGAAGCTTGCGCGGCTTCCCGTAGGGCCTCGGCGTGCGGCGACTCGAACCGACAGGTCGCGGCGTGGTCGCCCCGGGCCACCAAGTGCCCCGCGTGCAGCAGCCCGTGGCAGCTGCTGCAGAGCGTGGCGAGGTTGGACAGCTGCGTGGGGCCGCCATTCTCCCGGAAGATCACGTGATGGGCTTGGAGCCGCTGGCGACTGCCGCAATTGCGGCACATCACGCCGTCGCGCTCGAGGACGAGCGATCGCATCCACGGCGGCGTCTTGCGGTCGGGCGCGTCGAGCGTGGCGGCCGGGACCGGACCGTCGGCCGTCTCGATGGACAGGTGCGAGGGGCAGTCCTCGTGCACGCACTGCTGCTTGAGCTCGATGCGGTACACCGGCCGTGACGCACCGCCGCGACCGGCGAGGTGGCGTTCGGACAGGATGCGATGCACGTCATCGTCGGTCAGGACGACGCCCAGCTCCTCCGACAGGCTCTCGCGCACTTGCTCCCACAGGCGCTTGGTGACGGCGTCGTGGACGATGCGGATGGGGTAGCGCACCTCGGGGATGCCCTTGCCCTTGCCTTGCTTGGGAGGAGGCCCCCCGGGCTTGCTGTTGCGCACCGCCTTCTTGAGGCTCTCGAGGTCGTGATCCACGGCGCGCGCCAGCCACGCGATCTCGTGGGCCGGCGACACGACACGCGCGATCGCCGTGAGCTTGCACCACGCGATGCCGCCCTGGCGGAACGTGTCGTCGATAGCGGGGTGGTCGCGAAGCATGAGGCCGACGTCGCGAAGCTCGGCGGCGCGTCGCCGATCCATGTCGAGATGGGCTTCGGCGAAGTGCGCGAGCGTGGGGCTCCCCAGCTCCTTCCACCCCGTGCGGTCCGCGAGCTCGGCCATGTAGAAGGCGAGCGCCCGGTTGGCGATGTCGCCCAGTCGTTGGCCGCGCCGCAGCTCGTGGACGATGGACGGCACGGGCAGCCCGCTGACGAGCTGGAGGGGGGCGAGCTGCGGCGGGTGGGCGGGACCCGAGCCAAGGGGAGGCGCCGCTTCGCGGACCAGCGAGGCGCCACCGCCAGGCAGCAGGCGGAGGGGGCGGAGGTGGGTTGGCAGGTGGGCCGAGTGGTGCCGTGGAGCGGTCGAAACAGCCTGGCGTCCCATGTCGTTCTCCCCGCCCCGCCGCGGTCAAGCGTGGGCGACACGAACAGAATACGAACAATGGGAGACACCGTCTGAAGTCCTGAAATCAGGGCTTGGCGGGCGCCGTCCCGAAAAATCGACGTACGGCGTCGGTTCGGCGGGGCACCTGCACTTGGAGATGTCGGAAACCCGCCCCGCGGGAGACCCCCGAAGGTCGGGGGTCGCCGGAGTCCCGCGGGGCCTTTCCCCTCACGCCCGTCCGGAATCCTCCCAGGGTCCGGGCGGGCGCTGTCGTTTTGGGCTCTCGCGCGCTCAGCTCTGCGCGGCGGCCTGGGCCTTGGGGTCGGCGGCCAGCACCTCGACCAGGCGCGCCTTCACATCGTCGCCGGCGCCCACCTTGGCGTACGCGGCGGCCAGCGCCTTGGCGAGCGCAACGCGCAGGACGCTCGGGTCCTGCGGCACGCGATCGGACGTGCGCACGTCGTGGCCCATCGCCAGCACGCCGTCGACGACGTGCTTGCAGAGCGGCGAGGGCGAGCGACCCGACTCGGCCAGCGCACCCCACGTGGTCACCAAGGGCACGAGCACGCCGAGCGAGCGCTCCCAGTCGGCGAAGTCCATCGTGCCGCCAGAGACCTTGCCGCGATGGAAGTCGCTCCAGCGTTGGAGTGCGCTCTCGACCTTGTCGAGCACGTCCTTTGCGTCGAGTGCGGCGGCGGCTTTGGCGGCGGCCACGACCACCACGCTCTCGGCACGCGAGGCCTCGAGCGCCAGCGCACGTTCCAGCGCCGGCGTGGCGACGTCGCGATCCCCCAAGGCGCCCAGCACACGCGCGGCTTCGGCACGCGCCGATGGCGGCGCCTTGCCCGCCTTCAGCAGCTTGGCCAGCGCAGCGG
Source organism: Planctomycetota bacterium (assembly GCA_020631815.1). Lineage (GTDB taxonomy): Bacteria > Planctomycetota > PLA2 > PLA2 > JAEUHO01 > JACKGW01. Next base: position 89,537 of record JACKGW010000003.1, on the reverse strand, counting down.
ACGCGCCGTCTGGCTTCGTCGCGATGAGCACGTCGGCGGCGCGGCGTGCGCAGCCGCCGCCGAGCGCCAGGCGGTCGACCACGTCCCCGAGCGCCGGCTGGGAACCCGAGACCACTTCCAGCGGATCGCCGAGCCAGTGGGCTTCGTCCTTGCTCGGCTTGCCGTCGAGCGAGCACCGTGGCCACGCGCTCTTCCGCTTCTTCTCGTAGAGGCGCCGAGGCGCGAAGAAGTCGAACAGGTCCTTGCGGATCGACTCGGGGAAGCCGTGGCCTTGGTCGGGCAGCTCCGTGTAGACGAAGTCGAGGTCGCTGTCCTTCAGCTGCTTCGCGGCGGCGCGGTCGCTGTTGACGTCGATGAAGTCGTCGGCGCTGTGATAGATGAAGATCGGCGTGCGCGTCTTGACCAAGGTGGGCACGGCACCGCCGCCTGCGCCCGCCATGGGGGAGACGGCGGCCAGCTCGTCGGCAAGTCGCGGCGCCAGGGCCCACGTGCCGAACCCGCCCATGGAGTGGCCGGTCAGGTACACGCGGTCGGGGTCGATCGCGAAGCGGTGCAGCGCTTCCTGGATGACGTCGCGCACCAGCTGCTCGTTGCGCGGCTGCCCCCAGCTGGCCACCAGCGCCGTGGGGCAGACCACCAGGAACCCGCGTTGCTCGGCGAGATCCCGGTAGAAGTTCATGGCGCTCGGACCGCTGCCCACGACTTCGTCGCCAGCGAGCCCACCGGGGCCGCCTCCGTGTAGTCCCACGATCAACGGCCACGAGCGCGTGGGCGTGTAGGTGCGTGGGACGTACCACGTGGCCACCGCGTCGTCGTGCTCGCTGGCGTTCCAGGAAACCGGCAGGTCTTCGACGAGGCCCCGCGTCTCGCCCTGGCTGCGACGTCGACGCTCGAGCTCCTCGGGCTTGCGCAGCCATCCGGTGCTCGCGAGCGTCTTTGCCAGCTCGTCGAGCTTGGCGACGTCCGTCTCCTCGACGTAGGCCTTCAGCGCGTCCCGCGCGGCGCCGTTCAGCTGGAGCTGCTCCGTGGACAGCTTCTTCCACGTGGCGGCGCTGCCCACGCCCTTGAGCGCATCCTTCCGCGTGGCATCCACGGCCAGCACGAGCGCCCACGCCATCTCGGCCTCGGCCTTCAGCTTGTGCTCCTCGGCGAAGCGCGCGATCTCGGCCAGGGCATCCGCGTTGGCGTGGTCCGCGGCGTCGAGCCGCTTGTGGAAGTCCACCTCGGGCGGGCCCGCGACGGTGGCTTCCTTCACGTCGGCGGCGGGCACCCGCAGCAGGTGCTCCGAGTTCGTCACGCCCGGGTTGGGCGAGAAGTAGATGTTGAGGACCACCTCGCTGGCGTCCTGCTTGACGAGGGTGCCCTCGGCCCGCTTGCCGCGCTTGGGCACCAGCACGTCCGCCGACGCAACGGCAGCGCCCACGACGAGGAGCACGAGAGGCAGGAAGCGCAGGCGACGACCCATGGGGTCGCGCATTGTAGGAGCGGCCCCGTGGTAGCGTCCGCCCACCGTGCGCTTGGACCTCCTGGACTACGACCTGCCGCCGGAGCAGATTGCGCAGGCCCCGCCGCCGCACCGTGACGCGGCCCGCCTCTTGGTGCTCGATCGGCGCTCGGGCGCCGTCCAGCACCGCCAGGTGCCGGATCTCGTGCAGCGCCTCGAGCCCGGCGACGTCCTCGTGGTCAACGACACGCGCGTGCGGCCCTGTCGCCTCACGGCGTGGCGCGCCACGGGCGGTCGCGTGGAGCTGCTCGTGCTCGAGCCGCTGGCCGAGCCGGCCCCGGGCGGCGGCATGGCGTGGCTCGCCCAGGTGAAGGCCGGCGGGACGCTGCAAGCCGGCGAGGAGCTGGTGGTGGACGGCCTGCCCCGCCTGCGGCATCTCGCATCGCAGGGTGAGGGTCGCCACGTCGTCGAGGCCTGCGGCAGCACCATGGACGCGCTCTTGGAAGCCCACGGGCGCATGCCGCTGCCGCCCTACATCCGTCGCGAAGACGGGGCGGACCAGGCGCTGGACCGCGAGCGCTACCAGACGGTCTACGCGGCTCACGAAGGGGCCGCCGCCGCGCCCACCGCGGGCCTGCACCTGACGGAGGCGCTGCTCGACGCGATCCGGGCGCGCGGCGTCGTCGTGGCGCCCGTCACGCTGCACGTGGGTCTGGGCACGTTCGAGCCCGTACGCACCGACGATCTCGACGACCACGCCATGCACCAGGAGCACTACGACGTGCCCGCGGCGACGGCGGACGCCGTACGCGCCGCGCGCGAGCGGGGCGGGCGCGTCGTGGCGGTGGGTACGACGAGCGTGCGCACGCTGGAGGCGGCCGCCGCGGACACGCCCGACGACCTGCCGCGCGCAGGGCCCGGCGCGACGCGGCTGCTGATCCAGCCCGGCTATCGCTTCCGCGTGGTGGATGCGCTGCTCACCAACTTCCACCTGCCGCGTTCGACGCTGCTGGCCCTGGTCTCGGCGTTCGCGGGCCGCGAGTCGGTGTTGGCCGCGTATCGCGAGGCCGTCGCTTCCGGGTACCGCTTCTTCTCCTACGGCGACGCGATGTGGATCGCATGAGCGCCGCGCTGCCGGAGCACGACCAGCTCGCACGCCTCGCCGCGGCGCACGGCTTCGAGGTGGTGGGGGTGACCGACGCCGCCGTGTTGGCGGACGATCTCGCACGGTTGCAGGCCTGGGCTGACGCCGGCCACGGCGCGGACCTCGCCTACATGACGCGCAACCCACCGCAGCGAGCCGATCCGCGCACGCTGCTGACAAGCGTGAAGAGCGTCATCTCGGTGGCGGTCGCCTATCCCCAGGACGCGGGCCCGTTCGAGCACGAGGGACGCTACGGACGCATTGCGCGCTACGCCTGGGGGCGCGACTACCACGCACTCGTCCGACCGCGCTTGGAGGCCCTGGCCCGGGACGTGGCTGTCGCGTTCGGCGGCCGCAAGGCCCGCGGCGCCTGCGACCACTCGCCGCTGCTCGAGCGCGCCGTGGCCGCGCGCGCCGGTCTCGGCTTCGTCGGCAAGAACACGTGTCTCATCCTGCCGCGCCGCGGCTCGTGGTGGTTCCTGGGCGAGGTGCTCGTGGACGTCGAGCTCCCCTCGACCTCGCCCGCCGACGGCGAACGCCACTGCGGCACGTGCGTGCGCTGCCTCGAGGCCTGTCCCACGCAGGCCTTCCCCGCGCCCTACGTGCTGGATGCGCGTCGCTGCATCTCCTACCTCACGATCGAGCACGCGGGCGTGATCCCGGACGAGCTGCGCGGCGGGATCGGTGCGTGGTTGTTCGGCTGCGACGTGTGCCAGGAAGTCTGCCCGTTCCAGCGCGAGCATCCACCGGCGCCCTGGCCCGAGCTGATGCCCGAGGCTGGCGCGGGCCCCCGCGTGGACCTGGGCGAGGTCCTCGCGCTCGACGACACGTCCTTTGCCGCGCGCTTTCGCGGGACGCCGCTGGAGCGCCCGGGGCGTGTCGGACTGCAGCGCAACGCCCTGGTGGTGGCCGCCAACGTCGGCGCCGTGCATCTTCGCAGCGCGATCGGGGGTTTCCTGCAGGCACCCGAGTCGGTGTTGCGTACACACGCCGCGGACGCCCTGGAGCGCTTGGCATGACGCCGCGCGTGTCCGTGCTGCTGCCCGTACGCGATGGCGAAGCGTGGCTCGACGCGTGCCTCGACTCGCTGGCGGCGCAGACGCTCGACGACCACGAGGTGGTCGTGCACGACGACGGCTCCCGCGACGGGACGGCGGAGATCCTGGCGCGGCGTGCGGCCGCAGATCCCCGCGTGCGCGTCCAGCGGGGCGAGCCCGCGGGCATCGTGCAGGCCCTGCAGGAGGCTGCGTCGCGCGCCACGGCGCCGTTGCTTGCACGCATGGACGCGGACGACGTCGCGCACCCCGAGCGCCTGGAGCGCTTGGTCGCGCTCCTGGACCGACGCCCCGACGTGGACCTGGTCGGCAGCCGGATGCGCTACGTCCCGCGCCCACGACGCGCCGACGGGCTCTGGCGCTACGAGCGTTGGCTCGACGCATGCCTCGAGCACGCGCCCATCGTGCGGGCGCGCTACGTCGAGTGCCCGCTCCCGCATCCCACGTGGGCGCTGCGGCGTGCGCTGTTCGACGCGCTGGGCGGCTACCGCGAGGGGCCCTTCGCCGAGGACTACGACTTCTTCCTGCGCGCGGCGCAGAACGGAGCGCGCTTCGCCAAGCTGCCGCAGGTGCTCATGCTGCAGCGGGACCGACCGGGGCGGTTGTCGCGCACGGACCCACGCTGCTCGCTCGCCGCCTTCCGCGCACTGAAGGCCCGGCACGTCACCGCCGACCCGCAGCTCGCGGGGCGACCTCTGGTGGTCGAGGGCACGCCCAAGGCCGCGCGCCGCTGGGTGCGGGCCCTACGCGAAGCGGGCCGCTCCCCCGAGCAGGGAAGCGGCCCGCCGTTCGTGTTGGTCGCGCATGGCGTGTTGGGCTCGCGCGACGCCGAGCGCACCGCGCGTGCGGCACGCGGGGCCCTCGAAGGGCGCGACTGGCTGTTCGTCCAGTAGCGCCCCGATCGGGAGCTAGGCGTCCTCGGTGGGCGCAGGCTCTTCCGGGGGAGGCGGGGGCGGGTTGCCGGGAGGGGGACCACCGGGGCCGCCGGGCCCGCCGTGGCGACCACCGCCGCTGCCGTCACCGCGACCACGGCCTCCGCCACGACCCTGGCCGCCGCCACCGCCACGACCCTCGCGACCCTGGCCGCCACCGCGGCCCTGACCGCCGCCGCGGCCCTCGGGACCACGCGGTCCGGGAGGGGGAAGCGCACAGCCACAGTTCGGGCAGCGAGGCCCGTCCATCTCGGGACCGCCCGGACCACTGGGGCCACCGGGGCCGCCCGGACCACCGGGGCCGCCGGGTCCAGGCCCGGCGCCGGGACCACGCGGGCCGGGACCGTCCTTGCCCATCGGGCCGCCGGGACCCATGGGCCGCGGGCCACCCGGACCCATCGGCGGGGGACCGCCCTGTCCGCCCATCCGCGGGCCCATCGGCATGGGCGGCCGACCCAGGCCGTCGGCCGAGGTCAGGACGCCGTCCTTGTTCGTGTCGCAGCGGGCGAAGGCCGCCTCGCCGCGGGTGTACTCCGTCTTCGAGATGACGCCGTCGTGGTTGGCGTCGTACTTCTCGACGAGCAGGTCCCACAACGTCTCCGGCTCGAGAGACGGGGTCGTGGGGGAGTCGTCCGCGATTGCGGGTGCGCCCAGGGCCAGGGCCGCAACCGCGGCCAGGGACCAAGGCGAGCGAAGCCAGGTTCTCAGGTGCATGGGGTTCCTCCGGGGCCGGTCGCCCGAATCGATGTGCGCCATGATGCCGCCGCCACCTTGCGCGGGTCTTGCGTCCTACGCGTTTTTCGGAGCCGCCCTGGCCTTCAGGAACGCGCAAGGTGCACGGTCGACGATCCGGGAGAGGGGGCGGCACAGGCGCCTCCGCGGCATCATGCGGAGAGCCATGCAAGCGCGCATCCTGGTCGTGGAAGACGATGAGCGCCTGGGTGCCCAGGTCGTGGTCGCCCTGCGTAGCGCCGGCCATCACGTGACGTGGCGCAAGGACGGCGACGCCGCCATGCTGGAGGAGCCCTCCGGCTACGACTTGGTCGTGCTCGACCTCATGCTCCCGGGCACCTACGGCATGGACGTGCTCAAGCACATCCGCCGCGACGCCGAGGTGCCCGTGCTCGTGCTCAGTGCGCGCAACGAGACGCCCGACAAGGTTCGCGCGCTCGAGCTGGGCGCCGACGACTACCTCACCAAGCCCTTCTGGCCCGACGAGCTGATGGCTCGCGTGGCGGCGCGCCTGCGGCGGCCCGTGCTCCAGCGCCGGGAGCGCTTGCGCTTCGGCGAGCTCGAGATCGACCTCGGCGCACGCACCGTCACCGTGGCCGACGCCGACGTGCCCGTGACGCGCGTCGAGTTCGAGCTACTGGCCGCGCTGGCCAAGCGCCCTGGCGCCGCCGTGCCTCGGGCGTGGCTCGTGGACCACGTGCTCGATCCCGAACGCGATGGCACCGAGCGCACGCTCGACGTGCACGTGTCGCGCTTGCGCAAGAAGCTGGGTGCCGCCGCGTCGCATCTCGCCACCGTGTGGGGTGTGGGCTACCGATTGGACACGCACGCGGCGGACCCCGCATGAGGCTGCGCCCGCGGCTGGTGCTCGGCATGCTCTTGACGGCGCTGCCGCTCGCTGGCGGTGCGTGGTGGGTGCACGCCCACCTCGCACGCCAACGCATGGACGACGCGCTCCGCGAGTTCGGCTACGCCACGATGGAGAACGGCGGGCGCACGCGCTGCGAAGCCGACCCCGCGCGCTTCGTCGTCGACACGCGACGTGCGCCGCCGCCGCCCCGTGACGACGGCCCGCCGCAGGATCGACCGCCGCGCCAAGGCCCGCCCGGTCCTGGACCCGGAGGCCCGGGCCCGGGAGGTCCCGGTGGACCGCGCGGCGACGGACGGCGAGGCCCGCCGCCTCCGCGCCGCGGGCGAGGAGGCGACGCCTCACCCGATCAGCGTGCAACGCGCCTCTGGGCCTACGACGCCTCGTTCGTCTCGCGCAACCCGCTCGCGCCACCGTTCCCGCCCGAGCTGGCCGACGCACTGGACGGCGGCGAACAGCTCGCCAGCCGCCCGCACCGGAACCCCGAGGGGGATGGGCGCCAAGTCGCGCTGCGCATGCCGTGGCAGGGCACCCCCTGCGACGTGGTGTTGGTGGAGCGGGCGTTCCCCGACGAGACGTTCGCCGGCCCGTTCCTCCTGGGTGCGATCGGCGTGCTGGCGCTGGGCCTGTTGGCCGTCGTGTGGCTCACCGCAGGCCCGCTCGTCGTGCGGCTGCGGCGCCTCGCGCGCGGCGTGGCGCAGTCGGCGCACGGTGGCTTCCTCGAGCCCGTCCCGGCTCCCGGAGACGACGAGATCACCGACGTGGCCAAGGCCTTCAACCAGGCTGCGGCCGCCAACCGCGCCCACGTCGAGCAGCTCGCCGCCCGCGAGGCCACGCTGCGCGACTTCGTCGCGAACACCACACACGACGTCATGGTGCCGCTCAGCGTCTTGCAGGGGCATCTCGGCACGCTCCGGAGGCACGCGCTCAAGCACGAGGCGGCCGATCCCACGGTCCTGGATGGCGCGATGGGCGAGGCGCAGCACCTGGCGTCGCTGCTTCACAACCTCGGCGCGCTCGCCAAGCTCGAAGCGGGTGACGTCCACCTCGACCTGCGACCCGTGGACCTGGTCGCGCTGATCGAGCGTGTCGTGGCTCGCCACGGCTCGGTGGCGGCCTCGCACGGCGTGGTGCTCGAACACGGCGTGCCGCCCGAGCCCGTGCTGGTTGCGGGCGACGTGACGCTGCTCGAGCAGCTGGTCGGCAACGTCGTGCACAACGCCGTGCGCTACCAGAACGAGGGTGGCCACGTGGCCGTGGTCGTGACGCGCGAGGGCGCGAAGGGCGACCGCTTCCGTCTCGTCGTGGAAGACGACGGCCCCGGCATCGCCCCCGAAGACCTTCCGCATGCCTTCGAGCGCTCGTGGCGTGGCACCCAGGCCCGCACCCGCCGACCGGGCGGGGCGGGCCTCGGTCTCTCGATCGCCAAGGAAGTGGCCGATCGCCACGGCTTCGAGCTGGCGCTGGCGCCCCGTGACGGCGGTGGTCTGGTCGTCACGTTGACCGGATCTGCGCGCACTTCCTGAGCGAAAGGATTCCGCAAGAACCCAGGCGTTTCCGAGCAGCGACGCGCCCACACCGGGCGCGCGGGAAAGGAAACCCCATGGATCGCTTCGCTCGAGCCACTTCGACCCACTTCGTCCTGCACCGCCTCGCCGCGGCGGTGACGGGAGTGCTGCTCGGGGCGCTATCGGGCTGTGGCGGCGGGGGCGCCGGCACGACGGCCGTGGGCGGCGTCGGCGGCGATGGCGGCACGGGCACGCCCGGCGGCGGTGGGGGTGCACCCGCCGTGGTTGCCGTGAATGCGCTGCAGCCCGCGGCGCCTCCCGCGGACGGCGGCGTCCTCACGCTGGTCGGCGCGGGCCTCCGGCCCGGTCACGACCTCGTGATCGACGTGGATGCCACGGGCCGACGGCTGCGCCTGGACCCGCGTGACGTCGCGGACGACGGCTCGCGCTTCGTCGTGGACGTCCCGCCGCTGGGCGGTGTGGGGCCGACCATGGCCACGCACATGCACCTCGTCGACCCGCAAGGTACGCGCGTGACGGACGACCAGGTGGTCACCTTCGCCCGTGAAGCACGGGCCATCGACGGACGCGGCAACGACACCGTGGACGTGGCAGAAGGCTCGACCGGCATCGCGCTGCGTCGCGCACTGCCCTCGGCCTATGGCGACGACGTGTCGACGCTCGCAGGCGCCGACCGGCCCAACCCGCGGGCCATCAGCAACGCCGTCTGCACGCAGGTGGGCGAGGAGCCCAACGCCGCGGGCGCCACCGACATGCTCTGGCAGTGGGGCCAGTTCGTGGACCACGACATCACGCTGACGCCCGGCGCCGAGCCCGAGGAGGACGCGTCCATCCTCGTGCCGACCGGTGACCCGGCCTTCGATCCCTTCGCGACCGGCGTCGTGGTGATCCCGTTCTCACGCTCGGCCTACGTGGACCAGGCTGGGCCCCGGGAGCAGCTGCAGGCGATCACCGCGTGGATCGACGGCAGCCAGGTCTACGGCAGCGATGCCGAGCGGGCCCTGGCGCTGCGCGCCAACGACGGGACCGGTCGGCTGCGCACCAGTGCGGGCAACATGCTGCCCTTCAACGATGTGGGCCTGCCCAACGCGGGCGGCACCAGTGCCACGCTGTTCCTCGCGGGCGACATCCGCGCCAACGAGCAGGTCGGCTTGGCCTGCCTGCACACGCTGTTCATGCGCGAGCACAACCGGCAAGCGGACCAGCTGCGCCAGCAGCACCCGGAGCTGGACGGCGACGCCGTGTACGAAGAAGCACGTCGGCGCGTCGGAGCCCTGCTCCAGGTGATCACCTACGAGGAGTTCCTGCCGCTGTTGCTCGGCCGCAACGCGATTCCGCCCTACACGGGCTACCGTCCGGAGCTGGACGCGCGCATCGACAACGCGTTCTCGACCGCCGCCTACCGCCTGGGCCACAGCCTGCTCTCGAGCCGGCTGCTTCGCCTGGACGCCAATGGCGCCGAGACGATCGACGGCCACTTGGCCCTTCGTGACGCGTTCTTCCGCCCCGATCGCCTCGTGACCGAGGGCGGCATCGATCCCGTGCTGCGCGGCCTCGCCGCCCAAGCGGCGCAGGAGCTGGATACGCACGTCGTCGACGACGTCCGCAGCTTCCTCTTCGGACCTCCCGGAGCGGGTGGCTTGGACCTCGCGGCGCTGAACATCCAGCGCGGTCGTGATCACGGCCTGCCGTCGTACGCGGCAGCGCGCGCCCTCCTGGGGCTTGCCCCGCGCACGAGCTTCGCGGCCATTGGTCGCGACGCGGCTACCGCACAGGGCCTCGCCTCCGTCTACGGCACCGTGGACAAGGTCGACCTCTGGATCGGTGCGCTGGCCGAGGCTCCGGAAGACGGCGCCATGGTCGGCGAGACGCTGCGGACCCTCCTCGCGGACCAGTTCCGGCGGCTGCGTGACGGCGACCGCTTCTGGTACGAGGCGCGCTTCGACCCCGACGAGGTGGCCGACCTGGCCGCGACCCGGCTGGCCGACGTGATCCGGCGCAACACCGACATCGGCAACGAGATCGACCGCGACGTGTTCCGCGTCGGCGCGCAGGGGCGGCGTCCGTAGCCGCCCGCCGTGCGAGCTCCTCGGGCGGGCCTACGCTCGCCCGAGGAACTCACCCGTCTTCGTGTCGACCTTGACGACCTCGCCCTGGTCGATGTGCTCGGGCACCTTCACCGTGTGACCCGTCTCGAGCGTCGCGGGCTTGTTGCGAGCCGTGGCGCTCGCTCCCTTGATGCCGGGCGCGGTGTCGGTGATCTGGAGCGTCACGACGGGCGGCAGCTCGATGCCGAGCAGCTCGTCGTCGCAGCGCAGGGCGAAGAGGCCCTCGAGCTCGTCCTTGAGGAACAGCGCTTCCCACTCCAGGTCGCTACGCTGCAGCGTGAACTGCTCGTAGTCCTGCTGGTCCATGAAGTGGAACGCCTCGGTGTCCGAGTACAGCAGCTGGCAGGGCCGGCGCTCGTAGGCCGGCTGCGGGAACATCTCCCCGCCGCGGAAGGACACGTCGCGCTTCTGCTTGGTGCGCATGTTCCGCAGGCGCACACGGGTGATCGTGTTGCCGCCGCGTGCGGTGGGGGACGAGACGGTCATCGTCTCGACGATGTACGGGGCCCCTTCGTACTCGATGAGGACGCCGGGCTTGAGCTCGCTGGTGGAAAGCATCGGGCGACGATCCCATCGCGGAAGGCCCCTCGCCAAACCGATTCCAGCCCGGTGGGGCCGGGGCCCGCGGATCAGGCCGGCTCGGGCAGCGGCAGCCCCTCGGGATCGCGCCACTCCGAGGCCAGGGCGGCGAAGAGCAGCTCGTCCCGGCGCCCCTTCGTGACGTCGTCGTAGGTCCCCCGGCGGGTGCCCTCGAGCAGCATGCCGGCCTTCTCGGCCACGCGTCGACTGCCGAGGTTGGCGCTGTTGCAGATCCACGACAGCCGCAGGAAGCCCCACGAGCCGAAGCCCCAGCGCAGCATCGCGCGCAGCGCACGGGTGCCGACGCCCTGGCCCGCGGCGGGGCCGGCGATCCACATGCCGATCTCGGCCTGGCGCGTCTCGTAGTCGCCGTCGCGCGGATGGAAGCCCGAGCCGCCGAGGAAGGTGCCGTCCGGCGTCCAGAGGGAGACCAGCGCGTCCTCGCCGATCAGCCACTTGCCGGCGAAGAGACGCACGCGCTTCTCCTCCGCGACCTCGTCGGGGTCGGCCTCGGCCCACGGCATCCAGGGCTTCAAGTGCTCGTAGGACGCGCGCTTGGCGGCCGTGAGCGCGGGCCCGTCACCGGGCTCCCAAGCGCGCAAGACCAGGCCGTCGGACTCATAGCGGGTGGACCACATGGCGCGCAGCGTACTGCGCGCCGCGCACCCTCGCGATCAGCGATTGGAACGGAGTGGAAACCACGTTGCGGGTGCGCAGCAGGTAACGAAGTTCCCGGTCGTCGCGCGGCCTCGTCGCGTTGTGCGGAAATGGCCGTAAATCGCCTCAGAACGCGAGAAAGCGTGCTCCGACGCGTGTGCGGAATCAGGTAGGGTGCGCAACCCGAGGCGACGCGCATTGCGTCGGAGGGCTCCATGCATCGCGTTCTCTTGTGGCTCTATCCGGGTGCGATCTACTGCGACGTCGCAGAGGCTGTTCACGCCGTGCATGCGGACAGTCGGCTTGCGGAAATCGAAGTCGTGGGACCGAAGCGTGGTGCGGTCGCGCTGGGCGATGGCATCTCCATTCGTGCAACGGGGCCGCGCAGTGCAGCAGGCTCGTCCGGCTACGTCGGCTTGCTGATTCCGGGAGGTGAGATCCTCGAGCCGCTGGGGGATCCCGAGGGACTGCGCGCGCTCGCACGCGTCGCCTCAGCGCCGGGCATCGTGGTGGGCGCCGTCGACAACGGTGTGGTCTTGCTCGGCGCCGCGGGCTTGTTGCGTGGTCGTCGTGTGACCCACGCGCTGCGCCCGCCGCACGCCACGCCGCAGCAGATCGCCACCTTGGGTCACTACGTCGAGGGCGCGATCGACACGGACGAGGACTTGGTGGCAGATGGTCCCCTCCTGACGGCCCTGGGCAGCGCCCGCCGCGAGCTGGCCCGGCGCTTCGTGGCGCGGGTCCGCCACCTGACGGGGCCCGGCTCCGCCTGATCGCCGGCGACCCTGGCGGCGCGTAGACTCCCCCGGCAAGCAAGCCGGCTCTGGGGGGGAGCCGCGGGGGACCCATCGTGCAGGAGAAGTCGCTTCCGCCTCCCGGCTCCCGGCCGGGCACGCTCGCGCCGCCCCCCGACTCGCCCCCGACGCGCATCCGGGTCGTCTCCTACGACGCGGAGACCCTCGAAGAGCGCACCATCGACAACGTCGAGTCGCTGGCCGCGTACACGGCCACGACGCGGGCTACCTGGGTCGACGTGCAGGGGTTCGGCGACGAGCACGTCCTGCGTCGCATCGCGGACCTGTTCGACGTCCATCCGCTGGCCCTGGAGGACGCCGTCAACGTGCCGCATCGGGCGAGCACCGAGGTCCGGGGCCGCCATCACGTGATCGTTGCGCGCGCCATGCAGCGCGACGATCGCGGGCGCCTGACCTCGCCGCAGGTGTGCTTGGTGCTCGGGCCGCGCGTGCTCATCACCTTCCAAGACCACTACCTGGGCCTGTTCGAGCCCGTGCGCGAGCGGATCCGCGAAGGCATCGGCCCCATGCGGCGCCTGGGTCCGGACTACCTCGCCTACGCCCTGCTCGACGCCATCGTGGACCGCTGGTTCCCGGTGCTGGACGCGGTGGCGCAGGGCCTCGAGCAGGCCGAAGACCAGGTGATCGAGGACTCCGGCCCCCAGACGCTCGGCCGCCTGCATCGCCTGCGCCGCGACGTCACGGTGTTGCGCCGCGTGGGCTGGCCGCAGCGGGAGGCCCTGCAGTCGATCCTGCGCGACCCGAGCGCCATGGTCAGCGAGGAGGTGCGCTCGTACCTGCGGGACACGAGCGACCACATGACGCAGATCATGGAAGGCGTGGATGCGTGCCGCGAGATGGTCACGGGGCTCATGGACCTGCACCTCTCTACGCTGGGCCATCGCACCAACGAGGTCATGAAGGTGCTCACCTTGATGGCCAGCATCTTCATCCCGCTCACGTTCCTGGCGGGGCTCTACGGCATGAACTTCCATGACATGCCCGAGCTCGACAACCCGTACGCCTATCCGATCCTGCTCGCGATCATGGTGGCGATTGCCGTCGCCATGCTCGTGTGGTTCCGGCGACGGGGCTGGATCGGGCCGTTGCGCCGTGGCGCGCGGATCGATTCCGACGACGACGCAGGCGACTGACGCGTCAGCGCACGGCCCAGGCGTAGTCCTCGTTGCGCGTATTGCCCGCGGCGTCCACGGCCGATACCGAGAGCGTCAGGCGTCCGCGCGCCGGGGCGACCAGCTTGCGCTCTACGACCGTGTAGAGGTCGTCGGGGCGCAGCTCGACGTCCTGCCCGCCGATGACGAGCCGGGTCAGGTGCGAGTCGGCGACCAAGAGGCGCACGGTGACCTCTTGGCCCGCTTCGACTGTGCCGCCGTCCGCAGGCCCGAGCAGGTGGATGCGCGGCGCCAAGGCATCGACGGCCACCTGCATCCAGGCCGCGGGGCCCGAGACGAGGCCTTCCATGCCGTGGGCGCGGACCGCCGTGCCCAGCACGTCGCCGGGGACCATCGTGCGGGCGACGACCTGGTCGTCGGCGCGGTCCGCCACGTGGCCGTCGATCAGCACGAGGCCCGCGGACGGGCCGACCCACACGCCTTCCACCCGCAGCTCGCCCGCGCGCGTGACGCGCTCGCGCTCGCGCAGGACGGGACGCGGCAGCGGCGTCTCGTCGGCGGCGTGGCGGCTCCACAAGGCGCGCTCGGTGGCGGCCTGCGGGGCGAGCAAGGCGACGAGCTGGGTGGGGGTGGGAGGCTCCAGGCGTCCCGCGACTTCAGTGGCAGGCAACGCAACGACCCGGTCGTCCTCGAGCACGGAGACGAGCAGTCGGTCGCTCCGCTCGTCGACGCGCCACGTCGCCGCGGCGCGCAGTGTGCGCCCGGCGCAGGTTCCTTCCACCGCGAGCCCGCCACGCCGGCCGTGATCGCTGATCAGGACCCGCCCTTCTGCGCTGGCCATCAGCGTTTCGCGCAACGTGCGGACGGCCTCGGTCACGTCGGGAGCACCACCAGGCATCGCCACGAGGTCTTCGGCCGGAGGCATGCACAGGGCGAGAACGGCGCGTCGAGCCTCCTCGTCGAACGGGACCTCGGTGGGATCGACCGCCTCGGCCGGCGCAGCGCGTTCCAGCTGCTCCAGCAGGGCCTGGGCCTGCGCCGTCGCCGCCGTGAACGCATCACGCGCCGCCTCGTAGGCCGTCGTCGTGGCGCCTTCGTCACCCACGGCGCGCGCGGCCAAGGCACGAGCAAGGGCTCGCTCGCCGCCTGCCACGTGCGCGCCGCCGTTCGCGAGAGCATGGCGAGACGCGGCGGCCTGGGTAATCGCATCGTGTGTGGAACGGACGTCCGCGGCGCGCCACGCAGCCCGCGTCACATCCTCGGCGGCGCCACCTGCGAGCTCCCGCTCCGCGGCCTCGAGGGCGGTCCTTGCGGCTTCCGCTTGGGCGGAGAGCTTGGCCTCCACGGCGTCCCACGCCGCATCGGCGTCACCTCGCGCCGCGAGAGCAGCGTCCCGGGCGGAGGCAACCACATCGCCGACCAACGTGGCGAGCGTGGCGCCTGCCTCGCGTCGTGCGTCGGCATCCAGGCTCGCGTGTTCGACCTGCTGGATCACCGCGTCCAGACGCTCCTGGGCGTCCTTCGGTAGCGACTCGCGCTGCGTGGCCAGTCGCGCGGCCAAGCGTCGGAGGCCGCGCACGTCGCCGTCGACCTCGTCGGCCGCGGCCTCCGCCACGCTCCAGCGATCCACGGCCGCAGCAGCTCGGTCGCGGACTCCGGCACCCACCGGCGAGAGCGCAAGACCCACGGCGAGCGCCACCCCGACCAGCGCCGGCAGCGCGCTCGCCAGGGCGCCCGTTGCGCGCGGCGTGGTGCGCTCCGTAGCCACGCTGCCGAACGCAGCGTGCGCCCACGCGTCCACGTCGGCGAAGCGGCGGTCCGGGTTGGTGTTGAGAGCGCGCTCGATCGCAGCGCGCTGGCGACCCGGGATGTCGCGGCGGAACGTGTTGATGCGGACCGTGCGTCCGACGGACGGTCGGCCTGCCAGCGCCTCGTACAGCACGAGGGCCAGTGCGTACTGGTCGATCAGCTCGGATTCCGCATCCGAGGCGCGCAGCTGCTCCGGCGCCCAATAGGCCGTACCCAGCTTGGTGCGCGAGAGGCGCCGCTCACGCAGTGCCGGCACCACGTGGGCGAAGCCGTGGTCGGAGAGCTGGACGCGACCCTCGTCGTCCATCCAGACGCTCTCGGGCCGGATCGCACCGTGGACCTGCGAGGCGTGGAGCTCGGCGAGCGCCTCGAGCGCACCGCGCGCAACGCGCTCGAAGTCACGTCGCTCGAGCCCCTTGCCGCGTGCGGGCCCATCGAGCACGCGATCCCACAGGTTGGTGCCGCGCGGCAGGGCGCTGATGACGACCAACGTGTGCTGCAGGTCGAGCACGTCGAGCACGCGCACGACGCCGGGGTGGATGGCTCGGCGCGCCGCCAGGAGGTCCTGGCGCAGCTGGGCGCGCTGACGTGCGTCCCGCACGACGGCCGTGTCGACGATCTTCAGGGCCACGTCCACGCCGCGCTGGCGGTCGCGCACGCGATAGGTGTCCCCCTCCGGGCGGTGCGAGATCAGCGTGCGGGTCTCGTAGCGCTCGAAGAGGAGGGCCCCGGCGTCGAGCAGCGGTCGCACCGTGGCGTGGGAGGCAGCACTCGTGCCGCCGCCCGACGGCGCGTCATCGCCCTCTGCAGCATCCGCCGGCGCGGCCGTCACGGCGGGCAGGTCACGCAGGATGCGCCACGCCGACTCCACCTCCTCCAGCGCGGCCACGACGTCGGGCGGCTCCTTGCCGGCGTCGTACTGGTTGAGGTTCTTCAGCAGGGGCTTGCGCTTGGCCTTCCACGCCGGCTCCCACGCGCTGCGCGGCGCGTCCGCAGCGAGGCCCAGGACAGCCAGCGCTTCGGCAGGGGTGCGGGGCGCGCTCATGAGCCGCGCTCCGGCAACAGCACGAGACGGAAGCCCACGCTCGGCTCCTCGTCGCGCTCGGATCGGCTCTCGCGAACGTCGTAGCCCTGCTTCTCGGCCAAGTCGCGCCAGCCTCCGCCCCGCACGACGCCCGGCTTGCCGATCGGGTCGACGAAGGGGTCCTCGGTCACGTCGGCACCGAGGGGCGCGAAGCCGTCGCCGGTCCACTCGGCGACGTTGCCGAACAGATCGCGCACGCCGAACGCGTTGGCTCGCCCACGGCCCGCTTGCCACGTCCCCGGTGAGCCGTCGTCCACACGCTCGTCATACATCGTGGCCGGCCAGCCAGGCACGAGCGCCTTGATCGAGCGGTCCGCGAAGTTGGCGATGGCGTCGATGTCGCTGCGGTCGCGACTCCACGGCTGCTTGCCCGTCACGTCGCCGGAACGGGCGGCCCACTCCCACTCCGCTTCCGTCGGCAGCCGGTAGGTGCGGCCCTCGCGCTCGCCCAGCTTGACCGCGGCGGACTGGGCTGCGAGGCGCGACACCGACACCGCCGGTCCGGTCGCGCCGCCAAGTGAGATGCTCTGCGGGCTCCGGGTCTTGTACGCCGTGGGCCCGCCCTTGCCGCCCAGCGCCTCGATCTGGGCGCGCGTGACCTCGGTGGTCTGCAAGTAGTAGGGGCGCGTGAGCTGGATGCTGATGACGCTGCCGGCGACCGCGCGCGGGAACGAACCAGGCGGTACGAGCACGAACTTCATGCCCAGCTTGTTCTCGACGACGAGGGGCAGGCCGAACCGGGCCGAGGCACGGACCTGCTCGGGCGCGGGCGCCTGACCCGTGGCCGCGCGGAAGTCTGCATCGTGGTCGGCCATGAGCACGTTCATGTCGCGACGCGCCACGGCCTCGCCCGCGCGACGGATCTCCACGCGCACGGTCTGCGCGCCGATGCCGGGCAGCTGCACGCGCGTCTCGAAGCGTCCGTCGCGCACGTCGACGCGCCGGCCGGCCACGAGCACTTCGTCGTCGGGGCCACACCAGTCCGTGCTGCCGGAGACCGTCACCTCGCGGGTGCCGTCGTTCGGATAGAACTCCGGCGGCTCGCGCCACGCGTCCAGCTGCAGCTGCGGCAGCTGGGTGCTGCGCACGAGCTTGGCGAGCAGGTCGGCGGGCAGCTCCTCGACGAGGCCGCCGCCGCGACGCAGGGCGCGGAGCGCGCGCTCGGCGTCCTCCGTGCGGTCTCCCTCGAGCGCGGTGCGCGCCTCGGCGAGCGACTGGGCTACGGCGCTCGTGGGCGCCCCGCGGACGACAGGCCACGCGAGCTTGCGGATGAGCCGCCCGTCGGGGCCTCGGTACGCGACCTCCGCGAACGCATGGGCTATCGCATCAGCGCCCTTGCGCTCGAAGCGGAACGCGCCGTCGGCCCCGAGGTCGACCTCTTCGTCGTTGACGGTGAGCACCGCGCCGGCGCCCACGGGAGCGGCACGGCCCGCGACGGCGAGGTGCCATACGCCCTCGCGCTCCTCCAGCGTGGCTTCCGTCCAGTCCAACGAGGGGGCCGGTCCCTCGACCACCACCGATCGGGCTTCCTGCACCGTGAACCCGTCGGGCGCCGTGGCGCGGACATGGATCTCCGCGGGCCCCGGGGTCGCGTCGTCGAGTGCGATGGTGGCTTCGAAGCGGAGGCCGTCCAGAACGACCTCATCGTCGTTGACGCGCAACCGCGTACCCGGAACGCGAACCCGGCCAGCGACGCGCGCCGTGCCGCCGACGCGCGATCCCCGCAGCGGCTCGTCGACCTCGACCAGCGGACCGAGGCGAGCGTCGGCGTCGTACCAACCGGCCTTGCGCAGGGAGAAGCGTTCGTCGCTCGCGGTGTCCGTGGCCGTCCACGCATCGGGCGCGCCACGGACCACGAATCGTACGACGTCCTCGCCGCCCTCGACGCGGGTCAGGCGCAGCGCACCGTCCTCACCCGGCACGTCGTGCCACGCGCCGCGCAACACGCCCTCGCTGCCGTGGCCGGAGAGCGCCCACGAGCCCTCGGGCGAGAGAACGAGCTGCCTGCCCTCGTCGTCGTCGTAGGCGCCCTGGAAGCGCTGTCGTGCGGCCGAACTCGGCTCGGGCACGGCAACCGGCTCCACCCGCCGCGCGGCGAACGCCGCCGCGCGACGTGCCTCGCGCGCCGGATCCAGCTCCCACGAGGATGTGGACGCGCCTCCCCGGAAGAGCGCGCGTCCCGCCAGCAAGCCGGCGAGGAGAACCAACAGCGGCAGCACGAAGCCCACACGCGGACGGCGGCGATAGAGCTCCGCGCGCATGCGCTCGAGGTCGGGATGACGCGCGGCCGGGTCGGCGGCGAGCGCGCGCTCGACGGCCTTGGCCATGGGGGCGGGGACGTCGGGCCGCGCTTGGCGTACGGGCGCGAGCCGACCACCGGGTACCTCGCCCGTCAGCAAGGCGTAGAGCAACGCGCCGATGAAGTACTGATCGGCCGCGGCGGGATCGGCGGCACGGCCCTCGCCCACCTCCGGGGCGCGGAAGTAGGTGCCCTCGGCGCCGGCTGCCATCAAGGCGGCGTCGGTGGTCCCCGCATCCACGCCCCGCTGGTCGCGGCCGATCCAGAAGAACTGCACCTGCGCTCCGCCCTTCGGACGGATCCACACCTGCTTGGGCGAGCAGCCGAGCAGCGTGCCGTGGCGATGCGCAGCGCGCGCGGCCTGCACGAGGTCGTCGGCGACGGCACACACGGCCTCGGGCGACATCGTGCCGGCGCCCTTGCCCGTGAACTGGCCCCAGGCATTCGCCCCATCGGGACGCGGCATCACGAGGAAGCGGTGGTCGCCCGTGGTGCGCAGGTCGAGGATGGGCAGCAGGCTCGGTGCGGCCACGTCGAACGCCTCTTCGATGGAGGCGCAGAGTGCCGTGTCGGCCTCCGGGCTCAGGCGCTTGGCCGGCGGCACGAGGAACAGCAGCAGCTCCTCACCGCGCACGAGGTCACGCGCCAGGTACGCGGCCTGGTTGCCCTCGCTGAACACGCGCTCGACCAGCTCGTAGCGCTGGTCGAGCAGGGTGGTGGTGGCGGAGGTCATGAGCGACCTCCCTGCTGCGCCGTGCCGGCGGTCATGCGACGCAAGGCGAGCCACTGCAGGCCGCCCGTGAGCAAGCCGGCCACGACGACCGTGGCGTACAGCGCGTCGCCGCGGGCAGGACCCCACTCGATCAACGCGCCCCCGACTGCCGTGCCCAGTGCCGTCGCACCCCACCAGCGAAGCGGAGCATCCAGACGCCGTTCGAACACGAGCCACTGGCAGAAACCGAGCGAGGCGCCCGCCACGAGACTCGCGAGCGCACCCAGGGGATGAAACGGCACGTCCGCGCCGAGGACCTGCACGCCCGAGAGCAGCAGCAGGATCGCCAGCGCCGCGCCGCTGAGCGTGGCCAGGGCGAACGCCCAGAGCGGCGCCACGCCGCGGCGCTGCAGCAAGATGCCGTGGCCCAGGGCGAGCACCACGGCCGGCACGCCCCAGGCGAAGAGCATCGTTGCCGTGTCCGCGCCAAGGTTGGCAAGCAGCTCGTGGGGCAGCGCGAAGCGCACCCAGGGGCCGAGCCGCGCGAGGGCGGCCACCAGCAAGAAAGCGACGACGAAGCCGACGTCGCTCACGGCAATGGCGGCCACCTTGCGACGTGCCACCGGTGCTGCAGCCTGCGCGGCCGTGACGCCCATCGAGCGGTCGGCCTGCGGCGTGCGAGGAGAGGTCGTTCGCGTGCCCGTACGCGTTCCGGGTCGCGTGCCCGTGGTGCGTACCGGCGGCGGCGTGGCCCGCGCGGTGGCGAGCGGCTTGGCGACGGGAGGCGGGGTAGGCGCGGCGGGGGCGACCGGGGCAGGCGGAGCCGCCGCAGGGGGCGCGACGGCCGGACGCTTGGAAGCGAGGTCCTCACCGCGCAGGGCGCGCTTGAACGCGAGGAAGAACGCACGGCACGTGGGGAAGCGCTTGTCCGGATCGCCGGAGAGCGCGCGCCGGATGGCGTCCGATACGCCGTCGGGCAGTCCCTTGACGTAGTCGCCCACCGCCGGGGGCGTCTCCTGCATCTTCTTGATCATGATCTCGAGCGCCGTGCCGTCGGGGAACGGCACGCGCCCGGTCAGCGCCTCGAAGACGGTGGTGGCCAGGGCGTACTGGTCGGCGCGGCCTTCGAACTTCTCGCCGGCCTGCTCGGGCGCCATGTAGCGCGGTGAGCCCACGCCGGTGTTGGTGGTGGTGAGCCGCGTGTCCTGCTCGCCGTGGGCCTTGGCGATGCCGAAGTCGCTCAGGAAGGCGTGGTCGTGTTCGTCGAACAGGATGTTGCCCGGCTTCACGTCGCGGTGGATGAGCCCGCGCGAGTGCAGGAAGTCGAGTGCCTTGGCCGTGGCCTCGAACCAGGGCAGCACGTCCTCGGCGGACTGCTGGCGATCCGGGGCCTGCTTGAGGCGATCGGACAGCGACCCGCCCTTCAGGTGCTGGAGCACGTAGAACGGGAAGCCGTCCACTTCGCCGCGGGCCAGCACGCGCACGATGCTCGGGTGCTCGAGCCGCAGCAGCTGCGTGATCTCGCGCTCGAAGCGATCGAGGAAGCCGCGCTCCAGCAGGAGGCGCGGATGGGGCACCTTGATGACGACCGTCTTGCCGAGGTCGGTGTCCTCGGCTTCGTACACGGTGCCCATGCCACCGCTGCCCAGGCGCTTGCCCACCTTGTAGTGGCCGAGCAGCGTGAGCCCGCTGATGTCAAGCGATCCGCCCATCGTCTTGCGAGCGGGCGCAGCAGGCGTACGCGCCCCGGGCGTGGCGTGTGTGTCGCTGGTCCAGACGGCGGCCTCGAAGGCCTCGGCGAAGGCCGTGCACGAGGGCCAGCGCTCGGACGGCTCGCGGGCGAGCGCGCGCAGCACGACGTCGGACACGGCGGCGGGGATGTCGCGGATGCCCCGAAGCGGCTTGGGGTCTTGGCTGCCCTTCTTGACCAGGATCTCGAGCGGGTTCGTCCCGTCGAAGGGCAGCGTCTGCGCCAGGCTCTCGTAGACGGTGACGGCGAGCGCGTACTGGTCCGACGCCGGGCCGACGTCGCCGCCCGTGGCCTGCTCGGGCGCCATGTAGTGGGGGGAGCCCACCGTGAAGCCGACGGAGGTGAGCGCCGAGTCCTGGCCCAAGGCCTTGGCCACGCCGAAGTCCGACAAGAACACGTTGCCCGACTCGTCGAAGAGGATGTTCGCGGGCTTCACGTCGCGGTGGACGATGTTCTTGCCGTGGATGAAGTCCAGTGCGTCGGCGATGTACGGCAGCCAGCCCAGCACGTCACGCGGCTCTTCGGGCCGCTGGCCGATGCGGTCCTCCAGCGACCCGCCGCGCAGGAACTGGATGACGAAGTACGGGATGCCGCGGTAGTCGCCGCGGGCGAGGATGGAGACCACGTGGGGGTGCTCGGTGTCGACGAGCCCCTTCACCTCGAGCTCGAAGCGCTCCTTGAAGCCCTCGCCGCGGATGACGTGGCCGAGCGGCACCTTGACCACGACCTTGCGGCCGAGCTCGGTGTCGGTGGCGGTGTACACGCTCGCCATCCCGCCCTGGCCCAGCTTCTGGTCCACGCGGTAGCGATCGCGCAGGAGGACGCCTTCGAAGACGACCTCATGGCCGGACTGGGGGCCTTCACCGGCCACGTCTGGATCCTCTCCCGCCTGCCCGACGGACGTCGGCTGGCACGGGTACCCCTCCGGTCCCGCGCTCGGCCCGAAGTGTAGCCGGGGGCCGCCCCGCTCCGGGGTCTGACGGGTAGGATCCGGCCTCCGCATCCTGCGGGCGGGAGGAGCCGGTTCGATGGGCATCCAAGTGGGCAAGAAGGCGCCGGCGTTCCGGCTGCCCGACGCCAAGGGGCGCGAAGTCGCGCTGGCCGATTTCGCCGGTCGCGACGTGGTCGTCTGGTTCTATCCCAAGGACATGACGCCGGGCTGCACGAAGGAGGCCTGCGCCTTCCGCGACCTGTGGCCCAAGCTGAAGCGTCGCGCCGCCCTCGTGGGCATCTCGCCGGACAAGCCGGAGCGACACGTGGCCTTCATCGAAGCCCACGATCTTCCCTTCCCGCTCTTGGCCGATCCGGAGCGGAAGGTGCTGACGGCCTACGGCGCGTACGGCGAGAAGATGATGTACGGCAAGAAGGTGATGGGCGTGATCCGCAGCACGGTCTGGATCGGCCCCGACGGCAAGGTGAAGAAGCACTGGCCGCTCGTGCGCAAGGCCGCCGAGCATCCGGCCGAGGTCCTCGCGGCGCTGAAGGACGAGGCGTAGCCACGCCACGTGCGTCTCGTCGATCACCACGAGCTGATCGCCGCATGGCCTGCGCCCACCGAAGCGCATCCGTGGCCCGTGTTGGTGAGCGGCTGCATGCTCGGCTGGGCCTGTGGCGTCGACGGCACCGACATGGGGCTGCCGGCGGGCCTGCCGGCCTTCGTTCGCTCGCCCCGCGTGAAGGCCGTTCCGTTCTGCCCCGAGGACACGGGCATCGGGACGCCCCGCGGCATGCCCGACATCCACGGGGGTGACGGCTTCGACGTGTTGGACGGCCGTGCCCGCGTGCTCGACGAGCACGGCACCGACCTGACCGACGGCATGCTCCGCGGCGCGCGCGCCATGCTCGCCCGCGCGCAGGAGGCCGGCGTGTTGTTCGCCGTGCTGCTCGACATGAGCGGCGCCTGCGGCTCGCAGGTGATCAGCGATGGCTGCCGCCTCGTGCCGGACCGTCGCTACCAGCGCGGGGCCGGGGTCGCCACCGCCCTGCTCATGCGCCATGGCATCCCCGTCGTGAGCCAGCGCGACCGGCGCACGCTCGAGGTGCTGCACGCGCGCGTAGAGCCAGGGCATGCTCCCGACCCGGGCGCCCTGGACCACCACGAGACGGCCTGGGTTCGCGAGCACCTGCCGGCGCCCTACCGCGTGCGCTGAGCACTCGCCTCGCGGAATACCGTTGCGCCGCGCGGGCGCGTGCGTTCCCACGAGCATGGGAGGTCGCCGCACGGTCCTCTGCCTCGCGTTCCTGCTCGGCCTCGTCGTGGGGGCCCGGGCCGAGGATGTCGTGGTTCCGACCGACGCTGCCGCGCCCGGCGTCAGCCCCGGCGGCAAGGACGGGCCCGGCGGCTTCGTCCCGCGCGGCTCGCAGCGCAGTTTCTACGCGGGCGCGGGCGGCCGCCTTTGGTACTACCTCAACCACTACTACTGGTTGCCCGAGGAGCTCCTCGAAGAGCACGCCCGCGAAGCGCTCTGGATCAAGGCCGACGTCTCCGAGCAGTTCGTCGACCTCAAGACGTGGCCCGACGGCAAGTCCTCGCCCAATTCCAAGACCAAGACGACGCTCGAGTACTGGGCCGTGGGTCCGTCCGGGCGCACGATCTGGCTCGACAACCACAAGGACTACTGCCTGCTCGACCAGGGCTTCAGCGCCGGTGCCATCGTGGTGCAGGTCACGCTGACGGTGGGGCGCCTCCAGGTGCGCGACGAGCGCGGCGACTGGGGCGTGCCGTCCAAGCCCTACATCCTCGAGTCGCGCAACTACCGCAAGG
The DNA here is from genome assembly GCA_020631815.1 of Planctomycetota bacterium. Lineage (GTDB taxonomy): Bacteria > Planctomycetota > PLA2 > PLA2 > JAEUHO01 > JACKGW01. The sequence continues at coordinate 66,144 of JACKGW010000003.1, read as the reverse complement.
ACGGCATCGGCGCCGACCGCACGCGCTTCGTCCCGCTCCCCGGCCCGGCCATCACCGTGTGGGCGTACCGCGTCCCGTGGGACGTCCACCCGCAGCGCCTGACGCGCAGCAACTGGCAAGACCTCGAGCTGCCCACCTGGGAGCTCCGCGAGCGGCGCCTTCCCGAGGGCACGCCCGCTCCCGGCCCCGTGATCACTCCCCGCGACGAGCCGACGACGTCCGAGTAGCGGGGCCGAGCTAGCCGGGCTTGGCCGCGACGATCTCCATGGGCCCGATGATGCCCGCTCGCACCGCCGCCGCCATGTTCGAGATCTTGCGCGGCGCCTCCTTGCCCATGTGCACGTGCAGGCCGAGAGGCGGAGGACCGCCACCCTCCGCGGCCCGCGCGAGGAGTGCCGCAACGAACTGCTCGGCCAGGTCGCGGCGATCGTGTTCCTCGACCAGCTCGAACCCCGCATCGGTCAGGGCACGTCGGTACGTCTCCGGCGTGTCCACGAAGCTCGTGGTGGGAAGCGACGACCACGGCACGGGGTACTCGATCGCGCCTGTCTGGCGGCGCATGACGTCGTAGACGCCGAAACGCCCTCCCGGACGAAGCACGCGGAACACCTCGCGGGCCAAACCGGCCTTGTCTTCGATGTTCATGCCTACGTGCAAGAGCGTGGCCCGATCGAAGGAAGCGTCCTCGAAGGGCATGTCGAGGGCGCTCCCGACATCGAAGCCGGCCTGCGCGGACAATCCCGTCCACTCGGTCAACGCACGCGCGACGTCGATGTACTCCGGCGTCAGATCGACACCCGTCACGCGACAGCCGAACGTGGTGGCGAAGAAGCGGGCGGGGCCTCCGATGCCACACCCCACGTCGAGCAGCGCCATGTCCGGCTGCACCGCCAGGTGCTGGCCGAGCAGCGTCGTGGCCTGCCGACCTCCGATGTGGAACTCGTCGACGGGTGCCAAGTCGTCGATCTGGAGCCGCCCAGGCGTCTTGCCCATCGCTCGCAAGCCCGCCTCGATCGACGCCAGGAGCCCGCCCTCGCCGTAGTGGCCAACCAGCACATCGTCCAGGGACATCGGGCCTCCCGGTTGCCGAGCGTTTGCGTCGGCGACGGCCATTGTAGAACGCTCGCTCTTCCACGTCCGGGGGCCCTTCATGTCGAAGCCGTCCAAGCGCTCCACCGCTGCCGTGGGCGTGGCCGACCACGCCGGCTGGGCCGTCCTCGTGACCGTGGGACCCGACGCGACGGTGCTCGACCGTCGGCGCGTCGAGCTGGTGGACGAGGGCCTCCCCGTGCTGCCTCACCACCACGAGGGCCAGAAGCTGCCCGTGGGGGACGCGCTGGCCCTGGTGGAGAAGGTGCGGGCCTCCGCCATGCGCTGCGCCGCCCAAGCGCTCGAGGCCCTGGCGCACGACGTGGAAGCGCCCGTCGGCGCCATTGCCCTGCGCGCGTGCCCGCCACTCCCCGACACCGTCGAAGGATGTCTTGCCGACTACCGAGCACAGTGCGTGGCCGACACCGTGATGTTCCGCCACGCCCTCGCCGAGGCCGCGACCGCACGTGGCTGGAAGGTCGCCTGGTACGAGGCCAAGACCGTGTTCGACAGGGCCGCAGGCGCCCTCGGCCGCGAGACGATCGACGACCTGATTGCCGCCGCAGGCAAGCAGTTGGGCGCCCCCTGGCAGAAGGACCACCGGATGGCGATGGCGGCAGCGATCGCGATGGGCCCAGCAGCGCTGCGCCCGTAGCATCCGCGCATGCAAGGCAGGTTGGACCCAGGACACCGCACCCGCCACAACCGTGTGGCAGGGCGGATCGTGGCCGCCGCCCTCCTGCTGCTCGCGACGGGATTCCCCTTCGCGCAGGCCGCGCCCCAGACGGGCGAGGTTCCCGTCCCCCTCGCGACGGCAGACATCACGTACCTGATGGCAGATCGGGCCGAGCGCACCGACACGCTGACCATCCGTAGTCTGGGAGCGCCCAAGCGCTCCTGGGGCAGCGGCTGGGCGCTGGCCTCGCAGGCGTGGTCGTGGCAGGTGGCGGCGCCGGAGGCGACGTCCTACGAGTGCACACTGCTCGTCTCCGGGCCGATCGGCACCCAGCTCCAGCTGTCGAGCGGGCTTGGCGCCTCCTTCTTGATGCTGTCCGAGCAGGGTTGGCAGCGCGCGACGTTCGAGGCGCCGCTGTACCTGCCCTCGGGTACGAGCACGATCGCGCTGACCCTGGGGGCCGACGCGGCCAGCACCCTGGAGCTGCTCTCGATCGAACTCGTGCCGGTTGCAGCGGCGCCCGGCCTTCGTGACCGCGCCGCCGCGGCTCGCTCGAAGGACGACTGGTTCCAGCGGGCGAAGTACGGCGTGGGCGTGGTCTGGGGGGAGTGGTCCTATCCACCCACGGGCGCCAGGAAGGCGTGGGCCGACAAGGTGCGGGACTTCGACGTCGATGCGTTCGTGGCGGCCGTCGCGGACACGGGCGCCGACTACCTGCTCTTGGCAACCTCGTGGGCCACGTACTACATCGCGGCGCCGCTCGCATCCGTGGACGCGGTGCTCCCCGGGCGCACGAGTGAACGCGATCTGATCGGCGAGATCGCCGATCGCCTGCATGCCCGTGGCATCCGTCTCGTCCTCTACTACCACGTCGGTCACGGCGATCCCGCGTGGTGGGCCGAACAGGGCTTCGACGAGGACGACAAGACGACCTTCGTGGACACGTGGGAGTCGATCATCACGGAGATCGGGCAGCGCTACGGTTCGCGCCTGGACGGCTGGTGGTTCGACGACGGCATCGTGTACTACCCCGCGCCGTTCGAGCGCATGGCCACCGCCGCACGTGCCGGCAACCCGAACCGGCTCGTCACCTGGAACAACTACATCTTCCCGCGCCTCACCGAGTTCCAGGAGCTGGCAGCCGGCGAGGGGTTTGCCAGCATGCGCTACGACAACAGCGCGCTCATCCCGCTGGACGAGCAGGACCTGTACGTCGGCGGCGAGTGCAAGGGCATGTTCCCGCACGGCTACTTCATCTACGGCGACGGTCGCACCTGGGCCATCGACTCGCCTGACTGGGTGATTCGTCCCCCTGTCTGGAACGCAGCGACGACCGAAACCACGATCCGTACGTACATGCCACGCACGTTCACGCTGAACATCCTGGCCTACGAGGACGGCTCCCTCGGGGACGTGACGCGAGACACGCTGGCCGCGGTGCGCGAGGCCTTCGAGCCGCCGAGCGTCACCTGTGAGGTGGCAACGTGGATCCTGCGCCCGGATGCGGGAGCCCTGGTGGACGTCGGGCTCTCGGTGGCCCGATCCGACGGTCAGGACGCGACCGCAGACGTCGACTGCACGCTCTTGGTCGCGACCGACGATCTGCTGCCTGCGGTTCCCGCCACCTTCTCGGCACCCTCGGCGCTCGCCCTGTCGCCTGCAGTCCCTTCCTCCCCGGGGCGCTCGTACCTCGTGGGGGTACGGGCCCAAGACGCGGACGGCAACGTCGGCCTCGGGGCCTGCAGCGTCGTCGTCCCTGCGCGCGTCACGCCGTCGCACGTCACGCGTCTCCTCTGGGAAGCCGTCGAAACCGAGGCGGCCTTCGTCCGCGACGGCGCCGCGCCCGCCAGCCACACGGCGGTTCTGGCCGACGAGGAGCTCCCGTGAGGTTCGCCCTCGCCATCGCGCTGACCTGCTTCGCCGGCTGTGGTTCGTCGGACGGTGGGGGCGGCGTCACGCCCGACGAGCTGGCCGCCGTCGCAGGTGTCTACGCGATTGATCTCGATCGCACGATCGACGCCATCCCCGCCAGCTCCATCACGCCCTCGGCTCGAGCCGAACGGGACGCGCGACTGCGCGAGGTCTTTGCGGCGTCCGCGTACGCGCTGGAGATCGAAGGGAATGGCGCGTGGCGCCTCGAGGTGCGACGCGGCTCCACGACGCACACCCTGGCGGGCACCGCCGTGGCGACTGCGTCCACGGTCGAGCTCTCGGTCATGACGCTGGACGGTAGCGTGATCCCGGGCACGCACACGAGCGTCGACACCCTCGCTCGCGACGGCGATGCCCTCGTCCTCTCCGACGGCGGCCGAATGAGCTACCTGTCTCGCCCGTGAGCGCTGACCGGTTGGACGCATGCCTGGGAGCGGTTGCCAAGGCGGCGATCGTCATGCTGGCTGCCCTGGTTGCGTGGATGCTCTGGCCTCCCTCGCGCGAGCCGGAGCCACAAGTCCTCCCGAACGTACTGGATCGGGAATCGATTCGGGTGCACCTCGCGGACCAGAGCGTTCACCAGAGCCAGCCGGGCCGGCTGGACTCCGAGTTCCGCCGGGGCGAGTGGCATTGCCACGTTCCCGAGCCGTCCTCGGCCCGTGTGCGCGACGCTGCCATCGAGGGATTGCGCAGCGTCATCGAGCAGGACCTCGCAACCCGGGGAGACCCGCCCGCCGAAGTCCCCGTGACGCTCCGCGTTGACGAGGGTGTCGGTGACGACGTCGTTTCCGCAGTGCAAGGCATGTTGGGCGACCTCGGGATTGCCGATGTGACGACGCGGTAGGAACCAACCTGCCGTCGCTCAGCGACAATCATGCAACCAAAGGGTTGCATGATGTAGATGCCAGTTGTACGGTCGGACGGAGCGGAGGCTGCGCCATGGACACGCAGGAGCACCAAGACCGAATCGTGCGCATCGTGGAGCTGGCTGCGCCCGTGGCGCGAGTCTGGAAGGCCCTTGCAGACCACGAGGAGTTCGGAGCGTGGTTCCGTGTCCGCCTCGACGGACCGTTCGAGGTCGGCAAGACGACGACGGGGACCATGGCCTATCCCGGGTGCGAGCACATGAAGTGGGAGTCCGTGACCGAGCGGATGGACCCCGAACGCGTCTTCGCGTTCTCGTGGCCGCCAAGCGCGATCGACCCGGACACGGAGTACGCCCCCGACGCCAAGGTGCGGGTCGAGTTCCGCCTGGAGCCCACCGAGTCAGGAACCCGGCTCACCATCACCGAGCAGGGCTTCCTGCAGTTCCCCGAATCGAAGCGGCTGGAGATCCTGCGCTCGAACATCGACGGCTGGGACACCCAGGCCTGCAACATCACGGCCCATGTCGAACGCTAGCGTCTTCGCCGCGCTGGGCGACGCCACCCGCCTCAAGCTCGTCTCTCGACTTCAGAGCGGACGCCATCTGTCCATCGCCCAGCTCACACGAGGCCTCGAGCTGACGCGTCAGGGCGTCAGCAAGCACCTGCATGTGCTCGAACAAGCAGGCCTCGTGTCGTCGAAGCGCGTCGGGAGGGAGACCCGCTTCAGGTTGAGGCCGGATCGGATCGTCCGGGCACGGGACTACTTGACCCGTGCGGCAGCCCAATGGGACGAGGCGGTCGAGCGACTGAAGGCAGCGGTCGAAGGGTGAGCTCCCTCGCCGCACGCGCTGCCCGCTAGTGGAACGCCTGTTCGATGATCAGGATGAGCCGCTCGACGTTGATGCCATCACGCTGCTCGATGAAGAGCGCGTGGTCCGTCGGCTCGAACACGGTTACCAGTGGCCGCTGGCCGACAGGTTGGGTCTGGACCCAGGTCTTCAGGTTCATGGTGTCGGCGTAGCCAGGGAGCCGAGTGCAGAGCCAGCCGAAGTAGGCCGGTTCGCTCTCTCGTCCAGGCGCCTCCCAAAGCTCCGTCGTGCGGTTGAAGTTCTCCTCGCTGAGTGACACCCACACGCCAAACGTGAACGGACTCGGGCCGTCGATGACGGGGATCTCCAGGCACCCGCGGACGAGATAGTCGGTGCGATGCTCCCTCGTCAGGATGCACTGGTCACTGGTCAGCGTGAGGTACTTCTCCCGTTCCTCGTCGGACATGTGAGCGACGAAGTCGGGCGTGTCGGCGCCCAGCGACTGGATGGGCCCTTTGTGCCACTCGTCGCAGGTGCGGCACTTGAAGGCCACGATCTCGCCCTGCGTTCCCCGGCGAATGCTCGTCATCTCGTTCTCTCGCCCGATGCCAGCGCTCTGATTCCGCGATGATCATCGGGGCGCGACCGATCGGAGCATACCGAGTGCGGGAAAACCTCATGCATGATCAAGCTGGGGGTACCGAGTGCGGGCAAACCTCAAGAACGATCGAGGTGGGGCCAACACGACCGCATGATCGCAGCAGAGCGGCAGGCGCACCCGGCGTCCGAGGCCCTAGGCTCGCGGTGCTGGCTGCATTGCCTCTGGGCACCGCTTGGTGGCAGGCCCACGGGATCCCCCAAGTGGCTTGATCTTCCTAGTGGGGGACCGCGAGACGGTGACGATGGTTCATGGGATGTGCCCGCACTCGGTATGCCCTGGTACGAGGCCGTGCTCGTCCGCTACGACGGATAGGCCCCTGCTCGCGCCTCCAGGCCTGTGCCGGGGTCGGCGCCGATGGGTAGAATCGGATCCATGTACCGCACCCAGTCCATGGACACCGACCGGGAGACCGAGGAGCGCTTGTTTGAGCGTTACCGGTGCATGTCGGCCGTGGAGAAGCTCGCGCACGTCGCGGCCCTCGGGCGCATGGCGGAACAGCTTGCGCTGGGGGGGCTGAGGGCTCGCTACCCCGATGCGACGGAGGCGGAGAATCGACTTCGCCTGCTGTCACGCCGGGTCGATTGCGCGACCATGATTCGCGTGTATGGATGGGATCCCGACGTCAAGGGACGCTGAGGTGCTCACGGATCTGTTTCGCATCCTCGGTCACGTCGACAGCCTGCTTGGATCTCTCGGGATCCGCTACGCCGTTGGCGGATCCCTTGCCAGCAGCGTTCATGGGGAAGTCCGCGCCACGAACGACATTGACGTGCTCATCGAGCTGCCCGACGCGCTTGTTGCGGCATTCGTCGCCGCACTCCAACCGACGTTCGACATCTGGGAAGACAGCGTCCGGCGGGCCCTTGCGGAGCATCGTCCCTTCAGTGCCTTGCACAGGGATTGGCACGTCGAGATCGACTTCTTCCCCGCGGGTCGCTCGTCGCTCGACGCCTCCGAGCTAGGCCGATGCCAGCGTGTCCAGCTACCCGATGCACCGGAGATCCAGGTCCCGGTGGCCACGCCCGAGGACATCATTCTCAGGAAGCTCGATTGGCACGCGCGATCAGGCAACGTGCTGGAGCGTCAGCTTCGCGATGTCGTCGGCGTGATGAAGGTCCAACGCGGAGCCCTGGACCTTGGGTATCTGCGCCTCTGGTCACGGCAGCTGGGCGTCGAGCACATGCTCGATCAATGCCTCGGCGAGGCGGGGCTCGACACCTAGGCCCCGCTTCTGGAGCGGAGGGAAGAGTGGTCGGGGCGACTGGATTCGAACCAGCGACCTCTTGACCCCCAGTCAAGCGCGCTACCAAGCTGCGCCACGCCCCGACGCAGAGGGAGGAAGAGTAGTCGATTGCGCTGCCGGCGGCTCGTTCCGGCTTGAGAGATCCGTTGATGCCTGAGCGCGCGATGCGCGTCCGTCGAGCCCAAGCGATGAATCTGCACTCATGCAACCATTGATTGCATTCGTGGCCGGGGGCTATTCCGTACCCCCCGGCACCCTCACGGTGCCACGCCCCGACGCAGAGTGCGAGAGGCTATCCGACGAGCCGCGTGGAGCCTTCATCCGTGCCGACCGGGCGGGGCGGCGGCTCGGGATCCCCTCCACGGCGCGTGGATTCATGCGCGCGCCATCCCGATCGCCCCTTGAACGCCGGAGCGTGGAGGCTTAGCCTCCCTCCCCCCGCGGTTTGGGCGCACGCGGGCGACTTGGAGGGCGACGATTGGCACGACCGCTGGTGCTCATCGTCGGCGAGGGGGGGCGGGCGACGAACCGCCTGGGTGCCCACCTCTCTCGGCGGGGGCTCCAGCCTCGGCCGGTCCGTGACTGCGGCGAGGCGCTCGTGACCCTCCATCGGCTGGGCGAGCGCCCGGGTGCGGGCGGCGTCAGCGCCGTGGTCTTGGACGTGCCCACGGCCGGGGTCGGCGTGGCCGCGTTCCGCGAGATGCTCCAGGCCGAGCAGCCGAACGTCGCCGTGCTCGAGCTGCCTCCCGAGCACGCCGGTCCCGAGGACGTCGGCCTCTTGGTGGCGGCGCTCGAGGACGAGATCCGGCGGGCCGAGCGGCGGGGTAGGGGCGCGGCGTCGGACGACGTGGAGCCTGCGTCGGCCGACGAAGACCACGAGGGCCCCGTACACGGCGTCAAGTTCGAAGACCTCGAGAGCTTGAGCCCGCGCATGCACGCGCTGTTCGAGCTGTTGCCGCGCGTGGCGCGCTCCGAGAGCCCCGTGTTGATCGTGGGGGAGACGGGTACCGGCAAGGAGCTCGTCGCGGCCGCCATCCACCGGCAGTCCAAGCGACGCGATCGCGAGTTCTTCACGGTGAACTGCGGAGCGCTCACGGAGACGCTGCTCGAGAGCGAGCTGTTCGGTCACGAGCGCGGCGCGTTCACTGGCGCGGTCAAGACGAAGAAGGGCTACTTCGAGCTGGCGTCGGGCGGCACGTTGTTCCTCGACGAGCTGGGCACGATCAGCCAAGCGATGCAGGTGAAGCTGCTGCGCGTGCTCGAGACGATGGAAGTGCGTCGCGTCGGCGGCAGCGGCACGCTGTCGGTCGACGTACGCGTCGTCGCGGCCACGAACGAAGACCTCGATGCGGCCGTGTCGCGCGGCGAGTTCCGCGAAGACCTCTACTACCGCTTGAACGTGGTGCAGGTGCGCCTGCCCGCGCTGCGCGAACGCCCGGAAGACATCCCGCTCTTGGCCGAGGTGTTCCGCGACCGCTTCGCGGCCACGATGGGCCGCCGCGACGTCGAGGGCTTCTCGCCCGCCGCGTTGCGCCGCCTCCAGGCCCACCGCTGGCCGGGCAACGTCCGCGAGCTGCAGAACGTGGTGCAGCGCGCCACGCTGTTCGCCTCGGGCACCCGGATCGAGGACTCGGACCTGCCCGAGCGGATCCGCCGCTCCGAAGGCCCCGCCGGTCCGCTGCCGTCGTTCGACGTGGATGCGCCGCTCCAGGAAGTCCTCGACGGCCTCCGCGAGCGCGTCGAGCGCGAGTACCTGAAGCGCCTCCTGCGCCGCTACAAGGGCCTCGTCGGCCGGGTCGCGACGCATGCCGGTCTCAACCGCCGCACGCTCTACAACAAGATGCGTGCCCATGGTCTGGACCGGCGCGAGTTCCGCTGATTCCGAGCGGATCGCGCCCCCCTGGGGACGTCATGGGGAGAACTGCCCGGGGTGACATGGGCACACCGCGCCCCATCGGCACTCCCCGCCGTTCCCATGCGTGAACCACTTGGGCCGCAACGACTTGCGGCGAATGTCCCCGCGCTCTCCACGGTCGGGCTGGGGTGCCGCGTGCCCATCGGACGTCCGTGCGCATTGTGGAGGAATGGCCTGTGACCGGGGCCCGTGGTCCTGCGAGGCCGGAAGATGGGGCGCACTCGTTCACGCGCACTTCATGCGTTCTCACCAACCCCTTTTTCCTGCGGTTTGGACCCCCCGTTGCTTTCTCGCCCACCTGTCCGGCCCGCACGCGGGTCGCGCTCTTTCAAACTCCGATCTTGACGACTGGACGAGGCCATCGATCGCGGGCCGACAGACATCGGCACCGGGCAGAGCACCCGGGACGCCCTGTCGCGTCGCGTGACGGCCGGTGACGTATGTCGACGGATGGCCCTGGGCTTGCCCAGGACCTGGCGTACGACGAGACGAGCCCACCGGCCCCACACGACATTCGGAGTGCACGATCGTCACGAGGCCATGAACCCCAGGAGAGCAGGCGGTCCGGAGACGGATCGTCCGACTCCTCCGTCGCTCGAGACCCTGAGGCCCACGCGGGACGAAACGTCAACCCGCGCAAGGACGAGAGGGGAGGTGCCCGCGAACGAAAGCCGGCGCCAGCGCGGAGGGGAGCAAGCTCTGGAGGGGAGAACCCCAAGAAGGCATCGGCGGCCCGCGCATACTGGCGCGGTGACCGAACGGATCCGTCGTGGGAACGAAGCCCTGGAGGCGAGGACGCCTGCCGCGGCCCTGAAAGGGGTCGCGCACGGCCACCGTGATCGGGTGGCCGAACGGCGCGCCTGACGCCAGGAGGGCAGGGACTCCGAGAGGAGCACCGACCACGACGGGGGAATCGCCTTGAAGGGGGAATCCCACGGACGCTTCGGCACGAGGCACCCGCAAGGGTGCGCTGCGCTCGCAAGGGCGTGGAGGTGTCGGAAGGCACGGGGGTGGACGTCGCGAAGAGGGTGACCAAACCCTGCACGCGGCACGCGGCTGGAGAGGGATCTCCAGCCATACGCGGGTCCCCCGGGCCGACATGTGTCGTAGGGAACGAGAAGCCCAAGAGAGGCAGCTCCGCCGGACAGCGGTCCTTCGGGACAGGCGCGGTGGGGCGGGGTCCGGTCGGCCGAATCTCCGAAGGGGAGATCAGAAGCCCACGGTGGGCGCCTTCCGAAGGACGTCGCAGCTTCGCGCTGTGGCGGTGGACGGAAGGCCAGGTCACGCGGTGAGGTCCCGAAGGGCGTCGAAACGCCGAACGGGGCGGGTGCCAACCCATACGCACCCACGCCACGCGACCGGGAGACCACGAAGGGCACGTCAACCCCAAGGGAGACGGGCGCGGTAGCCGAAAGGCGGCTGCGTCCACTGGCCGGCGCCCTGACATCTCTGGAGGGCCAAGCGAACTGATCGCCAACTCCACCGTCACGATCTTCCGAACCCGAGGCGCGCCCGACGCGCCTCGGGTTCACTTCGTTTTGGGGCTCCTGCGCCAAGCCGCGTCCTCGCTACCTTGGACCGCATGAAGAGGGAACGCGGACGTCTCGATCTGCGCACGGGCCTCGGCCTGCTCGCGGTGCTTGGCATCGTGTTCGGCACCGGCGTGCTGGTCGGCAGCGGCTGGCAGGCGAAGGCGCCCGCGGCCGTGGAGCTGGAGCCCGCTCCGGTGCCGACGGCGGCCGCCGTCACGGCTCCTCCCTCGGGGCCCGAGCTCGCGGCTGCCGCACCGCCGCCTGCCGACGCGAGTCGCGAGCTTGCAGACGTGCTGCGGGCCCTACCGCCTCCGCCCGTCGCCCGCGGCGACAAGCGGTTCGAGTTCGAAGTCCGCACGGAGGCGGGCGACCCGCTCGGTGGGGTTCGCATCGAAGCAACGCCGCTGCAGCCGCAAGACTCCACGGCCCCTGCTGCGCCCCGAGCCGGCGGAGCCGACGCCGAGCTCGTCGCGGACTTGGAGCGGACCCTGAACCGAGTCCGATGGCGGCACGCCGCGAGGCTCCTGGGGTCAACGGACGCCGAGGGCCGCTGCACGCTCGAGGGCGCCGTCGAGGGGCCGTACCAAGTCAGCACCACGTCGGCCGGATGGGCCATCACCGCCGAGGGCTTCCGGAGCCACAGCGTGCTGCCGGGTGGTCCCTACAAGCTGCTGGCCAGTCCGCGCTCGACGGTCAGCATCGAGGTGCTCCTGCCGGACGGATCGCCGGCCTCGGCGGCCACGCTGTGGTTCAAGTCGGATTCGATGAGTCGATCCCTCTCGTGGACTCCCGCTCGTCGCGCACACGAGCTGCCACCCGGCAGGTACCACGTGGAAGCCAAGTCCGGCGATGGACCCAGCTATCGCTCTCCGGAGGTGCCCTTCGAGCTCGGTGCGGGAGTGCCTGCGGCCAATCTGCGACTCGAGCTCGAAGAGGAGACGATGCTGCGCGTCATCGTGCGCGAGCCACCCGAGGAGGCGGTCGACACGCTCATGGTCCGTCTCTTTCGCGTCCCTGAGGGACAGGCGCCAAGTGCGGAGCTGCTGCGCTGGGGCCCCAATGCCATCGGGACGCATCCGCGAGGGCGGCCGGGGGCCCGCGTCGTGGAGCGACGCAATGCACAGCCGGGAACCTGGTTGCTCGGCGTCTACCACTCGCACGGGGGAGCGCTGCTGACGTCCGAGGTCATCGAGGTCGTGCCGGGCTTCAACGAGCGCACCATCGACGTGGCGCCCGCACCACGAGACCAGTTCGCCTTGGTCCACGTGACCGGGCCTGAGGGTACCGACTGGTCGCTGCTGGAGTGGAAGACGGCCTACGAGCCGTCCGATGGAGGCAAGCCCGCCGCCTCGGGTCGCGTCCACCCGGCCGAGCGCTCCGATGGCCGATACCTCGTCCGACATCAGTTCGTGGAGGCAGGGGCGACGGTAGGCACGTACGCCATCCAGGTGCGGCATCCGAAGCTGGGCTCGCGGCGTGTCACGTATCCGGTGGGAACGGCTCCGGATCTCGTCGTTGCGTTCGACGCGCCTTCGAAGCTGGATCTCCACGTTCGCGGCGTCGAGGGATCGCGCTACGCGGGTCGACTGCGCGTGCAGCTATCCGCGATCTACCCCGACGCGGTCTTCGAGGACGACGATCCCGTTGGCATGGGGGAGCTGGGCGACGACGGCCGTATCACGTTCCAAGCGACCCAAGGTGGACCGCACATGCTCGTCGTGACGCTGCCGGTACGCGGCTTCCACATCAACAGGGTGATCAGGCGTCGGATCGAGGTTCCCCGAGGTGGGGGGGCGGTCGACATCGATTTGCCTCCGCTTCACGTGGTCGAGATCACAGGGGCACGCGAGGGCGTCGATGTCAGTGGCCACGGCCCGGAGCACCACGTCAGTCGCACGGCGTACCCCGACGACGACGGGCGCATCGTGGTCGATGGGTTGCCAACGGGCCACTACGTCGCGACCCACGAGTTCAAGAGGGCGGAGTTCGACGTCCCCGCCACGAAGACGCTGCGGTTGAAGTGATGAGGCCATCGGCGGGACCCCGTTGATTCCGTAGACTGGTGCGACCCGGGGAGCTCTTGATGGACGCCAAGCGGCTAGTGGGCCTGCTCGCGCTGTTGGGGGCGGCGTTCGCAGGTGGCTTCATCGTCGGCGGAGAGCGCACGAGCTCGCCGGACGCTCGCCAGCTGCTCGACGTCGACGTGCGTCACGAAGACCCCTCGCCTGTGTCCCGCGACCGACGGCAGGGTGCGGCACCTACTCTTGCGGCGGGGGCATCGCTCGCGGAGGTTCCCGCCGACCTGGTCGCAGCCATCGAGGCCCTGCCACCGGTGGACATCCCCGTTGGAACGAAGCACATCGACGCACGCGTCGTGACGGATCGCGGACTTCCGCTCGCTGGCGTCGTGGTCCTGGCCCAGCCGGAGATGCCGCAAGCGCTTCAGTGGCCCGAGGGCATGCCAAGCGCGGAACAAACCAGCGAGGATATCGCTCGTCGCCTCCGCCATATGGTCAACCAGATCCGCTGGCGGAACGAGGCCACCCTGCAGGCCACGACGAGCGAGGATGGAAGCTGCCGGATCGAGGGCGCCCGCGACGTCACCCACTACGTCAGTGCCGAGCTCGAGGGGTGGATCATCAAGGGACAGCTGGGCGCGTACTACAGCGTCACGCCCGATGCCGCGATCGAGTTCGTGGCGGCGCCCAGAACGGGGATCGTCGCCGACGTCCTGATGCCGGACAGGACGCCCGCCGAGAGTGCGCGCATCGAGTTCCGCTCCAGCAACGGCGGCAGGACGGTTGGATGGCGGCCGGCGCATCCACTCGCGGAGGTGCCTCCGGGCACCTACGGGGTGAGCGCCCTGGCTGGCGTGGACACCGAGTACGCGAGCCCGAAGCAAGTCGTCTCGGTGTCGCGGGACGAGCCACCGCCCGACGTGCAGATGCAGCTGCAGGAGCGGACAGTGCTCCGTGGATGCATCCTCTGCGACGCGTACGAGACGGGTCCCCTGCACGTGAGGCTGGTCCAGGTGCCTGATGGCGACCGACCCGACGAGCGACTGCTCGAGGACCACGACGCAACGAGCGAGCCGGTGGTTCGCGATGGCACCCCGGCTCGCTTTGACGTCTTCGACCTGATGCCGGGACGGTACATCGTCGGCGTCTATCGGGGGCGGCGTGACACGCCGCCGATCTCGACGAAGGTCGTCGAGCTGCAGAGCGGGCGCAACGCCATGGAGATCGGGCTCCCACCTCCGTCCCGATCCGACTACGCCGTCCTGCACGTGCGCGATGCACAAGGGAGGCCGCTTGCGGGCGTGAGCTTCAGTGCCAGCATGCGTGGAGAGAACGGCGTCATCTCGACCGGTGGATCCATGAGCAGCGCGCGTCCCGACGGCGAGTACTGGGTCCGCCACGTGGAGTCCGGCGGGCAAGCCAAGAGGCGAACGTGGTCCATCCGCGTGTCGCATCCGGAGTACGGCAGTCAGCTCGTGACCTATGCGGATCCGCGCAACGCGGTCTTCGACGTCAAGTTCGAGGAACCTGCGGTCGGTCTGCTCCGAGTGCGTGGCGTCGATCAGGACGTCTACCGCGGGCGCGTCAGTGTTTCCTTGGCAAGGTCCGACTCCGGCTCGAGTCGCCATGAGACGGGACCTGCGCGCTTGGACTTCGAAGGACGCCTACGCCTCGATCCCCTGCAGCCTGGCACCTACGAGGTGAGGGCTCACATTGCCCACGGCGAGCACGACGCTGTCTGGTTTCCGATCGACACGGTCACCCTCGAGTCCGGCTCCCAAGATGTATCGGTCGCGATGCCCGCCCTGTACTCGATCGAGATCGCGGGACTGCAGCGATCCGCCATCTTGGTCCATCAGTTCGATGGCAAGCGAGGGTCGCATGGCATCCGGCTCGCCCCCGCCGCGGGTCGTTCGGTCGAGATCGATGGCCTGCCCGCAGGCAGCTACCGGCTGCAGGTGGGAGGCCAACGATTCGAGTTCTCACTGCCCGGAACCTCGGTCGTGACCGTGAAGTAGGCGACTCGCCACCGGACGCTTGGCCCGTGAAAGGGGAACGCATCATGAACACGCCTCGGTGGATCATCTTGCTGGTGCTGCTCGCCGCCGCATTCGGAGCCGGTCACGTGGTCGGGTCGTCGGGCGGTGACGGTGCCGCACCTGAGCTGACGACGTCCTCGGTCCCGGAGCCGAGCAGCGTGGAGGCGCCCGGGGCCGTGCTGCACGGGAGCCAGGGACCGACCCTGGCAGCCCCTCCCTCCGCCAGTGCGACCGCTGCTCCGCTTGCACGAGCCCTCGCGGAGCTGCCAGCCCTGGACGTGCCCCGCGGCGATGGGCGCATCGACGTGATCGTGAAGACGGACGAGGGTGTCGGCGTGCAGGGAGTTCGGGTGCTGTGCGTGCCCGAGATGCCCAAGAGCCTCGTGCGGTCTTGGCAGGATGTGCCACGGGATCAGATCGACTCGGCGGAGCTCCTGTTGGACTACGCCAATCGCTTGCGGTGGGGGAAGGAAGCCGCTGTCGAGGCCGTGACGGACGCCTCGGGTGCCTGCAGCCTCGAGGGCCTGTCCCAGGCCAAACACTCGGTCAGGGCGCAGGCGGATGGTTGGCAGATCCGGTCCGCCTCGAGAAGCACGTCCGAGGTCGAGCCGGGATCGACCGTGGAGTTCAAGGCCAAGCAGCGAACCCAGGTCCGCATCGAGGTCGTGATGCCTGACGGCTCGGTGCCCGAGAAGGCGCAGATCACGTTCCGCAACGGCGGCAGCTCGCGCGGAGGACGCTGGAGCCCCGATCGGCCCGACGTCGATGCCGAGGTGGGAACCTGGGACGTGTCGGCAACGGCTGGCGACGGCGAGCTGTTCCGCTCCCAAGCCGAGCAGGTCACGGTGGAAGTCGGCCGCCCCGCACCTGTCGTCCGCTTGGAGCTTGTCGAACGCACGGTGCTGAAGACGACGGTCGTCCCTCCCGACGGCGAGGAAGTCGGGCAGGTCAGCCTTCGCCAGATTCGTGTGCCCTCCGGGGCGCGTCCCGATCCGGCCCTGCTCGGGTCCGTCCACGACAGGGAGCATCTCCATCCCCAGCAGGGCAGCGTCCTGACCCACACGAGCTATGACCTCGAGCCCGGAACGTGGCTGGTCGGAGCCTACCGAGGATGGAATGGCCCCCTGCTGGTGTCGCAGACCGTCGACGTGAAGCCTGGGCAGAACGAGCTCACGCTGAAGCTGCCGCCAACCGCACGCAAGGAGTACGCGCTGGTTCGCGTGCGCGGTCCCGACGGCAAGCCGCTGGCTGGCGTCTCCTTCACGACATCGTTCGAGAGCGACTCGGGGTCGATGAGCAGCGGGGGAGGCACGGTGGTCACCCGACCCGAGGGCGAGTACTGGGTCTTCCACCCCTCGGACGGCACCTCGGGCGAGAAGGGCACCTGTCGCATCTCCGTGGAGCACGCCAAGCTAGGCCGTCAGCTGCTGTCGTACGCCGCTGGTGAGGCGCCGACGTTCGACGTCCGGTTCGAGGAGCCTGCGACGTTGGAGGTCGTCGTCGAGGGCTTGGAAGGCGATCGCTACGTAGGTCGGCTCGGCGTGCAGCTCGTGGCGGCCACGGACTCCAAGTCCGCGCACATGATGCGTCCCACCTCCACCCCGGTAGACGGTGAGGGGCGCGCCGTCGTCACGGGCGTCCAGCCCGGCACGTTTCGGATGAGCCTCACCCTCGCCAGAGGGCCCTGGGGCGGCATGCCGATCGCCGAAGAGGAGGTCAGGGTGCGTCCGGGAATGCAGCGTGTCCGCGTCGAAGTCCCAACCCTCTACGTCGTGGAGATCGAGGGGGTGACAGCCCAGGCCCACCTCCGCAGTACGACGGGGGAGCCGATGTTTCGATCCATGGTGGTGGTGCAGCCAGGCGCCGAAGGGCGAGCCATCGTGGATGGTCTGGTCGCTGGTGAGTACCACCTGCAGATGGGAGCCAAGGTCACCACGTTTCGCTTGCCCGGGACGAGCAAGGTCCGGATCGAGTAGCGACGCGCTAGCCCTCGTCGCGTTGGGCGCGCTCCATGAGGGCGCGGACGCTGTCGACGGGGGAGCGGCCCTCGTGGACCACGCGGTAGACCTCGGTGGAGATGGGCAGCGTGAGGTCGTGGCGCTGGCTGAGCTCGTGGACGGGCTTGGCGCTTTTTACGCCCTCGGCGACCTGGTGCATGCTGCCGGCGATGTCCTCGACGCGCTCGCCGCGGCCGATGCGCTCGCCGAACGTGCGGTTGCGGCTGTTGGGCGACGTGCACGTGGTGAACAGGTCGCCGAGCCCGCTGAGGCCGAAGAACGTGTTGCGCTGGCCGCCGAACGTCTCGCCCAGGCGCGCCATCTCGAGCACGCCGCGCGTGACGAGCGCCGCCTTGGCGTTGGCGCCCAGCTCCAGACCGTCGGCCATGCCGGCAGCGAGCGCGATCACGTTCTTGAGCACGCCGCCCAGCTCGACGCCGGGCATGTCCTCGTTGACGTAGACGCGGAACGACGGATCGCGGAAGGTCGCTTGGATGCGCAGGGCAAGGCTGCGGTCGGTGCTGGCCACGACCGTGGCCGAGGGCAGGGCCTTGGCCACTTCGCGCGCGATGTTGGGGCCGGAGAGCACGGCTACCGGGCGACGCTCGCCGGTCACCTCGCCGAGGATCTGCGAGGGACGCAGCAACGTGGCGTCTTCCAGGCCCTTGGACACCGTGAGGATGGGCAGCGTGGTGGGCAGGAGTCGCGTGTGCCCGCCCCAGACGGTGCGGAGGAAGCTGGTGGGGACGGCCGAGACCAGCAGCTCGGCGCCGTCGAGCAGGTCGGCGAGCTCACTGGAGATCGTGATGTCGCGCGGGATCTCGAAGCCGGGCAGGTAGCGCGGGTTGGTGCGCTCTTGGCGCATGAACGTGGCGTAGTCGCTGTCGTGGCCCCAGAGGCCGACATCCACGCCACTGCGCGCGAGGGTCAGCGCGAGGGCGGTGCCCCAGCCTCCGTCGCCCACGACGGCCACCTTGGACAGCGGGGTGGCCTCGGAGATCGACGTGGGCACGCTCGTCCTACAGCTGCTGGTCGGTGGCGCCGACCTTGCGCTCGCGGCCCGTGAGGATGCGCCGGATGTTGTCGCGGTGACGCCACACCACGACGAAGGCCAGCGTGAGCAGGAACAACAACACGCCCAGGCGCGAGCGGAACACCTGCGAGCCGTTGTCGAGGATGTAGGTGAGCGGGATTACCACGACGGCGGCGATCGAGCCCAAGCTCATGTAGCGCGTGATGGCCACGAGGATGCCCCACGCACCCAGGCCCCAGAGCGAGGACAGCGGGGCCAGCGCCGTGACGACACCGAAGGTCGTGGCCACGCCCTTGCCGCCCTTGAAGCGAAGGTACGGCGTGAAGATGTGGCCGAGCACGGCGGCGAGGCCGCAGAGCACCTGCAGCGTGATGCCCGACGATGCGCTGCCGAGGCTGGCCCCGAGGTGGTCGGCGGCTGCCATCGAGAAGAGGCCGCCGAAGAGGCCCTTCGCGAAGTCGAGGGCGAACACGAAGAGGAAGATGCCGACCGACGCCTTGCCCTGCCACAGGCGTGAGCAGTTGGTGGCGCCCGTGCCGCCGCTTCCGACCTTGCGCAAGTCCACGCCCTTGGCGAGGCGCGCGAGAATCCAACCAAAGGGAATGCCGCCGACCAAGTAGGCCGCCAGCATCAGGACGATCTCGGCCAGGGGCGTACCGATGTCCATGGGGGACTCCGCGGATGCGACCCGGCAGGATACCGGCGCCCGCTGCGGTTGGAGGTTCCTGGGGTGGCAGGTCGTGCGAACGGCAGGCGTACGCAGGCCCTGACGCGCGCTCCCGGCAGGTCATGGCCCCCAGGCTTCCGCCCGGGTGGAATGACGTCGATGGCAGCACACGCCCCTCTCCGTATCGGCATCGACACGGGGGGGACCTTCACCGACTTGGTGGTGGAAGCCGGCGGCCGCCGTCTCCACGCCAAGGTGCCGAGCACGCCGGACGATCCCGCACGGGCGTTCGGGGCAGCCCTGGAGCGCGCCCGCGTGCCGGCCGGGCGGAGCGTGGACCTGCGCCACGGAACGACCGTCGGCACCAACGCCGTCCTCACCCGCCGCGGGGCCCGGGTGGCCTTCGTGGGCACGGCAGGCCACGCCGAGGCGCCGCTGCTCGGCCGAGGCGACCGGGCCGAGCTGTTCGCCCTCCAGCCTCGTCGGGAGCCGCCGCTCGTCGCCTCCCGTCACGTGTTCGAGGCGCCGGGCCGCCTGGCCGCCGACGGGACCGAGCTGGAGGCGATCACGCCGGAGGCCCTGGACGCCCTCGTGGCGCACGTCGGGCGCGCCCGACCGGAAGCGATTGCGGTGACGCTCCTGCACGCCACACGCGAGCCGCGGCACGAAGAGGCGGTCGTGGCGGCGCTGGCGCGGCTTGGCGTGCCCGTGTCCTCGGGCGCACGGCTGTCGGCCGAGCCGCGGGAGGTCGAACGTTCGATCACGTCCATCCTCGACGCCTTCGTGGCGCCGCTGCTGCGCGGCTACGTCGGCCGCCTGGAGGCGCTCGGTCCGCTGGCGCGCGGGCTTACGATCCTGCGCAGCGACGGCGGCCGCATGAGCGTGGCCGACGTCACCGCCGAACCGGTGCGCACGCTCGTGTCCGGGCCCGCAGCCGGAGCGGTTGCGGCCGCCAGCCTGGCCCGCGACCTCGGCCTCGAGCACGCGATCGGCTTCGACGTGGGCGGTACGAGCACCGACGTCGTGTGGATCGAAGGCGGCGTCCCGGCCTCCGGTGACGGACTGCACGTGGGGCCCTGGCGGGCGGGCGTGGCCTCCTTGGGCATCCGCACGGTCGGCGCGGGGGGCGGGAGCCTGGTCGACCTCGATCCCGGCGGTGCGCTCACGGTGGGCCCCGCCAGCGCCGGGGCCGATCCCGGTCCGGCTGCGTACGGTCGCGGCGGTCCGTTCACGCTGACCGATGCCTGGCTGCTGCTCGGCCATGTGCCGGCCGCCATCGCGGGTGGGGACGTCGCCCTCGATCGTGACGCGTCGCTCGCGGCGGCACGCGGGGTCGCGCAGCGTGCGAGCCTCGACGTGGAGGCGCTCTGCCGCGGCGCCGTCCTGGTGGCGGCCGGCGCCACGGCGCGCGCCCTGCGTGCCGTCTCGGCCCGCGAAGGACGCGATCCGCGCGAGGCAGCACTGGTCGCGTTCGGTGGGGCAGGGCCCGTGCTGGCGGCCGAAGCTGCGCGCGCACTGGGCGTGCGCCACGTCGTGGTGCCGCAGGCGCCCGGCACGTTCGCCGCAGCGGGCACGCTGTCCGCGCCGCGCGTGGCCGACGTCGAGGACGACGTGGCCGGCGTTCGTTCGGCGACCCGCTTGGCAGCACGGGCCAAAGCGCTTGGGCAGGCGGCACGCAAGCGCCTGGGGCGCGTGAGCGGGCCCGTGCGAGTCACGGTCGACGCCGAAGTGCGCCACACGGGCCAGGAGCACGGTGTGATCGTCCGCTACGGCCCGGGCGTCGAGGCGCGTGCGCGCGCTCGTCATCGCGCGGAGTTCGGCTTCGACCTCGCAGATCGCCCGCTGGAGGTCGTACGCTTGCGGGCCCGCGCGCTCGCCGACGAACGTCGCACGCGGCGGCGTGCTGCCCAGGAGCCGCGTGGGCGTCGGGTGCGCGGCACGCGCGATGCACACGGCATCGAGGTCGTCACGCGCGACGACCTGGCCGCCGGCGCCCGCGTGCACGGACCGGCACGCATCGAGGAGCCCACGGCCACGACGTGGGTACCCGAGGGCGCCGTGGCCCGCGTCGATGCGCGCGGCGTGCTGCACCTGGATCTCGGTGTGGGCGGAGGGCCGCGATGAGCGCCAGCCGCTTCGACCCCGTGCGTCTTGCCGTGCTGCGCGACCTGCTCGAGAGCGTCACGGAGGAAGTGGCCATCACGTGCCGCCGCACGGCCGTGTCGCCCAACATCAAGGAACGCCGTGACCTGAGCGCGGCGCTCTTCGACGCCGACGGACGCCTCCTGGCGCACGCGGCCCACATCCCCGTGCACCTGGGTGCCATGCCGCGCAGCGTCGAGGCGGTGCGCGCAACGCTGAAGCTGGCGCCGGGCGAAGCGGCGATCGTCAACGACCCGTACGCGGGCGGGTCGCACCTGCCCGACCTCACGCTGGTGCGCGGCGTGTTCGAGCCGGGTCGCACGAGGCCCTGCGGATACCTCGCCGTGCGCGCGCACCACGCAGACGTGGGCGGCGCGGTACCTGGATCCATGGCGCCGCAGGACGACGTGCACGCCGAGGGCGTGCGGATCCCGCCGCTGGTGGCCGTTCGGGGCGACGAGCTGGATCCCGTCTTCGCAACGCTGTTCTTCGCCAACGTGCGTCACGCCGACGAACGCGAGGCCGACCTGCGCGCCCAGGCCGGCAGCCTCGCGCGGGGCGAAGCGCGTCTGCACGAGCTCGCGGCGTCCCGCGGGGGCGTCGGCGCGCTGTTGCGCGAAGGCGCCGACCTCGTCGCGTATGCGCGGCGCATGGTGGAGCAGGCGCTGCGCGCGCTGCCCGATGCGTCGACGACCGTCGAGGTGGCGCTCGATGCGGACGACCGTCAGGGACGTCCGGCGACGATCCGCGTGGCCTTCGGCAAGCGCGGCGGGCGACTCACGGTCGACTTCGCGGGCACGACCGGGCCTGTAGGCGATGGACTCAACGCGCCGCGCGCCGTCACGGAGAGCGCCGTCTACTACCTGCTCGCGTGCCTGGCGCCGCCGCACACGCCGCCCAACGGTGGGTTGCTGGAAGCAGCGCGACTGAGCGTGCCTGCTGGCTCGCTCCTCGACGCACCGCCGCCGCAGCCCGTTGCAGGAGGCAATGTCGAGACGAGCCAGCGCATCGTCGACGCGCTGTGGCTGGCGGCCGCCGCGTGCTGGCCGGGGCGCATCCCCGCCCCCGGCTCGGGCAGCATGTCGAACTGGACGTTCGGGCCCGTGCCCGATGGGCCGGCGTTCCCCGTCTACTACGAGACGCTGCCGGGCGGCGCGGGCGGTGGGCCGGAGGGCCCCGGCCCCGATGCCATCCAGCAGCACATGACGAACACGCTGGCCACGCCCGCGGAGACGCTGGAGCGCCGTTGGCCCGTACGCGTGCGACGCCATGGGACGCGGCGTGGCGCGCGTGCGATCGGCGCTGCACCCGGAGGGGCGGGCCTCGTGCGCGAGATCGAGCTGCTGGTCCCCGCGCGGGCGTCCTTCCTCATGACCCGCCATGCGACCGCGCCGCCGGGCGTTGCGGGCGGGGCTCCGGGAGCGCCCGGCCGCATCGCGGTGATCCGGGCCGGGCGGCGTCGGCGGCTCGCTGCGCGCGGTGTCGTGAGGCTGGACCGCGGGGACATCGTGCGCATCGAGACGCCCGGCGGCGGGGCCCACGGGGCCCCGGCCGGAGTCCGCCCTGCCGCGCGGCGCGGGTAGGTTGTCCCCGCTGCGCGCGGGGCCACGAGCTCACGCACGCGGGGGAGGCGCATGGGCATCCGACCGGAGTCTCGCTGGTGGATGGTGACGTTGGCCGTCGTGGCCGTGCTCGTCGCCATCTCGCTGTTGGCGATGGACCGCCCCAACGTCGTGTGGAGCGGCGAGAAGCCCCACTGCCCGGCCTGCCGTAGCGAAGTGGCCCCGTACAGCTCGCGGTGCGCCGCCTGCTCGACCTCCTTCGACTGGGTGATCGCGGACAACGACGCCTGCCCGCTGTGTCGCTACGACCTGGGCACCTTGGAAGCCGAGCACGTCCACGAGCGCATCCGCGCCCTGGGTGACGAGGTCGCCAGCCAGCGCGTCGCCGAGAAGCTGGGCGTCAGCACGGAGAGCGCGCACGCGTACCTGGCGAGCCTCGGACGTGGGCGCTGCGGCTGGTGCGGCGGGCGCGGCGTCGAGCCCGGTCGCGAGGGCGAGGCCGAGGTCACCTGTCGGCTCTGTGGCGGTGGCGGCGCCTGCCCGGCCTGCGGTGGCGACCGGCGGGTCCAGCTGGGCATCCAAGCGTCCCACCTGGCCCTGGAGACGTGGCAGCAGGACGTGGGTGACCTGGGGCAGGGCGTCCCCGAGGAGGCCCGACGCCGCGAGCACGCGCGCCTCACGCAAGAGTTCCTGGGTCGTCACGCCGGGACCGTCGAAGCCCTCGAGGTGACCTGGCCGCCCCCCGCGGGCGGCGGCACGGCCGAGCGCGTCGTCGAGGCCGCCCGGCGTCGCCTGCATCAGGTGGTCGAGGCGCTGGGCGAGTAGTCCGGGACCTCCGCGGGAGGCAGTCCGGGAAGGGATCCTTCCCGCTCCCCGCATCCCGAGGCACCCTTGGGTCGATGCGCGCGCCCCCCCTGCTCGCGCGTCGCGGGGTCGCCCTGGCGGTTCTCCTCGCGGCGCTTGCCGTTCCTCGCCTTGCCGTGGCCGAGATGCGTCGTGACCTTGCCGCCGAGGCGTGTCGCGCTGCCGGTGCCGGCGAACACGACCGCGCCCTGGCCCTGAGCCAGGAGGTCGTCGACGGAGCACCCGACGACGCACTGGCCTGGCGCGTGCGCGGCTTCGTCCTGTCGCAGGCCACGCGCACCAGCGAAGCGCTCGAGGCCTACGACCACTCGCTCGCGCTGGATCCGCAGAGCGCCGTGGCCGCCAACAACGCCGGCGCCATGTTGCTGAAGCTGGATCGGGTCGAGGAGGCGCTGGCCCGTTTCGAGGATGCCCTGCGGATGGACCCGCAATACGCCGACGCCCGCAACAACCGCGGCGCCGCGCTCGAGCGTCTGGGGCGGACGGTGGAAGCGGTTGACGACTACCGCGAGGCCTTGGCAAACGACCCGCGGCATGCACGCGCGCGCAGCAACCTCGGTGCCGTGGCGTGGCGCCGCGGCAAGCTCCGCGCGGCCGCCAACGCGTTCCGCCAGGCCGCGTCGTTCGATCCCCGCTTCCAGGGCGCGCAGATGAACCTCGCTCTCTTGCGCGAGGCCGTCGCCGACGAAGACGCCCACCTCGCCGCCAGCGAGCAGGCGGCGGCCGTGCCGGGTGCGACGGCCGAGGTCAAGGCGCGACCGCTGGTGGCCCGCGCCGGGCGCCTCGCACGCGACGGCGAGCTCGAGCCGGCGCGCGACCTGTACCTGCAGGCGCTGGCCCTCACCCCGCGCGATGCGGCCTTGCTCAACAACCTCGCCGTCGTCGAGGACCAGCTGGGCCTCGACCGCGAGGCCCTGCTGCACCTCGGCGAAGCCCTCACGCTGGACGGTGCGCTGCTCGTCGCGCGCAACAACGTGGGCATCGTCCACGTGCATCGTGGCGAGCTGGACATCGCCGAGAGCGCGTTCCGCGACCTGCTACGTGACGCTCCGCGCTTCCACCGCGCGCACTACAACCTGGGCGTGCTGCTCGCAGCCCGCGGGCAGGCCGAGGCGTCCTTGGCGTCCTTCCGGGAGGCGAACCGCTTGGCTCCGTGGGACGCGGAGGCGGCCTACAACCTCGCCATGATGCGGCGTCGCCTCGGCGGCGACATCCTCAGCGAGCGCCGCGGCTACGAGCACGCCCTGCAGCTGGACGACAACCTGGCCGAAGCGCACCTGGCCCTGGGCATGCTGTTGGCCGACCCCGCTACGCCCAACGGGCTTCGTGATCCGGTCCGCGCACGCACCCACCTCACGCGCTTCTTGCAGATGGCCCGCCCCACCGACGAGGACGGCCGGATGCAGGCCGAGGGCTGGCTGCACTGGTTGTCCGCGCGCCGCTAACCCGGCGACTACCTGAGCGCGCGCTCGATGCGACGCACTACGACGAGGGTGGCTCCCGTCGCGGGACGAATCGGCGGCACATCGGGGCGTAGCGCCTCCAAGCGCACCGTGCTGCCCTGCGGCATGTAGCGGCGCACACGCACGCGCCCTTCGTGGAGCAGCACGACGAGATCGCCGGTCTCGGGCTCGAGCGCGGGATCGACGAGCACGAGATCGCCGGCTTCGACACGAGGATGGGCGTCGTCGTCGTCGGCTACGACGAACCAGGCGTCGGGACCTGCACCGTCGACCGGGTCGACGAGGCGTCGTCCCATCTCGCCGCTGCGCGCGTCCAGGCCGCGGCGCACGGGCAGGTAGGGACCAGGTGCGGCGTCGGCCGAGCCCACGCGTCGTCGTGCGCGCAGCGTCTCGAGCACCCGCGGCAGCGCACGCAACATGGCGTCGCGCTGCTTGCCGGTGGTGCCTTCGAGGATGCGCGGCGCTTCTTCCTCGGCGCGGCGTGCGTCGCCCAGCCCCTTCGCACGATGCGCGGCCACGAGCAGGTGGCGCCGCACTTCGGGCTCGAGGTCGCCGGCCGCCTCGAGGTCGTCGTGTCCGATGCCGTGTAGCGCTGCCTCGTGCAGCGAGCTCACGAGCAGGCGATCGCGAACCCGCCGCACCTTTGCCCGCTCGCGGTCCAGACCCTCGAGCTTCTTGCGGATGGTGGGGGAGGAGCGCTCCATGGCGGCCGCCTCTTGCAGCGGCCCACTCGGAATGCCCACGGCCTTGCAGAGGGCCTCCACCCGACGCGGGATGAGCGGGCGGCGCTGCCCCGACTCGAGCTGGCTGATGTAGGACCCCGTGAGCCCCACCTTGGCCGCCAGCTCGGACTGGGAGAGGCCGGCCTTCAGCCGGGCCTGCCTCAACGCTTTGGCGAAGATCTTCCGAGCCACGCCCCGAATCGTAGCCCTCCCGGGCCTGCTGGCTAGCCGGTTTGCCAAGTCCCGGATTTTGTCGATTGACAAACTAACTAGTTTGTGAAACGATCTCCCCTGTCGAGGTGACGCGCCGGATGGTCCGGACGGCCTCGGCCCGGAGCGGATCCGGCGGTGTCGTCCCAAGGCGCTTGCGCAGGCGCGGGGCGGCGAGGACGTCGGGGTGAGGCCGAACGGGAACGGGTCGGACGGGCTCGAAACCCCACGTCCTCCGGATGCCGCGCCAACCTGGGGCGCTCGGTCGCTTGCGGCCGGGCGCCCCGAGTCCTTTTTGGAGCGCATGCGCACGCGGGCGGCCTGGAAACGGCGTGGCCAAACCGCCCGATCCGTGGGTGATGGCGGAATGTGACCGAATTACGTCAGCGAGGTGTTCGCACGCGTGCCCTCACGCAACGCACATCCGCTCCAAAGCCCTGAAAACAGGGAATTGGCAAAAGTCCGCCATTCTCGCGGCCGATGTGCAAGGAGGGGCGGTCAGGGGCACGCGCTTTGTGCCTGGCCTCCACGGTCAAGGATCGAGAACACGCCACGATCAGGCCTGCCGAGGCTCCGCTCGGCTGGCCCCGCGGTGTGGGGGGCTCGATCCGGATCGGCAGGGATGGCCGGTCCGACCGCAAAGCTCCGCGGCGAGGCGGGGCGGGGAGTAGCGATGAACCTCTTCACGCGCGGCACCGGTGCCTTCGCACGGCTGGCCCTCGTCCTCCTCCTCGTGGCGGTCGTCGCTGCACCTGCTGTCGCCTCTGTCGGCGACTACCGCTGCGTGGATGCCACGCGGGTCTACCTGGGCAACGCGCGCCTGTTCCACACGCCTTGCCACGTCGACTCCGACGCGATCTACCGCCAGATCCCCGAGTACCGCGAGATCCTCGAGAAGGGCCTCACGGACCGCGACGTCCAGTACCACTTCCTCATGAAGAAGGCCGCCCAGAAGTTCGCCGAGGCCGTCAAGTCGATGGCCCGCGACAACGGCAACGACCTGGTTGCCGAGATGGGCACGGTCTCCAAGGCCCGCGACGAGGCCCCCGAGGTTCCGGACCGCACGCAGGCGGTCATCTCCGCCCTCAGCTCGTGAGCGAGCGCGGGTGAGCCGCAGCGCCCCGCGCGGTTGGCATCTCGGTCTCGGCGCATCCGTCGCCTGCCTGCTCGGGCTCGTCGGTGCCTCACCGCGTGCCCATGCCGCGCCCGAGGACCCGCCGCCGTGCGGCGGTCGCCTGGACCCGGCCGGTGAGGAGGAGGTGCTTCAGCCCGACGGGCGCCTCGTCCCGTTCGGGGAGGGCCGCGAAGAGGGCGTGCTCAGCCTCGTGCAGCCGGAGTTCCGGCCGGCCGAGGATCTCGTCGAAGGACTGAAGTCGGTCGGTTTCCCGGACCTCGCCGTGGACCTCGTCACGCCGCGCGTACAGATGGACCCGCTGCCCGGGCAGCGCCAGCCGCGGCAGGTCCCCAGCCGCCTGTTGCTGCGCGGCACGCGTCCGGTGGTCGAGCGGGCACGCGACTGGCTCGATCGCCTGGATCGGCCTGCGCCCTCGGTGCGCCTCTGCTTGGCGATCTGCGAGATCGCGCGAAGCGGTGAGTGGCAGAAGGGCGGCTTCATCAGCTTCGACAAGGACCGTGGCACCACATCGCAGACGACGTTCTTCCGCGGCTACTCGATCGACTTCCGACCCGAGGACCTGCTGCGGCAGGAGGTGATCGGGCTACGACCCTTCGAGGGCACCTCCGCGGCGTTCGGCGAGCCGGACTGGCTCCACGGCCTGTTGGAGATGGAGATCGACGCCCTCTTGGCCGACGGCCGTGGGCGCTGGTTGGCGCGTCCGAACCTGATCCTGACCGAAGGCCAACCGGCCGAGCTCGAGATCAAGAACCTGCTGCCGCACCTGAACCTCGTGCGGCAGAACGCGAGTGGGCCGCAAGTGTCCATGGGCAAGCTGGACTCCGGGCTCTCGTTGACCGCAACGGCGCTGAACGTTGCGCCCGACCGCGCGACCATCGACTTGAAGCTGGTGCTGGCCGTGCCCGTGCCGATCGAGCGCGCGGACTCTCCGCCGGCCTCCTACGAGCTGCGCACGCGGGCCGTGCGGACCCAGCTGACGCTGGAGGACCGGCGCCCGCTCGTCTTCGGCGGCCTCGTGTTGAAGGGCCGGGACCGCGGTCGCCGGAGCATCCCGGGCGTGCCCGTGACGCTCGATCCCATCCTCGGCGGGCTGGCCTTCGAGGGCTTGGATCGCGAAGTGTGGTTCGTGGCGACGATCGCGATCCGCCCGGCGCACTTCCACGTGAAGACCCCGAGCCACCACGCACGTCGGCGCCACGACCGGCGTCTGCAGCGACTGCACGACGAGAAGGCGTGCGAGGCCGGGGCCGGAAACGAAACGTCCCCCGGACCGTAGGGCCCGGGGGACGCAGGGGTTCACGCTTGGCGTGAGGGTCGCGCGTCAGTCGCGACGGCGCGGGCCGCGATCACCGCGACCGCCGCCGCCACGGCCACCTCGGCCGCCGCGGTCACCACCGCGACCACCTCGGTCACCGCCACGATCACCACCGCGGTCTCCGCGATCACCATGGCCGCGCGGCGGACGGCCCTCGCCACCCTGCGGCGCATCGCCGGTGGGGGCGCGGGGGTCTTCCTGGCCGAGCTCGGCCAGCGCCTGCTTGCGCGACAGCTTCACGCGACCGGACTCGTCGATGAGGATCACCTTGACCGGGTGGATCTCACCCGGCGCGACGATCGAGTCGACGCGGTCGACGTAGCCAGCGGCCAGCTCGCTCACGTGCACCAGGCCTTCCACGCCGGGGATGATCTCGAAGAAGGCACCGAAGTCCTTCACGCTCGTGACCTTGCCGTCGTAGATGCGGCCCAGCGTGGCTTCTTCGGCCACGGCCTCGACCTGGCGACGGGCGGCCAGGCCGCTCTCCGCCTCGGTGGCGTAGATCTTCACGAGACCGTCGTCCTCGACCTGGATGGTCGTGCCGGTCTCTTCCTGGATGCGGCGGATGTTCTTGCCGCCCGGGCCGATCAGCATGCCGATCTTGTCCGGCTTGATCCGCACCACCTCCACGCGCGGGGCGTGGCGGTTGTACTCGGGACGCGGACGGCTGATCGCCTTCAGCATCTCCTTGAGGATGTGGATGCGGCCGTGACGGGCCTGGTCGAGAGCGGTGGTGAGGGTGTCCTTCGAGACGCCCGTGCTCTTGATGTCCATCTGCAGGGCGGTGATGCCGCGCTGCGTACCGGCCACCTTGAAGTCCATGTCACCGGCGTGATCCTCGTCACCGAGGATGTCGCTGAGCACGACCGTGCGGTCGCCCTCTTCGACAAGGCCCATCGCGATGCCCGCGACCGGACGCTTGATCTGGATGCCGGCGTCCATCATGGACAGGGTCGTGCCGCACACGCTGGCCATCGACGACGAGCCGTTCGACATGAGTACGTCGCTGACGACGCGGATGGTGAACGGGAACTCGCTCATCTCCGGCAGCACGGGCAGGAGGCTGCGCTCCGCCAGGGCGCCGTGGCCGATCTCGCGACGCGACGGGCCGCGGATGGGCCGCGTCTCGCCGACGCAGAGCGGCGGGAAGTTGTAGTGCAGGTAGTACTTGCGTGTGTACGAGTGCTTGTGGAGGCCGTCCTCGAGCTTCTCGTCCAGGCCCGTGCCCAGCGTCGACGTGACGAGGGCCTGGGTCTCACCGCGCGTGAACAGCGCGGAGCCGTGCGCACGCGGGAGCAGGCCGACCTCGACCGTGATCGGGCGGATCTCGTCGGGGGCACGCCCGTCGACACGCTTGCCGTTCAGGACGGCCTCGCGGATGACGCGCTTCTCGAGCTTGCCGACGGCAGCGTCGATCTCGGACGCGGGGAACCGGCCGGACTGGCCGTCCTCGGTCTGGACGAGGGCCTCGCGGATCTCCGCGACGACCTTGCGCTTGGCCGCGGTGCGGGCCAGCTTCTCGGGGATGTGCAGCGCCTTGCGCATGGGCTCGAGCCAGCCCTTGGCGGCCGCGTCGATCGCAGCCTTGGGCTCCTCGGGCGGCGTGTAGGTCACGGGCTTCCAGCCGACGTTGCGGCGCAGCTCTTCGACGGCCGCGCAGATCTTCTTGATCTCCGCGTGGGCGAAGGCGATCGCCTCGATGGCGATGTCTTCCGAGACCTCGTTCATGCCGGCCTCGACCATGGTCACGGCTTCGGCGGTGCCGGCCACGACCATGTTCATCTCGCTCTCGGCGAGCTCGGCATTGTCGGGCATGGCGATGAACTGGCCGTTCACGCGACCCACCCGCACGGCGCCGATCGGGCCGAGGAAGGGCAGGGGGGCGAGAGCCAAGGCGGCGCCGGCGCCATTGATCGACAGCACGTCCGGGTCGTTCATCTGGTCGTACGAGATGACGAACGACTGGATCTGCGTGTCCTCGCGGTAGCCCTTGGGCCACAGCGGGCGGATCGGCCGGTCGGCCATCCGCATCGTGAGGATCTCCTTGGGGCTCGGAGCGGCCTCACGCTTCAGGAAGCCGCCCGGGATCTTCCCGGCGGCGTAGGTCTTCTCGCGGTAGTCCACCGTGAGAGGGAAGAAGTCGAGGCCCGCCCGAGCGGGGGACGACGACGCGGCGGACAACACCATGGTCTCGCCGAGGCGGACGACAACGGCGCCCGCCGCGAGCCGCGCCATGCGGCCCGTTTCGATCCAGAGGGTCTTGCCCCCGATCTGGACCGACACTTCGTGAATTGACAAAGGGACTCCTAGCCGCGGATCCCCAGCTTGCTGACGAGTTCCTGATAGGCCGCCGGCTCGGTCCGTGCGTAGTAGCGCATCAGCGACGCCCGTCGTCCGACGAGACGCAGCAGGCCGCGCCGCGTGGCGTGGTCCTTGGAGTAGGTGCGCAGGTGCTCGGTGAGGTGCCGGATGCGCTGGGAGAGAATGGCGATCTGCACGGGCGTGCTGCCCGTGTCGCCTGCCTTGAGCGCGTGCTCGCTGATGATCTCGCCCTTGTCCGGGTTCTTGACGGCCATGGTCAGACTCCTCGCCACCACCGGTCCAGCCTTCGCCGCGTCCTGCTCGCCTGCGTGGCGAGGGGGGCGACCCGGGCCGGGGTCATGGGGTCCGTGTGTTTTCGAAAGGTTGGTTTCGTTCTTGGGTTCGGCGGAAGAAGGTAGCGGAGCGCCGGGCCCGAGCCCCCGAAATGCCGGCCCACCGGGGTGGGGGGCCGATGAAGGCCCCTGTCAGGCTCCCGTCCGTCCGCCCCGCTCGTCGAGCCAGGCTCGGAGCAGGACGGCCGCGGCCTCCTGGTCGATCCGGCCGTCCTTGCGGGCCACCTCCAGGGACACCCCGCGGGCCTTCAACCGGGCTTCCGCCTCCCAGGAGGTGAGCCCCTCGTTGACCAGCTCGATCGACCAGGGGCCCCGCGCGCCCAGGTCGGCGGCGAAGGCCCGGGCCTCCCCGCTCATCTCGGACTCCGAGCCGTCCTCGTGGAGCGGCAGGCCGACGAGGACCACCTGGGCACCCAGCTCGGCCAGGTGCTTGGCCACGGCGACCAGCGCCTCGGCCGGGGCGGCGGCCTCCCGCCAGACCGTCGCGACCCCGCGCACCGTGATCCCCAGCGGGTCGCAGGTGGCGATCCCGATCCGGCGGCGGCCGTAGTCGACGGCCGCCACGCGGCGCAGCGACTCGCCGCCGCTCACGCGCCACCCCTCACAGCAGCTCGCTCCGCCCCTCGGCCTTGAGACGGGCGACGATCTCGCGCACGTCCTCGCCGCGGCCGCGGCGCGCCACCAAGACGGCGTCGCCCGTGCGCACCACGATCAGGTCCTCGACGCCGAGCAGCGCGACCGTGCCGCCCTCGGCGTCGACCACGCAGTCGCGGGCATCGACGGCCACGACGTCACCGCGCAGGCAGTTGCCCGCGGCGTCTGCCTGGCGCCCGCGTGCGGCCGCGTCCCACGACCCCAGGTCGTCCCAGGTGAGGGGCGCGGAGACGACCTCGACGCGCTCCGTGCGCTCCATCACGCCGTAGTCCACCGAGATCGAAGGCAGCTGGTGCCACACGGTCGCGAGGCGACGCGCCGTGGGTACGCCGCGCGCGAACAGCGCGGCGAGCGGATCGTGGACTTCGGGCAGATGGCGCGCCAACGACGCGAGGAAGACGTCGGCGCGGAAGGCGAACGTGCCCCCGTTCCAGAGGTGCTTGCCGTCGCGCATCAAGCGGCGGGCCTTGGGCGCGTCGGGCTTCTCCACGAAGCGCTCGACCACGTTCATCGCCAGGCCCTTCGGCGCGGGCAGGGTCTCGCCGCGACGCAGGTAGCCGTAGCCCGTCGCGGGGCGCGTCGGCACGAGGCCCAACGTGAGGATGGCGTCGCTACGGCGTGCACGCGCCAGCATGGCCTTCAGCGCGCGGCGGTACAGCCCCACGGGCGCGACGTGCTGGTCGGCTGGCAGCACGAGCACCGGCGTGCGCGGGTCCGCTGCGGCCGCGGTGAACGCACAGAGCGCCACGGCCGCGGCCGTGTTGCGCGGGGCGGGCTCGGCCAGCCAGGCCGATGCGGGATGGCCCGGGGCCGCGGACGCCAGCACGCGCCGCAGGTCCGGTGGCGCCACGATCCAAGGGGCGGCATCCGCGGCCACGAGCGGACGCACGCGCTCCAGCGTGAGGGCCAGCAGCGGGCGTGGGTCGTCGCCGTCCAGCGCCAAGCACTGCTTCGGCCGTGCGGTGCGCCCTGCGGGCCAGAAGCGTGTGCCCGAGCCCCCGGCAAGCACGGCGACGAAGGGCGGCGGCGAGGCGTTGGCCATGGGCGGATTCTGTACCAGCCCGGCCGCAGCGGTCAGGTTTCGACCCGCCTCGCCGGTCGTGATCGACTGGGCCCATGGCTCGCCCTTCGGCCACGACGCACTCCGCGCCCCTGCTCGTCCTCTACGACGGCGCCTGCGGGCTCTGCCAGCGCTCCGTGCGCTTCCTGCTGGCGCGGGACCGGCACGATGCGCTGCGGTTCGCGGCGCTCGAGGGCCCGATCGGGCGATCCGTGCTGGCTCGCCACCCCGATGTCGAGCCGGCTGCCGACTCGATGCGCGCGGTGATCGGACATGAGCTGCCTGGCGAGCGCGTTCTCGTACGCTCCTCGGCCGCGCTGGCGGCGCTGGCGGCCCTCGGCGGAGCGTGGCGCCTGGTGCGCGTCCTGGAGGCGGTGCCCCGCCGCTGGCGCGACAGGCTCTACGACGCGGTGGCCGCGCGCCGCCACCGTTGGTTCCCGGCGGACGCGTGCGCGCTCCCGCAGCAGCATGAGCAGCACAAGCTGCTCGATCTCCGGCCAGGGGCCCGCGACGCAGGGGAGCGGGTACCCTCTGCCGACGCGCGCGGGGCCGGACCCGCGCGCCAGGAGGCGATCCGGTGACGAAAGAGGAACAGGCGGACCTCTACTTCCTCCACCTCGTGGAGGAGGGCTATGCCCCGCAGATCGACAAGGACGGCGATGTCGTCTTCAAGTACGAGGGCGGCACCTGGTTCCTGCAGATCGACGAGCGTGACCCCGAGTTCTTCCGCCTCGTATTCCCCAACTTCTGGTCGATCGAGAGCGATGACGAGCGCGAGCGTGTGGAGCGCGCCGCGCTGAAGGCCACGGCCGACACCAAGGTCGCCAAGGTGTTCCCGGTCCGCGAGGACACGTGGGCCTCCGTCGAGATGTTCGTGTCACCGCCCGAGGGGTTCCGTCCCGTGTTCCGCCGCTGCCTCGCGGCCGTGGGGGCGGCCGTCGCCGCGTTCCGTCGCGAGATGACGTCCGCCGACGCGGACTGACGAGCGGCTCGCGCTCGCGTCAGCGGCCGCCGCCGAACACGCTCACCACTTCGGGCTCGGCCTCGCCCAGCTTGCCGCGCAGGCGCACGTGATAGAGGCCCGACTCCGGGAACATCCGCCGCAGCGTGTTGCCGAGGCCGGCGACTTCCATGGAGCCCGGCAGCAGCAGGTTCTTCAGCACGTCCGCCGTGAAGACGAGGTCCACGAAGCCGTCCAGCGTGAGCATGCCGCGTCCTGGGAGCAGCAGGCCGCGGCCCGCCAGGCGGACGTCGGGGACCACGAGACGTCGCTCGGCCAGGCGGAACGACGCGTAGCCCTCACGGAAGGGCTCCTGCGGCGTGTTGCTGCCGAGGCTGCCCAGGAGCGAGGACCACGAGCGCACCGACGGCATCTCGCCGAGCCAGCCATCGCGCACGCGCACGGCGCCGACGGCCACGAGGTCGTCGATGCGCCCGGTGGGCGTGGCCCACTCGACGACCGTGTTCAAGCGGCCGCGGTAGCGCGTGTCCTCTACGCCCAACGCCTGCAGCAGCTGGCCCATGTCGGCATCGAGCAGCTCGGCGCG
Source organism: Planctomycetota bacterium (assembly GCA_020631815.1). GTDB lineage: Bacteria > Planctomycetota > PLA2 > PLA2 > JAEUHO01 > JACKGW01. The sequence continues at coordinate 32,339 of JACKGW010000003.1, read as the reverse complement.
CCCTTCGTGCGCAGCCGGTCGCCCCAGGTGCAAGCGCCAGCGCGCCGACAGGTGACCGCTGGCGAGCGTGGCGACGAGGTCGTCGGTGACCAACACGCGCTCGCGCACGAACAGCGTGGCGCGGATGTCCGCGAGCGCGAGACCTGCCACCTTCAGCGACAGGCCCTCGACGCGTCCGTTGCCGCGTCCTTCCTCGCCCAGCTCGAAGGCCTCGACCTGGACCGGGCCCTGCAGGGAGGTCACGGGTCCGAGCGCGTCGGGCGTGAAGTCCTCGAAGCGCACGAGGCCGGAGAGCGTGGTCGGGCCGGCTTCCGGCGCATCCACGACCAAGGGCATGAGCACCACCCGTCCGACCGGGCCGCTGGTCGGCGGCCCCGACGGGGGATGGAACTCGAGCGTACCCTCCAAGCGCACGCCGCCGTCGGTGCGTGGCTCGACGAGCAGGCCATCGCTGGACAGTCGGCGATCGCCGGCCCAGTCCGCGAGGAAGCTGCGTACGCCTTCCGGCAACAGCGCGAGCTCGTCCGCGGCGGGTCGGTGGCGATCCAGGCGCAAGGTGAAGCGACCCTGCAGGTCGACATCGTCCCCCGTGCGCGTCGCCGCCTTGACGTTGCTCACGTCGATGCTCAGGCCATCACGCTGGACGTGCAGGTCCTCGCTCTCGATGCCTTCGGGACGAACGCTCACCCGCTTGGCGCGCACATCGGCTCGGGTGCCGTCGGGCAGCACGACCTGGCCCGCGACATCACGCACCTCGACGCTGGCCTCGAGCGGCCCGCCGCCGTGGCGGTCGAGGTCGAGGTCAAGGGCCAGACGTGTGCCGGGGGCAGGCTGCAGGTCGCCCGGCAGCAGGCTCTCACCGTCCATCAGATGGCGGACACCGCGCAGCAACCGATCGTCGACGATCACCTCGGGCGCACGCGCCCGGATGCTCCACGTTCCGCGTGGGCCGCCTTCCATGGTTCCCGAGATCGTCACGGGACGGCTGCCGAGCGTGCCCTGCAGGCCCTCGAACGTGACGCGCCCGGCATCGACGTCGAGCCGTCCTTGCACGCCCTCCAGCACGATGGGCTCGGGGCTCTCGGCGGCGTCCAGCGCCAGGCGTGCGCCCTTGAGGGTGGCGACGAAGCGGGCCGGCCCCGGGTCGTCGCTGAGGGGCAGGTCGGCGACGAGGTCGGCCTTGCCCTGCGGCGCCAGCCAGCGCCAGACGGGGCCCAGCTCGTCGCCCGTGAGCTCGCTGGCCACGACGACTTCGCCGACGCGTCCCTCCAGCGCGACATCGTGCGCCTCGATGTCCAGACGGCCGGTGCGTGCCACGTCGTCGATGTGCGCGCGCGCCGAGACACGTGCGCCGTCGGCCCAGCCCTCCACGTCGAACGCGTAGGTACGGCCACGCGTGCCATCGTCGAGGATGGGCCGGCGCATGACCACGGTTCCGCGCACGTCTTCCAGCGGCAGCGGGAACGGACGGTAGCGGAACTGCTCGCCCTCGAGCGTGAGCCGCAGCTCGGTCTTGGCCGACGTGTCGATGCCGGGCAGCGCCAGGATGTCGAGCTCGACGCGATCGAGCACACCCGTCAGCTCGAAGTCCTCCATCAGGTCCGCGAACGTGCTGCCGGCAATGGCCTGGCCGACCTGCTCGTCCATCGACATGTTCTCGACCACGATGGTCAAGCGCACGTCCGGACCGTCGGACCCGAAGAGCACGCGTCCGGTCTCCGTCCCCTGCGGACCGTCCGTCCACGTGCGGTCGCCGTGGCCGAGGATGCGCACTTCCGTGCCGCGGTTGAAGCCGATGATCTCGCCGAAGAACACGCCGCGCGGCGTGATGCGGACGCGCCCGGTGGCGTCGTGGATGGGGTAGGGGAAGCCATCGCGGATGCCGCCCGGCTCTTCCTCGCCGACGAACTGGAACGACGTCGCCTCCAGCAGCACGTCGATGTACCAGTCGACCTCGCCACCCGGCGCCCGCGTCACGCGACCGGCCGCGTCCACGTAGCCGCGCGGGGCGAACTGGTCGTAGAGCGCGCGGCCCTCGTCGCCGAGCGCTTGGCGCACCGCCGGGTCGTCGAGCGCGAGGCGGCGGATGTGGAAGTCGAGCTCGAGCGCGCCGGTCTCGTGCTCGATCCAGCCCGTGGCCGAGACCTCGCCGCCACCCAGCTCGCTGAACAGGCGCTCGATGCCGACGCGCCCACCCTCCACGTCGATCTTGAGCACGCCGCGGCCGAAGAGGTCGGCCAGCTGCTGGCGCGAGCGCGCGTCGAAGTACACGGTGCCCGGCAGATCCTCGGCCGAGACGTCGACCGCACCCGTCCACGCGGCGCGCACGCGCACCGGGTCCTCCAAGCCGTCGCCGCGCTGCAGCGTCAGGACCAGGCTGCCCTCCTGGATCGACTCCTGGCGCAGCGGCTTGGCCGTCTCGGGCTCGAGCAAGGCAAGGAGCGCTGGCGTGATGCGCAGCGGGTCCCAACGCGCCGTGGCGGTGAAGCCGCCCGTGTCGGGGTCCACGTCGCCTTCGAGGTAGATCGCGGCATCCGGGGCGTCGGTCAGCTTCGGGTTCAAGCGGCCGGTCACGATCAGATGGCGGTCCGATTCACGAGGCGTGACGTCGAGGTGCTCCAACGCCGCTTCGAACACGGCGCCTTCGGCCAGGTGCGAGCCGGGACCGCCGCGACGCACTTCCACGCGCGCACCCCGGACCTGCACGACGGGCACCGGCGTGGGGGCATCGTCGGGATCGGGCGGCACGACTTCGAAGTCGGGCGACACGCTGCCGTCGTCTTCGCGCAAGGGGAAGCGTCCGCCCGTGATGTCGATGCGACGCGTCACGATGCGTCCGGCGAGGAGGTCCAAGGCGTCGAGCCGAAGGACGACCCGCTCCAGGTGCAAGCCCTCCGCCAGCGCGGTGTCGAGGTCGACGCCCGCGTCGAGAGCGCCCTGGCGGGGGACGCGCACGTCCTCCAGCGTGACGATGCCTCGCGGCTCGACGCCGATCGAGCCCACCGTCACGTCGGGTCCGAAGCGCTTCTCGAGCGCGGCCTCCCGCAGGGCCTGGCCGATGCGCGGTGCGAAGCGCGGGCGCAGCTCGAACGCACGCCCGCCCGCCGCAGCGCCTGCCGCGAGCAGGACGGCCCCCAGGAGGCGCACCTTCACCGGGGACTCGTCGTCCCGGGCGCCATCGGCATCGCGGCAGGCGTCGCCGGCGCCTCGCCGCGGTAGATGCGCCGCACACGGCGGCCGATGCCGCAGAGCACGTCGTGGGGGATGGTGCCGGACAGGCGCGCCATCTCTTCCACGGTGATCTCCTCGTCGCCATCGCGGCCCAGCAGGGTGACGACGTCGTCCACCGCCGCGCCGGGGACGTCCGTGACGTCGACGCAGACGTAGTCCATCGAGACGCGGCCCACGACGGGACAGCGTCGTCCGCGCACGAGCACCTCGGCCTGGTTGCCCAGCGCGAACCGGAAGCCGTCGTTGTAGCCGACGGGCAGGGTCGCGATGCGACAGCGGCGCGAGGAGGTCCAGGTGCCCTCGTAGCCGATGGCCGCGCCCTCGCGGTGGTCCTTCAAGAACACGATCTGCGTCCGCCACGAGAGGACGCGCTCGAGGCCGGACGCCGAGCCGGGGTGGGGGGGCACGCCGTAGAGCGCGATCCCCGGGCGCACGAGGTTCACGTCGCGCGTGAGCGCCGCGAGGATCCCGCCGCTCGCATGGGCATGGCGCCACGGCGGGACGATGCCGACGTCAGCCAGCTCCGTGACGACCTGGCGGAACCGCGCGAGCTGGGCCTCGGCCGGAGCACCGCCGTCCGGAGTCACGCTGGCGAGGTGCGTCGCGATGCCGGCGAGAGCCAAGCCCTCGTGGTCCACGACTTCGCGTGCGATCTCGACGGCGCGCTCGGGGTGGCAACCCAGACGGCCCATGCCCGTGTCCACCTTGAGGTGCACGCGTACGGGACGCTGCGTGGCGCGCACCGTGTCGCGCAGGCGTCGGACGCGATCGCCCGAGTGGATCGTGAGGTCGATGCCACCGCGCAGCACGTCGGGCAGCTCGCCGTCAACGACGGCGCCCAAGACCAAGATGGGCGCGGTGATGCCGGCCGCGCGCAGCTCGAGTGCCTCGGTGCTGTCGCCTACGCCGAGCATCGCGATGCCTTCGCGTACGAGGTGCCAGGCGACAGGTACGGCGCCGTGGCCGTAGGCGTCCGCCTTCACGACGGGCATGACCGCCACGTCGGGTCCGCACGCGTCGCGCACCACGCGCAGGTTGCGCGCGAGCGCCGGGAGGTCGACCTCGGCCCAGGTACGGGCGTTCAGCACGGTTGCCGGTCCAGTGAGCGCCGCCTCACGGCTCGCCTCGACGAGCCCGCTCGGGGGCACTGGGTTGGAGGTAGCAGGGCTCCAGACCATGCGCTGCGCGTCCGGGTGCCGTGGCCAGGTCCACGTAGGCGAGCAGTACGTCGCGCGGACCCAGGACGTGCGACCGCACCGCGCGCGCGCCCCACGTCTCCGGGTCGGCCGCAGCGGGGAAGCGCTCCAGCCGCTCACCGATCCAGATCGCTTCCTTGGCGTCGTCGCACCACGCGTCGGCGAGGCGACGGTCCGGAGGGGTGGCCTGCGGACGGTGGCCCGTGGCACCGACCGGGTCGAAGCGGGCGCCGTACCACGTCCCGCGCCCCGCCTCCACGAGGGCCAGCACGGGCGCCTCGGGCGGGGCCGCAGCGGCCAGCGCTTCCAGGCTCGTGAGCGCGAGCAGGCGTGCGTTCGTGGCGAAGCACAGCGTCTTGGCCAGGGTCACGCCCAGGCGGACGCCCGTGAAGCTGCCCGGGCCCACGTCCACGAGCACCGTGCCGAGCTCGCGCGGCGCGAGCCCCGCGGCCGCCAAGAGGGCCTGGGCCGCGGGCACCAGGTCGCGACCGCGGGCGTTGGGCGCCAGGGCCTCGCTCTCCTGCCAGGCGCCGCCCGGTAGGCCCAGCCCGAGGCGCGCGGCGTCGCCACTGGTGGCCACGACCAGCGTGGGGTCGACGGGGTCGGGGAAGGGGCGCGTAGGCATCGGCTCCGCCCTACTCTCCCGGCATCCCCCCGTCGGGTCCAATCCGCACGCGCAGGCCGCCGTGCGGGTCCGGCTCGCGTCGGTCCGACAGGGAGGGGGACGGGGACCCCGACGCGGAAGGAGCCTCTTCCTTGGGCACGGCGTGGTTCGGCACCGACGGCATCCGGGACGTGGCGGGTGAGGGGCGGCTGGCGCCCGAGGCCCTGCCGCGCGTCGGCGAGGCGCTCGGTCGCTTCCTGGTGGCGCGGACCGCGGGGCGTGCGCCGCGGGTCCTGTTCGGTCGCGACCCGCGGCCCAGCGGCCCCGACCTGCTGGCCGGTCTGGCCGCGGGGTTGGCCGTCCACGGCGCGACGCTCGAGGACGCGGGTCTGCTGCCCACGCCGGCGCTCGCGTTCGCCCTCGCGCACGGTGAGCACGACCTCGGCCTCATGCTGAGCGCCTCGCACAACCCGCCGGCCTACAACGGCATCAAGCCGTTCCTGCCCGGCGGTCGGAAGATGACGCCGGAGGAGGAGGCGGAGGTGGAAGGCCACCTCTGCGCCGAGCGCACCGTTGCGGCCCGCGACGACGTGCACGTGACGCCGGCCCCGACGTGGGTCGAGCGCTACGTCAGCGAGACGACCTCGTGGCTGGCGCCGCACGGGGGCCTGGGCGGCACGCGCATCGTGGTCGATCTCGCGGCTGGCGCGGCGACTCCTACCGCGGCCGCCCTTCTCGAGGCCATGGGTGCGGTCGTGAACCCGCTGCACCCGGCGGACTCGCGGCCCATCAACGACGCGTGCGGCTCGGAGCACCCCGAGGCGTGGCTCGAGGCCGTGCGCTCCCGCTCCGGCTGGGTCGGCATGGCCTTGGACGGCGATGCGGACCGCGTGCTGCTGGCCGACGAGACGGGGCAGCTCCTGGACGGCGACGACCTGCTCTCCATTCTCGCGCGCGAGCTGGCGGCCTTCGACGGTGCCGTGCCCGGCGACCACGTGGTCGGCACCGTGATGAGCAACCTCGGCCTGGAAGACGTGCTCTCACGCGATGGCGTCCAGCTGGCGCGGGCGTCCGTGGGCGATCGCCACGTCGCCGATCGCATGCGCGAGCTGGGCGCGGTCCTGGGCGGTGAGCCCTCGGGCCACGTCGTGCTGGCGCGCACCGATCTCGGCGTGCCGCCGCCGCTGATCGGGGATGCAGTGGTGGCTGGCATCCGCGTGCTGCAGGCCGCGCGTCGCCTGGGGCGTCCGCTGGCCGCGCTACGCGCCGACCGGCCGCGCTTTCCCCAGCGCCTCGTGAACGTGCGCATGAAGGAGCGCGTCCCGCTCGAGAGCTGGACGGAGCTGCGCGACGCCCAGGCGGCCTTGGAAGCGAAGGCCGATGGGGGCCTGCGCTTCGTCGTGCGCTACAGCGGCACCGAGCCGCTGCTGAGGATCATGGCCGAGGGGCGAGACGCACGGCTCGTGGACGAGGCCGTCGAGAGCCTCGCGGAGATCGCGACTACTTCCGCTCGAGCGTGAGCGGGAACTCGCTCTGCAGCGCTTCCGGCGTGAACTTCACGGAGGCGTCGACGAACTCGCGCCCCAGGGGCATGAAGACGATGCGGCCCTTGAGCTCCTCGCGTTGTCCCGTCTCGGTGGGGATCTCGCCGGCCGTGATCTGGATGCCCCAGACCCAACCGCTCAAGGTGTCCGCGACCAGGTTGCGCTCGCCCGCCGCGCGGAGGGCCTCGTGGACATCGCGCGTCGCGCCGAGCGTGCCGCTGACCCGGTCCATGAGGTCACTCATGCCGAGGCGGTCGCGGTCACGCACCTGCATGTCGAACTGGTGCGGCTCGCGAACGAGAAGCACGACGACGTTGTCGAGGGCGTCGTTGCGCCAGCTGTCCTTCTGGACCTCGAAGCGAGCCTTGAGCGAGCGGGCCGGAAGCTCCATCGACTCCCGCCAGACCCGGTCGGGCTTGTCCTTCTCACCGCGCGTGCGCCACTCGCGGAAGCGAACGGGCGTACCGATCTCGATCTCGAACCCGTTCTTGATCATCTCGTTCGGCAGGTACGGGGTCAGGTCCACGGGATCCGGACGGATGCTGGTCTTGCCGTCCTCGTCCTTGGCCTCCATGGAGCGCGGGAACACCACGCCTTCGATCGACTCGGCCGACTCCGCGTAGGAGAGCGTGCACGTGACGCCGTACTTCTCCATCAGCTCCTCGGCCGACGGGATCGTGGTCGGCATGAGGTAGCGGATGGTGCGCGGCTCCGTGACGTACGCCCAGCCCTTGAGGCTGGCGAGCGCGACTTGCACCGAGCCTGGCTTCACGAACGAGGGGGAGAAGGGCAGCTCGAGGCGGTCCTTGGTGCCCAGCGGGCGCGTGGTGGCCGGTACGTCGCCGAGGAAGACCCGGGCCGGCGTGCCATCGGGCCCGCTCACGGCGCGCTCGGCCTCGCGGTAGTCCATCTGCGAGCAGAACAGCGTGAGCTGGATGCGGTCCTCGCCGGGCGCAAAGCGCACCTGGATGTCCGGCTGGGCGGCCTGCGCCGTGACGGGGATGTCGGCCAGCACCTGCTCGCGGTCGATGTCCGAGCGCACCAGCGAGAACACCATGAAGCTGAGCGCCAGCGCCAGGACCAGCAGGCCCCACTCGCGCCGCAGCACCAGCCGCCACGGAATCCCGCCGCTGCTGGCGAGGCCGGGGGATGCACTGGGGGGGCCGACGGGCTCGCTCATGCCGCCGCATCCTGGGTACGCGGCGCCACGCCGTGCTTCTCGGCGAACACCACGTTGAGCACGCCGCGCAGCCACTTCGCGTCGGCGTGGGGCGTCATCTCGCCGCGCTCGACGAGGTGGATCTGCCCGCGCTCTTCGGAGACCACGAGGATCACGGCGTCGCTCTGCTCGCTCAGGCCGATGGCCGCTCGGTGCCGCGTGCCGTACGTGCGCGCCAGCTGGGGGCGCTCGGTGAGCGGCAGGATGCAGCCGGCGGCGGCGATGCGGTCGCCACGCACGATCACCGCGCCGTCGTGCAGCACCGTGTCCGTGTTGAAGATCGTGTCCAGCGTCTCGGCGCGGATCAGCGAGTCCATCGGCACGCCCGTGTCGATGTAGGTGCCGAGGTCGATGTTGCGCTCGATGGCGATGAGCGCGCCGACGCGCTTGCGTGCGAAGTCGGTGACGGCGCGGATGATCTCGTCGACCACCCGGATCTCGGGGGCCTCGGGCGCTTCGCGGTCGAGGAAGCGGCGCAGCAGCCCGCGACGGCCGAGACGCGCGATGCCGTGGCGAAGCTCGATCTGGAACGTCACCACCAAGGCCAGGATGAGGATGGGGAAGGCGCCGCGGAAGATCTCGTTCAGCACGTCCAGGCCGAGCTGCTGCAGGAGCAGGAACACGCCGAGGATCACGATCCACGACAGCATGGCCGGGCCGCGGAAGATGGCCCCCGCGATGGTGCGCCTCAGGAAGCGCAGGAACAGGTAGAGCACGACGAAGAGCAGCCCCAGCTGCAGCCAGTCGCGGAAGTCCATGCTCGTGAGGAAGGCGAGCGGGGACACGACGACGGCGCCCGGGGCGGCGTCGGCCAGGGTGATCGCGGCAAGAGCGGTTCCCAGCGTGCTCACGCGGCTCGGATCCTATCCCAGGGGCGGCGCCGTCACGAACGGTGGGCGCGGATGGCTTCCAGGACGTCGAGCAGCTGGCGCGTCGCGCGAACGTCATGGACGCGCACGGCTGCCACACCGGCTTCGAAGCCGCGGGCGGCAGCCGCCAGCGAGCCGGCCAGGCGTCGGTCGGCCTGCGGCTCGTCGGTGAGCTCACCCAGGAATCGCTTGCGCGATGCGCCGAGCAGGACGGGGCCCTTGGCCACCAGTCGCTCCAGGCCGGCCAAGAGCTCGAGGTTGTGCTGCGTCGTCTTGCCGAAGCCCAGACCGGGATCGAGCCAGAGGCGTTCGATGCCCCGCGCTCGGGCCGCCTCGGCTTGGGCCACGAGGAACGCCGTGACCTCGGCGACGACGTCGTCGTAGTGCGGTGCCGCCTGCATGGTCCGCGGCTCGCCCTGCATGTGCATGAGCACGAGCGCGGCCCCGGCATGGGCCACCGCCTCCAGCAGCGCCGGGTCCCGACCACCGCCTACGTCGTTCACGATGTCGGCGCCCGCCTCGAGCGCGGCACGGGCCACCGGAGCATGGCGCGTGTCCACGCTGATCGCACCCTCGTCGCCGTGCTCGCGAAGGGCCCGCACGAGGGGCACGACCCGCGCGATCTCCTCGTCCAGGGGCACCGGCGCGGCGCCGGGGCGCGTGCTCTCGCCACCGATGTCCAGGACCTCGGCGCCCTCGCTCCGCAGGGCCAAGGCGTGGGCGAGGGCGGATGCCGTGTCGGCGTGGCGCCCGCCATCGCTGAACGAGTCCGGCGTGACGTTGACCACGCCCCAGACGACGACGTGGCCCGGCAGCGTCCCTGCGAGCCGCGCGTTCACCGGCCCACGCGTGAGGTCAGCACGCGTCACGTCAGTACGCGAAGCCCTCGGCCGGGCGGCCGCCCTCGGGGCGCGGGCCCTCGGGCCGGGGCTCGGTCTGGCGCGTCGGCGCGCTCGCCGGGCGGGTGGGGGACGCGTCGCTGGCCGCGGGGCGCAGGTCGTTGACCGACACGCCGTCCACGAGCTGCTTCACTTCCTCGCCGTCCAGCGTCTCGTAGCGCAGCAGGGCCTCGGCCACGCGGTGTAGCGCGTCGAGGTGGTTCCGGAGCTGCTCGCGGGCCGAGTCGTGCGCCTCCACCAGGATGCGCTTGACCTCGGCGTCGATCAGCTGGGCCGTGGCCTCGCTGTGGTCGAGCGTGCGCGTGACCTCGCGTCCGAGGAACAGGTGCTCCTCGCCCTCGGCCAAGGAGATGGGGCCGACCTTCTCGCTCATGCCCCACTTGGTGACCATCAGGCGGGCCAGCTCGGTGGCCTGCTCGATGTCGTTCTGCGCGCCGCTGGTGATGTCGTCGCAGACGAGCTCCTCGGCGAGGCGGCCGCCGTAGCAGACGCGCAGGCGCGCAAGGATCTCGCTGCGGCTCATGCCGTAGCGGTCGCGCTCGGGCAGCGCCATGGTGACGCCCAACGCCATGCCGCGCGGGATGATCGTGACCTTGTGCAGCGGGTCGGCCTTGGGCTCCAAGACCGTGACGATGGCGTGGCCTGCCTCGTGGAAGGCCGTGAGGCGCTTCTCCGAGTCGGTCATGGCCAGGCTCTTGCGCGAGCGGCCGAAGCGGATCTTGTCGCGGGCTTCCTCGAGGTCGGCGAGGACCACGCGCTCGCGGCCCGCGGCGGCGGCGCCAAGCGCGGCCTCGTTGATGAGCGCTTCCAGGTCGGCGCCCGAGAAGCCGGGCGTGGCCCGTGCGACGCGCTTCAAGTCCACGTCCGGCGCCATCTTCACCTTGCGGCTGTGGACCTTGAGGATCTTCTCGCGGCCGTTGACGTCGGGCAGGTGGATGACGATCTGGCGGTCGAAGCGACCGGGACGCAGCAGGGCCGGGTCCAGCACGTCGGGACGGTTGGTTGCCGCCAGCAGGATGATCCCCTGGTCGGTGTCGAAGCCGTCCATCTCGACGAGGATCTGGTTGAGCGTCTGCTCGCGCTCGTCGTGACCGCCGCCGAGGCCCGTGCCGCGTCGGCGACCGACGGCGTCGATCTCGTCGAGGAAGACGATGCACGGCGAGCTGTCGCGGGCCTGCTTGAACAGGTCGCGCACGCGGCTGGCGCCCACGCCGACGAACATCTCGACGAAGTCGCTGCCGCTGACCGAGAAGAACGGCACACCCGCTTCACCGGCGATGGCCTTGGCCAAGAGCGTCTTGCCCGTGCCCGGAGGGCCGACGAGCAGCACGCCGCGCGGGATGCGCGCGCCGATCTTGCGGAACTTCTGGGGCGAGCGGAGGAACGCGACGATCTCGCTGACCTCGTCGAGGGCTTCCTCGATGCCGGCCACGTCGTCGAAGGTGACCTCGCTCTTCTCCTTCATGTGCATGCGCGCGCGGCTGCGGCCGAACTGCATGACGCCGCCGCCACCCATGTTGCGCATCTGGCGGAACATGAGCCACCAGAACAGGAGGATGAGCAGCAGCCAGGGCAGGAACGCGAGGAGCGAGCCGAGGGGGCCCGCGCCGGACTGCTCCGTCTTGAACTCGCCCTTGGTGTCGTGGAGCTTGCGCATCCACGCTTCCTGGCGGTCGCGGGTGAGGACGTTGTTGTCGGGCGGGCCGACGTAGCTGAGCTCGAAGCCGTCGAACGTGCCCTTGAAGGGGTTGGACTCGACGTCGCGGAAGGTGCCCTTGACCCGCTGGCCGTCGAGGACCGTGATGGTGGCGACGATCTCGTCGTCGAGCCACTGGTCGATCTGGCCGACGTTGTCGACCTTCTTGATGCTCCCCTGCGTGTTGTTCATCATCAGCAGGGCGATCATCACGAGGCCCAGCAGGACGAAGAGCAGGGGGAAGTTGCGGCGGGCCCGGGAGGGGCCGCGGGGGCCGCCCGAGGGCGAGCTGCCGGGATCGTCGGGAGTCGTCATGGAACGCCGGAGTCTACCCGCGTCTGCCGGGTCCACCTGCCCGGGGCAGGGACCCTCCGGGCCCGCTCGTCCGCCCCGCGGCGGCTAGAGGGGCGCCTCGAGGGCGTCGACGGCCCGGCGCGCCATGCGCCGCGTCCACGCGTCGGTCGCCGGGCCCTCCAGGGCGCGTCCGTCCGCGTCCGGCCGGTACTCCTCGATCTCCTGGAGCGTGGCCTCTCGGAGGATGCGACCGGTTGCGCGTTCGCGCAGCACGATCTTGAGCGTGCCCCGCAGCCGCTTCTCGAGCGGGCGGCGCTCGTCGTCTTGGCCGATCACGTCTTCCGAGGCCGACATCTCACCGGACAGCACCACGTCCGCACGCGTCGGCTCCGCGATGCCCATCGTGCCGCGTGCGCGCAGCTCGTCGAGCACGGCGTGCGTGAGGCGCATCTCGAGGTCGCGCCGGTAGCCCGCGTTGACGATCGGCAGCACGCCGATCGTGCGTGCGCCACCGATCGCCGTCAGCGGCTTCGTCGAGTAGCCCTGGCACGCGGCGAGGAGGCTCGCGAGCAGGGCGAACGCGCCGGCGAGCAACGTCCTCGGCATCGACCTAGCGACCCGGAGGCGCGGGCGCGGGGACCTCGTACGGCACGACGTACGGGGCCGTCGTGGGCGCCGGCGTCCCGTGCGGGGCCACGCCCCAGGGCAGGCCCGTCGTGGGGTCGATGTCCGGGTCGGGCATCCCCGTGGGCGGGATCGGGCCCATGTCCGCGGGCGCGGGCTCGTACGGCACGCTCGACGGCGCGGTCGTGTCGACCGGTGCGGTGGGCCACCCCGCGCCCGAGCCGGGCAGCGGGGGCGGTTCGGCCATGGGACCGCCGGGCACCACGACGGTCGGTGCATCCGTGCGACCCGCGAGCCAACGCTGCGCGGCCTCTTCGTAGACACGGGCGGCATTGCCGTCGCCGTTGGAGCGGTAGAACGCCGCCGTGCGACGCTCCTTGGCGGCCAGGGCCTGGCGGATCTGTCGCGCGCGGCCTTCCGCGTAGGTGACGTGCTGGGCGTACTCCACGCGCCGGCGCGGGTCCATGCGCACGGCGTCGAGGAACGCCTCGAACTGCTCGAGCGCCAGCTCGGGGCCGGACTTGACGGGACCGGCGAACGGCGCCGCTTCGGCGCTGGGCAAGCGCTCGCGCGGGTCGCGATCCACGAAGCCCGCGTGGTACGGCTCGCCTTGGTCGCGCTCGAGGTACGTGTCGCCCAAGGCGAGGCGGGTCATGTAGACCCACTCGCTGTCGGGGTAGGAGATGATCAGCTGGCGGTACGTGAGCGCCGCGGTGTCCGGCTCGCGCTCGCCCTGGTAGTGGCGGCCCAGGACGTAGAGGGCGTCGTCGGCGTAGAGCCCGGCCGGGAAGGCCTGCGCCACGTAGCTCAGCATGGTGGTGGCGCCCTCGTCGCTCTTGAACATGCTGAAGGTGCCTTCGCGGTTCTCGGCGAGCAGGCGGCGTCCGCCTTCGAAGATCATCCGCTCGATGTCCTTCAAGTGCGGGTTGACCGGCGCGACCTGCATGTACGAGCGCAGCTGGTCGAAGCTCTCGTACCAAGCGCGGCGACGGTAGGCCTGCACGCCGGCGCGGTAGCGGGCCTCGGCGGCGCGCGCGTACTCCGGGTACTCCTCGGCGATCTCGGCGTAGAGGTCCGCGGCGTCCTCGGGGTCCTGGGTGCGCTCGGCGTTGGCCCAGAGCGTGGCAGCCTGCTGCATCCGCTCGCGACGCAGCGCCTCGGCCTCGGCCGCGGTCACGGGGTCGGTGCCGGCCTCGCGGTCGGTGCCCCGGCGCAGCGCCGGGTCGTCGGGGTCGCCGCCCGCCACCTGGTTCGGGATCAGGGGGTTCTTGGCCCCGATGTTGGCGATGTCGGACAGCGGGTCCACCCCGAGGCCCCCGCCGCTGCAGCCACCGAGCGTGACGACCAGCAGGGCGAGGCACCCAAGCCGCGGACCGGGACGGAGGGGGAGGGACGGGGCCATCGCGCCAAGGTACCCCCCCAAGTCCGGGCGGCCTTCACCGGACCGTCACCCCCGGGCGGGGCACGGAGGCCAGGAGACGGGGCCTGCGCTCCAGCACCCAGGGCACGAAGAGGTCGTGCATGCCACGGGCCGCCGCCACGGCGCGATCGCCAAGGGGTTCGCGCGCCAGATCGCCCAGGCGCGCCGTGTAGAGCCGGGCGAGCACGTCGTGGTCGCCAGGCGCCAGCCGCCTCGCCTCGCCCGGGGGGCGACAGGCGCCATGCACGAGGCCGCCGGCGCCGGGATGGAACCAGAGCGCCGAGCCATCGTGGGTGCCGCACGCGGCGCACGCGTCGATCACCGGACGGTGACCGCTGGCCGCCAGCGCGCGGGCCTCGAACCAGACGACCCAGCCCGCCAGCTGGTCGGCCGGCGCGCGGTCGAGCAGCGCGAGCGCGGTGGTTCCTGCGGCGTACAGCTCTGGCGCCGGCAGGTCGGGGTGCATCCACGCGCGCAACAGCTCGAGCACGTAGAGCGCCGCGTGCCAGCGGTCGAGGTCCTGGGCCAGGCCGTCGTGCACGTGCTCCAGGCGGAACGACGTGAGCAGGTCGAGGTCGCCGCGACGCTTGCGCAGCACGGCGGCGCCGCGCACGCCCGTGGACAGCCCGCCTTGGCACGCGGAGCCGGGTCGCAGCGAGCCCTTCGCCAGCGCGGCGACGCGGCCGCGCTCGGCCGTCGCCAGATGGACGATCTGGCTGGTCTCGCCGAACGCGACCCAGCGCAGGACGACAGCGTCCACGGCTTCGGGGGCGGTGCGGCTCACCGCGTCATCCTCCCTGGACGGGGGACGGCCGCTCAGACCTTCTGGACGTGAAGGCGGCGTACGGTGCGTTCGTCGGCCTCGAGGACCGTCAGGGCCACGGCGTCCAGCTCGAGGCGGTCGCCGGCTTCGGGGACCTTGCCCAGCTCGTGGAACACGAGCCCGCCGACCGTCTCGTAGTCGTCGGTCACGGGCAAGTGCACATCGAGCGCGCGGTTGACGTCTTCGATGGGGGTGCGGCCTTCGACCTCGAGGCTGCCGGTGGCCAGCTCTTCGGGCGTAGGCGCCGGCGCTTCCTCTTCGTCGTCGTACTCGTCCTGGATGTCGCCGACGATCTCCTCGAGCAGGTCCTCGATGGTGACGACGCCGGCGACACGGGTGTGCTCGTCGACCACGACGGCCAAGTGCACCTTGCGAGCCTTCATGTCCTGCATGAGGTCGGCGACGAGCTTGCCCTCGGGCACGAAGTAGGCCAGGCGCATGAGCTGGCCCACGGTGGGAGCTTCGCCCTGCTCGCTTCCGGCAGGTCGCCAGCGCTGCAGCAGGTCGCGCGCGTACAGCACGCCCACGATGTCGTCGCGGTCGCGGCGGTGCACCGGGATGCGGCTGTAGCCCTCTTCGTTCACGAGCTTGACGGCCTCGTCCAGCGTGGCGGTCTCGGCGATGGAGACCATGTCGCCGCGCGCCGTCATCACGTCCTCGACGCGGCTGGACTTCATGTCGATGATCGAGCCGATCATCTCGGCCTCGGCGGCGCTGAAGGCGCCTTCGCGCTCGCCCTCCTCGAGCGACTCGCGGACTTCTTCGCGGGCCGTGGCCGGACCGTCCTCCAGACGCACGCGGAACAGCAGGCGCAGCGCGGCACGCAGCGGCGCACGCACCGGCGCCGTGAGGAACGCCAGCACGACGAGGGCCGGTAGCGAGCGGCGGGCGATGCGCTCCGGGTCGCGCTCGGCCACGACACGGGCCAGGACGTCGTTCACGAGGAAGGTCAACGCGAACGCCAGGAGCACCGCGGTGACCGCCAGGCCGAAGGGCAGGCCTTGGCCGTCGCGCGCCTCGGAGCGGAACACGAGGTAGCCCAAGGCCAGTACGAGGGTGGCGTTGCCGAGGTAGCGCGCCAGCTGGGCGGTGAACTGCAGCTTGGGCGTGCTCTCGAGCTTGCGCCCGAGCGCCTCGCGGTCTTCCGGCTCGCTCTCGTCGAGCAGCCGCGACCGGCTCACGTGGTCGAGGGCGACCTCCGCGGTGGCGCCGAGCCAGGCGAGGACCTCGGCCAAGACCAAGACCAAGGCGAGCACGATGTCACCGGTCGCCAGTCCCAACGGCAGGGAGGCGCCAAGCGGTGCGGCGGGCGCCAGCAAGGGCGCGGCCGGAAACAGGAAGGAGGACGCGGACCGCCCGTGCGCCCCTATGGGCGCGGTGCGACCTGGTGGATGCCAAGGCATGGGCGGAAGCGGGCTCCAACACGACGGGCTGAAGAGAAGGGCGGGGGACCACGCCCCCGCCGGGCCGCCAACCTACCCGGAACGGGGCCCGGGGCGCGGTTGGGTCCGGCCGGGCCCACCGCCCTGCCCCGGACGCGGCTTGCCGACGCCCGCCGAGCGGGCCGCCTCCCGTGCCAGGGCCTCGGCGATGCGCGGGCTGACGCCGGGCGGGCTCATGCCCGACGGGCCCAGGTGCTCGACGCCACGCTGGGCCACGACACGGCCCTGCTGCAGGTGACAGATGGCCAACGCCAGCGCGTCGGCTGCATCCGAAGCCGTGACGGGGTCGGGCAGCGCCAGGATGCGCTGGACCATCGCCATGACCTGGGCCTTGGAGGCCCGGCCGTTGGCAGTCACCGCCTTCTTCACGACGTTGTTGGCGTAGCCCGTGACCGGCACGCCCGCCTCGGCGAGGACGAGGTGGATCGCGCCACGCGCCTCGCCGATGCGCTGGGCGGCGCGCGCGTCGCGGCCGTAGAAGGCCTCCTCCAGCGCGCCGGCCGCGGGGCGATGCTCCGCCACGACGCGGCGCAGTCCCTCCGCCAGCAACATGAGCCGCTTGGGCACGGGCAGGTTGGCGCGAGCCGACAGCACGCCGAAGCCACGGGCAATCAGGCGTGGGCCATCGGCTTCCACGACAGCCCAGCCCAGGTGACGCGTGCCGGGGTCGATGCCCAGCACGGGACCGCGCAGCAGATGCTGACCGCGCTCACGGCCAGGTCGTGCGGGATCGTGGCGCACCATGGACGGATCGTACGTCGGTCTTGCGTGACGCCACGCATCGCTTTTCGCGCTTCATGACCTCGTAGTGGACGTCAGCTCGCAGCGTGATGGCGGCGCACGTGTTCGAGGTCGTCGGACGTCGTGATCTTCACCAAGTGCGTGTCGCCGGCGACGGCGAGCACGACGTGTCCTGCCTCGAGCAGCAGGGCAGCTTCGTCGGTGTACTCGCGGCCTTCGCGCGCCGCGGCCTCGAGCGCAGCCACCAAGAGCGCGCGACGCGCACCCTGTGGGGTCTGCGCCCGCACCAGCTCGGCGCGCGGCAGCGCCGCGCCGAGCGGAACCGGGTCGTCGTCCGTCGGTGCGTGTGCGAGGCGATGGACGGTGTCGGTGACGGGCAGCACGGGCAGCGCGGCGCCGGCCCGGGCGATGCCCTCGAGCACGCGCGTGATCACGGCCGCCGTGACCAGCGGTCGGGCCGCGTCGTGGACCAGCACGGGATCGGCCTCGTGGGGCAGCGCGCGAAGACCCGCCGTGACGCTGGCCTGCCGCGTGGCCCCGCCGGGCACCACGTGGACGCCGGGCAGGAGGTCCGTGAAGCGCTCCTCCTGACCGGGCGGAACGGTCACGACCACGGCCACGTCCGGAAGCGCCGCGCGGAAGGCCTCCAGCGCGTGGGCGATCACGGGACGTCCGCCCAGGTCGGCGAGGACTTTGGGCGTGTCGCCCCCGAAGCGGGTCGACGCGCCCGCGGCGGTGAGCACGAGGCCGATCACGGGCGGGAGCATACCGCCTCGCCGCGGTAGGCTCCCTGCTCGCGGCGCGTCGGGCGCCCGCGGGAGGTGCCGCCTTGCGCGTCGGGATCGGCTACGACGTCCATCCGTTCGAGCCCGGGCGCACCCTGGTGCTGGGGGGCGTGAAGGTGGAGGGCTCCTGGGGCCTCCGCGGCCACTCCGACGCCGACGCCCTGCTGCACGCCATCGGCGACGCCCTCCTCGGGGCGGCCGCGCTCGGCGACCTGGGCGACCACTTCCCCGACTCCGACCCGCAGTGGAAGGACGTCCCCTCGGCCGTCCTCATCAACGAGATCCTGGCCAAGGTCCGCGCGCGCGGGCTCGAGCCGTGCCACGTCGATGCCACGGTCGTCGCGGAACGGCCGCGTCTGGCGCCCTACCGCAGCGCCATGGTCGAGCGCATTGCGAGCCTGCTGGGCCTCGAGACCAGCGCCGTCAACGTAAAGGCGACGACGCACGAGGGGTTGGGTGCCCTGGGCCGCGGTGAGGGCATCGCCGCGATGGCGGTGGCATCCCTTCGCGAGGCCGGCGCGTGAGGCGCCGCGCGCTCCCGCTGCTGCTCGCTGCTGCGCTCGCGCTCCCCGCGTGCTCCAGCAGCGTCGGCTCGGATCGCGTCCTGGAGACGCTCGAGACCGTGGCCACGCTGCGCGGCGGCACGGTGTCCGCCCTGCGCGACCTGCGCGGCACGGGACCGTTCCGCACCTATGCCATGGCGCCCGCGGAGCTGGTGGAGGTCGTCGGCGAGGCCGCGGCCTTTGCCCGCGGTCGCGGGGGCAAGCCGGTGAAGGCGATCTTCGTCTCCAAGCGCCGCGGCGAGGTCGTGGCCAAGGAGCGCGACGCCGAGGACGCCGACGACGAGGGCTACGAGAAGCCCTTCCTCTCGGCCGTCGTCGCGTCGGTGCACGGGGTGCCCGGGCAGCCGGACATCGCGCGGCTCGAGATCCACGAGACCCACTCGGGTCCGTTCCATATCGGCGCCGTCAGCTGGACGCGCGACCTGCCGATCTGGATCGACCAGGTGCTGGCGCGCCGCGCCGCGGAGCCGGTGGTGGACGCCACCGACAGCCCGGCGGAGGACCCGGAGCCGGTCAGCTCTCCTTGACGGTGACCTTCTGCATGCGATCGCCTTCGCGGATCGCCTCGACCACGTCCATGCCCGAGGTCACGCCGCCGAAGACGGTGTGCACGCCGTCCAGGTGGGGCGTGTCGCGCAGCGTGATGAAGAACTGGCTGCCGCCCGTGTCCTTGCCGGCGTGCGCCATCGAGAGCGTGCCCGTGCCGTGGAGGCGGGGGTTGCCCTTCGTCTCGCACTTGATCTTGTAGCCAGGGCCGCCGGTGCCGGGCCGGCCGCTGGCGCCGGGGCGGGTGTTGGGGCAGCCGCCCTGGATCACGAAGTTCGGCACGTAGCGGTGGAAGGCGAGCCCGTCGTAGAAGCCGTCCTTGATCAGCTTGACGAAGTTCTCGACGGTCTTGGGGGCGTCCTCCGGGTAGAGCTCGAGGACGATGTCGCCCTTGTTCGTGGTGATCGTGACCTCGGTCATGTGCGCCTCCAGGGCCGCGGCGTTCGTCGCCGCTGCATGCGGGCGGACGGTACCGGGGGGGCGCCAGGGGGCCACCTTTCGCGGGCCGCTGCCCCGTCCGCGCGGACGAGGCTGTAACCTCGGGCCCTGGCTCGCGTTTCTCAAAGGCACCCCGCCCGAGGAGCCGCCCGTGGCCGTGTACCCCGTTCGCCCCGTCGCCCGTCGACTGTTCGTGGCTGCCGTCTTGGCTTCGGCCGGGGCCTTTGCCGCTGCGCCGGCGCCCGCCGGCGAGGACGGCAGCCGCGCCGCCCTCGAGCAGCGCTTCGCGCAGCTCGACCGGGAGGACGCCCAGGCCGCCTTCAAGCTGGCGCTCGAGCTCGAGGCCGCCGGCGCCCGGGACCTGGCCACGAAGGCCTACGAGATCGTGGTCGGCATCGACCCCGAGCACCTGGCCGCGCGGCGCGCGCTGGGGCACGAGCGCATCGGCGATCGCTGGCTGGCCGGGGACGACCTCATGCGGGCCAAGGGCTTCGTCCGTCACCAGGGCCGCTGGCTCACCAGCGAGGAGCTCGCCGCCCTGACGCGCCCCGAGCGCGAGAAGGCCGAGCAGAAGGCCGGCGAGGCCCGCGTGCGCACCTTGCTCGAGCGTCTTGCCAGCGAGGACGAAGCCACCGTCACCCAGGCCCGCCGCCGCCTGGCCATGGAAGACGACCGCTTCAAGCTGGCGCCCATGGCCATGGCGCTGCGCGTCGAGCCGCCGTCGCTGCGCCTCTACGTCGCCCACGAGCTGGGCCGTCTGGGCGACACACGCGCGATTCCCGCGCTCTTGAAGCGCGCCATCTACGACCCCGACGAGCAGGTCCGCGAGGCCGTCGTCGACGCGCTCAAGACCATCGACAGCCCCGACACGGTGCATCCGCTCGGTCGGGCGCTCGGCAGTCGCACCGTCGAGGTGCGCCAGCACGCGGCGGAAGCGATCGGCCGCCTGGGCGACGTGATGGGCATGGGCTACGTGCTGCACCGCTGGCACGCCACCTCGGGTGACTTCCCGCGCGCCTACTTCGCCACCATCAACCAGGTCTCCTACATCCAGGACTTCGACGTGGAGGTCGCGCAGACGTCCTTCATCGCCGACCCCGTGGTCGGCGTGCTGCAGGAAGGCGCCGTGCATGCCGTGAAGGTGCTGGGCGCCGAACACGGCTTCACCACCATCGAGCGCGTCGCCTACCAGGGCGCTGCCGAGCGCCTGTCCGGCCTCGAGCTGGGTACGGACGTGAAGCCCTGGCTGCGCATGTGGAACCAAGAGAAGGACCGCCTTCTCGAAGAGCGCGCTGCGGGCTACCGCGAGCGCCGCGCCAAGCGCACCGCGCGTAGCGCCGACTGACGTCGGGCGCCGCGTCCAACCCCACCCCTGTCGCGTCGCGTGGAAGCGACGTCCGAGGAGGTTCCATGTCACGACGTCTCTCCCTGCTCCTCGTCGCGCTGCTGGCAGCGGCCGCGCCGTTCCGTGCGGCGGCGGAGGACCTGCCCGTTCCCGACGCGGCCCAGGAGCAGCAGGTGCGCGGCTACCTGGCGGGCCTGCGCTCGAAGGACGCCAACGTCGTCCACATGGCCAAGCGCCTGCTCGGTCGCGTCGACAACGTCCACCGTGTCGTGCCGTGGTGCGAGGTGCTGCGTGGCGCACGCGAGGTCGCCTGGCGGACGCGTGCCGCGGCCGAGCTCGCCTCCTTCGGCGACGTGCGGGCTCGCGATCCCCTCGTCGCCGCGGCCACGGCGGATCGCAGTGCCGACGTGCGCGTGGCGGCGCGGGTCTCGCTGCAGTCGCTCCGCGCGCCGGGCACGACGCAGGCACTCGCCCGCCAGCTGACGAACGCCTCGACGGACGTCCGCGTCCACGCCATCGAGGCTTTGGCCGAGCAGGATGACCCGCTCGCCGCGGGCCTCGTGGTCATGCGCTGGCACGCGACCTCAGGCGACTTCCCGCGCGTCAACTTCACCACGCTGCGGCAGACGTCCTACATCCAGGACTTCGACGTCGAGGTGGCCGCCACGTCCTTCATCGCCGACCCCGTGATCGGCGTGCTGCAGGATGGCGAGTGCCTCGACGTGAAGGTGCTCGGCGCCGAGCACGGCTTCACCACGCGCGAGCGCGTCGCTGCTCGCGCCTTCCTCGCCAAGGTCGCCGGTCGCGACCTCGGCTCCAAGTCCGCCGCCTGGCTCCGCTGGTGGCGCAACCTAGCCGTCCCCGAGCTCCGCCGCAAGCGCGCGGCGAGCGAAGGAAGCGAAGGGAGCTAGTCCATCCAGAGCACGGTCGTGGCCTTGGCGCGGACGTCCACGACGTGCTCCATCTGGCCACCGCCAAGCACGTCGGACACCAGGGTGATCGGCCCGGCGGGCAAGGGGCCGATCAGGCTGCCCGGCCAGGGTTCTTCGATGACCTCAAGTGCGTCACCGTCCTCGATCAGCGGCTGGCCGTCGGGGCGCCGAAGGTTCCCCAGGAACGACGGTTGGTCGTGAGACCGACGAACGACGCGCGGTACGAGGATGACGTAGCCGCCCTCGCGGAGGGCCAGGGTGAGGTCGCCGGCTCGCGGCGGCCGTGCCCAGTCCGTGACCGCATGCCCGCTCTTGACGCAGATCCACGTCGCGGCCCGCCACACGGCGGGTAGCTGGGCACGGCCTTCGGGATCCACGGGGCGCGTCCACACGGTTCCCGTCGTGGAGCCGACGCCTTGGAACACCGCGACCACCTCGGCATCGTCCAGCGGCACGGCCTCGCGTCCCGGCAGGACCCGGACGTCGAGGGCCTGGGCGTCGCGCTCTAGGCGATCCGGTGTTTCGAGCTCGACTACGACTCGGCCGGACTGCGTCGGCCCTACCGTGATGGCGTCCTTGTAGGTGCTCGTGAACGGCGAATCGACCACGAGCTCATACGTGCCGTCGGCCAGCAACACGCTCCAATCGGGTTCACGCGGCCGCCCCCCCCGTGTGTGCTCGTGCGCCCTGTGTTGCCCGTCATGGGCTGCGACCTGCCGTCCGTCGGCGAAGTACCGTGCGCGCCACGGAATGGTCCCGTCCCCGAACACGTCCCGACGGTCGATGTCCACCACCAGCTCTACCGTTCTGCGGCGCGCGACGAGGACCTCCATGTCGTCACCGGCTTGCAGCAAGGGGGGACGTGCGGCCAACGCCCGCCAAGGGTGGCGACTTGACAGATGTGCTCGGAATGCGCACCCGGGTAGGAGCAAGGGGCGGGGCGGTGCCACGGTGGCGTCGATCGTCCAATCCACTTCGAACGCAGCCTCGAGCAGCACCTCGCGGGGGATGTCCTCGTCCTCGGGAACCAGGCTCACTCCGATCACGTTCAGTGGACTCTTCCAGTCGCCAGCGTCCTCTGGCAGCCTCGGCACGAGGGGGGCCGCCGTGGGCAGCCGCAAGCGAATCTCCGCGTCACGCCCCACCTGCACGTCGCGCTGGACAAGCCACCCATGGGGCTCCTTGCAGACCAAGAGCAGGTCATAGACTCCGCTGGCGGGAAGCGTGAGCGTCGCCCGCCCTGCGTGCTGCACCCGGCGCGCTCGCGACCAGTCATCAGCGGAGGCTGGAGACCGCATCGCGAGCACGTGGCCTGGCGACGGCGCGCCGTCGGCGTCCACGACGTCGACCGCCAGCGACACCGTCGTCAGCCTGCTCGGCGGCGGAGCAGCTGATCGGCCCATCTCGCTGGGAGCAGGGGCTCCTTCGAGCACGGGGGTGGGGTCCGTGTGGGCCACGGGGCGCCCCGCCGCGCGGTCAGCGGTGAGGTGCTCGGTCGCCAGGGACGGTCCGGCGCCGCCGGGCACGCGCCGGTGCGCCGGATCCGCCTGACGCGCCTCGCCCGCCAGGAAGCCCGCGCCAAACCCCGCTGCGCCGGCGACGAGGACGACCAGCAGCGTCCCTCGCCTGTCCACATGCACCTCCGCGCCTCGCTCCCGATTCTAGGCACGCCAGGCGAGGGCGGGACGGCCGTACCTACGGGAGGGGCGACCGAGCTTCAGCCCGGGTTCAGACCCCGTGCCCGCGGCGTCGCGTTGCGACACCGCATCACGGGATCAGACCCCAGGCTCGAGGCTTGCCGCGCGCGGAGGTGTCTGAACCTGTGCCTCGGAGCGTAGCGACGTGGGCACGGTGTCAGTTCGCCATGCCTGCGGCAAAGCCCGTACGGAGGCGGGGATTTCTTCCGCAACTTGCCGCCTTGCTCATCGGCATGCGGAAGTGCCCCCCGGCAAGTTGCGGAAGAATTCCCCGCCTCCGTACCGCGTCTCGAGGGCCGCGGCACCCCCTCCCATGGAAGCGTGGTCGGCTCCTCCCAGACCGGAGTTCGGCCACCTTCCATTCCAGACACCAGAGTGCGGCGCCCGCCGGCCGTCGCAAAGCGCCCCCGGCGTGTCAGACACCTTGCCCGCGTCGGCGATTCGGCTGGTGATTGCCACGCACAAGGGTCGGCATCGTTTCGCGCTACCGCGCGGAGTCGGCGCTCATGCTCCGCATTCGCGGCAGGGGAGCTAGTCCCTACCTCCCCTGCACCCCTCAGGGTGTGGTGCCTTGTTGGCGTTTCTAGGGAGGGAAAGGGGGAGTAGTTCAGCCGCAGAACCATGGCGGACAAGGGCCAACAGGTCCCCATCGTCATCTATCCGAGGTTCACTACGCTCTTTGGCGGCCTTCCGCTGGAGAGCTATGCGATCGACGTGTCCCCCTACGAGGCGATCACGCTGAATTGGTGGACGACGCCGCTCGGTGGAACCGGCGTGCTCTCCTGCAGCATGACGTTCTCCGAGAGCATTGATCGCATCACATGGCAGCCGTTCAGCGGGGTCTCGCCCTGGGTCCCTATCCCGGGCAACGAGGTGAGTCAGTACCTCAAGTTCAGCAGTCGTTGGTTCCGCGTGACCCTCACGATGGTCGGCACGAACCCGCTGCTGACCACGTGGCTCGAGGGGATGCTGATCAAGCGTCAGTCGTAGGCCGAAGGGGGCGTCGAGAGCGCGATGGGCTGTGGATGCGCCAAGTGCGATGACGAACGGGTCGTGACGCCCGAAGCTTCGTGCTACGGAGCGGCCAAGCCCGCGGACGGCGACGGCAAGGTCCGAAGGAGCCGTGAGGCGCTGATGCCGCCCTCGCATGCGCCCGAGCCTCCGCGGCCGATCAGCAAGGTGCACCAGGCTCCTTGGCTGACGCCGGGCCAACTCGAGGTGGGGCCCGGTGCTGGAGGCGCGTCAGCCCAGCCGGCGGATACCGCGGCGGCTTCCACCCCGAGCTCGGGAGCGAGCCCTCCGCTGCCCGACCATTCGCGCGGAGGCACGGAGGCCAGCCCAGAGGCTTCGCGGGCCGAGGCCCTGAGCCTTGCGAACGCGCCCCATCGTCCCTTCAACCCCGCGACGAGTCTGGCCGTCGGCACGAAGAAGGGCGGTGGAGGCGGCGGGGGCGACGACGCGGGTGCCGGCAAGAGCAACGGCAAGGACAAGGGCGAGGAAGGCAAGCAGCCCGTTGGACCGGAGTTCGCGATCTGGGACTTCAGGCCGTCGGTGCAGCCCGTCGAGCCGCCGTGTCCTTGCACGTGCAAGTGCATTGACGCGGTGGTCACTGAGAAGGTCAGCGTCGTCGCCATGGTCTTGGATGGTGTTGCCACCCTTGGCCGAACGAGCAATCCGTGGACGCCGCTCGTTGACATCTTCGACCTATGGCGAATGGGGCCGCTCCTCGCCACGCCGAACGCGTCCTACGGCGGTATCGATCCCGTCGCGGCAGAGACACTTCGTGTGGAGCCGGCCGAGGCTGTGCTGGTTGCCGCCAACACCGCCGGGGTGCAGGCTTGGCAGTCAGGCAACGCGCAAACGGCCTGGGTGGGACCGCTCGGACTCGTGGCCGCATCCCTTCCGCCCATGAGCGGACTGGGGACATCCTCGCCGCCGAGCTCGGTGCCCGCCCTGGCCGGCGCGGCTGGCACTCCGGGGTCTGATCTGCGATGGGATCCCCCGAATCCCCTGCCCGGCGAGGAGCCGCCCGAGTGGCGACCATGGCATCCCGGTGGTGGCCTGCCTCCTGATCCCAGCCTGCCCGTAGCGAACTTCTCGCCAGGACGATTCTCGATTCCAAAGTTCTGGTGGGGTCCGACACTGCGCTTCTCGTCCATGCAGTTCCCTGTCGAGCCGCCGGACGAGGGTGACGGTGGCGGACCTGCTGGAGGCGGCGGGGGAGGGGGAGACCATGGGCAAGGTCTTGACCTGAACCTGGACGAGCTGCGCGAGTCCATCCGCGCCGAGATGCTTGCCAAGGCGAAGGAGCAGCAGCCGCGACCCGTTGTCGAGCCGCCCCATCAGCTCGTTCCCGCGGCGGGTCCCTCGGTGACGATCCCGCCGACGCCAGGGCCTCCCGTCACGATCAAGCGTACGGCGATCGATCGCTCCTCCAAGGCGGAGCGTCCCAACGCGGGCGTCACGCGGGCTCCCGGCTCGGTCGGGGGACCGGAGGATCCGGCGCGGGCTGCGAAGATGGAGCAGGAGGCGAGGTCGATGGCCGTGCGTGGCCAGGACCAGGCGACGCGCCGAGCCCAAATGCTGGAGCGCCTGCAACCGCTCGAATCGGTGCAGGGCGACAACTCCAAGGCCCGCAATCCCGGCGAGACCGCCATCGATGTGAGTGCTGCGGAGATGCGTGACGCGGCACGATCAGCGCTCGTCGACTCCGCGATGTCGCCTCCAGCGGCGCTTCGCGAGCAGTACTCCGCAGCCGGCGCAAACCCACCCCAGAGTGGGACGGGCATCGGGGGTCGTTCCCCGCTCCAGCGAGTTGCATCGGGAGGGGAAGTCGCCCCGCCGCGCTTGACTCGCGCGCAGTTGCGCCTGGGGGATGTGGTTGCCGATCCGGCAAGGACTGTGTCATCGCCCGAACTCGCCACGCTCGATGACGGCGAAGCCGTCACTCCGACCTCGAACGAGGCCGTGTCTCGCTCGCCTGTGCAGCCCATGGGGCGCGCCGATGCTCGCGGAACCCCCCGTGATGCTTCTGCGCGGTCGGAGGCCTCCGCGCATCCCTCCGTCGTCACTCCGGATGCGACGGTAGCCACGAGCCAGGGGAGCAGTCTCCACGGTGCGGCTGCAAGCCGCTCGGCACAGTACCCAGCGAGTGCCGCTGCTGGCGTTGGCGCCCGTCCAGTCGGCGGCGCGCGCCGAAGCGATCCGTTCCAATTCACCAGCGTGAGCGGTCCGTCGCGGCGTGGAGGAGGGGGCGGTGGTGGTGCGCCGCCTGGGACGTATGAGTTGGTTGCCGCCATGCAGGGCGTGCAGAATTCACGAGAGCTTCGAGACGCGGCCGGTCCCCGTGTGGACGCTTCGGCTCGCAGTGCGGGTCGCGACATCCTGACGGCGCTGGATGGCGTAGGATCTGATGGGCCTCCTGTGCAAGGACTTTCGCGAGCCGGCGCCGAGTCCCGCGGTGGATATGCGCTGGATGTACTTGGCCCCGTGGCCGGCCGTGCCCCTGAGGCGCCGACCAAGCCGACCAGGCCCGTCAAGCCACGTCGACCGAGCCGAGCCGATGGATATGCCAAACTCACGGGCGAGGACAAGCGGGAGGCGGATCGGCAGTACAAGCAAGACCTGCGTGCGTACGACGACAGCTTGAAGAACTACCAGGCCGACGTGAAGTCGTACCCGAAGCGGTATCGCGACTTCGCGCACGCCAAGAGTCAATACGAGGCCGACTACGCGATCTACGAGAGTGAGAAGCGTGATCGAAGTGTCCGTCAGGGATTGGTAGAGGATCTCGAGCGTGGCGCCGCCCGAGCGGACACGGCCCAGGATGCTTGCGTCGAGAGCGTAGGGGACCTCGTTTCCGCCAAGCAGGCAATCGTCGACAAGTACGGGGAGGAGGGTCTAGCCCAGGCCGTCCATGCCGCCGAGCAGATCGTCGATCGCCAGCTGAAGAGCCAAGACGCCCGAAGTGTGGGCAACAAGGCGCGAGCTTCGGCGCGCTTGGTCAAACTTGCAGATGGCATGTCGTCGGCAGTCGAGAAGGCTGTGAGTAGCGTGCCTCCCGGGGAGCGTGATGCCGCGACCAAGGCGGCCTATCAGACGCAGGCTGACCAGCTTCTCGGCGCGGCGGCAGATCTCCTGTTCCAGGGTTACACGAGTGACCGCCTGAATGACACGGACGGCCACCCGCTCGATCTCATGAACCTCGCGCAGGCGGAGCTTGAGCTGGAGTACGCAGAGTCCGTTCAGGGGCAGCGGGCGGCGCGTGAAGCCGGTAGACGCGTCGCGCAGCACGAGAAGACGCTCCGAGCGCTGGACAAGCAAGCGCACGCCCTTGACAAGCGCATCGACAAACTTGAGGGGGTGTCGAATCCAAGCGATGCCCAGAAGGATGCGCTCAAGAAGCTGAAGGAGGAGCGCGATGCCCTCAAGCAGCAGCGCGAGGGCACCGAGGAGAAACTCGCACACGACAAGCGCGTAGCAGGGCAGGAGCGCGCAGCACGCAGCCGAGTGAAGGCCCTCAAGCGCCTGCAGAAGCGGTCCAAGCTGACCAAGGCGCAGCAGCGCGCGCGCGACAGGGTGCTCGAGGCGCTGAGTGAAGCACGCCGGAACGGAGCCGAGCTGCCGGACTGGGTCAATGATGAGGTTGACAAGTGGGAGCAGGAGAACCCTGACAAGGTTCCGCCTCCCGAGCCAGCACCTGGTGACCCCCAGCCGGGACCGGGCGGTGCAGGTGGTAAAGGTGCGAACAACGCAGGGGGAGGGGCGCAACAACCCAACGCCAACGTCGATCCTGGGTGTGAGTCGTGCAAGCCGCCGAAGAAGTGCCCAGAGGGGCCCTACGAGTGCACCAGCAAGGACAAGCCCGTCGAGCCAGATCACCAGAAGCCCGAGCAGCCGCTTGATCCGACCGGTAAGGGCAACTACTCGAAGCCCGAAGGGCTGGTGCTTCCGGACATTCCGCGCCCGGACCTCGGCGGCCCGGTCCGTCCACCCCCGGCCAAGCCGGGTGACACGGAATCCACCGTCGAGACACCGCCCGCCAAGAGCGACGTGGGCCCACCCAAGCGCCCCGTTGTCGCTCCCCCCGACTCCGCAGTCCCGCAGATTCCCTCCAACAGCGGTGCGCCCCCACTGAAGGACAACCCCTGCAAGCAAGTTCTTGCCGACGCGTTGGAGGCGCACAACGCGGGAGCAGGAACTGACGAGCCGGCCCCAGAGTGGGCTCTTCTCAAGATCCTGCATCAGGTGGGCGATACCCTTCGGGAGTGCGGCGCTATCGACGACGTCGGCCCCAGGCCCTCCCTAACGGGGTTGAGCACAGACCCACTGCCTCAGAGTCAGGAGATCCTCAGCAGCGACTCACTGGCTACGAAGGTGCTCAAGGCCGCCTGGAACATTGGAGTCAAGATCCCCCGTGGGGCGGGGCGCGATCCACTCGCGACGCTCGTCAAAGTGAACTATCGAATCGAGCAGCACCGCTTCTATGGTGCCACGCTCCCCCCGGCAGAGCTGCAGGCCCTGATCGACTACTGCGAGAACTACCAGCATCACCTGGCCGTGTATCACGCTCAGATCGCGGATCTCTACGCCCGTGCCGCAGTGCTTGTCGCCCTGGCCAAGCTCCTGTGCTTCGTAGATTCGGTCAAGGACACTGCGTGGTACGATCTGTCGGGTAAGCTAACCAACGTAATCGAGGACATTGCGGCCCCCGTCTATGCCACGGTAGAGGCATACGTCGAGCGAGTTGAGCGGGAAGGGCACGGGGACGTAATCTCGGATCACCTGCGGAGCACGATCGCGTGGCTGCAGGGCTTGGTCCGTCACTATGCGGCACTCAGGACTTGGCTGGGCTTCGGCGAGATGGGCCTTTCCGTCGTCTCGCTGTTCCAGTGGGCCGCGCGCGCATTCTTGTTGGCGCGACTTGCTGCCGCCAGGGCTGCTGGCGACCGGCGTTCAGGTGGTTGAGATTGTGGGCGAGACCACGATCGTGGAGGGTGCAATCAAGGGGTCGGTGGGAGGGCCCGCGAGAAGCCAGGCCATGGTGCTCGATTGGACAAATGTCAGATTCGGAGAGATGGTGCCTACCGGTAGCATTGGAGCATTGCCGTGACTTTCGAGCAGCTTCGTACTGCGCTGATGTCTGAACTCGACAGATTCCTCGGTCTGCTGGCGCTTCCGCTCTCGCCCGCAGACTTGGCGAACGGATGGACCGACTACAAGCGGACCTATTGGCGAGACTGGATGTCCAAGGTTCGTCAGGAGTACGCTTCGGGGCTATCGCCTGAGATCAACCTCGCGGTCGCGATGGTCGATGCCGGACTGCTCAGCGGACCCGGTCCGCAGCCGTCACGACTGACCGTGCAGGCCTTCCGAATCATGAAGATCTGTCACGCGCTGGTGCCCTACTGGCGCTAGCAGCGTATCCCCGATGAGCATGCGCTGCGGCCCCTAACGCCACGTCAGCCGGTGCCCAGGTCGGGAGCGCAAGCGATCGGTAGCCGTACCGGTCGAACGGCACTGCCAGCGCCATGTGACCTGCCCCCCTCTGAGTGCGCCACCCGGTCAGGTGATTTCAACCGATCATTGAGCTTGCCCCCAATGGCTGGACCGACTTTGGGGGCAGGCTCAATGGGAGCCGCGGTGTGAGTTTCCAGGTGGCACACTCATCGGGGGCAGGTCAGCCGATGCAGACCACACATCACGGGGGAACTCCAACCCCGTCTGGGCCGTTCATCGGGTTTCGCAATGCACCATGCGCGCGAACGCAGACTGCTGAACTTCGACGGATGACACAACCGGGCGGGCCCAAGGCCCCGCTCGATGCTGAATGCAGCATTGACCTGGGCTGCGGGGGAGCGCAGAGTGACCTGCGAGTCCGACGGCGAGTGTGCCGACACCGGGCGTGGGGAGTACATCATGGCAGTTCAGTACTGGCTCAAGCGGCGCGCCGCGGAGAACACAGACAATGTCACGTACCCGACCGAGTACGCGGAGGTCGGCGAGTTTCAGTTGCTGCTGGGACTGACGGTGCATGCCATAGCGGGCGGCGCGAGCATTCAAGTCGATTTCGAGGAATCTGACGATCTAGATACTTGGAGTACCATTGGAGGTTCGCTCAGCCTCGCCCTGATTGGACAGACATCCACCTCCGTCACGGTTCCGCACCGCCGGTTCTTGCGAGCTAGCGTCATGACCACGGGCTTCTGCTCCTACAGCGTCGTGATTACAGGGTTCGAGGACTAGGCGGCATGCCGTCTGAAGCCGACGCGGGCATGCCGATTGGGGAGTCCAAGCGCGCCGGCCCCCAAGGGGTCCCGGCGCGGGGGACTCAAGCGCTGGAGCCCCCTCGGGATGGCACCGTGCTCCCTAGCAGGGTCGTCGACCTCGCCGAGAGTCCCCCACGTCCTGAGTTGATCGGAGATGTCCAGTTGGAGTTCGCCAAGGGGGCAGCGGTGCCCGCGGTGCTCCGGTTCGGCGGCCCAGTTCGCTCCGCTTCGCGACTGGAAGGCCGTGCCGTCGATGGCATTGCCTTTGGGCGCGGGGAGCGGCTTGCGGGGGAGGTCTCGGTCTTCGGTACGCGAGTCGGTTCCGGCCTCGGCGGCCTGTTGTTCGCTGAGAGGTTCCCCGAGGGTGGGCCCGTGCGAATTGGGGGAGGCCTCAGCGATGCGGGTGGGCCGAAGCGTCCACCGAACGAGTGGCCGCCAACTCGGCCCGAGGACGACGAGAAGATCCCCAGGGTCATCGACTTCCTCACAGCATTCTACGGCCTGTATGACATCACATGCACACTGACAATCAATGACAAGGTGATTGCGGAGGATGTCGACGTAACGGACGCCCTGGTGATCGTGCAAGAGGTCGAACAAGGTCGTACGCATGTCAGTACTCAGTTGAGCGTTGAAAGGGTTACTGAGGCGCTGAACAAGCACGACCCGAGACTGGCCGATGACTGGAACGACCTGCATTCGGTGACGATCACTCTGAACCCGGACAAGCAGGAGAAGTCGGCAGCGGCGCAGGCCGCTGCTGCTGACGAAGCTGAGGCAGACGCGGAACGACTGGAGGAGGAGGCCGAGCAGGCCGAGAAAGATGCAAGGGCGCTGCGCGGCGAAGAGAGGAAGGCCAAGGAGGAGGAGGCGAAGCGCAAGAAAGCCGAGGCGAAGCAGAAGCGTAAGGACGCGAAGGAGAAGCGTGCGAAGGAGAAGGAGCTAAAGAAGGCGAAGAAGAAGAAGATTACTAGCAAGGATGAGTACAAGAGAGAGAAGAAGTTGGATACCCCAAAGGGGAGCCTCAGGGGGAGATGAAGCTACGGTGGCTCTGTATCGGGTGTCTACCCCTCATTGCGCTGCCTGCTTGCGCGTCGCCGGGCTCGTCACCGCGTTCCCGAGTCGCTCACGCTGGCCGCATCCGAGAACTTGAGGCCTCAGCGTCGAGTGGTCGCGTGATCATCAGCGATGCCGGCATGGCGCGTGCCCAGGCGCTGGTGTGTGACCCGGTTGGCATCGCGGTCGTCTCCAAGTTCGCCGAGGAAACTACAGGCGAGCCCGGATTGATGCTGAAGTATGGTGCAACCCCAACGGGACAACTCCTCGTTGGGATGGTACTAGTTAGCCCCGAGGGTTCGCTGGGGCGCGCCGCCTTCTTGACGCAAGAACTCTCCGACCGACTGAGGACAGCTGGCGTGGGGCACAAGAAGATGCCTGCCGCCGCTGTAGGACTCAGCTTCGCGCGCCCTGCTGAGGCCAGGGCCGCTGTGGGTCGGCTGTTGTCGGCCCTCAAGTGCGAACTCGGCCCGAGACTAGATTTCGCGCAGGAGGAGGTACTCCAGGATACCGTCGAGCTCGTAGGCCGCGCACGGGATGGAAGGGCGGCGGCCATCATCGCCGTCAGAGTCCGTTCAGACTCTGAGAGAGAGGTCTCGGCCGTGCACATTTGCTCACCCATGGGCTCAGTTGCAGAGCGCCGAGCCCTGCGGCGAGCCGTTGGTCGAGTGACCTGCATGCGCTTGGCCTGGTCGACCTTCAGGCCCCCGTACTCCTTGCGCCACCGGTAGCACGTGTTCTTCGTGATCCCGAGCTTCTTGCACACGGAGTCCAAGCCGGCTCCTTGGGCCAGTTCGACCTCCGCTCTTCGCATGGGTGGGGGAGCAGGCAGGCTACACGACGGCGGCGTGCGGCCTGCTGGGTCAGGCGCGGCAGGGTCAGGTCACACGCTCAGGGGACGATAAGGGGACTGAATGACGCCGTAG
This sequence comes from Planctomycetota bacterium, assembly GCA_020631815.1. Taxonomy (GTDB): domain Bacteria; phylum Planctomycetota; class PLA2; order PLA2; family JAEUHO01; genus JACKGW01. The sequence goes on along the minus strand of JACKGW010000003.1, from coordinate 181 downwards.
GGAGGTTCGTGGACCGCGAGATGGTGCTCGATGGCACGCGCCGTGGCCGCCCCCGTGGATGCGGCCCTCCCCCGCGCTACGCTGATCGCGGTAGGGACCCCGGTTTCCCGGGGCCCCCCGCACAGATCCCAGCGAGCGGAACTCCCAACAGATTGAGCTTGACCCTAGGTGCCCCGCAGCG
>JACKGW010000029.1 GCA_020631815.1 Planctomycetota bacterium | reverse complement strand
GCCGAGGAGGCCATCGCCGCGCTGGACGAACGGGCCATGCTCGGGGCGGTGGGGATCCTCACCGCCTACGACGCACAGATCGCCTCGCTGACGCGCAGCGTCGAGGCCGCGCGCACCCTGCTGCTGCGAGCTCGCGACGGAGGTGGCCGATGAACGTGCCGCCCATGACGGGTCCGCTGCGCATCGAAACAATCGATGGGCACCCGTGGGTCGTCGGCGACGGCATGGCATGCCTCTGCGGTGACCGGGCCGAAGCGGAGGCGCTGCTTGGCGATCTCCGCCTACGGCTCGGCAACCCGCTGCTCGACGCCGTGCGTGTCGCGTTCCGCGAACTGGCCGCGCGCGGGTGGATCACTCAGATCGAGCGCGACACCACCGGTGCCGTGTGCCGCGCGTTCGACATGAACCCGGAGGCGCCAGGCTTCGCGGCGGCGTGCCATCCGCTGGCCGAAGACCACGTGGTCATCGAAGTGGGGGAGGGTGTCGGCGATGAGGAGGCCGATCTCGTGGCGGCGGGCGTTGTGGCAGGCGCGCTCAGGGCGGTCGGTCTTGCGACGGCAGTGGAACTGCGAGGAGACGCAGCCGCCGTTGTCGCGAGTCATTGACCGGGACGTGCGCCCCAAGTCGTGGGAGCCGTGACACACTGGTGACGGGGGGGGGCGGATAGTTGCGCGTGGCTGGCTAGCCACTCAGCCCAGTCCGGGCAGAGGGACGCCAGTGCATGGGGAGATTCTTCGAATGCGACGCATTACGTCTCCGTGCCTCGCGGCACTGCTCATCGCGGCAATCGCGATCTCGACGGCGGCAGCGCCGGACTGGCGTGGCCAAGCAGCGCCCATCGGGGGCTCCGTGGCCTGCAATGTGGGCCTCATCACTGGCACCGTCGGCGAGCTCACGACATTCAACAGCACCGGTGGCGGGACCAGTGCCCTCACGACGACCGGCGGGGTCGGCGCCAAATGGAACGGCAACGACTATCCGCATGCGGACTCCATCGCTGCACAGAAGGTGAACGACGTAGTCCATCAGTACGCTCGCCACTCGACGGATCCTGCGACCTTCACCGTCAACCTGACGTCCAACATCACCCAGACGGGCTCAGCGCGTCAATTCAGCCCCCTCGACCCGCAGTGGTGGTGGGACAGCGCGGCAGGAGTGTCTGACTCCGAGCCCGTCTGTTCTCTTTGGACGCCTGGAGGTGGCTGGGTGCCGTACACGCCGACAATCTCCACGAACCAGCGCGCCAGCGCATTGGGCGGCGATGCTGGGAATCAGCACGTGAATCCGCCCACATCGAACAACAACAACGGGACCGTTCCGCCTTCCAGCACCAGCCAGATCACGGGGGGTACGACGAACGGTGTCTACTCCTCGACGTCGGCTCTCCCCACGGGAGCGGGCTCGTACAAGGTCGGGGCCCACGTCCAGTTCGCCTCGGCCGGGGCCGGGTGCGTCGACAACGCGATGGTCACGAACGACAAGCTTGAGTTGAGCTTCACTTTCGCAACCTCAGCGCAGTGACGGTCCAGGCCGCTCGCGTTCGCCTCTGGCTGATCACGGCTGCTGCAATAGCAGTCGTGATCGGCCTGTCTGTCTGGGCTGGGCGCGGTCCCGATGCCCCGGCGCTCTCCGGACCCTCGGACGCCGATACTGTTGCGGTGGATCAAGCGTCTCCAGCGTTGGCGGCCGCTGGCTCGTCGGGTGGTGAGTCGAGCGTCCTGACTCAGCCCGATTTCGCGGAGGGCGTCAGCGCCGGCGACTCGGATGTATGGGAGTACCAGATTCAGGGGCTGGTCGTGGCGGAGGACGGCCAGCCCGCGCCGAGCGCATCCATCGCGGCGATTGGGCCGCGCGGGACGGACTTGGGTAGAACTCGCGCGGACGAACTTGGTCGTTTCTCGCTGGCAGTCGTCGTGTCGGGCCCGCCCAAGTTGACGTGCATCCTGGCCGAATCGACTCGGGCAGACGGCGCGGCGCTCAGATCGCTTCCGTGGTACGTGACTCCGCAGCGTCCGCCTGCGCGAGCACCGACCGTGTTGTTGATCCTCCGCCCAGGGGCCATCATTCATGGCCGAGTGCTCGATGGCGGTGGCTCGCCAGCCAAGGGTGCGACTGTGGTTGCAGTCTTCGAGCCGACTCGCGGAGAGGCTCGTGTGGTGCCAGGTTGGGAGGTAGCATCGCTCTCCGAGGAACTGACGAGGACCGTGAGTGGGGACGATGGTGCTTTCGAACTAATAGTGCGTCCCGGCAACGTGGTCGTTCGAGCGTCAATGCATGATGCCCACTCGGGCGCGAGGCGCCTGCAGGCGGTAGCTGGTGTGCGTACGGACGTTGGCGTCGTCGAACTGTCGACCGATACCTCGACGCTCCGGCTCAGGGTCGTCAAAGAGTCGGGAGATCCCGTTGCCGGCGCCTGGATTCAGTTGGCCGATCGCACGTTGCGGCATGGCAGTGCAGAGGCCGAGTCCACGCTGCCGACGCTTGTGGCGGATTCAGCGGGTCGTGTTCGCATCCCGGGACTAGTCTCCGCTGACTTCCCTCTCGTGTTGGCTGCTGGTTCACCCCATGACGGGCCAGCCGAGATCACGGTTGATGCAGCGCCCGAGGACGAGTTGGTGTTGCGCCTCGTTCCGCGCCCCCGGCTCGCGCTGCGCTTGCCAGCTTCGGCCTGCCGAACCGATGTGGGCGCCTCGGTTCCCGATGCATGGTGGAGTTTCATCCAGGTGAAGCCGCCGGCTGCCCACGGCCTCCAGGACATGACATCGCCATCCGAGATGATCGCGGGCGTCCTTCAGGAGGACCTCGTTCGCATTGACGCGAGCGACGCCTGCATCTGGCACGTCACCTTGGGTGTCGAAGCTGAGTATCGGGCGTCCATCGCTCTTCGCGGGAGTGAACAAGTTGATCTGGACGTTCGTGCGTCGCGGGACGGCGGCGGGACGTACAACGTTCCGCTGAAGCCAGGTCGATGGGTGCGCATGCGTGCGCATGTCCCCACCGAGTGGCGGGGAGACTTCGTATGTGAGTGGCTGGTCGGTGGTCAGCCTAGCGGCTACTTGTTTGATCTCACTGGTGAATCACTTCGTTCGGGCGCCTGGTGCTTCGCGCCCGACGTGTTCGACGAAGTGCAGGTCAGACACAAGCAGCCGGCCCTTCTGGATGTCGGCACAGCGCAGCCGGTCGCCATCCCGCCTCGCGGCGGTGAGGTGGACATTCCGCTCCGTCCTGCGACTCCAGTCGTGGCGATCTGGGTGGGTGTCTCGGGGGCTGAGGGTGGCCTGGACTTGTCGGACTGGCCAATTCAGATCCTCCCTGTCGGTCCGGAGGGCGCCCCTACGGGTCCAGGGGTGACGCTTCGAACGAGTTCGGACGGGCGTGTCCAGATTGCGACGTCCGCCGGTGGATTGCGTGTTGTTCCGCTCTTGCGCGTGCGCGACGTTCAGCCCCTAGACGTGAGCAGTCCCCAGCCAAGCGCGACGTACCTCGTGCGGATTTGGTAGGCGTCGCCCAAGGCTTGTAGGGAGGCGATGCCTCCGTCGCTCATGCTATGCTCGGCGCGCGCTCATCCCAGCGGGCGCGCCCCGAGGCACCATGCCTTCGAAGCCGCGCACGCTCGCTGGGATCCTCCGTTGCCGCCGCCATGGCGACGCCGAGTACAACCGCACCCGCCGCGACCCGGTCGTAGCTCGCATCCACGGCTCCGTGCGCTGGCAGGCCGTGCGTGCGCGCGTCCTGCGTGACGAGCCCGTGTGCCGTTCGTGTGCACGGCAGGGCCTCACCGAGCCCGCGAAGCAGGTCGACCACATCGTCCCGCTGTCTGTTGCGCCCCACCTCGCCTACGTGCGGTCAAACCTCCAACCCGTATGCACCGCGTGCCACGCACGCAAATCGGCGTCCGATCGGCGGCGGATGGGGGGGGACTCGAGCTCTCACGGCGAGGGGCGCCCGAGCGCGCGTGGGGGCGTGTCGCTTTTTTCACGGGTTGGCCCCCCCAACCTGCCCGGGTTTGACACGGGTTTCGGACCCCAGGCACAGCCCGCGGAGCCCGTGAATCCGGGGTCTGTGGGTCGCGCACCCGCCCCTGACGAGCACGCGCGAAAGTGCCCCGAAGGCGGGGGGGGCGCGTGACGGCTCCCACGACACGCGCCGCCACCTGCCGCACCTGCGGCGCCGCCCTCGTCGTGGGGGCTCGCGGCCCGCTGCCTCAGCGCTGCGCGGCATGCCGTCGCCGCCCCGTGCTGCCAGCGCGCCGCACGGGCGAGTCGAGCTGCGCGCACTGCGGGCACCCCGTGCCGGTCGCAGGGCGCCGGGGACCTCTGCCCCGTACCTGCTGGTGGTGCCGGCGGGGCCGTCGTCGTCTTGCGGACCTCTCGGCGGGCGACCTGGCCCGGCTCGAGGCGGACCGCGCGGAGGTTCGCTGATGGTCGCTCCCAACGACATGGGGCGGGTGCGGGTCGAGTCGCGCCGCGTCGCCGAGCTCCTGCCGGCCGCCTACAACCCGCGGCAGATCTCCGAGCAGGCGCTCGCGGGCCTGGGCGAGTCCATCGGTCGCTTCGGTCTCGTGCAGCCCGTGATCGTCAACGCGCGCACGGGCCACGTCGTAGGGGGTCACCAGCGGCTGAAGGTGCTCGAAGCCCGCGGCGTCGAGGCGACGGATGTCGTGGTGGTGGACCTCCCCGAGCTCGAGGAGAAGGCCCTCAACCTTGCGCTCAACAGCCAGGCGATCTCGGGCGAGTGGACGGACGCCGCGCTCGCGCTCGTCGAGCAGGTCGCGCGCGAGCTGCCGGACCTCTCGGCTGCGCTGCGCATGGGCGACCTCGAAGAGGCGCTGCGCGACCTGTTCCCTGCCGAGGCCGCGGCCGTCGTCGAGGACGACGTGCCCGAGCCGCCCGACGACCCGGTCACCAAGCCCGGCGACCTCTGGATCCTCGGCGACCACCGGCTTCTCTGCGGCGACTCGGGGAGCGAGCCCGACCTCGATCGCTTGCTCGGCGGCGCGCGCGTCCACCTGCTCAACACTGACCCGCCCTACAACGTGAAGGTCGAACCCCGGAGCAACAACGCGATCCGCGCGGGGCTCTCGTCGTTCTCCGCGCCCGAGAAGCGCCACCACCAGGCGCTCGACCTCGCACGCCACCCGGGCAAGTCCAAGCCCACGACGCGCAAGATGCGCGCGAAGGACCGACCGCTCGCCAACGACTTCGTCACCGACGAGGCCTTCGAAGGGATGCTCCGCGCCTGGTTCGGCAACGCCTCCCGCGTCCTGGTGCCGGGCCGAGCGGCCTACATCTGGGGCGGCTACGCCAACGTGTCCAACTACCCGCCGGCGCTG
>JACKGW010000028.1 GCA_020631815.1 Planctomycetota bacterium | reverse complement strand
TCAGGGAACTCCTCGGCTCTCCCCGTGTCTGAAGGGCACCTCCCACGGAGCTCGCCCATGGACAACCCCACGCGCCTCGTCCAGCTGGAAGGCCTGAAGATCGCCACCCCGTGCCCGGCTTCCTGGGCCGACATGGCCGGCGACGACCGCACCCGCTACTGCCAGCAGTGCCAGCTCCACGTGCACGACCTCTCGGCCATGACCCGCGCCGAAGGCGAAGCCCTCGTGGCCAGCTCGACCGGTCGGCTCTGCACACGCCTGACACGCCGCCCCGACGGGACGATCGTCACGCTCGACGACCAACGCAGCACGCGCACCCCCACACCCCACCGTTGGCGAGCGCTCGCCGCGAGCCTGCTCGGCGCGCTGTCCACGCTCTGGCTATCGGCCTGCGGCCGCCCGGTCGAGCCTTCGCACCCCGAGCCCGACAACCCGCCGCCGGACGTCACGCACCTGCAGGGGATGATCGCGCCCGATCCCGAACCGCTCCTCGGCGAAGCCGTGATGGGCGACATCGAGGTCCCCACGGACGACGCCCCTCAGGACACCCCCGCCGCCGACCGCTGAGGCTGGCCCCTCGACCTGCCCTCTGCGCACGTCCTAGACTGGGGGCATGAGGGGTTGGCTTGGATGGCTGGCAGCATTCGCCGTGCTTGCGGTGCTCGTGTTGTTGCTGGCCGACGACGAACGCGCTCCACAGGTTGACGCGCCGCGTCCCGTGCAGCAGCGGCCAACCTCGCAACCCGGTCTGGCGCCGGGCGCCACGTCGCGCGAGGAGGATCCACCCCGGCCGCAGGAGGCTGGCGAGCCAACGACGAATCGTCCGGCCATCGCATCGCAGCGCCCGCAGGTTGCGCTTCACCTCGAGGTGCAGAACGAGCAGGGAACCCCGCTGCCTGGGTCCCGCATCGAGTGCGAGGCCGACGTGTCGCGCATGCCTACCTTGCCGGCCCGCATGCACTGGGTCGAGCTCGGCACGACGGACGACGCGGGCGTGCTCGCCATCGACAGGAAGACGATCCGCAATCCCCTGCCGGTCCGCATCCATCACCCGGGGTACGTGACGACCGTTGTCCAGCTGACGCGCGGGGAGCCGCGCGTCGTGCAGCTGCCGCCAGGTCGTGCGCTGGATGGCGATGTGAGCGAGCACGGCTCGGAGGCGCCGGTCGTAGGTGCCGTGGTGCGGGCCTTCGACCCGATTGCCGAGGGTCCGTATGCGATCGAGGTCGGTACGCCGGCCACAACGGGGCCTGGCGGGCAGTTTCGCATCGAGGGCTTGCCGGACGTACCGGGCCTGCTCTTGGTCGCCACCAAGGAACCCTGGCGCCCTGGGCGTGCGTACTTCCAGGACTCCTGGCCCGAGGCCCTGCACCTGCGCATGGGCGGCGCCTTTCGCATCGAAGGCCACGTCACGACACCGCGGGGCGACCCCGCGGTGGACGTCGCGGTCTGGCTGCTCCCCGCCCGCATCGTGGGCGCCGTGGCGAACCGCCTCCCCTGGTTCAGCGTGCCTCGTGCCTCGGAGGTGTGGGCCATCGGCCGGGAGCCGACCGTTCTGGGACCCGAGGGTGCCTACGCCTTCGAGGGGGTGGACCCGGAGGAACCATGGATCGTGCTCGTGGCCCGGGAGCACACGGTCTTGGTGAGGTCCAAGACGTTCACGCTTGATCCGGATGCAACAGCGAAGCGCGTGGACTTGGTCCTCCCTGCCCCCGCGACGGTTCGGGTCCGTATCGAAGATGACGAAGGAACGCCGATTCGAGGCGTGCCGATCAACCTGATGTCCCCGCGGGGCCGCCACCCGATTCCCGATCGCGAAGCGCTGCCGTTCGAGGACGGAGCCACGGTGTTCCACGACGTGGCGCCCGGTCGCTGGGAGGTGCAGGCCTTCCCCGAGGGCAGCCGCTCGCTCCACGAAGACGTCGACGTCGGGCCGGGCGACGACGTGAGGGTTCGCTTGGTGCTGGCCTCCGGCGAACGACTGGAGGGAACCGTCGTCTACGCCAACGGAAGGCCCGCGATCGCCGCGGCCGTCGCGTGGTACCGAGGTTCCGTGCATGCGAGCGGCGAGACGGATGACGAGGGCCGCTTCGCCCTGACAGGCCTGCCTGCCGTGGCCGGCACCGTGGAGGTTCGCGTCGGCTTCAACAGCATGCGATTCGTGGAGCGGGCCTTCGAGAACGGTTGGGACGGCGCCGAGGAGCGTGGCTACCGCAGCTCCATGCGCCTGGAGGACGTCACACCGGGCGCGACGCCCCTGCGAATCGTCGTGGGTCGACGGGGCACGGTGCGAGGCCGCTTGGCGGGCGGATGGAGGGGACGCGCCCGGCTCCACACCTACTCCCGGACCGTGTCGGGCGGCGGTCCGCTAGATGTGGAACCTGACGGATCGTTCCACCTTGGGGCCCCCGATCCCCCCGAAGGCGCGCTCTTCGTGCTGGAGCATCCCGATGGTCGCCGGGCGTACTTCCAGGTTCCCGAGCTCGCCTCGGGCGCGGACTTCGACGTGGGCACGGTCCACTTCGGCGTCGTGGGCGAGTGGCGTGGCGTCGTCCGCGATCCCGAGGGTGTACCGATCCGAGGCGCACGCATCGCGCTCACCGAGCGCTGGTTCGAGGGCGCATCCACGCACTCGGATGAACGCGGGGTCTTTCGCTTCTCCGACCTGCCGCCCCGGCCCGTGTGGGTCCGCCTCGAGGTACCCGGACAGCCGACCAGCTTCGACGTGGTCGAGCTTGCCGGCCCGGTGACGCAGCGCGATCTCCAGATCCAGAGGGCCGGCACGCTTCGTTGCGGGGTTCTCGCCGCGGACGGCACGCCATTGTCGGCCGGGGAGCTGATGGTCCGCTGGAACGCGCACCATCCGCTGGATGCGGACCTCGACGATCACCGCTTCCTGGTTCGCTGGCCGGGTGGCGACGCACGCGACTTCCTGCTCGCACCGGGCCGCTGGCGCGTCACGGCATGGGCGTCCGGTCGCCGAGAACCGAGTGCCGAGGCGACCGTCGAGATCCGGGCGGAGCAAACGACGGAAGTGACACTCACCCTGCCGGGCGACTGACGACGCAGGGTCACTTCGCGGCGTCGTCCTCCGTGTCGAAGCCGAGGCGCGCTTGGGAGACGGCGGCGCGAGTACGGATCCAGGGCGAGCTGTCGTTGCGAAGCTCCGCGAGGGCGGTGCGGACCGCATCGCTCCTCACGCCGATGCGTCCCAGGGCGCGGGCGATCGCCGAACGGCCCCCGTCCGTTGCCGTCGGGGCGGCCCCGGCCAACGCGTCTGCTGCCGATGCGGCCTCGGGACCGAGCTCGGAGAGCAATCCGGTCCAGGGGTCCGCACGGCCGTCAGCCAACGCAGGAAGAAGTCGCTCGAGGGCTTGGCTGGCCTCGGGATGCCCGAGGCCGATCAGCGCCACGCAGGCACCGATGGCGTGGCGGTCGTCTCGAGACGCCAGCGCCTCCAGCTGCGGCACGAGGGCCTCTGCGGAGGCGCCCTGAGCAGAGAGGAAGCCGAGCGCCAGGCTCCGCCGCTCGCTGTCGTCGAGCGCGCTGCGCAACCAAGCAGCTCCCTGCTCGACATCTTCGGGACGCGCTGCGATGCGCATCAACGCGACGCGAGCCGCGGCGCCCTCGTCGCCTTCCCGCGTCGCCAGCGCCCGGAGGGCAGGTGCGGCCGACGCGGCAGCGGGGCCGATGAGCCGAAGGACGTTGATGACCAGGTACCGCAGCTGGGGATCGGCCTCGGGCTCGAGGCACGAGACCAGTGCGGGCGCGGCCGCGGCGGCCCTGGCCCCCAGGGCGCCCAACGCAGCGAGCGGCTGGAGAGCGAGCGTCTGGTTGTTCGTCGCACGTGCCAGCTCGAGAACGGCTGCGAGTCGCGGCACGACGCGGGCGGCGTGCTCGCGCGTCAGGAACCCGTCGTTGGCCAGCCCCGCCACGGCGGCGACCACACCGAACGTGTCTTGGGGGGGCGTGGCGTCGAGGGCATCGAGGACGGCGTCCAGCCCCGCTCGGGCGGCTGGCCCGAGTCTCGCGAGGGTCATGCACGCCGCGCTGCGAGCGACCGCATCGTCGCCCTCGATGGCCGCGAGCAGCAGCGGCACGGCGGGCGCCGCGTCGACGCCGAGGTTCGCAAGCGCCGTGAGCACTGCCTGCCGAACGCCGGGATCCGGGTCCTGTGCCGCGGCTAGCAGCAGGTCGAGCGCCTGGTGGTCGACCTGCTGGGCGAGGGCTTGCAGCGCTGAGGATCTGGCCTGCGGGTCCTTGCCAACGCGGGCCATGCGCTCGAGCAGCGGGACCATGCGCGGGCTCGCGTGCGCCCACGCCGTCTGGACGACTTGCAGCTCGGTCATGCGCGGCGGATCGCGCTGGGCCTCGGCCAGGATGGCCTCGTCCACCTCGGGCATCCATGGTTCGCCCGTTGCGGCCAGTGCGAACGCCGCCGCGGAGCGCGCGGCGTCGTCCTCGTCGGCGAGACGCGCGATCAGGTCGGGGACTGCCTCGCGCGGCGCGATCGCGCCGATGGCCTGAAGGGCCCACGTTCGCACTTCGGGATCCTCATGCGTCGTGAGTACGGTCAGCCGCGAGAGTGCCGCGTGTCCGTCGGCGCCGCGCTGGGCCACGAGGGCGGCAGCCGTGGCCAGCAGCTGGGGGTCGTCATCCTCCAGACACCCGAGCAGCGCCGGGAACGCATGCTCGAGGAAGGGCGCCGGCAGCGCGCCCGATCGCCAGAGCAGCTTGGCACCGGCCCGCCGCACGTCGGAGCGGCCGTCGGCAAGCGCCTCCAGGAGCTTCTCGCGGGCTGGCTCCAAGACGCCGGGAGCCGTGTCGGCGCGCCAACGTTCGAGGACGCGCGTGACCGTGGCGCGAACGTAGTCGTCGTCGTCGCGCAGCGCGGCGGCGATGGCGACCACCTCGGGCTGGGCGGCATCGCCCAGGTTCCAGAGCGCGTACGCCGCTTGCTGGCGGGTCTTGACGTCCGCTGACGAGAGTCCCTCGACCGCTTGCGTCAGCGGCGGTGCGGCCTGCGGTTCGTCGGCGCGCACGGGTGCGCGCGCATGCAGCGCCACCACGGCCACGATCACCATCCACCTCTTCGTCGTCATGGGCACCTCCACATGCGAGGTCCTTCCAGCATAGCGACTTCCCCCCTTCCGGGGGCGCATGCCAGACTTCCCGCATGAGGTCGATCGCATGGCTGCTCGGGCTCGCCGCGGCCCTCGTGGCCACGCCCCAGCCGTTGGCCGCCGATCCGGCGCCGTTCGAACCGGTTCGGACGCTCGAGGCGCATGCCGTTCGTGCTCGCGCCGTGGCCTTCGACGACTCGGGGCGCTGGCTGGTGTCCGGCGGATCCGACCGACGCCTGCGGGTCTGGGACACGACGACCTGGACGCCGCGCGCCAGCTGGAGCGCGCCCAAGCGTGGTGACCGCGACCCCTGAGTGGCCTGTGTCGCGCTCGGTCGAGCGTACGAGGGTGTGGCAAGCGGAGCGACGGACCACCTGGCTCGCCTGCACGAAGTCACGACGGCGGAACCGCGGCACGTCATCCGCGCGCATGGCGACGTCGTCCACGCGGTGGCCCTGGCATCACGGCGCGGCATCGTGGCGACCGGAGCCGACGATGGATCGCTCGCCCTGACCAGGCTGCGGGATGGTCGCCTGCTACGCCTCGTGCAGAGGCGCGGGGCCCCGATCTGGTCGGCGGCGTTCAGCTCCGACGAGCAGGTGCTCTTCACGGCGGCGCAAGACGGCGTGCTGCGCGGCTACCGCGTGGACGACGGACGCATCGTGCTGCACCGTCGCATCACGAGTTCGCCCCTGATCTCGCTGGCCGTGAGTGCGCGCCACCTGGCGGTGGGCGCGGGCGACGGACGCGTCCACGTGACGGGCGCGGGCGGGACTGGCGACGTACGGACCCTCGACGGCCATGGTCAGACCATCTACGGCTTGGCCTTCGCTCCGTCAGGCCGCCAGCTGGCGAGCGGCAGTGCGGACTGGAGCGCACGCCTCTGGAACGTGGAGCGCGGATCGCTGACGGCCGTGTTGGACGACTTCGACGAAGCCGTGTTCTCGCTTGCGTTCGACCCCGCCGGTCGACGCCTCGCGGTCGCCTGTGGCGGGGGCACGATCCACGTGCTCGAGGCGCGCTGACGCGCGCGCGGCATGCAGGCGCCAGCGTCCCGCTCCAGATGTCCGGTGACATGAACCAAGCCGCACCGCCGTGACTTCCAGTCTTGTGTACTTGAGGCGACCGACGCCGATCGGCGGGCTGGATGGGGAGCGGAAGGCCGATGAGGAGGCCGACTCGTATTCGTTACTCGAGGCTGACGAAGCGGCCTGATCGCCCCCAGCCCAGCCCGCAGCACCTGGAGATGCAAAGGGACTTCTGCTCTGCCACGCTAGCCCAGCTCGCGGCGGTCGAAAGCGCGAAGGGCCACGAGCAACGCGAGTGCGGCCACGAGCAGGGCGAACGAGAGGCCGTCGGGGAGAAGCGCTGCGTCCCAGCGGTCGTTCATGCCGCGCCCGAGGTTGGCGGCGATGTCGCGCATCCAGTCCGGGTAGGAAGGCGGGAAGACGCGGGTGACCTCGCGCGGGAGTCCGAGCAACAGGTCGCCGAAGCGCAGTGCGAGATACAGCAGGAAGGCCAGCGACAGGGCCGGCACGACGCCGGAGAAGAAGGCGCTGATCGCCAGGGCCAGCCACGCCGTGGACGCTGCACTCCCGATGCCGACCAGGCCGACGTCGATCAGGTGCGAACGCATCACGGCGGCGGACTGGAAGACCTCGACCTTGGCCTCTTGGCCGAAGCCGGCGGGGACCTCCTTCACGACGTCGCCCAAGCCGAGCGTGGACCACGCCACGATGCCGCTCGACGCGTAGGCGACGGCGACGAGAAGGAGCGCGGCCAGCAGCAGGACGAGCGCCTTGGCGATGACCCACTCGGCGCGCTCGTAGGCGTGCGGCAGCACCATCTTCATGGTGCCTTGGCCGATCTCGCCTGCGAGCGCGACGGCGCCCAGCACGAGCACGAAGATCTCGGCGGCCCAGGCGCCGCGGCCGAACAAGCTGGCCCACACGCTCCAACCGGTGGCATCCGCAGGTGCTTCCTGCAGCAGGCCCGAGGCCACGGGAACGGCGGCGACCACGAGCGCGGCCACGAGCAAGAGGCGCCCGGCGAAGAGCTTGCCCAGCTCGACGCGCACGAGGCGCCCGACGCGCGAGCCCGCGGCGGGCGGCAGCAACAGGCGCACCACCAGAAGGCCCAGCAGCGCAAGCAACAGGGGCCACGGCGCATCGAGGTCGAGCGCCTCCAGAAATCCCAGGCGCAAGCGCGGTGCGATGGCGCCGAGCAAACCGCCCGTTGCCGTGGCTCCGCCCTGCCGTCCCTGGTCGAGCAGGAGCCAAGCCAGCCCCCCCACGACGAGCACCGCCAGCAGCACGTCGAGGAGGCGCCGGCCCCAGGGCCGGGCGCGGATGCCCACCAGCGTCACGGCCGCCGCAACGGCTGCCGCGCCGAGCGCGAACGCTTCCACCGAGACGGTGGCATCGATGCGCTCGTTGGCCAGTGCCAGCACGAAGACCAACACGGCAGCCCAGCCGAGCCAACGCAGCACGGGGACGACGCGTGAGCTCATCCCATGACTCCCTCGGTGGCGTCGAGGAACGTGCGTTCGAGCGAACCCCGCGTGGGCGCCACGTGGTGCGGCGGCAGGCCTGCCTGCGCGAGCACCGCCTGCGCCGCCGCCAAGGCGTCCTCGTCACCCTCGATACGAACGGCGTCGTGCTCGCGCACCGGGCGCGCCGCGGGCACCTCGTGCGCAAGCACGTCGAGGGCCCGGGCGTCGTCCGCCGTCGAGAGGCGCCAGCCGGGTGTCGCGGCGGCCAACAGCTCCTCCATGCGGCCCCCGGCCACGAGCTTGCCGCGGTGCAAGATGCCGACCTCGCTGCAGAGCGTCTCCACGTCGTGCAGCAGGTGGCTGGAGAGGAAGAAGGTGACGCCGTGCTGTTCGGCGCGCTCGCGAACCAGATCGCGGACCAGGTGGATCGCGGCGGGGTCCAGACCGTTCATGGGCTCGTCGAGCACCACGAGGCGCGGCTGGCCCACGAGGGCCTGGGCGATGCCGAGCCGCTGGCGCATGCCCAGCGAGTAGCCCCCCACCGCCCGCTCCGCGGCATGGGCCAGACCGAGCCGCTCCAAGAGGGCCGTCGCATCCGACGCAGGGGCCCGCGCCAAGCGGGTGAACACGAGCAGGTTCTCGAGGCCCGTGAGCCCGGGGTGGAACGCAGGGACCTCGACGAGCGCGCGGAAGCCGAGCGCCGCCCGCGTGCGGTCACGCAGCAGGTCGCGGCCGTCCAGGCGTACCTCGCCGCGGGTCGGACGTGCGAGACCCGCGAGGATGCGGATGGCGGTGGTCTTCCCCGCGCCGTTGGGCCCGAGGAAGCCGAACACGGCGCCCTCGCTCACGTCGAGA
>JACKGW010000027.1 GCA_020631815.1 Planctomycetota bacterium | reverse complement strand
CGCCTCGAGACCATGGAGGTCACGCCCCTCAAGGGGCAGAGCCCCGTGGCCCTCATGAAGAGCGTCGCGCGTCTGCCCGGGGCGCTGGGCCGCGCCACCTCGCTGGTGCGCGAGTTCGCGCCAGACCTGGTGCTGGGCGTCGGCGGCTACGCGTCCGGGCCCCTCTTGCTCGCGGCCTCGCGCCTGGGCATCCCCACGGCGCTGCTGGAGCAGAACGCGCACGTGGGCCTCACCAACCGCCTGCTGGCGGGCAGGGTGGGGCGCGCCTACGTGACCTTCGACGAGACCCTCGCGCGCTTCGGGCAGGAGCGCGCGCGCCTGGTTGGCAACCCCGTGCGCCGGGACTTCGTGAGCGCCGCGCAGCGCGCCGTGACGGACCCCATCGGCTTCGAGGCGCGCGCCACGGACATCCTGGTGCTGGGCGGCTCGCAGGGGGCGCGCGCGCTCAACCAGACCGTACCGGAGGCGCTGGCGCAGGCGGGCCTGACCGGCACCAACATCCGCGTCGTCCACCAGTCGGGGCCGGCCATGCGCGACGAGGTGGAGCGCCGCTACCGTGAGCTGGGCGTGGACGCCGAGGTGAAGAGCTTCATCGACGACATGGCGCGGGCCTACGCCAACGCCGCGATCATCGTCGGGCGCGCCGGGGCCACCACGCTGGCCGAGATCTGCGCCGTGGGGCGTCCGTCCGTGCTGATCCCCTTTCCGCACGCCGCCGACGACCACCAGGGCAAGAACGCCGAGGCCCTCGAGGCTGCCGGCGCCGCCATCTGCGTGCGCGAGGAGACGCTCAGCGCCGAGGGGCTTGGTGCCCTGGTGCGCGAGCTCTTGGCGGACCCCGCGCGGCGCCGCCGCATGGCTGACGCGGCCCGCGGACGTGGACGCCCCGACGCCGCCGCGGCCATCGTGGACGACGTCTGCGACTGGCTGGGCTGGGCCGACGTGCGCGGCGGCGGTGGCGGGCAGGTCAGCGAGGCCGACGCCGAGCCCGTCTCGGACAGCGACCCAGCGCCCGCCGCTGGCGGAGACACCGAGCTTGCTCCAAAGTCGCTCCGCGGGGTGCGCCCCTACCTGCCCCGCGCGCGCGATGTCCGCGCCTGCCTCTCGGCTCCCTCTCCTTCGCTGCGCCGTCGCGTGACCGTGGGCGACGCGAGCTGGGAGTAGCGGCCGGGGGCACGCGCCCCCCTCCGAACCAGAGAGTAAGACAGCATGTTCCGCGGGAAGATTCGGTCCATCCACTTCATCGGCATCGGCGGTGTCGGCATGAGCGGCATCGCGGAGGTGTTGCTGGATTATGGCTTCGAGGTCACGGGCTCCGACCTGCGCATCAACGAGTACGCGGCGCGCCTGATCGAGAAGGGGGCCAAGGTGGCAACCGGTCACGCGGCGGTCAACGTCGCGAGCTCGGACGTGGTGGTGTTCTCGTCGGCGGTGTCGCAGAAGAACCCCGAGGTCGTGGAGGCCCGCCGGCGCGGCGTGCCCGTCATCCCCCGCGCGGAGATGCTGGGTGAGCTGATGCGCCTCAAGGACGGCATCGCCATCGCCGGTTCGCACGGCAAGACCACCACCACCTCGCTGGTCGCCACCGTGCTGCGTGACGCCGGGCTGGACCCCACCGTGGTCATCGGCGGCAAGCTCAACGCGCTGGGCAGCGGCGCGTCCACGGGCGCCGGAGACCTGCTGGTGGCCGAGGCCGACGAGTCGGACGGGTCGTTCCTGCACCTGACGCCGGGCATCGCGGTCATCACCAACATCGACCCCGAGCACCTGGACCACTACGGCTCGCTCGAGGCCGTCAAAGAGGCCTTCATCGGGTTCGCCAACCGCGTGCCCTTCTACGGGCTGGTGGTGGCCTGCCTGGACCACCCCAACGTGCAGGACATCCTGCCGAACATCGACAAGCGCATCGTGACCTACGGGCTCGCGGCGCAGGCCGACTACCGCGCGCGCAACCCCCGCTTCTCCGGGCTGGCCATGACCTTCTCCGTGCTGCGCCGGGGCGAGCCCCTGGGCGAGTTCGAGGTGCGCATGCCCGGCATCCACAACGTGCTCAACGCGCTGGCCACCATCGCCGTGGCCGACGAGCTGGGCGTGCCCCACGACCAGCTGCGCGAGGCCCTGCGCACCTTCGGCGGCGTGCAGCGACGCTTCACCATCGTGGGCGAGCACGAGGGCGTGACCATCGTGGACGACTACGGGCACCACCCCGCCGAGGTGCAGGTCACGCTGGACGCCGCGCAGCGCGCCTACGGGCGGCGCATCGTCGTCGCCTTCCAGCCGCACCGCTACTCCCGCACCCGTGACTGCTTCCTGGACCTCACGCGCTGCTTCAACCGCGCCGACGTGGTGCTGCTGACCGACGTCTACGCCGCCGGCGAGGACCCCATCCCCGGGGCCGACTCCGCCGCCCTGGCCGAAGCCATCCGCGCCCACGGGCACCGCGACGTCACGTTGGTGCCAGACCGCGCCGACCTGGTGGACGCGCTCCGCGCGCGCATCCGCCCGGGGGACGTGGTGCTCACGCTGGGCGCGGGAGACATCACCAAGACGGGCCGCGAGCTGTTGGCTGCGCTGACCGCGGGCTGACCGGCCCGGCCGACGGGCGGACTCTCGCGCGGACTCCTCGCAGAGGGCGGCGTGGTGCCGTCAGCCGCGCGCCTTCCGAGCGACCTTCGAGAGCAGTCCGCCGCCCTCCAGGCGCGCAGGGCCCGGGTATTGCGCGTACTGCCAGACGACGCCGCTCTGCGCGAAGCCCGCGACGGAGAAGGTGCCCGAGGGAGGCTCTTGATCCGCCACCGTGACCACGTGCAGGGGACCTTCCAGCTCGCCGCGCAGCGCGGCGATGCGCAGCCACGCGTAGAGCTGGGCAAGCACCAGCAGCACACCCGCGATCCCGAACCAGACCATCCAGCCCTGCGTGTTGAACCACTGCACCATCGCCGCGTTGGGCAGGACGAAGGTGCGCAAGACGACCGTGGCGATCCACCCGAGCGCGAAGCTCCCCGCCACCGGCAGCTTGTACATACGGTCGATCACGCCGGCCAGCTCCGCGAGCTCGAGCCCGCTCAGCGCACGGCCGAGCTCCTCCTCGCTGCGCAGCGCGGCGGTCTCGGCGATGGTGCCGCGAACGGCGTGCGGCGAGGCGGTGTCATCGACCGCCAGCACGGTGCCTGACCCGGGCGCGACGAGAAGGACGTGATGGCGCTCCCCCTCGATGAGCTTTCGCTTCCGCAGCCGCTTGGTCACGGTGTCTTCGAAGCCAATGAGCGCGCACCCCGCAAAGCGCTCCACGGTGACGCCGGCGCGCACCGCGCGGTAGCGCCAAGCCACCTCACCGTGCTTGACCAACGCGGTGGCAGCAACGAACGGACCCACGAGCGCGCTGATGAGAAACGGTATGACTACGACGTCCAGGCGGGACGCGATCATGAACGCGAACAGCACGACGGGCAGCCCGAGGCCGCCGCCGATGCCCAGCACACAGCGGCGTAGCGCGGCGCTCCGCATGGCACCGAGGTCCCGCGCCAGCCGCTCGGGCAGCTCGACGGGCCCCTCGGACCGGAATGCGCCGAACCACCGCAACGTCGGGGCCTGTTCACCGCTCCTGGGCGCTCCACTCATGCCTTGTGAGTGCCGTGCGACGCCACCTGCGTCAACTGGAAGGGCATCGCAGGCCGGGGTGCCGGACGTCGCCGGCAGCCGGACGTGCGGCGATGTGTCGTGGGCGGTCAACCGCATCGAGCGCGGTTCGGCCTCCTGCGTGCAAGCGCATCCTCGCCGCGACGGACGTCCGAAATGACCTTGGTCCCTGTTGACCGGCGTCGCGGATGATGGCACTGGAGCGGATGGCCTGCGCGGCCAGTTGGTCGGCGACGTCGTCGCCGGCCTGATGTTCACTGGGCTTGTGGGCCGTATGCCACCGCTCTGTGAAGGCGTCGGGCATCATGGCGTCCAGGTCGGTGTCGCGGCACAGGATGCGCGCGACGGCGTCGCGTAGGTGGGCACGTGGTCGGATGCCGAGCTTCCAACTGGTGATGATCACCGCCGGCGTGTTGGACATGCGCGTGGCGTTCGCGTCGTCGCCACAGAACTCCCACCCGCTCTGCGACGAACGACCCCGCCACGACGCGTGCAGCGAGGCGCTCGCTTCCTACGAGCCGCGCCTGGTTCGGACGCGGGACCGCTGACTCCCGCAGCAGGCGACCCCCTGGGGCCCGCCAAGCTCTGAGGAACGCACTGGATGCCCCTCAGCCGAAGCGCCGCAACAACGCGCGCGAGCGCTCCCGTGCCGCGCAGAGCATCACTACCGTGATGGAAGCCTCGCCTTTCACGACGGTCGTGGCCGCAGCCGGCGACCCAGGGCGGCGCGCGGCCAGGAGGCCCGGTGCGTCATCGGCCGGCGAGTTGCCGTCCAGCGGCACCATGCGAACTCGGTCACTCCGCGACAGCCGTAAAGAAGTCCCGATGGCCGCCGACGTCACCCGCGAAGCGGCGCGTGCCGGAATGGTCTCGAAGGCCACTGTCTCGCTGGGCGCGACGGCCACCTAAGGTGCAGAACACTGGCTGAGCAGTCCCCGCTGTTAATCCGCGCCGCGCCATGTTAACGGTCGGCATGGCGAAGAAGAAGAGCGACCGACCGGTCCCGCTCAGGGCGGCGCGCGATGCTGGTGAAGCCCGCGTGATGGAGGCGCGCGGCGCGCGTATCGGCTCGCGAAGGAGAAGCTCCACGACGCCGGGGACCCCGCCTCGTCGAAGGCGGCGTACGAGTCGGTCTGGGCGGCCTCCGATGAAGTGGGGAAGGCCATCGTGGAGTCGGTCGAGGGCGAGGAAGCCGAGGAGGACCCGGACGTCTTCGAGGACGAGCACGGCTCAAGATCTCGGGCGCCACCTGGTCCCGAATTGGCGCCGCCGGCGTCCTCTACCTCCGTTCCCGCCTTCAGTCCGACCGCTTCCATCGTGCGTTCGGCTTCATGCAGGCAACGCGCTACGCAGCGTGATCAGGCGGTGAGCTGCACCCGCCACCTGAAGCAACGCAAGGTATTCACAACGGATTCGATGCCAGTTTGCTCCCTGGCGCGAAGCCATGTCGATCGGTCGACCGCCGACGAGTTGGGCCGCTTTTCCCGTGCGGAAGATTCGGCATTGACAAAGTCGACCCGGGCGGTATTTTGATCACAACCCGACTTCGACCGTTGCGAGCGGGATTCAATAGAGCGGTGCACAGCACCAGAGAAGACAACAATGGCCAAAGAGCTCATCGTACTTGCCGAGGGCGGTGCCCTCAGCGAGCTGAATGCCGGTCTCCGCGCTGACCGCGGGACGACCTTGAACTTCAAGGCACTCCGAGATCACATCGAGGAGATGAGCATTGCTAGTTCGCGCGAGCTCGGCTACTCCGTCGAAGGCGTGCGGGAGGCCGTTCTTTTCAACGTGGGAGCAGCTTCTGCGGAGCGGTTCGTGATCGCGGTCGAGCACGATGGCTGGAAGGTGGAGCAGCGCCCGGGAAGTACGGCTCGCTGTCCGAACCTCGGAGGGGAGCGGCACGCGTACCGCCACTTTGCGGCGATCGCGACCACGCTCGCCAGGATCCCAGGCGAGCGCTACGTCGCGGTCATCGTCAGCCCCGATGCGGCTCTCGTTCCGGAGCTTGCAGAATCGACCGCGTCAGGCACTCCAGCCTTGGCTGCGTGGCCCGGTGGGGTCAACCCGGATGCCCGCGCGCTCGCAAGTCGACTCGGCGTGCCCGTGGTGGACTTGGACGAAGATGCGATTCTCAAGCGCGCCCCCGTGCAAGAGCGCCACGGTCGACAGCTCTCCTTGGCCGCTCGATTCGGCTGGTAGTCGCGCTCAAGACTGACGGCGATGGTCATGTTGATCGCGCCCATAAACAAACAGACAGGAACCCAAACAAATGCTCAAACTCAAACGCGCGGCAGGATCGACCTACCGCATCACCCACACGGGAAAGCCTGGCGGCGACTTCCCGCACTCTCTCCCCACGACATGTCGGTGCCGCGTCTGCGGCTCGCGCGCGGACCTGGGGTCGCTCGCCCATCTCCGTGATGCGCGGGGCCGGATGGGAACCCGGGGGCATTACGCCTGCTCGAACCCCGGCTGCGGACGGCGGATCTTTTCGCTCGACCGTTCCGGCGCCACTCCTGAGGGAGCGCGAACGACCCGCAGCCACGTGCGCCTGCGCGCGCGATAGCAAGACGGCCTCTCTGTCTTCGCGGTTGCCGCTGACGCTGACTGACAGCGCCGCTGCCTCATTTCGAGGCGGCGGCGTTGTCGTCGTTCGCGCGGCGTTGCGGGTGCGGCCATAGTTGGCGGACGGCTCGGGCAAGCGACGTTTGGGGTGCAAGAGACGTCGTGCGTGGGCCTTCGGGGTTGCTCCGCTCGCCTGACTTTCGGTGGTCCACCTCGTCCGCTCCAGTCCCGTCGGGCCTCCGACTCGGGGCACGCTGCGCGGCTGGCGGCGGGTGTTCTCGCCGCCAGCTGCGCGGCCAGGACCGGGCCCCTCGCGGTGCTTGACGCGCAAGGCGCGCATGTCCTCGACGACAACGCCTCCACCTCGGTAGGAGATCGGGCGCGGACGTGCAGGGGCAACGACCACTGCTTGCCCAAGGTCCACGATGCCCGCACCCACGACCGTCCGCCTACGATCCCTCCCGGACACCATGGGTTGCGGTTCCCAGCACCACACGGTCGCGTGGGTGCGAAGTCACAGGAGAACGTCTGGGTAGCGACGATGGCGCGTAGGTCGGGCGCTTGCGTCTGGTGGTCAGCGGGTGCGCCCGTCGAGGCGGCACTGCTCGACGGGTCGCAAGATCCCACGGCTGACCTCACGCATCCGGCAAGCGAAACGATGGCGACGTAGGCCAGGAAGGTCCGCGCGCGCGCCCACGACCGACACGACCTTCACCACACCATCCCCCCGCCGGCCTTCCGCAGCGCCTCCCGCCGCTCCTCATAGTCCGGCATCACGCGCCCCAGCAGGGCCCAGAACGCGCGGCCGTGGTCGTCATGCGCCAGGTGAGTCAGCTCGTGGGCCACGACGTAGTCCACGAGCCTCCTGGGGGCTTGGATGATGCGCCAGTTGAGGCGGATGTTGCCGGCGGCGTCGCAGCTGCCCCAGCGCTTCTGAGGTTCGCGGATGAGCAGGGCCTTGGGCTGTACGCCCAGCTTGGCGGACCACTCGGCAAGGCGCTCAGGAAGACGCTCCGCCGCGTGGGTGCGGTACCAGTCTACGAGCAGCGAGCGCACGAGCGCGCGGCGGGCCTCGTCCGCTACGCCGCGCGGGACCGTGGCCTCGAGGTAGCCGGCCACGAGCTTCACGCCGGGGGCGGCGCCCGCACGCACGCGCAGGCGGTGCTGGCGACCCAGGTAGAGGAACGTCTCGCCGCTCACGAACTCGCGCGGGGTGGGCTTGGGCGGCACGTCGGCGACGCGGCGCTGGCGCTCCACAATCCACGCGGCCTTCTTGCGGACCAGGCTGGCGATGCGCTCGTCGGCGACGGCCGGCGGGGCCACTACCTGCACGCTGCCGTCCGGCTCGACGCGGATGGCGAGGGTCTTCTTGCGGGCGCTGCGGGTGACGCTGTACGCGATGTGCGTGCGGCCCCACTGGAGCTCGGCGTGGGCGGTCACGGTCAGCGCCCCTCGCGAGCCTTGAGCAGGTCCAGGATCTTGGGGGCGAGGGCGCTGCGCACGCTGTCGGAGTAGCTGGCGGCCTGCAGGTGGCGCTTGATGGCGCGGCGCATCTCGCGCTGCACGTCCTCTTTGCGCACCCAGTCCACGATGCGGACGTGCGGGCGCGCGGCCTCCTCGATGACCTCCGCCAGCGCCTTCTTGGCTTCGTCCAGCTGGCCGTAAGGGAGCTGTGTCTCCAGCACGCCATCTTGGTCGGGCTCGGTGACGAGCAGGCCATAGATCGCGAGCCCCGTCTCGGTCAGGCCCAAGTCTTCCGCGATGGCCGAGCGCTGGCGGAGCTCGTCCTCGACGGCGGCAAAGAGCTCCAGCTGCTTGGCGGCGTCGATGCGGCGCGCGCGGTAGTCGGCCAGGATCTGCTCCAGGCGCTCGCGCAGCGAACGGTAGAACGCGGGGTCCTCGTCCACGTGCGTGTGGATCTCGTGGCGGATGGCGTGCTCCATCTCGCTGGCGCGCGCCTCGGGGCTCTTGAGCGCGGCCAGGCGCGCCTCGAAGTCCGGTGAGAAGAGGTTCACCTGCTTGACCAGGATCTCGATGCCGTCCGCGATGATGGCCTCGTCGATGAGCTTCTTGACCTTGTCGCCGCAGTCGCCGATGTGGACGCCCTCCTCACGGTAGCGGGCCTTGGCGGCGGAGCGAATCTTGCCGAGCCAAGCCAAGTCGCCGGCGTACTCGAGGGCGCGCGGGTCGGGGAGCAGCATGTCCATGCTCTGGGCAAAGCGGCGGAAGGCCACGTCGAACTCCGCGCGCACGTCGGCGGGCTCCAGCACCAGCAC
>JACKGW010000026.1 GCA_020631815.1 Planctomycetota bacterium | reverse complement strand
GCTTGCGCTCGGCCTCGAGGCGTTCGCCGACCCACTGGCCGGTGCGTTCGTGCACGGCCAAGAGGTCGCCAGCCAAGTCCCGGGCGGTCCGCATGCGGGGCGCATGGTGCCCGGAGGCCGGGTCCGGACCCCGTACGGCCCCACCGGCCACCGCCGTGGCGCGTGGTACAACCCGCCGCTTGGGCCCGAGCAACCGGGCCCCTGGGAGCTCCCATGGCCCAAAGCCGCCGTCCGTCCTCGTCCCGTGCCCGCTCCGGTGCCCGCAGTGGCCCGCCGCCGCGCGGTGGCGGCGGTGCTCGCGGTGGCGGCGGTAGCCGGCGTCCGCCCGCACGCGGCGGCGGAGGCGGCAGCGGTGGCATGGTCGCGGGCATCCTCGCGATCGTCGTGATCGGCGGCATCGCCGCGTTCTTCGTGACGCGCGGCGGCAGCGACAAGAAGAAGGCGGCACCGCCGCCGGCCCAGCCCTCGCTCCAGGGCCCGCCGATCAACACGCGACCCACGGGTCCGACCGAGCCGGTCAAGACGCCCCCGCCCACGCCCAGCGTGGCGATCCAGGAGCAGATCAAGGCGACGGCGCCGCAGCTGCAGGAGATCGCCACACGCGCCCAGGGCCTCTACGACGAAGCCATGGCGGCGCGCGAGAGCGGCAACGACAAGCTGTGGCAGGAGAAGCTGGGCGAAGCACGTTCGGCCGCCAACGAAGGCATCGACATCTACAACGAAGTCATCATCCTCAACATGACCAGCAACAGCGACTACGACGAGGAGATGGCGGCTACGTACTTCACCCAGAAGGGCGAACGCTGGATCGAGCTTCCCGCCAAGGCCTACGCGAAGATCACGCAGGTACTCGCCAACATGAAGGCCTCGCAGCGCAAGTAGTCGCTCGGCGACTGGCCGGAGGCGCTCGTCGATGGCGGCCCTCTTCTACAACACCAACGGCTTCCCGTTTCACCGCCTGGATGACGTCGTCGCCATCTTGGCCGAGCTGGGCTACGACGGCGTCGCGCTGACGCCGGACGTCCATCACCTCGATCCGCTGCGCACGGGACCCGACGACTGGCGTCGCCAGCGGGACCGCATCGAAGCCGCCGGGTTGCGCGTGATCGTGGAGACGGGCGCGCGGTTCGTGCTCGATGCGCGCACCAAGCACCGCCCCTCGTTGCTCGATGACGCGCCCGGCGATGCCCGGCGCCTCGACTTCCTCCTTCGCGTTGTCGACCAGGCGGTCGCACTCGGCGCCCCCGTCGTCAGCACGTGGTCGGGGAACGGGCCGGACGACCTCGAGCCCGAGCGCGCCTTCGAGCGCTTGGTGGCGGGCCTCCAGCGCCTGTGTGCGTACGCGGCGGATCACGGGGTGCGGGTCGGCTTCGAACCCGAGCCCGGGATGCTCGTGGAAGCAGCGCGGGAGTGGCCCCGGGTGCGGGATGCCGTCGGGCACGCGGCCCTGGGTCTCACGCTCGACGTGGGCCACTGCCTCGCGGTCGACGACTTGGCCCCGGACGCCGCCATCCGGGTGTTCGCCGACGACCTCCTCGTCCTGCAGCTCGACGACCACCGTCGCGGGCGTCACGACCACTTGGCGTTTGGCGAGGGCGAGGTCGACTTCG
The DNA here is from genome assembly GCA_020631815.1 of Planctomycetota bacterium. Classification (GTDB taxonomy): domain Bacteria; phylum Planctomycetota; class PLA2; order PLA2; family JAEUHO01; genus JACKGW01. Next base: position 6,875 of record JACKGW010000026.1, on the reverse strand, counting down.
AGGCCATCGCCAAGGCCGTCGCCGACGTGGGATTCGGCGGCCCGCTGGAGGTGGAGCTGAGCCGGCACGGCAGCGAGGCCCCCCGGGTGGCCGCCGCCTCCCTGGCCTTCCTCCGGGCCCGATTCGAACACGTCTAGGCCCCCGGGCGCCCCCCACCAGGGCCGCCGCGGTTGTCGCCCTCCGGCGACTGTGGTGCAATCGTTCCCCCCTGGCCCCCCTTCCGCCGGCAGGCCGGACCCCCTCCGGGGACCTTGCCTCGACCGGCTCACCTCGGCGCACTTGCGCGAGAGACCCACGCCCATGACCACCACCCCCGATCCGTCCGAGCTCGATCCCGCCACGCCGCCCGCCGGCGAAGGCGCCGAGGCCACGCCGGCAGGCGAGTCGCCTGCGCACGAGCCTCCGGCCGAGCAGCCCGCACCGGCTGCCGCCGAGGCGAGCGAGGCGACGGCCCCCGAGGGGGAGGCCGGTGCAGACACTCCCGTCGCGGAAGACGCCGCCATCGCGGAAGGCGGTGCCGTCGCCGAAGACGGTGCCCCGGCGCAGGCTGCAACCGACGAGAGCAGCTCCGAGGAGGGCGGCTCCACGGCGAAGAAGGGTGGCGCCACCAAGAAGCGCGCGGGTCGCAAGGGCAAGACCAAGCCCAAGGGCAAGCGCCCGCCGCCCGTGCGTGCACCCGAGCCTCCTGCCCTGGATGCCGAGCACGAGGCCGCGGCCGTCGAGGCTGCACGTGAGCGGACGGCTGCCGAAGGCGGCGGCTCCCGCGAGGCCGTGCTGCGCGCGATCGACCTGTTGACCTCGGGGACCTCGATCGCGTTCCTCGCCCGCTTCCGTCGCGGCGAGACGGGCGGGCTCGACGAGCGGCGCCTGCGCCAGCTGCGCGACCACTACGACTCCGTCCTCACCCAGGAGCGTCGTCGTCGCAGCATCGAGGTGTTGCTTCGCGAGCGCGGCTCGTGGAGCGACGAAGTCGGCGAGCGCCTCGCCGCCGCACGTGAGATCGCCGACATGGACGATCTCGCGGCCGCGCACCTCACCGTCACGATGAGCCGCGCGATGTTGGCGCGCGGCCACGGCCTGGAGGCCCTCGCCACGGGCATCCGCGGTGCCACCGAGGCAACGCCCTTGAGCGAGCTGGCGGCGCCCTTCGTCAAGGAAGGCGGCGAACCCGCCACGCTCGACGAAGCCCTGGGCGGCGCACGCGACATCCTTGCCGAAGAGATGGCGCTGGATCCCGTGCTGCGCGGTCGCCTGCGTGCGCTGTTCCGCAAGCAGGGCGTCCTGCGCGTCACGGCACGCCCCGAGCGCCGCAGCGCCTCGAAGGCCGTGCCCACGGCGGAGGAAGCCGAAGCCGCCGCACGCGAAGCCGCACGCCAGGCCGACGCCGCACCCGAGCCCTTCGACGGCAACCTCGAGCCGAGCGATGCGCCGGCCGAGGCCCCGCAGGACGAGGCGCACGCGGCCCCGGCCGATGCCCCCGCGGCCCCGGCCGATGCCCCCGCCGAGGCTGCCCCGAACGAGACGCCTGCCGCCGAGACGCCCGCTGTCGAGACCAAGGCGGCGCCGGCTCCGACGAAGGCCAAGGGCCGCGGCAAGCGTGGCCCCAAGCCGGCGAAGCCCGGCAAGGACGGAGGCCTGATCGGCTTCGAGTCGCCGCTGGGCCGCATCCCCCCGCTCAAGTGGTTCGCCATCCGACGTGCGGAGCGGCAGCGCCAGGTGGTGATGTCGATCGAGCCGCCGGAGGAGGCGGCCCTCGCCATCGTCGGCGAGAGCGTCGTGCCCGAAGGCCACCCGCACGCAGGTTTCCTGCGCGCGGCCGCGGAGGACGGCTACCGCCGTCTGCTCAAGCCCCTGCTGCAGGCGCAGATCCGCCACGAGCTGCAGGAGCGCGCCGAGGACCAGCTGTTCGAGGGCTTCGAGCGCAACCTGCGCAACAACGTCCTCGCGCCGCGCGGCGGCAGCGTGCGCGTCATGGGCCTGCGCCCCGACGTCATCAAGGGCCATCGCTGGTGCGTGGTCGACGCCGAGGGTCTGCCGGTGGGCAGCGGCCAGCTCCCGCACGAGCCCACGGCCGGTCGCGAAGCGTGCGTCACCGAGCTGCGCGAGCTGCTCGATCGCTACGAGGTGCAGGCGATCGCCATCGGAACTGGCGGCGGGCGCGCGGAAGCGCGGCGCCTCGCGGCCGAAGCCTCACCGGGCGAGACACGAACCATCGTGGAGGTCCACGACGGCGGCACGCGCTCGTGCGAGCAGCAGGGCGACCTCGAGATCGACGATCGCCCCAAGGTCGCGGCCGACCAGCGCGGCGCACTCTCGCTGGCGCGTCGCTTCCAGGACCCGCTCCACGAGCTGGCCCAGATCGAGCCGAAGGCCCTGGGCCTGGGCCCCCACCTGTTCGACGTCAGCCCCTCGCGCCTGAAGCGCATGGTGCACGACGTCTTCGAGAGCTCGCTGGCCTTCGCCGGCTACGACCCGAACACGGCCTCGCTGGACGTGCTTCGCCACGCGCCGGGCTTCGACCGGCAGCGTGCCAAGGCCTTCCTCACGTGGCGCGACAGCGGCGCGGCGCTTGGTGCCAAGGCCGAGCTCGCGACGATCGATGGCATCGGCCCGGAGGTGGCCGAGCAGGCCGTGGGCTTCATGCGCATCGAGGCCGCGCCCGACCTGCGTGACCGCACGCAGCTGCACCCCGAGCACTACGGGCTCGTGGATCGCATGGCCGAGCAGCTGGGCACCGACGTGGAGACGCTCTTCGCCGAGCCGCGCGCACGTGCCGACGTGCGCCTCGACGCGCTCACCGACGAGTCCACGCCGATGCCCGTGCTCAAGTACGTGCTCTGGCAGCTCACGGCCGGTCTGGGCGACCCGCGCCCCTTCTACGTGGCGCACCCGATCCTGGTCCCCGACACCATGCGGTTGGAAGACCTGCAGCAGGGTCAGGAGATGCAGGGCCGCGTGGTTCGCGCCGCGCCGTTCGGCGTGTTCGTGGACGTGGGCTTCCGGCGCCTCGAGGCGCTGCTGCCCATGGCCCACATCGGCGACCGCCCGGGAACGGAGCCGTCGACAGTGGCCCCGCTCGGCGCCGTGATCACGGCACGCGTGCTGGAGGCCGATCCGGGCCGACGCAAGCTCACGCTCACGATGCGCCGCGACGTGTTCGGTCGCGGACCGCGTCCCTTCGGCCAGCGTGGCGGCGGTCGTCCGCAGCACGGTGGTGAAGGCCGTCCGCCGCGCGCGGGCGGGGGTGGCGGCCGCGGGCCGCGACGCGAGGGCGATCGCGAAGGCGGTCGTGGCGGCCGGCCGCAGGACCGTCGCGAGCAGCCCGCGGGTCCGCGCATGTTCGCAGCCAGCGGCTCAGGCCCCGGTCGTCCGGGACAGACGGGCGGCGGTCGTGACCGCGGTGGCCAGGGCGGCCCCGGTCGCGGCGGCCAGGGCGGCGGCCGTAGTGGCGGCGGTGGCCGCAGCGGTGGTGGCGGTGGAGGCCGTGGCGGCGGTGCTGGTGGCCGCGGTGGCGGCGGCTTCTCGTTCGACCGTGGCGGTGGCCGCGGTGGTCGCTTCCAGGACCGCGACGTGCCGCGTCGCATCTCGCTCGGCCCCGATCACGGCGCCGAGAAGGAAGCCGACGTCGTCGACGAGAGCCTGCTGTCGCCCGAGGAGCTGCTCAAGCGCAAGCTCGAGATGCTCCAGAAGAAGCTGCAGCGGCCGGACGCGTAGAGCGCTCCCGTACGGAGTCCGGTGAGATCTCCACGTCGGGCTGCCATGCCCCCACACGTGGCGGCATCTCCCGCGGCCCGACGGGAAGATCTCACCCGACTCCTCGGTCCCTACTCCTCGTCCTGCAGCACCAGCTCGCCGCGGACGTAGAGGACGGCGGTGCCGGAGAGCAGCACGCGCTTGCCCTTCTGCGAGCCCACGAGGGTGCCGCCGCGCGGGCCCACCTGGTCGCAGGTGATCTCCTTCTCGCCCAAGCGTGAGCACCAGTAGGGAACCAGCGCCGCGTGCGCCGAGCCCGTGACGGGGTCCTCGGGCACGCCGATGGCCGGTGCGAAGAAGCGTGACGCGATGTCGGCGTCGTCACCGGGGGCCGTCACGATCACGCCCTGCGGCGCGGCAGCCGCCAGCGCCGCCATGTCGGGGGTCAGCCCGCGCACGGTGGCCTCGTCGGCGAGGTGCACCAGCCAGCGACCCGCAGGCGTGGCGCGCACGTCCTTGGGCGCCGCCGACAAGCCCAAGGACGTCAGCAGCTGGGGCGTGGCACGCGCCTCGCGGACGTCCACCAGCGGCAGGTCGATGCGCACGCCATCCGCATCCCCGAGCCACTCGGCGCCCAGCGCGCCGCTGGCGGTGTGGAAGGTCACGCGGTCCACGTCGGGATCCACGTCCTGGAAGATCGTGTACGCCGCCGCCAGCGTGGCGTGCCCGCACAGATCGACCTCGACCTCGGGCGTGAACCAACGCAGGTCCCAGTCGTCGTTCTCGCGATGTGGCTGCAGGAACGCCGTCTCCGACAGGCGGTTCTCGGCAGCGATCTGCTGCATGACGTCCACGTCCGGGAAGAGATCGTCGAAGACGACCGCCGCCGGGTTGCCGGCGAAGCGTTCGGACGTGAACGCGTGGACCACGTAGAAGGGAAGCGAGCTCATCGGTCGGAGATCTCCAGGCGGCAGGCCGTGATGTGGTCGCCGATGCGGATCGTATCGACGGCTTCCATCGACCCCACCACGCGGCCGTAGGCGGTGTAGCGCTCGTCAAGCGGCTTGTAGTCGCCCAGCATGAAGAACAGCTGGCAGCCGCCGTCGTCCTTCACGCTCTTGGGCATGCCGAGCACGCCGCGGCCGTACGAGATGTCGGTGATCTCGTCGGGCAGCGTCCAGCCCGCGTTGCCGGCGCCCGTGCCGGTGGGGTCTCCGCCCTGGATGACGAAGCCCGGCACCACGCGATGCCAGCGCGTGTCCTTGTAGAGGCCGGCGTGCACGTTCAGCACGAACGCGACGGCGTGTACGGGGGCCGCCTCGGCATCCACCTCCACCGTGATCGTCCCGGCCGTCGTCTCGAGGACGGCCTTGGGTTGGACGCGCGTGATCCAGTCGGCGATCTGCAGGATCTCGCCCTCGTCGAGCATGGGCTTGCTACCCGTGAGGCCCCACGCCTCCAGCGACTCGGAGGGACGGGGCAGGCCGCGCCAGTCGTTGACGGGGCCGTTGTCCGCCAGCATCTCCTCCCCCGCCTTCGTCAGGGCTTCGCGTGCAGCCAGGCGCGCGAACGCGGAGTGCGCGGACAGTGCGAAGGGGTGCAGAGCCTTGCGGAAAGCAGCTTGGGCCTCGCCCTCCGAGGCGCCGGCTCGCGCGACGAGAGCGGTCACGACGCCGCGCTCGAGCTCGTCGTGCGGAGCTTCTTGGCCTGCGAGGACGCTGGCCAGGTCGAGGAGCGCGGCGTCGACGGCGTCATCGTGGATCGCCTCGGTGGCGCTCACGGCGAACGCGAGTACATACGGGCGCTCGGCGCGGAGCTTCTCGGAGCGGAGGAACGAGGCGAGCCACGGGCGCAGCAACGGGCGTCGCTCGACATCGGCCGCCTTCGTAGAGGCCGCGCGCTGGGATGCGTGGTCGAACACGAGACCCCAGGACGCCGCAGGATGTTCTCCGCGCTCAGCGCTCTCGGCGGAGTACTCCCCTAGCGCGCTTCCCAATGCCCACGCGTTCACGATCGTCGGCGCCTCGCGAACCGCCAGATCCTCCGCCTCCCCGACGTGCGGTGCAGACGCAGCATCCAGCAACCACATGCGGTCGTGCTGCAGCAAATCGATCTTGAACAGCTCGGCGTAGAGCCGCGGATCTGCCTCTCGCGCGACTGCGGCTCGGACGACCACATCACGGTCCAAGCGCTTGGACGTAGACAGCACGTCATAGGCCTGACCGCGGGTCACGGCGTTCGGGGACAGCAGGTACTTGTCGACGAGCGCATCCACCGTCGCGCCCGCGCGCGGTCCGAGCAGTCGCCACAGCACTTCCTGGTCACCGCGGTCGTCGCCGGGGCGAGGCGCGAGCAGGTGCTGCAGCAGCGCGTCATCGGCGCGATCCGCCAAGCGAGCGCTGGGCGGCACGAGGCCAGCGAGAACGCGCGCGAGGTCGACGCGGCGCGATGCGTCGGCGCCGTGGCGACGTAGCAGCTGCCCCACGAGGGCTTCGTCGCCCTGCCACTCGGCAGACGCTGCCTTGGCGGCCTGCACGCGTCGGCTGGCCAGGCGCCATGCGGCGTGCCACGCGGCATCGCGAACCTCGGGAACGGGGTCGGCCAGCTTGGCCACGACGCGCTCCAACGCGCTCTCGTCGCCACCTCGGGCAAGGCCGGTGAGCGCCGCCACGCGAACGGCGGGGTGCGTGACCAGCAGGAGCGGCCCGAGGTCCTCGAGCACGCCTCGTGCATCACACCAGCCGAGTGCCGCAGCGGCGGCCTCGACGACTTCGACGTCGTCGCCCTCGAGGTGCTCGCGGATCGCCGGCGCGAGGTCCTTGGACATCGCGAGGCCCGCGCTCCACAACACGAGGGGCAGCTCGGGCTCCGACTCGGCTTCGAGCAGCTGGATCAACGCATCCTTGGCCGGCTCGCCGATGCGGCCCAACGCGCGGATGGCCTGGCGGCGGAGTGCCGGGTCGGCGTCGGGCTTCAGCCACGGCGCGAGGTCGGCGACGGGTCCGCGTCGCAGCTCGATGCGCAGGATGGCAGCGCGCGCGGCGAGGTCGGCGTCTGCGTCCTCCTTGGCGCGTAGCGGCGACGCCAGGAGCAGCACCAGGGCGAGCGAGAAACCAACGAGTACGAGGCGGCGCTTCATGGCCGACAACCTACCCGCGGGACACCGCGGGTCGGGGGCGCCG
>JACKGW010000025.1 GCA_020631815.1 Planctomycetota bacterium | reverse complement strand
GCGCCGACTGGCGTCATCCCCGCGGCGACACCGTGGCGCGCTTCGTCACGCGGGAGCGCGGCGGCGAGGCGGTGGACGTCGCCGGCTATGCCCGCTGCGTGAGCGTCCACGTGTTCGGCGACGACAACCCCGCGACCTTCAGCGTGGACGGGCGGCCGGGACGGCTCACCCTGGACGGGGATCTGCTCCGCCTCGAGATCGAGGGACGGGAGCGCCTCGCCTTCGACGTCGCCGCGCTGCGCGACTCGCTGGACCGGACGGGGGAACTCGAGGGGCGGCAGGTGCCCGGGGCAGCGCTGCGGCTGGACGCCGCGCGCGACGGCTGGCGCGCGACGCTGCTGATCGAGCAGCTGTCCTGGCGCCAGGAGGGCAGCGACGCGCGGGGCCAGGAGATCGCCGGCCAGCTCCTGCTCGCCCCCCTGCCCGCGGGCGCCGAGTAACCCTGTAAAGATGCTGTGAATCCGCGGATTCCGACGCACGGCCGCCGGTCAACGGGATTCACTTGCTGGCCGCCTCGGCCACCGCTAGAGTTGGAATCCCCATGTGACGAGGTGTCAGTGATGGTCCGCTACACGATCCACAGCGCACTGAACCTGGTGGTCGCGCACTTCAACGAAGGGGTGTCCGCGCAGGACGTCCTTGGCTTCTTCGAGGGCATGCGGGACGACCCCGCCTACCGGCCGAGCATGAACGGTGTCGTCGACATGCGGCAGGCGGTCAGCCAGCTGGTGGCGGAGGAAGTCCGCGCGCTCGCCCAGTTCGCCGCCGAGGGCGCCTTCAAGCGGGGCAAGTGGGCGCTGCTGGTGACGGATCCCAAGTCCACCGCATTCTCGATGCTCTACCGCCAGGGCGTGGGCGAGAGCTACGCCGTGCAGGTCTTCTCCTCCGTCGACGGCGCGTCGGAATTCCTCGGTCACGACCTCGCCGCCCTCCTCGACTAGGCGAGGTCACGCGGCAGACGCCGCTCCCGGATCAGGCTGTACAGCACCGGCACCGTGAACACCGACAGCAGCACCGCCACCATGCCCCCGAAGGACGGGATCGCCATGGGCACCATGATGTCCGCGCCGCGCCCCGTCGACGTCAGCACGGGCACCAGCGCGAGGATGGTGGTCCCGGCGGTCATCAGCGCGGGCCGAATCCTCCGCGCGGCGCCGTCGAGCACCGCCTTGCGCACGGCCTCGCGGGTCATCGGCCGCTCGCGCTCGAAGACCTGGCCGATGTAGGTGGCCATGATCACGCCGTCGTCGGAGGCGATTCCGAACAGCGCCAGGAAGCCCACCCACACGGCCACGCTCAGGTTCACGGTGTGCATGTGGAAGAGCTCGCGCAGGCCCACGCCCATCACGCTGACGTCCATGAACCACGGCTGCGCGTAGAGCCAGAGCATCAGGAAGCCACCCGCCCAGGCGATGCCGATCCCCGAGAACACCAGCGCCGTGGTCGAGACCGAGCGGAACTGCAGGTAGAGGATCGTGAAGATGATCGCCAGCGCCAGCGGCAGCACCACGGCCAGCTTCTTCGCCGCGCGCTCCTGGTTCTCGTAGCTGCCGGCGAAGGTGTAGCTCACGCCGGTGGGCAAGGTCAGCTCGCCGCTCGCGATCCTGGCGCGCAGGGTCTCGCGGGCCTGGTTCACCACGTCCACCTCCGCGTGCCCCGGCTTCATGTCGAAGAGCACGTAGCCGACGAGAAAGGTGTCCTCGCTCTTGATCACCTGCGGGCCCGGCACGATGCGGAGCTGCGCCAGCTGCTCCAGGGGAATCTGCCTGCCCCCCGGCGCGGCCACCAGGATGCGCTCCAGGCCGTCGATGCTGTCGCGCAGCTCGCGCTGGTAGCGCACGCGCACCGGGTAGCGCTCGCGCCCCTCCACGGTGGTGGTGACGCGCTTGCCGCCCACCGCGACCTCGATCACGTCCTGCACCTGTTGCAGCGGCACGCCGTAGCGCGCGATGGCCTCGCGGTCGATCTCGATCTCGATGTAGGGCTTGCCCACGATGCGGTCGGCGAAGACGCTGGCGGGCTCGATGCTCGGCACCTCCTTCAGCACGCGCTCCAGCTCCAGGCCCGCGCGCTCGATGGTGGCCAGGTCCGGCCCCTTCACCTTCATGCCCATGGGCGCGCGCATGCCGCTCTGGAGCATGACGATCCGCGTGGCGATGGGCTGCAGCTTGGGCGCCGAGGTGGTGCCGGGGATCGTGGCCGCTGCGAGGATCGCGTCCCAGATGTCGTCGGGGTTCCGGACGCCGGCCCAGGCCTCGCGGCCCGCGTTGAGCGCCGGGTCGAGCGCGGGGCGCCAGAGGCGGAAGGGCCGGCCGTGGCGATCGGGGACGAGACGGCCGTCCTCGTCGCGCGCGAAACTGCCGCGCACGCGGTAGGGCTCGCCGTCGGGGGCGGGCACCGGAGCGCCGTCGGGGGCGCGGAACAGATCGTCTTCGCCCGCGTCGAAGCGGAAGCTTTGCCGGCGGCCCTCCGCGTCGAGCAGGTACTCCGGCCGGTAGTTGATGACCGTCTCGATCATGGAGATCGGGGCGGGGTCGAGGGGGCTGTCCGCGCGGCCGAGCTTGCCCACCGCGCTCGCCACCTCGGGGATCGCGCCGATGGCCAGATCCTGCTTGCTCAGCACGTCCTGCACCTCGCCGATGGACGCGTGCGGCATGGTCGTGGGCATCAGCAGGAACGAGCCCTCGTCGAGCGGCGGCATGAACTCCTGGCCGAGCCCGGGGAAGGTGTGCGCGAGCCGCTGCACCGGCCCCCAGTGCCGGACGGGGTCCGGCAGCCAGGCGAAGACGCGATCCACGCCCAGCCAGATCGTCCCGCCCAGCAGCAGGAGCGCGACGGGCAGCGCGAGGAAGGCCGCCTTGTGGTCGAGACACCAGGCCAGCATGCGCGTGTAGTGGCGCTGGAGCGCGAAGAGCATCAGCAGCAGGCCGCCGATCAGCAGCGCGACGAAGAGGAAGTTCACCGCCAGGCTGCGCTCGGGACCCAGGGGTTGCCAGTGCCGCGCCAGCAGCAGGCCTACCAGCAGCGCCGCGAGCAGGTTGCCGGCGATCGGCAGGCGGTGTCGCCAGCGCTCGGGCAGCGCGAGGGCGCGCGGCAGGCGCGCGCGTGCGGTGAAGAGCGTCTGCGCCAGGGGAGGAATCACGATCAGCGCCACGAGCACGGAGGCCACGAGGGCGAAGGTCTTGGTGTAGGCCAGCGGCTTGAAGAGCTTGCCCTCGGCCGCCTGCATGGTGAAGACGGGCAGGAAGCTCACCACGGTGGTGGAGACGGCCGTGAGCACCGCGCCGCCCACCTCGCTCGACGCGCGGAAGACCACGGCGAGCGGCGACTCCTCCGGTCTCCGCTCCGCCAGCTGTCGCACGATGTTCTCGCTCACCACGATGCCCATGTCCACCATGGTGCCGATCGCGATGGCGATGCCGCTGAGCGCCACGATGTTCGCGTCCACCCCGAACTGCTTCATGGCGATGAAGCTCATCAGCACGGCCAGCGGCAGCAGTCCGGCGATGAGCAGCGAACTGCGCAGGTGCATGAGCAGCAGGATCACCACCGCGATGGTGACCAGGATCTCCTCGACCAGGGCCGTGTTCAGCGTGCCCAGCGTCTCGTGGATGAGGCCGCTGCGGTCGTAGAAGGGCACGATCCGCAGCTGGCTGACGGTGCCGTCCGCGAGGGTCTTGCGCGGCAGGCTCGGCGCGATCTCGTCGATCTTGGCCTTCACCGCGCCGATCGCGGCCAGGGGATTCTCGCCGTAGCGCACCACCACCACGCCGCCCACGGCCTCGGCGCCGGCCTTGTCCAGCGCGCCACGCCGCAGCGCGGGTCCCTCCGTGAGCGTGGCCACGTTGCTCACGGTGACGGGCACGCCGTCCACGGCCTTGATCACCGAGCTGCCGATGTCGCCGAGCGTCTTGACGAAACCGATGCCGCGGATGACGTACTCGGCGCTGTTGATCTCGATGCTGCGCGCGCCCACGTCGAGGTTGGCCATCTTCACGGCGCGGAAGACCTCTTCGAGGCTCACGCCGTAGGCGCGCAGGGCGTCGGGGTCCACGTCCACCTGGTACTCGCGGACGAAACCGCCCACGGAGGCCACCTCGCTCACGCCGCGCGCCCCCATGAGCGCGTAGCGGACGTGCCAGTCCTGCACGCTGCGCAGCTCGTCGAGATCCCAGCCGCCGGTGGGATTGCCCTCGGCGTCCTGCCCCTCGAGCGTGTACCAGAAGACCTGCCCGAGAGCGGTGGCGTCCGGGCCCAGGGCGGGCTGCACGCCGGGCGGCAGGGTTCCGTCCGGGAGGCTGTTCAGCTTCTCCAGCAGGCGCGAGCGCGACCAGTAGAACTCCACGTGCTCGTCGAAGATCACGTAGATGGTCGAGAAGCCGAACATGGAGTAGCTGCGCACGGTCTTCACGCCCGGCAGCCCCAGCAGCGACACCGTGAGCGGATAGCTCACCTGGTCCTCGATGTCCTGGGGCGAACGGCCCGTCCAGCGCGTGAAGACGATCTGCTGGTTCTCGCCGATGTCCGGGATCGCGTCCACGGCGACGGGATCGCGCGGAAAGCCCCCGAGCTTCCAGTCAAAGGGCGCGACCCGCAGGCCCCACAGGATCGCGATCGCGACGAAGAGCATCACCAGCAGACGGTTCCTCAGGCTGAAGGCGATGACGCGATCGATGCCCCCCCGCGCCGGCAGCGCGTCCCGGTTCACGGCGTGACCTCGCCGCCCAGCGTCGCCTCCAGCGTGCCGCAGGTGAACATGCTCGCGCCGAAGTACGGGTTCTCGGTGCCCTTCTTCTCCTGCAGCCAGTCGGCCCCCGTGTTGTCGAAGGCCATGGGGCAGTGGTAGACGAAAAGCTGCCCGTGCGCCCGCCCGAAGCGCTTCGCGACGGCCAGCGTGGCCGCGGTCAGCTCGGGCAGTGCGGCGCGCTCGGCGGCGATGTCGCCGGCGTCGGCCATGCGCGTCGCCGCCGCGCGCAGGGGGGCGAGCAGGGCCATCCAGGCGCCGTGGACGTCGGGCTCCAGCGACGCCATGTCCACGCCGTCGAGCCCGGCGCTCAGACGGCCCGCCGCCGCCGTGGCGCGCGGACCGTCATCGTGGCTGAGCGCGGCCTGAACGTCGAGGTAGCTGCGATAGACCGGCTCGAGCTGCTGCTGCAGCCGTGTCGCCGGGGGCGTCGGCGCGCTCATCATGCTCGGCTTGGCAAGGATCTGCAGCGCGCTGTCGATCTTGAAGTTTCCGCGGACCACCACGCGCTCACCCTCGGCGAGCCCGGACTCCACCACGTAGTCGTCGCCTGCGCGCGGCCCCAGCACCACCTCGCGTCCCGCGTAGACGCCGGGCCGATCCGGGTCGGCGACGTAGACCACCGCACGCCGGCCGGTGAGCAGCGGCGCCGTCGCCGGGATCACCAGCGGCGGCTTCGCGGCCGCGGACGCTTCGCCCACGTAGCCCAGCGACTCCACCGGCACCAGGGGCATGCCGCAGACATCGCAGGTGCCGGGGCCGTCCTTGATCACCTCGGGGTGCATCGGACTGATCCACTTGCCCAGGAGGTCCGCGTCGTAGATGCGCCCCGACGCGGTGAGCTGCGCCTGCACCCGCCCGTGGACGTACATCCCCGGCTTCAGCCGGCCGTCGGGATTGTCGACGTTCACGCGCAGCCGCACGGTGCGCGTGGCCTCGTCCAGCACCGGATCGACGAAGATGATCCGCCCGCGAAAGACCTCGCCCGGGTGCGCCTCGGTCTCGAAGTCCACCGGCTCGCCGTAGCGCAGCCAGGGCAGGTCGGCCTCGTAGGCCTGCAGGTTCACCCAGACCTGCGACAGGTCCGCGATGGTGTAGATCGGCGAGCCCGTGTCGACGTAGCTGCCCTCCACCGCGTTCTTGTGGATCACGATGCCGCCCACCGGCGCGAGGATGGTGATGTGGTCGTCGACCGCCTGTCGCTTCTCCAGGGCCGAGATCTGCGCGTCGCCGAGGCCCAGCAGGGCCAGCTTGTCCCGCGCGGCGCGCGCCGTCTCCTCCGCGCGGCGCCGCATCTCGGCGGGCTGCTCCACCCGCGCGGCGGCCAGCGCCTGCAGCAGCTCCTCCTGCGCGGCGATCAGCGACGGGCTGTAGAGGTCCACCAGGTGGTCGCCCTTCTCCACGCGAATGCCCGTGTAGTCCACGTAGAGACGGTCCAGCCGCCCCGGCACCCAGGCGGAGATGCGGCGGATGCGCGTCTCGTCGTACTCGACGTGCCCCACCAGGCGCAGCGTGCGCGCGGCGAAGCGTCGCTCCACCGGCGCGGTGGCGACCTCGGCGAGCTTCTCGGCGCGGGGCGAAAGCTTGAGCTCGCGGGGGCCGAGGCTGTCGTCCTCACCGCCGCCCACGGGAATCAGATCCATGCCGCAGATCGGACACTTGCCGGGCCCGCGCTGGCGTATCTGGGGGTGCATGGAGCAGGTGTACCAGGTCTCCGCGTCGGCCACGGCCGTCTGGCCCTGGGTGTGAACGCTGGACCCGCCGCCGCGCAGCAGCGCGCCGAGGGCCGCGGCGAGAACGAGCATCGCGAGCAGCGCCAGCCACTGGCCGCGCGTGAGTCGAGGAATGAGCGGGCGCTGGGTCATGGCTGGCTCCTTGCCACCTCTACCCCTGTGAGCAAGGTGACGTCGGCGAGCGCGAGGGCGCGGTCCGCGCGCGCGCGCTCGAGGTTGAGACGGAACTCGAGCAGCACGCGCTCGGCGTCCACCAGGCCGTCGAAGCCCGCGCCGCCGGCGCGGAAGGACTCCTCCGTCGCCGCCAGCGACTGCTCCGCCTGGGGGATGAGCTCGCCGTCGTAGAGTTCGATCTTCCGCCCCGCGTCGCGCAGGTCGTAGAGCGCGCGCTCGAGGCGGGCGTTCAGCTGGTTGAGGCGATCGGCGCCCGACGCCTCCGCGGCCAGCCGCTTCGCCGCGGCCGCGCGGCGCTCCGCGGCGACCTTCCCCCGCCACAGCGGCAGGCTGAGGGCGATGCCTCCCACCACCGGGTCCTTGCCGCTGCCGTCCACGTCGGGCATCAGCGCGGGATCCGTGCGGATGCGCTCCACGCTGAGCGTGATCGACGGCCAGCCGGCCTTGCCGGCCAGCGCCTCGTCCGCCCGCTGGCGATCCACCTCGGCGGCGGCGGCGAGCAGCTCGGGATGCCCGGCGCGCAGCCGCTGGCGCAGGCCGTCCTCGTCCAGCGTGAGCGCGGCCGCGGGCAGGTCCTCGGGCCAGGGCAGCGGCGCGTCGGCGGGGCGGCCGAGGCTGGCGTTGAGCGCGGCGGTCAGCGGGCGGCGGCGGTCGTCGAGTCCGCGAAGTCGATCCTGCAACTTGCCGGCCTCCACTTGCACGCGGATCAGCGCGGCATAGTCCGCGGCGCCGGTGCGGTAGCGCGAGCGCACGACGCCCTCGAGGCGTTCCAGCAGCGCGACGTTCTCCTCCGTCACCTGGATCGCCCGGTGCAGGTAGGCGAGCTCGACGTAGGCGCCCGTCACCGCGCGGACGATCCCGCGTCGCACGCCCTCACGCTGCGCCGCGGCGACCTCGGCGCCCGCCGCGGCGGCCTCGCTGCGCAGTCCCAGGGTCCCGAACCAGGGCAGGGACTGGCGCAGGCCGAGGCGGTCGCGCTGGGGGCCGACGCGCGTCTCCACCGGCGTGAAGAAGTAGCCGTAGCTGAGGACGGGATCGGGCAGCGCGCCCGCGCCGTCGGCGGCCTCGCGGGCGGCGGTCAGGCGCGCATCCGCGGCGGCCAGCTCGGGGCTGCTGGCCTGGGCGAAGGCGACGTAGTCGTCCAGGGCCGGCGCCTCGGGCAGCGCCGGCTGCGCCGGGACTGGCGACGCGGCGAATCCGAGCAGCAGTGCCGCAGCGGCCCAGCGGCCGCGCTTGAGCCTGTCCATCCCCTAGCCCTCCCCGTCGGCGCCCTGGACCACGATGCGGCCCTTGAGCATGCCCATGCCGCAGGCGAAGTCGAAGGTGCCGGTCCTGTTCGGCTGGATCTCCACCGCGGTGGTCCGGAAGGCCGGCAGGAAGACGTTGCGGCCGAAGCCGTCGAGGATCACGCGCTCCGAGCAGGGGTCCTCCTCCTCACGCTGGAACTCCAGCACGGCAGGCAGCCCCGCCCGCAGGGTGATGACCTCGGGGTCGTAGCCGCGTTCGACGCGGATGCGCACGCGCTGCACGCCGCCGTCGGCCGTGGCCAGCACGGTCTGCTCGCGGCGCCCGGAGGCGCGAACCGCCGCGCCCACGATGAGCAGGGCGACGAGCGCCCCCATCACGACGGGCAGGACCATCAGCGGCCCTCGGGCTCACCGCCAGCGGCCGGTCCGGCGTCCGCCTGCTTGGTCGGCACCGGGATGGGCGAGAGCTTCATTCCGCAGACGGGACACGGAGCCTGGTCTTTGGCCAGGGGCATCACGATCGGGTCCATCGGGCAGCCCACGAGCTCCGTGGACTCGAGCGCCTTGCGCTGCTCGGCGGTCATGGCCTTCAGGTGCATGCCGCAGATCGGGCAGTCCTGCTTGGCGTCGGCGCTGATCACCGCGGGGTGCATGGGACAGGTGTAGAGGCTGTCGGCGGTGTAGACCTTCATCATGGTCGCCGGGGACAGGGTGGCTTGGGGCATGGCGCCCTTCTGCATCTGCCCGGACTGCATCTGGCCGTGCTGCATGTGGCCCTGGTGCATCTGGCCGTCGTGCATGGGCTGCGTGTCGGCCTCGCCCGCGATCACGGGGATCGCCGTGAGCAGCGCCACGGCGACGGCGGCCAGTCCGAGCAAGGTGAGGGGATGCTTCCGTCGCATGGGGGTCTCCTTTCGAGTCCCGGCATCACGCCGGGTCCAACGAGATCCCCGCATCTGGCGTGCCACCCGCCCATGGGATGCAAGCGCCTGCTGTTCAAGAGATTACACCGAGGCACCGGAGCGGCCGGACGCCGGCGTTGAAAGCCCGTTTCAACAGCGTTGAAAGGACCTTTCAATCCTGGCGAAGGCCGAAGTCGGCGATCTTCTTGCGCAGCGTGGGGCGGCTGATGCCCAGCACCGCGCAGGCGCGGCCCTGATTCCAGCCGCAGGCGTCGAGGACGCGGCGGATGTGCTCGGCCTCCACCTCGGCCAGGCTTCGTTGCCAGTCGCCCCCGGGGGCGGGCGCGAGCGGCGCGCCCGCGTCCAGGTCGAGCACCAGCGAGTCGCCGGGACTGGCCATGATGCCCGCCTGCAGCCGGTTCTCCAGCTCGCGCACGTTGCCCGGCCAGTCGTGGCGCTCGAGCTGCGCGAGCGTCGCTCGCGAGACCTTGCTCACCCGCCGGTGGAAGCGCGCGTTGTAGAGCGCGAGGAAGTGCTCCACGAGCAGCGGGATGTCGTCCTTCCGCTCGCGCAGCGGCGGCACGGAGATCTCCACCACCCGCAACCGGAAGTAGAGGTCCTCGCGGAAGCGGCCCTCGCCCACGCGCGCCTCGAGGTCGCGGTGCGTGGCCGCGATCGGCACCGCGCGGAAGGGCAGGCTGCGATTGCCCCCCACCCGCTCGAACTCCCGCTCCTGGAGCACGCGCAGCAGCTTCGACTGGAGGTCGAGCGGGAGATCGCCGATCTCGTCGAGGAAGAGGACGCCCGCGCCCGCGAGCTCGAGCCGCCCCTCGCGACGCGACAGCGCGCCGGTGAAGGCGCCGCGCTCGTGGCCGAAGAGCTCGCTCTCGAGCAAGGTCGGCACCAGCGCGCTGCAGTTCACCGCCACGAAGGGCGCCTCGGGTGCGATCGCGCGATGGATCGCCCGGGCCACCAGCTCCTTGCCGGTGCCGCTCTCGCCGCGGATGAGCACGCTCGCGCGCCCCCGC
>JACKGW010000024.1 GCA_020631815.1 Planctomycetota bacterium | reverse complement strand
CGTCGTGACGTTCGAGCGGCACCTGCCCGAGGCGATCCGCATCCGGCGTGCGCAAGAGGACGCGGTCCGGGTGCAGTCCCTTGGGCAGGGCGGGTAGCGCCACGCGACGGGGTTGGCTCTCCGGACCCATGGCCAAGGGAAGCAAGGCTTGCTCTTTCAGCCAGGCCTCCTCGCCGACGTGCCAGCGGGCCAGCTCGCCCCAAGCGGGGATCGTCACGTACATCCCCTCGACGTGGTCCCCGAGCCCCGAGAACCAAGCGCGGTCGCGCGCGAAACGCGCCGTCCACGTGAGATCGAGGGGATGGTCTGCGAGCCGCAGCTCGACCTCCGTGTCGTCCTCGACGTGGCCGTGGACGAGCTCGACCGTCAGCGGCAGACCCGTCGCCGGCTCGAGGAGACGGATGTAGGGAACCTGCGGCTTGTCGCCGACGGCCACGGTGACCGCGCTCGTGGGCACGTTGCCCTCGAAGACGGCGAAGGCGCGCAGTCGCGCACCGGGCACCAAGACGTCCTTCGGCAGGCGGACCATGAGCCAGCCACCGGGCTGCTCTTGGGGGGTCACGGGAACGCGCTCCCATGAGCCCGGATCGCCCTCGACGTAGCGCTCGACGGCGACGTCCGGGATGACACGCCATGCATCTGCCAAGCGCGGACGCATGTAGAGCGTTCCGGGACGGGCCAGGGCGACGTAGTTCGGCGGACCACCGGGTTCGTCGTGGAACCGCGTGAGGGTCTGGCCGGTCGTGAGCGTTGCCCAGCCCGCGTCATTCTCGACGCGATACACACCTGCGGGCGCATCCGACGCGTAGAGGTGCATCCCGTCTTCGACACCGGTCGGACGCAGGGGAAAGCGCGACGCCCCCTGTGCCTGGTCCAGGGGCAGGAGCCAAAGCGGCTCGGGCGGCGCGCCGTCGCCCGGCAAGGTCTGGATGGCGACACGCACGCCGGCCGAGGAGTCCTTGCCGCAGGCGACCACTCCGAGGGCGACGGCTCCGACGAGCAGCAGGGACAGGGCAATCCGGATGCGCATGGGCCCCGAGACTACGCGGAGGAGCGCCGCCGCGTCCGGCGCCGGGGCCGCGCAGCCTCCGCGAGGGCGACGGCCGTGGCCGTGGTCCCGCGCGCGACCTCTCGCGGAGATCCCGTGGCCACGACACGCCCTCCGGCGGCGCCGGCCCCGGGCCCCAGGTCGATGACGTGGTCCGCCGCGGCAATCAAGTCGAGGTGATGCTCGATGACGAGCACCGTGTCCCCGCGCTCGACGAAGCGACGCAGGGTGGCGATGAGGCGGTCGACGTCTTCGCCATGGAGACCGATGGTCGGCTCGTCGAGGACGTAGAGCGTGCCCGGCGTGTCGGCGCGGGCCGCGGCGCCCAGCTCCCCCACCATGCGCATGCGTTGCGCCTCGCCCCCCGAGAGCGTGGGCGAGGGCTGCCCCAGCGTGAGGTAGCCCAGGCCGACATCGACCATGAGCGCCAGCAGGGGAGCGACGCGCGGGAGGTCCACCAGCTTCTCGGCGGCCTCTTCGAACGTGAGCCCGAGCAGGTCGGCCGCCGACAGCCCCTGCCAGCGGATCTCGAGCGTCTCGGGTTCGAACCGCGCTCCGTCGCAGCGCTCGCAGGGCACGCGGACGTCCGGCAGGAACGTCATTTCGACGACCGCTTCGCCCCGTCCGTCACATGCGGGGCAGCGACCGCCTGGCGTGTTGAAGGAGAAGCGCCCCGGGCCGTAGCCACGGGCCCGGGCTTCGGGCGTGGCTGCTAGAAGTCGGCGCAAGTCGTCCCAGATGCCCAGGTAGGTCGCGGGCACGCTCCGCGGCGTGCTTCCGAGCGGGCTTGCGTCGACCTCGACAAGGCGGCCGACGTGCTCCGCGCCTTCGAGCCGCGCACCGCCCGCGCGACGTCGGTCGGCCAGCACGTCCGCGACCGCGGGGACCAAGCCGCCGTGGACGAGCGTCGACTTGCCCGCGCCCGAGACGCCGGTCACCACGACGAGGGCGCCCAGCGGTACGTCGACATCGACGTCGACGAGGTTGTGGCGCGTGAACCCGCGGAGCGCGAGCACGTGACCGCTGCCCGCGGCGCCTTCCGACAACGTGGGCGCCGGCCGCGCCATGAGCCGACCCGTGGGCGTGTCGGCCAGGCGCCGCAGCTCGGCGGGCGTGCCCTGGGCCACGATATGACCGCCGTGACGTCCGCCGCCGGGCCCGAGGTCGATCACGTGGTCCGCTTGCTCGATGGTCTCGAGGTCGTGCTCGACGACGAGCAACCCGTTGCCGCGCGAGGCCAGCCCGCGCAGCGCCGCCACCAGGGTGCGGTTGTCGCGCGCGTGGAGGCCGATCGTGGGCTCGTCGAGCACGTAGAGCACGCCGCGAAGTGGGCTGCCCAGCTGCGCTGCGATGCGCAGGCGCTGCGCCTCGCCACCGGAGAGCGTCGTCGCGTCGCGATCCAGTCCCAGGTAGCCCAACCCCAAGCGGCCCAACAGGTCGATCCGCTCGCGGATCTCGCCGAGAAGCGGCTTCGCGATGGCCTGGGCCCGCGCATCCAAGTCCAAGGCCTCGAGCGCGGGACCGAGGTCCGCCAGCGGGAGCGCCAGCAAGTCCGGCAGCGTGCGCCCCCCCACACGCACGGCGCTGGCCTCGGGCCGCAGCCGACTGCCGCCGCACGTACGGCAAGGGATGTCACGCACGATGTCGCCGAGGCGGTCGCGCAAGCCCTCGCCGGAGTCGCGAAGATGCGCAGCGATGCGCTCGGCCGCACCGACGAACGCGGGGCGCTTGCGCCCTGCGAGCAAGCCGTTGCGTGTGGCTGCCGGGAGGTTCTCCCAGCGCGTTTGCGCGGAGAAGCCGAAGGCAGCGCGCGCCTCGCGGACGAACGCCTTGCGCAGGTCGCGGTCCAGTCGCAGCAGGGGCAGCGCCCCGCCCGAGAGCGTCTTGCCGGGATCCACGGGCACGCGCTGGGGGTCGATCTCGGGCTCCGTGCCCAGGCCGCGACACGACGGGCACCAACCCCGCCGGCTGTTGTGGCTGAACAGGCGCGGGTCCATCTCGGGGACGCCGATCCCGTGCTCGGGGCACGTGCGCTCGCCCGCGTACCAACGGGCTGCCTCGCCGCCTACGAGGAGGCCCAGCGTGCCCCGCGCCTGGCCCAGCGCAGCCGCCACGGCCTCGCGCCAGGCGGCTGCCGTCGCACGCGGCGGTAGATGCGCCACCACTTCGGCGATGTCATGCTCGGCGTAGCGGTCCAGCTGCGGAAGGGGCTCCAGGGGAACGAGCGCGCCGTCGACCCACGCCTCGTGCCCGCCGTGGCGGACGATGGCTTCCAACACGTCGCGGTGGAAGCCCTTGCGGCCCCAGATGCGCGGCGCCAGCAGTCGCGCCTCGGCGCGGCGGGCCGTGGCGCGCATGACGTCCGCCAAGTCGTCGGACTGCTGCGCCGCGAGGGGACGATCGCAGAGCGGGCAGTGGGCCTCGCCCGCGCGCGCAAAGAGCACGCGCACGTGGTGCGAGATCTCCGTGACCGTCGCGACGGTGGAGCGGCGTCCGCCGCGGCTGCGGCGTTGCTCGATGGCCACCGTAGGCGGAATGCCCGCCACGTGGTCCACGTCCGGCCGCGCCATGCCCCCGACGAACTGCCGCGCGTAGGAGCCAAGCGTCTCGATGTAGCGGCGCTGTCCCTCGGCGAACACGATGTCGAACGCCAACGACGACTTGCCGGATCCGCTCGGTCCACTGACCACGGTGAAGCGATCGCGCGGCACGTCGATGTTGACGTCCTTCAAGTTGTGATGGCGGGCGCCCCGGATCTCGATGCCCGCCGGCGCCCGGCTGCGCGCGGGAGGCAGCTTGCGGCCCGGACGGATGGCAGCCAGCGGGTCGCGCAGGAACGGCGCGGTTGCCGTATCCCCTTGCGCCACCTCGTCCGGCGTACCGTCGGCCACGACCCGTCCGCCTTCGGCGCCCGCGCCGGGGCCCAGCTCGACGAGGCGATCCGCCGACGCCAGCAGCTCGGGGTGGTGTTCCACGACGAGCACGCCGTGGCCACGTTCGGCCAGGTGGCGCAGGGCCGTGAGCAAGCGGGCCACGTCCTCCATGTGCAGGCCCGTCGTGGGCTCGTCGAACACGTAGAGGCGCGGCTTGTGCACGCGCTTCTCGCCCAGCGCCGCGGCAAGACGCAGGCGCTGCCACTCGCCGCTGGAGAGCGTGCTCGCGCGTTGACCTAGCCGCAGGTAGCCGAGGCCCACACGCGCCACCGGCTCGAGCGCCGCGCCTGCGCGCCGAGCCGGCGCTTCCTGGGCGTTCTCGAACAGGGCCAGCGCATCTTCCACACTCAGCGCGAGCAAGTCGCTCACCGAGTGGCCCTGCCAGAGCACTTCCCGGACGACGGGTCGAAAGCGCGTGCCCTCGCACTCCGAGCACACCAGCTCGATGTCGGAGAGGAACAGCATCTCGATCCGCTCGAGGCCGTCCCCTTGGCAGGCCTCGCATCGCCCGCCCGGCACGTTGAAGGAGAACGCGCCCGGGGCCAGCTTGCGGCTCTTCGCCGCGGGCGTCGCCGCAAGCAAGGTGCGAATCGCGTCCCAGGCGCCGACGTAGGTTGCCGGGTTGGCGCGCGACGAGGCGCCGCTGGCCGCTTGGTCCACGAGGACGACGTCGCCGAGCGCCTCGGCGCCGACCACGGCTGCGTGCACGCCGGGCGTTCCCTCGGGTCGGCCCAGTGCACGCGCCAGCGCCAAGTAGAGGACGTCGTGTGCCAGCGTCGACTTGCCGGAGCCGCTGACGCCGGCGAGGGCCGTCAGCTCTCCGAGGCGAACGATCAAGTCGACACCCTGGAGGTTGTTCGCGTCCGCGCCCTTCACCCCCACCGACGCACCGACCTCGGGCCGGGGTCGCGGTGCAGGCATGCTCCGCTCGCCGGCAAGCCAGCGGCCGGTGATGCTCTCGGGAACGCGCACGAGGTCCTTCGTCGTGCCCTGCGCCACGATGCGGCCGCCGTGCTCGCCCGCACCCGGGCCGAGGTCCACGACGTGATCGGCGGCGGCCAAGACCGCGGCGTCGTGCTCCACGACCACCACCGTGTTGCCCTGCTGGACGAGACGCCGCAGCTGCGTCACCAAGCGCGCCGTGTCCTGTGGGTGCAAGCCCACCGAAGGCTCGTCGAGCACGAACAGGGCGCCCGTCAGGTTGGTGCCGATCGCCGCGGTGAGGTGAACGCGCTGCACTTCCCCGCCGGACAGCGTGCGGCCCGCACGATCGAGCGTGAGGTAGCCAAGCCCCACATCGTCGAGGCAGGTCAAGCGCGCCTCGATCTCGCGACGCAGCAGCCGGACGACTTCGCGGCGGTCGGCAGGAAGCGAGACGAGGCGCGCCGGGTCACCCTCTTCGTGGAACAGCGCGCGGGCCGCCGTGACGGAGAGCGCAAGTACCTCGGGCAGCGTGCGACCGAAGACGCGCCACGCCCGACCCTCGGGCCCCAGGCGCGTTCCTCGACAGTCCGGGCACGGTGGGTATCCGCGGTAGCGCGCGATGTGCACGCGCACGTGCACCTTGTAGGACTTGCGCCGCAGTCGCGCGAAGTGGCCCTCGACGCCGTCGTAGCCGTCACCACCCTCGAGGATGGTGCGGCGCACCGCCGCAGGCAGCTCCCTCCACGGGACATCCGTCGGAACGCCGTTCTCGCGGGCCCAGGCCAGCAAGCGCGAGCGCTCCTTGCGGTGGGCCGGCGTCTCGAACGGCCGCACGGCGCCCTGCTCGAGCGTGGCCCGGGGCAGGGGCACGACCAGGTCGTGGTCCACGCCCGTGACGCGGCCGAAGCCGCTGCAGCGCTCACACGCACCGAGCGGGCTGTTGAAGCTGAACGTCGCAGGCCGAGGTGCGCGGTGCCGCGTGCCGCAGGCGGCACACGCGAGCCCTGCGCTGAAGCGCAGGCGTTTCGCACCGTCGGCCTCGATGGCGAGGAGCCGCTCGCCGCCGGCGCGGAAGGCCGTCTCGACGCTGTCGAGGAGGCGCGCGCGGGCGGTCCTCCCCACGACCACCCGATCGACCAGGACCACGCCCGGGCCCTCGAGGGGCCACGCCTCGGCAGCGCGGTCGAGGTCGACGACGCCGTCGGACGTCCAGAGGCGGGTGAATCCTGCGCGAGACAGATCCTGAATCGTCCCGTCCAGCGCCGCCGCGCGCCCCACACCCACCTCGAAGGCGAGGACCCAGCGTGAGCCCTTCGCCTCGGCCTGGAGGGCGTCGGCCACCGTGGCCGGAAGGTCGGGGCGAACAGGCTCGCCGCAGGCGGTGCAGCCGAGGTCCGCCACGCGCGCCCAGAGAAGGCGCAGGGGATCGTGGACCTCGGCCAGGGTGGCGACCGTCGAGCGTCCACCCGTGAGGGTGCCGCGTCGCTCGAGGGCGATGGCGGGGGGGATCCCCTCCACCGCGTCCACGGCGGGCCGGTCCATGCGCTCGAGGAACTGCCGGGCGTACGCCGAGAAGGTCTCCACGTAGCGCCGCTGACCTTCGGCATAGAGCGTGTGGAAGGCGAGGCTCGACTTGCCGCTGCCCGAGACGCCCGTCACCACGGTCATCCGCCCGACGGGCACGTCGAGGTCGACGCCGCGCAGGTTGTGCTGGCGCGCGCCGCGCAGCCGGATGACGTCGGCGTCGGTCATGGTCGCGAAGTGTACGAGCCGCCCCCACGACCGCCCTCGCTGGCGGCGGACAGCCCACCAACGCAAACGGGCCGCCGCGACATCATCGCGACGGCCCGCTGAGTTGACTTGCGTCTCGTGCCTTCTGCGGCGCTGGCGGAACTGATCGGGTCGTCAGGGCGCCAGCCAGCAGCGTGCCACCATCAAGGGCCGCGACGACGTCTCGTGGTCAGCTTCCTGTTCACTCGAGGAGCCGATGGCGGTGCGCGGCCGAGCATCTGGCGAGCCGCACTCGCGCACCCCAACGGATCAACGGCAGATCACCTCACTACAGAGCGAGCTGCCACTGGAAGCGGAGGAGCGTCCCGTAGGTCTCCTCGCCGAAGGCATAGCCACCGATGCCCGTGTAGGCATCCCAGATCAGGCTGGAGCCGGGGTCGTTGCCCTCGAAGAAGCTCACGTCGAGCGTGAACTTGTTGCCGTGGCCGTTCAGGTAGTAGTTGATGGCGAAGGCCAGCTCTTGGACCGAGCCGCCACCACCGGTGGACGGATCGAAGTCGTAGTTGCTGGCGCGGGCCGCAAGCTCCCAGGCCGTGCCCGGGAAGTGGTAGCCAAGCTGGGCCAGCCAAGCCGTGTAGTCGATATCGGTCGTGCTGGCCAGGATGTCGGCATCCGTACCGATGGTGTAGGCGCCGGTGAACGAGAAGCCACCGTAGCCCAGGGCCACGTCGACGCCGTAGCGGGTGCTGTCGGCGATCGCCACGTGCGGCTTGTCGATGCGGTCGGCGTAGTAGAAGCCCCACGCGCCGATCTCACCGTAGAGACCGCAGGTCTCCTGGGCCAGAGCGCCCTCCTGGTAGCCGATCGGCTTGGCGAACGCCCAGTTCAGGCGACCGCTGAAGGCCAGACCGTCCGAGGTGCGGTGGTCGAGCACGTTGCGGATGCTGTCGCCGCCGTCACCGTTGGTGACCGCCAGCATGTAGCTCCACTCGCTGTTGCAGCCGAACGCGCCGTGGATCATCAGGCCGTGGTCACGGTTGCGGTCCGTGTAGCCGGGGAGCAGCTGGCCGACGAAGGCCGACGCCATCGAGATGTCGACGAACTGCTGCAGCTCGGGCTTGACCATGAGCTGACGCGTCGTCGGCAGGGCGATCTGGCCCATGCGGAAGTTGAGCGCGTCGCTGCAGCCCCACTCGATCCACGCCTCACGCGTGTTGTCGAAGTTGTAGCTCTGCCCGAGCAAGAAGATGGAGCCGAGGTTGAAGGGCGTGAACCCCGCAAGCCGGGCCTCGAGGGCGTCACGACCGAAGTGGCCGAACTCGAGCTCCATGTACCAGCGGATGTTGCAGGGCGCTTCGCCCGACAGCTTCAGCGTGGCGCGGGGCAACGAGAAGCCCGACAAGTCGCCACCGAACTCGCGCTGGTTCTGGTTCGGGTCGATGATGACCTGGTTGACCGTGCCCGGGATGGTCGAGCCGCCGCCGCCGCGCTCCGGGGGCTGCACCTCGTCCCAATCGAAGGACTCGTAGCGGGCCTGCAACGTGACGTTGGCGCGCAGCAGGAAGTCGCCACCACGGATCCAGAAGCCGTCGTCGTAGCCGGCGCTACCGGGGCCACCGACCAGGGCCACGTCGGCCGTGTCGTGCGCCAAGTAGCTGTCGAGCGCAGCCTGGACGTCGCGCGCGCTTCCGTCGGCAAGCGCCGGCGCAGCGGCCAGACCCAGCAGCGCGAGGGCCGCGAGGCCCAGCGTGATGCGGTGCATGATCGAATCCTCCCAATGGAGGAGCAGACCGCGGCCTCCCTGCCTCGGTGCCCTCCCGTCGGCCAGCGCCGACGGGCAAGAGTTTGCCACGGCGACCGGGGAGAGCGCCAGCCGGGGACGGGCTCGTCCGGGGCTGACGCCCCGCCGCTCCCAAGGGCCTGATTTCCGGGCTCGCGGGGAGGGACCTCGCGGGTTCGGAGGCCCAAAAGGAGAGCGGGGCCGCCGCGACATCGTCGCGACGGCCCGCAGGCTTTCCTGAGCATGCCGAGTGCTTTGGGCGACTCGCGGCGCGCATCGGGTCGTCAGGGCGACGGCAGCGTGCGCTCGCCTCCCGCAGCCTGCGCGGCTCGGCTGCTGTGCCTACGGCACCGGCGACCAAGATCGGCGACGACTCGTGGTCAGCGTCGGCCCGCCTTGGCGGGCCGCGCCAACAGGATTGCCTCGAGGAGCCGATGGCGGTGCGCGGCCGAGCATCTGGCGAGCCGCGCCCGCGCACCCCAGGAGATCAACTCACTACAGCGCCAGCTGCCACTGGAAGCGGAGCAGGGTGCCGTAGGTCTCTTCGCCGAAGGCGTAGCCACCGATGCCGGTGTAGGCGTCCCAGATCAGCACCGAGCCGGGGTCGTTGCCCTCGAAGAAGCTGATGTCGATCGAGAACTTGTTGCCGTGGCCGTTGAGGTAGTAGTTGATCGCGAAGGCCAGCTCGGAGACCGAACCACCGCCACCGTTGGCCGGGTCGATGTCGTAGCTGCTGGCGCGGGCCGCGAGCTCCCAGGCCGTGCCGGGGAAGTGGTAGCCCAGCTGGGCGAGCCACATCGTGAAGTCCACGTCACCACCCGCAAGGAAGAGGTCCGTCACGTCGCCCATCGTGTAGGCGCCGGTGAACGAGAACCCACCCCAGCCCAAGGCCACATCGACGCCGTAGAGCGTCCAGTCACCCCAGACCGTGTGCGGCTTGTCCGTGCGGTCGGCGTAGGTGAAGCCCCACGCGCCGATCTCGCCGTAGAGACCGCAGGTCTCCTGGGCCAGAGCGCCCTCCTGGTAGCCGATCGGCTTGGCGAACGCCCAGTTCAGGCGGCCGCTGAAGGCCAGACCGTCCGAGGTGCGGTGGTCGAGCACGTTGCGGATGCTGTCGCCGCCGTCACCGTTGGTGACCGCCAGCATGTAGCTCCACTCGCTGTTGCAGCCGAACGCGCCGTGGATCATCAGACCGTGGTCGCGGTTGCGGTCCGTGTAGCCCGGCAGGAGCTGGCCCGTGAAGGCCGACGCCATCGAGATGTCCACGAACTGCTGCAGCTCGGGCTTGACCATGAGCTGGCGCGTCGTCGGCAGGGCGATCTGGCCCATGCGGAAGTTGAGCGCGTCGCTGCAACCCCACTCGATCCACGCCTCGCGCGTGTTGTCGTAGTTGTTGCTCTGGAAGAACGGTCCCAAGTTGAACTGGGTGAACTGGTCCGGGTAGAAGTCGGTGCCGCGCGCGCCGCGAGCCTCGAGGGCGTCACGACCGAAGTGGCCGAACTCGAGCTCCATGTACCAGCGGATGTTGCAGGGCGCTTCGCCCGACAGCTTCAACGTGGCACGGGGCAGCGAGAAGCCCGAGAGGTCGCCGCCGAAGCCCGTCGGGAGCGCCTGCTGGGCCGTCATGAAGACCGTGCCGCCGCCGGCCGTCTCGGGCGGCTGGGTCTCGTCGTAGTCCATTGCCTCGAAGCGGGCCTGGAGCGTGACGTTGGCGCGCAGCAGGAAGTCCCCGCCGCGGATCCAGAAGCCGTTGTCGTAGCCGGCGCTACCGGGGCCGCCGACGAGGGCCACGTCGGCCGTGTCGTGCGCCAGGTAGCTGTCGAGCGCGGCCTGGACGTCGCGGGCGCTGCCGTCGGCCAAGGCCGGGGCGGCCGAGACGCCGACCACGAGCGCGAGGGCGCCGAGGCCCATCACGATGCGATGCATGCTTGCCTTCCTCCTGAAGGGGCGCTCCGCGTGGATCGCCCCGGAATCGTCTTGAGGTGGCGGCCGGGCCTCCACCGGTCGAGGGCACCCTCCCTGGCGCCCTGCTCCGGAGAGTCTGGCACGGAGCGGCCCCGCCCTACCAGGGGTTCTGGATCGGTCGCACCGGCCCACCCCTTCACACAGGGAGCGAGCCGCACCTTCCGTCACGTGGGCGTCATGTCGACCGCCGGCGCAGGGGCCCTGACCCCATGCAAGCGGGCCGCCGCGATCGCGTCGCGACGGCCCGTCAGGGATGTGCCCGGCGCTGCTGCGCCGAGCGCGTCAGGTACGGCTCGCCTCTACAGCGCGAGCTGCCACTGGAAGCGGAGCAACGTGCCGAAGGTCTCCTCGCCGAAGGCCGAGTTGCCGATGCCCGTGTAGGCGTCCCAGATCAGGACCGAGCCCGGGTCGTTGCCCTCGAAGAAGCTGATGTCGACCGTGAACTTGTTGCCATGGCCGTTCAGGTAGTAGTTGACCGCGAAGGCCAGCTCCGAGGTGGAGCCGCCGCCGCCAGCCGCGCCCTGATCGATGTCGTAGCTGCTCGCGCGGGCCGCGATCTCCCAGGCGGTGCCCGGGAAGTGGTAGCCGATCTGGGCCAGCCACATCGTCAAGTCGAGATCGGTACCGGTGAAGATGTAGTCCGCGCCGGTCGCCATGGTGTACGCGCCGGTGAACGAGAACCCACCCCAGCCCAGCGCAACGTCCACGCCGTAGGTCGTCCAGTCGGCGAAGACGGTGTGCGGCTTGTCCGCACGATCGGCGTAGTAGAAGCCCCACGCGCCGATCTCGCCGTAGAGACCGCAGGTCTCCTGGGCCAGCGCGCCT
>JACKGW010000023.1 GCA_020631815.1 Planctomycetota bacterium | reverse complement strand
CCAGCTGGACTTCGTGTTCGCGTCTCGCGCCTTGCACGATCGCGTGACGGTTCGAGCCCTGAACTCACAGGACGAGTGGGGCCCGAGTGATCACTGCAGGGTGGCCATCGACGTCGCTCCGCCGCTTGATACGAGCGAGACCGTGGCTGCGCCGCAGGACAGGAATGCGAACTGAGATGTATCCCCAGACATACCTGAGTCTGTTCCCTCCGTTCCCCCGTGACGAGCGTGTCTTCGTGGCGATGAGCTTCGACAATCGGTTCAGCGCGCGGTGGACCGACGTGCTCGTGCCGGCAATCCGCTCCATGACGTCTCCGACCGGCACGCGTCTCGAACCGCATCGAGTCGATCTCCGGCAAGCGTCCGACTCCATCATCACGGAGATCGTTGATGGAATCGCCCGCTGTCGGTTCTTCATTGCAGACGTCACGACGATGGGCCTGCTTGACGGGAGGGAGGTGCGCAACGGGAACGTGATGTACGAAGTCGGCATTGCACATGCGGCCAGGCTGCCGGAGGAAGTGCTTCTCCTACGCTCAGACAACGACGACATTCCGTTCGACGTGCGCGGGATTCGTATCGTGTCGTACAGTCCTGACTCGGACCCAACCGGGTCAATTGCGACCGTCGTGAATGCGGTGGCGCAGTCGCAGCGCGAACTCGATCAGCGCCGCTCACTCGCAGTCCGAGACCTTGCACACGCCCTGGATGTCCATGGGTGGCTCCTGTTGCTCGAAGCCGCCGCAGGGCGAGAGGTCTTCCATCCCGAGACGCGGAACATGGGCGACGTTCTCGGCGGTGCTCCGAGGCGTGAGGCACTCTCCAAGCTGCTGTCAGCGGGTCTCCTAAGCGTCCGAATTCGACGACTCACGCAGGCCACTGCCGCACGCCCAGTGGGCGAACTCTTCCCCTATGTGGTCACGGAGTTCGGGCGTGCCGTTGCGAGGTACGGGCGCACGGTCATGGGGCTTCAGAACTAGGCGCGCTCGAGGCTCAGATGTCCACTTGCATGGCCCTGGCGCCTGCATTCCGACCCCCGAGCGAGCGGATCCCCTCTATCGCTAACGAGGGGAGATACCGAGTGCGGCGAATTCGTACGGGATTCGACCTGCTCACTCACGACCCGAACGTCAACCGCAGGGCGAGGCGGAGCACGTCGTCTGACACCGCTGAGTATCCAGGATCCTTCTCGAGCAGATTCGCATGGGCGCGCAC
Organism: Planctomycetota bacterium; assembly: GCA_020631815.1. Lineage (GTDB taxonomy): Bacteria > Planctomycetota > PLA2 > PLA2 > JAEUHO01 > JACKGW01. Next base: position 11,616 of record JACKGW010000023.1, on the reverse strand, counting down.
ATGCCGGCTCGCCGTGTCGATGCTCACAGCATGTCGCAGGGCCAGCGCGCGCCCGCCAAGGCCGCAGCACTGACTCTGTAGACCCGTCATCAGGAACTCCCACCCGTCCCCACTCTTGCGCGACACCTGGACCGGGAGCTCGCCACGTTCATCCCTCAAGGTCGCAATCGCCCGCTCGACGGCAGTCGGGGCCACGAGGGCAAGCGACGGTCGCAAGCCGTCGGCATTGCGTGCCTTGACCTCCATCCATGCGCGCGCACCAGACGAGGATCGCGCCAGGAGATCATCCAGCCGATCCTCGCAGCAGCCGCGCTGGTCCAACCGTTGCTCGACCAGCTCCTGCTCCTCCGTCCCCAGGGGGCGAGTCAGCATCTCGCCATATGCGGCTTCCGCCGCGAGACCTGGCCTCGACCAGCCCAGAAGGCGCTGCTGGACCCGCCCGACGGCCAACCAGCGAGGCACGAGGCCGCCGCAGTAGCTCCGCGCACTGCCCCAAGGCCACTCGGCTGGGTGGGCACACAGGCCCGCCTTCACGGGGTTGTTGTCGATGTAGCGCAGCAACGTGCGCAAGTAGGTGTCGCTAGTCACCGGCTTGGATCGGAATCGACCGCGAAAGAGGGGCCCGTCCCGGCGGTTCCTTCGATTGAACCAGCGCGAGTAGCCATTCAGGACGCGCCGCATTCCTTCCGAAAGCGTCCCGCCCTCGGTCCTGACCAACAGGTGGAAGTGTGTCCCCAGCAGCGAGTAGGCCTCGAGCTCCAGCTGGTCCCTACGGTAGGCTCGGGCCAGTTGCGAGAGGAGGTAGCGGAAGTCCGCGCGAAGCGACAGCACGATGCGCTTGCCGATACCGCGGCACATCACGTGGTGCCGCACTCCGGGACCGTCCTGACGCTCACGCTGGCCCATGCCGAGTTGACCTCCGCCAACTCCACGCAAGAGACCTCGCCGCCGTCACGAATCCCGTACGAATTCACCGCACTCGGTATCTTCTTGACGGACTTGAGCGCGAGACTGGTACTTGGTGGTACACGTTGCGTGTCCACGAAGAGCCGCGACCGGAGACGTCGGCATTGCCTGAGATATCAGCCAGGGTTGCGGCGCCTGGATATGAGTCGGCACGGGTCTTGCTGACTCCACGCTGGCCTGACCATCCCGACGTCCTGAGCGCTAGCCTGGTGGCGCTGCGTAGGGATACTGACCTTCCGCCGCTGGGTGCGGTCTTGCTCGAGGTGTCAAATCCAGTTCTTGAGCACAAGCTGCCCTGGGCGTTGCTGTCGTGGACTAGACGGCGGGGCAGCGACAAGGAAACGGGGAGTGTACTTGCAGGGGACGCAGGAGGTTGCCGACTGCAACTGCCGGCGGGTGAGTACACGCTCGCACTGAAGGCCGGCAATGGATGGCCGTGGTGGCAGGCGGAAGTGGGCGGCATTGATGTGACCGTTCACGAACATGAGGAGACAAGGCGAGATGTGGTCCTTCCTGGTGGGATCACTCGACTGATACTGCAAGAACCGACGGGCGTTCGGCTTGACTACGCGACTCTCACGTTGACGCGGCTCTACGAGCTAGACGGGAAGTCGCTTCGCCGTACGGTCGGGAGCATCGACACGAGAGCGCTGCAGAAGGACAGTTCCTTGCGAGGTCTTCGGGAGTTGATTGATCCCATCTCCGACAGCGGCGTCACATCGCTCTTTCTTGCACCGGGCAGATATGAACTGGCCGCAATCCGCCCCGGCTACGCGGAGTCGGCTGCTCAGGTCAGCGTCACGCACGGAGACATCAGTGACGCGACCATCATCTTGAGCCCACGTGACTAGATGAAGCGTAGGTTCTTGATCCATCAGAGACGAGTTGGCGCGATGCCCGGTGCCGGGCGCCGCCTGGGCGCGATGGTGCTTCTGGGGCTCGCATTGGGCGGCGGCTACATTCTGTTCGGCGGTCGCGCAACTCCAAGAGCGATCGATGCCGACGGCGTGAGTTTGCCTCCCCGGACTGTGGCAGGCACCCGACCGACACTACATGGCTCTATCGGTGGGCGCGCCACGGATGCCTCCGGAGTTCAGCCGGAGCTACCTAAGTCTCCCGTCGGCCCCCTAGTGCGCGGCAGGGTGGTAGATCAAACTGGGGATCCGGTGTCAGGTGCTTCGGTGCGCATCGTGGGGCAGAGGGAGCGTGGTGTCTCCGACGTGCCAACTCCTGACGGGTCCGAGAAGACACGATGTGTGATCACGGATCGCCACGGGTCCTACTCGGTGTCAATGGGGAGGGCGGCACGACTAACGCTAGCCATCTCAAGGCCGGGATTCTCGTCACGGACGGTCGAGGTTCCGGCTAGTTCGGAGGTTCTTACTACGACGTTGCTTCCTGCCGGCAGTCTCAGGGGGCGCGTCGTGACCCCATTGGGGCACGGCGTGGAGGGAGCGCGAGTAGCACTGCAGACATCGGCGGTCGGAGGTCTCAACAGCTCAAGGATCCAGCGGACGAGTGATGATGGCAGTTTCGAGTTTGCTAACGTTGACGCAGAGTTTGAGTCTGGGCGCAGGGGGATTGCGAACTACCTCACGGTCGACGCGGACGGATTCGCCTCGTTCGTTACTGAACGCCTCATCGTTGAGCCGGGAGCGTTGGCCGAGGTGACCATCGTACTGCGTATGGGCTGGTCCCTGGCAGTGCTCGTGCTGGATGCATCGACCCAGCGCCCTCTCGCAGGCACCCACGTTGCAATCTGGGGCAGCCGGCATCGGACTGAGGAGTCGAGACTCGGTCAGCCGCCGACTAGTCCCTGGACGTGGCATCTCGTTGCCGCCGGCACAAGTGACGCGGACGGCCGCGTCCTCCTGGATCACCTCCCGCCCGCCGACTACCAACACGAAGCGAACGGGCTGGCGCCGTCGGATCAGCGAATCTGGCTGGGGCAGGTCCTGGCTAGCAAGGAGGGGTACTCATGCGCGGCGTCGGAGCAGCTGCGCTATGACGCGGTTGATGGGGCCGAGGTTGCGCTGACGCTCACTCTCCCGCGCGGGCTGGCCGTGCAGGGGCGCGTGGTGGACGAGTTGGGCGTACCTCTAAGCGACGTGTACGTGAGAGCCGTCGTACCACAGGAGTTTGACCGACTTTGGGCTGCCGACGCCGATGCGGTCGCCCGTCCACATGTGTGGTGGGCACTGACCGACACCACCGGGCGGTTTCTACTCCCGTCAGTCCCTGCTCTGCATGAGGAGCCGTATGAGGTTGTACTAAGGGCACGCCTCAGTGGGCCACGAGATGCCACCTATGAGGAGGTCGAGGCATCGGTCCGCATTGACCCCGCGGCTCGAGGGATCTTGCCCCTTCCCGATATCGTAATGCCTGCGGACCGCGGACCCGGCGTCTCCCTTCGCATTCGAGATTCGTGGGGACACCCTGTAGATGGCGCCCAAGTAGATTGGCTTGACACCCCCGGTGGTCGGTACGAGACGAATGAGCTTGGTGAGGTGCACGTGGCGTGCGGCGACGTCTCCCGCCTGCGCCAGGCCCTCCTACGAATCCACTGCAGAGGGTTCGGGACGCAGTTGCTTGCAGTGACGCCACCCTCCGTCACCGAAGTTGTGTTGTTCCCTGGCAAGAGCATCTCGGGTGTCGTGCAGGATCGCAGTGGGGATCCCGTCGGCGGGGCTCGCGTTGAGGCCGTGTGGCAATCCGCAGCGGCGGGCCCCTTGCCGGAGCGGATTGCCCGCTCACGATGGACACGCCTCTCGTGGACCGTCTCCGATCCCAATGGAGCGTTCGCGCTCGATGATCTGCCCGGCGGGAGTTTCCTCCTGAGAGCCCGAGCGGGCCACTCCGACGGGTTCGTCGTGGACCCGGGGGGAAGCGGTGCGTCGCACCATGCAGTCGCTGGCGCGGGCTCTAGTGTGATGGCGGGTGCTTCAGGGGTTGTCCTAGTCAAGCCTGACAGTCGATGAAGCGCCGCGAAAACGCGCGGTTCGCTGGCAAGGCCTGCAGCAGCACCTCGCGATCACGTCGCGCCGCGGAAGATCCCGTCGATCTTCGGTGTTGAGTGCTCCAAGTTCTGCCTCGATGGTCCTCGTGGCCCTGGGCCCCTCGGGCCAGTCTTCCTGCGACAACGTGCACCCAGACCTGTCGATCCACGGCATAGTCACCGATCGCGACTGACGTAACTCCCCCACTGTTGGGCACTTGCGACTTTCGATCGCCGGCCTGTCAAGCCGGAGGTCGCGGGTTCGAGTCCCGTCACTCCCGCCATTCAACTCGCGCGCAAACCGCGCATCCACGCGGGTTTACGACCGCGCGCCGATTAGGCGCCGTGCGGCTCTCTGGACGTAGGGATCCCCCCGTACCAGCACCGGTGCTGGTACAGCGCAGAACGCCCTCTGAATCGACGCCCGATCCACGCCCGATCGCATCCCGATCACTCGCGCGCAGCACGAAAGAGCGCGCGTTACGCGCACGCGCGGCGAGATCGCGCCGAGGGTCGTTTCGCCCCCAGGCCGCGGGGAACAGCCCTTCATGGGTGTCCGACGCACGAGGTAACGTGCGGGACCCACGCCGGAGGTCTCGTCCCATGCCTTGGCTCCGCTCTCGTACCGAACGCTCATCCGGGGTCACCACCTGGGTGGTCGAGTGGCGCGAAGGCGGACGCGGCGGCAAGGTCCGCTCCCGCTCGCTCGGTGCCGTCACGGAGCAGGAGGCGCAGTACGAGCTCGCCGCGATGAACGCGGGCAAGAGCACGCGACGCGGCACGCCCCAGACGACCACGCCGAAGACGGCGGTCGCCGGATACCTGAAGCACCTCAAGGTCTCCGGGCGCCGGCAGGGCACGATCGAGCACGACGCAGACAAGTTGAAGCCGCTGCTCGACGAGTGGGCCGACCGCCCGATGGCGAGCTGGTCGCGCACGATGCTGGAGGGACTGCTCGACGGACGCGGCTGGTCCTCCTCGCGAGTGCGCCAGGCGCTCGGCGTCTACCGCCGCTTCATCGGGTGGTGCGCGGCGGTCGGCTACGCCTGCGGCGACTTCGTGGGCGACTTCAAGCCCCCGCGCGCGCGCCCCGCCGAACATCGCGAGGCCCTCTCCGCGGAGCAGTGCCGCCGCCTGCTGGACGCCGCCCGTGGCCACTACCTCGAGGTCCCCGTCGCCCTGGCGCTGTTCGCGGGCCTCTCGCGCGCCGACCTCCGGGCGCTGACATGGAAGGAGATCGACCTCGACGTCGGTCTCATCGCGCGACCCCGGCACAAGACCGGGACACGGCTGCGGCTCCCGATCTCGGCCCCGCTCAAGGAGATCCTGGAGCGCCACCGCCAGCGCTCGGGGCTCGTCTGCCGCCGCCTCCCGGAGTCGGACTCCTCCCTCTACAAGTCGCTCCACCGCCTCATGGACCGGGCCGAGGTCCCACGGAGCGGCTGGCACCAGCTACGCCACACTGCGGCCACCTTGCTCGCGTCCGCGGGCACTGACGTGGCGACGATTGGGCGGATCCTGGGGCACCGGCCGGGGTCGCCGATCACCCTGCGGTACCTTCACACGGACGATGACCGGCTCCGGCAGGCCGCGGATGCCGTGGCCGAAGCCGTGAGGAACGCGTAGCGCCGAACCCGAACACCTCCGCACGCGGCCAGGAGCCTGACCCCGAGCCGCAGGGCCCAGGTGGACGAGGTCGGTCGCGGAGCAGGGTGGGCGACGTGCACGGGGAGACAGTGCATGTCCCCCCGCGCCCCCTCCCCCCCCTGAGTTCGGCCTACACCCCGGTGCGTGAGCACGGCGGCCGGGACTCCAGGGCCCCCCCCCTCTAGGAATGACGCCACGTCAATCCTTGACGCCACGTATATTCCCGCCATGGCCCCGAGCAACTTGTCCGCCCGATCCACCGCCGGCAAGCAGCAGCGCTACGCAGAGCGCGACCGCCAGATTCGGGACGCGGCCCGGCGACTGCTCGTCGAGCGGGGCCTCCACGGCTTCTCCATGGAGGACGTTGCGGACGCCATCGCGTACAGCAAGGGCACGGTCTACCAGCACTACGAGAGCAAGGAGGACGCGCTGGTCGCCTCGTGCGCTGAGTCTGGCACGCGGCTCGCGGCCCTTTTCGAACGCGCCGCGGCCCTCCCGGGCACCTCCCGCGAGCGGATGATCGCGATCGTCGAAGCCTACTGCCTCTTCGTGGAGCGGCACCCGGTGCCCTTCCGCGTGATCCCCCTCGTGCATTCCCCCACGGTGTTTGAGAAGGCGTCGCCCGCGCGCATCCTCTCGGTGGAGGCGGCCCACGAGCGGGTGCGCGGGGCCTGCGCTGCGGTCGTCGAGTGGGCGGTCGCGAGAGGCGATCTCGTGCCCGGGCCCGGGATCGACGCCCGCACGATCCCGTTCGCGCTGTGGGCCATGATGCTCGGCTCGTTCCTGCTGACCGAGCTCCACAGCTCGGACAAGATCTTCGGGGTGGACGACCCGGCCGCAGCGATCCGCACTCAGTGGGCCGTCTACCTGGACGGCCTCGGCTGGCGCCCTCCGCGGGGCGAGTTCGACGAAGACGCCGCCGCGCGGCGGATCCGGTCGCTGCTCGAGGCGCCGACCGACGCTCCCCCAACGTCATGAGCGCCGCTCCCTTTCCCCGCAGAGTTCGACATTTCGTCAGAGTCCACAGACCCCGGGGACGGGCCGGGCGATTGCCCGCCTGCGCCGGGCCCGAAACCCGAGAGAGGGGCGCTGCATGCCGGTCGCCATCGTTGCCCGAAGCCCGCGGTCCACGGTCCTCTGCCTCGCCCTCGCCGGCCTGACGACGGCCTGCGGGAAGGCCGCGGCCCCCGCGCCCACCGGCCGGCCCCCCGCGGTGGTGTCCGTCGCGACGGCCGAGGCCGTTGACGTCCCCCTCTACATCGACGAGATCGGGCGGTGCGTCGCCACCGAGGTGGTGGCGGTCCAGCCCCGCGTCTCGGGGCAGGTCGTCGAGGTTCTCGTGAAGGACGGCCAGGACGTCGAGGAGGACGCCACGCTGTTCCGGATCGACCCGCGCCCGTACGACGCCGCCCTCGCGCAGGCGAAGGCGCGCGAGGCCGTGGCCGACGCGGCGGCGAAGGAGTCCCGCACCGCGGTCGCGACCGCCCAGGCGAGGGTGGGCTCGGCCCGGAGCCGTCTCCTCGAGACGAAGGCGAAGATCGACGCGACGCGCGCGGGCATCGACGAGATGACGGCCGACGTGGAGGCGGCCGACGCCGAGGTCGCGCGCGCCGAGGATGATCTGGCCCGCTTCGAGAAGGTCAGCCCCGCGGGCGGCGTGTCCGGCCAGGAGCTCGACCGCGCCCGCACGGCCGCGCGCGGCGCGCGCGCCCGCGCCGCGGCGGCCCGGACCCGTCGCGTCGCGACGGAGGCCCAGGTCCGCGAGGTGGAGGCCGCCGTCGCGACGGCGCAGGACGGCATCCTCGAGGCCGAGTCCCTCGCCACCGAGGCCGCCGCGCGGGTGGTCTCGGCCGACGCGGAGGTGGAGCGCGCAAAGGCCACCGTGGCGGCGGCGCAACTTGACGTCGACTTCTGCACGGTGAAGGCCCCCATCGCGGGCCGCGCGGGCCGCCGGCTCGTGGACAAGGGCAACATCGTGGCGGCGGGCGCCGTGACGCTCATCACGCTCCAGCGCCACGACCCCCTCTACGCGGAGTTCAGCGTCACCGAGGACGACCTGACGCGGGTCCAGTCGAGGACGGGCGGACGCCCACTTACGGTGGAGGTGATCCTCCCCGACGAGGCCGGCCCGCCTCGGACGGGGCCGCTCACATTCGTCGACAACGCAGTCGACCCGGCGACGGGCACCGTGCGGCTCCGGGCGAGCCTTTCGAACCCGGACCACCGCTTCTGGCCAGGGCGGTTCGTGAAGGTGCGTCTCGTCCTCGAGACGCTGAAGGGCGCCGTGCTCGTGCCGGCCAGCGCGCCCATGGCGACCGCCCAGGGCGTGATGATGATCGTCGTGACCCCCGAGCAGAAGGCGGACATCCGCCCCGTTGCGCTCGGGCAACGACACGGCGACCGGGTCGTCGTCACGCAAGGCGTGGACGCGGGCGACCGCGTGGTCGTCGCGGGCCAACTAGGCGCCATGTCGGGCGCAACCTTGGTGATCGAGGCGCCGCCTCAGACGCCCACGGGGTCGCCCGGCGCCGCGCCACCCGGCGGCGCCGGGATGGGACGCTAGCCCATGAGCATCGCCCACGCCTTCGTCCAGCGCCCCGTCATGACCACCGTGGGCACGGTCTCCGTGGTCCTGTTCGGCGTGCTCTCGTTCCTCAAGCTACCCGTCAACGACCTCCCGACGGTGGACTACCCCGTCATCCAGGTGCGCTGTGCCTACCCGGGCGCCACCCCCGAGACCGTCGCGAACACGATCGCGACGCCCCTCGAGCGTTGGTTCATGCAGATCAACGGCCTCAAGCAGGTGACGTCGAAGAGCACCCAGGGCCAGGCGTCCCTCGTCCTCGAGTTCGACCTCGACAAGAGCATCGACGCCGCGGCGACCGACGTGCAGACGGCGATCACCCAGGCCACCGCGAGCCTGCCCGCCGACCTGCCCTCGCCCCCGACCTACTCGAAGACGAACCCGAACGACCAGCCCATCCTCTTCATCGCGATGTCGAGCGACTCGCTGACGCAGGGTCGGCTCTACGACTACGCGAGCACACAGGTCGGCCAGCGCATCAGCATCCTGCCGGGCGTAAGCCGGGTGGACGTCTTCGGCACGAAGTCCGCGATCCGCATCAAGGCGGATGTTGGGCGGCTGGGCGCGCGCGGCCTCACGATGGAGGACCTGGCCGCGGCTGTCCGCGGCGGGACGGGCACCGTGGGCGCCGGGCAGCTCGATGGCCCCGCCGGCACGCTCCTCGTCCAACCCGAGGGCCAGCTCGAGACCGCCGCCGAGTACGGCGCCCTCATCGTCGCCCGCCACGAGGGCTCGCCGATCCGCCTCCGCGACGTGGCCGACGTGGAGGAGACCGTCCAGGAGGAGCGCGCGCGCATGCGCTTCTGGGTCCGCGGCTTCGAGGCGCCGAGCGCGACGGTCGTGGTGGCCGTCAACCGCCGGGCCGGCGCCAACGCGGTGGAGGTGGCCAAGAGCGTGCGGGCGCTCCTGCCGGTCGTCAACGCCGAGCTGCCCGGATCGATCCGCATCACCCCGATCTACGACCGGTCACGGTCCATCGTGAACTCGGTGGCAGACGTCGAGGAGACCCTCCTCATCGCCTTCGTCCTCGTGGTGCTCGTGATCTTCGTGTTCCTCGGGCGCGCGACGGACACGTTGATCCCGGCCGTAGCGCTCCCCATGTCTCTGCTGCTCACGTTCATCGCGATGCGCCTCCTGGGCTACAGCCTCGACAACCTGTCCCTGATGGCCCTGACGCTGGCGATCGGCTTCCTAGTGGACGACGCCATCGTGTTCCTTGAGAACACCGTCCGCCGGATGGAGCACGGCGAGAGCGCGCTGATTGCGACGCTCAACGGCGCCAAGGAGATCGGCTTCACGATCGTCTCCATGACAATCTCCCTCGCCACCGTGTTCCTGCCCCTCGTGTTCATGTCGGGCCTCGTGGGACGCATCTTCCGCGAGTTCGCCGTGACCATTATGGTGTCGATCCTGGCGTCGGGCCTCGTGTCCCTGACGCTCACGCCCCTCATGTGTTCCCGCCTGCTGAAGGCGCGCGGCCAGGGCGTGAAGTCGACGTTCATGGAGCGGGTCATGGGCGCGGCCGAGCGCCGGGTCCTCGACATGTACGGACGCTCCCTGTGGTGGTTCCTGCGCCACAAGTGGGTCTCGCTGGGCATCTGGGCGCTCACCCTGGCCGGCACGGCCTGGCTGTTCCTGATCGTGCCCAAGGCGTTCCTGCCAGCGGGCGACAGCAGCTTCCTCCGCGGCCTCATGATCGGCCGCGAGGGCTCGTCCCCGGCGCAGATGCACCGGCTCCAGGACCGGGCCGACCAGATCATGCGGGCCGACCCGGCCGTCCGTGCCACCTTCTCGGTGACCGGCAATTCGAGTTTCATGGCCTCCAACCAGGGCTTCCTCCTCGCCTTCCTCGAGGCCCCCGAGCAGCGCCCCCCCATCGAGGCGGTGGCCGGCCGGATGATGGGAGGCCTGGCCTCCATCCCGGGCGCCTTCTCGTTCCTACGGGCGAACCCGGTGCTCGAAATCGCCACGGGGGCAACGGGCCAGAGCCAGGGCCAGTTCTCGTACGCGCTCTCGGGTGTCGATCCCGCGCTCGTCTACGCCACGGCGGACCGGCTGCGGGCCAGGCTCTTCGGCTACCCGGGGTTCCAGTTCCTCCTGTCGGATCGGTACACCATGACGCCGGGCGCCGAGGTCACGATCCGCCGGGAGCGCGCCCGCCTCCTCGGCGTGTCCGAGACGCGCATCCTGTCGCTCCTGCGCACGGCCTATTCACAGAACTACGTCTACCTGATCAAGACTTCGAGCGACCAGTACCAGGTGATCCTCGAGGCCGAGGACGCGGCCCGCGCGGGCGCCGAGGACCTCGCGCTCCTGCGCGTGCGCTCCGACGACGGGAAGAGCCTGATCCCGCTCGGCGAGCTCGTGGAGTGGAAGACGACGGTGGGCGCCCAGGCCGTCAACCACCTCAATCAGTTCACGAGCGTCACGTTCTCGTTCAATCTCGTGCCGGGCTGGCCCGTGGGCGATGCCACCGACTTCGTCGAGAAGGTCGCGTCCGAGGTGCTGCCCTCGGCCGTCCAAGGCGGCTTCGAGGGCGAGGCCCTCACCTTCCGCGACACGCTGAAGGACCTGACGCTGCTCATGTTCCTCGCGGTCTTCGTGATGTACGTGATCCTCGCGATCCTCTACGAGAGCTACGTGCACCCGCTCACCGTCCTGTCCACGCTGCCGACCGCTCTCCTGGGCGGGCTGGCGGCGCTCCAGTTGTTCGGGGAGCAGGCCTCGCTCTACGCCTTCATCGGCATGTTCATGCTGATGGGCATCGTCAAGAAGAACGGGATCATGATCGTGGACTTCGCGCGCCAGCGCGTCGACCACGGCGAGGCCGCCGACCGCGCGATCCACGATGCGAGCCTCGACCGGTTCCGCCCGATCCTCATGACGACGCTCGCGGCCGTCGTCGGCGCGATCCCGATCGCCCTGGGCTACGGCGCGGACGGCGCCTCCCGCCGGCCGCTCGGCCTCGTCATCGTGGGCGGGCTCCTGGTGTCGCAGATCCTCACGCTGTACGTGACGCCGCCGATCTACCTGATCTTCGAGCTGTTCCAGGAGAAGGTGCTCGACCGCACCTCGTTCTTCCGCTCCTCCCGGCGCGCCCCCACCGGTCTCGCGCCGAGGAAGCGCAAGGCCGCGGTCGACGCCGCCGCCCCGGAGCTGCCGTCATGACCTTCGCTCGGCCCTCGCGCCCCCCGACGTCCCCGGCCCCGACCGCGCGCGTCGGCGTCCTCGTCGCGGCCCTCGCCCTCGCGTGCGGCTGCCGGGCCGTCGGCCCCGACTACGTACGCCCCGCGGTCCCGGTGCCTCCGCAGTTCCGCGACGCGGCCGCTGCGGCGCCGACGGGTGCGGGGCCGTCCGGGCCGTCGCTCGCCGACCTACCGTGGTGGCAGGCCTTTCAGGATCCGGCGCTGCAGGGCCTCCTGCG
>JACKGW010000022.1 GCA_020631815.1 Planctomycetota bacterium | reverse complement strand
CCACGTCGGGCTGCCATGCCGCAACGCGTGGGAGCATCTCCCGCGGCCCGACGGGAAGATCTCACCCGACTCCTGGGCCTCCAACGGAGGCCGGGGCTAGCGGCCTCAGCCGCTCCCGCGCGGGGCGGGCCCCTTGGACATCGACGGCGGCGGGTTGGCCGGCGGCACGTAGCAGCTGCCCTGCTCGCGAGCGCGAAGCGCGGGACGCTGCTGCGGCGGCGGAGCCGGCGCAGCAGCCGGCGGCGCGACGTAGGTCGGCGCCGGCGGCGCTGCACGAACGGGAGCAGGGACCGGACGCGGCGCGGGAGCACTCACGTACGTGGGCGGTGGCGCGCGGCGCACGGGTGCAGGCGCACCCATCGAGTCGTTGCGACGCACCGTGCGAACACGCGGCGCTTCGCTCACCGCGGGCAAGCGGGGCAGCGCGGTGGGCATGTCGTCTGCCGGCGTACCCCAGTCGTCGCTCGCGTGGCCCCACCCCTCCGCACCGTACGTCTCCGACGGCGCGCTCCACGAGCGCGGCTCGGACTTGGGCTCGGGGGCCGGGGCCGACGTTCCACGCCGACGCGGCGGCGCCGGGCGCCAACGAACCGCGGGACGCGGCAAGCCGAAGTTGCCCGTCCAGTACATGCCGACGCGGCTGAACGCCGCCTCCGTCATCTGGCGATCGAGCAGGATCGAGCGGTGGCTCGGGCTGTTCATCCAGCCGCGCACCGCGCCCTCGACCGTGCGGTAGTTCCAGGCCACGACCTCACCGAACAGGCGACCGTCGTAGCCGGCCAGCTGCATGCGCTGGGCAAGGCGCTCGCGGCGCGGGTCCGGGCTGCCGTGACCCATGTAGCCGTGGACGTGCTGCTCCATGCTGTGGTCGTAGGCGGCGCGCCAGATGGTGGAGCACCACGTGAACGGCCTCAGGCCCCGCGCACGGCGGATCTGGTTGACGCGCTCGAGGACCTGGAAGTCCTCCTGCGTCGGGCCGGTGCGGCTCGGCGTGTAGGTCCCGCCCTGCGCCGGGGGGCTCGTGGGTGTGGCGGGGTTGGCCCGCGGGGCGGGCTGCGGTGCCCGCTGTGGCGCCCGCCGGGGTGCGGGCCGCGCAGCGGTGCGTCGGACCCCCGCCACCCGCGGGGCGCGGTCCCAGAATCCGGACGAAGGAGCACAACCCGTCACCAAGACGAGCAGCGCCCCCAGGCCGAGCATGCGTCGGCTGGTCATGGCCAGAGCGCCTCCCGTGGATCGGATCGGACCGGCTCCCGATCGCCTTGATCTGTCAGCTGTCCGTCAGGTGGGCCACGGCGTCGGCCCGGTCCTCACGGATGTCGAAGCGGCATGCGAGCCCCGTGACGTCGAGCACTCGCCGGACGACGCGCTTGAGGCCGCAGAGCACGAGGTTGCCCCCGCGCTCGGTCTCGATCACCTCACGCAGGTGGACGAGGGCGCCCGTGGAGGCGCTGTCGATGAAGTCGAGCCCCGAGAGGTCGAGGGCGACACGGGGGTGCTCCACAGGCCCGATGGCCTCCAGCGCTTCGCGCGTGAGCTGGTCGCTCAGCTCGACCCGGGCCTCGCCCTGCACGGCCATGACGCGGACGCCCGTGGGGTCGTCGTGCACGTCCAAGTGGTAGCCGGACATCGGGTGCTCTCCTGCTGCCGGAACGGCCCAGGGTACCCGGCGCAGCGCGGGCGTCCGGACGATCCCCGACGCACCGCGAGAGGCCCACAATCAGGGCTGCGGAGTTCGGTACGGAGGCGGGGAATTCTTCCGCAACTTGCCGATGGGCTCGTGCGCATGCGGGCAATCAGGGCGGCAAGTTGCGGAAGAAATCCCCGCCTCCGTACGGCAGTCGGCAAGCGGCGGAAGGACTCCCCGCCTCCCTACGCCGTCGCCAGCTCGCGCAGCGTGGCGTCGTCGAGCGTGCGGTCGCTCTGCTTGGCAGCGGCGAACAGGCGATCGACGCGCTCGTCGGTGGCCTCGAAGCCGTGCTCCTGAAGCCACCACACCACGTTGCTCTTGCCGCTCATGGGACCGACGCTGATGCGCTGGGCGAGGCCGAACTGGTCGGCCGGGACGCCCGAGTACACGCGGTTGGCCAGATACGAGTCGCCACGCTTCATGGCCTTGATCACGGCCGCGGCGTGCACGCCCGTACCCGTTTCGAACGCGTCGTTGCCGACGACCGGGTAGTTGAACGGGATCGGCACTTCCAGGTACTTCGAGACGAGCTCGGCGTAGCGCATGAGCCCGCGCAGGTCGCGGTCGGGCGCCAGCCAGCCCAAGAGCTTGAGGTTGACCAGCAGCTGGTCCATGGGGGTGTTGCCCGCGCGCTCCCCCACACCCAGACCGGAGGCGTGCAGGCGATCGGCGCCCGCCTCGTAGGCAGCCAGGGTGTTGATGACGCCGAGGCCCCGGTCCTGGTGGCCATGCCAGTCGATCTGGACGTCGCCACGACCGCGCTCCTCGGCGACCTGGCGGACGAAGCGGACCAGCGACCGCACACCGTCGGGCGTGGCGTGGCCGCAGGTGTCGCAGACGACCAGGCGCTGGGCGCCATGGTCCAAGGCCTGCCCGTAGATGCGCTTGACCACATCCGGCGCGGTCCGCGTGGTGTCCTCCGTCACGAACATGATCGGGAGCTGGTTCTTCTCGGCGTAGACGAGCGCCTTCTCTGCCGTCTTCAGCAGGTGGTCGACGTCCCAGCCCTCGACCTCGAGGCGGATCGGGCTGGACCCGATGAACATCGCCACCTCGATCTCGATGCCCACCTCCTGGCTGATGCGGTGGATGGGCTCGATGTCCTGCACGAGCGTGCGCGCGGCGCAATTGGGCAGGATCGGGAACTTCTGGTCGCGGACCTCCTCCGCGAGGCGCTTGGCGGAGGCGACGACGTGCGGCCCCGCCCCGGGCAGGCCGATGTTGACCGATTCGATCCCGAGCCCGGCCATGGCGTGGAGCAGCTCGATCATCTGCTCGACGGGGGGATGACGGACGGACGGGCTCTGCAGACCGTCGCGAAGGGTCTCGTCGTCGACCTGTGCCGGACGGCGTCCTTCCAGCGGCCGGGCCTCGAGCTGGTTCCAGTCGTAGATCAGGTCACGGCTGCCGTTCGTGCTCATGAGGACCTCCGGTGGGGCGCGAAGCGGCGAGTGTAGCGCCGGGGCTCGCCCCCCTCCCCCCGTGCCGGAGACGTCGCTTCGCGCGTGCAGGACGGGCCACCGGTGGCATGATGCCGGGGACGGGCACGGCCGCGCGGCGGCTGGGAATGCGCCCCGAGGGAGCCGAATCCGTGCTCGTCATGAAGTTCGGCGGGACGTCGCTGGGAGACCGCCAGCGCATCGACACGGTCGTCTCGCTGGTCCGCCAGCGGCGCGAGCGCAGCCCCGTGCTCGTCTGCTCCGCGCACAGCGGCATCACGGACCTGCTGCTGGATGGCGCGCGGCGTGCCGCGGCGGGAACACCGGATCTCGAGCCCGTCCGCTCGCGCGAGCAGGCCGTGCTCGAAGCCCTGGGCCTGGACATCTCGATCGTCGAGGAAGACCTCGAGCGTCTCGACCAGATGTTTCGCGGGCTCGCGCTGCTCGGTGAGCTGACGCCGCGCAGCCTCGACGCCGTGGCGTCCTTCGGCGAGCGCATGTCCGTGCGCGCCATTGCCTCCGTGCTCCGGCGACGGCGACTGCCGGCCACGGCGGTGATGGCCGACGACGCCGGCCTCGTCACCGACAGCCGCTACACGCGCGCCACACCGCGGCCCGAGGCCTACACGAACTTGCGCGCCGCCTTGGCCGCCGTCGAGGGCATCCCGGTCGTCACGGGCTTCATCGGTCGCGATCGCGACGGCAACGTGACCACGCTGGGTCGATCGGGCTCCGACTTCACGGCCACCATCGTGGGCAAGGCCATCGGCGCGGAGGAAGTGGAGATCTGGACCGACGTGAGCGGCGTGCTCACGGCCGACCCGCGTCTCGTGCCCGAAGCGCGTCCCGTTGCCTCGCTGACGTACGCCGAGGCGAGCGAGCTGGCGTACTACGGCGCCAAGGTGATCCACCCGGCCACGATCCAGCCCGCCGTCGAGGCGCGCATCCCCGTGCGCATCCTCAACACGATGGACCCTGCGGCCGCCGGCACGGTGATCGCGCCGACGCGTCCGCGTGCCGCGCACGAGGTGGCGTCCATCGCCAGCAAGAAGGACATCACGCTCGTCAACGTGACATCCGGGCGCATGCTGGGGCAGTCGGGCTTCATGGCCCAGGTGTTCGAGGTGTTCCAGCGGCACGACGTGGTGGTCGACCTGATTGCCACGAGCGAAGTGTCCGTGACCGTGTCCGTCGACCAGCAGGAGCGGTTGGCGGACGTGATCGAGGACATGAAGGGCTTCGGCAAGGTCTCGATCACCGAGGGCAACGCGCTGGTCGCCGTCATTGGCGAGCGCATGCGCCAAGCGAGCGGTTTGGCGGGCCGCGTGTTCCAGGCCCTCGCCGAGGCCAAGGTGCCGATCCGCGCGATCTCGTACGGTGCGACGAAGACCAACCTGCAGATCGTCGTGCCGACCGATCGCGGTGGCGAGACGGTTCGCGCGCTCCACGCGGTGCTGTTTCCGCCGGCGTAGCCGTACCTGGCGTACGGAGTCACTCCCCGCGGACGGAGCGGGCCTTGTTGGCGAGCGCGACGAGGAGCTCGTACTCCATCGCTTCGTCGCGACTGCGCGGCGCGACGCGAAGCTCTTGCCCGCCGTGATGCACGACGGCTGCCGACACCGGTCGCCCACCGCGGCCGTAGGCCTGCAGCACGCGGCCCGGCTCGCCCTCGGCGGCGGCGGGGTCGAGGACGACCGTGAGGCCGTCCCAGATCTCGGCGGTGCGCAAGCGCTCGCGCAGGGCACGCTCTTCGAGCAGCCAGCCGCCTTCCGTGGTGAACGCCTCGCGCGGGAGCACGAGGGCCACGCGAACGTCTCGCTCGGCCAGCGAACGATGCGCGTTGTGCACGTTGCGGATGGAGCGCTGCGCAGTGGCCGCGTCCAAGCCCTCGAGGAACACGAGCACCCATGTGCCCTTCGACAGCTCGGCGACGCCGGCTTCCGTGGAGGCATCCACGACGCGCGGCGGGTCGCCGTCGAAGCGGCCCTGTCCGTACTGGGGCGCCTGGAAGAGGCCGCCGTGGTCGCTGCCGCCCGCGCCGGGCTCGATCACGCCGGGCCCCCGCTTGGTGGTGCCGGTGCCGACGACCGGCGGAGGCGCGTCGGGATCGCGGGGCCCCGTGTCGGTGACGGGGGACGGAGGCGTGTCCTGGTCGACGTCGGCCTGCTCGGCGGGCTTGTCGAGCTCGCCGAGCATTCGTACGAGGAGGCCGCCAAACAGCAGGAAGCCCGCGCCCAACAAGACCCAGAGCAGGATCGGCATGCCGGGTGCCTTCGCCGGCCCCGTGTAGCTGGGCGCCGAGGCGGCCGGCGCGGAGCGCGGCGGCACAGGCGGTGAGAGCACGCGGCCGGCGCCGCCCGGCATGCCCCCCAGACGGAACGAGGGCGGAGCTGCAGGCTCGTCCTCCCGCTGGCCGATGGCCTCGCCCGTGCCCAGATCCACGTCCGTGACGTGAAGTCGCGGTGCGGGCGGCGTGTACGTGGGCGTGCTGGCGACCGGCTCGTCGTCGTAGGCGGCCGGTTCGTCGTGGACCTCGTCCTCGGCGGCCGCCGCGGGCCCGGGATCGGCTGCCTGCTCTTCGACCTCGACGTCCGCCTCGGCGTCCTCGCCCTCGTTGTCGGGACCGCCGCGGAGGAACCACGACGTGTCGACGGACTCCTCGTCGGCCGGCGTCTCGACCTCGTCGGTCGCGGATGCGGCGGACTCGGCGGGCGGCGCGTCGGCTTCGGCGTCGGCCTCCACGTGCATCGGCCCGCCAAGCAGCCACGCGGCGGGCGTCGCCCCGCCGACGAGGTTGGGCGGACGCGTGGGGTTGTCGTCGGAGCCACGTGATCCCGCGCGGTGCATCACCGGGCCGAAGAGGGTGTCGGAGCGGATGTCGTCGACGTAGCGACGCAGGCGCCCGACATCGATCACGAGGTCGCGCCGATCGGCGCTGGCTTCGTCGGAGCGCGCGGGGACCTGGGCGCCCGTGCGCGCCGCGATCTCGCCGTCGACGTAGGCCGGGTCGATCTCGCGAGGCTCATCCTCACGCTCGTGGACGCGCCGCACGCAGCGGAAGCCGATCGTGCCGTTTCGGGCATCGGCATCGGTGGCGAAGCGGAACCACGTCTTGGCGTAGAGCGCGAAGTCGTACCAGCTGCCGCCGCGCACCACGACGCCGCCACCCGCGGCCGGCGTGTGGGTGAGCTCCCAGACGTTGCCGACCGTGTCGTGGACGCCGTCGGGCGAGACGTTGCGCGCGTGCAGGTCGACAGGCGTCGTCATGCGCACGCCGGAGCGAGCGGTGTTGGAGGCTTGGAGATCGCTCTCTTCGCCCCACGGGTAGGGTCGCGCGTCCGTGCCACGCGAAGCCCGCTCCCACTCGTCTTCGAACGGCAGGTCCTTGCCCACCCACTGCGCAAACGCGAGCGCATCGAAGTAGTCGACGCCGACGACCGGATGGTCGGCGATCTCCTCGGGGAGGTTGCCGCCGGGCCAGTACGTGGGCGCGCGGTGGCCCGTGTCCTCGACGAAGGCCTCGAAGTCACGGTTGGTGACCGGGTAGCGATCGATCTCGAAGCCGGGGACCTCGACGTCGATGCCGTCCTCGCCGAAGGGGAAGACGCCGCCCGGGATGGGCACCATCTCGAGGTGGCGCGGGTCGTGGCGTCGGCGCTTGGTCTCTTCGCGCGGGGGCGGCGCAGCGCCGTCGGGGCGGAGCGCGCCAAGGCGCGGGGGCAGGCTGGCCTTCTTGGGCGCCACGAGGCCCCCACCGCCGCCACCCGCCGGGGCGGTGACCGAAGGCTGGTCCGGGGTTCCGGCTCCGCCCTCGGCGGTCTCGGGGGCGACGGCCGTGCCCTCGTCGTCCTCGCTCAAGGCCCGCCGCGCCACGAGGCGGCCGCGGCCGGCCAGGATGCCGTCCTTGTCGAGCTTGAGGGCGCCCGCCTCGTCCACCTCGTCGGCGGCCGGGTCGACGTCCTGCCCGAGCGGCCGACTGCCGGGCGTGAGGCCCAGGAGGCGCGCGATGGCCTCGTAGGAGGGTTCCTCGGAGCGGCGGTCGTCGGGCGGCGGCACGGGCGGAGTCTACCCGCCGGGTGCGCCGCCTCCGGAGGCCGCCCGGAGCGCCGCCTCCAGGTCCTCGCGCGGGATGCGGCCCTCGGCCACGCGGCGACCGTCCACGTGGACCACGGGGACGCGCCAGACGTAGTCGGCCTCGGGGGCGCCACCGGCGTCCAGCGGCCGGAGGACCAGCCGGAACGACCAGACGCCGGCCAACGCATCGAGATCGCTGCGGGTCCGCTCGCAGAGCGAGCACCCGGGGCCGGTCGTGAACAGCTCGACCAGCGGGCCCGGGGCCGCGCGCTCCGGCGTCATCGCGCCGGCGCCAGGTCCGACGGCAGGAGGTGCGGGCGAGGCGCGTCACCCGGCTGGTCGACCCCCTTCACGATCGCGAGGTCGCCGGCGCGCCAGACGATGCGCAAGGAGCGGTCGCGCTTGACGTCCTCGAGCGCCGCGCGATCGAGCACGATCCGCGTGCCGTGGCCGCGGCTGCCCGGCAGGCCCGCCTCCTCCAGGATGATCCCGGGCAGCTCCACCTCGCAGGCCAGGCGAATGCCCATGGTGCGAGCCTCGAGCAGATCCGAGACGAGATCGGCACGGCTCGCGTCGAGCCCAAGCCGCTCCCGCCAGTCGCGGTGGTCCGGCTCCTCGCGGGCTTCGTCCTCGGCCTCGGTGCCCCCGGCGCGGAGCGCCAGCCAGGGATCCACCAACGCGATGTGACGGAAGGGATCCAGCACCAGCGTGGAGCGCCGGGCCTCGCCCTCGGAGCCTGCCGGCGGCTCGGTCAACAGGAAGCGTCGGCCGGCGAAGGGCTCCAAGCGCGCGACGGCGGCGAGGCTCTCGAACCGCAGTGCCACGTGGAAGCGGTGCCACCCGCCCGCCTCGACGGACTCTTCCAGTGCCTTGACCTCGACCCCCGGGGCCCGGTCGAGGATCGGCTTCCAGGCCTTCACCGTGAGAGGAACGCTCCGCGAGCCCAGGCCTACGAACGCCCGCTGACCGACGACCGACTTCACCTGGGCGAGGAGCGCGGCGTCGTAGGTGACGACGAGGTCGAGCGTGCCACCTCCGCGGTCATCGAGGGTCCAGCGCTCGACGACCTCGAGGCAGCCGCTCAGGAGGAGGGCCAGCAGGGGCAGGATGCGCCACACGGGCCGCATCCTACGACGTCGGGTCCGCGTGCGGGGCAGCTCACGGGGCGAGGCCGCCAAGGCCGCCCCGGGGAGGGGCCTTCAGGCCGCGACCGGGTGAACCGATCTCCCGCTCGTGGAGCACCCTGTGACTAGAGCGCGCTACCTGCCGATCCTCGCCGCTGCCCTCTTGGTCGGTCTGCCGGCCTGCCGCATGAACGAGCGTCTCTCGGGGACGATCATGGGCGGCGTGGGAGGCGCAGCGCTCGGCGCCGCGACCGGTGGCGTCGGCGGTGCCTTCATCGGCGGCGGCGCCGGTGCCCTGACGGGCTACCTCGTGGGCGACTACATCGCGGACCAGCGCGAGCGCGGCCGCCCCAGCGTCTTCGGCGACATCGACGACGGCCCGGGTGGTGCCCAGTACGCGAGCGCGCCGCAGGAAGCGCCCGACACGATCGTCATGGGCAAGCGGGACTCGGCTGCCGATCTCGCCTTGGCCCGTGGCAAGGCCAGCCGTTCAGCCGCGGAGGCCAAGCACTGGTTCGAGGAGGCGCTGCGCGCCGACCCGCGCCACGCACCCAGCTGGAACGCCTTGGGGTTGGCCGCCGTGTCGCGTCAGGACTGGGATGACGCCGAGCGCTGTTTCCGCAGCGCGCTGGCCGCCGATCCCGCGAACACCGACGCGCGCCACTACCTCGCGCGTCTCGCTGCGACGCCGCGGTAGACAAGGAGCGCCCGCGCCTAGCGCGGGGTCTGAACCCAAGCGGGAAGCACCCGGCGATTGACGCACTGCGGTATCAGACCCCGTGTCAGTGTCGCTTCGCTCCCAGACACGGGTTCAGACACCTCCGCGCGTTACTCCCCGCCTTCGCGCAGTCGTTCCATCTCGTCGTTGATCTCGCGCAGGCGCTCCTGCAGGGCGTTGACGCGCTCCTGGCGCTCGTCTTCGGGGGCCTCGAGCGCTTCTCGGAACCCCTGCCCCGCCTCGGCACGCTCCTTCTCGAGCTCCTGCAAGCGGCGCACGGTCTCCGGGGACAGCGGTTCCAGCCGCACGGGCTCGGGCGCGACGCCGGGCTCCACGGTCACGCGCGTCCCGCGATGCGTATCGCTGCTGAAGATCAGGGTGACGGGCCTGTTGCGCGCGACGCCACGCACGACGTAGTGACCGCTCTTGTCGGTCGTCATGCCGTGGTCCCACATGTGGCTCACCTCGCCAGCGTCCACCTGGTAGCGCAAGGTCACGCCCGCGATCGGCTGCCCCGTCGTGTCGAACACCTTGCCTTCGATGGTGCGCCCGCGATCGAGCACCATGCGCAGGGGCGCGGGATCGGCGTCCTCGGTGATCGTCACGGTCTCGGTGGTGTCGATGTAGTCGGGGGCCGCGGCTTGCACCGTGAGCTCGCCGACGGGGAGATCGCGGAGGGTCGCCTTGCCCTGCGCGTTGGATTGCGCGCGCCGACGGACCTCGCCGAACATGCGATCGGCGAGCACGACGCTCACGGCGGCCTCGGCCACCGGCGCCCCCACGTCATCGACCACCGTGACCTCGAGGGTGTGCGTCCGCGGAAGACGCAGGTCGCCGATCCGCACTTCGCCGCGCTCGGGCAGGTCCACGGGCTCGCTCTTGGCCTCGAGGCCATCTTCGGTCACCGCTTCCATGTGGAGCTGCTTCACCCCACCGGCCACCCCGTCGAGCGTGTAGCGACCCGCCGTGTCGGTCAGCGCCTGCATCCCGCGTGGGCTGCCCAGCATCTGCGTGAAGTCGAAGTCCTGGTCCTTCGTCTTGGCCTTGGCGCTGACCCGGACAGCCGCCACGGGCTTGCCATCGGCCGAGAGCACGCGACCGGTCACGAGCACCGCCGGGACGAGCGTGAGGTCCTGCTCGATCGGCTCGTCCTTGGGCTTGCCCAGCGTCTGCACGGAGACCTGGCCATCCGCCAACACCAGGCCGGGCGCCGAAGCGCGCATCACGATCGGGATGAACTCCACGGCCATCCGCTGGAAGGGCAGGCGGTACTTGCCCTCCGTGTCCGTCAGCACGGCCGTGGAGCCTCCGAACATGCTGTGCACCGACACGGACGCACCGGCGACCGGCGAGCCGTCACCGCGGCGCACGACGCCGTGCAGCACGTACGGCGGGCGCACGACGACGTCGATGCGCTGGTGCCCCTCCTTCAGGACGTACCCGCCAGCCGGCGGCTCGATGCCCATGGCCATGCCACCGGGCATGCCCTCGCCCATCCAGGCGAAGGAGCCCAGCTTGGCGTGCTTGATCCAGATCCAGGCGATCGGGCCCGGCTGCGCGGGCATCGTCGCGACGCCATCTTCGTCGGTGATGTCCGACACGATGCTCATGCGCCGCTTGCCGTCCTCGCTCATCTCGCCGAACACCAGCAGGATCTGGGCTTCGCCCAGCGACTCGTGGTCGTCGGCACGCGTCACGTGCATCTCGACCTGGGTCCGCTTGCCGAGCTGGAACTCCAGCGGCTGGGCCGCCGCATCGGCAGGCACCTTGAACATGGACGGCGGGAAGCCCTGCGCGAGGACCAGCGCGTCCCACGAAGGAGCGACCGGCATCGGTGCGTCCTCGAAGCGGCCCGCGCGGTCGGTCGTGACCCACACGCGTTGCCCCAAGAGGTCGTCCGGCCCCTGCATGTCGGCGAGCAGGCTCACGCGGGCGTCGGGCACGGGCCGGCCGTCGCCGTCGAGAACCACACCCGACGCGCTCCGCGCGCGATCGAGCTCGATGGTCAGCACGGACTCTTGTCCGGCTTCGCCGCCGACGCGCCAGGCACGCACACCGGAGCCGTAGGAGCGGGCCCACGCCGTGACGCTGACTTCGCCCGGCGCCAGGCCGACCAAGCGGAACGAGCCGTCGGCCTCCGATGTGGTCATGGCCAGCGGCTTGACCACCTCACCCAGCCCGCGGAACAGCTCGTGGATGCGATCGAACATGCCGCGCCCTGCGGGTGACGCGGGCTGCACTTCCACCGTGGCCTCGGCGATGCCGCGGCCCAGCGGGTCCACGACGCGACCGACGATGTCCTGCGGCGCGCCGAGCAGGATGGTGCCCAGGTCGCGCACCTCGCCCGGCTCCACGGTCGTGACGACGAAGCGATGCGTGGGGTCGTCGGCCGCGCCGATCGAGAGGTGCAGGTCGTCCACGGCAGGAACGTCGCTGGCCCGGAACGAGCCGTCCGAACCCGTGATCAGCGGCAGCAGGATCTCGGTGCCGTCGCGCGCCGTGCCCGTGACCTGCACGGGGTGCTCCGCGACGGGCTCGCGGGGCGTGTAGCGCATCACGCGCCCCACCAACGATCCAGGGCCTTTCAAGCGGCGCCCGAGGCCTGCCAGCTCGGGGCCGCCCTGGGCTGACGTGCCGCCCTCGCCGGTTCCGGTGAGCGGATCGGCCAGCGGATCGGTCGTGCCCGCCTGGTCACCGCCACCGACCCCGCTGCTACCCAGCCCTCCGCCGAGCCAGAGCCACGCGCCGACGCCGGCCGCAGCCGCCACGACCAGTGCGAGCCACAGCCCGCGACCTCGTTCTCCCCGCATGTCGCCTCCCGGCCTCGTCAACGCTTGGGCGCGACGGGCTCCAGCACGAGTCGGATACGGCTGTCGGGACGCGTGAACCCGCCCACGACCGCCGGCGTTCGGCCTCCTGTCGCAGCGCGCAAGCGCCACGAGCGCTCATAGGCCAAGCCGGACACGCGAAACGCTCCGCTGCGATCGGTGCGCGTGTTGGCGCCCGATGCACGCGGGCCGTTGCCTTCCGGCGAGGCGACGACCTGCACGTTGACCAAGGGGCGCCCGCGCTCGTCGACGACGGTGCCCTCGAGCACGATGCCGGGGTCGAGCTCGAGGTCGACCGTGCGGTCGCCTGCGCGCTCGAGCGTGATCGTCTCCTGCTTGGCCGCGAGGTAGCCGCCCTTGGCCGCGAAGATCGTCCACTCGCCCGGCAGCACGGAGTAGATGGTGTAGCGCCCCTCCGCGTTGGTGTTGACGCGGTACTGGTTGCGCCCGCCGGGCCCCACCTTGCCCGGCCGCAGGTACACGGCGGCTCGTGCGATCGGCTGTCCCGTGCGCTGATCGAGGACGCGGCCGCTCACGATCGACGTCGGCGCGAGCACCAGGAGGAGGCCGTCGCCCGAAGCGTCGTCGGGCAGCCGGTAGGGATCGGCCTCTTGGTCACGCAGCTTCGCGCGCACGGTGACGCCGCGATCCGCGGGGACGTCGAACAGCGCGAAGCGACCGGACGTGTCCGTCCACGTCTCGAGCGTGCGACCGGACTGCCGGGCGCTGCGCAACACCGACCCACCGCCGAAGAGCCACACGTGCGCACCGATGGCCGGTGTCTGGTCGTCGATCATGACCGTGCCCGTGACGCGTCGTGCGGCGATCACCACGAGATCGCGCTGCACGGTGCCCCCCGCCTGCCGCGGCACGTCCACTTGCAGGTTCTGGCCGTTGGCAGGGAGCACGCCATCCGTGCCGATCGCGAGGTCGTAGCGACCTCCGGCCAGGTTGGCGATCGCGAACTGTCCCTCGTCGCCCGACGTACCGGACCCGGCCAGGGCCGACTGGCGCTGGAGCCGCGCCTCGATCTCGACGCCAGGTACGGGGCGACCGTCCGTGTCGAGCACGCGGCCCGTCAGCGAGCCACCGGCCGTGAGCACGATGTCCAGGTGCACGGGCGCGGGGTTGCGCAGCTTGCGCATGGCGCGGCCCGTGGGGCCGTCCCAGCGCGTGCCCGGCCAGTCGGCGAAGCCGTCGGCCTCGACACGGATCGAGCTGGCGCGCCCGCGCGGGACCTCGAGCGTGAACTGGCCATCCCCGTCGGTGAGCGCCTCGAGGCGGGCATCGCCGGCATTGCGTCCCTGGGACACCGAGAGGGTGACGAGGGCGCCTTCGACCGGAGGGCCTTCGGCATCCCCGGCACGCACCTGACCCGTGAGCGTCACGCGCGCGCCCAGCTTGAGCGTGACGGTGGTGTCCTGGTTGATGCGCTTGGTCTCGGACACCAGGAGCCCGCCTTCGAGCTTGGCCTCGAAGCGGTACTCGCCCACGGCGAGGTCGTCGATGCGGGTGGAGCCGTCGAAGTTGGTCGTCGCTTCGCGGCGCAGGAGCGGTGCGGCGCCGGCGTCACCTGCGACGAGCTCGGCCGTGATGGTCTGGCCGCCGAGCCCGACGCCCGCGCTGGTGAGGATGACGACGGCGCTCGCCGTGGGACGCAGCGCCCACTCGATCTCCTCGAGCGTGCCGTCGACCAGGAACCCGGGGAGGTAGAGCGAGCCGTCCCTCCCGCCTTCGAGCAACACGCGGTAGCGGCCGGGGACGAGCGCGTGGTTGAAGGCTCCATCGGCGTCGGTCGTGAACACCTCACGGCCCGACGGGCCGAGCACGGTGATCTTCACTTCACTCGAAGCGTGGCCACGGGCGTCGACGACACGACCGTGGACGGGCAGCGCGCCCAGCGGCACCTGCTCGGTGCCGCCCGCGGCCACGATGGCGGCCAGCGGCGAGAGGCCTCCCGCGCCGTCGGCTCCTTGGGTCTGGGCGCCGCCCGGGCTCCCCTGCAAGCCAGGACCGGTCGCAGCGCCTTCGCCCGTGCCCGCGAGCGTGGCGTCAGCGGAAGCCGAGAGCGCGTCGTGGTCGGCGGCACCGAGGCCGCCCCCCACCAAGTCGCCCAGATCGAAGGCGAACCACACCACCACGAAGATCGCGAGCAGCAACAGGACCTGAACCGCTCGGCGCCCCATCAGGTCATCGTATGGGCATCTGGGCGGCCGGAGGGCCGTGGGGCGGGCGCCGCACGTCGGAGCCAGGCACGCAGCCCGCGCCGCAGACGGCGCCGCTGCGAGCCTGGCACCTACGTGCGGGACAGCTCTGGGCGTAGGCTCGGGCGGTGGACGGCGAGGTGAGGCCCCGGGGGCGACTGCCCCTCCTGATGCTCGCGGGGGCCCTTCTGGCCCTTCTGGCCGCCCCGTGGGCGTGGCGGCTCTTCGCTGCGCTCGGTTGGTGCGAGGGTCAGGGCGAGGCGGGGCTCGAGGCCTTCCTGAAGGTCGTGCGTCGCTCCCTCCTGCTGGGGCTCGGCCTCCCGATCGCCATCGTCGTGCGCCCCTGGCGCGAGGTGCCGCCGTCGGAGCTTGGCTTCGTGGGACCCCGCGCCCGGCCACTCCGGGGGGCCACGGCCTACGTCGTGACGCTGCTGTTGGGCGTGGGCGCGCTGGCGCTGCAGCACGTCGCCGGCTGGTGGCACTGGCGTGAGGACTTCGATCTCGGAGCCGCGCTGGCGCGCACGGCGCGCGTCGCGCTGATCCCGGGCCTCGGCGTGGCCATCTTCGAGGAGCTGCTGTTCCGCGGATGGCTGGAGGGTCGCGGCGACGGACCGCGGCGCCCGGTGCGCACGGCCTTGATCGTGAGCGCCATCTACGCGGCGCTGCATGCGTTCCGTCCGCGGCCCCTGCTCGTGGACGTGGAGCCCGGGACCCTGGGCGCGTTCGAAGCGGTCGCAGCCTGGTTCCAGCGCGCGTTGGACCCACGCGTCTTCGGACCCACATGCGCCGGCCTCTTCCTGTTCGGCATGCTGCTGTCGGCGGCGTGTCGTCGCGCGGGCAGCGTGTGGGCCTCGATCGGCATCCATGCCGCAGGCATCACGCTGCTGCAGGCGCAGGAGGGCTGGCTGGTCCGCGACGCGCAGCCTGCGTGGTCCGGGACCGGCCGGCTCCTCGACGGCCTCCCCGTGATGCTGCTCCTGGCCCTGGCGGCGTGGTGGCTGGAGCCGACGCGGCGACGTGGGCGAGGCGGCGAGTACGGAGTCGGGTGAGATTCCAACCTCGGGCCGCAACG
The DNA here is from genome assembly GCA_020631815.1 of Planctomycetota bacterium. Classification (GTDB taxonomy): domain Bacteria; phylum Planctomycetota; class PLA2; order PLA2; family JAEUHO01; genus JACKGW01. Next base: position 1,356 of record JACKGW010000022.1, on the reverse strand, counting down.
CTCGTCGGCTCTCGCCTGCTCATGGCAGCCCGAGGTTGGAATCTCACCCGACTCCGTACGGGGCTCACCCGACTCCGTACCGGTCCCCCGCCTCCGTACGGCCCTCGGGTCAGTCGAGGTCCAGATCCAGGTCGTCGAGGTCGACGTCGTCGCCGAAGGCGATGAGCCCGTCGCCCAGGGCCGTGCTCGGATCGACGCGCTCGCTGGACGGCTCGGCCGACGTGCTCACGCGAAGGACCCGCAGGTCCCCCAGCGACTCGAGGAAGGACGCGGGGTCCGAGGTGTCCACGCCCGTGAGGCCGAGGCCCCGCTCGACCCGAGCGGCGATGGCCTGCATGTACGACGCGGCATCGCCACCCGGCGCGCCCTCGGCGCGACGCATGAAGTCCACGACCTCCTCGGCGGTACCGAGGTAGATGTCTTCGCCGATCTCGACGCGGTAGAGCACGGGGCGCCACATGGGGATGCCTCTACCATGAGGGCGTGGCGCAGGCCGTCTCTCCCCCCGTAGGTCGGACCGTCGCGGGCAGCGCGTACCTGCTGGCGGCGGTGACCACGCTGCTCTGGGTGGCCTGTTCGCTGCCCGCCGGCCCGGCCCAGATCGCGACGGACCACCGGGACGCGACCACGCCCATCCATCGGGAGGCGATCCTCCTCGTCCCGGCCCTGCTGCTCCTCGTGCTGCTGCCGGTCGGCATGGCCCTGGCCCGCCGCGTCCGCGGTGCGCAGGCCATCCTGGCCTCCACGGATGCCTTCGTGGCGATCTACGCGGGCCTCGCGCTGGGCACGGCCCCCACCCGGGACGATCCAGCCGCTCGCATCATGTTGGGGGTCCTCCTGCTCCTCGGCCTGCTCTCGGCGGTCGAGGCGTGGCGGTGTACGCGCCCCGATGGCGACACCCTGAAGGTGCCTGCACTCAAGGGCGTGCGCCTCGCGATCTGCCTCATCGTGCTGATGACGCCGCCGGACCTGTTGCTCAGCGACCAGCGGGAGCGGGCCAGCTTGCTGGCGCCGTTCTTGCTGGTGACCCTCGGCTCCGGCGGCGCGCTGATGGTGAAGACGCTGCCCGGGCTGCGGGCCGTCTGCGGCATGGTCCTGGTCCTGGTGGCCGCGCACCTCGTGGTCACGCTGCGCCTCACGCTGCAAGAGGGCGATCCGCCGCTCGCGGCCCTGGGTCTCTCCGGCCGTGCCACGCTCGCTCTGGCGATTGCCGTGGCCGTCGTGGCCGCAGTGCACTGGGTGTTCCTGCTGCGCGAGGCCCGCCGCAGCGGGGCGTGAATCCGGGAGTCGGGTGAGATCTTCACTTCGGGCCGGGAGGACCCCTCCCACGCGGGCACGCATGGCGGCCCGAAGTGA
>JACKGW010000021.1 GCA_020631815.1 Planctomycetota bacterium | reverse complement strand
AGGCCGTACGTGCGCGCGGCAGTACGGTGCGGGCGTATCTGGAGCCGGTCCGCGAGCGCAACTGGTCGGCCTGGTGGGACGCCTTCCGCGGGCGACGAGCCGCCCGCGTCCATGTGCAGGCGGGCGTGCGGCAAGCCCCGGACCACTCGGTGTCGGGCACGGTACGGTTGGTGCACCGCGGAGGCGAGCAGTGGGAGGCTGTTTCGCTTTCGGGCCCCGAGGCCGGCAAGGCCCTGCCGTTTCGCTTCGCAGAACCCTGGACCGATACGAACGGGAACGGATCGCGTGACGAAGCCGAGGCCTACACCGATGCGAATGGAAACGGCCGCTTCGATCCGAGCGAGGACTTCATCGACGTCAATGCGGACGGCAAGTTCAATCGCACGGAGACGTTTACGGATCTCGATGGCGATGGGCGCTGTGACCGGGCCGAGTCGTTCATCGACGTGAACGGCAACGGGCAGTTCGATGAAGGCGAGGTGTTCGACGATCGTGATCGCGACGGGCACCGTGACGTCGACGAGCCCTTCGTCGACATGGACAAGGATGGGTTCCGACGCGCGTACGACGAGCCGTGGACCGACGCGAACGGCAACGGCGAGTGGGATGCGGCCGAGGCCTTCGAAGATCGGAACGGTGACGACGTCTACGACCCGGGCGAGGCGTTCGAGGACCTGGACGGCGACGGGGTCTGGGACGCTGGCCAGCCGCTTCTGTGGGGCGACGCCGAGCTGGATCTCTATCGGGGTGCCGGGGATCCCGACGGCGTCGTGTTCGAGATCCATGTGCTGTCTGAAGAGGATGCCGTCTCCCGCCTCGTGGGTGCGCTGGAGGCCAGTGAAGTCTCGGCGTACTCGGGCGTGGCCTCCGTGCGTGCCTCCGATGGAGACCCCTATCAGGCTCGCGACATGGTCCAAGCGATCCAGCGGGCCTTCGTGGCGCGCAAGTACGAGGGCCGGCTCGAGCGCACGAACCGGCTACTGTCCTGGCTTCGCAGCGAGCTGGCCTTGACCACCCGGCGCCTTGCCTCCGCGTATCGCCTGCGCGATGACTTCGTCCGGGGAGAGGGGGCCGTCCTCCTGGAGCAGCGCGCGGCTGCCGCGTATGAAGAGAAGGGGGCGCTGACGCGGGAGCGACTTCAGGTCGAGTTCGATCTGCGGCGTATCGAGGACGAGCGCCAGGCGTTGGCCTCCGACCGGGCTCCGCTCGACGTCTTGCGCTCGGTCCCTGCAGACCAGGTGGACGCCCAGACGGCGACCCTCTTGGGCGAGCGGACGCGGTTGCTGATGGAGCTCGGCCGCCTGGGGCGCCACGGCCACGGCACGGGCTCGCTCGAGTTCGACGACACCAAGGCCCGATTGAACGAAGTGGAACCGCTGCTGGCAGAGGCTTCGGCCAAGCTGGTCCGGGAGCGACTTGCGGCGCTGGACGTCGAGCGGGAACGCCTGAGGGGGCGTCACCGGGAGGCCCTGGCGCGCGAGGAGGCCCAGACGGATCTCCTGGGGGACCTCCCGCGCTTGGAGCAGGGACTGGTCGAGCTGATGCGCCCGATTGAGCAGTACGAGCGCATCGTCGAGGAGCTCGCACGGTCCCAAAGCGAGGCCGAGATGGCTCGCGCGTCCACCACGCAGCCGGCCCAGATCCTGGAGAACGCCAGCCTGCAGCCCGGCCCCGTGGCTCCGAACCGCCTCTTGGATCTTGCGCTCGGACTGGTCGCCGCCCTGGGTGCCGGCATGGGGGCCTGTTGGCTGCGGGAGCACCTGGATCATCGCGTGCGCAACGCGCGGCAGGTCGAACGCGGCGTGGGGCGTCCGCTGGCGGGTGCCATCCCTGCCTTCCAGACGGTTCGGCGGCGGGAAAGGGCGCGGCGGGCCCGCGCCCTCGTGGCGCTCTACAACGAGCCCGGCCTGCTGGCCGAGACCTACCGCAAGCTCCGCGCCAGCATCCGGCACGAGCACCGCAACGACCCCATTCGCACCCTGGCCATCACGTCGCCTACGCAGGGCGAGGGCAAGTCACTGACTACGATGAACTTGGCCGTCACCATGGCCCAGGCTGGTGAGCGAGTCCTCGTGATCGATGGCGATCTGCGTCGCCCGTCGGTGCATCGTTTGGCAGGCACGAATCGAGAACCCGGCCTCTCGGACGTGCTGGGCGGGAGCCTCGGCTGGCGGGAGGCCGTCGTCGAGGGGCCTACGAGCGGGCTCTTCGTGCTGCCGGCCGGTGGCGGACGCGACCGAGCCGCCGCGGCGCTCGAGTCGTCCGCGATGACGACGCTCCTGACCGAGGCACGTGCCGCCTACGACTGCGTGTTGGTCGATGTCCCCCCTGTCCTGGCCGTGTCCGATGCCTTGGCGTTCTTCCATCACTTGGATGCCGTCTTCCTGCTCGTGCGGGCCGGGCGCTACGGCGAGGATGTGCCGCGCGAGGCGGCCGAGTTGATCGAGCGTGCAGGTGGTCGGCTCCGCGGTGTCATCCTGAACGCCTTCGATGCGCGGCTGGCGGCTCGCCGCGGGGGGGCCTACTACGGGTACCGGTACGGAGCGCGGTATGCCTACCGCTAGCTTGCTGGATGTGAGTAGGTGAGCGTTGGCGTCGTCATTCCCACGCTTGGCCGGGAGGCTGTGCTCTGCGAGACCGTGGAGGGCCTCCTGCGACTCGCGCGGCCGCCGGACGAGATCGTTGTTGTCGATCAGACCGAACGGCACGAATCAGCGACTCAGGGTTCCCTCGAACGCTGGGACCAGACGGGGTGCATTCGATGGATCCGACAGGCGAGCCCGTCGATACCCACGGCCATGAATCGGGGCTTGTTGGCGGCCGCGTCCGAGGTCGTCCTGTTCGTCGATGACGATGTAGTCCCTGACCCGAGATTGGCTGAGGCGCACGCCCGCGCCTGGGCAGCTGCAGATGGTTCGGACGTGGGTCTGATCGCTGGCCGCGTGGTCCAACCATGGGATGACGAGGGCGCAGCGGGCGTGGACGGATTCTCCTTTGCACAGAGGGAGCCCGCTTGGGTCGATCAGTTCATCGGCTGCAACTTCAGCGTCCGCCGTGAGACAGCGATTCGACTGGGCGGGTTCGACGAGAGCTTCGAGGGGGCAGCCTACCGATTCGAGGCAGAGTTCGCGGACCGCGTGCGGCGGGCCGGCTACAAGATTCGATTCGAGCCCACAGCCAGCCTGCACCACCTGCACGCCGGGTCGGGAGGCACGCGCGCCGGCGGCCACCACCTGCGCACCTGGAAGCCGCACCACGCTGTCGGTGCCTACTACTACCTGATGCGCAGCCAGCCGCCCGGGTGGGTTCGCCAAATGCTGGCGCGACCGCTTCGCAGCATCCGTACGCGGCACCATCTGCGGCGCCCGTGGTGGATCCTCCCGACGCTAGTTGCGGAAGTGCGTGGGTGGTGGAAGGCCCTTCGGCTCCGCCTGCGCCCCCCCGGCACGCTGAAGGCGGGGGGCGCGGCCCGCGTAGCGTCCTTCCCTCAGGATGCTGGTGGCGATGTCAGCACGCGCAGCCGGTAAGTCGCTGCGCGCGTATCCGGCGGCGCCGGTGCCATGACGTGGCCTGCGCGTGCCACACAGCATCCGGCCAGCAGCCCTAGCCATCCCGCGACGAATGGATCGCCAAAGGCCTGCTTGGCGAGGAGGAACGCCATCGCATTGGCCAGGAGAGCTGCCGAGCCCCACACCAAGAACCAGCCCTCTGTCGAGGCGCCTGCGTGTGCGCAGTGTCGAATGGACCGAACGAGGAGCGAGGCCACGATCGAGGCCACCAGCAGCGATGCCAGCAAGCCAGGTATCCCCAGCTCGGCCAAAATCTGTCCCAGTCCCCCCTCGGCTCCCCAGCCTGCGATCTCCACCGCGTGACGCCCCGCCAAGTGCCGGGTTCCCTGCTGTGCGATGCCGACGCCGCCTCCCAGCCATCCCACGCGATGGATCACGTCCAACGGGCCTCGCGCCGCAAGTGCGGACACGCGCGATGAGGCGTGGTCCTCCATCAGCGTCAGGCGCGCCACATGGGCGCCCGTGACGGTCCCGGTGTCGGAGGTGGCCACGACGAACCAGCCCGTACCAACGAGCAGAACCGCGGCCGCCAAACCGCCGGCGGCGATTCGCGATCGGTTCAGTCCCATGAGCGCAGCACCGACGTGCGCCACCATGAAGGTCAGGGCCGGCGTGAGGAGCCACTTTCGCCTGCCGGTCCAAAGCGCGGCCAAGCCGGCCAAGATCATCAGGGGAATCCACACGCGGCGTCGACCTTGTCCTGCCCAGTAGAGGCAGATGCAGAGCACCATGCTGGCGTGCCAGCCAGCGATCTCCGGCGCGCGAAACAGCCCCTGCTCGAGGCGCACCACGCCGATTCTCGCGCCGTACGTGACCAGCTCCTTGCCCACGCCGTCCAGCAACGGGTGCGTGACGCCTGCGCGCGACAGCAGCATCGCGCCCAGTCCGATGCAAGCCACGGTCACGTAGACGCCGAGGAGGCGCTCTACCGTCTGGCGATCGCGACCCACGACGAGCCCTACCTGCAGGGCCGCGAGCGGGAAGAGGTACATCGCGACGCCCAAGAGCGGAACGGCCAACGAACGCACGCGGGCATAGGCGACCACGGCCTGAAGCAGCACGATGACCACCAAGGCAATGAGCGGTCCCTGCAGGCGATCCGCACGACTGGCTTGGAGCGTGCGTCTCTCGCCGCGAAGCAGGAGGCCCACGACCGTGGCGATCAGCACGAGCCCAGCCAGGGCCGTCCACAGGAACCCGCTGCCGGGAGCATCGTCCAGCTTGCGGATCACGTCCTGCAGCACGCAGGACAGGATCAAGACCATCACGCCGCGGCGGGTGCTCGATGCCGCCACTACCAGCATGGCTGCTACCAGGAGAACGCGTAGGAGCACCTGCCGATCCCTGCTTGTCGAGCCGTCAGCGTACCGCGCCCAGCGGCCTTGCGACCACGACGGCGACGTTGTCCTGCCCGCCAGGTTGGCCGCGGACCCCCTGGAGCGAGGCGTCGAGTACGGCCCGTGCGAGGGCATCCGGGTCGCCCTGCGCAAGCTCGCACAGCGCTTCCAGGTCGTCTTGCGTGACCGAAGCCTCCGGCGTGCGATAGCAGCACTCGGTCACGCCATCGCTGTGAAGCAGCAGGACGTCGCCAGTTTGCAGGCGCTCGTCGAAGGTGGACGCGTGGTCGAGGTGCCACGCGTAGAGGTCGCCGGGGCGGACGAAATTGTGGGTCGGTTCGGCCAGGTCGCGAAGCCCACCCCGGGGGCGCCATCGCCAGATGCGGCTGTCACCGTAAGAGAGTCCTCGTACGTGAGCCGTCAAGGGCTCCCACACGGCCACGACGAGCGTCGTACCGGCGTAGCCCACATCACCCAGCTCCTTGGCCACGTCCCGCCACCACCGGGCCTGCTCGTTCGGGTGCCGAGGGTACGTCGGGGCGTGCATCGCCAGCTGCTGGACCAGGCGGTGGGATGCCTCGATCCCCTCGTGACCGTCCGCCACGGCAAGAATCCATCGATCGCGACCAAGCCAGGCCAGGGCGACGTCTTCGTTGAGATGCTCCGCACCCTCCTTGCGCGTGCGCACCGACTCGTCGACGCCGGCCGAGAGCGCCAGCGCCACCTGACCGCTTGCGGCCGTCTGGAGCACCGCAGTTCCCAACTCGCCGTGGTCGGCGCCGAGCAACAGGCAGGTCTCGGGCCGCGGTGCGTTCACCCGGGCAGGCTACGAGGGCGGGGCGGGAGGCCACCCCCAGGCGTCAGAGCAACAGCGTGAAGCGCCACGTGACCTGCGGCAGCACCTCGAGGTCGGACGTGCCCTCCCGGGCCGCGACGTAGGCGGACACTTCGGGGCCCGTCCGCCAGCACCCGCCGAGGTCCAGCTCGTAGCCCAGTCCGGCGCAAAGGCCGATGTAGTCCCCCGGGGTCGCCATCCCATCGACCTCCGCCGTGGTGCGAAACCAGCCCGCGCCGACCCGCGCCGTGAAATGGCCGCGGGCGCGGGGGGAGAACAGGGCCTTGAGCGAGCCGCGAAGAAACGCGGCGTCTCCGGTGCCCTGCGCGCCGAGCGTGCCGTCGTCGAGCGACTGGACGCCGGCTAGCATCTCGAACGAGAGGTCGACCGCGCGGTCGCGGTGGATGCGCTGGCCCAGCTCGACGCCGCCGCCCAGGCCGGGCCAGGCCAGGGCGGCCGCGGAGAGGTAGACCTCACCCGGTGCGCGACAGGCATCGCCACCTGTCGGCGTGCCGCCGATCCACCACGAGAGACGCCACGTGAGCTGCGGCACGATGCCGTGCGTGAAAGAACCATCCTTCGTCAGCACGTGGACGCAGAGATCGGGCCCGACCGTGACACTGCCGTTCAGGTCCGTCTCGAACCCAAGGCCGACGTAGCCACCGAAGTAGTCGCCGGGGAACTGGAGGATGTTGGGCTCGCCCTCGGCGTGCACGTAGCTGGCACCGACGCGCAGGACACTGCGTCGTGCGCAGGCGATGGCGCGCGTGAAGCGCAGGCCCACGTCGGCTTGGACCCAGTCACCTGCGACCGGGTTGCCGTCGTCAGCGAAGGTCTCGTCGTCCAGGAACTGCCACGTGACGCCGGCTTCGAGCGAGGTGGGAGCCGTGCAGCAGCCCCCGATCACGCGACCGCCGAACGCCTGGAGCCCTACGTTGGGCAGCAGCGAGCCGGCGACGCCGAAGTAGCCGCTCGGGTTGCGCTGCTCGACGAGCCCGCGGTACAGGCCGTCGTCATTGCACTCCGGGACGCCTCGTGGCCCGCACGCGGCGAAGCGCGGAGCACAGGGAGCCACGACGGGTGCGCACGACGCCGTGGGGTAGGCCCCGCCGGTTGGCGTGGCGGTCGGCGCGCCGAGGGTCTGGGCGTCGGTCGCCGCGGCGAGCGACGTGGGCACGAGCGCCTCGCGGTCCACGGTCCAGTCCGTGGGCGCCTTGCGCGTGAGCACGATCCCGAACGCGGCGGCCACCTCGGGCGAGATGGCATCGAACCGCGAGAGGCGAGATGGTGGACCGGGCGTGGGCGGCGCGGGCTCGGCTGCGAGCGCGCTGCCCACGGGCTGACCCTCGATGGGGGTGCGAGCGAGGGCGTGCTCGCGCGCCCCGGCGCTCGTCTGGCATCCGCAAAGCGCGGACGCGATCAGCGTCAGGCCCACGACGGCGTGCGCGCGGCCGCGCCCGGCCGGATGGTGTGCGTGGACCGCGGGCCGCTGGCCCTTCCGATGGCTCGCCGTGCGCATACCGCTGCTCCCTGCCCGGGCTCCCGACCCGAGCGCGCAGGGTAGCACCCGGCCCGTCGGGAGGTGCGCACGTGGCCGTGCGGGGGCTGCGTGCGAGGATCCGCCGGCATGTGCGGACTCGTCGCATTTCTGCGCCTGGGCTCGGGGGCTCCCGGCGCCGACCGTGAGGCGGTCGTGGCTGTGCGCGACCGCATGCGCGCGCGGGGGCCTGACGGCGCGGGGTTGTGGCAGGACGCCACGGGTGCCGTCACGCTCGGCCACCGGCGTCTGGCCATTCGCGACCTGGCGGAGACCGGGGCGCAGCCCATGGTCGATCCGGTGACTGGATCGGCACTCGTGTTCAACGGCGAGCTCTACGACGTGGAGGGGCTGCGCGCGACCCTGTCCGATCGCGGGGCCTCCCTACGAGGCACCAGTGACACCGAGGTGCTCCTGCACGCGCTGCGCGAACACGGCCCTGACGTGTTCCGCGAGCTGCGGGGGATGTACGCCGCGGTGATGTGGGACGCCTCGCGACGGCGCCTCGTGGTCGCGCGTGACCCCTATGCCATCAAGCCGCTGTACCTGGCGCGGACGCCGAAGGGAATCTGGCTGGCCTCCCAGGTGCGTGCCCTCGCGAAGGCGCCAGGCGTACGCACCGGGCCCGAAGCTGCGGGTCATGTCGGCTACTTCGCCTTCGGGCACGTGCCCGACCCGTGGACGCTCTACGAGGGGATCGAGGCCGTGCCCGCGGGGGCTTGTCTCGAGATGGACGACTCGGGTCGCGTGCGGACCCTCCACTCTCGGGATGTCCTCCAGCCGCTCCGCGAAGCTCACGGTGGTGCAGCCCACCTTGGCGCGGAGGGGCTCGCAGCGTGCGTTCGCGGCAGCGTGCAGGCGCATCTCGTGGCGGACGTCCCCGTGGGCGTGTTCCTGAGCGCGGGCATCGACAGCTCGGTCGTGGCCACGGCCGCGGCCCAAGCCTCGACCGACGTGCGAACCTTCACCATGGGCTTCGGGCTCTACCGCGGCACAGCCGACGACGAGGTGCCCGGCGCCGAGGCCACCGCGACGGCACTCGGCACGCGCCACACGACAGCGTGGCTCGAGCGCGAGGACGTGGCTGGCGTGCTCGACCAGCTCCTGGACGACATGGACCAGCCCACGCTCGACGGTGTGAACACGTGGTTCGTCAGCCGCGCAGCGGCGGCGAGTGGCTTGAAGGTGGCGCTCTCCGGTCTCGGGGGCGACGAGCTGTTCGGCGGCTATCCGTCGTTTGGCAGCGTGCCGCGGGCAGCGCGCTCGCTTCGCCTCCTGCGGAAGATCCCCGGCCTCGGGCGCGGGCTGCGTCTGCTCCTCACACCGTTCACGGGGCGGGGTCGCTCGCCCAAGTGGGCTGCCGTGCCGGAGCTCGCCGGCACGTGGTGGGGCGCCTACCTCCTGCGGCGGGGGCTCTTCATGCCGCACGAGCTCCGCGAGCTGCTGGCGCCCGACATGTTGCGCCTGGGCTGGGAGCGGCTCGACCTCCCGGCGCGGCTCGATGCGACGGTCGCGGGGCTCGCATCGGACCACGCCCGCGTGCTCGCGCTCGAGAGCACGTGGTACATGCGGCATCAGCTGCTGCGAGATGCCGACTGGGCCGGCATGGCCCATGGCCTTGAGATCCGTGTACCGCTCGTGGACGCGACACTGCTTCAGCAGCTGGCTCCGCGTCTCGTCGCCACCCCGCCGCCCTCGAAGCAGGCCTTGCGGCCCATCACGTCGGGCCCTCTCCCGGACGACCTGTTCACGCGCCGCAAGACGGGCTTCCGGGTGCCGCTGCGCGAGTGGTTGGCGCCCGTGGAGGATGGTGCTGCTATGCGGGGCAAGCTGGGGCACGGTCTGCGGGGCTGGGCGCGCACGGTGCATGGGGCCCTCACGGACCGCTAGACCCTTCGTCGCTCCAGGGGTTCCCGTCGCTACGATGCGGACGCACGAGCAGGACGAGGAGCGGTGAAACGACCATGCCCAAGGCACTGATCACCGGGATCACCGGTCAGGATGGCTCGTACTTGGCCGAGCTGTTGTTGGCCAAGGGCTACGAGGTGCATGGGCTGGTGCGCCGTTCGTCCAGCTTCAACACGGCGCGCATCGATCACCTGTATCACGATCGCCATGAGCAGGGTCCCAAGCTGACGCTCCACTTCGGCGACCTGCTCGACGACGCGTCCATGACGGACCTGTTGCATCGCGTGCATCCGGACGAGGTCTACAACTTGGGGGCGCAGAGCCACGTGCGCGTGTCGTTCGACATGCCCATCTACACGGCCGAGGCCGTGGCGATGGGGGCCGCGCGGCTGCTGGAGGCCATCCGCCGCGTGGACGCGAAGGGCATCCGTTTCTACCAGGCAGGCAGCAGCGAGATGTTCGGCAGCGCCAACCCGCCCCAGAGCGAGACCACGCCCTTCCAGCCGCGCAGCCCCTACGCCGTGGCCAAGGTCATGGCCCACTACGCGTGCATCAACTACCGCGAGGCCTACGGCGTGTTCGCGGTCAACGGGATCCTCTTCAACCACGAGAGCCCGCGGCGGGGCGAGACGTTCCTCACGCGCAAGGTGACCCGTGCCGTGGGGCGCATCAAGGCGGGCCTGCAGGAACACCTCTACCTGGGCAACCAGGACGCCAAGCGCGACTGGGGCTTTGCCGGCGACTACGTCGAGGCCATGTGGCGGATGCTGCAGCACGACGAGCCCGACGACTTCGTGATCGCTACGGGCGAGTCGCACAGCGTGCGCGAGTGGGTGGAAGGTGCGTTCTCGCGTGTGGGGCTCGACTCCGACCAGTACGTCAAGTTCGACGCTCGCTACCTGCGTCCCAGCGAGGTGGACCACCTCCTGGGCGATGCGTCCAAGGCGCGCGACGTGCTCGGCTGGACGCCCTCCTGCGGCTTCGACGAGCTGCTGACGAAGATGGTGGACCACGACGTGGCCCTGGCCCGGGAAGAGGCGCTGGTCGCCGACGACCGGCGCACGCAGGCCGGCGCATGAGCACGGCCGATCTCGGCGGGCAGCGCGTCTGGGTCACGGGGGGCCACGGCTTCCTGGGCCGGCGCGTCGTGGAGCGTCTGGAGGCTGTGGGGGCCGAGGTGCTGGCCCCGCCTCATGCCGAGCTCGAGCTGCGCGACCCGGCCGCGGTGAACGACTTCGCCCAGCGCGAGGGCCCCGACGTGGTCGTGCACCTCGCCGCGCGCGTCGGTGGCATCGGGGCCAACCAGGTCCATCCGGGCACCTTCTGGCGCGACAACACGCTGATGGGCGTGAACGTGCTGGAGGCTGCCCGCGTCGGTGGCGCGAAGCGCGTGGTGATCGTGGGAACCGTGTGCGCGTACCCCAAGTTCACGGAGGTCCCGTTCCGGGAGGACGACCTCTGGAGCGGCTTCCCCGAGGAGACGAACGCTCCCTACGGCGTCGCCAAGCGCGCGCTCGCTACGGGACTCCAGGCCTACCGGGACGAGTTCGGGGTGGGCGGTGCGTACCTGCTCCCCGCCAACCTCTACGGGCCCGAAGACGACTTCGACCTGCAGACGAGCCACGTGATCCCGGCGCTCATCCGCAAGTTCGTCGAGGCGCATGACGCGGGCGCCGACGAGGTCCCGGCCTGGGGCACGGGCAGCGCGTCGCGCGAGTTCCTCTACGTGGAGGACTGCGCCGAGGCGATCGTGCTGGCGGCGGCCGCGTGCAACGGCCCTGAGCCGATCAACCTCGGGACGGGTGCCGAGACGACGATCCGTGACTTGGCCGAGACCATCCGGCGTCTCGTGGGTTTCGAGGGCCGCATCGCCTGGGACCCCACCAAGCCCGATGGGCAGCCGAGGCGTTCCCTGGACACACGCCGCGCTGCCGACCGCCTGGGCTGGCGGGCTGCGACCTCCCTCGAGGAGGGCCTGCGCACGACCATCGCTTGGTACCGCGCGGCGCGGGACCCATGGGCCCGTTCTCCGTAGCTGGGACGTGTTTGGGCCCTGTTCGCCCGCCCGGATCCCGTGAACGGGGCCTCTTCCGGCTTCCCTCTCCGACCGACCTTCAGGGTACAGTCGCACGACCTGACAGGGGCGGTGCCGAGGGAGGGCCGCCAATCCAGGGGAGGAAGATCCATGCCGCGCCTTCACGTGGCCGGCGTCGTGGTGCTCGCACTTGCCACGGCTGCCTGCACAGGGCCCCGCCTTGCTGATTCGATGGCCCCCGCTCGGGGCGCCGGCGTGTTCGGCTCCGGGAGCGATGATTACGGCCAGCCGCCCGTGCTGCCCAACCAGCGCGCCGTCGAACAGGCCCCCGCACCTGCTCCGGTGGTGGCCCCGACGCCTGTGGCCCCCGCACCCAGGCCTCGCGCCGTGGTCGTGAACAGCTACGACCACCCTGCTCCGCCGCCGCCTGGCTTCACGCATACGGCCTGGGAGGGCGACGACGAGTTGCCGGTCGTCGTCGAGGATGCGCCGATCGTCGAGGACGCGCCCATCACGCTCGAAGAAGACGTCGTCATCGAAACGCCGATCATCGAGAGCAGCCCGCGCATGCCGCTGGCCTATCAGGGCGCTCCGTCCGGCTATGCGATGCCGTGTGCGCAGCCCTGCGGCTCGCCCTGCGCACCGAAGAGCGACTGCTGCTGCCCCTCGCACTACTTCGAGTTCGGACCGGAGGTCATCCCCGGGATCGGCGGTGGCTTCAACTTCGGTTGGCGCTTCAGCCGCAGCCGCAACGTGACGTGGGCGGCGGAGATCGGCGCCTCGTACCAGGACCTCTGGGAAGAGTTCATTGGCGAGGGACTGACCAGCAAGTACTGGGCGATCCGTCTGGGCCTCAAGGCCGAGTTCGGGTCGTGCAACGACTGCTTCCGCTGGTTCGCCAAGGGTGGCCTCACGCTGTTCGAGCTGGCGCAGCCCCGCTCGGAGTTCCCGGGCGACGAGGAGTTCAGCAGCCAGGACAACCTGGGCGGCCTGATCGACTTCAACAAGGAAGGCAGCTGCCTGGGCCTGTACGCCGGCTTCGGCTTCGACTGGAAGGTCGGCCGCAACTGGACGATCGGCCCGGAGATCGGCTACTTCATCGGCGAGAACCTCTCGCGCGGCGGTGACATGAACCGCTCGCCGTACTTCCGCCTGAACATCGCCTACAACTTCTGATCGTCGCGTTCGCGATCGGACATCCTTCGGCGCGCGTCGGCTTCCGACGCGCGCCGTTGTCGTTCGTGGGGAGTGAAGGTCAGGAGTCGGCAGAGCGCTTGACGGCGACGATCATCGACTTGGCGAGGGCAGGGATCCTGCCCACACGTTTCCACTCGATCGCTATCAGACCCACCTGCTCCATGAGGCGCGAAAGCGTGCGGATCGAGAAGAACTTGATGTGGCCATGATCCCAGAGCGCTGTGAAGTGGTCGTCGAGTTTCCCTGTTACGGCGAGCACCACGTTCTTCAGGTACCCGTGATACGGCGTGCTGATGACGGCTACCCCGCCTGGGCGGAGGAGCGTGTTCAGGGTCTGTAGCGCGGATCGCGGATCGTACAGGTGCTCGATGACCTCGAGGCACGTGACAACGGGATACGTGCCGAACCTATCGGCGAGATCGTCGTAGGCCGACGCGACCTCGAATCGCGCCGATGGCGCGTGGAGCCGAGCCATCTCGATCCCCGACCTGCTCGGGTCCACGCCCGTGACGTCCCAGTTCGCGTCCAGCAGCGCGCGCGCGAAACTGCCATTCCCACAGCCCAGGTCGAAGGCTGCCCTGGTGCCCGGTGGCGCATGGCGCGCGAGCATGTCGAGTACGGGCTTCACAAGATAGGCGTGCGCATGGGTCGCCCCGCCGCTGCGGTAGGCGTACTCGCTGCCGAACTCGGTGCTGCCACCATCCACAAGGCTAGCGTACCCCGGTCACTCCGATCCCGAGGTGAGGTGCGCTGAGTGCGTGGCAGTCGAGGGAGCCACGTCGGTTGCCCGCCGGTGCGCGGGGACCAGCGGCGTCACGCCCCCGCCAGCAGGAGGCGGAAGCGGGAGAAGGGCAGGTCGGCGCCGACGGAGATGCGCGGGAGGGCGAGGGGGTCGCTGTCGCGGCGCGCGAGGCCGTGCTCGGTGGAGAGGGCGAAGCGCACGCCGGCCAGCTGCACCGCGTGGCGAGCGCGCTCGTCGAAGTCCTGCGTGCGGCCGTTGGGGTAGGCGAACACGGGCGGCGGGGTGTCGTGGCGGGCCGCGAGTTCGGCGCACGACGCCGCGACCTCGTGGGCCACTTGCTCGTTCGAGCAGCGCGAGAGGATCGGGTGCGTGACGCTGTGCGGGCCCAGGTCGATCAGGGGATGGGCGTCCAGCGTGGCCAGCTCGCTGTCGTCGAGCAGCTCGAAGTCCGCGTCGGGCGGCGCGCTCGGATCCGGCTCGAGTCGCGTGACGAGGTCGTCGAGCAGCTCGTCCCAGCGGGAGACGTCGACCTCCTTCACGGCATGCACCACGCGGCCGTAGGCCGCGCCGCGGGCCTGCACGTCGCCCAGGTCCAGCGTCCCCAGGCCCAGCGTCGACGTGTCCAGCGTCTTCGCGCGGGCGTCGCGCACGGCCTTCCAGAGGCGATCGGGCCACAGGCGCGTGTCGTGGCCCCGGCGTCCGGTCACCACGAACACGGTGGCTGGCACGCCGTGGCGCGCGAGGATTGGCAGCGCGCGCGTGAGGTTGTTGCGGTAGCCGTCATCGAACGTGACGGCTGCGGCGTCCTCGGGCAGCGTGCCCTCCGCCAAGCGGGACAGGGCCTCCGCAAGCGGCAGCACCGTGCGGTGCTGCGCGAGCCACGCGATCTGCTGGTCGAACGCCGCGACCGGCAGCTGGTGCCAGCAGAAGGGCTCGAGCGCCGCCTCCACGACACCGTGGTACATGACGATCGCCAGCGCGTGGCGGCGCTTGCCGCGCAGCAGGCGCTCGGCACCCAGCCCCAAGGCCACGCGGTCCACGAGGGGGCTCACGAGGCGCGCGCTCGCTGCGGGCCGCGCTGGATGGCTTCGCGCCAGGCGCGCGCTTGGTGCGGCGCGATCACGTCCCACTCGTAGCTGGTGAGAACGCGCGCCTGCCCGCGCGCGGCCATGGTCGTCGCTGCATCCGGGTCGGCGAGCACGCCCAGCACGGCCGTCGCGAAGTCGGCTGCCGTGTCGGCGCGCAGCAGGCCGTCGCCCAGCTCCAAGCCCTCTGCACCGACCGAGGTGCTCACCACGGGCCGGCCCATGGAGAGTGCCTCGCAGATCTTCAGGCGCGAGCCACCGCCGATGCGCAGCGGCACCACGAAGGCGGCGCCGCGGGCCATGAAGGGACGGACGTCGGGCACGCTGCCGTGCACCTCGACGCCGGGAAGCCGCTGCCAGCGCGCGGCCAGAGCCTCGGGCGGGGCGCGACCCACGATGGTGAGGCGCACGTCGGGGCGCTCCAGGCGCACGCGCGGCAACACGTCGGCCAGGAACCACTCCATGCCGTCTTGGTTGGGCCGCCAGTCCAGCGCACCGACGAACACCACTTCCTCGGGTTGGACCGGGACATCGGGACACGGGGCAAACCACGTGGCGTCCACGCCGTTGGGCACCACCTCGACGTGCGGCTGGCCGCTCCACGAGCCGATGCGGCGCCCGTCGTGTTCGCTGACGGCCGTGACCACGTCGGCGGCGCCCAGGGCTTCGCGCTCGAAGCGGGCGACCTTCTTGTGCTGCAGGCCGATGTAGGCGCGGTGCAGGAAGCGCTTCTCGTTCTCGCGGTAGCGGCGCCAGATGTCGGCCTCGACGTTGTGGGCGGAGATGGCGACGGGCACGCGCGCATCCGCGGGCACGTTGGCGACCAGCGGCGTCCACTCCACGTGGACGAGGTCCGGGGGCTCGGCCGAAGCGAGCGCCTGCGCGATGGCCGCACGCATGGGCTGCGTGCGGTGGCCCATCACCATGTACGGCGCGCGGTGTACGACGTTGCGCGCGAGGTCCCAGGCGAAGCGCAGCCCCTTCTTCACCAGCGGACGGCGCTTCACGGGCAGCAGCTTCAAGCCCGCCGCGCGCGCGGCCTCGATGCCCTCGGCCGGCGTGTTGCCCTCGTCGTGGTAGGCGAGCGTGATGTCGAAGTCGGAGGCCAGGCGCGTGAGCAAGGCCGACGTGCGGATGCGCTTGCCCGAGTCCGCGGGCCAGGGCAGGGCTTCGTCGATCACGAGGATGCGCGGGCGCGCCGAGCTCATCGGTCGCCCCCGAGCACGTCGGCATGCTGCACGTTGCAGATGGCGTAGCGGATTTTGCCGTTGGGCTCGCGCCGGAGCGCCGTCGCTTCGTGGCCGACGATCTCGAGCTCGCCTCGCGTGAGGCCCTTGATGTCGGCCAGCAGGGCCGTGGCGTGCTCGGGGCGGAAGTGGGGAGCGGGCACGTAGTAGACGTCCAGGCGATCCGGCGCGTCCTGGATGTACTGCGTCTCGAAGATGCCGGGGGCCACCTGCGAGAGGCCGCGGCGGGTCAGGATCACGCCGGGGATACGCATGCCGGAGGGCAGCAGCAGAACGTCTTGCAGGCGGCCTTCGAGGCTCTGGATGACGGGCCGCGGGTCGCCGCAGGGGCAGGGCGTGTCGCCGAGCACGGCGCAGTCGCCGATCGCGTAGCGCACGAGCGGCATGGCGCCGCTCAACAGGTCCGTCACCAGCAGGCGGCCGTCGGCGTCCACCTCGAGCACGTGCTGGACGTGGTTGACGTGCAGACGCTTCTCCTGGCTGCACTCGGCGGCGATCCAGGCGGTCTCACGGCTTCCGTACCACATCGTGACGTCGGCGCCGAAGGCCTCCGCGATGCGACGGCGTTGGTCGGGCGTGCTCGGCTCGGCCGTCATCGTGACGTGGGGGATGGGGCACGCACGTCCGCGCGCGAGGGCATGGCGGGCCAGGACGTCCATGGGACCGGCGTAGGCCTGCACCCAGGCCGGGCGGAAGCGGCGGAGCGCGTCCAGGTGGCTGTCCATGCGCGCGTCGTCGAGCCCCGTGCCCGGCAAGTAGAGGCGGCGCTCGAGGAAGCGGCCGACGAGCGCGGCCTTCGTGCGATGCAGCCACGAGCCGTGATGGCCCGGCATGTCGCGCTCGGCCGACCAGACGTAGGCCGCGCGCTGCCCGGGCCACCAGCCCATCAGGTTGCGCATGGCCTCGGCGAGGTCGTTCTTCGCGGCGGCGTCCTCCCGCGTCAGGAAGAAGGGCGCGGGCTCGCCGGTGGTGCCGCCCGTGCGGACGGTGTGGAAGGTCGATCGGTCATGCGCCGTGGACACGGCGTCGTCGAGGCGCGCCACGAGCGTCTCGCGGTCGAGCGACGGCAAGGCCTTCAGCACCTCGTAGGGGTCGTCGGCTTTGGGGTCCACGCCGGCGGCCTTCATGCGCTCGGCGTGCAGGCGCGTCTCGGCCTGCGCGCGCACGAGGAACGTGCGAAGCGCCCCGCGCTGCCGGGCACGGGCCTCGCCGGGCGAGGCCAGTAGCTGCTCGCGGTAGGAACGGATGACCGAGGCCTTGCCCTGCAGATCACCGCGCCACCAGCGCAGGAAGCGCTGCGGCACGGCGGCGTGGAAGCGCGACAGCAGGTCGGGGCCCGGCGGCGGCTTCATGACGTGGCCGCCTCCGGCGGCGCTTGGGGGGCCGTCGCGTCTACGGCACGCGGCGGGCGCGTGAGCCAGCCCTTCAGGTACCCCCAGCCCAGGCCCAGGTGGATCACGGGGAACACCAGCAGGAGGCGCGGGAACAGCGTGATGC
>JACKGW010000020.1 GCA_020631815.1 Planctomycetota bacterium | reverse complement strand
ACCGCAGTGCGGCGCTCGCCAGCGAGCCCGGTATCTCCCTAGAATCCGCACCGACTCGTGAGCACGTAGGGAGGGTGGTGACCACAGCACCTCAGCAGCAACGGGCCGCTCGGGATGGCAGGCAACGCGGGACGACCGTGCTTCGCATGGTCGCGGTTCTCGCCCTGATCGCGGTCATCGCATGGGTTGCGTGGCCCCTCGCTTCGCGCACTTCCGAGGTGGCGCCCCCGCCGAGCTTCGACCCAGCCGAGGCGACGGCTCCGGGTCTACAGGGGCATGGAGAGGCGGCGGAGCAAGATGCGACGACGACCTCGGATCTCCGCACGTCCGGAGCTCGCGGCCCCGCTCGGGTCATCGTCAACAGCGATGCCAAGGCGAGGCACTGGGTCGCCGTCGAACGTACCGATACCGGACAGGCCGTCATGGCGTTGACCACGGAGGAGGGCCACCTCGAGCTCGGAGAGATTCCCTACGACGGGTCCGTGCGTGTCTTGGCATGGAACCAACGGCTGGACGCCACGGCCGCGACGTGGACGCCCGTGACCGGTCCCGACGTGCAGCTCACGGCCGAGGTCGTCCCGTATGCCCTCGAAGTCCACGCGTGGGATGTGACGACCGGGCTCGACGTCGCCGGCGCGATGATCCACGGTCCCGAGGTGCAGACGAACCCGGCATCCTTCCAGGTCACGCCAAGTCCCACGGGTAGACCCCCGATCGACGTCGCGGTCGTGGCGCCCACAGGATGGGCCCGCGTCCCTTCCACGTACCTGCCCGTGCACTTCAACCGTCGCGCGCGTGGCGTTCGACGCGACATCCCCCTGGCCCGCGAGCTGGATCTCCTTGTCACGCCTGGCGAAGGAGGCCTGCGCGGCTTCGGCGAGATGCGCCTCGTACTCGTCCAGCTCGGTGGGAACGATGTGACAGACGTCCGCGCCGAGGCCGTCGACGGGGGACTTCGCCTGCACGGCGTGGCATCGCTGCCTGGGCAACTGCTTCGCGTGCTCGTGGCCGCGGGACCGAGTCGCCCGCTCTCGCGAGACGAAGCAAGTGATCGAACGCTCGGGCCGCGGGCCTCGGTGGGGGGGCCGCGCACGCACGAGCGCGAGGAGTTCGGCGTGTGGATCGACGAGGACCTGGCGACGGACCCGGGTCGTTTCTCCGTCGCAGCAGCTCGCCTGGGGACCGACGAGGACGTTCCTGTCCGCTTGGTCGCCACGTTCGGGCGCGAGCGTCCCGTGGCCGTTGCGTGGGACAGCGAGCTCGAGGAGTGGGATGAGATCGAGGGCCGGGTCGATTGGCCCACGGACCACCACATGGGCTCGACGGCGCCGCGCGGCGAGGTGATCGTGCACGTCCGCGATGTGACGGGCCGGCCGGTGCCAATGACGGAAGTGTCCCTCTTCGAGCACGGGTCCGGCCACGACCGTCTCACCAGCTCACGGGGCGAGGCGCGCTTTCCCCGTGTGCGCGTCACGGACGTCAGGGTCGAGGCGCTGGTTCCCGGCCTCGGGCACGCCGAAGCGGAGGTCCAGGTCGAAGCTGGCGAGACACGGCACGTCGAGCTTCAGGTGGGTCGTGCGGGGAGCATTCTCGTACACGTTCGCGACGACGCCGGACGGCCCGTACGCGCTGCGAGGCTGGAGGTGGACCCGTTCCGCGTCTGGGGCAGCCTGGACGAGCGGGGCATCCAGCACCTCGACCTGTTCACCGACCATCGTGGCGACTGTCTGCTGGAGGGAGTACCCGTGGGCTCGACGAGCATGAGGGTCCACTACGGCACTCGAACCGCGTCGGTGACCGTCGATGTGCAAGCCGATCAGGAGACCGAGGTCACGATCGTGCTTCCCCCTGTAGCCAAGGCACCCGCGAGCGGAAGGTAGCGCGTTTCAGCGTCTCAGCGGCCGCGCTGCCGCAAGCACCAGCAACACCGCGAGCACGACGGCGGCGATGAGGAACCCGACGGGGATCCTCGGGATGCGGCTGACCACGAGCTGCGAGCGGGGCTCCGTCGGCTCCGGCGCAGGGGCCGCTGCCGGAGGGGCTGGAAGGGACTCGGGCGCCGGAAGCGGCGGTGGCGACCAGGAGAAGGCGCGACCGGCCTTGATGTCGCGCACTTCGGCTGATGTCGCGTCGTGCAGCAACTCCTCCGCGATGCGCAGCGCGGCCTCGCCCGTGGCGATGGAGTCGGGCGCAACGGTGAACTCGATGGACGAGGCGCCTCGCGCGTAGGGCGTGTACATGCGCGCCGCGAGAGGGACGACGGGGCCGTGGCCGGAGGAGAGGGCCACTACGTCCCACGCCTGCATCAGGCGGTAGGCGCGCCCGGAGACGTCGAGCGTCGGCTCCGGCTCGAACAGGTCGGACGTGCTCCATGTATGGAGGCGTCCGCGCACCGGGTAGGCGCCATGGTCCATGCTGATCCACAGGCGCCCGGGGCGGGCGTGCTCGCTCCCGGGGGCCGGAACCTCCTCCACGTCGAGCGGGCCCCAGTCGAGATCGACGACGACGCAGGGGCCGAACGGCTCGATCTCTTCGAGCCCCACGACGTTCGCGCGCGACTCGGCCAGGTACGCCGACAGGGGCTGCCCGACGACCGCGAACATGGAGAGGCCGGCGGCGATCGGCGAAACGGTGAACAGCTGACGACCTGCCGATTGGGCGCCCCTCCACGGCACGTCAGGCGACGACGCGGGTCGCTTCAGGATCGTGAGACGGCGGTCGAACACGATCTCGATGTGGACGCGGTGCGGGCCGTTCGGGGGATCGTAGAGATCCTCTGGCGAGCCGGGCGGGTCCTGTCCGGTGAATCGCAGCACCGTGGGGATCGCGCCGTCGAGCGATGCCACGAGCGTCGCATCGTGCACGTCCCGCCCGGGCGTGGGGCGATCGGCCGTGGTCGACCGCGTGGAGAAGCGAAGTGCCAGGGGACGGCAGTGCGCCTCACGGGCCTCGACGGCGGCGCGGATCTCGGCGAGCGAGGGCAGCCCGCCCGATTCGTCGGCGCGCGCCGGGGCCGAGCACGGCATGGCCGCGACACACGTGGCAAGGAAGGCGACGCACGTCGAGAGCAACGGACGCATGGATGTCCCCCTGCGGCTCATTCTCGCGCGAGGCATAGGGCGTGGGAAGGGGCGTCCCCTCGCCGGCGAACCGCGCCCCCTGCGTGTCAGACACCTTGCCCGCGTCGGCGCTGCGCGCCTCCGCAGCAAGGGTTCTGACACCGCAGTGGGGCCTTCGCTTGGGTTCAGACCCCGTGCCCGCGGCGTCGCTGTCGCGCCACCGCATCACGGGATCAGACCCCCGCGCTTGGCGAGCCCGTCAGCTCGCAGCGAACTGCCTGGCGGTTGCCCCTCGGCGGAGCCAGACCCCGCGCCCCGCGTTGCCGCTTCGCGGCGCCGCTGCGCGGGATCAGGCACCCGCCGCCGACGAGCGCGCAGGTGTCTGATCCGGCGCAGCGGAGCGAAGCGACGCGGGGCGACGGGTCTGACACCGGAGAGCGGTGTTCGCCGGCCGGACGTCCTGCTCTCGCGCGGAGAAGCGGGGTCCACCGAGATGGGGGACCTGCCGATGGAGCCTGGCACCTCGCGTGCGTCGCGGCGCTGCCGCTCCGCCGCAAGGAGCCGGGCACCACGGCCTCCCTACGGCAGGTTCGTGAACGTGCCGCCGTTCTCGATGGCGAGGGCCTCGAGGAAGGCGATGGCGCGGGGCGGGTCCTCACGGCCGGCGAAGGCCGGTGGCGGGTCGCCGCGCATCAGGGCCATCGTGTGGATGCGCACGCGGCGGTGGCGGTTCCAGCCAGCGACGGCCAAGCGGATCATCTCGCCGTCGGTCACGAGGCCCACGCTGGGGTGGCCATCGCTCAAGAGGTAGATGGTGTCGACCTCTTCCTCGTGGAAGGCCTTCGACAGTGCACCGTGCGTGTTGGTGCCGTTGCCCGGGCGCAGCGCGCGAACGAACTTGACGGCCGATGACACGTTGCCCGACGACGCACGCACCATCTCCGAACGCCAGATGTGGGCGCGGTCGTCGAAGGTGATCACGTTGAAGCGCGTGGTGGGGGGGAGCGACTCGAGCGTGCGCGTGAGCTCGTCCTTGGCAGACTCCAGGCGCCGGTTCCAGCCCATCGAACGACTCACGTCCAGCACGAACACCAGGCGGCTCGAACGAATGGGCTGGTCGTGGTAGCGCGGACCCTCCATCGTGACCGCAGGCCCCGCGACGCCGCCGGGCACGAAGGGGCGGTCCTTGACCGTGTCCCACCACGCTTGCCAGAGGTCCGCATCGGGCGCGATCGACTTGCCCGAGAGCGAACGCAGCGCGTCCGTGGCCGCGTCCGCCAGGCGCAGGTCGTCGCGCTCGTGGCGCCGCAGCATGGCGATCAGCGGCTGGATGCAGCGTGCGTCTTCGAGTCGTCCCAGGGCTAGCGCCGCGGACTCGGCGACCCGACGATCGTCGTCTTCCGTCGCCCGGGCCAACGCATCGAGCGACGTCTTGTCGGCGAGCGCGCCGAGGGCCCGGGCCGCGGCGTCACGGATGCGCGGGTCCTCGTCGCGCAGCAGCAGCTCGACGGGGAGTCGGGCGCGCAGGTCGCCGAGATCCCCGATGCCCTCGAGCGCCGCGAGACGCACGTCGAGCACGGGGTCGGAAAGGTGCCTCAGCAACACCGACCACGCGTCGGCGTCCTTGCGGCGGCCGAGCGCGCGCAGCACCTCGGCGCGAACCGCGGGGACGACGCGGCGCACGACGTCTTCGCGCAAGTGGCGTCCGGCCGATGGCTCGAGGGCGCGCTCGAGGATGACCGGCAGCATCGCGAGCAGGAGCTCGTCGCGGCGATCCTCGATCCACTTGATGACGCGGTCGATGTCGTCGGGGCCGCCGCGCCGCGCCAGCGCACCGAGCAGCTGCACGGCACGCATCGGGCTGCCCGGGCCGTGGCGCAGCAACAGCTCCTGCAGACGGTCCCGCGCGGCGTCGGTCTTGAGGTCGGCGATGGCCTCCAGCGCCCGCCGCTGCATCTGGTAGCCCTCGGGCCGGTTGTCCGACGCGATGGCCTCGTAGCGGGCCGTGAGCACGTCGAGGTCGGCACCCCACGCGGGCCGGCTGGTGAACGCGGCGAGGAGGCACAGCGGCAGCGCGGCCCAGGCCGCGTAGCGGGGCCACGCAACGAATCGTCGGGCGCCGCGAGGCAGCCCGGGGCCGGACGGCCGGGCGGGGGTCGGGGGCATGCCCCCCTTCCAACGTCGCGCGCGCCCGGGTGCAGCGGCCGCTTTCGATCCGCGAGGTGCCGACGGCGAGGCGTCGGCGGGGCTCACCTGAGGCGCCGCACGCGGATCAGGCGCTCACCCTGGTCGATGGCGTCGAGGACGTCCATGCCCGAGAGCACGTGGCCGACGACGGGGTCGCCGTCGACGGCCAGGTCGGGCCGGTAGCCGGTCAGGAGCCGCCACGAGCCGCCGACGGTGTCCCCGCTCTGGGCGACCAGGGTGACGGCGCCTCGCTCGTAGCCGAACGGGCGCTCCTCGTCGACGGGGATGCGCTTGTAGGGGACCGTCACGGGCTCGGCCCGGGCCTCGGGAGGCACGTCGAGGCCGTGGTCGCGCGTGGCGGCCCAGCCGCCCGTGGCGAAGGCCTCGCCCACCACCTCGTGCCAGACCGTGCCGTCGTAGGCGCCGCTGTCCACGAGGCCGAGGACGTGCCGCACGAGCTCCGGCTCGGCCTTCTCGTGCAGCGCGATCACGAGCGATCCGTGCGGTGTCACGACCTCGAGCAGCGGGCCCGTCTCGGCCTGCGCGGCGCGCTTCTCGCGCTCGGCGACCAGGGCGGCCTCGCGGTCGCGCTGGACCCGCACCATGTGCTGCAGGCGATTGACGGTCGGCTCGTCGAGGCCGGGACGCTCGGCCAGCCAGCCCCACAGCTCGGCCGCGCGCCCGTAGTGCGCCCCGCCGGTCAGCGTGTTGGCCCGTTCCTGCGCGGCGCGGCCGCGGAGGCTCGGATCGAGGTCGGACTGCACCGTCTCCAGCAGCGCGGCTGCGGCGTCATGGCGGTTGAGGAAGCGCAGCGCCTGGGCCCACACGATGCGGTCGCGCGCCGTCAACGGCTCGAAGTTGGCGATCCAGCGGAAGTTGTCGAAGACGGCCGCCGTCGTGTCGGCGTCGTTCTTGCGGCTCTTCTTGCGCTCTTCGGCCAGGAGTCGAACGTGGCTGTGGGCCTCGTCGCCGCGGCGCGTGAGCTCTTCCTGGTGCGCGATCAACGCCGTCCAAGCGGTCGCGGAGAAGCCGCCGGGCTGGTGCGGGTCTTCGAGGCCTTGCAGCACGCCCCAGCCTTGGGTGTCCGCCAGGCCGGGCGCCAGGTCGCGCCCGCCGCCCTTCACGTTGACGCCCGCGGGCCACGTGGAGGACGCGACGCCGCCGGGCTCGTACCACCAGATCAAGGCGTGCACGGCCGGCAGCGGTGAGCCGTCCTTCGCGCCGGGCAGGAGGGACAGGGGAAGCGCCATCTCCCACGAGCACGCGCTGGTGGTACGCACGGCGCGCGCCACGACTTGCTCCAGTACGCGGTCGTGGCCCATCTCCTGCTGGCGACGCACGATGATGTGTGGTCGGTCGTGTTCGACGGCGTCGTACTCGATGGAGAGCGTGCCGGGCGTGAGCACACCCTGCGGGGCCTGGGCGGGGGCGAAGTAGAGCAGCGCGCGTGCGCCGATGGGCCACGCGTGGTCGCACTCCAGCGCGAGCAGGAGCGTGCCCGCGCGCTGCTTGAGGTACGCACTGACGCCGCGACCCAGCTCGACGCGCGCGGCGTCGTCCCACTCGGCGCGCTGCACGTTGCCGTCCATGCCGTCCTTCGTGAGCGGGATGCCGGCGGGAACGACGACGGTGGTCTCGGACGCATCGGCGCGCGCGACCGGCGGGAAGGTCGCGAGAGCGAGGAACGTGGCGAAGAGCAGGAGGCGCGGTCGCATGGAGGCAGGGTATCCAATCGAAGGTAGGGAGTCGGGTGAGATTCCACCTTCGGGCCGCAAGGACCAGGCGCCGACGGGGGCGCGTCGCGGCCCGAAGGTGGAATCTCACCCGACTCCGTACGGGGGGAGCCGCCCAGCCCCGTACCCTGACGCCCCATGCCGATGGCCGCCGACAGCTTCGACCCGCAGGCCGTACGCGGGGACTTCCCGTCGCTTGCACGGCTGCGCGGCGGCAAGCCGCCGATCTACCTCAACAACACGTGCATGACGCTCAGGCCGCGGCCCGTGATCGAGGCCATCACGGCCTACTACGCGGAGTTCCCGACGTGCGGCGGCGGCCGGCTCGACGCCCAGGGACGTTCGTCCAACTGGTTCCAGGGCGAGCTCCACGAGCACGAGGTCGAGTCCCGACGACTCATGGCGGAGCTGCTGGGCGCGGCCTCGCCGTCGGAGATCGTCTGGACGCGCAACGCGACCGAGGCGCTCAACATCGTGGCCCATGGTCTGCAGCTCGAGCCCGGTGACGAAGTCGTCGGTTGCGTTCGCGAGCACAACAGCAACCTCGTGCCCTGGCTCGAGGTGGAGCGCGAGCTGCGCGCGCGCGCTGGCGACCCCGAGCTGGTGGTCCGCCGCACGTTCGACCTCAAGCCCGACGGGGCGTTCGACCTCGCGCAGGCGCTGGAGGCCATCTCGCCGCGCACGCGCGTGCTCGCCATCGGCCACGCCAGCAACCTCGACGGCACGCGCATCTCCGACGAGGACCTCAAGACACTGGCCGATCGCGTGCACGCCGTCGGCGGCGTCTTGGTCCTGGACGCCGCCCAGACCGTTCCGCACCGGCACGTGGACGTGCAGGCCCTCGGCGTGGACTTCCTCGCGTGCAGCATCCACAAGATGTGCGGGCCCACGGCGATGGGCGCGCTCTACGGCCGCAAGGAGTCGCTGACCGCCCTGCGCCCGTTCATCGTGGGCGGCGATACGGTGTCGGACACGTGGCTGGACCGCGTGGAGTACAAGCTGCCGCCCGGTCGCTTCGAAGCGGGCCTCCAGCACTACGCAGGCATGGTCGGTACGGCGGCAGCCATCCGGTACGTGCGCGACCACGTGGGGTTCGAGGCCATCGAGGCCCATGAGCGGCGCCTCAACCGCCACCTCACCCACCGCCTGCTGCCCCTCCTCGGCGACCATCTGCAGCTGCTCGGCCCGGTCGACGCCGACCAGCGGGGCGGCGTTCTCACGCTGGCCAGCCACAGCGGCGCGCTCATCAACGCCATCGAGCGACAGGCCGACCGCCAGGCCAACGTGATGGTGCGCGTGGGCATGTTCTGCTCGAACGCGTACCTTCACGAGCGCTTCGACACGCGCGGCAGCGCGGCCAACAACTTGCGCGTCAGCGTCTACTTCTACAACACGCTCGACGAGCTCGACGTGTTCGCCGACGTCGTGGAGGGCGTGCTGGCCGACCCCGTTGCGGCCATGGACGAAGGCGCATGACGATCTCGCATGCCGTCCGACGCCACTACGCGGAGCGCATCTTCGCGGTGGGGGGGCGCGGCGAGGTGCCCGAGGCCTTCCGGCCCCTCGAGGGCGATGCCACCGGCCGCTCCACGGTCGAGGGCTGCCGCGGCGGCGGGAAGAACGTCCTCGAGGTGCGGGTCCGCGTGAACGACGGTCGCGTCGAGGCCATCTCGATGGGCTGCAACCTCTGCAACCCCGCCATGTACGTCGCCGCCGACATCCTGGGCCGCTGGGCCCGCGGACGGGCCGCCGACGAGATCCTGGCCCTCGAGGCCCGCAGCGAGGAGGTCCTCGACCCCTGGTTCGAGGCCCTCCGGGCACCCGAGCGGCCCGCGGACGCCGCGGAGAAGTTCAGGTACACCTTGTGGGCCGTGCAGAATGCGCTGCGCGACGACCGGGGCCTGCCGGCTCGGCCGACGCCCGACTTCGACCCAGGAGCCCCCACGATGGGGGCTGACCGACCTTCCGAGGAGACCGTGTGATGGCGAGACTGTCGCCATGCTCTCGCTCTACAACTCCCTGACGCGCCGGGTGGAGCCCTTCGAGCCGCTCCACCCGCCGAAGGTCGGCGTCTACACCTGCGGTCCCACGGTCTACGGACACGTCCACATCGGCAACTGGTCCACCTTCGTGGCCGCCGACGTGCTCGTGCGCTGGCTTCGCGAGCGCTACGAGGTGACCTACGTCCAGAACATCACGGACGTCGAAGACAAGATCATCCGTGACAGCCAGGCGGCCGGACAGGACCGCAAGACGTTCACGGACCACTGGACGAAGATCTACCTCGACGGCCTCGAGCAGCTCGACGCCCGGCGCATGATCGACCACCTGCCGCTCGCGACCGAGCACATCGAAGGCATGGTCGCGATGATCCAAACGCTGCTCGACAAGGGCCATGCCTACATGGCCGAGGACGGCAGCATCTACTACCGGGTGTCCTCGTTCCCCACCTACGGCGAGCTCGCGCACCTCGACCCCGAGTCGTTGATGGCGGGGGCGAGCGGTCGCGTGGCTGCCGACGAGTACGAGAAGGACCAAGTCGCCGATTTCGCGCTGTGGAAGGCCTATGTGCCCGCCGACGGCGAGGTGTGGTGGTCGCCCGCGTTCGTCATCGACGGTACGGCGCAGATCCTCGACGGTCGACCGGGCTGGCACATCGAGTGCTCGGTCATGTCCATGAAGCTCCTCGGCGAGGAGTTCGACATCCACATGGGTGGCGAAGACCTGCTCTTCCCGCACCACCAGAACGAGATCGCGCAGTCCGAAGCAGCAACGGGCCATACCCCGTTCGTGCGCGTCTGGCTGCACCGCCGCCACCTGCGGGTGGACGGCGGCAAGATGTCGAAGAGCCTCAAGAACTTCTACACGATCGAGGACGTCATCGACCGCTGCGGCCCCGACGGCCCGGCATCGTTCCGCTACCTCGTGGCCACGTCGCACTACCGTCACTCGCTCGACTTCTCGTGGAGTGCGATGGACCGTGCGCACGCCACGCGACGCGGCTTGGTCGAAGCGCGCACACGCTTCGCGAAGCTGGCGGAAGGGGCCAAGGCCTCGACCACGTTCCAGGCCTTCGAGGACCGCTTCACCGCGGCCATGGACGACGACCTGTCCACCAGCGAAGCGATCGCGTCCGTGCACGACGCGGTGGGCGAGGCCAACCGTCGCGCCCACGGTGACGCCCTCACGCCCGAGGACGCCGCATCGGTCGTGGCCCTGATGGACCGCGCCGATCGCGTGCTGGGCTTGGCCTTGAAGGAAGAAGGCCCGGCGCTGTCGTCCGAGGTGCAGGCCCTGCTCGACCAGCGCGCCGCGGCTCGCGCCTCGCGCAACTGGGCCGAGTCCGACCGCCTGCGCGACGTGCTGCGCGACGAGCACGGCTTGGTCGTGAAGGACACGAGCAACGGCCAAGAGCTGACCAAGGCCTGATCCCACCCCGATCGACCCGCACGTCGAAGGAGTCGCCATGAAGTGCTTGTTCCCCTGGCTGACGGCGGCACTGCTCGCCGTGAGCGGCGCCGCACGGCCCGCTTGGGCCGACGAGCCCGCGGAGAGGCCCCATGGCGAGCTCGTGGCCCAGGCTGCAGCTTGGTGGGAGGACGAGGACTCCGTTGCGCGCGGCGCATGGGCGCTGCGGCTGATCGGCAGTGGTGCCACGGCCGGTGAGGTCGCCGCGGCAGTCGAGGCTGGGCGTGCGTTCAAGACGGATGTCCCCAAGGGCACCATCCACGTCTGGAAGAGGCCGGGCCCCGGGGGCAACGAACACACCTGCTACTTGGTGATCCCGCAGGGCTACGACGCCGCGACGCCGATGAAGCTGCTCGTGTGGCTGCACGGTGGCGTCGCCCGCGACCAAGACGGGGGCGGGGGCTCGGGCCTCAGGCTCTGGGCCGAGAAGGCCGCCGAAGAGGGCTTCCTGCTGCTGTGTCCGTCGGGGCGCTTGGGTGCCGAGTGGTGGACGCCCGGTGGTGTCGGCGTGATCCGCGGTGCCATCGCGGACGTACGCCGCAGCTACAACGTGGACGCGGACCGCATCGCCTGTGCTGGCTTCAGCGACGGGGCGAGCGGCTGCTACCACCTGCTGCTCCATCACCCGGAGCCCTTCTGCTGCTTCATGGCGCTGATGGGCCAGCCCCTGGTGACGCGACTCATGGGCGGTCCGAGTGCGGCGGCCAACGTGGGCTCTCGCCCCGTGTGGGCCATCCACGGTGGCAAGGACACGCTGTATCCGACCGCGCAGATGAAGCCGCTCATGGACGAGATGAAGGCCGCCGGTTGCGACCTCACCTGGGGCGACCGCCCGGACACCGGCCACGACTTCACCGCGCTACCTGCCGAGTGGGAGGCGATGAAGGCGTTCTGGGATGCGCATCCGCGCGCGGTCAAGAACGAGGTGCGCTGGCAGTCGAGCATGCCGTGGCTCGATGGTCGCTGCGACTGGGTCGAGGTCATGGAGACGGCCTCAGGGGTGAAGGGTGCGGTGGGTCTCACGACCAAGCTGCTCCCGATCCCGGCACCCAACCCGCGCCCGCGACTGGGCGTCACGCTGGACACCGACTACGCCGGGCCCGGCGTGCGCATCAAGGAGGTCGAGGACGGCAGCGCGGCGGCCAACGCCGACGTGCGGCCGGGTGACGTGCTGGTCGAGGTGGAAGGCCAGGCCATCCGCACGGCGCAGGACCTCGCGATCCTGCGCGCGGTGCTGGACACGCTGACCTCGGAAGACCGCGACGGCGTGTTCGTGTTCGAGCGCGACGGCGAGCGCGTCGAGGTGAAGACGCGGCCGGCCGTCGTGGCCTCGGACCTCGCCCCGCGCGAGCCGCAGGGGCCCGGGGCAGGCGATCCGGCGGGCGTGGTCGATGCCCGCATCGTGGCGCGGGACCGGATCGAGATTCGCACCGTAGGGGTGAAGCGTCTCCGCTTGCATCTCTCGGCGGACCAGATCGACCTCGACAAGCCGCTCACCGTCGTGATCAACGGCAAGATGCGCTACGAGGCCGTGCCCAAGGAGCACCCCGCCTACGTCCTCACCGAGGCCTGGCGCGACGGCGGCATCCCCCGCTACCGCGCCCAGCTGGTGTTGGTGCCGTAGGAGCCCCGGTGGGTGCCTGATCCCGCGCAGCGGAGCCACACCGTGGCGACGCGGGGCGCGGGGTCTGGCTCCACCGAGTCGTCGCGGAACGCCTGGGTAGCTGCGCACGGGGCTCCACGCGCACCTTGGCCGGCGATCGCCGCTCTCCGGTGTCAGACCCGGCGCCCCGCGTCGCTGTCTCGGTCGGCCGCATGGCTCCACGCGCTCGACGCGACCCGAGGCGGGAGGCCTATCGCCGATCGGTTCCGCGCTCCCGCGCGGAATCGGTGCTCAGGCTTCGCCTGCGCAGCAGGGGTGCTGATTCCGCACCACCCCTGCACCCCTCACGGTGCTGCGCCGGATCAGACACCTCCGCGCGAGACGCCGCAAGCGTACCTTGTTCGCGTGCTCCCCGGCGAAGCCCCCTTGCGCGTCCTGCACCTGACGTCCGAGCGTGGATGGCGGGGGGGTGAGCAGCAGCTGCTCTACCTGGCGTCGGCGCTTCGTGAGCGCGGCGTCGAGCAGGTGCTCGCGGTCCGTCGCGGCACGGCCGCCCACGAGCGCTTTCGCCGCGAGGGCTTCCACGTGACCCCGCTCGCCATCGCCAACGAGCTCGACGTCGGCGCCGTCCTTTCCCTGGCCGCCCTCTTCCGTCGCGTCCGCCCGCACGTGGCCCACGCCCACGCCTCCAAGGCCCACGGCCTCATCGCCATGGCGGCGCGGCTTCGCGGCCGCAACCGTCCCGCCCTCGTCGCCACGCGTCGCGTCGACTACAGCATCTTTCGCCACAAGAGCCCGGGGCTCGACCGCATCAAGTACGACCCCGGGGTCGACCATGTGATCGCCGTGAGCGAGCGCATCCGCGAGGTCCTCTTGGCTGACGGCTTGCGACCCGAGCGCGTCAGCGTGGCCCACAGCGGCGTCGACTTGGCACGCATCGACGGCGCGCCGCACACCGAGGCCGACCTCCGCGCGAGCCTGGGCCTCGCCCCCGACGCGAAGGTCATCGGCACGATCGGCGCGCTCGTGGGCCACAAGGACCACGCCACGCTGGTCGACGGCTTCGCCCGTCTGGCGGCGCAGCGGCCCGACACGCACCTGGTGATCGTGGGGGAAGGCAAGCGTCGACCCCAGCTCGAGGCCCAGATCGCGGCCGCCAACCTCGGTGCCCGCATCCACCTGGTGGGCTGGCGCTCCGATGCCCCCTCGTGGCTGCGCCTGTTCGACGTCTTCGCCTTCACCAGCCGTGAAGAAGGCCTTGGCACCAGCGTGATCGACGCCATGGCCGCGCGCCTGCCTGTTGTCGCCACGCGTGCCGGCGGCATCCCCGAGCTGCTCGACGACGGCGTCGAAGGACGTCTCGTGCCGCCCGCCGACCCAGAGGCCTTGGCCCAGGCACTGCAAGCCACCTTGGCCGATCCGACGGCAGCGCGTGCGCAAGGCGAGGCCGGTCGCCGTCGCGTGGAGGCTCGCCTCACGGCGGATCGAACGGCCGACGCAACCTTGGCTGCCTACGAGCGTGTCCTCGAACGGCGACGACGAGAGGCGAGGACCTAGACTGGACCCGCTCATCGCGAAGCGACTTGGCGCGGGAGGTCACCATGACCACGTACGCCTGGCAGCGAGAGGAGATGGTCCGGCGGCATCTGCTTGGCCGTGACGTGCACGATGTCCGCGTACTCGAGGCGATGCGCCGAGTACCCCGCGAGGCGTTCGTGCCGGAGGCCATGCGCGGCCGGGCCTACGAAGACAGGCCGCTCCCCATCGAGGAGGGCCAGACGATCTCGCAGCCCTACGTTGTTGCCGTGATGGCCGCTGCCCTCGAGATCCGGCCGACGGACCGCGTACTCGAGGTCGGAGCTGGTTCTGGCTATGCGGCGGCCGTCCTCGGCCACCTGGCGCGGGAGGTGTTCGCCATCGAGTGGTTCGAGAGCCTGGCCACCAACGCGCGACGACGCATGCAGGAGCTGGGAATCACCAACGTCCACGTCGTGCACGGCGACGGAGCGCAAGGTCTCCCCGAGCACGCTCCCTTCGACGCCATCCTCGTGTCGGCCGCCGGCCCCGAGATCCCCCGGGCTCTTCTGCAGCAGCTGGCCATCGGCGGCCGACTCGCGATTCCCGTGGGAGGCGGGCCCGACGACCAAGAGCTGCTCGTGATCCGTCGCACGGGCGAGGAGGTCTTCGAGCGGCGATCCCTCGGCGCCGTCGCGTTCGTTCCGCTGCTCGGTGGTGACGCCTGAACGCCTCGCCTAGGCCTTGCTTCCGCCCTCGGCCAGATGCTGCCGGAGCTTCCCGCGCACGTAGTCGATGTGCATGTGGAGGTGGTAGAGCTCGTCGGTGTAGGAGAGCGGGATCGTCACTTCGGTGATCTCACGCTCGAGGGCGTCGAGGCGTTCGATCTCATGCTGCACATCGGCGCTCTGGTGGGGAGAGCGAAGCACATCGTCCGTCTCGCGCAGGATCCCGTACCACCGATAGATGCGCGCGCGCATGCGCCAGCGGTAGAAGGGTGGAGCCACGCGGAAGAGCGGAAGCAGCAACGTGAGCAGCGGGATGATGAGCAGCTTCAAGCGATCAAGCACACGGGCGATCGGGTACGGGAACACCCGGTACAGGAAGCTCGGCCCTTCCTCGAAGTAGCGGGCCGCGTCCTCGTCGATCGGCGCGTCGACCATGCGGTGGTTGGGAAACGTCCCGGACTCGGCCAGCAGCGTGCCGCGCCGTAGCAGACGGTTGCACGCCTCGATGACGGGCATGACCAACCCACGGTGCGTATCCGGATGCATCACCAGGGACGCGGCCGGGGCCACCACATGCACGGTCTCTGGCGGGAAGCTCTGGCGCATGTCGAGCAGGCCCGGCGTGATCGTCAGCGCATGGAGGTAGGGCCGGCGGCGGGCGTACGACTCGCTCCGCGTCCAGTCGTGGAGCACGATGTCGTCGCCGCTGGCTAGCAGGCCCTGCAAGTAGCCCGCGTCCGGAGAGACCACGAAGGACAGGGCCTCGATGTCGCCGGCGCGAAGGGCCTTCGCCCCCTCGTCGGCGCCGAGCGGCTCGGCGTCGAGCTGGTCGAGCGTGACGCCCGACTCCTCCAAGAGGCTCGTCATCAGCAAGCGTGAGCCGCTGCCCTCCCTGCCGATCGCGACGCGGTGTCCACGGAGGTCGGCCAGCTGGCCCACCTCCAGGGTCGCCTTCCGGAAGAGCCAGAGCGGCTCGAAGAACACCGCGCAGAGCGAGCTCAGGCCGTCCTGCGCCTCGGGCACCGTTCCGCCCTGCACCAAGGCCAGGTCCACCGCGTGCTCGCGGAGCTTCTCGACGTTGTCGACCGACCCCCGCGTGCGGACCAGCTCGACCTTGAAGCCGTCCTTGGCCAGCTCCTCGGCCAGGCGCCGTCCGAAGGCGTCGTAGCCACCCCCCTCGGCACCCGTCGCCAGACGGATGGTGTTCGGGACCGGCTTGGGCAGCAGGAACCAGACGACGACCAGTGCGACGAGCGCTAGCGCGATCCCGCCTCCCCACGTCAGCCATCGCGGCTTCTTCGGATCGCGGAGGGACAGCTGCGCTGCTTCGCTCATGCGGGGAGCCTACGCAGGGCCCGTGGGGCGTCAACGCGCACCAGCCTGGCGGGGATGACGATTCATGTGCCATCCATGTGTGGGCACAACGGCACGCTGTGCCTTTGCCCGGCGAACCGGCATGCGGCTACTTCGGAGGCGGGGGCACGAGGTGACGCGGTCGCGGCGGGTCGGTGACGAGCGAGCGGATGTCCACCCAACGCTCGTCGGGTTGCTTGCCGCCCTCGCGCTCTGCGCGTGCGCGCGTCGGCTCCAACAGCGCCAGCGCCGCGCTCTTGCCACAGGCCTCGACCAGCGCGAAGGCCAAGGGGCCCAGCTCGTCCGTGGGAGTCGTCGGGTTGGCAAGCCGCTCGAGGATGTAGGGGACGGCGGGCCAGCCTGCCTGACGAAGCACCCACTGGCAGGGGTGCTGCCAACGGTGCAGCTCCCCCGACCGCGCCGATACCACTGGCGTCACCAGGCCGACATGCTCGGCACAGAACCGGAGGACGTCCGGCGTCCCGAGGTCCAGCATCTGGTGGATCGCTGCCGCGCGCGTCATGTCCGCGACCTTGAGGTTGACTGCGATGGCCATGAGCGCGGCCTCGATCTCTCCGCGCTCGGCAAGGTGCTCGGTCAGCGCTCGCTGGCGGATCCAGACGGCCTCGCGCCAAGGCAGCAGCCACGCGCGCCGCCAGCGCAGCTCGTCAGGTGGGTTGGGCCCCAGCTCGAGGGGGCTGGTGCTCCGATCGAGCGCCGCATTCAGAGCCCGCGCCTGCGAGGCGGCAAGCTCGTCACGGTTGTCAGGGCCGTAGCGGAGGTACGGCCTGGGGTCCGACGGCGGAAGGCCGTCGATGAGCTTGCGTGCTTGGGCGAGGTGATAGCGGATGGGCCGGCGGCTCACGTAGTGAGAGAGGCGGGCCACCTTCTCGAACTCCACCACGGTTCTCGTCGCGGTACGGAACCACCGCGCCGGCAGGCGTAGGCCCAGCTCGTAGGGCGCTTCGAAGGCTGCCGTTCCGTATCTCTCGCCCGTCGGGAGCCTGCCCTCGTAGCGGATGACGCTCACGCGAGGCGGTCCGTTCTCGACGGGCTCGCGAGGTCCGAACCACGCATCCCAGAAGTCCGCCAGGGTCTCGGCGTCGTCGCCGCGCTCGATCACCAGGATGAGGGTTCGTCCATCCAGAACCGTCACACGGGTGCCCTCGACGTCCCAATGGCCGACGATGGCGTCATCGCCGCGGGGCCCCAGCTTGCAGAAGACGTGGAAGGAGCGGGTCGACGTCAGTCGTGGGATCTTCGGGCTGAGCACCCGTTCCATCCAGCCGAGTGTGATCGCACACTCATACGCCGTCCTGAGGTAGGGCAGGTCCACCCGGCGGACGGCCTGGGGCAGCGCATCAAGCTGCGTCAGGGCCCACGGTCGTTCCTCGGACCTGGATCCCTCCTGGGGGGCGCCTGGTACCGGCGGTGGGTCTCCCGGCCAAGCGACACCACGTGTCCCCAGCACGACCACGAGCGAAATCCCCAACCAACGCATGTTCATGGCGCCCAGGGTACGCCCGCGGCCAACCGCCGGCTCGCCGGACCGCGCGATCGAGGAGCACGTACGCGCTAGCCGCACCCACACCGCGGGCAGATTCTCGGCGCCCCCTTGCAATTCTGCGGAACGCGATACGTTCGGTGGTGTCGAAGGTGTGAAACGGAGGTGTGCATGGCTCGACGGGGCGTGTTCGTGTGGGGTCCCCTTCTCGTGGGCGTGCTCATGGCGAGCGTGCGCCCCAGCGGCGCTCGGGCGGACGTGTTCGTGCCCGACCCGCCGGACACCAAGCGCGTGGCCATTGCCTACGAGCTGGACTGGGGGCCGCTAGCCAAGCTGGTCGTGCGTCAGCACGTCGTGGCCAAGGGGGACACGCTCCGCGGTCTCGCCACCAAGTACCTCGGTGACGCCAAGGCTTGGCCCACGATCGCGGAAGCCAACCCCAGGCACGTCACGCCACCGGACATCATTCGCCTGGGAGACACGCTCGACATCCCGCAGCGTGGGGCCGGGTACGTCGCCTTCTGGGTGACGGGACTACACCGATGGGGCCCGGGTCTCCGGGTCACCGGGCGGGCAACACCTCAGGACCGGCCCGAGCGGTTCGAGAACGGGCGGACGCTGCTCTTCCTACCGGCGGCGGATGCAGCCCCCGTCCTCGCCACGCTCGCGAAGCGCAAGCAGCACACCTTCGAGGCGAATCCCGCCACGGGCCACGTCGTGGGCCTGGGCTACAGCACGCTCGTCAAGAGCGATGATCCCGTCCACAGCCTGCTCGTTCGCTATCGCCTGAAGGGCATCGAAGCCGAGGGCATCGACTTCGAGCAGACCGTCGTTCGTCTCGATGAGATGGGTCGCGAGCTGCCGCCGCTGCCCGAGGCGGCCCCTGCGCCCAAGCCGGGAGCCGTCCCCGTGCCGTCGAGTGCGCTCCCAACGCCCCAGCTCATGTCCATCGTCGGTGACCTCCCTGCACCGGCACCTGTGATGGAGAAGGCGAACCGCTGGCCCGTGTGGGTGGGCCTTCTCGTGGCCATCATCGGACTGGGCATCGTGCTGACCATCGTGCGCAAGCGCGTCCAGGGCAGCCGGTCCAACGATGAGGACTGAGGCCGCGGCCAAGCCCGAGCCGCGCCTCCTGCCGCGGGCCGCGAGCGTGGCGGCTTTCGCACTGCTTGCGGGCCTCGTGGCCACCGCTATGCCGCTGGTGGCCTACGCGGGTTCGCTCGCCCTGTTCGGCCTCCCGCACGTCCTCGCTGAGCTCCGCTACGTAGATGGTCGCTTCGGCCGACGGCTCCCGGGGTCGCAGGTGGCGGCGCTCGTCGGCTTGCTTGGTCTTGCCGTGGGCCTTCGGGCCGTGGGCCTGCTCGGTGCCATGGACGTCCGCGACAGCTATGTAGCCGAGCTGGGCGTGGTGGCCGTCATGGCTTTCGTGGCTTTGCCGGACCTCGTGGCGACGCCACTTCGTGCGGTCGTAGCGCTACTCGTGGGCGCCAGCCTGGCCGTCGGCTCGTGGCTGGCCCCGCTGCTCACGCTGGTCCTGCTGGCCGTGCTGCACAACCTCACGCCGATTGGCTTCCTGCTGGAGCGAACGGCGGGCTCCCGCCACCAGCGAACGCTGGCGTGGAGTCTCCCCCTCCTGTTCCTGGGCGTTCCGTTGCTGCTTGCTACGGGGTGGCCCTCGGCGTGGCTGGCGCAGCTGGGGCTCTTCGCTCCGGACACCACCTTCGGCTCGGTCGGTGCGCTGGCCCGCCATCGCGGCGTGTTCGTGCCCGAGCCGGTCCTGGCCACGTCGTGGGCAACGCCGCTGTTCACGGCCGTCACCTACCTGCAGCTGATGCACTACGGCGCCGTGCTGCTGGTTCTGCCTCGTCTCCTTGCGCCCACCGAGGGCGGTATGGACCGACCGCGCTTGCCGTGGCCACGCGCCCGCGTGCTTGGCCTCGTGATCTTGGGCGTCGGCTTGGTGGCCGCCGTGTCGTTCGTGCAGGACTTCCGCGGCACGCGCACCGCCTACGGCTTGATCGCCGCTGTTCACGCTTGGATCGAGATCCCCCTCCTGCTCTTGGCGCTCTCCCCACTGCTGACGCGGCCGCGCATTGCTCGAACATGACCCAGACGACGGCGTTCCTGCTGACGCTCCTGATCGAGGTGCCTCTCGCCGTCCTGCTCCTGGCGTGGGCCGGCAAGGCGCGAGGGCGGTGGGGGACGGTGGTTCTCGTCGCGGCCGCAGCCAGCCTCGTCACGCATCCACTGCTGTGCTTGGCACCCGTCTCCACACGCAACCCGGCGGCGCTGGTGCTGGCCGAGGGGCTCGTCACCCTCGTCGAGGCCGCGATTTACACGGTGGGCCTCGGACTCCCCGTCCGCCTCGCCCTGCTGGTCTCGCTCGTGGCGAACGGCGCCTCGGTGGGCATCGGGGTGCTGCTGCAGACCCTCGGTGCGGGGGCCTAGGGGGCGCACGAGCGTGTCCGAGCGCTCGGACAACTTTGGTCCCGGGTGTCCCTGAAATCAGGGCTTTGCAGGCCATTTTCGCAGCCCGATGTGTCCGAGCGATCGGAGCATTTCCGCCCCGGTCCAGGTCCCCGCTGCGCGCGGCCACCTCCGGCTGGGGCTGCGTGCACGCGCCGCTAGGCTGGCTCGATGCGTCGTCTGAGCATCCCGGCCCTCGCCCTCCTTGCGGTCCTCGGAGCCGCGGGCTCTCGGCGTCTCGCGGCCGAGGAGTCGAGCGCGCCGGAGGCGTCGGCCCTTCGCCTCGAGGCCTACCCCTCGGAGCACTACCAGCTCGAGACGAACATCGACGCCGCGACATCTGAGGTCTACGCACGGGTGCTCGAGGCGCTCTGGCCCCAGCTGGTCGCGTTCTTCGGTGCCGAGCCCCCGCTTGCAGACGGTGAGCGCCTCTCCATCCGCTATGTCGCGACCCAGGCCGACTGGGTGCGCACGATGGAAGACGACGGCATCCTCGCGCCCGTCGGGGCGGGGGGGTACTACGCCCCGCGCACGCGGCGGGTCTACCTCTTCCGCCAGCCCACGATCTACAACTCGCGCCAGCTGCTGCTGCACGAGGCGATGCACCAGTTCCACTTCCTCGCGCGCACCAAGAACGCGATGCCGAAGGACGGGTGGTACGTGGAGGGGCTCGTCGAGCACCTCTCGCGCCACTACTGGGACGGCGAGACGCTGATACTGGGCGTCGTGCCCTTCTGTTCGCTCGCGGACTACCCGGCGCGCGCGCTGGAGACCATGGGGCAGCCCGACTACGACCTCGCCGCCATGGTCGCCTCCGAGCGCCCCTCGAGCCGTGCCGAGCAATGGGCCGTGGTCCGCTTCCTGCTCACGGGGGAGAAGGGCCGCTACGCCAAGAAGTTCACGCAGCTCGCGCGCAAGCTCGACGCAGGGCAACCCGCGGCCTCCGTGTTCCCGAAGGTCTTCGGCCCTCCGCGGCGCCTGCTGCCCAAGCTGCTGGCGTGGCTCGCGACGCAGCAGGAGCCGTTCGTACCCATCTGGAACGACTGGGCCGGTCTTGCGGCCGATGGCGTGGAGGGCATCGCCGGCGTCACGAGCGCCTGTCGCGCGCGTGGCGACGTGACGCACATCTCGGCCTGCCTGGACGTCCCCGAGGGGCCCTTCAAGGGAGGCCTGTTGATCGCATACGAGGACAACCAGTCCTACACCGTGGCCCTGCTCGACGATCGCGGCGGCTTCGTCGTGAACCGACGTGTCAACGGCGCGTGGAAGCGCCTCGGCGCTGGCAAGCTGCCCGCCCGGTCCACGGGTCCTTGGCGGCTGCAGGCCACACGCGGCGAGGGCGGCGTCACCTTGACCGCCAATGACGTGGTCCTCGGCATCTACGACGTGCCGGGCACGAAGATGGGCGTGTGCTTGGACAACTGCGCCTTGCGCTTCAGCCACATCAGCTGGCGCTAGGTCAAGAGCGACGCGGCCCCTTGCGATGGGGGCGGCCGGGAGCCCGCGGTCCTCGAGGTCCGCGGGGTCCGCGCTGGGGCCGTCCCGCCGGCCGGCCGTCGCCGCCCTCGGGATGGGCCAATCGCGCACGTACGAGGCGACCGCCGATGCGTACGTCGGCCAGTCGCTCGAGGATCAGCTGGAGGTGCTGCCGTGGCACCTGCACGAAGGTGACGCTGTCGCGCATGTTGATGCGTCCGACGATCTTGCCGGGCAGCCCCGTCTCGCCGGCGATGGCGCCCACGATGGCGCCGGGTCGGATGCGGTCGCGCGCACCCACGGGCACGACGATCTCGACGTAGTCGATCGGTCCACCCTGGGCGTCACCGGTGTCGGGCGCTGCCGCCGACTCGGGCGCGTGCAGCGGGCCCTCGCCCCACGCGAGGCGCAAGGCGGCCGCGGCCAGCGTCTCGGCGTCGACGTCGTTCGCGGCGATCAGCTCCTGCGCCCACGCAACGAACTCGCCGAGGTCTTCCGCCTGCAGCGTCAGGAGCTGTTCGGCGAGTCGTTCGCGCCGACGGGCCAGCAGCTCCTCGATGCCGGGGAGACGCATGGGCTCCATCGGCTGGCCGCTGAAGCGCTCGATGCTGCGCAGCAAGTGCAGCTCGCGCGGCTGCCACAGCGAGATGGCGCGGCCCGCGCGGCCGGCACGACCGGTGCGCCCCACGCGGTGTACGTACACCTCGGGATCCCGCGGCAGGTCGTAGTTCACGACGAGGCCGATGTGGTCGATGTCCAAGCCGCGCGCGGCCACGTCCGTGCCCACCACGATCTGGATGTTGCGGGCGCGCAGGCGCTTCACCACGGCATCGCGCTGCGCCTGGTTCATGCCGCCGTGGATGCAGTCCGCGCCGAAGCCATGGGCCTGCAGATGCTCGGCCAGCTCGGTGGCCCCGCGCTGGGTCCCCACGAACACCAGCACGGCCTCGTGGTCCTCGACACCCAGCAGGCGCTCGAGGGCCTCGGCCTTCTCGTGGCGCGCCACGCGGATGCTGGCCTGCTCGATGCGCTCGACGGTGCGCGTGGCGTGCCGGATCTGCACGTCGACCGGGTCGTGCAGCTGGCTGTCGGCCACGCGCCGGATCGGCGGCGGCATGGTGGCCGAGAAGAGCGCGATCTGCCGGTCGCTCTTGGCGTGCTCGAGGATCCACTCGACGTCCTCGAGGAACCCCATGTTGAGCATCTCGTCGGCTTCGTCGAGGCAGAAGAAGTGCACGCCGGCGAGGTTCAGCGTGCCGCGCTCGAGGTGGTCCACCACGCGGCCCGGCGTGCCGATGACCACGTGCACGGTGCCCTGGAGCGCCTTGCGCTGCAGGTGGATCGGCTGGCCGCCGTACACGGGAAGCACGCGCACGCCGTGGGGGCCAACGTGCTTGCCGTAGGCCCGCACCGCTTCCGCCACCTGCATGGCCAGCTCGCGCGTGGGCGTCAGCACGATCGCCTGGACGTCGCGGCGGGACATGTCGAGACGCTGCAGGAGGGGGAGGGCGAAGGCGGCCGTCTTGCCGGTCCCCGTCTGGGCCTGCCCGATCAGGTCCCGGCCCGCCAACAGCGGCGGAATGGCCTGGGCCTGGATGGCTGACGGCGTCTCGTAGCCCAGCTCGTCCACCGCCTTCAGCAGCTCGGGCGAGAGGCCCAGGTCGGCAAAGCGGAGGTCGGCGGGCTCGTCCATCGGTGCGCCAAGGCTACAGCCGGGCACCTGCCCCACGCCCAGACGGTCCGAGGCGTGGGCTGCGCGGGGATCAGCGTTCGTCGAAGTCGATGCTGGCGAGGAAGGCGTCGTAGGCGGCGTCCTCGGCGGGGCCACCGGCGCGGTCCAGGTTGAAGATCCACAGGGCCCCGTCGGCCATCACCATGGTTCGGCGCTGTGCGCGCGAGCCCACGGTGCGGGTGACCGTGCGGCCTTCGCGACCGTCGATCTGGACGGCCTTCGCGTCGGCGGCCGCGGCCCCGAGCGGCTTCAGGATCTCGTCGAAGGACGAGTCGGCGGGCGCGTCGATCATGTCGATCTCGATCTCGACGTCCTTGCCCTCGGACGTCGTGCCGTCGAGCTCCATGACGCGGATGCTCATCCCCTGGCGGGGGTTGGGCGCGTCCAGTTCGTAGCCCGCGGGCACGGCGAAGGAGATGCCGAGCACGGCGTTGCGCCATCGACCGTCGTCGGTCGGGCCGACCAGCGCGGGATCACCCACGACGATGCGACGACCGTCGCGCTGCACTTCGACGATGTCCACCGTGATCGTGCCCAGCACGCCCATCAGCTGCGCCATCTCGGCCGCGCCGCCCTCCTTCATGACGAGGTGGGCAAAGGGCAGGTGCAGCGGGTCCACGAAGCCGTAGGCGTTCGTGGCGTCGAGCTGGTACCAGGCGCCGTCGATCCAGACCTCGTTCCAGGCGTGGCCGCCCCAGATGCCGGCGAGGTACTCGATGCCCATGAGGACGCGCGCGGGAATGCCCGCGGCGCGGCACAGGGCGGCCAGGAGCACGGCGTGCTCCGTGCAGTCGCCTTCGCCCGAGCGACAGGTCTC
The DNA here is from genome assembly GCA_020631815.1 of Planctomycetota bacterium. Classification (GTDB taxonomy): domain Bacteria; phylum Planctomycetota; class PLA2; order PLA2; family JAEUHO01; genus JACKGW01. The sequence continues at coordinate 5,855 of JACKGW010000020.1, read as the reverse complement.
GAGCGCCGAGGCGAAGCCCACGCCCATCGACTTCTTCGAGATGTGCTCGAACACCCAGTGCTCCAAGCGCTGCGCGGCCTCCCAAGCCGTCGTGCCCTCGCCGACTTCGCGCTTGGCGATGGCCACGATCTCTTCGGCGTCGCTCTGGACCATCGAGCTGGCACCCAAGGCATCGATCAGCTCGGCAGGAGCCGAGGCCAGCGGGTGCGTGCCCTGCTTGTCGGCGGGCGGCACACGTCGCTCGGCATGCACGAGGATCGCGTCCTCTCCCTCCGGCGTCACGTGGAAGCCGGGCCCTTCCAGCGTGGGCAGGCGCGCGGCATCGTTCTTCTTGCCGATCCGGATCCACGCGGCCTCGAGGCGCCGCGGAACCGGAATGGGGTCGTTCTCACGCAGGAGCGTGGCCTCGAACAGGTCAGGCGTCGTGGTCGGCCCCGAGGAGGACTCGGTCGACTTGGCTTCGGCCTCCGAGTCGACGAGGAACGTCTCGATCTTCATGCCGGCGATCTCGACGAGGCTCTGCACGGCCTTGCCTTCGGCGTTCACCCAGGCCGTCGGTGCGATCGGCAGGTCCATGCCCGAGTCCGTCTTGATCGAGGTCTCCATGCGCGTGGTCTCGAGCGTGCTGCCATCGCGCAGCGTCAGCGTCTCGAGGCCCTTGGACGTGACCTTCATGATGACGACGCTCTGCAGGTCCGGCATGAACGTCTTGAAGGTGCGGGTCTCGTCCGTGGTGCCCACCAGCGTGCGCGTCTCGCGCTCGATGTAGGCGGGACCCACCAAGTCGGGCGCCACCTTCTGGTCCACGGAGCGTTCGTTGCCCATCATCTTCGTCGTGATGGTCAGCTTGCCGTCCGCGAAGACATAGGTGGCCTCCGCGACCATGGCCGACTGCTTGGTCTTGCTGTCGATGCGCAGGAGCTTGCCGTCGATCGTCTCCTCGGTGGTGCTGCTGGAACCGACCTCCATGGTCTGGCCCATGCGCTTGATGCTCATCTCGCTCTCGGACGTCGAGACGACCAGCGGGCTCTCGCCAACCCCGGTCTTCATGACCCCGTGCGCCCACCCCGCGGGGGCGCCGTTGATGTGCATGCGGTTCCAGGTCTCCTCGGCTCCCTCCTCCGCACGTGCGGCGAGGGGCGAGGCGAGCAGGGCAACGACGATCAAGAGGGGGAGGTGGAGGGTGCGCATGCCCGGCATGGTACGCAAGGAGCAGGCGGGCGCGCCTGGGCCCACCTCGTGACCGTAGGCTGGGCGCGGCGTTTCGCCCGCGGAGGCCTGTCATGGGGGTTTGGCGCTGGTTGTTGAACGATGGGTTCATGAACCGGAGTGACTGGGATCTTCTCCACAGCCAGCTCCGCATGATGCGCCGAAAAGAGCGGCGCATGTTTCGCCGTCGGCGTCGCGAGCTCGAGCAGGACGTCGCCGAGCTGAAGGCGACCGTGTTCGCCCTGGTGCGTGTCCTCGCGGCCTCCGGTCACCTCACGGCGACCCAGATGATGGAGGTCCTGCACCAGCCCCCGCCGGTGTTGGAGCCGATTGCCCGGGAATCCGGAGCTTCCTGAGATTCCCGCTTGACGCCTCCCTCCAACTGTTCTATCTGTCATAGAACAGATGGCACAGTCCAAACCCCGAGCCCTGCTGCTGCGCGTGGATCCCACGGACGGGACCCCGCTGTTCGAGCAGGTGGGGGGGCAGGTCAAGAAGGCCGTCGCCGAGGGCCGCGCGCACCCCGGTGATCGCCTGCCCTCCGTGCGCGAGCTTGCGCGCCAGCTGGGCATCCACCCCAACACCGTGGTCAAGGCCTACGACGTGCTGGAAGCGCAAGGCTGGATCGTGCGTCGGCACGGTGCCGGGTGCTTCGTGGCCGAGCGGCCCGAGGCCTCGGCTCCGCCGCCCAGAGACTCGCTGGAGGCGGAGTTCGAGCGCCTCGTGATGGATGCGCTGCACGAGGGCGCCACCCCCGCGGCACTGCGCGCGGCCCTCGAGGCCGCGCTCAAGCGCTGCAAGCATGCCCAGGTAGGGAGATGACATGGACGCTGCACCGATCGTGTTCCGAAACGTCCACCGCCGCTTCGACAAGACGTGGGTTCTCCGAGGCCTCGATTTCGAAGTGCCCCAGGGCAGCGTCTACGCCCTCCTGGGCCGCAACGGCTGCGGCAAGACCACGGCCATCCGCACGCTGCTCGGCTTCCTGCTCCCGCACCAAGGCGAAGCGCAGCTGCTGGGCGAGTCCAGCGAGGACTTGTCGGCTGCCACACGCGGCCGGGTTGCCTACGTCACCGAGGGGCACCGCCTCCAGAAGCTAGATCGCATCAAGGACATCCTCGCCTTCGAGGCCGGCACGCGGCCCTCGTTCTCGCTGCCGCGCGCTCGCGCCTGGATCGAGCGGTTGGGCCTGGATCCCAAGAAGCGCGTCCTCACGATGAGCCGCGGCCAGCGCGCACAGGTGGCGCTCGTGGCGGCGCTGTCGGCCGACCCCGAAGTGCTGATCCTGGACGATCCCGGGCTGGGCCTCGACGTGGTCATGCGCCGCGAGCTGCTGGACGCCCTGATCCAAGCGCTCACCGACACCGGCTGCACGGTGCTGCTCAGCTCGCACGTGATGACCGACGTCGAACGCATCGCCGACCGCGTCGGCATCCTCCACGGCGGCGCTCTGATTGCCGATAGCGAGATCGACGAGCTGAAGCAGCGCATCGAGCGCCGTTTCTGGCAGCCGAACGACCCCTCGGAGGGTCCGCCACCGCTGCTGCGCGTGCTTCGTGCACGCCGCGTCCCCGATGGCTACGACCTCACGCTGCTCGATGTCGACGACGACCTGCTCGATCGCCTGCGCAGCGCTGGCGCGTTCCTGGGCGACCCCGTTTGCCTGGGTCTCGAGGAGCTCTTCCTCGACCTCGTGGCCGCCGACGCCGAAGCACCCGCACCTGCCGAGGTGGCGTGATGTGGGCGGTCTGGCGACAGGATGCGCGTCGACTAGCCGTGTGTTTCGCGGCCTGCCTCGCGGGCCTTGGGCTCCTGTGGAACGACCAGGGCAACGCCACCTGGATCCCTGGCTTGGAGCGGGGATTCCTCGTGCGCTGGTTGGCGGTCTTCGGCCTCTCGATGTGTGTGGGCGTCGTGCTTGGCTTGCGGGATCGCGTGGCGGGGACGCGGGAGAACTGGATCCAACGACCGGTCTCTGCTGGGAAGCTCTTTGCATCGAGGGCCCTCGGGGGTGTCTTGGTCGTCCTGCTCGCAGTTCTCCTCGTCATGGTCGCATCGTGGCTTGGGCTCCTGGATCATCGGCGGGCTCGGCGCCAGCTGTGGTCCCTCGAGCATGCTGGTGCCCAGCTGGCTTGGTTGACGTGCTTGGTCCCGGGTGTCGCCGCTGGGTTCGCCCTGTCCACGGTGGGTGGACCTTGGCTTCGGAGCGCGGTCGCGGCATCCATCGGGATCGCCACCCTCTGCGTCGCATGCCTCGGGGCAGCCTGGTGGCGTCTCGTGTGGGCACCTGGTGCTGCCCACGGCCATCCACTCGCCTACGCGATTGTCCAGATCGCGCTCTCGCTCCCCGTGTTTGCGCTTGCGGCATCCCGGCAAGTGCGGGGCGCCGACCGGGATCACGGACGCGCAGAACGTTGGCCAGCTCTAGCCGCGGGTCTGGGCATCCTCGTTGTGATCTACGCGACCGACCTTGGCACGTTGAGCTACGCCGACGCGATGGTTCGGGAAATCGATGCCAAGCAGCCCTGGGTGTGGCTCGTCCAGGGAGAGGGGAGGCAGTATCTCATCCCCCTTGGTGGGGCAGCAGATCCGCGTTGGATGGAGCGTGTGGCTCAGGACGGCGCTGCGCCAGCTGAGGGATCCAAATGGAGGCCCTCTTTGGGAGCACGCACCGGCGAGGCACTCGCCACGATTGCAGTCCTTCAACCGCGGAGCATCGGTCAGCTCACGCGGCGCCTGCCACTCCCGTACGAACCGATCCTCAGCCGGACGGATCTGCCGTTGGTCCCCGAGACCGGCAAGGCGCGTGTGCACTTCTCACTCGACGGCAACTGCACCATGCTGCAGCAGGTGCGTGGAGCGGGGTGGGAGGTCGTTGCGTGGGGCGCCGGCTACGATGGGCCAGGGTCTCCCCGTGCGAGATCGTCCGCGCGTAGGCACCCTCTCCGACGGAACGACGCAAAGCCCCTGTCGCGTAACGCGAAGTGGCTTCTCAGCCGTGTCGACGGGGGCGACGTGCTCCTCGATCCCGCGGACGTCACGGCGTGGATCGTAGACCGCGGCGTCCTGCGAGACGGGAACGCCATGCAGCCCTTGCCCCTGCCCGGAGGTCAGCCTCTCCTCGCCTGGGATGCACGCTCGGGAACGTTGGCTGATCCGCAGGCGACGTCCGAGCAACCCCCCAGGTCGCACTGGACGGGCCTGCAAGCAAGGACGTCCGAGGGCTGGTTCGCTCTCCTGGAAGGGCAGACCTGGGTCCCTGCCTCCCAAGTCACGAACTGGTCGCTGGCCACCAACGGGGTCTTGCCGGGCCCCTTGGGCACCTACGAGGAGTTCGAACGGGTCGCGCCGCTGTACGTGCGCGGACGCGTTCTCGACGAAGAGGGGCGCGTCCTGATCGAGCATGTCTTTGGACCCGCCGGGATCGCCAAAGACGAGGAGGCGCGAGTGGCTCTTGCCAGCGTCCTGAATGCACCGGCCATGAACGTGCTTTCGCACGTGGGTGCGCTCCGAGGGTGGGGCACGACGCGCTATGTCGCCAAGGGCCACAATGGCTCCATCGTCTGGTGGAGTGCTGCCATCGGGCTCCTCGCCGCCCTGCTGACCGCATGGCGGACGCGCAGGCTTCACGTCGGTCGCCCTGTGGCGTGGGTGTGGACGCTCGGCGCGTTGTTTGGGGGAGCTGCCGTGCTGCTCGCCCACTGGATCCTCCTGCGGCCGCGCGCGTGGGGCCGAGTCCCGCATCACGGCCTCCTGAAGCGTCGCATCCCCTGGCGGGCTAGCAGCCTCGCCTCGGAAGCTGTGTCATGACGGCCGCCCTCTGGCGACATGACCGGCGTTGGCTGGCGACGTGGTTCGCGCTGTGTGCCGCGGTGTTCGTTGCGGCGTGGTGGGATCGCGGCAACGACACGTGGATCCTTGGCATCGAGCGAGGCTTCGGCGAGCGATGGGGGGTCGTGACGCTGGTCTCCTATGGGCTGGGCCTGTGGGCGTCGGTTCGAGACCGCCTTGCCGGAACACGTGAGGGTCTTCTGCAGCGCGCCCTCGATGCGCGCTCCCTGCTTCGCGCGCGGCTCGTCGCCTGCTGCGTCGTTCTCGTCGCCAGCCTTGGCGTCACGATGTCGCTCTCTTGGCTGGGTTGGATCGACGATGTGCGCCAAGCGCGGGATCTGTGGTCAGCGCAGACCCTCGGCGTTCAGCTCGCTTGGTTCAGCGTCCTCATCCCTGCGCTGGCCGCGGGCAACTTGGCCGGTACGTCGTCCGGACCGTGGTGGCGCGCCGTGCTCGGTGGGGGCCTGACGGCCGTCGCAGTTGGGGTGCTCTCCTACATGGCGTCCGTCCTGCGCGTACTGGGTTCCGGTGAGGATGGCCTCGTCGCACCATGGGTGTACGTCGCGGCCAATCTCCTCCTGGCCTTGCCCCTGCTGTACGTCGCCATGGGCAGGGCCACTCGCATCGAAGATCGCGACTACGGTCGAGCATCGCGAAACCCGGCCTGGTCGGCAGCCGTCCTGTCCGCAGCCTGCTGCGTGTGTGCCATCGTTGTACTGCGCGCGCTTCAAGACGATCGTGCCCGCGCGCTCGAGCACTCGCAGCCGAGCGTCCTACTTCTTCACGACGGCGCCGTCGAGCTCGTCAAGTGGGAC
>JACKGW010000002.1 GCA_020631815.1 Planctomycetota bacterium | reverse complement strand
CGAGATTCGCGATGGCGTCGAGCTGATCGTCCCCGACCCGTAGCCCCTACGCAGGGATCTGCTGCGTGACGCAGTGCAGGGCGCCCATGCCTTCGACGAAGCGGTCGCAGCGGATGGGGACGATGCGGCGGGTGGGAAAGAGGCGGGCGAGGCGCTTGCAAGCGACCGAGTCGCTGCGCTGGCCGAAGACGGGCACGCACACGACCTTGTTGGCAATCAGGAAGTTGGCGTGGCTCGCGGGGAGCGGCCGCCCGTCGCTGCCCATCACGGGCTCCGGCATGGGCAGCGTCACCACCTCGAGCGCACGGCCGCGGGCGTCTTCCATGGCCTTCAGCCGGCGCAGGTTGTCGTCGAGCGGCGCGTGGTCGGGGTTCGTGGTGTCGTCCTGCACGACGGTCACGACCACACCGGGCGCCACGAAGCGGGTGATGTCGTCGACGTGGCCGTCGGTGTCGTCCCCCTCGATCCCAGCGCCGAGCCAGAGCACCGTCTTGGCGCCCAGTGCTTCGCGCAAGTGCCATTCGATCTCGGCCCGCGTGAGGTCCGGGTTGCGGTTGCGGTTGAGCAGGCACTGCTCGGTGGTGAGGATCGTGCCCTGTCCGTCGCCGTCGATGCTTCCGCCCTCGAGCGTCAGCTCGATGCGCTTGGTCGGAAGCCCGAGCACCTTCTTGAGGCGCGGCGGCAGGTCGTCGTCGGCCATCAGGGTTTCGTACTTGCCGCCCCACGCGTCGAAGCGGAAGTCGAGCGCCAAGCGCTCGCGCGAGGCCCCCCGGCCACGGGCCACCACGATGGGACCCGTGTCACGCAGCCAGGAGTCGGCCGTGGGCACCCGGTGCAGGCGAACGCGCGAGGACGCGCCCGCCTCGGTCAGGTGTTGGCGCGCGCGCGCCTCGATCGCCTCGTCCTTGACCAGCACATGGACGATCTCGCCCGTGCCGACGGCCGTGGCCAGCTGCGCGAAGACCTGTTCCGCCTCGGGCACGCAGTCGGGCCACGTCTTCGGGTCGTGCGGCCACGCGATGACCGTGGCCTCGTGCTTGGACCACTCGGCGGGCCACGTGTAGCCCTGCGCCCGCGGCGTGGCGCCGCGGATGCGCTTCCAGGCCTTGCTCGCCTCAGTCACGGTCGGTGCCGTCCCGCCAGCGGCGCAGCAGGTCCTCGTAGGCGTCGATGCGCCGATCGCGGAAGAAGGGCCAGCCCTCGCGCATGCGCTCCGTCTTCTCGAAGTCGATCGTGGCCGTGACGGTCTGCTCGGTGTCGCCCGCTTCGGCCAGCAGCTGGCCGTCGGGCGTGGCGACGAAGCTGCCGCCCCAGAACGTGAGCTCGTCCTCGACGCCCACGCGGTTGATCGCGAGCACGTGGAGGCCGTTGGCGATCGCGTGGCTGCGCTGCAGCGTCTGCCACGCCTGGTGCTGGATGGTGCGCAGCTCCATCTCGCCCGCCCACGTGCCGATCGCCGTGGGGTAGATGAGCAGCTCGGCACCGGCCATGGCCATCAAGCGCGCCGCTTCGGGGAACCACTGGTCCCAGCAGATCAGCACACCCAGACGCCCGACGGACGTGTCGATGGGCGTGAAGCCCTGGTCGCCCGGCGTGAAGTAGAACTTCTCGTAGAAGCGCGGGTCGTCCGGGATGTGCATCTTGCGGTAGGTGCCCGCGATGGAGCCATCGCTCTCCAGCACGGCAACCGTGTTGTGGTAGAGCCCCGGTGCGCGCTTCTCGAACAGGCTCGCCACGATGACCACGCCGTGCTCCGCGGCCACGGCGCCGAGGCGCGCCGTGCTGGGGCCGGGGATGGACTCGGCCAGCGCGAAGAGGCTGGCGTCCTCGACTTGGCAGAAGTAGGGCGAGCGGAACAGCTCCTGCGTCACGACGAGCTTGGCGCCGTTGCGAGCCGCCGCGGCCACGAGGTCGGCCGTGCGCTCGAGGTTGGCGTCGGCATCGCCGTCGGCATGCGTCTGGACGAGGGCTACCGGCAGCGGGGCACGTGCCATGGGCGGGTCCTCCGGGCGGGGAACTCTTACAGCCAGGGCGCAATGCCGGGCAAGAGATCCGGGAGCACGATCCGCGCCGTGGCCAAGAGCAGGCCAAGCGACGTGGCCACGATCAAGAGCACGTCCACGGCGAAGCTGACCTGAACGACCAGCCACACGAGGCCCAGGATCAGCTCGAACGGCGACATCAGCACACGCCGCCACATCGGCGCCGTGCGCATCTTGTCCAGCACGCCGCGCAGCGCGCTCGACGCCCCGTGGAAGGCGGGCAGCGCCACGACCGACAGCCCGATCAGGACCGCCAGGCAGATGCCGGCCTTGGCGGCCCGCCCGCCGACGCCCTCCGGGATCTGCTGCAGCATCTGCTCCCGGGTCGCCTCGGGTTGCAGGAAGAACCACGTGAGCAGGCCCAGCGGCGCCGCGCCGAAGAGCAGGAACAGCACGATGGCATTGCCGCCCCGTGCCTTCTTGCGCGCGCGCCCCTTACGAGCCACCGGTTGCTGCGCCATCGCCGCTCTCCTTGCGCACGTGCGCCTTCACGGGCAGCTCGATGGGCGCCTCGCCCTCGATCCCCACGTCCAACGTCACCACCTCGCCCTCGACGGGCCCCGGCGGCGTGTCGGCAGGCAGCGTGACCTTCAGGAACCAGTAGCCGCCCTTGTCGAAGTGGACCGGGTCCGGCCCGACCTCGAGCTGCACCTTGCCGAGCCGTGCGGTGGCCTTGACCTCGCCGAAGGGCTGGGCCTCGGGGTCGGTCGGCCGGAAGCGGATGGTGGTGGCGCGCTCTTCGCCCGCGGGTCGCGAGCCGAATTGCACGGTGCGCGCCTGCATCCATACGGGCCCGGACACGTTGGCGTAGAGCGGCAGCGTCAGCTGCGGGTGGTCCGGGTGGTCGGTGGTGACCAGCACCTCGGCCGACAGCGTGCCCTCGACGGCGGGCTCGCCGAACGCAAGCGCCACCTCCCAGCCCTTGACGGAAGGATCGGCCGGGTCCTCGTAGGCACGGATGGTGTGCGTGAACGCGTGCCCCGGCACCGTCACGCCCGTGACCTGGAACGGCTGACCGTGGCCCTCGTACCAGCGCAGGGAGAACGTCTCGGTGGGCGTGTCGCCGCGCTTGACGTCGCGGAACGTGACGCTGTGGGGCGTCAGCACGAGCCCGTCGACGATGGCGATGCGCTGCGTGATGTGCAGCTCGCCGGCGTTCGGGTCGGCCGTGCGCACGCGGATCTTCTTCACGAGGTACCCGGCGTGCCAGAGGGTGCGGAAGATCACCTTGAGCTCGGTGCTGGCGCCTGGCTCCAGCTCGGTCGCGCCGAGCGTGAGCTCGTTGCAGCCGCACTCGCCGGTCGCGAAGATGCCCGTGACCTTCTTCTCGCCACGGTTGGTGATCGTGATGGTGGTCTGGCGCTCGGCGTCCTGCGCGGCGTCGCCGAAGTCGTGCTCGGTCCGATCGGCCACGAGATCGCGGTGCTGCCCCCGCTCGAGCTCGTCGGCTCGGGCGGCGGCAGAGGCGAACAGGACGAGGAGAACGGCGAGGAAGCGCACGATCGGGCGAGTCTACCGCGTCACGTGACCGAGGACCCTGACCTCGAGGCGTTCTTCCCCCTCCACGTCGGTATGGACCTCCACGATCTCGTCGATGGGCCCCGGCTCCGCGTCGGCGGGAACGGTGACGGCCAGCGTCCAGCCTTCCGGCTCGGCCGTCTCCACGACCGCCTGCAGACGCCCGCTCGGCACGACCGCCTCCAAGCGCCCAGGTACCAGCCCGCGCTCGAGCACGCGAAGCGGCATGGTGGCCGTACGCGGCGTGCCCGCCGCGACGATGCCCACCGACAGACGGTTGGAGGGCAGCCAGAGCCGACCGACGCCCACGGCCGTGATCGGCAAGCGCACCTCGGGCTGGTCGGTCGATGTCGTGGTCAGGACGCCCTCGAAGGCATGGGGCCCGCGCGAAAGCGTGTCGAGGAAGCGCACCTTCAGCAACACGCCGCGCCACTTGGGATCCCGCGCGTCCAGGTAGGGGGCGGTCTCCACCTCGACACGTGCATCGGGCACCGCGAGCCCGCGCACCTCGAACGGCTTGCCTTCGCCCTCGTACCAACAGACGGCCACCTCGCCCGCCGGGCGCTCCCCGAGACGCACGTTGCCCAGGTGCAAGCGGCCGGGCTTGAGCACCACGCCCGCCACCACCGCGACCTCGATGCGCAGCTCGGACTGGGCCGGCTCGGGTCCTTCGTAGAGCACCTTCAGGTGCTTGGCGAAGCGCCCCGTGAACGTGAGGGTGCGAAACCGGATGGCGACCTCGGTCTGCTGGCCGGGCTCCAGCCGGCTGGCCCCGAGCGTGGCCTCGTAGCAGCCGCAGTCGGCAATCGCCCGCAGGCGCTCCAGGGGCCGCGTGCCGTGGTTGGTCACCGTGACGGTGGCCGTGACCTCGTCCTGCTGGCGCCGGGCCCCGAGGTCGAGGGTCTCACGGTCGAAGACGAGGTCGCCCGGAGGCCGATCGGGACCGCCCCACGCGGCGCCGACGAGGGCCCACGCCAGGAAGAGGCCGACCCAGGATCGCGTCCACGTCATGCGCGGCGCATGGTGCCATGCCGCGCGGCGCGAGGGCGCCCGGGGCACGTAGGATCCACGCCATGCGGCTTGTCATCACCGGAGGAGCGGGCTTCGTGGGCGCACGTGTTGCGCGCCTCGCCCTGGAGCGCGGCCACGACGTGGTGGCCCTGGATGACCTCTCCACGGGTCGCGCCGATGCCGTGCCCGCAGGGGCCACGTGGGTCGAAGGCGACGTCCGCGACGCGGCGTGCGTCGAGACCGTGCTCGAGGGCGCCGACGCGGTGCTCCACTTGGCCGCCGCCGTGGGCCCGCGCCTGGTGGCGGAAGACCCGGCGGGGACGTGGTCGCGCAACGTCGAGGGCACGGCCACGGTGGTCCGGGCCTGTGCGGCGCGAGGCCGTCGCCTGCTCCTGGCTTCGTCCAGCGAGGTCTACGGCGTCGGCCCCGACGCAGACGCTCCCCTGTCCGAGGACGACCCGTGCCGCATCGACGCGGCGGGGCGGCGCGACGTGTACGCCATCAGCAAGCTCGCCGGTGAAGCGCTGGCGTTCGCCGAGCACCGCGCACGCTGGCTGCCCATGACGGTCGTGCGCCCGTTCAACCTCGTGGGGCCGGGCCAAGGCGGGCGCTACGGGATGGTGCTCGCGCGCTTTGCCGAAGCAGCGCGTGCGGGCCGCGACCTCGAGGTCTACGGCGACGGGCTGCAGCGACGCTGCTTCCTGCACGTCGATGACGCAGCGGATGCGCTGCTGGGCCTGCTGGATGCGTCGGCGTCCGAAGGACGCATCGTGAACCTCGGTAGCGACGAGGAAGTCACCGTGCTCGACGTGGCGCGGCGCGTGGCCGCGCGTGTGGGCCGCCCGCGCGGTTGGCGTCACCTCGACTTCGAGCGCGTGCACGGGGAGGGGTTCCCCGACCCGCGCCGCCGGCGCCCGGCGCTCGATCGCTTGCGCAGCTTGCTGCCGACGTGGCGCCCGTCACGCACGCTCGACGACGCGATCGACGACGTGCTGGCCGAGAGCCTCGCTTCGTAGCGGCTCACGCCGCGTCGACGAGGGCGTCGGTGTCGATCAGTCCCGCGAAGCTGTCGGCGATCGTGCGCAGCACGCAGTGGTCGTTGTCGTCGAAGCCGCCGACCTTCTCGCTGTCGAGGTCGATCTGGCCGATGATGCGCCCGTCGGCGCGCAGCAGCACCACGAGCTCGCTGCGCACGCTGGCGGAGCACGCGAGGTAGTCCTCGGCTTCGCGCACGTCGTGGACGAGCTGGTCGTCGTCCTCGCGCACCGCGCGTCCGCAGATGCCGCGGCTCACGGGAATCGTCGTGTGCTCGGTGGCGGGGCCCGAGAAGGGGCCCAGCACCAAGTCGGCGCCGCGCAGCCAGTAGATCCCGGCCCAGGACGTCTGCGGCAGGGTCTCGCGCAGCCCGTTCACGAGGTGCTCTCCGAGCACGGTCGGGTCGCGGGTCTCGCGGGCGGCCTCGAGGAGGCGGGACAGGGAACGGCTGGCATCGCAGGTCATGGGGGGACGAGATCTCCGGTCTTCCCACGAAGGGGAATCGGTCCATGTTGGCCCGGGCCGGACCTCACGGGGGGTCCATTTCGGGGAGCAGGCTCCCCCCCGGAGCCCCGGGGTCTATCGACCAGATTGCGCGCGCGGCCTTAATCTGGGCTTTGGAGAGCTCGCCCGGGACGCGGAGGTCACGATGAAGGTCTTTGTTGCGGCAGACATGGAGGGCGTCACGGGCGTGGCGGTGGGTGGCCATCTGATGGCCGGCGGCCACGACTACGAGCGGGCCCGCGTCTGGTTCACCGACGACGTGAACGCCGCCGTCGAGGGCGCCGTGGCGGCGGGGGCGCAGGAGGTCTGGGTCAACGACGGCCACGCCACCATGACCAACCTGCTCGTGGACCGCCTGCACGAGGCAGCGCGCTTGGTCGTGGGTCCCGCGCGCTCGGTGAACAAGCCGCTGATCCAGGTGACGGGCATCGACCACGACGTCTTCGACGCCTGCATCATGGTCGGCTTCCACAGCCGGGCCGGCACGCCGCGCGGCCTGCTCTCGCACACCTGGGTCGGTCGCCTCGTCCACGAGATCCGTCTGCAGGGACGCCCCGCCGGCGAGGTGTTGCTCAACGCCGCGATCGTGGGTCACTACGACGTGCCCGTCGTGCTCGTCACCGGTGCCGACGACCTAGGGCGCGAAGTGAAGGCGGACCTCGGTGACGACCTCGCGTTCGTCGAAGTGAAGAAGACGCTCGGCCCCACGTGCGTGGCCACGCTCGTGCCCAAGCGCGCGCAAGCCATGATTCGCGCTGCCGCCGAAGCCGCCGTGCGCGACCGTTCGAAGCGCAAGCCCCTGCACATCGATGGCCCCGTGCGCATCGAGGTCGACTTCCACCATCGCGACATGGCGAATCGTGCGGCCGAGGCGGGCGACTGCGCGCGCGACGACGACGACCGCCGCTTGATCTACGCAGCAAACGACGTCCCCACGGCCGTACGCGCCCTTTGGCGCGGTTTCGAAATGGCGCTGCGGGAGGACGCCGCATTCCTCAAGTAAGTACGGCCTGAAATGAAAGAAGGCGTCGCCCGCGAGCGGGCGACGCCTCCATGCGTTCGGACGGAGGACTACAGGTCCTGCGGACGCACCGTACCGCGGTTGTTGGCCTTGCAGCGCGCCACCGCGCCACTCAGGATGCCGAGCACGTGGCCGTTGAGGGCCTCGACGAGCTCGCCCGAGCAACGGACGCCGTGCGACTTGATGGCTTCCTTGACCTTCGAGCCGACGACCACGTTGAGGTTCGCGACCTTCTTGCCGCGCGAGGCCTTGGCGGCCTTCTTCTTCGCGGTCTTCTTCTTCCTCGCTGCCATGGGGTCTCCCAAGGGGACGTTGGACATGGTGAATTTGGGCTTCTACGGCCCGTTAGCGCGGAAACGTACCAAGGGGGGGTGACCGCCCCGAAGGAATCAATTGCAGCCGGAAGGCCGAAAACCGCTGGAAATCGCTAGGTTTTCGCGATGAGCGGCAGGGTCAGACCCGTCTGACCCATGTACTTGCCCTTGCGATCCCGGTAGCTGGTCTCGCAGATTTCGGTGCCGCGGAAGAACAGCAGCTGGGCGATTCCCTCGCCGGCGTAGACCTTGGCGGGCAGCGGGGTGGTGTTGCTGATCTCGAGGGTCAGGACCCCCTCCCACTCCGGCTCCAGCGGCGTCACGTTGACGATCATGCCGCAGCGGGCGTAGGTGCTCTTGCCCACGCAGATGGCCAGCACGTCGCGGGGGATGCGGAAGCGCTCCACCGTCTCCGCCAGGGCGAACGAGTTGGGCGGGATGATGCAGTCGCCGTGGTGGTCGACGAACGAGCGGGGGTCGAAGGCCTTGGGGTCGACCAGGGTCGTGTTGAGGTTGTGGAAGATCTTGAAGTGGCGGCCGACGCGGATGTCGTAGCCGTAGCTGCTGAGCCCGTAGGAGACCTGGCCCTGGCTGACCAAGCCCTCCACGAAGGGCTCGATCATCCCGTGCTCCTTGGCCATCTTCCGGATCCACCGGTCGCTGCAGATCATCGCTCTGGTCCTTCCCTGGGCGGGCACGGCGCCCGGCTCGGCGGCAGAGGGTAGGGGCACCCGGGGACCGCCCGACCTGTCCCCCCCCGGGTCTAGAGTCCGACCCCCCGATCGGCAGCCCGCGGAGATTTCCTTCGCGAGGCCCGGCGGGGAGCATGGTACGAGATGTCGTGGGCGGGAGCCTCGCGACCACAACCTGTAGGGGTTGGGGCGGGCGAGGTATCGGGCAACGGGAGCGGAGGGCGAGGCGTCATGAAGGTCGAGCGTCGGTTTACGCAGGCAGGTCGGGACCCCTACGAGGGGATCACCTGGGAGAAGCGGACTTCCGAGATCCGCAACCCCGACGGCACGGTCGTCTTCCACCTGGAGGACGTCGTCGTCCCCAGCACGTGGTCCTCGGTGGCCACCGACGTGCTGGCCCAGAAGTACTTCCGCCGCGCGGGCGTCCCCCAAGAAGACGGCAGCCTCGGCGGCGAGCGCGACGCCCGCCAGGTCTTCCACCGCCTGGCCGGCTGCTGGACCCACTGGGGTCGTCAGCACGGCTACTTCGAGACCGAGGACGACGCCCAGGCCTTCCAGGACGAGCTCTGCCGCATGCTCGCCGACCAGGTCTGCGCGCCCAACAGCCCCCAGTGGTTCAACACGGGCCTGCACTGGGCCTACGGCATCGACGGGCCGCCCCAGGGCCACTACTTCGTGGACCCCGAGTCGGGCCGCCTCAAGAAGAGCGCCTCGGCCTACGAGCGTCCCCAGCCCCACGCCTGCTTCATCCAGAGCGTCGGCGACGACCTGGTGGGTGAGAACGGCATCATGGACCTCTGGGTCCGCGAGGCCCGGCTGTTCAAGTACGGCAGCGGCACCGGCAGCAACTTCAGCCGCCTGCGCGGCGAGGGCGAGCCCCTGTCGGGCGGCGGCCGCTCCAGCGGCCTCATGTCGTTCCTCAAGATCGGCGACCGGGCCGCCGGCGCGATCAAGTCGGGCGGCACCACCCGCCGGGCCGCCAAGATGGTCTGCCTCGACGTGGACCACCCCGACATCGAGGCCTTCGTCGACTGGAAGGTCCACGAGGAGCAGAAGGTCGCGGCCCTCGTGGCCGGCTCCCGCACCCTCGAGCGCTACCTCAATGCGGTCTTCGCCGCCTGCAACGAGTGGCCGGACGCCGGCACCCGCTTCGAGCTGCGCAAGAACACCCGCCTGCGCGACGCGGTGCGCGACGCCCGCGACCACCTGATCCCGATGAACTACGTCGAGCGCTGCATCGCGCTGGCCCGCCAGGGCATCACCGGCATCGAGATCCCGACCTACAGCACCGACTGGGACAGCGAGAGCTACCTCACGGTCTCTGGCCAGAACTCCAACAACTCGGTGCGCCTGTCCAACGACTTCATGGACGCGGTGGACCGCGACCAGCCCTGGCGCCTGCTGCGCCGCACCGACGGCGCGGTCGCCAAGACCCTGCCCGCGCGCGAGCTGTGGGATCGCATCTCCTACAGCGCGTGGGCCTGCGCCGACCCGGGCGTGCAGTACGACACGACCATCAACGAGTGGCACACGTGCCCGACCGACGGTCGCATCAACGCGAGCAACCCCTGCTCGGAGTACATGTTCCTCGACGACACGGCGTGCAACCTGGCCAGCCTCAACCTGTGCCGGTTCTTCGATGACGCCACGGGCTCGTTCGACGTCGAGGGCTTCCGCCACGCGGCGCGTCTCTGGACGATGGTGCTCGAGATCTCGGTCCTGATGGCCCAGTTCCCCAGCAAGGCCATCGCCAAGCTCTCCTACGAGTTCCGCACGCTCGGCCTGGGCTACGCCAACCTCGGCGCGCTGCTCATGCGCCTCGGCATCCCCTACGACAGCGACGAGGGCCGGGCGTGGACCGGCGCGCTCACGGCGATCCTCTGCGGCACGTCGTACGCGACGTCGGCCGAGATGGCCGAAGGCCTGGGCGCGTTCCCGGGCTACGAGCGCAACAAGGAGCACATGCTCCGCGTCATCCGCAACCACCGTCGTGCGGCCTACGGCGCGCCCAGCGAGGACTACGAGGACCTCACGGTGACGCCGTGCGGCATCGACGCCGACATCTGCCCGACGTATCTGCTCGACGCGGCCCGCTCCTCGTGGGACGCGGCCCTGTCGCTCGGTGAGACCCACGGCTACCGCAACGCCCAGGTCACGGTCCTGGCCCCCACGGGCACGATCGGCCTGGTCATGGACTGCGACACCACGGGCATCGAGCCGGACTTCGCCCTGGTCAAGTTCAAGAAGCTGGCCGGCGGCGGCTACTTCCGCATCATCAACCGCGCGGTGCCCATCGCGCTGGCCAACCTGGGCTACGGGCCGCAGCAGATCGAGGACATCGTCGCCTATGTCAAGGGCACGGGCTCGCTGCGCGGCGCTCCGCACGTCAACGACGTGTCGTTGCGCGTCAAGGGCCTGAGCCAGGCCACGGTCGATCGCCTCGAGGGCCAGATGCGCTCGGCGTTCGACATCAGCTTCGTGCTCAACCGCTGGGGCGTGGGGGACGAGGCCCTCGAGCACGAGCTCGGCCTCGCCAAGGCCGTCTACGAAGACCCGTCCTTCGACCTCCTCGACCACCTGGGTTTCGACGAGGCGCAGATCCGCACGGCCAACGACCACATCTGCGGCACGATGACGATCGAAGGGGCGCCTCACCTCGAGGACAAGCACCTGCCCGTGTTCGACTGCGCCAACCGCTGCGGTCGCAAGGGCAAGCGCTTCATCTCGTTCGAAGGCCACATCCGCCAGATGGCGGCGGCCCAGCCGTTCATCTCGGGCGCCATCAGCAAGACCATCAACATGCCCCACGAGGCCAGCGTCGAGGAGGTACAGGAGGCCTACCGCCTGTCCTGGCGCCTCATGATCAAGGCCATGGCGCTGTACCGCGACGGCAGCAAGCTCAGCCAGCCGCTCGCCACGGCGAGCAGCGGGCTGGAGGGGGCGCTCTCGGCCGAGGCGGACGAGGACCCTACTTCGGTGGCTGCGGTCCCCGCGGCTGCGGCTACTGAGGCTGCCAAGGAAGTCGTTGCTGCCCGTGAAGTGATGGAGCGGGTCGTCTACCGCTACCTCGCCAAGCGCCGTCGTCTGCCCCAGCGTCGTGGCGGCTACACCCAGAAGGCCATGATCGGCCAGCACAAGGTGTACTTGCGTACAGGCGAGTACGACGACGGCTCGCTCGGCGAGATCTTCGTCGACATGCACAAGGAGGGCGCCGCCTTCCGCAGCCTCATGAACTGCTTCGCCATCGCCGTCTCGCTGGGCCTCCAGTACGGCGTGCCGCTGGAGGAGTTCGTCGAGGCCTACACGTTCACCCGTTTCGAGCCCAACGGCATCGTCTCGGGCAACGACCGCATCAAGAGCAGCACCTCCATCATCGACTACGTCTTCCGCGAGCTCGCCGTCACGTACCTGGACCGCAAGGACCTGGCCCACGTCGACAGCGAGGACCTCGAGCCCGACGCCGTCCGTGCCGATCCCGAGCCCGAGTTCCGCGGCGAAGAGGTCATCTCGGAGCGTCGCGTCGAGGTGCCGATCGCGCCGGCGAACGGCGGTGCGGTGCGCGAGCGCGGCGGCGTGTTCGCCCCCAAGGCGGTCCATCCGCCCAGCGTGGGCTTGCAGCGCGTCGTGGCGACGACCCCGATGGCGACGACCCCGATGGCGTCGGCAGCACCGGTCGTGGCGCCCATCGATGCCTCACCGTTGAGTACGCCGCGCTTCTCCACGCGCAAGCGTCCCGCCGCGCTGTCCATGGTCGAGAAGGCCCGCCTGCAGGGCTACACGGGCGATGCCTGCGGCGACTGCGGCAGCTTCACCATGGTGCGCAACGGCACGTGCACCAAGTGCGACACCTGCGGGGCAACGTCCGGCTGCAGCTAGCCCGGCTGACCAAGGCTAGGGTGCCGCGCCCTGCTTCCACTCCTCGCGGACGAACGCGAGGTCGGCGGCGACCTGACTGGCCATCCAGTCGGTGAGTCGAACGGCGCTGGACAGGCCGTGCTCGGCCTGCTCCAGCAGCCGGATCCCACCCTCGGGGTGGAGAGACGCCACGGCGCACGCGCCGAGCGCGCGCACCTCGGCAGCGGCACCCTGGCCGTCGCAGAGCGCGGTCTGTCCGAAGATGTCGCCCGGGTGCAGGGCCTTCAGCGAGATCGTGCCGTCGGCGCCGTCGCAGTGGACCTCACGGCGCGCCGTGCCTGCCAGCACGACGTGCAGCGCGCCCGGGGCGGCGCCCTGCGGCTGCAGCACCTCGTCGTGCAGGCGTGCGTGCAGCTCGAACCGCCACGGCACCGTCTCCAAGTCGGCGCGGAGCGCCTCGGCCAGCTCCGGACGCCCGCGTCCCACGCGACGGAAGAGCCCCATCTCGTCGAACGTCGCCAGCAGCAGGTGACGATCTGCGCGCCACGTGCCGTGGATCGACTCGTGGGGGGCCATCACGCCGGGCACGGGCGTGTCCTCGGGCGGCGGGGGTTCCGGGTTGGGCGAGCAAGCGCGTAGCGCGAGCTCCTCGGTCATGGCACGAAGCCGGCGCGTGAGCTGCCGCGCGGCCCTCGCCGCCAGACGGCCTCCGAGGAGCAGGCTGCGGGTGAGCGCGCCCAGGTAGAGCTCGGGCTCGAGACGAACGACGATGGCGCGCGCCCGCGTCTGCACGCTGCGCGGCGAGGGTCCGGGCACGAACAATGCCTCCAGGCCCACGGCGCTGCCCGGGCCCCGCACCCGCGTCTCCAGCGCGTTCACACCGCTCCACTCTGTGACCTGCAGCTCGCCGTCGATCACGAGCAGCGCGTGGTCCGCGGTCTGCCCCTGCTTCAGGAGCACCGACTCGGGCGGGACGATCTCCGCCTCGATTCCCGTGAGCAGGTGGACCCCCTCGTCTGCCGGAAGGTCGGCAGCGAGCCAGGGCGCAACGACGCGCAGTCGCTGCAGAAGCTGGGGGCCATGGGTGATCTGGGACATGCCGCTCCCCGGAAGAGTCGGCCTGCACGATGCGTGCCCTGACCTCCGGGCTGGAGGTCGTACGAGCGGGCGTCTCCCCAGGACACGCAGGCGTATCCTGGGGATACGGTGGGGGTGCTACTTGCCCAAGCGGGCGGCGATCGAGGCCAGCCAGGACTCCAGGGCTTCCGGGTCGACCGGCTTCACGAAGTGCCGCTCGATGCCCGCGGCCTCGCTGCGCTCGATGTCCGCGCGCTGCCCCAGGCCCGTCAGGGCCGCAATGCGGATGTCGGCCGTCTTCGGCTCGTCGCGCAGGCGGCGCGCCAGCTCCCAGCCGTCCATGTCGGGCAGGCCCACGTCGAGCAGCGCCACGTCGGGGCTGCGCTCGGCTGCGAGCTCGAGGCCGTCGGCGCCGGTTCCGGCATGTCGGACCTTGTGACCCCAGCGCCCGAGCAGCATCGCGAGCGCTCGCGCCGCGTCCGGCTGGTCTTCGACCAGCAGGATGCGCAGCACCGGCAGCGGCCCGCGCACCGACGGCACGCTGGCTTCGGTGCCGTCGTCGGGCTCGGGGCAGATGGGCAGGCGCACCTCGAACTCGCTGCCTTGACCCACGCCAGGGCTGCGCGCCGCGACGTGACCGCCGTGCAAGCGCGCCAGCTCGCGAACGAGCGTGAGGCCCAAGCCCAGACCGCCGCCTGCGCCTGCGCGCGCGGGCTGGTCGGCCTGGTGGAAGAGGTCGAAGATGGCGACCAGCTGCTCCGGCGGGATGCCCTGTCCCTCGTCGCGCACGGTGAGCACGAAGACGCCTTCGCGCTCCTCGGCTTCGACGTGGATGGTGGCGCCCTCGGCCGAGAACTTGATCGCGTTGTGCAGGAGGTTGCCGACTACCTGCTCCAAGCGCACGGGATCGGCATCCACCCAGATCGGGTCGGCCGGTACCTCCACCTCGAAGCTGTGCGCGGTCTCGCGCACGGCGCCCCGCGCGCTCGCGACGGCCTCGTGGATGGGGCCACGCGCATCGAGCACGCGACGGCGCAGCAGGATCTTGCCCTGCGTGATGCGGCTGACGTCGAGGAGGTCGTCGACCAAGCGGCCCATGTGCCGCGCTTGGCGCGTGAGGATCTGCAGCGCTTCCTGGCCCGCCACGTCCTGGCCGTGCTGGTCGGCAGGGCGCAGCAGCTCGAGGCTGCTGCGCATGGCACCGAGGGGATTGCGCAGCTCGTGACCGAGCATGGCCAGGAACTCGTTCTTGCGCTGGTCGGCCTGGGTCAGCGCCAGCGCACGCTCGGAGGCCTGCTGGTAGAGCCGCGCGGTGTCGAGCGCCAGGGCGGTCTGCGCCGCGATGCCGCGCACGATCTCCTCGTGCCAGCGCGAGAACCGCTGCGGCTGCTCATGACCGAACAGCAGGAGGCCGAGCACGTCGCCCGATCGCGTGCGGACGCTCGTGGCCATGTAGCTGCGCACGGTCGGATGGCCTGCGGGCGTGCCGTGGAAGGGCCCGTTCTTGCCGTATCGCGGGTCGCGGGAGACGTCGTCGAAGCGGTGTACGCCGCCCGTCAGCAACGTCTGCTGGAACAGCGGCGTGTTGCGCGGCATGGGCATGCTGCGGAAGCGCTCGCGGGGGATGCCGGCCAACGCCTGCAGCTCGAAGCGACCCGTGGCACCCACCCCGGCGGTCCGGAAGAACACGCCCATTTGGGCTTCTACGAGGCGCGTAGCCTCCTCGGTGACGCGGTTGATGATGCGTCCGGCGTCCATCTCGGCGGCGATGAGGGCGTTGATCTCGTAGAGCGCGGACAGCACCTCGCGCTGCGCGCGCAGGTCCCGCTCCGACTCGGCGCGCTCGATGGCCAAGGCGGCCACCGAAGCCAGCGAGGACGCGAGCGTGAGGTCTTCGGCGCTCGGCGCGCCCTCTTCGGGGTCGTAGAGGTCGACCGTGCCGAGCACCTCACCGCCCGGCGAGAGGATGGGGGTGCTGAAGCAGGCCAAGGTGCGGTTGGCGCGCATCGCCGCGTGCAACGCGGTCCATGTCGGCGCGCTCTCGGGCAAGCGCTCCATGGCCACGGCCTGACGACGGAATGCGGCCTCGCCGGCCGGATGACCACCTGGCGCGATCGGCACGCCCTGGCGCAGGGCTTCGTCGATGGGGCCCGGAAGACGCGAGGCGAGCGGCACGAGGACGTGGCGCTCGGGCCGCAAGTGCATGATGCACGGGCGGCCGCCGCGGCTGGTCATGCCCTCCACGGCGTCGAGCAAGTGCTGCAGGCCGTCGGCGAGGTGGCCGGTGCGCGCCAGGGTCTCCATGAGGCGTCGCTGCCCGTCCACCACGGCATCCACACGGCGGCGCCGCGTGACGTCGCGCTCCGTGGTCACGAGACCCACGACGGTGCCGTCAGGCGCGGAGATGGGCAGCAAGGTCAGCGACACGTCCACGCGCTCGCCGTCCTTGCGGATGCGCCGAGTGAGCAGCTCTTGGACGCGCTCGCCGGCGCCTACGCGCTCCAGCAGGAAGCGGTACTCGGTGACCAGGTCGGCGGGGATGATGCGTTCGATCGAAGAGCCGACGACCTCGGCAGGTGCCCAGCCGTACATCTCCTCGGCGCCGGCGTTCCACAGCGTGATGCGGCCGCCGAGGTCCTGCCCCAGCACCGCGACCGCCGTCGCGTCGAGGAGCGCGTCGAGCACGGCCTCGGAGTCCACGCCGGGCCAGGGCCCGCGTACCCCCTCGAGGCGCCCGAGGTCGAGGTCCTCGTCATCGGTCCGCATGGCACTCCCGGTCACGGCATCGGCGCCAGGGAGAGCTCGAGGAGCCCATCGTCGCGCGCCGCGAGGTGGATGATGCACCGGCGACCGCGGCCGCGGGCGCTACGGACCTCGAGCGTGGACCAGGCCCCTGTCGATCGCGCCGGAGCCGGCGTCTGGGAGAGGTGGCGCCCTACGCGCTGCAGCACCGTTCGCATGCGCGTCTCGTGGTGCACCAGCCAGTCGCCGAGTGAGGTGCCCCGGAGGTCGTTGCGGGGCGCGTCGAGCAGGCGCGTGGCGCCGACATCGGCGTCCACGATCTGGCCGTCCACATCCACGATGAGGCGGGCCATGGAGCCGGAGGCGTCACGCGAGCCCGGGGGGGTGGGGGTGTCGTCCACGTGCTGCGAGCCGCCTTGGAACCGGGTGATGGGGTCGGTGGGTGGGTTTCGATGCATGGCAGACCGGGTTGGAGGGCTTCCCCTCTCCCTTTGCGCTCGACAGCAACTGTCTTGCCAGACGCCGGGGCCCACGCGCGCGTGTCCCAGCGACCCGCAGGCGTGTCCTTTTCGCCCACCCAGCCCGTCCACGGGCCGCGGTACGCCCCTTGCGATCGGGGTGCCCGGGCCGATCAGGCGGCCCCTGGAGTCTTCCCATGCGCGTCCCCGACGCCCCCCGCGAGCGGGTCCTCTACTTCGACATCGACGGGACCCTCGTCCACGAGACCTTCGGCGCCGCCAAGCGCGCCCTCGCCGACGGGCGCTTCGAGCGCCTCGTGCGGTCCGCGGGCTTCGACCGCCTCGTCTGCGTCAGCGATGCCGTGTCGATCGGCCGGCTGATCGCCTCGCAGCGTCCGGGTGAAGACCTGATGGACACGGTGCTCCAGCTCTGCGGCGGCACGCTGCGCGACAGCGACTGGTTCCGCCAGAACGTCCGCCCGGTGTTCGACCCGATCCACCGCGGTCGCTACATCGACACGCGCCACGACTGGTACTTCGTCGACGACTGGGCCGCCACGCATCTCGAGCAGGCCTACCCCTCGACGTTCATCGAGTACCTGCGTCAGGGCCGGGTGCTGCAGTGCAACGCGGCGGGGAGCGGCGACGACATCGTGGCCTGGCTGCGCCGCATCGCGCAGCGTCCGCATCCGGGTCGCCGTGCGGCGGGGCGCGTTGCGGCGCCCCGTCCGCTGCGCTGGGGCCGCCGTCAGGCCGGCGCTTCCTGGTTCGCCGCGGCCTCGTAGTCGCGAAGCCGCGCGTACAGCGTCTTCACGCTGATCCCCAGATCGCGCGCCGTCTTGCGCTTGTTGCCGCCGCAATGGCGGAGCATGCCCTCGATGACGATCTGCTCGACCTGGCCCCACGTGCAGGGGAGGGGTACGCGGAGCGACTCGCCGTCGACCTCGGCGGCCGACAGCACGGGCAGGGACGGCGTCGCAGCTGCATGCGCCTGCACCGAGCCGTTGGAGGCCGGCGTCGGCAGCGGGGCGGCGGCGCTGGCACTCGAGCTGGTCACGGTCGAGCGGGCCGTCGCTTCGTCGAGGCGCTCGGGCGACAGGATGTAGGCGCGCTGCACGGCGTTGCGCAGCTCGCGCACGTTGCCCGGCCAGTGATGGGCCGCGAACACGGCCAGGGCCTCACGCGTGATCGTGCGGCGCCCTGGGCCATCCTTCGGCAGCGATTCGGCAAAGTGCGTGACGAGCAGCGGGATGTCCGAGCGCCGCTCGCGGAGCGGCGGCAGGTGGATCGGGAAGACGCTCAGGCGGTGGTACAGATCCTCGCGCAGGCGCCCCGCACGGATGCTCTCTTCGGGATCCCGGTTCGTCGCGGCGATCAGGCGTACGTCGGCCCGGAGCGTGGCCGTACCGCCCACGCGCTGGAACATCTTGGTCTCCAGCACGCGCAGCAGGCGCACCTGCAGCTCGGGCGGCATCTCGCCGATCTCGTCCAGGAACAGCGTGCCGCCGTCCGCCTGCTCGAAGACGCCGGGCTGACGGCGATCGGCGCCCGTGAAGGCACCCTTCTCGTGGCCGAAGAGACGGCTCTCGATGAGGGTCTCGGGAATCGCGCCGCAGTTGATGGCGACGAACGCCTCGTCGCGGCGCTTGCTCATCTCGTGCAGCGTCGCCGCGACGACTTCCTTGCCCGTGCCGCTCTCGCCGGTGATCAGCACGGGAGCAGCCGTGGGGGCTACGCGCTCGATCAGGTCGTAGACCTTCTGCATCGAATCGGACGAGCCGACGAGCTGGCCGAAGCGCCCTGAGCGGCGCAGCGCGGCGCGTAGGTCGCTGACCTGCTCGCGCAAGCCGGCGGCCTGCTCCAGGCCATGCAGGACGGCCTGCAAGCGACCCGGATCGAGGGGCTTCACGAGGTAGTCCTCGGCGCCGGCGCGCAGCGCCTGGCGCGCGGACTCCGCTTCGGCGCTGCCGGAGACGACGACGAAGGGCGTGTCGACCGGCACGTCTTCAGCGAGGCGCAGGTCCAAGCCGTGACCGTCGGGGAGATCGAGGTCGAGGATGACGAGGTCGGGGCGGGCTTGGGCGAGCCGCGTGCGTGCTTCGGCCAAGCTGCCCGCCTCGGACGGGGTCCAGCCTTCCCGCCGCAGCAGGGCGGCGAGGCTGGAACGGAACGAGGCGTCGTCGTCGACGAGGAGAACGTGCTTTTCGGTGGGGGACGTCATGGGGGGACTTCCGTTGCGAACCGCGTGCCACCGTCTCCCCAGGAAACGGTTCAGGCGACCGTGAAGGTGACGATGACGCGAGCGCCCCCCTGGGCCCCCGTCTCGTCAGACCTCGTCTCGCCCCACGCTTCTCCCCCCAGGTGCGCGGCCGTCAAGGCCACGATCGCGAGCCCGCAGCCCGCCCCGGGAGACTGGGCTTCGCCGCCCGCGGCCAGGCGACGGAACGGCTCGAAGGCGCGCTCGCGAGCGTCTCCGGGCCAGCCCCGACCGTCGTCTTCGACAACGAGCCGCAGCTTGTTGCCCGTCGCCTCGGGCGCCACCGTGACGTCGACCGCCGTGGCTCCGCCTGACTGGCAGGCGTTGGCCAGCAGCTCGGCCAGGACGTCTTCGATGGCCGCGGGCACGAGCATCGTGGCCGGCGTCTGCAAGGAGGGCCGAACGGTGACCTGCGGTACCCGAGACGCAGCCGCGGCGACGAGGTCGCCCAACGGCTTCCTCGCGGAGGGTTCGACGTCGCAGGCGTTCAGCCAGCGCCGCCCACCCTCGAGCGCCGTGCGCAGGTCCTTGATCGCGCTGTGGATTCCCGCCCATGCATCGCGCAGGAGCGGATCGGTGTGCCGTCCGTCGTCCGCCAAGTGCACGTAGTTGACGAGTGCGCCGAGTGGCGAGCCCAGTCGGTGCAGCAGCGCCGCGAGGACGACACGATCGGAAGCAACGGCGGGAGCAGATGAAGTGGGGGACGTCACGCGAGAAGGCTACGGGCGGCGTGGGCGATTGACCACAGGGGACACCTGGAGTGTCTCCAGGGCACACGCTTGCACTACTGGCATGGCCCGTGCGCTAGGCACATCGAACCGGCCAGCGGCTCCGGGGAAGCCTCCCCGCTCTCGCCAACGGCCCCATTCCCCTGGAGAACTCCCATGTTGGGCTGGTCGCTCGTCTTCCTCGTCATCGCCTTGATCGCCGGCGCGCTTGGCTTCGGCCTTGTCGGCGGCACGGCCTACGCCATCGCGAAGGTGCTGTTCTTCGTCTTCCTCGTGCTGTTCGTGATCAGCTTGATCCGCGGCCGACGTGTCAACCTCACGTAGCGAACGCCCGGCTCACGGGCAACAGAAGGTGCGCAGGCGGTCGGGGTCCACCGGCTTCACCAAATGGTGGGCGAACCCGGCCGCCTGCACGCGTCGCGCGACGGCATCGCCGGCTTCCCCGGTCAGCGCGCCCAGCTCCAGGCCTTCGAGATCGATGCCGGCATCCCGCAAGCGGGCGGGAAGCGTCGCGCCGTCCCCGTCCGGCAAGCCCATGTCCACGGCAATGACCTGTGGTCGCCGCGCCCGCACCATCATCACGGCTTCGCGCAACGACTCCGCGATCCGCACTTCACAACCCCAACGCTCGATGAGCAACGCCAGGCTGCGGGCCGCGTCGGGGTCGTCTTCCACGACCAGCACGGAGCGAACCGTCTCGCTCCGCGCGCGACTGCGTCGTCCCATGACGCTGGCAACGCTCTCGAGGAAGCGATGGGCGTCCAGGGGCTTCGCGAAGAAGCGCAAGAAGCCCGCCTCCAAGCAGCGGCTTCGCTCTTCGGCCATCGCCCCGGCGCTGATGGCGATCGCGGACGTGTAGTCGCCGGCACCGTGCAGGTGCTGTAGCACTTCGATCCCGTCCCGCCCCGGCATCTGGATGTCGAGCACGAGGGCGTCGAAGGTCTCGTCCGAGCCTTGGACCTCCAGTACGCGCTCGATGGCCCCGACACCGCTGTCGAACGTCTCGACGTCGGCGCCGGCCTGTGCGAGCAGATCTGCCAAGTAGGCGCGGATGTCGGGCTGGTCGTCGGCCAGGAGGATGCGACTCGCAGCCGGCAAGCGCGGAAGAGGCTGGGAGGCACTCGCGCCCGCCGTACGCAAGGTCACCAGGGCACGATCGGCGTCGATCCACGCCGCGGAGGCGGGAACCTCCAGCGGTAGGTCGACGCGGAAGGCCGAGCCCTGCCCCAGCGTGCTCTCGACGTCGATCGAGCCGCCCATGCGCTCGACGAGGTGCTTGCAGATGCTCAAGCCCAGGCCAGTGCCCGGGAAGCGGTGCGTCGCGGACTCGTGCACGCGCGAGAACGGCTGGAACAGGCGGGCCTGCTGGGCGGGCGTCATGCCCAGCCCCGTGTCGCGCACTTCGAGAGCCAGGCGCGGACGCCGCTCGCCTTGGCATGCGACATGGACCGTGACCTTGCCGACGCTCGTGAACTTGATCGCGTTGCCGACCAGGTTCAGCACGATCTGTCGCAGGCGCGTCGCATCTGCGATCACCGTTTCGGGCAGGCGCGTCGCGAACTCGAAGGAGAGGTCCAGGCCCTTCTCGATGGCCTTGGGCAGCGAGAGACTGCGCACATCCTCGAGCACCGACAGCACCGCGACGGGCTCGCGGTGCAGCGTGAGGCGACCTGCCTCCATGCCGGCGATGTCCAGCAGGTCGTTGACGAGCGCCGTCAGGTGCGCGCCGTTGCGCCGCATGGCCTCTACGAGCTGGCGCACGCGCGGGTCGGCCACCTCGTTGAGGAGGACATCGGCGAAGCCGAGGAGCGCACCGAGCGGCGTCCGGAGCTCGTGGCTGATCGCAGCCACGAAGTGGGACTTGCTCCGGCTGGCCGCCTCGGCCGCCTCACGTGCCTGGGCCAGGAGCTGCTCGGTCTCGACGCGAGTGCTCACGTCCGACATCGAACCGACGAAGTGCGTGACGATCTGGTCTTCGCCCCGGACCGGCGCGATCGATACTTCGTTCCAGAACGGCGACCCGTCCTTGCGGTAGTTGCGCAAGACCACCCGCGCGGGCTGCTCCGCGTCGATGGCGGCGCGCAGCGTGTCGACGGCCTTGGGGTCGGTCTCCGGCCCCTGGAGGAAGCGACAGTTCCGCCCGAGCACCTCTTGCAGCGGGTACCGTGTGATCTCCTCGAAGGCGTGGTTGGCAAACACGATCGGCAGATCGGGCGCGTTCGCATCGCAGAGCAGGATGCCCAGACGCACTGTGTCGAGTGCGCGGTCCCTGAGGGCGATCGTGACGCGCTGCGACTGCCGCACGGACAGCGACGCCAAGTCCAAGCCCAGCGACTCGAGCATGCCGGCGAGCAGGGGATCGACAGGCCACGTCTCGCGCGCGAACAGCGAGAGCACGCCCAGACCGCCGTCGGCCAAGTGCACCGGGATGGCCACGGACGAAGCCAAGCCCGCCTCACGGGCCTCGGCCTCGCGACCCAGCGGCGGAGCCTGGGGATCGTCCTCGACGCGCCACACGGCCTTGCCTTGGGCCCAGGCGAGACCTGGCAGGCCCTCTCCTTGCGCGAACCGCACGCGGTCGCTCTCGTCGGTCCAGGCCGCGCTGCGGCGCAGTCTCGATGTCAGCCGTGCGTGCTTGCGCTCCAAGGCAGATCCGCCGTCACCGACGACCCACCACTCGGCGACGTCCCAACCCAGGACGTTGACGATCGCATCGAGGGTGCCTTGAACGCCCTGGTCCAGCGTGCGCGCCTTGGCGACCGCACGCGAGGCCGCCTGGCTGGCCGCGAGTCGTCGTTCGAAACGAATGCGGTCGCTGAGGTCGAGACCCGACGTGACCAGGTGGGTGACCGCGCCGTCCGCGGCTTGCAGGGGCGTCACCGCCAGCTCGAGCGGCACGATGCGTCCATCGCCGAGCGTTGCCGTGGCCTCGAAGCGCATGGCCTTGCCGGAGGCAGCCGAGTGGACCGCGCGTCGAACCTCCTCTTGCACGTCGGGGTCGTGCTGCCACCACGCGGCCAGGTGCAGGGGCGTGTCGACCAAGGCACTCTCGTTCTCGGACCCATGCGTGGCTTCAACGATGGTGCCATCCGGCAGGCAGACGGCGGCCAACGCGAACAGGCCGCCCAACAGTGCCTGCAGCAGGCGGTCGCGTTCGCGCGCGCGCTCGGCCGCCGATTCGTTGGATGCCAGGTCGGAGGCGACGATCGCCCACTTCACGCTCGTGCTGTCGACGCGAACGACGAGGGCGTCAACCGGACAGGGGGCCCCAAAGCGGTCCTGCAAGCACAGGCGTCCGCTCCAGCGGCCCTCGGCCATGTACGCAGGCTGGATGGCGTCGGCCCACCGGCCCTGCTCGGTTGGGTGCAGCACGTCACCCAGCGTGAGATCGCGCTCGCGAACCGGCTCCCTCGCCAGCAGGCGCAGGCCACCATCGTTCAGCCAGAGCAGCCGCGCCTCTTCGTCGAAGCAGCCGACGAGGCGGTCGATCGCCGCCAAGAGCGGAAGCGTCCACCGCATGTGTTCCACGTGCCGCCCTCCCTGGCGCCGCGCCACAGGCTACGGCATGGCGGTTGCGAGAAGCGTGCCGAACGGAGTGTCCCGCATGCGTTCTTCCAGCACAGCGTCTGCCCTGCGCCTACTGGCCTTCCTGGCCGTCGTCGCCGCGCTGTATGCGGGTCGCCCCTTCTTGGTCCCCGTCTGCATGGCGGGCCTCCTGGCGCTTCTCCTCGGACCGCTGGTCAGCTGGTTCCAACGCCGGCTGCGCCTACCGCGGATCCCGGCCGTCCTGGGTTCCATCACCTTCGCTACGGCGCTCCTGGTCCTGCTGGGTTGGTTCCTCGTGCGTGAGGGCGCCGTGCTCGCCGAGGAGCTCCCCGCCTACCGCGAGAACTTCCAGCAGCGTGTGGCCGCCTTGCGGGGCATGACGAAGCCCATTGCCGATGTCTCGACCAAGATCGAAGACGTCAAGCGGGACGTCGAGGCGGCGGCCTCGGAACCGGCCGAAGAAGAAGCGACCGATGCCGACGCGGGAGCGCAGCAGCCCGCGCCGCCCGTCGACAAGGCGCCCGCACCCGAGCCGGAGCCCGAGCCGGTCCAGGTCGAACCCACGCTGATGGAGCGGGTGTCTCCCTTCCTGGAGTCGATCGCCACGCTCGGTGCGGTCCTCATCTTGGCGCTCTTCCTGCTGATCTACGCGCCCAGCCTGCGCGATCGGATCGTGCAGGTGCTCGGCCCCGGCAACCTGTCCATCACGACGCAGGCCCTGGACGAAGCAACGGGCCGCGTCAGCAGCTACCTGTTCACGACGCTCATGTTGAATGCCGCCTACGGCATCCCTGTCGGGATCGGTCTGCACCTGATCGGCATGCCAGGAGCCATCTTCTTCGGCCTCGCGGCCACGCTGCTGCGCTTCATCCCCTACGTCGGTCCCTGGACGGGGGCGGCCTTGCCGATCCTCTTCTCGCTGGCGGTGTTCCCCACCTGGGGGCCCACGCTGGGCATCTTGGGGCTGTTCCTCGTCCTCGAGCTGATCACGGAGAACGTCGTGGAGCCCCTGCTCTACGGCAAGAGCAGCGGACTCAGCACCTTCGCAGTTCTCCTGGCCGCGTTCTTCTGGGCGTGGCTCTGGGGTGGGCCGGGACTCGTCCTGGCTGTCCCGCTCACGCTCTGCCTGGCCGTCGCGGGTCGATACATCCCCGAGCTGTCGTTCCTGCACGTACTGCTGGCCGCCGATCCGTCGCGTGAACACCACACCCACTTCTTCCGCCGCATCATGGCCTTCGACGGAGATGGGGCTCGGCGACTGGCGGCACGACACGTCGAGGAGCGCGGGCCCGTCGGCCTGCTCGATGACGTGGTCCTTCCTGCCCTGGCACTCGCCGAGCAAGAGCGACGAGCCGGAACGGTCGATGCCAGCCGACAGCGCTTCCTGCACGGCGAGATGCGTCGACTCCTGGATGGCGTCCTGGTCGAGCCGCCCGCCGAAGCGGATTCAGGCCGCGAGCGTGCGTCGCGGCGAGGAGCTCGCCGCATCGCGATCGTCCCGTCCGACGCGCCCGGCGACGGCTTGGCGGCGCGCGCCCTGGGTCAGCTCGTCGCGCGGCAAGAGCCCGGCACCGTGGTGCTCTCGCCCCGCCGCTTGGTTGCCGAGCATGTCGCCGAGCTGACGGAGATGGACCCCTCGCTGCTCGTCGTGGTGGCGCTCCCACCTGCCGGTGCGGAGCGTTCCTCGGGCTTGCTCAAGCGCCTGCGCGCGCGCTTCCCGAACACGCGCCTGGTCCTGCTGGCGTGGTCGCGGACCAACATCGAACCGGAGCCGGGCGCCGAGCCGGAGGAGCTGGCGGATCGCGTCGTGCACACGGCG
This sequence comes from Planctomycetota bacterium, assembly GCA_020631815.1. GTDB lineage: Bacteria > Planctomycetota > PLA2 > PLA2 > JAEUHO01 > JACKGW01. The sequence goes on along the minus strand of JACKGW010000002.1, from coordinate 295,648 downwards.
GCCGAAGCGCTGGCGGCCGTCCGTCCGGCGTCGTCTCGCGAGCCGGTCGCGCATCTGCCCTGAGCGCGCCAGGTACCGCACGCACCGTCTCCGGGAGCGCCACGCGTGTCTTGAGGAGACGCCCGAGCCGCGCGGGCCCCGGGGAGGCCGGCGGCACGCGCCTTGCGCCTCCCCCCGTCATCAACGTCCCCATGGAATCGAAGGAGTTCCCCATGACCGCCCCCAAGAACCGAGTCCAGTCCGACCTCTCGGATCTCCGCGAGGACCTGGGTTCACTGCGGGACGACATCAAGAGCCTCGTCGTTGCCCTCCGCGACGCAGGAGAGAGCTCGATTCGTCGAGCTGGCCGCAACGCGAGCCGGGCCGCCGAGAACGGCGTGGCCGCGGTGAAGGATGTCGCCTCCAGCGTTGGCGAGAAGGTCGGCGACCAAGCAAGCGCGATGGAAGAGACGGCTCGCGAGAGCATCCAGAGTCACCCCTGGTGGAGCGTGTTCGGCGCTGTTGGGGTCGGCCTGCTCGTCGGTCGCTTTCTGGATCGGCGGTAGGCCCATGGCTTCACTCGCCACGTTCCTGACCTCCTCCCTGGGCATCGTCAACGCCGAGGTGCGCAGCTTGGCGCAGACGAAGGTGGACGCCATGCGCGCCGCCAGCAGCGTCATCGTCGGTGCGCTCGTCCTGCTGACAGGCGTGGCGTTCCTCCTGGTGGCCCTGTTCGTCGCCCTCCGGCATGCCTGGGGGACCGCGGGTGCCGCGAGCGTCACGGGTCTCGTCGCCTCGCTCGTGGGTGCGGGCGTGTTGGTGTTTTCCCGCCGCATGCGCGTCCGCTGATCGCTTCGCATCCTGCAAAACGAAGAACGCCCGGTGACCTCGAGGTCACCGGGCGTCTTCGTGTCGGGCCATCCGATCACTTGTCCTTGCCGTCGAGATCCAGGTCCACGTCGATGCTGGGGGCGTCCGGCGTGTGGTCGTGCTCGATGACCGTCGTGTCCTTCTCGACGATCGTGCTGCCACCGCGACCCCAAACGAACCAGGCCGCGCCAGCGATCAGGACCAGGGCGAGGATGGCGACAATGGCCGCCGACGAGCTGCTACCGCGCTGCGAGAGCATGAGAAATGACTCCTTTCGACGGCCACGCCATGTGGCCCGTCGTCCGCTCCTGAAGCAAGGCGAGGGCCGGACGTTCCTGGAGGGGCCGTGCGGGAGCGAGCGGCGCGGCAGGAGGCGTCCATGACACGCCGCCGGGAGCCGGTGTCACCCAGGGACACGCTTCTCCCGCGAGGACGGCCGAATTCGCGTGCGGTACGCAGTTCGCTCTGAACCTACCGCTTCCCTGCTCCCACGAGCACTCACGAAAGGATTCCCTCCCATGACCACCAACGTCCCCACCCAGAGCATCGACACGCTCAACGACCTCGTGAAGGTGTGCGAGGACGGTTGCGCCGGCTATCTGAAGGCGGCCGAGCTGACGAGCGACCCCATCCTGAAGTCCACGTTCGCTCGCTTCGGCGCCGAGCGCGGCCAGTTCGCCAACCAGCTGCGCACCGAGGTTCGTCGCCTCGGCGGCGAGCCCCAAGACAGCGGCTCGCTCGCGGGCGCGGCCCATCGCGCCTGGTTCGACGTCAAGACCACGTTCGCCTCCGATGACGCCAAGGCTGTCGTCAACGAATGCGAGCGCGGTGAAGACCACGCCATCGGGGCCTACAAGTCGGCCCTGGAGCAGCCGCTCGCGCCGTCGGCACGCGACATCGTTCGCGCCCAGTGCAACGACGTGCAGCAGGCGCATGACCGCATGCACCAGCTCCAGGTTGCCTACAACAAGTCCTGAACCACCTCACCGAGCCGGGAGCCTCGCCTCTCACGCACTCGCTCTCCCCCAGATCCCTATCACATCCCCCCCAGCGAGTCCTCGGCTCATCTCGGCGCCGTCCGTTCCTCCCCCCGGAACGGGCGGCGCCTTCTCTTTTGATCCTGCGAGGCTAGGGAGCGAGCCAAGCAAGCAGCTCGCCGTCGCTGACGTCCGCCCCGTTGGCGAGATCGCGTCCCACGAGGCTCGCCGGCACCTCGGGCGTCGCGAAGCGCATGTAGTCGACCTGCGCGCGGAGATCGGGATTGCCTCCGACGAGCAGCGTCGTGTTGTGCGTGGGGTAGCCGGCCGCCTCGCACGTTGCCCAGTCCGTGTAGGTCGTGATGCCCACCTGCAACGTGGGCGGGAAGTCGGTGCGGACGTAGCGGCGATGCACCGTCCACGCGCCTGCGCCCAACCTGCGGAGCAAGAGCATCACGCTACCGATGCGCGCGCAGCGCAGGTCGGCGGACGACGCGCCCGCGTCGATCTCCAAGATCGAGTCGCTGTCCACCGTCGTCTTGACTTCGCTCTGCCAGGCTCCGGGGGTGTTGGCCGCGCCGATCGAGAGGAAGACGTAGTTCTCACCGCCGGTGGTCCACGTAGCCGGCGTGATCGCGCGCGGTGCGCGCACGAACAACCCGCCAAGGGAGTAGAGCGAGCCGGGCGCCGCGTCCCCGGCGCGGTTGGCGACCTCGATGTGCATGGAGGCGATGAAGTCACCACTCACCAGCTTGTGCACGAGCACACCGCGCCACTCCTGGTACCAGCTGCTGCTGTAGGGGACGAGGGTCATCCACCCTGCGCGGGTGGCGCCGATGTCGTGGATCTCTAGCTGGTCGAAGCCCCAGCCCTCCGTCACGAAGAGCCGTTGCCACGCCGAGAGCGTGCTCGGGTCGTCGAACTCGTCGGAGAGCGCGGCCAGCGGATCGACAGCCGGGCCGGGCGGGGGCGGGGCGCCGCCTCCTCCGCCGCATGCGGCGACGAGGAGGGCAGCAAGGCAGGAGAGGACGGCGTGACGCATGGGACTCCGGTCGGACGCTACCCCAGATGGGGGAGTGCGCCAGGCGCCGGAGGCCGAACGAGCCGCTTCCACATGCCGCCGCGCAGCACCGGGACCACGGTGCTGACGTCGAGCGCCGACGCCAGCTCGACGTCGCGCGCGTACCCGCGCGTGATCAGCTCGCGGCCGCTCGCGCAGGACGAGAGGAACGTCGGGAGCCGATCGCCGATGCCTTCGAACAGCGCCACCGCAGCCTGTGCTTCGGGCGAGGCCGAGCCACTCAGGTGCCGCAGGATCGCGCCCGCGCCCAGGTGGTCCTCCAGAGCAGGGCGCAGCGACCCGTCGGGCCACTTCTCGCCCGATGCGATCACGGTCAGCTTGCGTCCACGCGCCGCCGCAGCCTGCGCGACCGCCTTCGCGTTGCGCAGGCATCCGGCCAGCGTGGTCGGCGCCGGGCTCTTGGTCGAGAGCTCGGAGCCGTTGGGCGAGGGCAAGAGCAGGCGGCTTCCGGGCGGCAAGCTCGAGAGGCTTGCCGGGGAGAGCGAGGGGCCGCTGCCCTCGCCGCGGCGCGTTGCCAGGACGGCGCCCACCTCCTTCGCGCGCGCCGCGGCGCGGTCGTCACGCCAGGGGAAGGGAATCACGTCGATCCCGCGCGAGGCAGCCACCTCGACGCACGTCGTGAACGACAGCACGTCCACGATCACGACCACGTCGGCGTCGCGCGCCACATGCTGGAGCCCCCAGGGGCCCCAGCCCAACCGGATGTCGAAGGCGTCCTGCGCGTGCTCGTCGAGCGGGGTGGGGTGCATGCGCCTCCTGGACCTCAGTCCACGGAGGAGGATGCCTCCGGACGGCCCCAGCCGGAAAGCTCGTCTTGGATGGTCCGGAACAGGATGGCGTCCAGGTTGTTGGCCGGGCCGGTGTCCTTCACGCCGTGCGCCGCGCCCGAGGCGACGACGTCGCCGCCGTACTCGATGAAGGTGAAGCGGCCGCGCGTCATCTGGGCGACCTGCCGCATGACCAGGCTGCCGAACGGATCCAAGCCGCTGGCCGCGACGGCGTGCACCTTGATGCCGCGCTCCGCGGCCGCACGCATCGAGCGGTCGTAGGCAACGTCGCCCGCGTAGTCCATGTGCGGGGGTGCGTCGGCAACCAGGAAGCAGAGCTTGGCGGCGTCCTGACGCCAGTCCATCTGGCCGATCGCCTCGGCGAGGCCCTGGTTGAGGCTCTCGGGCATGTCGCCCCCGCCACCCGCTTCGACCGCGCGAAGCGCCGCGTCGAAGCCCTCGATGTCGGAGGAGAACAGACGGCGCATGGTGACGTAGTCGTCCGTGAGGTCGCGGTAGAGCACCGCGCCGTAGCGCAGGTCGAACTCCACGGCCAGGTCGCGCAAGCGCTTCGTCACGGCCAGCAGCGTGTGCTTGATGCGCCCGATCTCGTCGCCCATCGAGCCGGTCGTGTCGATCAGGAAGCACACGTCGAGCGGCACGCTCTGGGGCATCGCGTAGGAGGTGGGCATGCGCACGTCGAGCGTGCGGGCGGCGGCATCCAGCGTGGCCACCGTGGTCTGGCCGGCGGCCTGCACCTCGACGCGCCACGTGGCGGGCGCCTCGAGACCGTCGGCATGCGGGTAGAAGGCAACGCGGCCGTCGCCAAGCGTCGTGGCGCTCCACGCGACACGGTCGGCCTGTTCGTCGATGACGGTCACGCGCGCCAGCGGGACGGGGCGCCCCTGCGGACCCACCACGCGGATCCACGTGCGGTCGCGGACATCCACGACGTGGGCCTTGTCCGCCACGCCTTCTTGGTCTTCCCAGGTGGCGAGGAACGTCAGGAACTCCTCGTAGGCGGCGTTGTCGTCGATCGAGCCCGCGCGAAGCGGTGCGCCGCCGTCCGCGGCCCGGTCCCGGCCTGCGGCCGCACCCGGTGCCGGCGCCATGGGCGCAGAGGCTTCGAGCACGGCGCCCTCGTCCATGGGCATGTCGCTCGATGCGGCGGCGCCCGTCGCGCGCGCCATGGAGCGCTCGCCGCGGCCGCGAGCGGGTCGGTCGACGCGGCGGACCGTCCAGCCGTCGCGGGCGTCCGCCAGCAGCGTGCGGCCACCCAGCTCGTTGGCGGGCAGCAGGGCGTCACGCCACGCGGTGTCGACGGACGGCGTGGGCGTGGGCGCCGGCCCTTGCGGCTCGCCGCAGCCGAGCGTGAGAACGAGTGCGGCGAGGGTGATCGCGACGAGGGGAGAGGCGGGAGGGCGCATGAGGAACTCCGTGGGGGGGCTCCGTTGGATGCGCTCGGGGGGTGGGGGTTCCCGTGAGGGGGAGAAGGGCAGGGGGAAGGAGAGAAGGCAGAGAAGGCTGGGGATGGGGGCGCCTCGGTAGCGGGGGCGGGAGTCGAACCCGCGCGGACGCTCAAGGCCTTCGGCCTTGGCGTCACGCGCTAGGCGAGCGTGCTTTTGGGGGGGGGCTGTGTAGCCCCCCTCCACGTCCTGCTGCTGCTACGCAGTCAGCCGGACTCCACCCCCAACCCGGTCGCGGGTGGGCCAAAAATGGCGAAGGCCGCTGCCGGTTACCGGTAGCGGCCTTCGATGCTGGTAGCGGGGGCGGGAGTCGAACCCGCGACCTCCAGGTTATGAGCCTGACGAGATACCACTTCTCCACCCCGCGTCGCGGTGGAGGGGGAAAGATAGCGGCGGGGGCGGAGGGGGCGAGGATTTGCCCGGCCGACCTTCCGAGCCCCTGGAACCGCCGTGGCCGACGCCGACCCCCGCACGACCGAGCGCCGGAACGCGGCCGCCTACGTGGTCTCGGAGCTGGGCTGGGGCTTCGCCTGGTCGCTGACCTTCGAGGGGCCCATGATCGCGGCCTTCGCGGCCGGCATCGGCCAGGGGCCGGGCGACGTGGGCACCATCTGGCTCCTGCAGAGCCTCGGCATCGCCTTGCCGATGCTGCTCACCGCGTGGCTGCTCAAGCCCCTCGGGCGCATGCGCGGCTTGGTCGGTCTGGGGCATGCGGCAGGCGCCGTGCTGGTGCTCGGGCTCGCCGCCGTCGCAGCCTGGGCCGAGCCGGCGACGTTGCGCACCGCGTACCTGCTCACGGTGCCGGTGTTCTTCCTCGCGATCGGCGTGCAGATCCCTGCGTGGTACGCGCTGGTCGGTCAGCTGTTCCCGCCGGGCACGCAGCACCGCCTGCTGGGCGTCGTGTTCGCGGTCAATCGCGTCGGTGCCTTGGTGGGTGGCTACCTCGCCAAGCGGATCCTCGAGTCGGCAGCCACACCGAGCGAAGCGTGGTGCCTTCTGTTCGCCATCAGCGGCGCCAGTGGCCTGATCGCCTGCTGGCCCTACACGTGGATTCGCGAGCGCGGCATCCGGCCACGCCCGCGTCCGCCACTGCGCAGCCACCTCGCGGCCATGGGTCGGACGTGGAAGCGCTTCGCTGCCTACCGACGCTTCGTGCTCGCTGACGCGCTGGGCATCGCCCAGTGGGTCGTGATCGCGCTGTTTGCCGAGGCTGCGTTCCAACGCGAGGGGCACGACAAGTGGCTGGCCGGCCCGTGGACCCAAGCCAGTGCCGTCGGCATGCTCGTGGCGGCGGTGCTCGTGTCGACCGCCGGCCGCCGGATCCGGCCACGCACGTGGGTCGTCGTGGGCATGGCCACGCTGGCCGTTGGTGGTGGGGTCGCTGCGATCGGGGGATCGGCGTGGACCTACGCGTTCGTGGCCGCCACCGTGGGCTTCACGCTGGGCACGCGCATGACGTGCCTGGGCCTCTCGCTCATGCGCATCGTTCCCGCGCGCCAGCGGACCCAGGCGCTCGGCCTGCAGGGCGCGATCGCGACCGCGCTGCAGGGGGCGTTCGCGTGGGGCGGTGGCCGCCTGGCGATCTCGCTCGGGTACGGGCCCGTGTTCGCCGCGGCTGCGGCTCTCGTCGTGCTCGCCGTCCTGTTGCTGGTTACGTGGGTACCACGTCCGCGCGATCTCGGTGATGCCGACTTGTGACGGTTGAACTATCGGCAAGACCGATGACCATCGTCCCGGAACCTGCGGAGACTTCTCAACGTCCCCACCCCCGGGCATACGGAACATCGGGGGGCCTTCTCGGGCAGCGCTGACGCCGATGGGAGGCGAGCGTGATCATCCATCCGCCGAAGGCCGAGTCGCAGCGAGGACATCCGGTGCTGAGCGACAGGGAAACGCACGCCCTCGCCAAGGGCTTGCTGGACTCCGACCCCGAACGAGGCGTCGTCCTGCTGACCATGGACAGGCGCGTTCTCTACTCCAACACCGCCGCCAGCAACTTCCTGCGCGACGGTACGGAGCGAGGACGTGACAGCCTGCTCCCTGCGCCGCTGGACCAGTGGCTGGGCGACTTCGCCGAGCGCATCCGTGCGCCGCGAGGTCCGACCCAAGCCGACGCCTACTACCCGCACGAAGAGGACCGCCGCCTGCGGGTGAGCGCCGAGGCGTTCGACGCCGACCGCTCCACCTACATCGTGCTGCGTGTGCAGACCGCGCGTCCCTGGAACGAGCCCACGGTGCGTCGGCTCCAGGGTCGCTTCGCCCTCACGTTGCGCGAGGCGCAAGTCGCGTCGCACGTGGCGCGCGGTCACTCCAACGGCGAAGTCGCCGACCGCCTGGGCATCGTCGAGAAGACGGTCAAGAACGTGCTCATGAGCGTCTACAAGAAGTGCGGCGTGCGCAACCGCGTCGAGCTGGCCCTGCGGGCCTACGACGCGCCGGTTGGTTCGCCGGATCTGGGTGGTACATAACCCGCCAGAGTGGGCCACCCCGTCCTTGCGCCGTACGAGCTGACCTGGGAAGACCTGCGCCTCGCGGGTCTGGATGCCGCCTTCCCGCCAGCCGACCTGCCGCTCGAAGTCGAGATCGGCTGCGGCGACGACGACTTCCTGCTGCGCTCTGCCGAGCAACGTCCCGGCACGCGTTGGCTCGGCATCGAGTACAGCCACAAGCGCGTGCGGCGGCAGATCCGCCGCATCGAGCGGCTGCATGCGCAGCCGCTGTCGAACGTGCGCTTCCTCTGGCGGCCGGCGCGGGATGTCGTGCGGCCCTTCCTGGCGCCCGGGCGCGTGCACGCGTTCCACGTGTACTTCCCCGACCCGTGGCCCAAGGCCCATCACGCGCGCTACCGCCTGCTCGAGCCGTCGTTCCTGGCCGATCTTGCCGCGGCCTTGGAGCCCGCCGGCGTCGTCCACTTCGCGACCGACTCCCGTGACTACGCCGAGGAGGTCGTGACGGCGTTGGCCGACGTCTCCGGCTTGGTCAACACGTTGCCCGCGCCAGGTTGGGTGACGACGCCACCGGCGGAGCGCACGACCGTCTTCGAGGAGCGCTGGCGCGCCGAAGGGCGCACGATCCACGCGATGCGCTTCAACCGCGCGCCTGGGCCTGCAGCTCCGCCAGGCGATTGAGCGCCTGCAGCGGCGTCAAGCCGTCGAGCTCGAGGGTGCGCAGCGCCTCCAGCGCGGGGTGCGGAGGCTCCGGCGCGAACAGCCCCAGCTGCACGTCGGTGGGCAAGCGCGGCGCCGTGCCGAACGCAATGCGCTCGACAACGCGGTCGCGGTCCCCTTCGAGCCCGTGCAAGACGGCGCGCGCACGTTCCACGACGGCCTCAGGCACACCCGCCAGCTCGGCGACGTGGATGCCGTAGGAGCGATCCGTCGCCCCCTCTTGGATGCGGCGCAAGAAGACGATGCGGTCTTCCCATTCGCGCACCGCCACGTTGAGGTTGATGATCGAGGAGAGCTCCTCGGAGAGCCGCGTCAGCTCGTGGTAGTGCGTGGCGAACAGCGTGCGGGAGCCGCTGACTTCCGAGAGGTACTCGGTCAGCGCCCAGGCGATGGCGATGCCGTCGAACGTGCTCGTGCCGCGGCCGACCTCGTCGAGCAGCACCAAGCTCTGCGGCGTGGCGTGATGCAGGATGAACGCCGTCTCGCTCATCTCCACCATGAAGGTGCTCTGGCCCCGCGCGAGGTCGTCCTCCGCTCCGACGCGGGCGAACAGGCGGTCGGCCAAGCCGATGCGGGCCTTGGTGGCGGGCACGAAGGAGCCCATCTGCGCCAGGAGCACGATGAGGCCCGTCTGCCGGATGTAGGTGCTCTTGCCCGCCATGTTGGGGCCCGTGATGAGCGCCACGCGGCGGTGGTCGTCGAGCACGGTGTCGTTGGGTACGAACCGCTCGCCGCCCTCCAAGGACGCCTCCACGACGGGATGGCGTCCGTCGCGAATGTCCAGCGTCCGGTCATCGAGCAGCTCGGGACGCACCCAGCTGCCGGCCGCGGCGACCTCCGCCAGCGTGGCGAGCACATCCAGCTCGGCCAGCGCGTCGGCCGTCGCTTGCAGCGGTGCCGTGGCGGCGGCCACGTCGTCGCGCAGCTCGAGGAACAGGCGATGCTCCAGCTCCTTCGCACGCTCGTCGGCCTTCAGCGCCTTCTGCTCCCACTCGTCCAGCTCCGGCGTGACGTAGCGCTCGGCATTGCGCAGCGTTTGCCGACGAATGTAGTTGTCCGGCACCTTGTCGCGGTGGGCGTGCGTGATCTCGAGGTAGTAGCCGAACACGCGGTTGAAGCCGATCTTGAGGCTCGGGATGCCCGTGCGCTCGACTTCACGCGCTTGGTACGCCGCGATCCACTCCTTGGCACCGCGCGCCAGCCCACGCAGCTCGTCGAGCTCGGCGGACCAGCCGGCGCGGAAGATCGCGCCTTCGGTGATGGTCATGGGCAGCTCGTCGTCGAGGGCGCGCAGCAGGCGATCGGCGAGGCCCGAGAAGTCGCCGATGCGCTCGCGGAGCTCCGCGACGGTGCGGCTGTAGGCGTCCTTCACGAGGTCGCGAAGTGCAGGCAAGGCTTCGAGGCTGCGGGCCAGGGCCGCCAGGTCGCGCGGGCTCGCCCGCTGCGTGGCCACGCGCCCGAGGATGCGCTCCACGTCGCGGACCGCACCGAGGGCGTCGCCCAGGTCGCGACGCAGGAACGCGTCCCGCACGAGCTCCTCGACACCGTCGTGCCGCCGCGAGATGCCGGCACGATCACGCAGCGGCGCGAGCACCCATTCGCGCAGCAAGCGTCCGCCCATGGCGGTGCGCGTGCGGTCGAGGACGCCCACGAGCGTGCCGTCCGTGCTGCCGTCGGCGCGCTGGACGAGGTCCAGTCGTCGACGCGTGGTGCGGTCGAGCAGGAGCACGTCTTGGCGATCGCGCCGCTCGATGCGCGTGACGTGGCCGAGCGCCGTGCGCTGCGTTTCCTCGAGGTAGGCCAGCGCGCCGCCTGCCGCCGCGTGCGCTGCGGTCTGGCCCGCCAAGCCAAAGCCGTCGAGGCTGGCGACGCCGAAGTGCTCCTTGAGCCGCCGCAGCGCGCTCTTGGGCTCGAGCGTGAAGGCCGGCACGAAGGTGACCGCGACACCGGCCGCCTGCTCCAAGCGCGTGGCCAGCTCGGGATCCGTCTCGGCCTCCGGCACCAGCAGCTCGGCGGGCTGGATGCGCGCAACCTCTTCGTCGAGGCCCTCGTCGTCGACCTCGGCGGCGAAGAAGCGGCCCGTCGAGAGGTCGACCCACGCGAGGCCGTGGGCCGCGGCACGCCCGCGCTTGCCCGTGGCCGGTCGCACGGCGAGCAGGAAGTTGCTGCGACGGGGGTCGAGGGCTTCGTCCTCGGTGATGGTGCCCGGCGTCAGCACGCGGACGACTTCGCGCTCGAGGAGTCCCTTCGTGGTGGCGGGGTCGGTCACCTGTTCGCAGACGGCGACCTTGTGGCCGCGCTCGAGCAAGCGACGGAGGTAGCCGTCCGCGGCGCGGACGGGTACGCCCGCCATGGGGATGCGACGCTCGCGATCGCGCGCCGTCAGCGTGAGCCCCAGCTCCTCGGCCGCGACCTTCGCGTCGTCATGGAACATCTCGTAGAAGTCGCCCATGCGGAAGAAGACCAAGGCGTCGGGATGACGACGCTTGGCTTCGGCGTACTGGGCCATGGCAGGGGTCTCGGCCACCGCGGAAGATCTCCCTCGTGGGCGGCTGAAACTAGCAGCGCCGAGCGACCCTCCGGCGGGGGGACGCAAGGCCTTGGGCACGCCGCGGTGGAGAAGCCGTGGAGTCCGTGGGGAGTCTCCTCGGAGCGGGCTACCCTGGGCGGCCATGTCCGACGAGGCCCTCCCTCCGCTTCCCCGTCCGACCCCTCCCGAGGGGGCTGGTGACACGGCCGCGCTCCTGCGCCGCCTGCCGCGCATGAACGACCTGCTCGCGGGTCTCTCCGAGGAGGACTTCGAGCGGGCGCCGCGCGAGGAGTGGGGGGACGCCCTGCGCCAGGCGCTCGAAGAGGTCCGCGCCGACGTCCTTGCCGCGCGGATCGGTCCCGTCGTGCTCGCGGGACGCATCGCACCGGCCAAGCTGCGTGCCGCCGCACGCCGACGCATCGAGCGCCGCCGCGATCCCGGCTGCGTGCGCGTGGTCAACGCCACCGGTGTCGTGTTGCACACCAACCTCGGCCGCGCGGCGCTCCCGCCCGCCGCCCTCGAGGCCTTGGCCGCACACGGCCGCGGCTACCAGCTGCTGGCCGCGGATGCCGAGGGCGGCGCGCGTTCGCCGCGCGAGCGCCACGTCGAGCGTCTCTTCCGTGAGCTCACGGGCGCGGAGGCGGCCACGGTCGTCAACAACAACGCGGCCGCCACGCTCGTGGCCCTCGCGGCGCTGGGTGCGGGTCGCGAGATCATCGTGGCGCGCGGCCAGCTCGTGGAGATCGGTGGCGCCTACCGCATCCCCGAGGTCATGAACCAGAGCGGGGCGATCCTGCGCGAGGTGGGCACCACCAACCGCGTGCACCTGCGCGACTACGAGAACGCGATCGGCCCCGAGACGGCCGCTCTGTTGCGCGTGCACACGTCGAACTACCGCGTCGAGGGCTTCCAGGGCGAGGTCGGGCTCGACGAGCTCGTTGCCCTGGGCAAGGCCTATGGCCTGCCGGTCATCGACGACCTCGGCAGCGGCGCGCTGGTGTCCCTGTCGGCGCATGGCGTGCCCGGCGACGAGCCGCTGATCCAGACCAGCCTGGCCGCGGGCGCCGACTTGATCACCGCATCCGGCGACAAGCTGATCGGCGGACCGCAGATGGGCATCTTGCTGGGTACCCGCGCTGCGGTGGCCCGCGTGCGCGCCCACCCCTTCTACCGCGCGCTGCGCTGCGACAAGCTCACGCTCATCGCCATGGAGGCGACGCTTCGCACGTTCCTGCATCCGGAGCGATTGGCGCACGACCATCCGACCTTTGCCATGCTCACCGCAGAGCCACGCCACCTCGAGGCGCTCGCGGCGAACCTCGCGCTGCGCCTCGCCGAAGTCGCCACGGCCGGCGAGCTGCCCGTGCACGTGGACGAGGCGATCGCCCCCGACGCCGTCGGCGCCGGCTCCCTGCCCACGGTCGAGCTGCCGGGCCGCGCCGTGCGCCTGACGCCCCACGGGATCGAGGCCGGTGAGCTGGCGCGGCGTCTGCGCGTCGGATCGGTCCCCGTGTTCACCACGGTGAAGGACGGGCACGTCTACGTGCACGTGCGCACCCTGCAGCCCGGCGACGACGACGACGTGGTCGCCGCGTTCCGGGCCGCGTTCGAGACGCCCGCGGAGGACCCCGATGGCCCGTGATCGCGCCATCCGCCTGACCAAGTACGCCGGTGCCGGCGGCTGATCCGCCAAGGTGGACAAGGCCACGCTCGAGGCCTTGCTCGCGCCCGTGCGGCGCTTCACCCACCCCAGCGTCCTCGTCGGCTCGGAGACGTCCGACGATGCGGGCGTCGTCCGTCTGTCGGATGACGTGGCCCTCGTCCAGACCGTCGACTTCTTTCCGCCGATGGTCGACGACCCGGAGGGCTTCGGCCGCGTCGGTGCAGCCAACAGCCTGTCCGACATCTACGCCATGGGCGCTCGCCCGGTCTCGGCTGTCTGCGTCTACGCCCTGCCGGCCAAGGTGCCCGAGGAGGTGCCCGCGGCCATCCTCAACGGCGCCATCGAGGTCCTGCGCGAAGCCGACACGCCGCTCGTGGGCGGTCACACGGTCCGCGACGAGGAGATCAAGTTCGGTCTCTGCGTGTTGGGCGTCGTGCATCCGAAGCGCATCGTGACCAATGCCGGCGCCCGGCCGGGTGACGTCCTCGTGCTGACCAAGCCGATCGGCAGCGGCTACCTCTGCACCGCGCTCAAGCGCGGCGAGCTGGACGAAGACACCGAGCAGCGTGTGATGGACGTGATGTCCACGCTGAACCGCCCCGCCGGCGAAGCCATGGTCGAGGTGGGCGTGCACGCGGCGACGGACATCACCGGCTTCGGCATCCTGGGACACGTCCTGGGCATGGCGACGGCGGCCGGTGTGACGATGCGTCTGCGCGCGTCCGACGTGCCGTGGATCGAGGGCCTTGCGACCTACGCAACCGGGCCGAACACCTGTGGTGGGCTCAACCGCAACCTGGCCTACTCCGAAGGCAAGGTGCGCTGGGAGGGCGGCGACGACCTCCAACGGCGCGTGCTGGCCGATCCCCAGACCAGCGGCGGCCTCCTGATGGCCGTGCCGCCAGATCGTGTCGATGCCCTGCTGGAGGCGCTCGAGCAGCGCGGTGTCACGACGCGCGCCGTCGTGGGCGACGTGCTCGAAGCCGGCGACGACCCGCTCGTCGTCGTGTAGCAGCCACGAAGGCGATCGCCAGCGCCACGATCGCCAGCGCCAACCCGGCGAGCAGCTGGCCGGGTTTGGCGGACGGTTGCGCGCGCCGTCGCTCGCGTGAGGCGTCTCGCGTGACGTCGTGCTCGTGGGCGGTCGGGGATGCGACGTCGATGCGCGGATGCAGCGTGGGCCGGGGCTCGGGTCGCGGGACGTCGGGCTCGTGGAGCAAGCCGGCGCGGTGCTCGGCCAGCTGGATACGGAGTGCGTCCAAGGTGGGATGAGGCTCGTCGCGGAGTGCCTCGACCTCGGTGATCTGCCGCTCTGCCTCGTCGAGGTCACCTCGGCGAAGTGCCAGCGCGATCGGTACGAGCAGCCCCTCGAGCACGTCGAGGTCGACGGCAGCGCGGGCCCTCAGCACGGGGTTGTCCAGCGCCACGGCGTAGAGGCGGGCCGCCGCGTCCGGTGCGTCGGCTTGCAGCGCCGTCGAGGCCAGCGCGAGGGCATGGCACGCGCCCTCGGGCGTGCGTGACCACGCGCGGAGGTGATCGTGCGCGGCGTCCTCGAAGGCCTCGCCGGGCCAGGATGCAGGTGCCGTCGGATCGCCATGCTCGTCGAGCGCATCGAAGCGGGCGTGCAAGCGCCACAGGTCGAGCCGCGCCTTCTCCTGCGGCTCCTCCACGATGGCCATCGCCGCGCGCGCGGCGCGGTCGGCGGCGTCGTGCTCGTTGGCGCGGACCCAGGCCCGTGCGGCCTGCATCCACCAGCTGGCGCGCCGCGAGGCATCGGCCGGGCTCGTTGGGTCTCCAGCGAGTCCCTCCAGCAGGAGCGCCGCGTCGCGGAAGCGGCCGTACATGCGCGCGAGTCGCGACTGCAGCACGACGCGCTGGAGCTGCACGCGCTCGAGCAGGGCCACGTCCGCCGTGGCCACGGTCGCGTCGACGCCCCGAGGCGGATGTCCCTGCCAGCCGGCGAGCCACGCGAAGGCGGTCTCGGCCTCGGGTGCGTTGCCCGCCTCCAGGTACAGCGCCACCATGCGTGCAGCCGCCAAGCCCTGGCGCGGGGAGCCGGCCGGGTAGAGCTCGCGCGCGCGACGGTAGTCGACGAGGGCACGCGCGCGGTCCGCAGGCCGCCGCTCCCAGGCGAATGCGCTCGACAGCCAGAGGTCGGCGGCATGCACCGTGAGGCCTTCGGCCTCGGCCAGGGCTTCGGCGTGCCGGATCCAGCGCGTGACGTCGCCGTCGTCCGTGGACGACGGCTCGAAAGGGGGAGCCCCGATGCGTGTCGCGGTGCCCGGCGGGAGGCGGCGCGCGTCGGAGGACCCGCCGGATGCGGGCCCTCCTGCAGCGAGGAAGAGAAGGGCGAGAACGGCGCACGTCACGGCCGCGGCGGGCCGGCGCGACGACGTCATCGGGGCTCCTCGATCGGATCGTCCAGCGTGATGTGATCGACGTCCTCGACCGGCTCGCTCGGCGGCGGCGGGGACGACGGCTCGGTGATGACGGGCGGCGGCGAGGGCGGCTCGGGGAACCACCCGAGATCGCGCGGGGTGAGCCCGGCACACGTCGGGTCCACGCAGGGCCGCTGGCTCAGGTGGAAGATGCCGGCGATCGGCGCGCGTCGCCACAGCACCAGCTCGCCGCTCTCGCACGTGACCCACATCTCGCCGTGGGCGTGCACGCTGCTGCCCGTGGCGACGTTCTTCGTCCACCAGGCCCAGCGGCGCTCGACGCGACCGGGTGCCCGGGCTTCGTAGCGGGCGATCTCGAAGTAGCCCTCCCAGGGGATGCGCAGGCACCACGCGGCACTGATCGTCTTCTCGACGCGCGTGACCTCCGTGATGGTCTCGCCGCGGGTGCGGCCCGCATTGATGGAGGCTTCGAGCGAGGCGATCGCGAGCCCCGCGTCGAGCCCGAAGGAGCCACTGACGCTCCACGTGGTGGAGTCGCCCTGTCGCGTCTCGATGACCACGCGGTCGGTGCTGCTGCCATGGGGGCAGTGCCACACCTCACCCGTGGCCCGCAGCGCCAGCCACGACGACACCTTGACGATGACGGGTGTGTCTTCGAGCACGACGCGGCACTCGCCCCCGTCGATCTCGACATAGTCCTTGCCGATGCCCCACGGGCCCCAGCGGTCGAGGATCTCGAAGCCGGGCTGCTGGCGCAGCTCGCGCTCGGTGGGGGGCGGACAGTCGCTGCAGTCGGCGCGGGCCGGGCGGGCGGCGAACGCTGCGGCGAGGGCCAGGGGCAGCAGGGCGGATGACAGACGACGACGGACAGGCATGGCGACCTCCGGGGGCGGGCCCGCCGGTCGGTGCGGGCGCACAGGGGGCTCCACGCGGTCGGCGCCCACCCGGTCACCTGTGCGGGCGCGGCGCGCGGGACGGCAAGATCGGGCCGCGCGCCGGGCGCCCTGCGAGGATCGCGCCGACTACGTGACCGAACCGTCGATCCCCCCGCTCCCGAACGCCCCCCTGCCCGTGGCGCTCGGGCAGCTGGAGGCGTGCGTGGCAGCGGTGGGCGCCGACAGCGAGGCGCCGCCCCTGCGTCGTGCCGAGGCGCTGGCTGCCATCGAGAAGGACCTCTGCCTCGCCCTGGCCGAGCACGCTTCGGACCCGGAGCTTGCGGGCCGCCGGGGTCATCCCGTGATGGCCGCCATGGAGGCGTGGGGCGACGACGCGCGCACGCTGGACCAAGCCGAGGCCGCGCAAGCGGCCGAGGAGCTCGTCGAGCAGCTCGTGACCGACGAGGGCGAGCGCTGGCAGCGCACGGCCGAAGCCCTGCTGGCGCGCGAAGACCGGGACGAGGGGTACGCGGCGCAGCTCTTCGAGCATCTCCTGGATGCGACCGCGTTGGAGCGCGAGGCGCTCTGTCGGGATCGTGACCACGACGACCCCTCCCCGGTAGGTGGAAAGCGTGCCGCCGTTCGCGACGCCCTGGCCGCCGCGTCCCCGACGGCCCAGCAACGCGCCCTCCAGGTCCGCGCGCTCGTGGACAGTGCCGACGATGTCCTGACCGGGGTGGACGACATGCCGCCGGAGCGCGCGGCCCAGCACCTGCACCTGGTCGCCGACGACATCGCGTGGCACCGCCGCACGATGGAGCGTGGTACGTCCGTGGGCAAGCCACTGGACCGCAAGCTGAGGCGCCTGCGCGTCGAGGTGCAAGAGCGTCAGCTGCAGGACGCCCTGGAAGACCGCTTCGGCGCGCGGACGGTCGCGCGCTTCGAGCGGCTCGTGCTGCTGCTGATCTTCGTGGTCGTCGGCATCCTGCTTGCCGAGGCGATCTTCGACCCGCCGCTCGGCGTGCAGCTGGTGCTGACGACGATCGACACGCTGGCCTGCGGCATCTTCCTGACCGAGTTCTTCGTCAAGCTGGCCTTGGTCAAGGGCAAGGGCTCGTGGTTCGTGCGCCACTTCCTGATCGACTTCGTTCCGTCGATCCCGTTTGGCCTGTTGACCCTGCAGGACAAGCTGGTGGCCGCCGACCAAGCGCGCTGGGGACGGCTGCTGCGCCTGATCCGCATCACACGCGTGGCGCGCTACCTGCGCGTCCTCCTGCCCCTGATCCGCATGATTCGCGCATACGGCTTCCTGGCCCGCGGTCTGGACCGCCTCATGCGGCGCTATGGCGACTTGCTCAACCGCAACGTCATCCTCTACCCACGTCGCGAAGAGCGCGAAGCCGCCCGCCGCGTGGGCGAGGGCGTGGCCCGTCGTGCAGCGCGCCTGCAGGGTCGGGTGGACGAGGCGTGGAACGTCCTGCTTCGCAGCGCTCCACCCGAGGACCGCGCCAGCGTGCTGGGCACGCGCGTGGCGGCGCTGGCCGAGGCGCGCGAGCGCGGCTGGCTGAAGCGCCCTGCGCGCCAAGACCTGGTGACGAAGCGAACCACGGTCGAGGTGCCCGCCGAGGTGTTCTTCGATCGGCTCGAGTCCGTCACGCCCGAGCAGCTCGAGGCGGAGTATGGACAGGACTTCGTGGCCCGCTCGGCGCGCGCCGCGCGGCTCTTTGCCCGGCCTCCGATCCGCTGGTTCCCCGTCCTGCGCCACGCGGTGCCACGCTTGGCGCCGGGCATGACCGACGGCCAGATCGCCGCCGCGGCTTCGCACGCGCTCGGGCGCGAGCTGAGGCGCCACCACGACCGCGTGATGGCGCTTGGCGATCTCCACGGCACGGTGACGCCCGCCGAGCTCGTGGACCGCGTGGGCACGGTGATGTTCCGCGCCAGCCTCAGACCCGCGCGCAAGCTGCTGCTGATCGGCGGCGTGTTCCTGCTGCTGCAGGGGGTGGCCGGCGTGTTCGGCGTGGACGCCCGCGGTTGGGCCGCGTGGATCGAGAGCCTCATCGGCGACACGCTGCTCCTGCTGGGTGGCATCTGCCTGCTCGTCTTGGGCATCGGCTGGTGGCTACGCAGCCTGGCGGGCCGGGCGACGGCCTTCTACGAGCAGGTCGCCTACGCCCAGTACCTGGCGCTCACCGAGGCCATCAAGGGCCGCTACCTCACGCGCGATGCGGAGATCTTCGAGCAGCGCGTCCTGGCCCCGGAGAGCCGCGTCGTCCCGGGCGCCGTCACGCCCGACGGCGACTCCCGACGGGAGACGTTCCTGCGCGTCGTCCGCTCCTGGCTCGTGGCGCCCTCCAGCGGCGCGAACAGCGGCGTCACCGAGACGCTCGACCGCGTCGTCATGCTGTACCGCGACAGCTTGGACGGCGCGCTGTTCGTCGAGAACGACAACCGCACGACCTCCCAGCTGCTCGGTGACCCGGCCTTGCAGGAGATGCGTCGCCTCGCGTGGTGCATCGGTCGCCGCGACGAGCGCCAGCTTCTGCGGCTGGATCTCCTGCGCAAGCGGACGATGTTCGGCGGTCCGTACCTGTGGTTCAGCTTCATCAGCAAGGCGGTCACGCAGGACGTGGCGCGGCTCATCGTGGACTACAACCGCCACGCCATCCCCCTGGCCGAGCTGCCGCGATCGACGCCCGAGGAGCGAGCGGCGTACGAGCGGTGGAAGCACGGCGCTACCGATGACTTGCACGGCTCCAAGTTCCGCCCGCGCGACGTCGTCTACCAGACCACGGCGTTCAAGGCGCTCCACTTCCTCGACGTGGACCCCAGCCGCGATACCGAGGTGGCCGAGGTGTACGGCGACGACGTGCGTGCGAAGCTCGTCGTCGATCGCCAAGTGCTGGTCCGCGAGATCTTCGGTACGTACCCGCGGCACTTGCGGCCCAAGGAGCGACGACTTGCCAACCTGTACCAGCTCTACAACGACTGGCTGCAGGGGGGCCGCGGTCTCTTCATCCCCTTGCGCCTGCTCCTGCTGTTCCTCAAGAGTGCGTGGACGGCGTTCCTCTGGGTAGCCCGCGCGGTGGGGGAGATCCGGCGCACGGAACAGCGCCTGCACCCCGAAGTCGCCATGCACGCGGACTACGAGACCGCCGTGCGCAAGATCGGGCGCATGCGCGATCCCATCGTGGAAGCCTGCATGTTGCTGCGCGCGCGCATGGACCCGGAGTACCTGGGCGTGTCCTGGCCCGGCCCCGGGGGCCGCGCAGCGGTCGACCACGCCAGTGAGGATTTGGCGTTCCTCGGGGCGCGGCCCGCCTTGCGGCGCGACGTGGAGGAGCTGCGCGTGGGCGCCCGCACGGACATGCGCCGCTTGACGCGCCTGATCGAAGACGGCCTCCTCGATCGGGTCGCCGAGCAGGTCGGGGTGCCGCGCGATGCGTTCCGCGGCGAGTCGCTTCGTGCGCTCGCCATCGCCTACCGCGGGGACTACGAGGGTGTGAAGACCCTGCTCTCGGCAGGTCCCGTGCTCGACGAAGCCATGGCCGGGGTCCTGGAGCGTCCTCTGGCGAGCGTCGTGCTGTGGCCGCGCCCGCGCCTGAAGCGCATGTTCAAGCGCTGGTGGGCGGCCCATGGAACGCGTCAGCGCAGGACACGCCGGGCCTTCTGGCGCCTCGTGGTTCACGACGCAGGCGTGCGGAGCGCGCTGTGGGCGTGGGGTCAGCACGGTCAAGCCGACGCGGCCGTCGAGGGGACGCGACGCGTCGCCGACCTCCTGCGCCACCCGCGACGCATCAGCGAGCAGATCGTCACGCTGCGCTCCGTGCAGACGCTCTCCTTGATCGACCTCCTGAGCTACCGCGCCCACGTCTTCCAGCTGGGTGGGTACGCCGAGAGCGGCGACGACCCGCGCGAGCGGCTCACGCTGCTACCCGTCCACCAGCCGACCGTCGGCTGAAGAGCGACCGCCGCGTGACCGCGGCCCGCCCTTCACGTGGTCTTCCTGGGGAGCAACCTGGTTCTTCCCCGCCCACGCCTACGGTCCGCCGCCATGCGCCATCTCACGCTTCTCGTCGCCACGTCCTGCTTGCTCGTCACGGCCGCACTCTTGGGTGGGTGCGGAGGCGGCGGCTCGGCTCCCGTTGCCACGGACGGCAGCGCGAACCCCGTCGTCGAGCAGTTCGACCCGCTGCTCGTCACGAGCCAGGGCTCACGCGCCTATCGGCTGCTGGGTCGGGACTTCGCCCGGCGCGGGGACACGGTCACCTTGACCCTGCACGCACGGGAGGGGACGCCGTTCCTCGGCGGGACGTCGGCCATCCTCGATGCGATCGGCAAGGTCGACTCCGATCGCCAAGTGCGCGGCACGCTGCCGGACCCGGGCATCCCGCGCACATGGCCGGGTGTCGTCGAGGCCGACGTGGAGGTCCAGCTGGCCGGCGGAGGGCACACCATGTTCTCCACGCCGGGCGCCCGCCTCGAGCCCGGGCGCTTGCGCATCACGGGCACGGAGCCGACGCTGATCGATGGGACGCCGCCGGGGCCTGTCGTGCTGCTGGGCGAGGGCTTCGGCCCGCTCGGCTCGTCGGCCACGATCACGTTCCACACGGTGGCCGGAACGCCCTTCCTCGACGAGACCGCGGCCTCCGTGGACGTGGTCGGAACCGTGCTGTCGCCCACGCAGATCGCCTTCACGTCACCTGAAGTCGACGTCACGGGGTCGTGGTTCTGCGAGGTCGCCCTGCTGCTCCAAGACGGGGGCCAAGCGGAGAGCGATCGGTGGTACGCGCGCTTCGAGGGCCCGCCGCCGCCGCCACCGTTCACCGTAGGCGCCGTCATCCCCAGCAGCTACGACGCGAAGGTGCCGTCCATCGTCCTCGTACAGGGCAGCGAGCTCACGCCCATCGGCGGCATCGCGACCCTGACCTTCCGGGCGACCGCGGGGACCCCGTTCCGCGGAGGCACCACCGACCGCCTCGAAGTGCCCGGCCTCATCACGTCCTCGGCGACCGTGCGGGCGCTGTCGCCGCTGCCCGGCGTCGATGGGCTCGTGATGGCCGACGTGTTCGTGCGCCTGCCCGACGGCCGGGAGGAGCAGTCCCTCAACCAGGTCGCCTTCGTGCCCCACGTGGGCTCACCCCGCCTGGTCATCAACGAGGTCGACTACGACCAGCCGAGCACGGACACCGGCGAGTTCGTCGAGCTGTACAACGCAGGTGACGGCTCCGCGTCCCTCGCGGAGTACACGCTGCAGCTGATCAACGGCACGGGGGGCGGCGGCACCGTCTACCAGAGCATCGCGCTGCCTGCGGTGACGCTGCCGCCCGGCGGCTACTTCGTCGTGGCGGGCGATGCCAGCGTCGTGCCCGAGGCCGACTTGGACGTCAGCCCGGACACCAACCTCATCCAGAACGGCGCGCCCGACGCCGTCGGTCTCGTCCGCAGCGGCATCGTGGTTGACGCGCTCAGCTACGAGGGCGACGCCGCGTTCCCCTGGGTCGAGACCACGGGCGTCGGCCTTGTCGACGACGCGTCGGTCGCCGACCAAGCGATCGCACGCTTCCTCGATGGCGCCGACACGAACGCAAACGCGGTCGACTTCGACGCACGCACGAAGACGCCTGGTGCCTCAAACACGGGCCGCACCGAGCGCCTGCTCGCCGCGGGCGCACTGGGTTCGGCCACGGGCGAGGGGCACGTCCTGCAGCTCAGCCCTTCGGAAGCGCGCGGCATCTCGCTGGGGGCCGTGGTGAGCGGCGACGGCCTGGGTGGGCTCGCCTTCGACCTCGATGGTCGCCTCTTCGCCACGTCGCGCTCCAGCGGAGGCAGCAGCGACCTGCTGGCCCTGTCGCCCATCGACGCGAGCGTGGTGTTCGCGCTCGGCACGGTCACCGCGGGCGGGACGCCGCTCGACGTCGCCGATCTCGCCGCGCGTCCCGACGACGGGGTGCTCTTCGCGCTGGTCGACGACGGCCCCGGTGCCGGACGCTTGGTGCACGTGAGCACGGCCGATGGTCGGGCCACCGAGCTCGGCGCCCTGCCGCTTGCGGCGGGCGAGTCCGTGGGCGGCCTGGCGTTTACGCCCGCGGGCGTGCTCTATGCCACGACGCGCGGCGCCGTCGCGCGCCTGCTCGTGCTCCGCACGTCCGACGCCGTCGTGCTGAACAGCGTGCCCCTCGTGCTCTCCGAGTCGACGGGCCTTGCGGTCCGTCCGACGGATGGTGCGCTCTTCGCCACGGTCGCGGCGAGCGACGTCGTCTGGCGCGTCGAGACCACCGGCGCCGCCAGCGTGCTGGGTGCAACAGGCGTCGGGGAACCCGCGGACCTCGCGTTCGCGCCCTGACGCAGGCGGCTACCCGCTGATCGGCGTTCCGTCGTCGCGTTCGATCGCGATCACGCACGGTCGTGGCGGCAGGCGATCAGCGGCGTCGTGGGGGAAGCGTGTCGACGGTTCGTCGAACGTGCTGCCCTCGCCCGGATGCTGGATGGCAACGAAGAACGTGCGGTCGTCGGGCGTGAAGCACGGCCCACACACCTCCGCGCCGGGCACGGCCGAGAGGAAGCGCTCGGGCCGTCCGCGGCCAGCGCCCGTCAGCGGCACGCGGTAGACGCCGTCGTGGATGCCCAGGGCCTTGGCCTGGCCATCGGTGGCGATCCACAGCGTGCCGTGGCGATCGAAGGCGAGGTTGTCCGGGCAGGACAACACCGAATCTCCGTCGCCGGAGCCTCCGTCCGCGGCCGGGCCGCCAAGCAGCAGCACGTCCCACGTGAAGGCCAGGGAGGTCGGGTCGTCGCCGTCTTCCACCCACTCGAGCAGATGGCCGTGGGGGTTGGGGCCGCGCGGGTTGGCGGCGTCGACCGCCTTGGAGGTGCGCTTGGTGTTCTTCGTGAACGCCGCGACGACGCGGCCCGTGCCGGGCAAGGCCTCGACGTCCTCGGGACGATCCATGGGGGTGGCGCCGAGCAACGTCGCCGCGTGCCGTGCGCGGATCAGGACCTCGGCCTGCGACCGGAAGCCGCGACGGGGCACCAGCGGACCTTCACCGAACACCAGCGGGAGCCAGGCGCCTCGACCGTCTTCGTCGAAGCGCGCCACGTAGAGCGTGCCCCGGTCCAGGAGATCGCGTGCCGACGCGCGGTGGGCCGGGTCGTAGCGCCCCTCGCTGACGAACTTGTAGACGTGCTCGCCTTCGGCGTCGTCGCCGCTGTACACGACCACACGACCATCGGGTGCAACGACGATGCTCGCCGCTTCGTGGCTGAAGCGCCCGAGCGCCGTGCGCTTGACGGGAACGCACGTCGGGTCGTAGGGGTCGATCTCCACGAGCCAGCCGTGGCGGAAGATCTCGTGCGGCTCGTCGGCGAGACGGAAGCGCGCGTGGTGGCGCTCCCAGCCGTGTTCGCTGTGGGCGCCGACGCGCGCGCGCTGGATCTCGTCGCGCACCAAGCTGTCGGCGCCAGCGCCGTCGGCGCCAGCGCCGTCGGCGGCGAAGTAGCTCTCGTAGTTCTCTTCGGCCTGTAGCCAGGTGCCCCACGGCGTGATGCCGCCGCTGCAGTTGGCGAACGTCCCCTGCACCAAGCGGCCCGACGCGTCGGCTGACGTACGCAGCCACGGATGGCCCGCCGCGGGGCCCGTCAGGCGGATGGGTGTGAAGGCGCTTACGCGGCGATTGCGCAGGCTGCGCTGCACGAGCTGCCAGCGGCCTGCCACGTCGCGCCGGATCTCGGCCACGTTGAGACCGTGCGCCGCCATGTCCACGTCGCAGCGCTCACGGCTCAGCGTCCGTGCCGTCCGCGGCTCGTCGGGCCACATGAGCGGCGGCGAGGTGTACTCGCTCGACACGCAGAGCAGACCGTGCGCGAGCCCCGCCTCGCCGCGCGGCAGGGGCACGAAGCCCACGAAGTCGGCGTTGTAGCCCATCTGCCGCGACTGGGAGGCGACGCTCTGGGCAAGCGGGTCGAAGGGGGGCGCGTCGGCGAGGAGCGGGTCGCCCCACGCGAGCACGGTGTGGTGGCGGTGTCCCTCCGGCAGGCGCAGCTCGGGCCCGGCATCGCCCGGCAAGGGCCGGAACGGCCCCGTGGGGCCCGTGTCGTCGACGGTCGCGTCGGCGCGTGCCGAACGAGCGAGGCCGAGGGCGACCGATGCGGCCCCCGCAGCCAGAAAGCCGCGCCGCGAGAGGCGGGCCGCCACGATCTCCTGGAAGGTGCGTGCCATGACGTGATCTTCGCCGCGGGTGCGACGGCGGCCACACCGAGGGCTCCCGGATCGAGGCGCTCCTACACGCAGTGCTTCCCGCGTCTTCCAAGGATCTTCATGAACCTTGGGCATCCTCCGCGCCTTCGGGAGGGATCCGACATCATGCGCGATCACGTACGGGCTCTGCTCGTGGGCGGCGTTGCCGTCCTCGTCTTCTCCGGCTGCATCAGCAACGACTGCTGCAAGGCACGTAGCAAGGCCAAGGAGGCCGCCGAGGCGGCTCCGGAGGTGCTGCCCGGCGATCCGGTGATCGTCGTCCAGGACGCCCCCGTCTACGTCGAGGACGTCTACGTGGAAGGTGCGCCCGTCTACGTGCCGGCGCCCGCCCCGGCGCCCGCGGTCGTGGCCTCCAAGACCAGCAAGCCGGCTCGTCGCCCTTCCGCGACGCTCTCTCGGCCGGGCTTCCAGGTGTTCGAGGACGATGGTCGGATCTGGGTGCTGCGCGACGGCAGCGAGGACCTGAAGGAGTTCCTCGCCGTTGGTGAGCCCGCCAAGAGCGTCACGCTGATCGGCGTGGGCCCGGGCGGTCGCACGGTGCGCGGTCCCGACAAGGCCACCATCGGCGCCTGGCTCGGCGCGTTCGGCAGCGTGGCAGGTCGCTCCACCGCCTACGGCCGCCCCGGCTTCGACGTCTTCGAGCGCGATGGCCGCCTGTGGGTCTTCGCCTCGGACAGCAAGGACCTCGAGAGCTTCCTCGCCCACGGCGAGCCCGCCAAGAGCGTCACGCTCGTCGGTGCCGGCCCCGAGGGGCGCACGCTGATCGGCCCGTCACGGGAGGTCTTGGACTCGTACCGCGCGTCCATTCGCTACGGCGCGCCGGGCTTCGCCGTGTTCCTCGACGACGGCCGCCTCTGGGTGCTTCGCGAGGGCTCGGACGACCTCAAGGACTTCCTCTCGGTCGGTGAGCCGGCCAAGAGCGTCACGTTGATCGGTGTCGGCCCCGACGGCCAGACGGTGCGCGCGCCGGACCGCGCGACGGCCGACGCCTGGCTCGCCGCCATTCGCTGACCCACCTGCTGCGTGAACGCGCCATGTAGGGCGAGTCAACACGCACGCCGCTCGCAGACGCGGTTCTGGCCGCTGGTCCACCGCCGGGCTACTCCTCCCGGCGGAGGACCGATGCGCCTGGCTCTCGTGCTCCTTCTCGCCAGCGGTACGTGGATGGCCGTCGACCACGTCGGCCCGCCACCGACGTGGACCGTGGCGCCGTACCTGCGCCATGTGCGCGCGGACGGCGTCACCGTGTGCTTCGAGAGCGCCACGCCGCGCGTCTCACGCGTCCGCTACGGGCCAGGCCCGGATCGGCGGCACGCCGTGACGAGCGCGGCGGCTTGCTTCCACGCGGTCGACCTGGAAGGCCTCGAGCCGGGTCGCGTGCACAGCTACGTCGTGGAGTGGCAGGACGCCGATGGCTGGCACGCCACGGCCCCGGCTCCGTTCGTGACGGCACCCGTCGAGGACGTCCCGTTCACGTTCGCCGTGGTGGGGGACACGCAAGACCAGCCCACGGTGTGGCGCGATGTCGCAGCGCGCGTCCAGGAGGCGCGGCCCGCGTTCGTCGTCCACGTGGGCGATCTGGTGGGCAACGGGTTCGAGGCGGAGGCTTGGAATCGCGAGCTCTTCGGACCGGCGCGCGAGCTGTTCGCCAGCGCCCCCCTGCTGGTCGTACCCGGCAACCACGAGGAAGACGCGCCGGCCTGGTACCGCTACGGGGCCTTCGCCCGCGGCGCCCACACCTGGCAGCGCCGCTACGGCAGCCTCGAGCTGTTCGGCGTGGACAGCAACCGCCCCTGCGGGACCGGCAGCGTCCAGGCAGCCTGGCTCCGCGAAGCCCTGCAGCGGTCGACGGCGCGCTGGCGCATCGTGCTGCACCACCACCCGGTCTGGTCGTCGGACAGCGACGACTACGGCGACGCGCAAGCCGGCGTCGAGGCCTCGGGCGACCCGCGCGTGCAGGACCTGAAGGCGATCTACGAGGAAGCCGATGTCGACCTCGTACTGTCGGGCCACGTCCACGGCTACGAGCGGACCTGGCCACTTCGCGGCGACCGCGTGGATCGCGAGCGCGGCGTCACCTACATCGTGACGGGTGGGGCCGGCGGCTACCTGGATGCATTCGGCGCGGCCCCGCCGTGGTTCAGCGCCACGGTCCGCGCGGTGCACCACCACCTGCTGGTGTTCGTCGAGGGCGACCGGCTGACGGTGCGTGCCCACGACCGCGAGGGTCGTCTGATCGACGAGCTGGTCCTGACGCCGCGCGAGCGGTCAGGCGCTCTGGCGGGTGCGCGGGCGAACGGCTAGCTCGGCCGCGGTATCCGGGTCGATCGTGCCGAGGACGGCGCGGATCGCGTCGCCGATGCGCTCCAGCCCGCGCAGCAGGTCCTGCGGCGAGATCACGAGCGGCGGCAACAGCTTGAGCACCTCGCCGCGCGAGCCGCACGTCTCGGCCATGACGCCGCGCTCGAACGCCTCGCGCGAGACCCGACGGGCCACCTCGGCGCTCGGGAACACGATGCCCTGGAGCAAGCCGCGGCCGCGCAGCTTGGCCTGGGCGGGGTTGGCCAGCTGCGTGCGCAGATCGGCGAACCAGCGATGCACGCGGCCCTCGTGCTCGGCCACGAGGGACTCGAGGCCGGGCGTGCGCCAGAGCTCGAGCGCGCCCGTGGCCGTGACCAGCGCCAGGTTGTTGCCGCGGAAGGTCCCCGTGTGCTCGCCCGGGGCCCACTGGTCGACGCGGCGCGCCACGAGGTTCATGGACAAGGGCAGGCCCATGCCGCTCAGCGACTTGGACAGGCAGACGATGTCGGGGCGGATCCCGGCGGGCTCGAAGCTGAAGAACGGGCCCGTTCGGCCGCAGCCGGCCTGGATGTCGTCTACGATCAGCAGCACGCCCCGGCTCTGGACGATGTCGGCCAGGGTCTTGAGCCAGCGCAGGCGGGCCGGGCGTACGCCACCGTCCGCTTGCACCGTCTCCACGATGACGGCGGCCGGCAGGTCGCTCTCGTGCGGCACGCTGTCCATCCAGGCCGCGAGCTCGGCGAGGTCCACCAAGTCCGGCTCGCACCCGTCGTCGAACGCGGCCGTGTGCACCGGGAACGCGGCGCGGAGCGAAGCCCGGTTGGAGCGTCCGGCCTCGCTGATGGCCAGGCTGCCGAGCGTCATGCCGTGGTACGAGCCGTCGAAGCGCACGATGCCCTCCCGGCCCGTGAACTTCCACGCCAGCTTGATGGCGGCTTCCACCGCGTTCGTGCCGGTCGGACCGGTGAACTGCATCCGGTAGGTGAGGCCACGCGGCTCCAAGACGACCTGGTCGAAGGTCTCCAGGAACCGGCGACGCGCGGTCGTCGCCAGGTCCAGCCCATGCACGATGCCGCCCTCGAGCAGGTAGCGGATGGCGCCGCGGACCAGCGAGGGGTGGTTGTGGCCGTAGTTGAGCGCGCCCGCTCCGGACAGGAAGTCGATCACCTCGCGCCCGTCTTCGGTGCGCAGGAGGCTTCCACTGGCCGCCGCAAAAACCGCGGGGAAGGAACGTGCGTACCAGCGCACGGAGGACTCGAGCCGCTCGAAGGTCAACATGGCGCGTGCTCCTTGGATGCGAACGACGCTACGCCTCGCATGCGAAGGGTTCGTGAAGGCGACGTCGGGAACGCGCAAGGACCACGAGCGCGGCGTGCGGAGGCGCCCCCGCGGCATGGCAGCCTCTCCGTGTCGACCGCAGGTGCGTCTCGCCCTGCGCGCGGGAGCTGCCATGCGACGCCTGCTGCCTTGGCTGCCGGTCTTCGTCCTCTCGCTGCCGGTGAGCGGGCCGTGGCTGCTCGTCACGTGGTGGCGCGAGCGTCGCGGCCGTCAGGCGCGCGGACGCCGGGTCCTGACGCCGACCATGGAGACGATCGTGCGTCGCCTGGTCGAGGAGTCGATCACCGTCAGCGATGACCCCGTGCCCCTCGAGCACGTCGTCGACAACGTGGACCGCTACCTGGATGCCCGCGAGCCGACTCGGCGCTGGCGCATTCCCTTCGGCTTGCTGCTCGTGGACCTGGCCGCGTGGACGCGCACACGCCGGCGCGTGACCCAGCTGGCTCCGGAGCGCGGTCGCGAGGTGCTGCGGCGCCTCTTCGACGAACCCGGCTCGCCGTGGGCGCGCCTCGGCCGCCTCCGTCAGCTCGTGCGCTTGGCGTACTACGCGCATCCGAGCGCGCAGCAGTGGATGGGCTTCGTGCCGTTCGATGCGCGGACGCCCACGCCGCGACCCGCGCGCGTGCCGCCCGTCGCGGACCTCCCGGTGATGGACGCGCGTCCCCTCGAGGTTCGCCATGCATGAGGAACGCGTCGATGCCGTGGTGATCGGCAGCGGCGCGGGCGGCTCGGTGACCGCGTTCCGCTTGGGGCGGGCCGGGGCACGCACCGTGGTGCTGGAGCGTGGCCGTCGCCTGCCGCCGGAGGCCCAGAGCCACGACGAGCTGGCGATGCTGGCCAACCTCTACAAGGAGGGCGGCGCGCAGCTCACCGCCGACCTCGACCTGCTCCTCCTGCAGGGCAGCGTCGTGGGCGGCAGCACCGTGCTCACCAACGGCGTCTGCTTCCGCATGCCCGAGTCCGTGCGACGCCGCTGGGCCACGCAGGGCTTTGCGCTGGGACGTGGCGAGCTGCAGACGGCGTACGAGCGCATCGAAGCGGCGCTCGGCGTACGGCCCATGTCGCCGGTTCATCTGAACCCCGGCACGGAGCCCGCCGTGAAGGGCTTCGAGGCGCTGGGCTTGGACGTGCAGCGCTTCCACAAGAACCTGCGCGGCTGCCTCGGCTGTGGCTACTGCAACATGGGATGCCCGTACGGGCGCAAGCAGGATGCCGCACGTACGTGGATCCCCTGGGCCGAGGCCGCCGGCGTCGACGTGCGCGCACGCCACGAGGTCCTCAAGCTGGAGGCGCGACGAGGTCGCATCCAAGCCGTCGTCGCGCGCGACCTGGAGCGCGACGAGACGGTGCGCCTGCGGGCGGAGCGCGTCGTGCTGGCGGGCGGGGCGATCGGGAGCCCGGAGCTGCTGCTGCGCTCGCGGCTGGGCGGCGCGGCCGCGGGTCGACGCATGGGCATGCACGTGGGCTCGATCCTCGTCGCCGAGATGGACGAGCCCATCGACGCCTTCCTCGGGGACCAGATGGGCTGGTGGCACAAGGGCGACGGCTTCGCCCTGGAGCAGGTGCACAACCCGCCCATGACGTTCGCCTTGACCGTGCCCGGCCGTTCGGAGCTGCACCACGAGCGCACGGGGCGCTACCGGCATCTCACCAGCGCGGGCGTGTTGGTACCCACGCCCATGTCCGCGCGTGTCGTGCTGGGTCGCTTGGGTCGCTTGGCGAAGGTGCCGCGGGCCGACGTGCTCTACAAGGCCGAGGCCTCCGTTGTTGCCGCGCTCCGTCGCGGCTTCGACCGCCTCGCGCGCGTGTACTTGGCGGGCGGGGCGCGCCGCGTGTTCGTGCCGCTGCACCAGGGGTCGTGCGTGGAGCACGTCGACGAGCTTCCCGCGGCCATTGCCCGCATCCGTCGGCCCAAGGACGTGCCGGGGCTCGGCACGGCCCACCCGCAGGGTGGCGCCGTCGCCGGCGACGAGGCACGCACGTCGGTCGTCGACGCGAGTCTCCAGGTCCACGGCGTGCAGGGGCTCTACGTCGTGGATGCGAGCGTGTTCCCGTCGTGCGTCGAGGTGAACCCCCAGCTGACGGTGATGGCCGTGGCCGACGCGGTCTCGACGCGATGGGGGCTGCCGCCAAGCGAGCCGCCCATGTCCCCCGCCCCGTCCCCGGCCCGTGCGCTGGAGGTGGAGCGCGAGGAGGAAACCGTATGTTCGTCGTGAGCCGCGTGGCGGGCGTGTGGGCCCGTCGACGTCTGGCGGCGATGCGTCGCATGGCCACGTCCCCCGAGGCCGCGCAGGGCGCCCTGCTCAAGCGGTTCGTGCGTGCGGGCGCACGTACGGAGTTCGGCACGCTGCACGGGTTCCGCCGCATCCGCAGCGCGGCCGATTTCCGTCGGCACGTCCCGCTCTCGGACTACGTCCGCATGGCGAGATGGTGGGACCGCGAGCGTCGTGGTGAGACCGACCTCACGTGGCCGGGGCGTACACGGACGTTCGGGCTGAGCAGCGGCACGACGTCGGGCGAGAAGTACCTCCCGCTCACGGCGGCCACGCTCCGGACCAACCGCAAGGGCGCCTTGGACGCCCTGGTCCCGCATCTGGCCGACGGCGGTACCGACATCTTCGACGGCAAGCTGCTCTTCCTCGGGGGCGCCACGGCGCTTCGCGAGGAGGGGGGCGTGCAGATCGGCGACCACACGGGGATCTTGTCGCAGCGCATGCCGCGCTTCGTGCGACGGCTCCACACGCCGTCCGCCGAGGTCGCGGCGATTCCCTCCTGGGACGCCAAGCTGCCGCGCGCCGCAGCCGAGGCGCTCGACGCCGACGTCCGGTTGCTGGGCGGCATCCCCTCGTGGCTGCTCCTGTTTGCGGACCAGGTGCTGGCCCAGGCCAAGGCCGCCGGCCGTCCGCACGAGACCCTCGTCGACCTGTGGCCGAACCTCTCCGTGGTCGTGCATGGCGGGACGTCCTTCGCGCCGTACGCGGAGCGCATGCGGCAGGTCCTCGGCGTGCGGACGGACGGACGCCCGATCCGCTTGATCGAGACCTACTCCGCCACCGAAGGCGGCATGCTCGGCATCGAAGACGTGCCGGGAGCCATGCTGCCGGTGCTGGACCGCAGCGCGTACCTCGAGCTCGTCCCCACGGGCGACGTAGCGGATGCCACACCCCGGCGCGTGGGGCTCGAAGATGCCGAGCCGGGCGTCGACTACGCACTCGCCCTCACGACGAACGCGGGGCAGTGGGCGTACCTCGTGGGCGACATCGTGCGCTTCGAGCCGGGCCTGCCGCGTCGGCTGGTGTTTGCCGGTCGCCTGGCGCAGATGATGAACGGGTTCGGCGAGCACGTGTCGGTGGGTGAGATCGACCGCGCCGTGCATCGCGCCGCGACCGAGCTCGAGCTCAGGACCCACGAGCACGCCGTGGGCGCCCTGTACCCGCGCGAGGGCGACGCACACGGTCGCCACGTCTGGTACGTCGAGATCGAGGGCCCGGTGCCGCCCGACCTCGAGCGCATGGCGACGGTCGTCGATCGCTCCGTGGCCGGAGGCAACGAGGACTACAGCGCGCACCGCGCCGGCGGCCAGGGCCTGGGGCTGCCCGAGATCGTCCCGCTCCCACCCGGCACGTTCTTCGAGTGGATGCGCGAAGAAGGACGCTTGGGCGGGCAGAACAAGGTGCCGCGCGTCTTGGCGCCGACACGCCACGAGGCGTTCCGCGCTTGGTTGGCCGCGCGTCATCTTCACGAACCGGCCACGCGCGTCGCAGCACGATCCTTGCACGCCTAGGCGATACCCAGGGCATGGCAGACGCCACGGGCCTTGCTCGCGCGTTCGACCGCCTGGCCGGCTGGGAAGCCCGGGCCTGCTTGCGAGTCAATGCCTACAGCCGTTTGGACGCCGTGCGCATCGTGTTCGCCACGGTGAGCCGATTGGGCGATGGCGTCTTCTGGTACGTGCTCATGGGCACGCTTGCCGTCGTGGGCGGGGAGCGGGGGCGCGCGACGGCCATCGCCATGGCGGCCACCGGCCTGGTGGCGACCTCGCTCTACAAGGTGCTCAAGCGGGCCTGCCGGCGACCCCGACCGCTGGCCCGGCACGACGGCGTGTTGGTCAGCGTGCCGCCGTTGGACGAGTTCAGCTTTCCGTCGGGCCACACGCTCCACGCGGTGTCGTTCACCGTGGTGGCCCTGGCAGGCATCTCGCAGCTGGCCTGGCTGCTCGTGCCGTTCACGACGCTCGTGGCCATGTCGCGCGTCGTGCTGGGGTTGCACTACGTGAGCGACGTGCTCGTTGGCGCGCTGATCGGCTGGGGCCTCGGCCAAGCCGGGATGCTGCTGCTCGCGTGATCCGCGCGTCGAGCCGTCTCCGGCTCGCCCTCGTGACGGATACGTTTGCGCCCGAGGTCAACGGCGTCGCCATGACACTGGGCCGCTTGGTCGATGGGATGCGCTTGCGCGGTCACGACGTGACGGTGGTACGCCCGCGGCGACCGGAAGACCCCGCTCCGGAGCGTCCGTGGGACGCGACGATCGACGAGAACGAGATCGTCCTGCCGTCGCTGCCCCTGCCGAAGTACCCGGAAGTGCGCCTGGCCTGGCCCTGGGCCAGCAGCTGGCGTCGCGTGCTGGCTCGACGTGCCCCTGACCGCGTGCACGTCGCGACCGAGACCGCGCTCGGTCACATCGCGCTCGGCTGGGCACGCGACCGCGGCATCCCGGTCACGACGTCGTGGCACACGCGCTTTGATGCCTACGTCGGTCGCTACGGAGCCGCCGGGCTCACGCAGTTCGCCTTGGCCTGGCTGACGCGCTTCCACCGGCGCGCCCGCTCCACGCTCGTGCCCACGGCAAGCCTGGCGCGTGGCCTCGCGGCGTATCACTTGCCCGGCCTCGCGGTCCTGGGGCGTGGCGTCGACACGGTCCTCTTCGACCCACGCAAGCGCTCACCCGACGAACGCGCGGCGTGGGGGATGGGCGCGACGGACGTCGTGGCGCTCGGTGTCGGCCGCCTGGCGCCCGAGAAGGACTGGGACGACGCGGCGGAGGCCGTGGCTCGCGCTCGCGCACAAGGGGTCCCGGCGACCTTGGTACTGGTCGGCGACGGTCCGGATCGCGCACGGCTCGCGGGCCTTCCGCATGTCCACCTCACGGGTGTGCGCCGCGGCGAGGACCTGGCCCGGGCCTACGCGAGCGCCGACCTCTTCCTGTTCCCCAGTCGCACCGAGACCTTCGGCAACGTCCTGCAGGAGGCCATGGCCTCGGGACTTCCGGCCGTGGCCGTGGGGCGCGGGGCCGCGCGCGAGGTGCTCGTGGACGGAGTCCACGGCTGGCGCGTCGACACCGAGGAGCGCGAGCCGTGGCGGCAGGCCGCCGTCGCAGCTCTCCATGTCGCGCCCGATCAGCGGGTCCACCGGGGCCGGGCAGCCCGGGCGGCCATGCTCGACCGCTCCTGGGACGCCATCGTGGACACGTTCGAGGCTCATCTCCACGAGATCGGGGGCTCGTAGACCCCCGTCCCGGCATCTCGCAAACCGCCGTCCCCCCTCGTCGTCCTACCTTGGGGACGGAGGACTCACATGGCGCGAGGGGTCTTGGTGGTGCTGGCGTTGGCCGCGCTCGGCTTCGGTGTCTGGATCGCGATGGGGGAGCTGGGCGGGGGGCCGAGCCACGACGCGCTTGACGAGGGCGGGGGTGGAAGCGCCCTCGTCGAGGAGGTGTCGACGGGTCCCAAGCTCGTGGCGCACGGCCGCGCGTTGACCGCCGAGCCGCAGCTCACCGGACATGCCTGGGCGGTGCAGGTGCAGGTGGTGGACCCGAAGGGACGGCCGGCGGCCGACGTGAACGTCACGCTCCGCTTCATCCAGCCGCGCTACGACCCGCGCGGCGGCGACCCCGCCGCCCGCCGCGCGTACGCAGCTTGGTCTGCCACGCGCCTCAGGCGGACGTTCGAACGCCGTGGGCTCGAGGCGGACGGTGAGGAGCTGCGCGCCGAGGGCCGAACGGACAAGGAGGGCCGGGTGAGCCTGGCCAGCCAGGGCCCCGGTCAGTTCCGTCTCGAGGCACATCCCGACCTGCCGCTGGCCAGCGACCGCGGCTACGTCGACGTCGCCGTGGACAAGACCCCCGAGGACGTCACGCTGCGCCTCTTCGACGTCGTGGAGTTCGAGGGCCGCGTGGTGGACACGAAGGGCCATGGCGTCGTCGCGCAGGTGATGCCGCAGAGCCGCGCGGAGACCGTGGGGTGGTGGCGAGGAACACGCGTGTCCACGGATGGCGACGGACGCTTCACGGCACACGCGCCTCCTGGCGACCTGACCCTGTCCGTCACCTTGGGCAAGCAGCTGATCGTGGTCAGTCGAGGCCATTCGCTGCCGTCGACGTCACCGATCGAGGTCGTGGTCCCCGTTCTCGATGCCGCGCTGGACGTCACCGTCGTCGATCCCACCGGCGCGGCGGTCCCCGGCGCCGTCGTGCAGGTCACGACGCGTGACGCCTGGCAAGCCAACCTGATGGACGAGACGGGGCCCGACGGCGTGGTGCACTTCCTCGCGCCCTCCGCCGAGGTGGCGAGCATCGGCGTGGAAGCCGCGCCCTGGCTTGCCTACGAGGGCCGCGCACCCCTCGCGGAATGGGCGCCTCTCGTCCTCGCAGCCGGCAAGCCGGGGAGCGTGCGTATCGAGCTGATGGCGGGTGGCGTCGTGACCGGCGTCGTGCGCGCCGGCGAGGGTGGGCCGGGCCTCGCGGACGTGACCGTGCGCGCGCTGCTGGGCCAGGGCTCGCAGGGTGCCTACGGCTGGAACCAGCCCGAGGCGACGAGCGATGCCTCGGGGCGGTACCGCATCGAAGGCGTACCGCTCGGCCGTCACATCCTCTACGCCACGCACACGGAGTGGTTCCACCCGGACGTCGATCTCGCGGTCCGCGGGTCGGCGCCCCCTGTCGACGCCACCGTCGTCATGCTCGAAGGCGGAACGGAAGTCGAGCGCGACATCGTGATGCAGCAGGGCGTCGTCGTCAGTGGCATCGTCGTCGATACCAACGCGAGGCCCATCGCGGGGGCCCGGCTCATGCCCGGACCTGATCGCAACAATGCGCTGCAGACGATCTGGCAATGGGGCGTGAACGCCGGATACCTCTACAGCGCGGAGCTCGGGACGGCCGGCGCGGACGGTCGGTTCCGACTGGGTCGACCGCCGGGCTCCAAGCTCGTCCTCGCGGCCGTGACCGACGAGGGGGCGTCGCCCTACACGGACGACATCGAGATCAAGGAGGGCAGCTCCGTCCCCGAACTTCGCCTCGTCGTCGAGCCCGGCGCCACGGTGCGCGGGCGCGTCGTGCGTGGCGAGGACCGAGAGGGCGTCGTTGGCGCGTCGGTGAGCTCCTGGAGCACCGACCGGAAGCGCTACCCGTCGGTACAGCGGCAAGCAAAGTCGGACGCAGAAGGCCGCTTCGAGCTTGTGGGACTTCCCCCCGTGGGCCTTCAGCTCAATGCGTCCACGACGGGTGGCAACAACCGCGTCCAGAAGCAGATTCCGGCTCCGGATGCCGGGTCCATCATGGAGGACGTCGAGCTCGTGATGGGCGAAGGCCACACGTTGACGCTCATTCTTCTCGACGAGGAGGATGCCAAGCCGATCGCCGACCAGATGTTCACGCTGCAGGGCCATCAGGGCGGATGGGGCAACGGCACGACGGATGCCGAGGGCCGCGCAACCGTCGAGAACCTCTCCGCGGGTCGGTACTCGATCTCCCTCCAAGGCAGCGACGGCTCGTTGGAGAACGGTGGCAGTCCCATCACCGTCCCGGCGCCGGAGCCCGTCACGATCCGCATGCGGCGCCGCAAGCAGAACGTGGTCGAGGGGCGTGTGCTGATGCCGGACGGAGCGCCGGTGCCCCTCTGCAACGTGTCGATCACGCCGGCGCGCAACCGCGGCAGGAACCAGGTGTTTCCCATGGGCTGGGGTGGCGGTGGAGGCACGCCGGCCATCGGCGGCACGTTCCGCATGCTCGTCACCTTCGATCCGCCCTACCAGATCGACGTCAACAGGCCCTGCGATGCCGACGGCCGCCCCCTCGACCTGCGCGCACCCGAGCGCAGCGTCTCGGCCGAGGAGGTCGCCGCGGGTCCCATCGAGATTCGCCTGGAGGCGAGCGGGCAAGTCCTGGTGCGCATCCTGGACGAGGAGGGCAAGGCGCCGAAGAACGCCTGGGTCGGTCTGGGGCCTGGTGGCAGCACGACGCAGGTGCCCGCGGACGGCCTCGTACGCCTCACCGGGCTGCCCGCGGAAGGGACGGCGAAGATCTTCATCAACGCGCCGGGCTACCGCAACCGGAACGAAGGCTGGGAGGTCCCCATTGGCGACACGGAGACGGTCCTCCGCTTGGAACGGGGGGGCACCATCGAAGGCCGTGTGGACTGGGGCGACGACAGCCCTCAGCCGGTGACCATCTCGTCGAACTGGCGGGTGGACGGCAAGTCAGGCTGGGCCTACACGCAGGTCGAAGACGACGGCAGCTTCGTGCTCGGCGGCCTGCCTGACGGCGCCTCGATCACGCTTCAGCTGGGCATCATGCGCACGAGCGAGGCCGGTCAGGCACGCATGGGGGTGTCGGTAGCCGACGTGCGCGTCGGAACCCGCGAGCTCGTCATTCGTGCGAGTGGGGGACTGGCCCTGCGAGGACGGGTGGTCGACGGCGCCGGGCGCGGTGTCTCCGGCGCCCAGGTGCAGGTGACGGACAGTGCCAAGCAGAACGCGCAGCTGGTGACGGCGGGCGATGGGTCGTTCGAAGTCCAGGGGCTGGCTCCGGGTGAGGCGGACGTCCGCGCCTGGCGCGGCGACCAGCACAACCTGGCCGTGCGCGAGAAGGTGCAGGCGGGGTCTCGAGGCGTGGAGATCCGGCTCCTCGATGCCCGCTACCTGCAGGGAACCGTCATCGGCGACGCCGACGCCCGCAAGAACCTCGCGGTGCGGGCCTTGTCCAAGTCCAGCCCCAAGGAGGCCGTGCGCCAGGGTCCGGTGCAGGCCGACGGCAGCTTCAGCATCCCCGTTCCGGACGATGGCACCCGCTACGACCTGTGGGCGATCGGCATGGGGGCCACCCACTACGGCCACGTCTCGGGTGTCGACGGCGTCTCCGCCGTCCGCATCCGGCTGGTGCCGGGCGGCTCGATCGATGGGCGTGTCGACGGCATCGACGAGGCCGACGTGAAGAGCGTCTGGATCCTGGCGCGCAACGAGATCGGCCTGTCGACCTATGCGCGCCTGAAGGAAGACCGGACCTGGACGCTGAGCGGTCTGCCCGACGGGCCGTGGACACTCACGCTCGGTGGGCGCGGCGGCTACACGACGCAGACCATGGAGGGCGTAGCCAACGGCACGAGCGGCTACGTGGTGCAGGCGAGCAAGTAGGGCCCTGGCCGCGGCCTTTCGCTACTGGCGACGGAACACGAGGTCGGGGGCGTTCTTGCCCGGGGGGCGCCAGTGGATCTCGTCGCGCGTCACGAAGGTGATCTCGATCATTTGCGTGCGGCCGACCGCGGACAGGATCGTCATCCTGGGGCCGTCCTGGTGGCGAACCTCGTACGTGCCCTTGCCGGTGCGCTCGCCCATGGTCATGGAGGCCGTTCCGTCGGCCGCGTAGGTCCAGGCCAGGTCGCCCAGGGCTTCGCGCATCTCGTCCTTCACGATGCGGGCCTTCTCCTCGGGGTCGTCGGGATAGGCCGACGCACCGCGGATCGTGTCGGCGAGGAAGGCGTCGCGCGACAGCGCCCAGGACGCCTCGAAGTCGACGCCCCACCTGCCTGCCAAGAGCTCGCGACTGGCGTCGGGCACGGCAGTCGATACCGGCGGCGCCTCGCCGCAGCCCATGAGCTGGAGGGCGGCGAAGACGACGAGAAGCCGGGCGGCGCGTCGGGTGGTCTTCATCGCGCCTAGGGTAGGTGGCTGGAGTGGCTTCAGACAGGCCCTAGTGCACCGGCGGTGCACGGCGGCGCAGTGTCTCCGAGAGCATGCCGTGGGGCCGCTTGACGGACTTGCCCACGACGGCGAAGACGGTGCCCTGTCCTTCGTCGGCGTCGTCGCCGTCCACGATGCGGTCGACGAGCTCCTTCTCCGTGTGGCCGCGCTTGACGCCGCTGTTCACGGGACCCCAGTAGAACTTGTCGAGCTTGACGCGGTCCTTGGCGGGCTTCTCGCCGGGCGGGCGCTCGAGGATCACCTTGGAGGGTTCGAACACGCTGCACTTGGTCAGCGTGACGTCCTTGAAGCTGCCTTCGGCGGGCTGGCGAACGACGAGGTTGCCGAAGATGTCGCACCCGTCGATCTCGAACTGGTCGACCTCCTCGGCCGTCACGTCGCCCTTGAACTCGCAGTGCCGCAGGATGTGCTGACCGGGCCCCTTGACGGTGGTGGCCTTCATCCACGACGTGCGGATGTCCACCTCGACCGGCTTGCGGTCTGCAGGCACGCAGGTGATCGCGCACGGGCACACGAACTCGACGGTCATGATCTTGACGAAGCCCGAGGCGATGTGCATGTCCCACGTACAGCCGCGCTGGACGCAGGCGTTCTCCAACGTCAGGAGGCCCGTGAAGGGCTGCTCCTTCGTCCATGTGAACTTGCAGCCGCGGAAGTCCACCATGTCCAAGTGCAGGTCCAGCTTGGGCGCCAGGGTGGG
Source organism: Planctomycetota bacterium (assembly GCA_020631815.1). Lineage (GTDB taxonomy): Bacteria > Planctomycetota > PLA2 > PLA2 > JAEUHO01 > JACKGW01. The sequence goes on along the minus strand of JACKGW010000002.1, from coordinate 257,304 downwards.
AGAGAAGTCGATGTTCTCCACGACGACCCAGCTCTCTTCGGTGCCGTGGATCTTCAAGCCTCCCTGCACGTCGAGGGACGCGTTGTTGATGCCCACGATGCGTGTGCCCAGCTCGATGCGGATCTCCGCACTCGGCGGGATCACGGTGGGGCCGTCCACGTACCAGACCGTGCCCCGTCCGCGCACCGTCGTCGTCCGCTCCACGGGCAGCGGCTCGGCGCCGTCGGGGGGCGCTTGCTCGCCGGCGTGGGCCGCCTCGGCCATGACGCATCCCGCCACGAGCACCGCGACCACGCAGCGCCCGATCCGGCCCCAGGCCGTATCCAGGTTCCCCATGACATTGCCCCTTGGAGCGGGGGTCAGGCCGGGTCGGGCGCCTTCCCCTGCGCTCGAAGGCCCAGGCTAGGTGTGCGGCCAGGGGTACGGAGCCGCCGTGGCGGCCGGCCACTGGAATTCCGGCTCGCGTCGAGGCCCCGAGCGAGTCCAATGCGGCCCATGCGCAGCTTGGCCCGCCTTCTGGAGAACAACGCCGAGTGGTCGGCCGCCATGAAGGACCAAGATCCCCGGTTCTTCGCGCGCCTGGCCGAGCAACAGCGCCCGGAGTACCTGTGGATCGGCTGCTCCGACAGTCGTGTTCCGGCCAACGAGATCGTCCGCCTGATGCCGGGCGAGCTCTTCGTGCACCGCAACATCGCCAACGTCGTCGTGCACACCGACCTCAACTGCCTGTCGGTCATGCAGTTCGCCGTCGACGTCCTGCAGGTCAAGCACATCATCGTCTGTGGGCACTACGGATGCAGCGGCGTGCGCGCGGCGCTCAACGGCGACCGCGTCGGCTTGGCCTACAACTGGCTGCGCCACGTCCAAGACCTCCGTGACAAGCACGGACCCGCCCTGGCCCGCGTGCCCGACGAGGTCGAGCGAGCCAACCTCCTCTGCGAGCTCAACGTCATCGAGCAGGCGGCCAACGTCTGCCAGACGACGGTCGTGCAGGACGCGTGGATCCGCAAGCAGCCCCTGCACGTCCATGGTTGGATCTATGGGCTTCACGACGGTCGCTTGCGCGACCTGGGCGTGACGTGCACCGGTCCCGAGGAGGCGCTGACCCTCTTCACGCACGCGCTCGAGGACCGTTCACCGGGGCTGGCTTGATGGCAAGCCCACCGGGAGCGGATCGACCGTGTCGTCTGCCATCCTGACGAGACGCACGCCGCGGGGCTCGATCAAGAGTGTGTCGAGCCAGCAACGCCCCTCGTGGCGATAGCGCAACAGGGCGCGCCGTGACGTTCCTTCTTCGAGGGCTGCGAAGGCCTCGTCGAGTCGGCAGGGGCGCGTGCCCACGCCAGCGACTTCGACTTGCGCCGTCAAGTCGACGGCCAGTGCCGCCAGGTCGCGGTAGTACTCGGCGCGGTCTTCGGGACCCAGCAACGCTTGGAGGAGCGGAGCGTGGCTCACCGATCTTCGACCCGGGGGGCCCGCAGGAAGTACGACGCCGGCAGGGCCCGGCCCGGGTGGCCCTGGTCCTCCGTCGGAGCATGGCACTGCAGACAACTCCTGCGCTCTGGATGGCTGGTCTGCATGCCGGGCCAGCCGTGGAGACCGTGGCATGCCGCGCAGTTCTCGCGCATGGCCAGCGTGTGGGGGACGGCCGGTGGAGCGCCCAGGTAGGCGCGTCGGCCTTGTTCGGGAGCGGGCTTGCCCTTCCACGTCGACGGGGCCAGGAGCCCCGAACTGCCCCGCAGCGGTGCAGGCGCTGCCGCTACGTGGCACTGCGTGCATTGACCCAGGTCGGCATGGGGGAGCGGGCGCGCCGTACGGCCCTCGATGCCCACGCCCTGCCCATGACATAGGGTGCACGACGTGTTGTTCATACCGTCGATGCCGTGCGGCACCGTGGGCGGTGCCCCGTTGAAGGCCCGACGCGAGGCTCGCTCGGCCAAGGCAGCGCGGCGCGCCTCCAGGCTCGTCACCGCGCTGGATGCAGGTGCGGCGAGCTGAGCGGTCCACGCGCTCCAGGGGATGGGAGCGGTCGATGCCGAGCGGATCGCGCCCGCACCCACCTCCGCATAGGACGGCGCGGGCAGCGCGCCCGTACGCGACGCGATCACGGGACGCTCCTCACGTACATCGAGGCCCGTCCGCTTCTCCGGTACGCCTGCGCGCAAGCCAACCACGTTCCCGATCACCGCGAGCGCAAGCACGGCGACCAGCAGCAGCGACTTCCACCGCCTGGCCAGACCGTCCGATGTGTAGGGAGCTGTGTCCATCGGCTAGCCCTGGATGCGGCGCAACCGCACGGCGCACTTCTTGTAGTCAGGTTGCTTCGAGAACGGGTCGTGCGCGTGCAGCGTGGCCTCGTTGACGAGACGCATCTCGTCGAAGAACGGGACGAAGACACTGCCTTGCGGCGGTCGCCCTCGCCCCCGCGTCCACACCGGCAGCTCGACCCGACCACGTCGGGACTCGACGTAGACGAGGTTGCCGTCGACGAGCCCCAAGGCCTTGGCATCCTCGGGATGCACCTCCACGTAGGCCGTGGGCATGGCGCTGGCCAGGGGGGCCACGCGGCGCGTCATCGTACCCGTGTGCCAGTGCTCGAGCACACGTCCCGTGCAAAGCCAGAACGGGTACTCCTCATCCGGGACCTCAGGCGGAGGCGTGTACTCGTGGAACCAGATCTGGGCCCGGCCGTCGCCCGTCGTGGAGTGGTAGAAGTCGAAGTCCTCGCCATCGGCCACGTACGGATCGTCAAAGCCGCTGAAGCGGAAGCGCGTCTCCCGCCAGCTCCCGTCGGGCTGCTGGACCACGGGCCAGCGCAGGCCTCGTGCCTTCACGTACTCTTCGTACGGCGCGAGGTCCTTGTGCTTCATCCGCGTCAGCTGTCGGTACTCCTCGAACAGGGCCTTGTCGACGTTGACATCGTAGTAGTGCTCCCACTGCCAGATCGGGACGACGTTGCCCTGCTCGTCTTCGACGTGGAACAGGAACCGACCGTCCTTGTCCTTCATGCCGGGATGCCCCAGCTCCAGCAGCCGGTGGGCGATCGCGATCGTCATCCAGCAGTCGTCGCGGGCCTGGCCCGGCGGGTCGACCATCTTGAACCACTGTTGCGTGCGTCGCTCGCTGTTGCCGAAGATCCCGTTCTTCTCGACCCACATTGCGGCGGGGAGGATCAGGTCCGCGAGGCGAGTCGTCGCCGTGGGGTAGGCGTCGGCCACGATCAAGAACTTGTCGTCTTGGCCCTGCTTGCGGTCGAAGAGCAGCGGCAGGTTGGGCAGGGTCTGCCCGGGGTTGGTGACTTGCACGAAGATCGTGTCGATGTCGCCGCCGTCCGCAGCGGGGGTCGTGAACTGCTCCCACATCTTGACCGTGTGGTGGCCCGGCTTGGGGTTGATGCGACCCTCGGGGAGGTTCCATGCTTCCTCACACTGGGCGCGGTGTTCGGGCTTGGCCACGAGACGTCCACCCGGGAGCGCGTGCGCGAGGGTTCCGACTTCGCGGACAGTGCCGCAGGCCGACGGCTGTCCGGTGAGGCTGGTCGGTGCATCGCCCGGCCGGCCGAAGTGCCCACTGAACAAGTGCACACCGTGGATCAGGCTGTTCACGGCCGTGCCCATCGTGTGTTGGTTGACGCCCATGCACCAAAGGCTGGTGATGCGTAGCGAGCGGTCGGCGAACAGCTTGGCGAGCATCTGCAGGTCGTCCTGCGAGATGCCCGCGAGGCGCTCGACGACGTCCGGGGTGTACGCGGCGATGCGCTCGCTCCACGTCTCGAAGGTGATGGCTTCGCCTTGCAGCGTCGTGTTCTCGGCCTGCAGGGCGCGGAACGCGCAGTGCTTGTCGACGAAGGAGCGGTCCCAGGAGCCCTGGGCCCGCAGGAGTGCCAAGATCCCGAGCGCGATGGCCACGTCGCCGTGGGGTTTCATCTCGAGGTAGTTGTCGGCTTGGTCCGTCGTCCGCGTGCGGCGCGTACCGATATCGATCAACCGTACGCGCTGGCCCCGAGAGCGGCGGTCGACGATGCGGGAGAACAACACGGGGTGCATCTCGGCCGGGTTGTTGCCCCAGCAGATCACGACGTCGCAGGCGTCCAAGTCGTCGTAGCAGCCCGCCGGCTCGTCAACGCCGTAGGTCGCGAGAAATCCCGTGACAGCCGACGCCATGCACAGCCGCGCGTTGGGATCGATGTGGTTGTTCGAGAGCCCGCCCTTCATGAGCTTCTGGGCCGCGTATCCTTCGGGGATGGTCCATTGGCCCGATCCGTAGAACGCGAAGCGCTCGGGTGCACGGACGATGCGTCGTGCGATCACGTCGATGGCCTCGTCCCACGAGATCGGCACGTGCTGGTCGCCTCGACGGAGCAGGGGCTGGGTCAACCGGTCCTTGCCGTAGAGCACCATGCCCACGTGGTAGCCCTTCACGCAGAGCAGGCCCTTGTTGACCTCGGCCTCCCGGTCGCCCGCGATCGCGACCACCCGTCCCGCCTCCACACCGACCTGCACGTGGCATCCCGTTCCACAGAAGCGGCACGGCGCCTTGGCCCAGGTCAGGGAGGGCAGGTCGGTCGCAGGCTCGCCCGCGTGGAGCAGGCCCGGCCTCAGGGCCGCAACCGCGGCCGACATGGCGGCTGCCTTGAGCAGGGTGCGGCGATTCGTGGCAGTGCTCACGTGGAAGCTCCCTCGGCCGTGGAGGCAGGCTCGTCCTCCGCGGCGACATAGGCGACCTCGAGTTGGTCCACGCCCGGCAGGTCGATCAGCGCTTCGCAGAGGTCGCGGCCATCGGCTAGCGACTCGGTGACCAGGACGACGGCCACGCGGCGGCCTTCGGCCGGCCCGACTTCGAGCCGGCCATCGGCCGCCAGGTGCCGCAGCGCGTCCTCGCGGCGCACCCGGTCCTCGGTCAGGGTCAGGACGATGCCGCTCACGGGCATGGCGCTTCCTCCGCGACGAGGACGACGGTAGCCCCGCCCGTGCGGCGGTAAAACCAATTTCGGATCGTCAATTCTTGAATTACGGCGGCGGGGGACTACCGTGCGTGGCGGATGCAGGTCCGACCGGGAGTCCCCTCGATGGCCAAGGCCGCCGAACGCCACCCGCTGCGGCTCGTCGCGGTTCTGGTGCTGGCCCTCTCGCTTGCGGGGTGCGGCGACCGCGAGGCCGATCCCGACGCCGAAACCGGTCTGCCGGACGAGCCCACGACGCTGCACGCCGTGCTGCTACGTCCCGTGCCCGGCGCGCCCCGCGTCCACGTGGAACGACCGGATGGGGGCGTCGAGGCGGTGGCCTGCGCTACATGTCACGCCGTGAAGGCGCCGGCGCCCGACCAACGCGGGGGGGCCTCGCTGGACTCGTTCCACCGCGGGCTCGAGATGGCGCACGGGGGCCTCACGTGTCTCTCCTGCCACGACGCAGGCGACTACGACCGCCTGCGCTTGGCCGATGGACGCTCCCTGCGCTTCGAGGACGTGATGCAGCTCTGCAGCCAGTGCCATGGACCTCAGGCGCGCGACCACGCGGCGGGTCTGCACGGCGGCATGTCCGGCTACTGGGACCGCACGCGCGGCCCCCAGGTGCGCAACCAGTGCACCCACTGCCACGCGCCGCACGCTCCGGGGTTCCCGCGCATGCAGCCCGGCTTCAAGCCCATCGACCGGTTCTTGGCGCCCGCCACGGAGGGGCATGATGAGTGACGACCAAGCGGTCGAACCGGCGCCGGGCCTCAGTCGGCGACGTGTCATGAAGGCGCTTGGCGCCACGCTGGGTGCTGCGGCCTTCGGCGCGGCGGCGGCGCCGCTACTCGACCAGGAGGCACCCGACGCCGCGGCCCTCTTCCAGCGGCACTACAAGGAGCTCTCGCGCGACGAGAAGGCCGAGGTCATCCAGCGCCTGGAAGATGAGGCACGCGAGGCGTACGGGCGCAACGTGTCCATCGCCGATCCCAAGCCCCGGTGGCGCACGAAGTTCGCCTACGCCATCAACCTGAGCCTCTGCAACGGAAATGGCAAGTGCGTCGAAGCCTGCCATCGCGAGAACAACCACGATCGCGAGACCAACCAGAGCTACATCCGTGTCCTCGAGATGCCCAAGGGCACGATGGACATGGAGCAAGGCAACACCACCTACACCCATGCCGTGCCCGCCGAGGGGAAGTTTTACCTGCCCGTGCAGTGTCAGCAGTGCGACGAGCCGCCCTGCGTCAACGTGTGCCCGGTCGAAGCCACCTGGAAGGAGCGCGACGGCATCGTCGTCGTGGACTACGACTGGTGCATCGGCTGCCGCTACTGCATGGCAGCTTGCCCCTATCACGCGCGCCGCTTCAACTGGAAGGCGCCCGTGGTCCCCGCGGATGAGCTGAACCCCGAGCAGGGCTACCTCTCGAACCGGGTGCGCCCGCAGGGGGTGGTCGAGAAGTGCCACTTCTGCCTGCATCGCACGCGAGAAGGGCGTCTGCCGGCATGCTTGGAGGCGTGTCCGACAGGTGCACGCGTGTTCGGCAACATCCTGGACCCGCAGTCGCCCATCCGGCGCGTGCTGGAAGACAAGCGGGTCTACGTCCTCAAGGAGGAGCTCGGGACCAAGCCGAGCTTCTTCTACTTCTTCGACGCATGAGCCGGATGGATGACCGCCCCATGGACATCGTGACGACGCAACCGGTTCAACGGCATCGGGTCACCTATCCGCGCTTCCTGGCGCGGGCTCTTGCGGCAGCCACGGACGGCTCGCTCGCCTTCTACGCGTGGATGACGGGGTTGACGGCCGTGTTCCTCGTTGGTGTCAACGCGTGGGCCCACCAGGTCACCTCCGGCATGATCCACACGAACATGACCGATCACGTCAGCTGGGGCCTCTACATCGCGAACTTCACCTTTCTGGTCGGCGTGGCTGCCGGCGGCGTGATGATGGTGATTCCCGCGTACCTCTACAAAGACAAGAAGATGCAGGACGTGGTGATCCTGGGCGAGATTCTCGCCATCGCCGCCATCCTCGCCTGCTTGGCCTTCGTCACCGTCGACCTCGGGCGTCCGGGGCGTGTCTGGCACATGTTCCCGGGCGTGGGTCGCTTCCACTTTCCCATGTCCATGCTGACGTGGGATGTGGTCGTGCTCAGCGGGTACCTGCTGCTGAATCTCCACGTCGTCGGCTACCTGCTCTACACGCGCTTCCTGGGTCGTCAGCCGAACCCTCGCTGGTACAAGCCATTCGTGCTCGTGTCGATCGTGTGGGCGATCTCCATTCACACCGTGACGGCCTTCCTCTACTGCGGACTCGGCGGCCGTCCCTTCTGGAACTCAGCGCTCCTCGCGCCGCGCTTCCTGGCCTCCGCCTTCGTCGCAGGGCCGGCGTTCCTCATCGTGACCATGCTCGTCCTGCGACGCTTCGGGCGCGTCGACTTGCCCCAGCGCCCGATCGACGTCCTCGTACGCATCGTGCGCGTGGCCATCCTCGTAAACTTGCTGATGGTCGCCTCCGAGCTGTTCACCGAGTTCTACACGGGAGGCGCGCACACGGCCGCCGCTCGCTACCTGTTCTTCGGACACGAAGGTGCCACGGCCCTCGTGCCGTGGATCTGGACGGCGTTGGCCTGTGCTCTCGTGGCGGCCTTCCTGTTCCTGAGGCCCGGCGCTTCGGCGAGATCCGGGACCCTTGCGGTCGCGTGCGTTCTCGCCTTCGTCGGCGCCTGGATCGAGAAGGGCATGGGCCTCATCGTCCCGGGCTTCGTCCCCAGCACGCTGCACGAGATCGTCGAGTACACGCCGAGCCACCTCGAGTGGCGTGTTTCGGCGGGTATCGTGGCGTTCGGGCTGCTTGTCTACTCGGCCGCCCTCAAGGTGGCGCTGCCCATCTTCCGGGGCACGCTGCGTCTTCCCGGTGCGGAGACGGCCGCGCCCGAGGAGGGCAGCTGATGCATGGCAAGGCGACCGAGACCGCGATCGCGGCCATGGGCTATCTCGCCGAGCGGTACGACGGTGGGACCACGCTGGTCTCCGCGGCGGACATCGCCCGGCATCGCAAGCTCCAGCGGCCCTACGTGGCCAAAGTGCTCACCGAGCTCGCCCGCGCCGGTCTCGTGCGCGGCGTGCGTGGCCCGGGGGGCGGCTATGCCCTGGCGCGTGATCCTGGCGCGATCCATCTCATCGACGTCCACGCGCTGTTCGAGCGCGCGGACGACGATGCGTGTCCCTTCGGCGGTGGCATCTGCGGGCAGGGTGAGAAGTGCCCGTTGCACGATGCCTTCGCGAAGGTGCGCGCCGCCAGCGAGCACATTCTCCAGCGGACGACGCTCGCCGTCTTTCGATCTCCTCGAAGGAGCTCCACATGAGTCATCGCATCGCGCTTCTCCTGGTCGTCGGCATCTGCTTGCTGGCCTCGCCGCGTCAGCTCGCCGCTGGCGAGTCCTCGCAAGCGTCCGACCCTTGCGCCTGCCCGTGTCCCGACTGCCCCGACAACCCGTGCTGCACCTGTCGAGAGCCCGAGAAGGCTGCGTGTCCGCCCAAGATCGCCAACCGCCGATTTCTCGAGGACTGGAAGCCCTGTCTGTGCGTCCCGTGCTGCGAGAAGGACGGGTGGGCCGAACGCATCAAGGCCGTCCGCCTCACGCGCCGGCACCAGGTCTGGGTAGACTTCGGCGGACAGGTACGCGCGCGCTACGAGAGCTTCCGCAACCAGGGCTTCGGCGCGCCGGCCGACCCTGACGACGACTGGCTGTTGGCGCGCGTGCGCGCGCACGCCGACGTCCACGTCGGCGACCACGTCCGCGTCTTTCTCGAGGGCATCTGGGCGGACCAGTTCGACGAACGCGAGCTGGGTCCGCGGCCCATCGACATCGACCGGGGCGACTTGCTCAATGCCTTCGGTGAGCTGAAGGGGGACCTCGGCTTCGGTGCCACCAGCCTGTGGCTGGGCCGGCGGGAGCTGGAGACGGGCAAGCAGCGACTCGTGTCACCGCTGGACTGGGGGAACACGCGCAGAACCTTCGAGGGTGGTGGACTCACGTGGAAGCGCGGCGTCCACGGCCTGGACGTTTGGTACACGAACCCGGTCGTCGTCGATGCCGACGACTTCAACGAGAAGAACGACGATGTCGTGTTCTGGGGCGTCGACTACGCCAACCGTCAGCTGACCTGCATCACGTGGGGCGCCTACGCATACGGCTTGTCGCGGGATGATGTCGACGAGGATCGCCTGACGCTGGGCCTGCGTGCGGACGGCGCCATCGGCGGGACGCGGCTCGACTACGACGTCGAGGCCGCTTGGCAGACGGGCGAGATCGGGACCGACGACATCAGCGCCTGGATGGCCTCGGCCACCGTGTCGTGGAGGCCCTGCACTGCCTGCGGGGATCCGAAGATCGGGCTGGGCTTCGACTATGCCTCGGGCGATGACGATCCGGCGGACGGCACCCAGGGGCGCTTCGACCAGCTCTTCCCGCTGGGCCATGCGTTCCTGGGTCACGCCGACGTGATCGGCCGTAGCAACCTGCTCGCCGCCCGAGTCGAAGGGTCCTACGACATCACCAAGTCCCTGAACCTGAAGGCCTGGTTCCATGCCTTCTGGCGCGCCGACACGGCGGACGCCGCCTACAACGCGGCAGGCGGCGTCCTGCGCGCGGCAGGCGGCAGCGACGCCCGGGCCATCGGCACCGAGCTGGACGTGATGCTCACGTACAAGCTCGACGCGCGCTGGCAGGCGTTCGTCGAGTGGGCGCACGTCTTCGCCGGGCGATTCCTTGAAGACACGGGCGCCTCCGAGGACCTGGACGCGATCTACCTTGGACTGCAGGGCACGTTCTGAGGCGAGCGGGGCCTCGAATCCCCTCGGTTCCGGCGTACCGTGCCGCCCATGGTGCACGAGAAGGTCCGACGCCTCGCACCGGCGAGCCGGCTGTCGCGGCGGAGGCCCCGCTACCTCGGTCCGGTCGTCGGCTTCGCGCTCGTGGCCCTTGGCGCAGTCGCGTCGGGTCATCCACACGCCACACCACCGCCCATCGAAGTGCAGCTGAGCGTCGAGGGCACGGGGCTCACCGTGCGGGTGCGGCTGGACGAGGCACTGGCGCGCCTCCTGCTTGCGTCGGGCCAAGAGGAGCAGCGGCCGACCGACGAGCAGCTTGTCCACTGGCTCGCGAAGGTCGTGACCATCACGTCGGATGGGGAGGCCGTCGACCTCGTGGCCGCGGCACCCAAGCCCCTTGACGCCGTTGACCTGCCCCCGATGAGTGTGCCACCTGGTAACTCACACTGCGGCTCCCAACGCCACGTCGGCCAGTGCCCAGGTTTCGGGCGCAGGCGGTCGGTAGCCGAGCGAGCTGTGCGGCCGGCGATGGTTGTACTGCCACCTCCACCGCTCGATCAATACCTGGGCCTCCTTGAGCGTCTCGAACTGCTCCATGTTCAGCAGCTCGTCGCGTAGCTTCCCGTTGAACGATTCGTTGTAGCCGTTCTCCCAGGGGCTCCCCGGCTCGATGAACAGGGTCTTGGCGCCCAGCCGGGCGATCCACACCCGTACCGCCTCGGCCGTGAATTCGGGGCCGTTGTCGCTGCGGATATGGGCAGGCACGCCGTGCCGGGCCATCAGCTCGGCCAGCACGTCGATCACGTCACTCGAGCGAAGTCGCCGCTCCACGCGGATGGCCAGACATCGCCTCGTGTACTCGTCGATCACGGTCAGCATCCGAAGCTTGCGGCCGTCGTGCGTGCGGTCGGCGACGAAGTCGTAGCTCCACACGTGGTTGGGGTGCTGGGGTCGGAGGCGGATGCAGGAGCCGTCGCCCAGCCAAAGACGGCGGCGCTTGGGCTGCCGGGAAGGCACCTTCAGGCCCTCCTGGCGCCAGATCCGCTCCACCCGCTTGTGGTTCACGCGCCAGCCCTCGTGCCGGAGCAACGCCGTGATGCGTCGGTAGCCGTACCGGCCGAACTGCACGGCCAGCTCGATGATCCGCTCCCGCAGCCGCTTGGCGTACCCGTCCTCCTTGGGCGGGTTCTGCTGCGTGCTGCGCGGCTGGCCCAGCGTGCGGCAGGCGCGGCGTTCGGATACCCCCAGGGCCTGTTGGACCTGCTCGACAGCCGAGCGGCGGCGCTGGGGGCTCAGAAGTTTCCCTCCGCCACCTCGCGCAGGATGGCGATGTCGAGCTCCTTGTCGGCCACCAGCCGCTTGAGCCGGGCGTTCTCCTGCTCCAGCTCCTTCAGGCGCTTGGCCTGGTCGACCTTCAGGCCCCCGTACTCCTTGCGCCACCGGTAGTACGTGTTCTTCGTGATCCCGAGCTTCTTGCACACCGCGTCCACGGCGACCCCCTGGGCCAGCTCGACCTCCGCTTCACGCAGCATCCGGATCACCTGCTCCGGGCTGTACTTCTTGCGAGCCATCGTTCGTCTCCTGATCGGTTGAAAGTACTCGACCAGGTGGCGCACTCAGAGGGGGGCAGGTCATGCCGCAGCCGGTGTCCAACTGCACGATCTGCCACGGCAACGACACGCACCTGCTTCCGCCCCACGCGGACGCGGGCGCCCAGGTGTTCAACATCAACGGTCAGATCCTCGGTGTGGATCTCAGCCCGACCTCGTGGCTCATGCCCATCCGGCCGCCGATCTCGGCGACCTGCTTGAGCTGTCACGACAGCGCGGCCGCTGCGGCCCACGCCATCCTCAACGTGATCCCCAACCCGATCACGGACCCCGAGGACTGGACCGAGGCCTGCATGGTCTGCCACGGCCCGGGCGCGCAGTTCGACGCGACGCTCTACCACGAGAAGTAGTCGTGGCTTGATGGCGCGGGCGCTTCGCGCGCCCGCGCCGCCATCACCCGGCGAGTGACTGCAGGTGCTCCTGCAAGGAGCTGAAGTCACTCGTCGCAGCCTGCTCCGGCGCGGGGGACACCATCCCTCGCGCCGGCTTCGTTTGCGGGGCACCGACGGCCACGTCGATCGCTTCGAGCAGCACCTCGGCCGGGCAGGGCTTGGTGAGGATGCGCAGGACCTGGCCGCGGTTGACGGCGCGCAGGGCGGTCTCCACGCTCGCGTGGCCCGTGAGCAGGATGGACCGCGTCGCAGGCCAGCGGCCGCGCACGAACGCCAGGAAGTCCGTTCCGCGCGCGCCGGGCATGCACTCGTCGCACACGACGACGTCGTACGGCTCTTCCGCTTCCTCGAGCACACCCAGCGCTTCCTCGGCGGAGTGCGCCACGACGCAGGTGTAGGGACGGGTCTCGATCAGCCGGGCCAACAGGCGGGCGACGGCCGTGTCGTCGTCGACGACGAGCACGCGGGCGATGGTGGTCATGGGATCGCTTCCTCGGGCCGCGAGCGGCCCACGGGTGGGAGGAAAGCGGCCGATCCAGCCATGGGGGAGGCGCGCGGAACGCGGGCGCCGAGCCTCGGAGTCACCTCGGGACATGGAATCTCCCCCACGGACGAATGCGACCGTGAGGCCGAGGGGGGGCGGCCAGTAGACCTATCGACGCCAGCCATGGCGCACTGAATCGCTATCGGCATTCCTCGCAGGAAACGTTCACGTTTCCTAACGGACGAGGTTCTTGAGACCCCGGCCGGTGGCCATGACGCCGCGCTTGAGGCGGTCGGCCCAGCGCGAAGCCCCCGGCGGACGGGGCGAGAGGCCGAGGCGGCGCAGCTTGGCGTTCATCTGCCGAATCGTCTCGTCCCGACGCGAGTGGTCGCTGTGGAACGTGAACGACGCGCTGATCGAGGCCTGGTCCGTGCCGTTCTCCACGGCGTGCGGCCAGAACGGCGGGAAGTAGAGGCCCGTGCCCGGCTCCAGATGGAACGAGAAGTCGGGCTCGCGTTCGCCCCGCGAGACGGGCAGGCCGGCCCAGTCGTCGGTGGTCACGAACGCCTCGAGCAGCGTCTCGGGGACGATGTCCTTGTGGGCGACGTCCCAGAGGTGCACGGTCTTCGTGCCGCGCACCTGGAGCAGGAAGTTGTGCTCCGGGTCCATGTGCACGGGCTTGCGGGCGCCGGGCGACGACACGAAGAAGTTCGCCTCCACGCGGTGCATGCTGCCCACGCGCTCGGGCAACGCGGCCAGCGCCTGGCGCAGGAACGCGTGCGCCAGCTCACGAACCTCCGGGTCGGCTTGGACCTTGTCCAGGCCGAGCCAGGCCTTGGCCGTCTCGATCTCCCGCACGAGCTGGCGCGGGTCCGCGGGCGGCTTGGGCGGTCGGCCCACGAGGTCCAGGTCCACGTCCGCCGGATGCCAGTCGACGTGCTTGGCCGGCACGCGCTCCACGAGGCCGAGGATTCCCTCGACGGTGAGCAGCGGATGCCCGACGAGCTCGTGCCGCACCGCGAAGGGGCGGGTGGGGAACGCCGCGCGCGACTCGACGCCGACGGTCTCCGGACGCAGCCAGGGCCCGGCGGGGGCGCGCGGCGTCGCCGCGGCGGCTGTGGGGGAGGCAGTCACGTGCATCGAAGCGTGGATCTCCCTGGTTTCATCGGGTCATCGGGGCTTCCTGCTTGAGTGCGATCGTCAAGCAGGAGCGACGAGCGAGCGGCCGCCGTCCACGCAGAGCACGACGCCCGTGAGGTAGCGCGCGCCGAGCAGGAAGAGCGCCGCTGCGCCGACTTCCTCCACCGTCCCCAAGCGCCCGAGGAGGGTGCGCTTGACGGCCTCGTCCGTCTGGGTGGGTGCCCCGCCGGCGGGCGGCAGGATGGGGCCGGGGGCCAGGGCGTTCACGCGAGCGGCGGGCCCCAGGACGCGCGCGAAGCCCTTGGTGAGGTTGACGACGGCGGCCTTGCTGGCGCTGTACGCGACGTAGCGCGACCACGGTCGCTCGGCGGAGGTACAGGCCAGGTTGAGGATCGCCCCCTGCCGCCGGGGGTCGTCGGCGTGACGGTCGCGCAGCTGGCGGCCCACGTGGAGCGAGAGGGCGTACGTGGCCCTCGTGTTCGCGCCGTGGTGTGTCTCCAGGTCCGCGACCGTCATCTCGTCCAGCGAGGCCGCCTCGAAGGCCGACGCGTTGTTCACCAGCACGTCGATCGGCCCCAGCCGCCGCGTGACGTCGCGCACCAGGCGGGCACACGTCGCGGCGGAGGCGAGGTCGCCATGGAACGCCTCCGCCCGACCGCCCGCCGCGCGGATGGCCTCGACGGTGGCCTCGGTGCCGGCGCGGTCGGTGCGTCCGTGGACGGCGACGACGTGCCCGGAGGCGCCCAGCCGCTCGGCCAGGTGGCGGCCGATGCGCCGTGAGGCCCCCGTGACCAACGCGACGCCCGCACCGACGTACGAAGGTCCGGCCTGGGAGGCGTCCTGGCTCATGCGCGCGTTCTACGACCGACCGGCGGTCCGGTGGGGCAATCCTTCGGGTTGCCCGCCGCGGTCCGTACAAACCGGGGGTCGCGCGTCTGCGGACGGATGTGCCCGTTCGCCCCCGCCGACCTGATGTTCGCGGCCCAGATCGGCCGCCTGTTGAACCCCGGGGTGGCCACGCACACGGTCGCCCACGTTCCCGGAGAACGGCCCCCATGTCCGATGCCCCTGCCCTCGTCGCCCTCCTCGTCGACGTGGCCAACGTCCGCCTCGCGCTCGCCGATGCCGAGCAGGAGGACCGCTTCGAAGCCTGCCCGCAGGCCCTGTCCCGCTTCGCCGCCGGCGGCGGACGCCTGGGCGCCGTCCGGGCCTACGCCGACTGGACGCGTGACCCGGACGGTCCCCGCGTGCTGCTGGGAACCCGCTACGAGCCCGTGATGGTCCCGGCGACCGCCGAGGGCGACGACCGCAGCCACATCCGCCTCGCGGTCGACGCCGTGGAGCTGGCCCACGAGGAGGGCGACCACGCCGACGCGTTCGTGCTGGTCTCCGATGACCCCACGATGGTGCCGCTCGTCCGGGCGCTGCGCCGCGTCGGCGCGCAGGTCGTGGTCGTCACGCCCTCGGGCCTGGGCACCGAGCTCGGCGCCGAGGCCGACCTCGAGGTCGCGCTGGGCGACGTGCTCGACGGCGCCGTCCTCGAGCCCGTGCGCTTGCGGCCGGCCCGCGCGGGACGCGCCGGGGGCGGCGAGAAGGGTCGCGGGCGCCGTGACCGCGAGGAGCGCCGGCCCGTCAAGCTGTTCGACCCGGGTCCGGGCCCCGACCCCGACTTCTCCGGCTACGACTGGATGGGGTTCGTGCGGTTGATCGACGAGCTGGAGGAGCGCCTCCCGTTCGTCGGCGTGCGCTACCTCGTCAACAAGGTCTTGGCGCCCCACAACTGCGCCCTCGCCGATCCCCGCTTGAAGCGGGACCTGATCAACGAGGCCGTGGACCAGGGGATCATCGAGCTCTACACGGTGGAGAACCTGCAGGAGCGCCTGGACCCCGTGACGGCGTGTCGCTTGGACCGCCACAACCCCGTGGTCACCGAGGTGCTCGCGAGCTTGCCTGCGGACGAGGACGGCGAAGACCTGGACGACCTGGATGACGACGGCGAAGGCGTGGAGAGCGTCGGCGCACGGCGTGACGAGGCCTGATTCGAAGAGGTGAATCCATGATCGAGGTCCGTGAGCTGCGCAAGCGGTACGGTGAGCTCGAGGCCTTGAAGGGCATCGACTTCGACGTGCACCGCGGCGAGGTGGTGGGCCTGCTGGGCCCCAACGGCGCCGGCAAGTCGACGGCCATGCGCATCCTGACCGGCTACCTGGCGCCCACCTCGGGCTCGGCCAAGGTGATGGGTGAGGAAGTGATCGCCGATCCCGTGGCCGCCCAGCGGCACATCGGGTACTTGCCCGAAGGGAACCCGCTCTATCTCGAGCTGCGCTTGATCGAGGCGATGCGCTTTGCCGCTGGTCTGCACGGCCTGAAGGGCGGCGACCGCGACCGCGCCATCGGCGAGGCCCTCGACGCCGCGGGCCTCGTGGGTCTGGAGCGGCGCCGCATCGCGACGTTCTCGCGCGGCTACCGCCAGCGTGTCGGCCTCGCGAAGGCGTTGCTGCACAAGCCGCCGGTCCTCATCCTCGACGAGCCGTCCTCGGGTCTCGACCCCAACCAGCAGCGCGACATGCGCCAGTTCATCCGCGGCCTCGGTGAGCGCTGCGCGGTCGTCTTCTCCACGCACATCCTTCCCGAGGTCGCGGCCACCTGCGACCGCGCGGTCGTGATCGCCGGCGGCAGCGTGGTGGCGGCGGGTACCGTCGCGGAGGTCGAGGCCGCCGCGGGCCTGGAGGCCGAGGTCGAGGCCCGTGTGGCCGCTGGCGACCCCGAGGTTGCTCGTGCGGCGTGGGCCGCGCTCGACGGCGTCGACGACGTGCGCATCGAAGCCGACCGCAGCCCGCCGCGCGTGGTCGCGCGCCTCGCGGGGGCGGCCGATCCGGAGCGCCTCGGCGCGCTGGCGCGCGCGCTGCAAGACGCCGGCGTGCTCGCGTGGGGCGTGGCCCCTGCCAGCCGCTCGCTGGACGACGTGTTCGCCCGCCTCACGGCGCCGGTTGCCAAGGAGGTGCAGGCATGAGGGGCCTCGGGACCATCTTCCGCAAGGAGATGCGGGCCTACTTCGTGAGCCCGATTCCCTACGTGGTGATGGCGCTGTTCTCGGCGCTCGCCGCGTGGATCTTCTTCTTCGAGCGGCGCTTCTGGTTGCAGAACACGGCGTCCTTGGACGGCGCGTTCTTCGCAGGTCTGGAGCGCCTGCTCGTCGTGCTCGTCCCGCTCATCGGCATGCGCGCCTGGAGCGAGGAGCGTCGCGGCGGCACCATCGAGACGCTCATGACCGAGCCGGTGACCACCACGTCGATCGTGCTGGGCAAGTTCCTCGCGGCCTGGGCCGTCGTGGGCTTGTGCCTCTTGTCCACGCTGGGCCTCGTCATCACGGTGGCCACGCTCGGCGATCTCGACATGGGCCCGGTGATCGGCGGCTACCTCGGCGCGTTCCTGCTGTCCGGGGCCCTCTTGGCCATCGCCACGTGGATCAGCTCGTTCACGTCCCATCAGCTGGTGGCGTTCATCGTGTCGTTCCTCATCGGCGGCGTGTTCATCTTCATGCAGTCCATCGCGGACGACGTGAAGGGGGATGTGGGCCGCTTGCTCGACGCGGGCTCGCTCACCTCGCACTTCCGCGCCATGGGGCGCGGCGTCGTGGACCTGCGCGACGTCGTGTACTTCGCCAGCGCGATTCTCTTCTTCCTGTACCTGAACGTGCGCTCGATCGAGAACCGGAGGTACCGGTAGTCATGGAACGTGTCGAATCCCTGCAGGTCCGGTCGCTCAGCCTGCTCAGCGGCGTGCTGTTGCTCGTCGTGCTCGTGCTGGTGAACGTGGCCTTGGCCCGTACCCACACCCGCCTCGATCTGACGGAAGAGGGGCGCTACACGCTGGCCGACGGCAGCCGCCGCATCTTGGCCCAGCTGCGTGACCCGGCCGAAGTCCAGGTCTTCTGGCACGGCGTGCCCATCGCCCAGGAGGGCGCCAAGCGCTACGTCGAGGCCCTGCTCGACGAGATGGGCGACGCGTCCGGCGGCCGCCTCACCACGACGTGGGTCGACATGAGCGGCGAGGCAGGGCGCAAGATCGCCGAAGAGGTCGGCGTGCCCGAGTACGTGTTCGGCGCCATCGAGAGCGACGAGTTCCGCCAGAGCCGGGGCTACATGAGCCTCGCGCTGTCGATGGGCGACGGCGGGACCACCATCATCGATCGCCTCGCCGACGTCCGTGACCAGCTCGAGTACCGCATCGTGGCGGACCTGCAGCAGCGGGTGCGCACCGCGCCTCCCGTGGTCGCCCTTGTCCAGGACCTGGGCGGAGCGCGCGACTTCACGCATCTGGGCGAAGCGCTGCGCTCCGGGTTCGGCGAAGGCATGCGCCTAGGCCTCACGCTCGACAAGCCGGTGCCCGAAGACGTCCAGGTCCTCATCCTGGCGGCGCCCACGGACGTGCCGCCGCTCGCCGCGTACCACTTCGAGCAGTTCCTGCTGCGCGGCGGACGCGGCATCGTGCTGCTGGATCCGGTCGACATCGCCGTCGCGCAGGGCCAGTCGGGCTACCGCTCGAGCGGGCTCGAGGACTGGCTGCGCAACCTGGGCGTCGAGTCGCTCGGCGGCATCGTCGAGGACTTCGAGCGACCGGGGCGCATGATCGCGCAGGACGGCCTCGTTGCCTACCCGCCGTGGGTCGTCGCGGTCCCGCCCAAGGACGCCACCAACGTGCTGGCGGCCTCCTTGCCGCAGCTCGTCATGCGGTGGCCCGGAGCCCTGCGCATCGACGCGGCGCGCCAGACCGAGACGGGGCGCACCGTGACGCCGCTCTACGAGAGCTCGGCCAACGCGTACCGCCGCCCCGACACCCTCGGCCTCATGTCCGGCATCGACTCGGCCGCGGGCAAGCGTCTCGAGAAGCACGTGCTCGGCGCGCTGGTGGAGGGCCCGGTCACGTCGTTCTGGAAGGACAAGCCGCTGCCCAAGGCCGAGGAGCCCGCGGACGAAGCGCTGCCTCCCGGCATGCCCCCCTTCCACATGCCCGGTGGAGAAGCGACCGACCCCGGCTCGCCCGATGGCGATGCCGAAGGCTCGCCGGACGGCCTCGCTCCTCCTCCTCCCCCCGAGCAGGGCACGCCGGAGGAAGGGCCGCGTGGGCCCGAGGGGCCGGAAGGCGACGAGGGCGCGCCCGCGCCTGCGCCCGCACCGGTTCCCGAGCCCGCGCCTGCCGCCGAGCCGGAGAACCGCGAGGACCACGTGGACAGCGGCGACGTGCGTCTCGTCGTCCTCGGCGATGCCGACCTCGTTCGTGACCTGTGGGTGCCGACGGCCAAGAGCGACATGGGCATCCGCATCCTCGCCGAGCTGAACGGCGGCGTGCAGGGTGGCTTCAGCGCGGTCATCAACGCGACGGACTGGATGACCGGAAGCGACGACCTCTTGGCCTTGCGGGCGCGGGCGGACAAGCCGCGCACGCTGCCCAAGCTGGAGCCGGGCGACCGCGAAGCCGTCGAGTGGCTCAACATCCTGGCCGTGCCGCTTCTCATGCTGCTGGTCGGCATCGTGGTCTGGGTAGTCCGGGGGAGCGACTGAGATGGGCCGTTCACCGACACGTACGCTCGAGCGTCGCAACCTGGTCCTCGCCGGCCTCGCCGTGGTGCTGGGCCTGTGGCTGCTCTTCCGCCCCGAGCCGGCACGCGGTGTCGCGCTGGACGATCTGCCGGCGCTTCTCCCCGGCCTCGACACGTCGGCCGTGCGCACGATCGAGATCGTGCGCACCGATCCCGGCAAGCCGGACGCCCCCGAGACGATCCGGGTCGCGCGCAAGGAGCTCACCACGTGGGTCCTGCCCGACCGCTTCAGCCACCCCGTGCTGCCCAACACGGCCGAGCGCTTGCTCGATGCCTTGGCGGGTGCGCGGAGCCGTGGAACGGTCACGACGCGAGCGGACACCTTCGAGCGCTACCGCCCGTCGACCGGGTGGAAGTCGGTGCGGCTCCTCGATGGCGCGGGCGGTGTGCTGGCGGCGCTCGATCTCGGACGTCCCGACCGCAGTGACCTGCTCGTGCGCATGGGGGAGGGCGACCAAGCGCGTATCGTGCGCGTGGCCAACCTGCGCCCGAGCGTCGCGCCGACGGTGGCGTCGGCGTGGATCGAGACCCAGCTCTGGCCGGGCACGCTGCGCTCGGCCTCGATGGTCGAGCTCGAGCTCGATCACGCGGGCACAGGCGGCCCGCACATCGTCGTCGTGAAGCGCGGTGTGACGGCGGAGGGGCTTCCGGTTCCTTCACCGGCGGTCGACCCCGACCAGCCCGAGAAGCTCTGGACCCTCGTCCAGCCGCAGCTGGCGGACGCGGACACGAGCGTCGTGGAGGACATCGGCCGCGCCTTCACGGGGCTCGTGGCCGACGACGTGGTCGCAGCGGCGGGCACGGCCGAGGACGCGACGTACGGCTTCGATCAGCCCGAGGTCGTCGCGACCTTCTACGAGCAAGATGGCGCCCAGGCGAAGGCGCATCGTCTCGAAGTGGGCAAGAAGGCCGACGACAAGGACGCCTGGTACGTGCGCGTGGACGGTCGCCCCTTCGTCTACGTCGTGGGTGCGGGGCACAACCTGGGCCGGCTGCGGAGCGACGTCGTCGACATCGCGCCGTCGCTCGACGCATCGCCGCTCGACGGCGAGATCCCGCCGCCCGACGGCGACTGACGGACTCGTCTACGACGACGCGCGCGCGGCCTCGACGAAGGCCCGCGCGCGGTCGGCATCGAGGCGATGACGGCGCTTGAGGGCCGTCCCCACGATGACGCCGTCCGCGTGGGCGAGCAGGTCGCGTACGGTCGCGGGCGTGGCGCCCGAGCCGACCAGCACCGGGCGACCGGACGCCGCGGCGGCCACGGCCTTCAGCCGTTCGAGATCCACGGGCGCACCCGTGCGCGACCCGCTCACGACCAGCGCGTCGGCGCCGCCTCGCTCGACGAGGTCGGCCACTTCGTCGGCCAGCGGTCGCTCGGCCAGCGGTGCGGCGTGCTTCACGCGCACGTCGGCGAGCACGCGCACCTGCGGCGCGAGGCAGCGACGCTCACGCAAGACCTCGGCGCCGTGCCCCTGTAGCAGGCCCTGGTCGGTGACGACGGCGCCGGTAAGCACGTTCACGCGCACGAGGTCGGCATCGGCCACGGCCGCGATGGCCAGGGCCGCGCGGGCGTCATTGCGCAACACGTTGACACCCAGCAAGGCTCCACGCGGCAGGGTGCGCCGCACGGCGTGCGCAGCGACACCGAGCGCCGCCACCGTGACGTCGGGGACGTCGTCGCCGAAGAACGGTGCGTCGCCGAGGTTCTCGACGATGACGCCGTCAAAGCCCGCCTCGGCCAACAGCGTGGCATCACGGACGGCTTGGTCGAGCCAGCGTGCTCCGGCGAGGCCACGCTCCGGACGGTGACGCGGGCTCCCCGGCAGGGGCAGCAAGTGCACCATGCCCAGGAGGAGAGGTCGCCGGTCCCACGCCGTGCGCGCCATGCAGGGAGACTACCGCGCTGCCACGTGCGGCTGCACGCACGAATCTCGTCTCACGCGAGGTGGTAGACGGCGCCGCGGCGCTTGCCTTCGCGCACGAGCAGCCCACGGTCGATCAGGTCCGTCAGGTCGCGAAGTGCCGTACGCGTGCTCGTGCCCGTCAGCTCGCAGTACTCGCGGCTCGTGCAGCGGCCATGGCGCGCCAGCCAGGCCAGCAGCGCCTGCTGGCGGCGGTTGAGGTCGTCGCCCGGCGCACGCCGGGGCACGAGGTCGCCACGGGCTTCCGCGCCGCCCGGGTCCAGCTGGATGTGCTCGGGCCCGATCTCCTCCGCGTCGCAGAGCACGGCACCGCGCTCGATCGTGTTGCGCAGCTCGCGCACGTTGCCGGGCCAGGGGTGCCGGTAGAGCAGGTCCATGGCCGCGGGGGAGAGCCGCCGCGGTCCGCCGCCGGTGCGCCGGCGCATCTCCTCCAGGAAGAGGTCGACGAGCAGGGGGATCTCCTCGCGGCGCTCGCGCAGCGGCGGCACCACCAAGCGGATCACGTTGAGCCGGTAGTAGAGGTCCTCGCGGAAGCGCCCGCTCTCGACCGCCCGCTCGAGGTCTTGGTTCGTGGCGGCCAGGATCCTGACGTCCACGGGAATCGGCCTCGTGCCGCCGAGGCGGGTGATCTGCTTCTCCTGGAGCACGCGCAGGAGCTTGGCCTGGGCGCCGGGGCTCATCTCGCCCACCTCGTCGAGGAACAGGGTGCCGCCGTCGGCCACCTCGAAGCGGCCCTCGCGGCGGCGGTCGGCGCCCGTGAACGCGCCGCGCTCGTGCCCGAACAGCTCGCTCTCGAGCAGCGTGTCCGGGAAGGCGGCGCAGTTCACGCTGACCAGCGGCCGGCTCGCCCGCGCGCTGCGTCGGTGCAGCAGGGTGGCCAGCACCTCCTTGCCCGTCCCGGTCTCGCCCGTGATCAGCACCGAGGCGTCGCTGCGCGCGGCACGACGGGCTGCCTCCACGACGGCGACCATGGCCTGGCTGCGGAAGACGGCGCCCTCCTCGAAGGGCGGCACGTCGACGGCGCCCTGGCCCTGCATGGCCGCCTCTTCGACGCGATCACCGCCGGCGGACTGGGCCACGGCCAGCGCCGTACCCGCCGCTCCGGTCAGGAACTCGACGCTGCGAGCGTCGCCCGGGCAGAGGGCGACACCGATGGAGACGGTCGTCGTCAGCTGCGAGCCATCGGGCGCGGGGACGTGCAGCGAGGCCAAGCGCTGGCGGACGCGGTCGGCAAGCGCGCGCACGGCGCCCGGCGTGCGGGCGGCAACGCGCGCGGCGAGCTCGGCGGGTGCCGTGCGGCCGACCCGGCGGACGTCGCCGATCTCGGCCACCAAGGCCGCGGCGATGGCCTGCAGCAGGCGACGCGCAGCCTCGACGCCGTGCTCGCGCTGCTGGCGCTCGATGTGGTCCAGCCCGATGCGCAGGAGCACGACCTCGGGGCCGCCGCGCACGGCGGCATCCACGTCGCGGCGCAGGCGCGCCTCGAACGCGGTCGCGCCGGGCACGCGCGTGACCTCGTCGAGCAGGGCCACGCGGTAGAGATGCGCGCGGTGCAAGGCCGCCGCGGCCATCGCGCCCAACGCGGGCAGTCGCCGGCGGGCCGCGTCGCCCGGGCCGGCGGCCCGATCGCGCCAGCCATGGAGCGCCCACGCCTCCACGCGTCCGCCGCTGGTCAGCGCCTGGCCGCGCCAGCGGACGGCGCCTGCGCCCAACGCTTCGAGAGCCTTGTCGCTGGCTTCGCGCGGCAGCTCCACGAGGCCGTCCGGGCCCGCGGGCAGCGAGCGCAGGAAGGCATCCTCCAACGGCACGGTGCGCCCTTCGCCTGCGTCCGTCTCGTCGGGGCCTTCCGCGCGCAGGCGTCGACCGAGCAGGGCCAACGCCGGCACACCCGACCGCGCTTCGAGCAGGCACGTCACGTCGGCCCCGGTCGTCTCGTGGAGCAGACCGAGCACGCGCTCCGCACACACGTCGTGGTCCAGATGCTCCGCGAGGTGGTCCTGCGCACGGCGTAGGGCGCCCAGGTCTTCCATGCGCTCGCTCAGGTCGAGCCGCATCTGGTCGAAGGCCCGCGCCAGGCGTCCCACTTCGTCGGCGCCGCCCGTGGGAACCGGGATGTCGAACTCGCCGCGTCGCATGGCCTCGCTGGCGGCGGCCAACGCGGCCACCGGAGCCGCCGTCGGCCGCGCGACCAACACCGCGCTCGACGCGATCAGCGCGAAGCCGAGGAGCGCCAGCCAGAGGAGCGGGACCCGCTCGCTGGCGATGGCCGCGTCCAACGCCGCGGCCGGGCGCGCAGCGACGACCCAGAGAGGACCGTCGCCCTCGCCGCGCTCGGGTGCGACTTCGACGGCCGAGAGCAACGCATCCCCACGGCGTCCCGCGAGCGGCCCGCGGGGGGCGTCGGCCCGCGCGCGTGCAAACCGGTCCGCGGCGTACGAGCCCGCGTCGCCCGCGGCGGCCAAGCGGCGACCCGAGTCGGCGACCAACGCCACGCCCGCGCCGCGCGCGTCCTCCACGAGCAGCGCAGCGAGGTCCGCGTCGCGGAGCCGCCGGCCGATCACGACCTCGATGGCCTCGCTGCGACCCGCTTGGCCGCGCGCGACCACCAGGGGACCGTCCCATGGGGAGGCTACGAGGCGCGACTCGCCGTCCACCTCGTCCAGGGCACGCAGCGCCGTGAGCGGCGTACCGCCCAGCGTGACCCCCAGCGCCGGCGTCGTCCGCGAGCGCACCAAGGCACTGCCGGCGAGTCCACGCGGCACGACCGCACGGATCGCCGCGGGCCAGCGCTCCGGCGGTGTGGTCTCGGCGAGGCCGCGGATGTGGCGCGCCAGGCGACGGGCCAGGTCGTCGGTCTCGCGCACGAGCGTGCCCAAGCGGGCTTGGACGGAGCGTGCCGTCTCGTCCAGCTCGCGCTGTGCCTCGGTTTCCAGACGCCGACGCTGCTTGGACTCGAGCAAGAACAGGGTGACGAGCAGGGGCACGAGGGCGGCGACCAGCACGCCGACCGTGAGGCGCCCGCCCAGGGTCGGCAGCCGGCGAGCCCAGCGCGTCGCCAGCAGCAAGAGCACCAAGACGCCCAGGCCCAGCACGGCGAGGCGGGCGATGCCCAGTCGCCGCGCGCCTGCCGCAGCCTCGGCGTCCAAGCGACCCTCGAGGCGCAGCGGCACGGGTACGCCGGACGGGCCTACCTGGGCCTCGTGCGCCACGCGCAGTGCTTCGTCCTCACCCGCCGTGGACGGCCGGGGCAGGCGTGCCGCCAGGGCGGCGAACGCATCGCCTGTGGCCAGCACGGCGCGGTCGGCCGCGGCGTCTTCGTCGCGCACCACGCGCAGCGGCGAGCCCTCCGTCACGCCTCGCGTGCGTACGAGCGTGCCCGCCAGCAGCACGAGCGGTCGCGTGCCGCGGCGGTTCTCGATGGTCACGTGCTCGGGGCGGCGCAGCGGGTCGAGTCGAAGCGGCAACGCATCGCGCTCGTGGCGGAAGCCGTCGCTCGCGGTCCAGTCGAAGGCCACCCGGCTGCGGCGTGCCGGCGGGCGCGGCATGCCTTCGGCGCGGCGCGCCGGCCCGAGGTGCACGCCCTCCGTGAGCTCGTGCAGGTCCGGAGGGCCCTCCGCGTAGCGCACCTCCACGCGTACGGTCCCGTCCTCCGCGGCGTCGTTGTCGTCTTCCGGGCCGAACACGAACCACAGCCGGTCGGCGCCACCGAGCAGCACGGGCAGCTCGAGGTCCAAGCGACCGCCCGGAGCGATGCGAACCTGCGGGGCGTCCTGGCGTGGATGGGCCAGCACGGGCACGCCCTCGTCGGTGAGTCCCGGCAAGCGCATCACCCGCTCGCCGCTGCCGCTGTCGGCCGCCAGCAGCCGCCGCAGGCGGGCCCGGGTGGACGCCGGCCCGGGTGTCCAGGCGAGTCGGTTCCAGCCGGACGCCGGTGCCTCGGGCAGCGCCGCGTTGATCCGCACCGTGGCGGTGGGGCCGCCGGGCGCGACGATCTCGACGCTGGCGGCCTCGCCACTCGAGCTCGAGAGCGCGAGCGTGCCGAGCGGCGAGGCGTGGCGGCGCGGGCGCGCGAGGTACACGTCGAGGCCCAGCGTGGACGCTGCCAGCGGCTCCGGCAGCAGCAGGTCGAGCGGCGCCTCGAGGTCGAGGTCGTAGCCGTCGGAGGGCGCCGCGGCGAAGCGTCCGTCGGCGCGCAGCGGGACGTAGGCGGCGGCCTCCACGCCCGGCGCCGCCGGCACGGGCTCTCCGCGCAGCAACGCGGCCAGGGAAGCAGCCCGGGCCTCGGGGCTCTCCTCGTGCAGGGCGCCGACGTCGCGTGCGGCGGCCACCAGGGGGGTCGCGGCGTGGGCCTCGGTCGCGAGCGCCTCGGCCAGTGACTCGCGGGCGGCCTCCTCGCTGCCGGTGGCAAGACCACCGAGGGCGACCCCGGCCACCGCGAGAACGACCAACACCACGACGAGCGCCCGTGTCGGCACGCGCTCCAGCGCCCTGCCACCAGGGCCCACGAGAAGCACCGTGAACGCGATCGCACCCAAGACGAGGGCCAACAACCCGAGGGTCGACGGGCCGTCGGGCGCCGCCGGCGGGCGCGGGGCCTGCACCTTGCGCGCGGGCAGGTGCGCTTCGCTGAAGCGCGCCGGCAAGCGGTAGAGATCGAACTGCCCGTTCCACGACAGATAGGTCCCGGGGCTCCCCGGGCCGTCGTCGGCGTCGTCGAGCGCCAAGGCGAAGCCGAACACGCGCTCCGGCCCGGGCACGATGCCCAGGTCGGCCAGGTCCCACGCGAGCTCGACCGTGGTGCGGTCTTGCGCCGGTCGGCCGTAGCGCACCTCCAGGCGCCGGAGCCCGGCGTCATCGAAGTGCGAGGTCGTTCCACGCCACACCACGCCCCACGGCAGGGACGGGTGGTGGGGGAGCAGGAACAGCTGCACGCAGTCGGGTCCGTAGCTCGGCGCGGCCGGCTCGCCCTCCACCCGGTGGGGATCGAGGAACAGCTCGACCGCATCGCCCTGCCACCAGGGCGCGGCGCTGTCTTGGAAGACCTGCTGGTCGCGGATCTCCAACGCCAACCAGAGCGTGTTGCCGCGCAGGCCCCACCAACCGCGGGCCGACAGGTCGTCGGGGCCCTTCCAGCGCTCGGCGCGGTCGGGCAGCGCCTGCTCGCGCCGGTCGATCACGAAGTCGGGCTCGCGCCCCGTCCATTCGCCCAGCTCACCGTCGAGGCGCGGCTCGTCGGCCAGCTGGCGCAGCGGGGGTGCCGGCGGCGGGCTGGTCTCGTCGGCTCGTGCCCCACGCGCCATCCCGGGTGCGCAGGCGATGGCGACCAGCAGTGCGACGAGGGCGCAGATGACGCATCGACGCCCACGCACGAGCGCAGCGCCAACGACGGCGGAATCCGGGCTGCGCTGACGCAGGAAGGCCCCTCCAAACCGGGCTCGAACCCTGATCGTCCGATTCGTGGCCGGGGATTGCGACACAAATCCGCCATGCGCGGCCCTCGGCTGCGGATGGCTCTGGAGCCAGCCGATGCATGTAGAGAGCGCGGTCCGCGAAACGGTTCGTTCGGCTGTCACGAGCGCCCGGTAGCCTCACGCGGTACGCACGCGCGCGACCGTTTCCGCCCGGGAGGAGCCCTTGTCCACCACCGCCCGTCGTCGTCCCTTGACGCTCGCCCTCTCCTTCGTCGGGTGCCTCGCCGCGCTGCTCGCGGCGGGGACCTTCGCGCCGGCCCAGGCCGGGGAGCCCTTCCAGACCGACGCCCGGGTCCGGCCCGGCGACGTGCTGGTCCAAGACGCCTCCGGGCGCTGGGTGCCGGCCCGCCGCGCGGCTGCGGCCCCGGCTCCGGGCGCCGCGGTCGCTGCTCCGGCCTCGCTCGTCGGCTCGTCGCTGTCGGCCCGTGAGTTCGCCGCGACGCGCGGTCTCACCTACACCGACAACGGCACCTTCGCCGTGCTCGAGGACGGCAGCCTGCGCATCCACCTCTACTCGAACAGCACGCAGGGCCTGGTCGCCAGCCGCTCCATGACGTTCAAGGAGCCCGTGACCCGCCGCGGCCAGGACCTGGTCATCCCGGCACCCGTCGTCCGCTTGCTCGATCGCGAAGCCAGCGCCGAGCGTGCCCGGAGCCAGGCCCGCAAGGACCACCTCGAGGCCAAGACCCTCGAGCTGCGCACGCGGTCCATCGATCCGCCGACCCCGCCGCGGCGCATCGAGGTCAAGCCCGTCACGCCGCGGCCCATCGTGTCGCGTGCGCCGCGCGTCGAGCCGCGCGCGCGTCCTGCGGCCCGTGGCCTCGCGGGCTGGGTGCCGCCGACCTCCGCGCCGCACCGCGAGTGGAAGTGGATCGTGCTGCACCACAGCGACGATCTCAGCGGCAACGCCGCCAAGTACGACCGCATCCACCGCGAGGACCGCGGCTGGGAGCATGGCCTCGGCTACCACTTCGTGATCGGCAACGGCTCACTCAGCGGTGATGGCGAGGTCGAGATCGGGCCGCGCTGGAAGCAGCAGCTGCACGGCGCCCACGCCAAGACGCCGGACAACCGCTTCAACGACCACGGCATCGGGATCTGCATGGTCGGCAACTTCGACGTGAGTGGCGGTCGTCCCACGCCGGCCCAGATGGACAGCCTCGTCAAGCTGGTCCGTTGGCTGCTGGACACCTACCACCTGTCGCCGGACGTGGTCCGCGGCCACTGCGACTGCTGCGCCACCAAGTGCCCTGGGGAGAACTTCCCCTGGGCCGAGTTCCGCGCCCGACTGCGCTGACCGCGAGCCCTCGGTCGGGGTAGCCTGTCGCCCCGATGGGCGCTGCCGATGCACTGAGCCCCGGGGCTGCCGCTGCCCTGCGGCGCCTCGTGAAGGCCGATGACCCCGCGGGGGCGGTCCGTCTGGCCGACGACCTCTTGGGCGACGGTGAGTTCGGTGGCGCACGCGCCGTGCTGGACGAGGCCGGTCGCCGTTGGCCCGCCGATCGTCGCGTGGCCATCCGCCGCTTGGAGCTGGACCTGCGCTACAAGCGGTTCGACGAGTTCGACGCAGTGTTGGCACGCGCCGTCGAGCAGCATCCGACCAGCGCGCTCTTGCGCATGCTCGAGGCCCGACGGTACGAGGCTACGTACGACTTCGAGGCGGCCGTGACCGCCTACCAAGAGGCCGCCCGGCTGCGCCCGGACGACGCCGAGCCGGTCGTTCGCGGAACCCGGGCCTTGCGCGCGCTGGGGCGCAATGTCGATGCCCTGGCCTGGGCGCGCGAGGCGATCGCGCATCACGAAGACTCCTCGTTGCACGCGGCAGCGGGCTATGCCCTGATCGGCCAAGGCAAGCCCGACGAGGCGGCCGAGGCCTTTCGCCGCGCGCATCGCTTGCAGCCCGACTGGGGACCTTGGCTCGACGACTTGGCGGGCGCGCTCATGCTGGCCGAGCGTTGGAAGGAGGCCGTGCGCATCGCCGTGCGCTCCCTCCAGCAGAGCGCGCGCAACGAGCGCGCGTGGACCGTCTACGCCGTCGGCCACCAGCACCTCGGCGACGACCGACGTGCCGAGCAGGGCTACAAGAACGCCCTGAAGTGTGCACGCGTCCCGTCGCGCGCGCAGGGCAACTACGGCATGTGGCTCTCGCGCCAGCCCGGTCGCGAGCTGGAGGCCCACCGCCTGCTCAGCGCTGCGCTGGAGGCGCATCCGGAGTGGGAGGAAGCGCATCAGGCGCTTGATCGCGTCCGGGACGCGGCGTCGTAAGCCGTTCGAGCAGCGCCAGCAGGTCCGGGTCGCGCGCGGCCAGCTCGTCGCGCGTGTGGCAGGCGGTGCGACGAATGCCCGGCAGCTTCCACGTCGAGAGGAAGGCCTCGTACCCTTGCGCGAAGTACTCGTCGGCGTTGGACGCGGCGTAGGCGTCCAGGCAGCGATTCGCCTCGACGGCCCGCCGCCAGAGCGCGTGGACCTCGCCCTGCACGTCGGCGGGGAGTGCGTAGGTCAGGATCTGGTGCGCCAGCTCGTGGGCGAACGTGTCGAACTCATGGCATGCGGCCGCGCGCAGCTTCTCCTCACCCGTGGCCGCGTGCAGGCCGCCCACGCCGCGGAGGTGGGCGTACCAGCGCCCGTCGAAGGTGGTCTGGTCGGCCAAGTCGTCTCGCTCGGGGGCGTCGACGAGGCTGGAGGCGAGCGGGAGGATCTCGTGGCGACCGCCCGCCGCGATCAGCTGCGGTAGCCAGGCCTCCCACGGGCGCAGGGCGCGGCGCACGATGGCCAGATGATCGTGGGGCAGCGCCGCGATACCGGGCACGAGGTGTTCCTCGCCCACGACGGGCCGACGCGCTTCCTCCTCGAGCTGCCAGCTCGCCGGCGGCGCAGCTGCCGACTCGGCCCACGCGCGCTCGCGCAATACGAGGCCGAGGCCCAGTCGGAAGCGCGGCTCGTCGGGCGCATCGGCAACCAAGTCGGCGAAGCGCCGCAGTGCCGTCTCCAAGTCGTGGTCCCGCCAAGCCTGGCTCGCTTCGTCGAAGGCGGCACGCTGGGCGACGGAGCGGAAGACGAGACGGCCGCCGTGCGGCGAAAAGCCGCTCCCCAGCCGCATGTTGGCCACCTCGTGCCACGGATCCAGGCGCACCGTCGTCGCGTACAGACGCCGGGCCCGGTCGAGGCGCCCGGAACGGTACGCCGCCTCGGCGGCCGTCGCGGTGACGGCGGCATCACCCGGAGCCTGACGGAGCGCCGCGTGCGCGGCCCGCCATGCCGCCTCGGTGCGTCCTTCGAGAAGCGCAAGCTCGGCGCGCAGCCGCAGCGTGTCGGGCCCGTCGTCGACCAGGCAGGCCAGCTCGCGGGCGGCCTCCGGTTGGCGGTGCGCCGCCAAGTGGGCGGCAGCGGCTTCGCGCCACGTGCTCGCGTCAGCGGGTCGCCACAGCCGCGCTTGCCCCAAGGCCGCCAGGGCGCCGTCGAGGTCGGCGCGCTCGCGGCGCGCCCGGGCCAGCCGAAGCCAGGCCTCCGCCTCGTGCGGCTCGGTCGCCACGGCTTCCAGCGCCCGCAGCTCCTCGCGCCGTCGGGCATCGGGCCGCGGCGGTCGACCGGACGGGCCGCCGACAGCAGGCGCCCGTGCCGACAGCGCGACCAGGGCCAGCGCGAGCGCTGCGCATGCCTTTGACGCGAAGGGGGGCGCGGGGCGAGACTCCTCGGCCCGCCGACCGGTCGCCGACGCGACGCGACGGCGACGGAGGCGGAGGATCGGCATGAAGCGCACCATGGGGGCGATCCTCGCATGCCTCGTGTGCACGGCGCTCGCGGGTGGACACCGCGCAGACGGCGGGGAGGCGAGCACCCCCGAAGCGGCGCCGTTCCCGTACGCCACCACGACGGAGATCGACGTCGCCGACCTCCGCGCCCGGCTGACGTGGGTGGCCGACGATGCGCGCCGAGGTCGGGACGCCACCAGCCCCGAGGCGATGGAGGTCTCCGCCCACATCGCCACCTCGTTCGACCGCTCGGGGCTGCTGCCCAAGGGCACGGACGGCTGGTACCAGCCGTTCACCGTGGCCGAGCCCATCCTCGGCGATGGCAACGCGCTCACGGTCACCATCGATGGCGAGGCGACTTCGTACGAGGTGGAGAAGGACTGGAACCCCTTCTCGGTGAGCGCCGCCGCCGACGTGGACGCGGAGGTCGTCTTCGCGGGCTACGGCATCAGCGCTCCCGACCGGGAGTACGACGACTACGCCGGCCAGGACGTGAAGGGCCGCGTCGTCTTGGTGCTGCGCAAGAACCCCGGGTGGCAGGAGGTCCAGCACGCCTCCTTCCTGAACAAGCTGAAGGTGGCCGCCGAAGCCGGCGCCGCCGCCGTGTTGCTCTGCAACAACCCCGACACCACGAAGGACGGCCCCGATCGCATCGGCCACTGGAGCGCCAGCCTCGGCGCGCCCGCGGCTTCGGCACCGATTCCGTACGCGTTCGTGTCGCAGACTCTCGCCGACCGCCTGCTGGCCGCCCGCGGTACGAGCCTCGCCGAGGTCGAGCCGCGCTTGCGCGCGTCGGGGCCCTGCAGCGGCCCCGTGCCCGGAGCGCGGGTGCATCTGGTGACCACGCTCACGGCGACGCAGGGCGCCAACGCACGCAACGTCGTGGGTCTCTTGCCCGGCTGCGATCCCGAGGTCGCCAACGAGGTCGTGGTCATCGGTGCCCACTACGACCACGTGGGCCTGGGCTGGTTCGGGAGCACGGGTGGCGCCTCCGCTGCGGGCCAGATCCACAACGGCGCCGACGACAACGGCTCCGGCACGGTCGCGCTCATGGAGCTGGCCGAGTGGTTCGCGGCCGAGGGGCACCGGCCGCGCCGCAGCCTGCTCTTCATCGCCTTCACGGGCGAGGAGCGCGGCCTGCTCGGCTCGCAGTGGTACGTGGACCATCCCACCGTTCCGCTCGAGGACACGGTCGGCATGGTCAATCTCGACATGATCGGCCGCAGCAAGGAAGGCCGCGTGCAGGTGGGGGGCGTGGGCACGGCGAAGGGCCTCCACGAGCTCGTCGAGGGCCTCAACAAGGAGCATCACCTCAACTGCCTCTGGGATCCGGGTGGCGTTGCGCCCAGCGACAGCACGTCGTTCTTCCGCAAGAACCTGCCCGTGCTGTTCTTCTTCACCTTGCTCCACGAGGACTACCACCGGCCCACGGACGACGTGGAACGCATCGAGTTCCCCGGGCTCGAACGCATCACGCTCTTCGTGCGCGACGTCGTGCACGAAATCGCAGCTCGCGACGAGCGCCTCGTGTTCACCAAGCCGCCGACGCCTCCGCGCCCGCCGCGCTTGGGCGTCCAGGCCAGCCCCGAGCCGCACGACATCGGCGTGCTCGTCGCCGGCGTAGCGCCGGGCGGCCCTGCCGCCGAGGCCGGCGTCGTCGCGGGCGACGTGCTGGTGAGCTTGGCCGGCCAAGCCACGCGGGACCGACAGGGTCTCGTCGAAGCGCTGCGTCGGCTGGAGCCCGGCAAGCGTATCGACCT
Source organism: Planctomycetota bacterium (assembly GCA_020631815.1). Lineage (GTDB taxonomy): Bacteria > Planctomycetota > PLA2 > PLA2 > JAEUHO01 > JACKGW01. Next base: position 225,380 of record JACKGW010000002.1, on the reverse strand, counting down.
GGTCGTGCTCCGCGGTGACGAGCAGATCACGCTGAAGGTGCTGCTGGCGGCGCCCGGTCGCCGCTGATCGTGGCCACGGTCGTGCACATGACCACGCTGCGGCGCACGCCGATCGGCCCGATCGTGCTGGCCGCGACGGGCAGCGGCTTGGTGCGTGTGCACTTCGGCGACGACGACGGCCCGGTCCGCGAGGGCCTCGAGCGCTGGCTGCTGCAGGTGGACCTGCGTCGTGGCAGCCCGTTCACGACGGAAGCCGGGCGCGTGCTGGCGGCCTACCTCCAGGGGGGGCCCGATCCGGTCGCGCTGCCGCACGTGCTGCCCGAGGGCGGCTTTGGCCCGCGCGTGTGGTCGCACCTGAAGCGCATCCCCCGCGGTCAGGTCCGGACGTACGGAGCCGTCGCCAAGGCGCTCCGCCGCCACGGCGCAGCGCGCGCGGTGGGCCAAGCCTGCGGCCGCAACCCGCTCCCGCTCGTCGTGCCGTGCCACCGCGTCGTCAGCGCCGAGCGTCGCCTCGGCGGCTTCACCGGCGACCTCGACATCAAGCGCCGCCTGTTGGCCATGGAAGGCGCAGCCGTCACCGGGTAGGGGCGACGCCCTCCTTCACCAGCACGAGCTTGCCGAAGTTCTTGCGCTCGTGCAGGTACGTGTGCGAGGCCGCCGCGCCTGCCGCCGTGAACGGGAACGTGCGGTCGATGTGGGGGCGGATTTCGCCGCGATCGAGGAGGTCGCCCAGCTTGGCCATCGCCGTGCGCTGCAGCTCGCGCTCGGTGAACAGGTGCGCGAGGTTCAAGCCCAGGACGCCCACGTTCTGGTTCATCAGCGTGATGGGGTTGACCTTGGCCGTCTTGAGCACGCTGGTGACCGCGTGCCACAGCTTGCGCTTGGGGCCCGTGACGAGCGACGAGAAGCCGTAGCAGACGAGTCGGCCGAGCGGAGCGAGCTGCTTCAGCGAGCGCTGGAACGACTCGGGCCCTTGGGGGTCGAGCACGAGGTCGTAGCCGCGACCGCGTGTGGCGCGTCGGGCCTGGTCTTCGAAGTCACTCGCGGTGCCATCCAACGCCGCCGCCACGCCCAGCTCGAGCAAGCGCTCGCGCTTGGCCGCGCTGCTGGATGTGGCGTGCAGCACGAGGTCACGCCCACGCGCCAGGTCGATGACCGCCAGCCCGACGCCGCCTGCGCCGCCGTGGACGAGCACGCTCTCGCCCGCCTTGGCGTTGCCCATGTGCACCAGGCCCAGCCACGCCGTGAGGTAGTTGACCGGCGTACCCGCCGCCACGTCGAACGGCACGTGGTCGGCCAGCGGCACGGCGGCATGCTCGGGCACGCGCACCAAGTCGGCGTAGCCGCCAAAGCGCGTCACGGCCATCACGCGCGTTCCGGGCGGTAGGCGCTCGGCCGCACGCTCGCCGGCCTCCACGACCGTGCCCGCGATCTCGTAGCCCGGCGCGTACGGCAGCGGCGGTGCGTCGGGGTACAGCCCTACGCGGCCCATCACGTCGGCGAAGTTGACGCCTGCGGCCGCCACCTCGACACGCACGTCCACCGGCGTGAGCCGTCGCTCCTCGACCTCCCGCTCCTCGAACACCTCGGGCGGCCCGTTCTTGGGGATCACGATCGCGCGCACATGCCTATCCTACCTCGACCATGCTTACCCCCTAGGTATACTGGAGTCGTGAAGCTCCCCCCTGCCGTTCGCGACGCCTTCCGCGAGCACGGTCGCCGTGGTGGCCACCTGCGCGCTGAGCGGCTGTCCCCGGAACGCCGGCAGGCGATTGCCCGGGGGGCCGCCCTCAAGCGTTGGATCCGAGAGCGCTTTGGGGAGCCTTCCTTCGCCAAGCTGAGGCTGCCCGGCGGCGATCTGGTCGACCACGGACTGGAGGACCTCGCGTCGGGTCGAGTCACGGCAGACAGCTTGTTGGTGGCCTTGGCGCAGTCGCGGCTACGGCGTGAGGGTGTGCCGGTGCCCTACGTCGACTGGCCGGATCCGGACCATCGCCTCTACAGGTTGCTCGAGTCGACCGACGGGGAGCTCGCCCACCACCGCTATCTCGCGCGTTTGCGGCTCATCCACTCGTTCGCTGATGCATGCGCCCGCCTCGTGGGAGCTGCACATGCGTGAAGACGTCACACCGGAGCGACTCGCAATCCTGATGCAGGCGCTCTCCGCGAGCGCACCGCGGGGCATGGAGTTCCGCGTGTGCATGGTGGGTGGTGGAACCGCCATCCTGCGCGGATGGCGCGCTTCGTCCCTCGACGTCGACCTGGCCGTCGATGACGACCGTGTCTTGCGCGACATTCAACGTTTGAAGGACGAGCTCGACATCAACATCGAGCTGGTGGAGCCGACGGCCTTCGTTCCGGCCCTGCAGGGCGCGGCCGACCGCCACGTCTTCATCCGCAAGATCAAGCGCGTTGCCTGGTACCACTACGACCCCTACACGCAGGTCCTCGCCAAGCTGGTCCGCGGACTCGAGCGTGATCTCGCCGACGCCCGGCGCTTCGTCGAGGACGGGCTTGTCGACATGGACACGCTACAGAGGCTTGTCGACGCGGTCCCGGACGCCGCCTACGCCCGGTATCCGAGCCTGTCGAAGGGCGCCGTGAGGCGCGCGGTCGAGGCATTCGCCTCGACATGCTGACGGGCGCCATCGGGGGCGCGCGAGATCGGGACCCTGGAGGCTAGACTTGGGCGCGCGCCAGTGGGAGGGCGTGTGACCGGGATGGTGGACGACGTCGAGGCCGACGAGGTGATCGAGCGGTCGTGGGAGCGCAAGGCGCTGCTCACGGTGGTCACGCTGCTCGCGTTCGGCGCGTTCCTCCTGATCCTCTGGCCCTTCGTGACGCCCATCGCGTGGGCGCTGTGCCTGGCCGTGGCCACGAGCCGTCCCTACCGGGCGCTGACCGCGCAGCTGGGGGGGCGGCCCAAGCTTGCAGCGCTCGTGATGGTGCTGCTCGTGCCCGTGGCGCTGTTGCTGCCCCTGATGCTCGTGGGCGGCATGCTCGTCGAAGAGGTGAAGAGCTTCGACATCGGCGAGGTCGTCGCGCATGTCGAGTCGGGGCTCGCCGCGGGCGGCGAGGGCGGCAAGCTTCGGCCGCGGCTCGACAGCGCGGCGGAGTTCCTGGGCTACGAGGACTTCGATGCCCTGAGCGGGGCGCTGCAGAAGGGCACCCAAGAGCTGGCGCGTCGCTTCGTCACCGGGTCGCTGGCCAAGGGCGTGCTCGATGTCCTCTTTGCGCCCTTCCTGTTCCTCTTCGGGTTCGTGGTCATGTTGATCACGCTGTACTTCGTCTACTGCGACGGCAAACGACTACGCGACGTCGTCGTGGACGTCTCGCCGTTCACGCTCCCCGAGACGGAGCGGATCCTCGACAGCTTGCGCGGCACCACCACCGCAGCGCTCTTGGGCGGCGTGCTCGTGGCCTTGATCCAGGGCGGTCTCGGCTCGGTGTCGTTCGCCATCGCCGGCTTGGATGCGCCGGTGCTGTGGGGCCTCGTCATGGCCGGCGCCAGCCTGTTCCCCTTCGGCGGCACGGCGCTGGTCTGGGCGCCCGCTGCCGTCTACCTGTTCATCACCGGCTCGACGGGCGCGGGCATCTTCCTGGTCGTGTGGGGCCTGGTCATCGTCGGCACGGCCGACAACGTGCTGAGACCGTGGATCCTCTCGCGCACGGGCGCGCACGACGTCCATCCCATGATGCTGTTCTTCGCGATCATGAGCGGCATCGGGCTGTTCGGGATCAGCGGCGTCGTGTTCGGCCCGCTGCTGCTGGCCTTGATCACGACCGTGCTGCGCATCTACCGCGAGCGCGAAGGCTCGCGGGTGACGCCGGCCACCGCGGTCTGAACGCCTAGGCTCTGTTTCGAAAGACCCCGCCGCGAGGCGGCCGATGCCGACGCGAGCGCCGATGGGCGCGCGGATCTGGCCCGCAGGCGTGGTCTGTCCACGGTGAGGAGCCAGATCCGGGTGCACGCGGCGCGCAGCGAGGGCAGCGGTCGACGTAGCCGGGGGCCTTTCGAAACAGGGCCTAGTCGTACGGAGCGATCGGGACCAGGCAGCGCGTGCTCTCGCGCAGCACCTTGATCGCAGGGTGGTCCGGCGGGAGCGTCCCGATCAGGTCCTCGTAGAGGCCCTTCATGGGGGCCCAACACGCCTCGAGCCGATCCCACGTGACGAGGCCGAGCTTGTCTTCGGGCGCGGCGGGAATCGCCTCGATGGAGCGCGGCAGGGCCGCGATCCAGCGCGCCACCGCAGGCCGCAGGCGCTCGGCGTCTTCCGGCTCGATCTTCAGGTGGGTGCGGATCACGGTGAGCGCTGTCTCCTCGCCCGAGGGGCCGCGCAGGTAGGTGATCGGACTGACCTGCCCCTGCCAGATGATCCCGGGGGAGAAGAGGTCGAGGCCCAGGCGGGCCCGCGGTCCGTTCGGATGCAGCACCTTCAGCTGCTCGGGCGTCAGGAACGCATCGACGGCATCCTGGAAGGCCTGCTTCAGCTTCGACTCGTCGACCAGCTTCACGAAGGCCAGCGTGTCCGGTCCGTAGCTGGCCACGCGGGCCGCTTCGCGGCTCACGTAGTCGTCGGCGACGTCCTTCAGCCGCTCGATCTGGTCCTCGTCCAGCGGCACGCCGGCGGCCTCGAGCGTGCCGACGATGAAGTTGGCCGTCACGGACGGATGCGTGAACGCGCCGTTCACCCCGGTTCCGCTCAGTCCCGCCTCGACCAGCTTGATCGCTGCGTTGACCAAGCGGATGTTGCGCTTGCCCAGCTCCATGGCTTGGGCCTGGTCGACCTTGTCCTCGGCCATCGAGCGGATGAGCGGCGCCAGCATCGGGGCCATCTCGTGGGCCGCCGTGCCCGCGTCCTTCCAGTCGATGGCGGCCAAGACCTCTTGCTTGGGGCCGACAGGAATGACGAGGCCTTCGTGCTCGGAGCCTGCGGCGTCGGTGCCCGCGCCACCGGCCTCGAGCGCCTGGACCTTGGCCACCAGCTCCTCGACGCGCGAGGCGAGGCGCTTGGCCTTGGCCTCGGCCACATCCGCGCGCCTCGTCGCCGCCTCGAGTGCCGGCACGTCGCGACCCAGCGTCGGGCCCGTGCCCGTCATGGGGTCCTCGACCGGAGCGTCTTCGTGCGACTCCAGCACGGGCTCGGGCGCGGGGCGCGTGGCCTCGCGCAGGAACCAGCCGCCCGCCAGACCCCCGACCAGGCCCGCGGCCACCCATCCGATGCTTGACGCCATGAGGACACCTCCTGTCGTGGCGACGGGAGCCAACGCTCCCGCTGCCGTCGTCGTGCTTGCTGCGGCTGCTGCGTCCCGCATCGCACCCACGCCCAGCCACGCGACCAGCGGCAGGCACCAGGCCGACCGCGACCCGGCGATCGCATCCAGGCGCTCGCGCAGCGCTTCGCGCGCCCGGCGCAGCCGGCTCTCGACCGTGCGCACCGGGACGCCGAGCCGCTCGGCGATGCGGGCGGGCTTCTCGTCGTCGAGGTAGCGCAGCACGATCACCGTGCGGCCGGGCTCCTCGAGCGATGCCACGGCCTCGGCGATGCGCCGCTGGACCTCCAGCCGCGCCGCCACGTCGACGGTCGCGTCCTGCGCTTCGGGCCGCGCTGCGCGCTCGTGGCGCGTCCGGCGTCGCGCCGCGTCACGCGCCGTGCGCTGGGCCCGGTTGCGGACGATGCCGGCCAGCCACGCGCGGGGCTTGCTCGGCGCCGGACCGCGACGCTCCAGGGCAATGCGCCACGCGTCCTGGACGACGTCGTCGGCCTCGGCTTCGGTGCGCACCAGCCGGCCCGCGAGGCGGCGCAGGAAGGCACCGTGCTCGAGGAGGGCGTCGATCTGGAACGGGGGGGGCGGGGGGACCATGGGGACTTGTCCCTAGGTTCCCGCCAGCGCCGAAAACCCTCCCCGGGTTCTCGACTGCCCCGTTGCAAGGGCTCCGCGTGCGGCGGAGGCCTCGCTCAGCGGTCGACCTTCTTCTCCTTCACCAGGCGGTCGGCCAGTGCCCGCGCCGAGCCGCGGCCGGGGTGCGGTGCGCCTTCGTTGGTGAGCAGCGACTCCGCGGCGACGTCGGCCAAGTCGTAGAGGTCGTCCCAGCGCTCGGCCTTGTTCCAGATCTGGACCAGGTTGTTGTAGGCGTCGAAGTAGCCGTTGTCGCTCCAGTCGAGCGCCGAGAGGTAGTAGCGCTCGGCGCGCTCGAGGTCCTGGATCTCGGGATAGAACTGGAACATCAGGCCCGTGTCGCTGATGACCTGCGCGCGGCTCAGGCGCTCCGTCATCGCCATGCCTTCGTACTGGGCCGTGTACTCGCCGACGATGTCCGCCGCGCGCACGTACATGTCGCGGCTGGCCTCGAGGATCGGCTTCCACGACGAGTCGCCCTTGTGCTGGGCATGGGCCTCGCGAAGGATGAAGGCCAGGTTGTTGAGCAACAGCGTGTTGCGCGGCGCGAGCTTCAAGAGCTTCTCGTAGTCCGCGATCAGCTCCTTGGCGCCCGCGACCGAGCTGGCCGCCTTCTGCATGCCGCCCTCGCGCAGCGGGGTCTCCAGGTGGAAGGCCGCGAGCTCGTTGGCGGGATCCACCTCGAGGGCCTTCTTCCAGGCCTTCTCGGCGCCAGCGCGGTTGCCGGCCTTCAGCTCGACGTCGCCCATCTGCACCCAGGCGGCTGCCGGGTTGCGCAGGTTCTCGGCCGCGATCTGGAGCGCGGCGAGTGCCTTCTTCGTGTCGCCGTCCTGGAGGCGCACCTGCGCCAGGTACCACGCCGCCATCGCGTGCTTGGGCTTGGCCTGCAGGATCTTCTCGAGCGTGGCCACGTAGCGCGGGCGGTCGTAGGTGAGCACGACGGCCAGACCCTTGAGCGCCGCGTCGTTCTGCGGGGCCAAGCGGGCCGCGGCTTCGTACGCCTCGGCGGCGCCGTCCACGTCCTGCAGGTACTGGCAGGTGTAGCCCAGCTCGACCCAGGCCACGACGCGGCTCGGGTCCGCCTTGGTGCTGGCCATGAACGAGCCGCGGGCCTGCTCGAACAGCTGCCGGGCCTGCCCCTGCACGGGGTAGGCACCGCCCGCCTCGCGGTGCGCGGCAAGCGCCTGGCGGTAGCGGATCTCACCCTGCCAGAACAGCGCCTTGGCCTGTGTCTTCGTGTTGCGACCGAGGTAGGCGCCGAGCGCGTCGAGCGCCTCCTGCGTGCGACCCATGAGGAAGTGCACGCGCGCCACCCCGACGGCCGCGCCTTCGAGGTCGGCGTTCGCTTCGAGCGCGCGGCCGAAGTGCTCTTCGGCATCGGCGTAGGCCATCTTGGCGGTGGAGCCGGCGCCCGGGGCCTCGGTGGAGAGCAGGGCCAGCTCGCCGCGCAGCTCCCACGCCTCGCCGTCCTTCTCGTCCTTCTGCGTGAGGGCGCGGGCCGCGCGGTCGGCGTCGGCCAGGTAGGCGAAGACACGACCCTCGTGCACGGCGGTGCCGAGGCCGAGGGTGGCCTCGCGGTCGCCGGCCTTGGCCTGGAGGACGCCAGCCCAGGCCTCGGCGGCCTTCTCCCAGTCCTGGTCGGCGGCCGCGGCCTTGGCGTCCGCGGCGCTCGGCGCGGCGACGGCGGGCAGGGCGACGAGGGCCGGGAGGCAGAGGCCCACGGCGAGCGCGAAGGCGCTTCGACGGAGGAGGGCGAGGCGATCCATGGTGGGGTGTCTCCGGGAGAAGAGGTGACGGGGCTACCGGTCGGTAGCGTCCGCGTCCGGGTCGGACGCGTCCGTGTCGGGTTCGGGCGCGGATGCGTCCAGCTCCTGCAGGATCCGTGCCCGCAAGCGCTTGGCGTCCTCGGCGGCGACCGCGCGCTTGGCGTCGTCGGGGACGAGGTCGAAGCCGCCGTCCTCGCGCGGCACTTCCTGGAGCAGCCCCTGCGAGGCGCGCACGGCCGCCCGGTACCAGGCCAGCTCGTGGCCGCCGAGCACGTCGCGGTAGAGGCGCTGCAGGTTGGGGACGTAGCTGTCCTTGTAGCCGTCCTCGGTCATGGCCAGCGCGCGCAGGTAGAGGGCCTCGGCGCGCGGGCCGTCCTGCACGTCCACGAAATAGTGGAGCATCAGCCCGAGGTCGTTGACCACCGTGGCGAGGTTCCAGTCCTGCTCCATCTCGCGCAGGCCGTCCTCGGCGGGGTCGATCAGCGCGACCGCGCGCTCGTAGGCCTGGACGCAGCGCGCGAGCTGCTCGTGCACCACCTCGGGCGCATCGGGCGTGATGGTCTGCTGGCCGCCGTCGCCCAGCACCGTGTGCGGAGAGACCTGCTCGCGCAGCAGGAAGCCGAGGTTGTTCCAGAGGAACGGGTCGTTCGGGCAGACGGCCACCAGGCGCTCGTACCAGGCGATCGTGCGCGTCGGGTCGTCGTCGACCACGCTGCGCGCGATCGCGTCGAACCGGAACACCGCGGCCCGGTCGCCGGGGTCGCGACGCAGCGCCTCCTCGAGGTGGGAGATCGCCTCCTCCGGCTGGTCGCAGGCTTCGAACACCTTGGCCACGCCCCGCCAGCTGGCCGCGTCGTCGGGAGCGAGCGTGCGGCGGGCCTCGGCAGCCTCCAGCGCGGGGCCGATGCGGTTCTCGGCGAGCCACGCGTCGGTCAGCGCGTCCAGGGCGACGTCGCCCGCAGGGCCCGAGGTGCGCCCGAGCCGGTCGAGTGCGTCGCGGTAGCGGTCGGGCTCGTAGGTGAACAGGCTCGCGAGGCCGCGTACCGCCAAGGACCGGGCATCGCCGCCGAGGGCGTAGACGCGCGCGTAGGCCTCGCTGGCTTCGTCCACGCGGCCGAGGCGGTGCAGCGCCCACGCGCGTCGCGTGGCGAGCTCGGTGCGCTTGGCCGGCCGCAGCGGCAGCCCGGGCAGGGCGTCCGCGTACGTCGCGAAGAGCGAGGCGGCTTGCTCGAGGTCGGCACGCGCCTCGGCCGTCGGGCGTCCGTCCTCACCCGGTGCCACCGCCGCACCGCGGTCGTAGGCCAAGCGGGCCTCGGACAGGGCCAGCAGCGGCGTCCACGGCGACGTGATGCCCTCCGCGCGGCGCGTGGCCAGCGCCTGCAAGGCCTCGTCGTGCGTCCCGCGAGCGGCGTGCGTGCGCGCTTCCAGCAGGGCGGCGAGGTCGTCGGTGCTCGGGTCGCCCGAGCGCACGCGCCCGGCGGCGAGCGCCTCGTTGAAGAGGAGCGGGATGCTCGAGCCCTGCATCTTCTGCCGCCAGTACCAGACGGCGGTGCCGAGGGCGGCGTAGCCGCGGGCGACGCGCGCCGCCGGCGGCGGGTCGGGTTGCTCCGTGAGTGCCGTCGCGAGGTCGCGCACCTTGGAGGTGGCCGTCGAGGCCTCGACCTCCTGGGCGAGGTACGCGGCCTCGAGCAGGGTTGCCGGATCGGGCTGGCCATCGACCACGAGGTCGACGAGCGTCGTCTCCACCGTGTCCACGTCGTCGCGGCGCACGGCCTCGCGCGCGGTGTCGAGCGCGGGCGAAGCGGCCTCGGCGCTGCTGACGAGTGCCGTGAGCGCGATCGCCAGGCCCAACGAGATCACGCGCGGCATCGGCTCCGTCCTTCCGGCTCGCCGGGCAAACGCCGGCGGGGGGGCAGGATACCCCTGCCAAGGCCGTCGGGGGGCGCGGGGTACGATCGGCCGCTGACGTGAGTCCGTCCCCTCGTCCTTCCTCCGCCGCCGAGCCCGCAGGCGGCGCCGATCGCGCCGCGGCGGCGTCGCGCGAGCCGCGTGCGCCCACGCTGGACGAGGCGCTGGGCGCCTTTGCCCTCGATGCGGCGGGTCGCGCGTCCCTCGGCACGCAGGTCGCCGCGGCGTTCGAGGCGGTCCAGAAGAGCCCGCGGCGCGGACCGGGCCGCCTTGCTGCCGTGCGCGCGCTGCGCACCGATGCGCCGGCTGCGGCGATCGCGCCCGCCCGACTCGTTCCCGTCGTGCTCGCGCTCCGCGAGCGCGGAAGCGGCTCCGCCGAGGACGTGCGGCGTCGGGCCCAGGCGGCCGACGCGCTGCTCCTCCATCTGTGCCGCACGCCGCGGGAGGAGCCCGCGCGCACCGCGGGGCGTGGGCTTGCGGCCTTCGACCCGATGCGCCGGACGCTGGAGCGCCTGCTGCGGGTGCTGCCCGACGCCGTGCTGACGGTGCGCGCCTCGGGGCAGGTCGGGCTGTGGAGTGTGGGGGCCTCGCGTCTGACGGGGCGCCGGCGCTACGAGGTCCAGCGCCGCGGCCTCGACCGCTGCTTCACCGAGCCGGACTTCCTGGCGCGGCTCCTGGCCGACGTGGACCAGGGCGGGCGCGTCGACGGCCGCGAGATGTCCCTGCTCCACGCGTCGGGTCATGCCGTGCCCGTGCGCGTGCACGCCGCGCGCCTCAGGCCCGGCAGCCGGGCGCCGGATCCGGACCGCTACCTGCTGGTCCTGCATGACCGCACCGAGGTCCACCGCATCCGCGCACGCCTGATCGAGACGGAGAAGCTCTCGGCCATGGCGAAGATCGCGGGCAGTGTCGCCCACGAGTTCCGCAACCCGTTGAACAGCCTGTTCCTCTCGACGGACTTGCTGGAGGACGAGCTCGAGGGCCACGGCGACGTCCAAGCCGCCATCGGCCCGACGCTCGCAGCGATCCGGGAGGAGATCGAGCGCCTCAACCAGATCATCACGCACTACCTGGCGCTCTCGCAGATCGGCGGCGAGGAGCCCGAAGAGCTGGACCTCGGGCTCGCCGTCGCGGAGTTCGTGGAGGACCAGCACGAGCGGGCGGGGGAGCGGGGCGTGACGCTTCGGGCGCGCATCGATCCGGGGCCCCATCCCATCCGCCTGGACCGCCACCAGCTCCGCCGCGTGCTCCTCAACCTGGCCGACAACGCGTTCGACGCGCTCGCCGAGCAGGTCGAGGGGGGGCGCAGCGGCGCCGTGACCCTGCTCGTGCGTCGCATGCGTCGCTCGACCAAGCTGACCGTCAAGGACAACGGCCCCGGGATCCCGGACGACCTGCGCGAGCGCGTGCTCGAGCCGTTCTTCACCAGCAAATCCGGCGGCTCGGGTCTCGGGCTCTACCTCGTGCGCGAGATCGTCATCGCGTCAGGCGGCAGCCTCTCGCTGTCGTCGACGGAGGGACGCGGCACCGGCATCTCCATCCGCTGGCCGCTCGCCGAGTCGACCTCCGACCGCGCCTCGTGACGGCCGACAAGGAACGTCGGGGGACGTCGTCGTCGACGTCGTGACGACTTTCGTCTGGAGGTTGGTCCCCCCGCGGTGGGAAGATGCCGCGCGGGCAGCACGGGGGTCGAGCTTGAATCACGTCTCCACCGACGCCGCACCTGTCATTCTGATCGTCGATGACGATCGCAACACGCGTGAGTCGCTCGGGCGCGCCCTGCGCCGCGACGGCTACGAAGTGTTGGTGGCCGAGCACGGCAAGGCGGCGCTGGCACTCGCCCAGGACCACCACGTCGACTTGGTGCTGACGGACCTGAAGATGCCGGGGCTCGACGGCCTCGACCTCATCGAGAGCCTCAAGGTCGTCTGTCCGGACGTCTCCTCGATCCTCATCTCGGCGTTCGCCAGCGTGGACACGGCGGTGAAGGCCGTGCGCCGCGGCGTGCGCGACGTGCTGGAGAAGCCGATCCGGCTGCGTGACGTCCGACGGGCGATCAAGCGCGCGTTCGAGGACCGGCCCCCTGCCGGCGAACGTCGCCGCGCGCTCTCGGGGCGCACGGCGCCTGCCACCCAGCACGCCAGTGGCAACGGTCGCCCCCTGATCGGGGCCAGCGAGGCGTTCCTCGAGATCCTCGATGTCGTGGACCGCGTCGCGCCCGCCAGCAGCACCGCGCTCTTGCTCGGTGAGAGCGGCACCGGCAAGGAGCTGATCGCCGAGGCGCTGCACGCACGGAGCCCGCGCTCGGACCGCCCGCTGGTGAAGGTGGCGTGTGCGGCGCTCGCCGAGGGCGTGCTGGAGGCCGAGCTCTTCGGCAACGAGCGCGGCGCGTACACAGGCGCGCACGAGCAGCGCAAGGGCCGCTTCGAGCTGGCTCATGGCGGCACGATCTTCCTCGACGAGATCGGCGAGATCGACCTGCCCTTGCAGGTCAAGCTGCTCCGCGTGCTCCAAGAGGGCGAGTTCGAGCGCGTCGGCGGCAGCACCACCATCCGTACGGACGTTCGCGTGATCGCCGCGACCAACCGCGATCTGGAGGCCGAGGCGCGGGCCGGGCGGTTCCGCGAGGACCTGTTCTGGCGCCTCAACGTCATCGCCATCCGCGTGCCGACGCTTCTAGAGCGTCACGCCGACATCCCGCTCCTGGCCGAGCACTTCCTGGCCAAGATGCGCGCGCGCACCGGCCGCCAGCTGGCGGGGTTCGACGACGGGGTGATCGACGCGCTGCAGGCCTACCGCTGGCCCGGCAACGTCCGCGAGCTCGAGAACGCCATCGAGCGCGCCGTCGTGCTCACGCGCGGTGACCGCATCACGCTGGCGGACCTGCCGCCCGCCGTGCGCGGCGTACCCTCGGAAGCAGCCGCCGCCGCGGGCGCGGGCTCGGGCGTGATCCGCTTCGAGGTCGGCCAGAGCCTCGGAGCGCTGGAGCGCGAGGCGATCCTGCGCACGCTGGACGCGGTCGGGGGCAACCGCGAGGCCGCCGCCTCCATCCTGGGCATCGGCACGGCCACCCTCTACCGCCGCCTCAAGGAGATGGAGGAAGACGCGGCAGGGGAGTAGGAGCTCCGCCCGTCTACTCGCAGGGCCCTGCGGACTTGGCCGCGCCGCGCGCCTTGCCCTCTCCGCGCCCGGTCTCGTTGCCTTCCAGATCTGCAGCGACTACCGCCAGCCGGGCCGCACGCAGGTCGGGGCGGAGGGCCATCGAAGCCAAAAAATGAGAATGGCCCCGCCATCCGGTAGATGGCGGGGCCACGAAGGTTGTCCGAAGGACTACTTCTTGCGGCTCGCGCGAGCGGCGCGCTTCTTCGTGCCCTTCTTGGCGCGCTTCTTCGTGCCCTTCTTGGCGCGCTTCTTGGTGGCCTTCTTCTTGGTGGCCTTCTTCTTCGCGCGCTTCTTCGTCGCCTTCTTGGCGGTCTTCTTCTTGGCGGCCTTCTTCTTGCGGGCGCCCTTCTTCTTTGCAGCCATGGTCTGTGTCTCCTTGCCTGTCCCTCGAGGGGGCGGACTGGGGTTCGAGCCGGTCACCTGCCCGAGCGCCGGAGGCCTCCGGCGTCTTCACCGACCGGGACGACCGCGACATCGCGGCCGCCTCCTTCCCGTCGGCGTCCACCACCTCGCAACGCGCTCCGAGTGCTTGACCCGTGAGCGAACCGCGAGGCGCTGGACGACGACGAGCAGGTCGACGATCGGTCCCGCACAGCGTGACGACGCGCACCACAGCGCGCGCTGGCGGCCGCAACAACAAACCGCGTGCCGATAGGCGTTTCGTATCGCGAACGCATGCATCGAGAGGTGTGCGACTCTCAAATTGAGAAACCGAGCGCTTCAAGCCGCGCGCGCTCTCTCAAGTTGATCGAAGTCGCGTCGCTCTGCGATCGTGTCGACGTGCAGGTGATCGATCTACAGCTCGCGACGTTCGACACCGACGTCGCTGCGACGCCGGGCGTGCTCGTGTTGATGCTGTTCGCGGGTCTCGTCGGTGCACCGCTGCCCGAGGAAGGCGTGTTCGCGTACGCCGGATGGAGTGCGCGCGGCGGCGCGCTGCATCCCGCGGTCGCGTTTGGCGTTCCGTACGCCACCGTGCTCGCCCTCGACGCGATCGTGTTCGCGATCGGGAGGCGGCTCGGCCCCGCGCTGCGTCGCTCGCGGCTGCTGCGCCGCGTCCCGCGTCGGCGTCAGGCGCGCATGCGTGCCTGCGTCGCCCGCCGCGGCGTGCTTGCCGTGGGCGCGGCACGCCTCGTCATGGGCACGCGCGTCCCGACGTTCCTGGCCGCGGGGGCCGGCGGGCTCTCGTGGCGTCGCTTTCTGGCCGCCGACGCGGCGTTCCTCGTGCTGAGTGCCGGGTGGCCGTTCCTCCTGGGCGGTGCGATCGACGACGCGCCGGCGCTGTTCGCCCGCATCGGCAGCTGGGCGCGCTGGCTGGGGCCCGCGATCGTCGTGGCGCTGGTGGTCGTGCTCATCCGTGCGCGCCGCCACCGCCCGGAGCAGGCCTGAGCGCAGGCGGCGGGCGCTCCGGGACTGTCCCCGTACCGCCGTACGGTCCCCGTCCCATGCTGCGACTCCGATCCCAGTCCGTCCGGCGCTTCCGCGTCCTCGGTCCGCTCCCCAGCCCCTATGAGCCGGCGTTCGCCGAGCGCCTGCACGAGCGGCGCTTCCGGCCGCTCGCGCCCCACGAGGAGCGCACCTACGGCTGGGTCACGGCCGACAACCTGCTCGTGACGCGCTTCGACGTCGACACGGTCGTGCGCGGCGAGATGGTCGCCTTCGCCCTGCGCATCGACCAGCGCCGGGTCCCGCCGCGCCTGCTCAAGGCCCACCTGGAGCTCGAGCTCGAGGCGCGGACGAAGGCCGCCGGCGATGGGGGACGGCCGGGCCGCGTGTCGCGCGAGGAGCGCAAGACGATGCGTGAGGAGATCACGCGGCGCCTGCTGCTCGAGACGCCGCCCCACGTGCAGGCCCACGGTGTCCTCCTCGACCCGCGGCGGCGCGTGCTCTACGTCCAGTCGCTCTCGCGTCGCGTCTTGGAGCAGGTGCAGCTGCTGTTCGGCGACACCTTCGAGGTGGCGCTCGAGGCGCTCACGCCGTGGCGTCGTGCGCAGGAGATCGTGGCCGGCACCGATGCGATGGCCGCCCTCGAGGACATCCGCCGCACCGAGCTCGGCGGCGCGAGCGAGGCCCTCGCCGCCGCGCTGGGCGCCCGCAGCCTTGGCCGCGCCCCCGCCACCGAGGAGGTGTCGTCGTGATCGCCCGCACTCCGCCCGTCGCCGACCCGCGCGGCGGTGTCGACTTCCTCGGCCCCGAGTTCCTCACGTGGCTCTGGTGGCGCAGCGACGTCGCGCCCGGCTTCGAGCACGCCGACGGCAGCGCGTTCTTCATCCACGTCGACGACCACCTCGAGTTCAAGGGCGAGCGGGCCGCGGCCCGGCGCACCGTCCTGCGGGCAGGTGTGCCCTCGGCCAGCAGCGAGGCCCGCGCCGCGCTGCGCAGCGGCAAGACCCTGGCCGCCGCGCGCATCCTCCTGGCCCGCGACGACGAGGAGGTCCGCTTCACGCTGAAGGCCGAGGACCTCGACGTCGCCTCGCTCAAGCTGCCGGCGCCCGAGGGCGACACCCCGGCGGACCGCGAGCGGGCCCTGCTGGATCTCATGGGACAGGTCATGGACGATCTGGACCTGTGCTTGGCCAGCTTCCTCGACGTCCGTCTGGGCTCCGGCTGGGACGCGGAGGCCGAGCGCATCCGGGCGTGGGGTCGCGCACCCAGCCAGGACGAGCGCGCCTAGCGGCCTTCGCAGCCGCGGCGCTGCTCGCCGGCTGTGCGCGCTACCCGGGTCAGCCCATCGGGCGCACGCGAGCCGAGGGGCCCTGGCCGTCGAGGGTTGTCGCGCCCGAGCCGGAGCCGCTCGGCATCGCCGCCACCGCGCTCTCGTTCCAGGAGGGGCTCGACGGCATCGCCGAAACGGTGGCGGGCCTGCGCCGTGTGCCCGCGTCGCAGACGCCGGGCTTCTTCGACCCGCAAGAGCTCGCCGCGGCCGTGCTCCAGCGCCACCGCGGGCGGGGGTTCGGCGGGCCCTTGCGCCACGCGCTCGGCATCGCCGTGATCGCGCGTGCTCCGCTGACGCCTTCGCGCCTCGCCGACCTGCTCGTAGACGCCGACGTGCAGCGCGAGACGCTGGCGGCGCGTGCCGTCGAGCCCATCGGCACGCCCTACACGTGGGGCCCTTCGCGCAGCGGTCGCTCGTACCACGTGGTCAAGGCCGACGTGGGCGCGGGTCCCGTGCGCGTGGACCTCGTGTTCCAGGTGACGGTCGAGCGCTGGGATGCACCCGACGGTTCCGTGTGGATCCGCTACGACCCCCGACCTGCGGGTCCGACCGAGCACCTCACCTACTGGCGAGGCCTCGCGATCGTGGAGCCCGACCCGTACGGCGCGCGCCTGACGGAAGTGCTCGTGGTGGGCACGGACCTCGTGGTGCCGCCGTTCTTGACGGGGCTCCTGCGCACGATGGCGCGTGACACGCTCAAGGACGCACGACGCGCCCTGCTGCAACGTGCAGCCACGGAGGGTGGCCGCTAGCGGCTACTTGTCGGCAGGCGGCGCGGGCGCATCCGGCGGCGCGGGCGCATCCGGCGCGGGGGCTGGGGGCGTGCTCGGGGTGCTCGGCGTCGTCGGACGCGGCGGGCCCTGCGGGCGCTCCTCAGGCTCGGCCTCGAGGTCGGCGCTGTCGAGCACGCCGTCGCCGTTGCGGTCCAGGCGACCGAACTGGCGCTCGTTGCCGGGGAACTCGTCCACCGTCACCTTGCCGTCGCCGTCACGATCGAAGCGGCGCAGGCCCTCTTGCGTGAGGCCGCGTCCGCGCCGTGCGTCGGCGCCGCGCGAGCCCATCTGCCGCGCGGCAGCCATGGCCTCTTCCTTGGTGACGCGTCCGTCGCCGTCGGTGTCCAGGCGCTTGAGGAACGGACGCTCGCCGATCTCCTCCGCGGACAGCACGCCGTCCTTGTCCGTGTCGAGGCGATCGAAGATCTCGCCGCCTCGGCGCATGTCGCGGCCCTCGCCGGGCTGGCCGGGCATGGCACCGCGCACGTCCGCGGGGTCGATGAAGCCGTCACCGTTGCGGTCGAGGCGCTCGAAGGCCTGCGTCGGGCCGTTCCACTCGTCGCGCGAGACCTTGCCGTCGCCGTCGGCATCCATCTCCTTGAGTCGCTCGAGGTAGCCGTCGCGGGGGCGGCCCGGGGTGGCGCCGGCGCGGCCGCGCGTGCGCTCCGGGCGCTTCTTCGCCGGGTCGGGCTTCCACTCGGCGGGCAAACCCAGCTCGGTCGGGCAGATGCGTCCGTCGCCGTCCACGTCGAGCAGGCGGAAGACGTCCTTGCTGCCGCGGAACTCCTCGCGGGTCACGAAGCCGTCGTAGTCGGCGTCGTACGTCTCGAAGAACAGCGTGGTACCGGGCAGCTCGGCGTCGTCGGCGCGTGCGGGGCTCGTGGCGAACCCGGCGACCAGTGCGGCGAGGGCGACGGCGGCGGGCAGGACAGGGCGGCTCATGGGACCTCCTCGTGCGGCTCCCTGATACCCGGCCGCGAGGCCCGGGTGGCGGTGGGGGGGCGCGGATCGGTTCAGGGGCGTTCGATGCGGATCTGGTCCAGGCGGCCCGCGCCTTCCGGCATCTCGATGACGACGACGTGGGGGCCGGGGGCCAGCCAGACGACGGGGGCCAGCTCGAACGCCGCGCCCGCCACCTCGAACTCCTCGACGGCGCTCAGGCGGTTGACGTCGAGGCGGCCGCGGGTGCGCACGCCGTAGCTGCCGCGGGCCTTGTCGTCCGCAAGGTCCTGGGCCAGGAGGGGGCGGCCGTCCAGCGACGCGACCGCGACGCCGCCGTGGCGCTCGACACGGATGACACGCGGCAGCTCGGGGCCGTCCTCCTCGGGGGCGACAACGGCACGCTCCACCACGGTCGTGCCGCCGCTGACGTGGCCGAGCACGAAGCGGCGGCCGCCGTCCACGAGGCCGACGAAGCGAGCCTCGTCCAAGCTGACCGCGTCGAAGAGCAACAGGGCGTCGTCGCCACCGTCTTCTTCGACGGGCAGCGTCAGCTCGACCTCGCAGCCGCTGCGGCGCACGGGGTCGGGCACGAGGAATCCGGCCGGTGTGTCCCGCCCGTCCAGCTCGACCCCCTCGGGGCCCAAGGCGATGCGGCCACGCGCATCGGCCAGCGGTTGGCCTGCGTCGGTGACGTGGCGGGCGACGAAGTCACGCCAGCCGCTCGACCGCGTGGCCGGGTCGATCGGCTCGAGCGGCGAGTCGACCACCGCGTCCACGAGGAGGCGGGCGCCCTCGCCCGTGCCGAGCCAGCGCGCCACGATGCGGTAGGCCATCTCGTCGACGACATCGAAGCGTACGGCAACGCGGCCGCCGCCTTCGAGGGCCTCCATGGCGAGGTAGCCGCTGGCTCCCGCGTCCTCGACTTCGTCGACGCCCTCGACCAGCTCGAGGTCTTCGGCTTCCATCACGAGCCCATTCGCGTCCAAGCGCCGTGCGACCCGCTTGCGCTCGGCGGGCAGCGGCGGGCCGGGCTCCCCGCGGACGAAGGCCTCGAGCAACGCGTACTTGCCGTCGCCGCGCCGGAAGCGGTCGCCGCCCTTGTGCTTCAGGCCCCCGTCTTCGACGGCGAGCCCCTTCTGCAGGAGACGGGATCGCTCGGGATCACCGGGCTTGATGAGCTTGAGGATGGTCTCGAAGTTCTCCAGGTGCTCCTCGAGATCGAGCTCTTCGCCCTCCTCGGCCACGATCAGCTTGTGGTGTCCCTTGCCCTTGCCGCCGTGGCACTCGGCGCAGTCCGACGCGAGGAGCGGCGCGACCTTGGCCACGAAGAAGCGGAAGTCGGGCTCGCCGTCGACGCGCGGAGGAGGCGTGAACGGCGTGGGCGCGATGGAGGCGCCGTTGATGAAGTCGACCATCGCCCCGTACTCGGGGCTGTTCATGGCGATGCGCTGGCCGCCGCCATGCTCGACGCCGCCCTGGCGGGGGCCCAGGGCCTTGAGCAGCCACACCGACGTGCTGGGATCACCGGGGACGATGTACCGGCGGATCGTCTCCAGGTTCTTGCGCACGTGGCGCTCGCGGACCTTGCGCCCCGGGTAGGGCACGAGGAAGTGCTTGCCCAGCCGCTTGCGGGGGTTGGCGTGGCACTCGCCGCAGTTGGACAGGATGATCGGCAGGATCCGCTGCTCGAAGAACGTGGGGTCCAGCGTGACGGCGGGCGCCGCGGCGTCGCCCTCCTCGGCCTGGCCCGACTGGGGCACGAGGGCCCCGAGCCCGGCGATCAGGGTCGCCAGTCCCACGAACAGGGGCAGGAGACGCTGGTGGTGGGGGTGGGTGGCCTTCACATGGCCCATCCTACGGGGTGCGTCGGATCGCCGCCCGCAGCGCACTTGGGGAGGGGTCGGCTAGGCTGACCGGACCGAGGGGCGTCTGCCCCCGAACCGCGAACGCATCGAGGAGCATCCCCCCCATGGACACCATCCACAGCATCATTGGTCTGCTCGTCTGGGCAGGTCTGGGCGTTTTCAACCTCTGGATCTGGCAGAAGGAAAAGGCGCAGGCCAGCCTGCTGATGATGATCGGCGCGTTCGCTGCCGCCGCGTGGTGGATCATCGCCTTGTTCGAGATCCTCAGCATGTTCAAGCTCGGTGTGTGGCTGCACTCGCTCGGGCTCCTCGTCTTCGGCTTCGGCTTCTACGTGTTGGTCAAGGCCAAGGTGATGGGCAACCTGTCCGCCCTGAAGAAGAAGGCCTCGGACCTCGCCAAGCCCGACAGCGACGGCAACGCGTCCTGAACCGATGACGGCATCGCCTGCCCCTCCCCTGGACGGGCCGGCGGTCCAACAAGCCACGGGCTGGTGCGTCGAGCACCAGCCCGTCGTCACATCCACGCACGACATCGCGGCGGCGCGGCTCCGGGAAGGGGCTTCGCCGCCGCTCGTCGTCGTGGCCGACGAGCAGACGGCCGGGCGCGGTCGCGAGGGACGCCGGTTCCACTCGCCGCCCGGCGGTCTCTACGCGAGCTTGGTCGTGACCGCGCCGCGCACCGTCGAGCCGGCCCCCCTGGTCGCCGCCGCTGCCGTGGCGGTCGCTGAGACGCTCGAGGCACTGGGCGCTCGGGACGTCGAGATCAAGTGGCCCAACGACGTGTGGATCGCCGGCCGCAAGGTCTCCGGCATCCTGCTGGAGCGCGTCGAGGGCGGTGACCGGGCCCTCGTGGGGATCGGCATCAACCTCGCCCGTGTCCCGCTCGAGCTGCCGGCCGACGTCGCCCGCCGCACCACCTCCCTGGCGGACGTCCTGGGCCACGTGCCCTCGCGCACGGACGTCCTCGGCGAGCTCTTGCCCCGCGTCGATGCGCGGCTGACCGACGCGTGCGAAGCGTCCAGGCATGGACAGCTCGAGGACGCGTGGCGATCGCGCCTCGCGTTGCGCGGGCAGGTCGTCCGGTTCCGCCAGGCGGGCGCGCCGCAGGCGGGGGTCCTGGAGGACGCCTCGTTCGTGGAGGGCCTGCTGGTGCGCGACGAATCCGGGCCTCGCTGGCGCCCGGCCGCCCACGTGGTGGACCTCTCTCCGGCCTGAGGCTGGCAGTTCCGCCGTGCTACCGTCGCGGCCGCATGTCGCTGCGCGGCTCCCTCGACCTGCGCGGTCCCAGCCGTTGGTCGAAGACGGCCGCGATCGTGGTCCTCCTCGTCTTCGCCCTCATGGTGGGCGTGTCGATTGCGGGCCTGTACGCCTTCGCCCAAGGTCGCGAAGCCGACATGGCGCGACGCCGCGGCGAGACGCGTGACCTCGTGAAGGCGCGGCTCGACGACTTGAGGCAGGAGGTTCGTCACGACCTGGGTGCGCTCCTCGCCCAGGCCGCGCAGGTGGACACGCCCCCCGCGTGGCGCGACTACCTCGCCACGTCCGATGGGCAGCTCGTCCAGGGTCTCGTCGTGTCGGATCGCGGCGAGCTGAGCTGGGTCGATCGCAGCACGCTCCTCGACGTCCCGCGGCAGAGGCTGCAGGACTGGGCCGCTGCGCAAGCGCAAGTTGTCGACGCCGCGCGCGCCGCCGCGGACGCCGCGCGCAAGGAGACCGCCAAGGCCGTCGATGAGACGGACCTGGCCGCCGCGCTCGACATGTGGTGCGCGCTGCTGGAAGAGAACCCCGTCGTCACCTCGCCGAAGGAAGGCGATGCTTCGCGCTGGCCGTTGGCCCTGACGTGGGTTCCCGAGATGCTCGAAGCGGCGCGCACGGCGCCCCGCACCTCGGCCCAGGATCGCGTACGAATCGGTCGTGCGATTCGGGCGGCCCTGACGGTCATGCGCCTGGCGCGCGGGCTGCCCGACGTGCGCCCCGACGAGCTGCGCACGGCGTTGGCCGATGCGAATGAGAGGATGCGTCTCCTGCTCGACGCAGTGCGCCCGGGAGGGGACGAGCTGGCGTGGGAGTTCGAGCGCTTCCAGGCCGTGACGGCCGTGCTGGACGACCCCGCCGCCGGGGGCACCTTGCGCCGTGCCGCCGAGTCCGCGCGCTTGCTCTTGGGCGAGGCGCCCTCCGTCGGGCGCGTGCTCATGCAGTACGCGCCCCCGGAGATCGTGGGCCTCGTCGTGCTGCCGCCGCCTGAGGGCGGACACCCGCCTCTCGCCGTGCTGCGGCTGGCGCGGGGGCCCCTGGAGGCCTGGATCGCCGAGCGCGTGCAGGACCCACGCATGGAGCGGCTGGGCATCGAAGTGCGTGTCGTCGGCCCGCAGCGCGGTGGGGGCGCCGCCGACGCCGATGCGGAGGGCGAGGACACCCTGGTGGCCGAGGCCTCGCTCGTCGACATGGAGGGGGCCTGGAACCCGCCGTTTCGCCTGCGCGCGCACCGCGTGGCCGAGCCCGCCTCGCAGGCCGACGCGGGCGCGTGGTCGCACTGGCTGGTGCTCGTGCTGGCCGTGCTGGGCATCGCTGTCGGTGGCTGGGTGCTCGTGCGCGTGCTCACGCGCGAGATGCGCCTGGCGCGGCTGAAGGCCGACTTCGTCGGCAACCTCTCCCACGAGCTGAAGACGCCGATCACCAGCATCGCGATGTTCACGGAGATGCTGCGCGACGGGAAGCTCGAGGGCGCCGAGGACCGGGCCGAGGCGTACGAGGTGCTCGACACGGAGTGCAAGCGCCTGGAGCGCACCGTGGCACGGATGCTCGACGTGGCGCGCCGCGAAGCGGGCGGCAGTCCGTACGCCATGGAAGTCGCCGACCTCAGGCTCGCCGTGCGCAAGGCGCTGGACCGCTTCCGGCGCATCGTTCCCGACCGCGGCCTGCATCTGGCGGCGAAGCTCGGCACCCAGCCGCTGCCCGTCCTCCACGACGCCGAGGCCATCGAGGACGTCGTAGCCAACCTGCTCGGGAACGCCTGGAAGTACCGCCGCGGCGAGGAAGCCAACATTCGCCTCACGCTCGCGGTGGACGGCAAGTACGTGCGGCTTGCGCTCGTGGACGACGGCGTGGGCATTCCACGATCCGAGCGCCGTCGCGTGTTCGAGACGTTCTACCGGGCCGAGCAGTACCTCACGCAGAGCGTGTCCGGCTCGGGCCTCGGGCTGGCGCTGGTGCGCACGATCGTGCGCGGCCACGGTGGCAAGGTCCGCGCCCGCGGCGGCCCCGAGGGCGTCGGCACGACCCTGGAAGTCCTGTTGCCGCTGGCGCGTGGGAACGGGCATCGTGACGGGAAGGTGACCGCGCGCGGCAACAAGCGCCCGTCCCCCCGGTCGGACGGCGACACTACGGTGAGGCGGGGGACGCCTTCGTCCCGCTCTCCCAAGACCCTGGATCCCCGATGAGCGCACGCATCCTGATCGTGGAGGACGATCCCTCCATCCGCCTCGGTCTCAAGCGCAGCCTGGAGTTCGAGGGCTTCACGGTGGACATGGCGCGCGACGGCGAAGAAGCCATCCAGCGCGCCTTCGACAAGAAGCCCGACCTCATCGTGCTCGACATCATGTTGCCGCGCGTGAACGGCTTCGAAGTGTGCCGCACGGTGCGCAAGTACGACGCCACGCTGCCGATCCTGATCCTCTCGGCCAAGGGCGACGAGGGCGACAAGGTGCTGGGCTTGGAGCTGGGCGCCGACGACTACATGACCAAGCCGTTCTCGGTGCGCGAGCTGACCGCGCGTATCAAGGCCCGCCTGCGTCGGCGCCGCGCCTTCGACGGCGAGCTCGAGACCTTCGACGAAGGCGGCATCCACATCGACTTCGCCGGCCAGCAGATGACGGTCGGCGGGGAGGCCAAGGAGCTCAGCAGCCGCGAGTTCCACCTGCTGCGCCACCTCATCCAGAACCGCGGCCGTGTGCTCTCACGCGACCAGATCCTCAACAAGGTCTGGGGCTACGACTACGACGGTACGCCGCGCACCATCGACAACTTCATCAACAAGCTGCGCCAAAAGCTCGGCGACGACCCCGTCAACCCGCGGTGGATCCAGACGGTACGGGGCAGCGGCTACAAGTTTCGCGCCTGAGGGGTCTGAACCCGTGATGCGGTGCCGCGAGAGCGGCGCCGCGGGCACGGGGTCTGAACCCGAAGGGGGGCCCCGGGGCCGAGACGACGCACTGCGGTGTCAGACCCCGCGCCAGTGTCGCTTCGCTCCCAGGCAGGGGTTCAGACACCTCCGCGCGCAGCGCGCCACACCAGGCCCTGCGCCAGGATCGCGGCCATGAGTGACGTGACGCACGCAGATGAGGCGCAAGAAGCCGTCGCACCGTCCGATGCGGAGGTCGCTCGGCTGTTGGCGCGAACGCGAGCGCTGAACAGGCTGCACGAGCAACCGCGTCGGTGGGTCGATCGCTTGGTCGAGACGGCGGCCATCATCGCGGGGACGGGGTTCATGTCGTGGACGCTCGACAGCATCGGCACGATCGGTGCGACCTTGGGCGGGCTGGCGATCCTTTGGGTGCCCGGGTTGCTGCTCCGCGTGCGACGCCTCGAGAGTCGCGTCGCCGTTCTCCACGAGCTTCGGCTGCTGGATCTCGAGGGCGAGTAGCGCGCGACTAGGAGACCTTCCGCACCACCGGCGGAGGAAGCTCCGTAGGCGGCGTGGGCTTCGGCGGCGGCTCGGCGGCGGGCGGGCTCGGCGGGGGTGTGCGCGGCGGCGCGACACGCGGCGTGACGGGCGCGGGTGCCGGGATGGCCGGAAGCTGCAAGTTGCGAAGTGCGGCGCCGAGTGCGCCGGGCGGACAGGTCGGCTCGGGCGCGTCCGTCTCCGCGACGCTGCGGTCGCCTGGCAAGGCGAAGGTGGGGCGTGCGCCGCCGGCTGCACCCGCGAACGTCACGGGCACGCGGCCCGTCGCGAGCGGGACGAGGGCCGTGTCGCTGACGGCGAGCACCTGCACCTCGAGGTTGACGGCGTTGGTCAGCGCCGCGAGACGACGCGGGATCGCGGCATAGGGAATGCGCAGCGTGGCGAGGTGGCGCGCACCCTCGGCTTCCACGACGAAGCGCACGCTCTGCGCCGTCAGACGCCCCTCGGCATCGGCGTAGCCCGGGGCGGCAGACGGGAGGCGTCGGTCGCTCTCCGCATCGCGCATCCACGCGCCCACCACGACCGGCAGTCCGCCCAGGCCTCGCGCCGTGAACGCGATCTCCAGCTCCACGGCCGTCGGGCCACCCTCGAGCCGCACGCCGTGGCGCACGGTGACTTCGAAGATGCGAGCCGTCGGCTGGAGCAGCGGTCCCGCGCCGGGACGACCACGCCCGGGGAAGGCCTGCGTGCGCTCGCGCTGCTCGGCAGGTCCCGGGCCGGTCATGCCGCCCGTGATGTCGAAGCCCTCTGCGCGTGCTGCCTCGATGGCCGCGCCCACGTCGTCGACCGCGGCCTCGGGCTCGCTGCCGTCGGTGGCGAGGCCCGCGTCGGGCCCGAGCTGGTCGGGCGGCGTCGTCCAGCGGTCCTGCGGCGCAGGCGGCGTCGGCTCGGCCTCGGGGGCGCTCCACTCGTCGTCGTACGCGGGCGGCGGCGGCGGTGCGAAGGGGTCGTCCGGCGCAGCGACGGCGCGCGCGGCGAGCCCAAGGAGGCAGGCCGCGGCCAGTCCGGCTGCGAGGGGGAGTCGGTTCATCGGCAGGTGGGTCTTCATTGCGCTGCTCGTAGCACCACGATGGTCAGGAAGAGGGCGTGCACGATCACGATGCAGGTCGTGGCCACGCCCTCCATCAGGCGAATGACGCCGGAACCGGAGCCGCGGGCCTCGAGTGCCCGGCCCGTGCGGTCGAGCACCGGCAGCCACCAGAACAGCAGGCTCCACGTGGCCAAGCTCATGCCCACGAGCCATGCGGCCATGCCGGCCTCGATGCGCGGACCGTCGGGCCCCTGCCAGAGCAGGAGGGCCACCACGCCGCCGTAGCTGACCAGCGCCGCCACCATGGCCGCCTGCAGCAGGCGGTTGCGGCGCAGCATCTGTAGAGCCAGCGGCCGCGGGTCACCGCTCGACCTGCGCGTTCGGGGGGCGTCTTCGTTCACGTGCGCCCCAGGTTACTCGGCCGTCAGGCGAGGAACGTGCGCGCGGCGTCCGTCAGGAGCGGCAGCACCTGGTGCACGTCGCCCACGATGCCGTAGTCGGAGACCTTGAAGATGGGGGCTTCGGGGTCCTTGTTGACCGCGACGATCACCTTGCTGCTGCTCATGCCCGCCAGGTGCTGGATCGCGCCGCTGATGCCGCATGCGATGTAGAGCTTGGGCGAGACCGTCTTGCCGGTCTGGCCCACCTGCTCGGCGTGCGGGCGCCAGCCTGCGTCACACACGGCGCGTGAGGCGCCGTGCGCGGCGCCGAGCACCTCGGCCAGGTCGAGGATGAGGTTCCAGCTCTCCGGCCCGCCCATGCCGCGACCACCCGAGACGATCGCGTCGGCCTCGGTCAGCTCGATCTGCTTGGTGCCGGGAGCCTCGACGCTCTCGACACGGATGCGCGCCTCGGGCGCCGTCACGGACAGGGCAACGCGCTCGCCAGCCTTGGCGTTCGCCTCCGGCGCGATGGCGTTGGGCCGCACGCTGACGACGGCCGGTCCGGCGACGCGCAGCGTCGCGTGGGCCTTGCCGGCGTACTTGGGCTTGTGGGCGACGAGCGCCTCGCCATCGGCGTGGACCTCGATGGCGTCTGCCACGAGGCCGCGATCGAGGCGAGCGGCCGCCCAGGCCCCGAGCTCCTTGCCGGCCACGGAGGCGGCCAGCAGGACCGCCCGCGGCGCGACCTGCTCGGCCGCCGCGAGCAGCGCGGCGCCGTGGGCCTCCAGCGTGTAGCGGTCGAAGGCGGCGCCCTCGACGGTGAGCACCTTGTCGACACCGTGTGCCGCCAGCGGCGCCGTGTCGACACCGCTACCTGCCACCAAGGCCACCAGCTGGCCACCGAGCTGGTCGGCCACGCGGCGACCGGCGGTCGCGATCTCGAGCGCCGACTTCTTCAGCGCGCCGTGAGCCGACTCGACATGCAACAGGACGTCGTTGGACATGGTCAGATCACCTTCTTGTCGTTGCGCAGCGCGGTGAGCAGCTGCTGCATGCCTGCGGCCGTGGGCTCGATCGCGACCATGGCGCCGCGAGCCGGAGGCAGCTCCAGGGACGTGGTCTCCACCAGCGAGGGCGCGTCGGCTGGCGCCACGTTCTCGAGCGGCTTCTTCTTCGCGGCCATGATGCCCTTGAGGCCGGGATAGCGCGCCTCGGCCAAGCCCTTCTGCGCGGTGAACACGGCGGGCAGCGTCACGGACAAGTGCTCCACCTCGCCATCGATCTCGCGACGTGCCTTCGCCGTGCCGCCATCGACGTCGAGCCCGTCCACGAACGCGACGCAGGGCAGGCCCAAGCGGGCGGCCAGCATCGGTCCCACGGCGGCGTCGTCGTCGTCCGTGGCCTGCTTGCCGCACAGCACCATGTCCGCACCCACGCCCTCGATGGCCGCCGCCAGTGCGGCAGCGGTCGACGACGCGTCACGCGCGCTCTCGTCGACCACGTGCAGCGCGCGATCGGCGCCCATGGCCAGGGCCGTGCGCAGCTCCTTGGTGGCGGCCTCGGGGCCCACGGTGACCACCACGACCTCACCGGAACCGGCGGCGTCACGCAGCTGGATGGCCTTCTCCACGGCCATCTCGTCGTACGGCGCCGTGATGAACTGCACGCCGCCCAGGTCGATGCTGCGGCCGTCGGGCGCGATCTTGACGCGCGTCTCCGTGTCCACGACGCGCTTCATGCAGACGACGATCTTCATGCGGCCCTCCTGGCTCGATCCGGCTCGGAGGGCGGCAGGATACGGGCCCTCGCGCGCCCCCCGGAGCGGATCCGCCGCGCTCGGGGGCGGGTGCCCGGGCGACCCCTCGGGGGCCGG
The DNA here is from genome assembly GCA_020631815.1 of Planctomycetota bacterium. Classification (GTDB taxonomy): domain Bacteria; phylum Planctomycetota; class PLA2; order PLA2; family JAEUHO01; genus JACKGW01. The sequence goes on along the minus strand of JACKGW010000002.1, from coordinate 198,380 downwards.
GAATCAGGCGTCCAGCTGCATGTAGAAGTTCTCGCCGAGGTATGTCCGACGGACGACCTCGTCTTCCACCAGCTCGGCGGGACGGCCGGCGCGCAGGATGCGCCCGCCCGCGATGATGTAGCTGCGATCGGTGATGGCGAGCGTCTCGCGCACGTTGTGGTCGGTGAGCAGGATCGCGATGCCCTTGGTCTCGCGCAGCTGGCGCAGGATCTTCTGGATCTCCTGCACCGTGATGGGATCGACGCCGGCGAAGGGCTCGTCGAGCAGCAGGATCGCCGGGTCGTGCACGAGGGAGCGCGCCAGCTCCAGACGCCGCCGCTCACCGCCGGAGAGCACCTCGGCGCGGCTGCGGGCGACCTTGGTCAGCTCCAGGTCGTCGAGCAAGGCGTCGGCGCGGCGCTTGCGCTCGGCGCGCGAGATCGGCAGCGTCTCGAGCAACGCCAGGAGGTTGTCGCGCGTGCCCAAGCGACGAAACACGCTGGGCTCCTGCGGCAGGTACGCGATGCCACGGCGGGCGCGCTTGTAGATGGGCAGCCGCGTGATGTCGCGGTCTTCGAACCGCACTTCGCCGGCATCGGGTCGGACCATGCCCACGACCATGCGGAACGACGTCGTCTTGCCGGCGCCGTTGGGGCCGAGCAGGCCCACGATCTCGGCGGGGTCGACCTGGAACGCGACCTCGTCCACGACACGACGCTTGCGGTAGCTCTTCACGAGCTGGCGGGCTTCCAGGAGCGGCATCAGCGCACTCTCCGGAAGCGCCCCGGCGGATCGGGCCACGCGGGCCAGAACACGAGGAAGGCCCGGCCTACGTACAGCTCGCGATCGACGAAGGGCGTCCACTCGGTGGCATCGGGGACGTCCGGGTCCTCGTCGTTCGCGTGCCAGTGGCGTTCCACGCCATCAGCATCGGTGACCGAGTACACGGTCTCGCCCGTTTCGTCGTCCAGGTCGCGATCGGGTGACTTCTGGTCGTCGTGCCGGATCACCGTGCCGTCACGCAGGGTGATCGTGTGGAGCTCCCACTTGCGCCCGTCGTAGCTGCCTTCCCTGCGGTCCCCGACGTCGCCTTGGTTGTCACCGATCATCAGGTACTTGCCGGCGGGGATCGCGACCCCGTCCTCGGCGGCCGAGCCCATGGGGGACCACGAGTTCTGGTAGGCGATGTCGCGGTCGATGCGCAGGTCGGCCAAGGTGAACGGCGCGCCGGAGGCGTCGAGGGACAAGCGCTGGGCCACCTGCGCGTGACGGCGGCGGAAGGGGCGGCCGTCGGGCAGCACGGCCAGCTCGTGGCCGTTCACGTGCGCGTGCAGGTCGCCGTCCACGGCCTCCAGCTCGAACCCCAGCTCGTGACGGCCATCCCACACCACGTCGAGGCGCACCTCACGCAGGACGGCGTCATCGACCAGGATGCGGGCGGTCGAGCTGCCCGGTGTGGAGCCGAGCGTGAGGCGGTACTCGTAGTAGCCGTCGGGCCGCCAGGCGAGGCGCACCTCGCTGGCCGGCGGGACGTCGGCGCCCGCTTCCGGGACGAGGCGTCCACGCACGCGGATGTCGCGTGCGACGGGCCCGTCCTGCCACGAGCGATGCCACGTGTCCGGATCCGTGGACGTGTGGATCGGATGCGAGGCGACGAGCGTGGCGGGTGCGCCTCCGCGGTAGGCGAAGCGATCGAGCGCCGCCAGGCTGAAGGCCGTGGGGTTGTCGCCTTCCACGCGGAACCAGCGGCTGCCGACGCCCTTGGCCTCGCCCTCGCCGTCGAACGACATGTCCTTGACGCGGTCGGAGGCCGCGTCCGGGGGGTAGACGGGCCGATAGAGCGACTCGCGTACGCGCCGCGGCTTGCGGGCGATCTCGTACGGTGCGTCGGCACGGCGTGCGAGCCAGATGTCGCCGTCCTCGCTGCCGATCTTCAGGAAGTCCCCGGGCAGGCCCACCACACGCTTGATGAAGTTGCGCGAGCGGTCGAGCGGAAAGCGGAAGACCCAGATCTCCCAGCGCCGCGGGTCGCGCAGCCAGTTGGCGAACTTGTCGACCAGGATGCGGTCGCCCACGCCATCGGGCGCCTGGTTCTGCCCGATCAGCGTGGGGTGCATGGAGCTGGTCGGGATCGTGAACGCCTCGACGCAGAATTGCTTGAGCACCAGGGCCATGACGAGGGCGATCAGGATCGCCTCCACGTGGTCGCGCACGGCGTGCGCGGCGCGACGGGTGGGCGGACCCTGGTCGCCGTGGTCGCTCACTTGCGGCCCTTGCGATCGTCCTCGTCGTCTCCGCCCAGGACCGCCAAGAAGGCCCTCTGCGGGATCTCGACGTTGCCGACGAGCTTCATCCGCTTCTTGCCTTCCTTCTGCTTCTCGAGCAGCTTGCGCTTGCGGGTGATGTCGCCGCCGTAGCACTTGGCCGTGACGTCCTTGCGCAGCGCGCTGATGTTCTCGCGGGCCACGACCTTGCCACCCACGGCCGCCTGGAGCGGCACCTGGAACAGGTGGCGGGGGATGGTCTTCTGGAGGCGCTTCAAGACCTTGCGTCCGCGGTTGCTCGAGCTGTCCCTGTGGCAGATCAGCGAGAGGGCATCGACCTCGGAACCGTTGACCAAGATGCGCAGGCGGACCAGGTCGCCCTGTTGGTAGCCGCGAACCTCGTAGTCGAGTGTCCCGTAGCCACGCGTGGCCGACTTCAGCTTGTCGTAGAAGTCGAACACGATCTCCTGCAGCGGGATGTCGAACACGAGCATGACGCGCGTGGGGGAGAGGTACTGGGTCTCGATGTAGACCCCGCGCCGCTCCGTGCTGAGCTGCATCATCGGCCCGATCGACTCTTGCGGCAGGATCATGCTGCAGCGGGCGATGGGCTCGCGGAACTCCTCGACGTAGTTGCCGTCGGGCACGTCGCTGGGCTTCTCGACGCGCACGATCTCGCCGTCGGTCTTGAGCACCTCGTAGGTCACGTTGGGCGCGGTCTGGACCAGATCGATGTCGCTGTCGCGCTCGAGACGCTCCTGCACGATCTCCATGTGCAGGAGGCCCAGGAAGCCGCAGCGGAAGCCGAAGCCGAGGGCCTCGGAGGTCTCCGGCACGAACGTGAAGGAGGCGTCGTTCAGCTGGAGCGTCTGCAGTGCCTTGCGCAGCTGCTCGAAGTCCTTCGGGTAGGTCGGGTACAGGCCGCAATAGACCATCGGCCGCGGCTCCTTGTAGCCGGGCAGCGGTACGAGGTCCGGGGGCGGCGGGTGGGTCGTGACGGTGTCGCCGATCTTCACGTCACCCAGGCTCTTGATGCTCGCCACGAGGTAGCCCGACTCGCCGGCGTTCAGCGCGTCGACCTTGAGGCGGTTGGGCGAGAGCACGCCCACCTCGGTCACCTCGTGCAGCGCGCCCGCCTTGTGGAAACGCACCGTCTGGCCGGCCTTGAGCGAGCCGTCAATCAGCCGCACGTACACGATGACACCGCGGTACGTGTCGTAGACCGCATCGAACAGCAGGGCCTTGAGCGGGGCATCCGGGTCGCCGATGGGCGGCGGGATGCGATCCAGGATGCGGTCGAGCACCTCGGGCACGCCGATGCCCGTCTTGGCGCTGCAGCGGACGGCATCGCTGGCGTCGATACCCAGGACGGTCTCGATCTCCTCGGCGACCTCGTCGGGGCGTGCGCCCTGCATGTCGACCTTGTTGAGGACGGGGATCAGCTCGAGGTCCCCCTCGACGGCGAGGTACGCGTTGGCCACGGTCTGGGCCTCGACGCCTTGCGTGGCGTCCACCAGCAGGAGCGCCCCTTCGCAGGCAGCCAGGGAGCGGCTGACTTCGTAGGTGAAGTCCACGTGCCCGGGCGTGTCGATGAGGTTGAGGATGTACGTCTTGCCGTCGCGCTCGTAGGGCATGCGGACGGCCCGCGCCTTGATCGTGATGCCGCGTTCGCGCTCGAGGTCGAGGTCGTCGAGCAGCTGGGTCCGCTCGACGCCGCGCTGCACGAGGCCGCTCACCTCCAGCAGGCGGTCCGCCAGCGTGGACTTGCCGTGGTCGATGTGCGCCACGATGGCGAAGTTGCGAATGTGGTCGAGGGGCCTACGGGACATGGGGCGCGATTGTAGGGACCCTGCTCAAGGGTCGAGGCGGGGATCCGGTGTGCCCTCGAGAAGCCGCGCGAGCGCCCTCAGGGCCTGTCCGCGATGGCTGACGGCGCCCTTGGCGTCCTGCGAGAGCTCCGAGAAGCGACAACCGCTCGGGGGGTGGAAAAACAGCGGGTCGTAGCCGAATCCTCCTGGGCCCTCCGCAGGCCAGCGAACGAGGCCCTCGGCGCGCGCAAGGCTCTCTGCGACCAGCGTCCCGTCGGGCGCGGCCACGCACATCGCGCAGACGAAGGCGGCGGGCGCCTCCGTGAGCCCGAGCGCCTCCAGGCGCTCCACGAGCAGGCGGTTGTTCTGCGCGTCCGTGGCGTCCTCGCCGGCGTAGCGCGCCGAGCGCACCCCCGGCTCGCCGCCGAGCGCGTCCACGGCGATGCCCGAGTCGTCGGCCAGCGCCAGCTCCCCCGTCGCGGCCGCCGCACTGCGGGCCTTGAGGCGCGCATTGTCGACGAACGTCTCGCCGTCCTCGACGACCTCCGGCAGGCCCGTCCCCGTGACCACCTCGAACCCGAGCGGCTCGAGGAGGGCGCGGATCTCGGCGACCTTGTGCGCGTTCGTGGACGCGACCAGCAGCCGTCGCGTCACGCCGGGGCCGCCAGCGCCTGGCGGCATGCCTCGATGACGACCTCGACGCCGAGGCGCCCGTGCTCGAGCAGCGCGTCGAGCTCGGCGCGGTCGAAGGGCCGCGCTTCGCCCGTGCCTTGCACCTCGAGGAAGCGCCCCGAGGCCGTCATGACGACGTTCATGTCCACGTCGGCGCGATGGTCCTCGTGGTAGTCGAGATCGGTGACGACCTGGCCGTTCACCACGCCCACGCTGATCGCACCGACCGCCTCGGCCACCGGCCAGCGGGCCAAGGGCTTCTTGAAGGCGTAGGTCTTGAGCGCGTCGCACAGCGCGACGTAGGCGGCGTTGATGCAGGCCGTGCGCGTGCCGCCGTCGGCCTGCAGCACGTCGCAGTCGAGCCACACCGTGCGCTCACCGAGCGCGGCGAGGTCGGTCACCGAGCGCAGCGCGCGGCCGACCAGCCGCTGGATCTCGTGGGTACGGCCGTCGACCCGCCCCGTGCCGCGATCGCGCGGCTTGCGGGTGGTACCGGAGCCCGGAAGCATGGAGTACTCGGCGGTGAGCCAGCCCTTGCCGCGGCCCATCATCCAGCCCGGGACCCGCTCCTCGATGCTCGCCGTGACGAACACCAGGGTGCGGCCGCAGCGGTAGAGGACGGAGCCCGGTGCGGCCTCCGTGAACCCGCGGGTGATCTCGATGCCGCGGAGGTCGTGGGGGCGTCGGCCGTCGTGGCGCGGCGCGTCGGCGCTGGTCATGTCCGGCCTCGGGGGCTCTCGGAGCCGACTACCGGCCCCGGATCCGGAGCCTACCAGCCTGGGGTGCGGCTACCCCCTGGGGTGCGGACGGACGGCTCGCCGAGTGCTCGGCGGCGCCGGCGCGATCCGCTCCTCGAGTAGCTCGGCTACGAGTCGTCGCGGATCGCGTGGCGGCGCCTTCGCCCTGACGAGCCGAGGTGGCAGGGGGCGGGCGGCTGTTCACGGCCTGCCAGTGCGCGGCCGCCTGTGGCACCTGCCACCAAGACGTGTGCACCGCGCCACCTCGGGCCGGGCCGTGAGGGGCGACCAAGCCACCGAGAGCTGGCGCCCCCAGAGTCGAGCCGCGATCGCTTCACGTCGGGTCGTCAGGGCGAAGGTAGCGCGCCAGCATCGGCGACGACTCGTGGTCTGTTCACTCGAGGAGCCGATGCTGGCGCGGGACCGAGCATCTGGCGAGCCGCCCCTACGTACGCGAGGGGCCGAACCCACCTACCGCCCGGTGCCCGAGCCAGGACAGCCAAGGCTCCCAGGCTCCGCGAACGCCCAGAACATCCACGTGGACGAGACCGCCGTCATCGACGGCGGCGACGCGGGTGGCGAGCTCGGTGGGGGCTCCCTCCTGCCAGTGGAGCAGCACGGCGAGCTCGTCGAACGGGCGCGGCGCCTGGGCCAGGGGCAGGGATGCATGCTGACCGGCCAGCGCGGGCGGCCGTGCGGTCAGGACGTGGCCCGGGACCTCGACGGTCAGGGGATCACCATGCGGAGAGGAGTGGGAGACCATCCGGTGCGTGCCTCGCGTGGGTGCACCCTCCCCACGATCCCGTTCGCCCCCTATCGGACATGACCTTCTCGCGCTTGACGGCTTCCTCGGGCGGCCGGTCCGGGGCATCCTCGCGGCGTGGTCTCGATCCCGTTCCGCAAGATGCATGGCTGCCGCAACGACTACGTCGTGGTCGCGGAGGCGGACGTGCCTGCGGGCAGCGACCTGGCCGCGCTCGCGCGCGCAGCCTGCGACCGCCGCGGCGGCCTGGGCGCCGACGGCCTGCTCGTCGTCGGTCACCCGGACGGTGTCGACCTCTCCATGCGCATGTGGAACCCCGACGGCAGCGAGGCCGAGATGTGCGGCAACGGTCTGCGTTGCGCCGTGCGCTTTGCGTGGGAGCGACTCGGGCGGGCACCGGGTGGTTCGGGGAGCGCACGGACGGCCGCGGGCGATCTCGCCTGCACGATCCACGGCGCGCAGGGTGCATCGTGGGACGTCGAGATCGAAGTCGGCACGCCGCGCCTGCGCGGCGTGGTGCTGCTGGCTGATCCCGGGCTCGAGCTTGTTTGCGTGTCGCTCGGCAACCCACACGCGGTGACGTTCGTCGACGACGTCGACGCGGCGCCGCTCGAGACCTGGGGGCCGCGTGTGGAACACGATCCCGCGTTCCCCGACAGGACCAACGTCGAGCTGATCGCGATCCGTGAGCCTGACGAGCTCGTGCAGCGCACGTGGGAACGTGGCGCCGGGGAGACGGAAGCGTGCGGAACCGGGGCCGCGGCGGCATGGGTCGCGGCGCGTCTGGCGGGCCTCGTGGGTGACCAGGGCATGGTGCACCTGAAGGGCGGCGACCTGCAGGTGACCTGGCCCGGTAGCGGACCCGTCCACCTGCGCGGTCCTGCAACGGCCGTGGCCGAGGGTGTCTGGCACGTGCCTGGCGCGGCGGAGGGTGACCATGCCCGAATGTGAGTCCTGCGGCAGCCACACCTTCGAGAGCTCACGCGTCGCCGGCGTGGACGTGTCCGTCTGCGGCCTCTGCGGCGAAGTCCAAGGCGACGCCGAGCTGCGACGTCAGCTGGAGGAGCGGCAAGAGGCCCTCGATCGCGGCATCGACCCGCTCGTCTACCCCTTGGTGCGCGCGCTGGAACGGGTTCCGCTCTTCCGCGTGGACCAAGCCAGCGCCGGACGTCCGGGCACGGCCGAGTACCCGTTCGTGTTCCTGCGACTGGCCGAGGGTGCCCTCCCACATCTCGAGCGCTTGTTGACGAGCCTCGAGATGGCCAACCGCACCACGCATCGCCGCTGGGTCGTGGAGTGCAGCCTGCAGCACGGCTTGCTCTTCATCCTGCGACCGCGCTTCTGGAAGCCGATCCTCGAGATCAACGAGGACGACGTGCTGCAGGCCCGTCAGGACCTGCCGGTGCTCGCCCAGGTCATCGGGCGCGACGTCGCCCTCGGCTGGTGGGGGGGGTAAGTCGGGCGCGGTTCACGCGCGGATCTTGAGCGCGATGTCGAGCGCTTTGACGCTATGCGTGATCGCACCGGACGAGAGACGCGATACCCCCGTCGAGGCCAAGGCCTCGATGGTGTCGAGCTTGATGCCGCCGGTGGCCTCCAGCGCGGGCCGGTCGGCGCCCAGCGCGCGGACCTGGCGAGCGGCCATGCGGATGTCTCCGATCTCGAAGTCGTCGAGCATCACCACGACGCGCCCGCGGCGCCCCGCGGAGGCCTCGAGCACGGCCTCCAGCTCGGCATGCGTCTCGACCTCGACGTAGAGCAGCTGCTCGTCGCGAAGGGCCGCGAAGCACGAACGCACGGCGGCGGCAATCGCCTCGGGACCGCGACGCCCATGCGCCGCCACGAGGTGGTTCTCCTTGATCATCGCCGCGTCGGCCAGGTCCATGCGGTGGTTGCAACCGCCCCCGCAGCGCACGGCGTACTTCTCCAGATGGCGGAGTCCCGGTGTCGTCTTGCGCGTGTCGTAGATGCGCACGCCCGTGGCCATCGTGGCTTCCACGAACGCCGAGGTCTTCGTGGCGATGCCGGACAGGCGCTGCACGAGGTTGAGCGCCGTGCGCTCGCCGGCCAGCAGGGCGCGCGACGTGGCCGTCACGCGGGCGAGGAGCGTGGTGCCGGCGATGCGCGTGCCGTCCTCGAGCAGCAGCTCGACGCGCGCGGCAGGGTCGAGCAGGCGGAAGAGCGGCTCGAGCAGCGCAAGTCCGGCGACCACGCCGTCCTCCCGGGCGACGACCTCGGCCGTGCGCACGGGTCCGTCACCCTCCAGCAGCGCCGCCGCCGTGACGTCCTCCCGGGCCCGGTCCTCGTCCAGTGCGAGCTCGAGGAACGAGGCGAAGGAAGCGGGATCGAGCGCGTCGTCGGACATGGGCGGATGCTACCCGCGGCCACCCGCCAGCCGGGTCAGGGGGACACGCCCGCGAGACGCTTCCAGCGCGCCACCGTGACGGGACCGATGCCGGGCACGTCGAGCACGTCGTCCCAGGTCCACGGACGCGAGCCTTCGGGTCGGGCCGTGATCACCGCGGCGGCGCGGGCCGGACCCATGCCGGGTAGCCACTGCAGCTGATCGTGCGTGGCTGTACCCAAGCGGAGCGCGAGCGGCGCCGAAGCCCTGGCCCGCTCCTCGCGCGTAGGTCCTCGGAAGGCGTCGACCAAGCCGCCCCCGAGCCGTAGCAGCAACACGATGGCGAGGGCCGCCTCGCCGGCACGCGCCGCGCGCCGCCGGCGGGCTTGGGCCAGGGGCTCGATGGGCTGACTCATGCCATGGCCCACGCGGCAGGAGGTTGCGCGGTCACGGGCGGGTCCGGCCCCCGTAGGCTTGGCGCGATGACGGCGGGAACCGGCAGCCAGGCAGACGGCGAGGCCCTCGTCGAGGTGCGCGATGCGCACGTCGACTACGGGCACGGTGCCAAGGCCGTGCACGCGCTTCGCGGCGCCACGCTGGACGTGCGACCCGGTGAGTGCGTCGCGCTGGTCGGCCCCAATGGCAGCGGCAAGAGCACCACCTTGCGCTTGGTGCTCGGCCTGGTGCGCCCGCGATCGGGCAGCGTGCGTGTGCTCGGCGGCGCCGCGGGTCGACGGGCTGCACGAGCGTCCACGGGCTTCGTGCCCGAAGAGGCCCGGCGCTTCGGCCGCCTGACGGGACGCGAGACCGTCGACCTCTTCGCGCGGCTGCAGGGCGTGGGCCCGCGCCCCGCGCGCCGTCAGCGTGTCGCCGCGATGCTCGAGGCCGTGGGCCTCGAGGCCAGCGCGCTCGATCGCGCCGTGGGTGGGTACTCCCGCGGCATGGCGCGACGGCTGGCCCTGGCAGCGGCCGCGGTCTCCGAGCCGCGGCTCCTCGTGCTGGACGAGCCCACCTCGGGCCTCGACCCGCACGGCGTCGACGACGTGCTGCGCGTCGTGGCAGCCCATGTGGCGCGCGGCGGCGGTGTCCTCGTCTCCACGCACGAGCGCGTCACGGTCGAGCAAGGCTGTCAGCGCGTCGTGGCCCTCGCGGAAGGCCGCGTCGCGCTGGAAGGGTCACCCGCCGAGCTCTTGGCGGGGGACACGTCGGCGTCTTTGGGGCCCCTGTTCCGCCGCGCCCTGGGCATGACCCCGTGAGGATGCTGGCGGCCCTCGTGGGACGTCACGTGCGTGAGGCCGTACGCGCACCGGGCTTCGCCGTGCGCGTGCTCCTCGGGCTCGTCGTGCTGGCGTTGGCGACCCTCGCCACGAGCGGCGGCATGGGTGGCGCAGCACGCGGACTGGCGGGCGGCGCTGCCTTGTTCGCGTTCGCGGCGGCGGCCCAGGCGGCATCGGCCGCGGCCGTGCTGCCGGCGGACCGCCGCGAAGGGCGGCGTCTGTGGCTGGGCACGCTCACGCCGCCCGCCGTGGCCCACCGCGTGGCGGCCGCGGCGGCCGGTGTGGTGCGCATTGCCGGGGCAGCGCTTGCGGCCAGCGTCGTCCTCACGCTGGCCTTGGGTGCAGGGCCCGGCCTGCCGCGCCTGGACCGGGAGTCGAGGTCCGCGCCGCGCGCGCCCGAGCTGCTCCGCGCCGTGCGCGGGGACCAGGCCTCCCCGGCCGAGGTCACCTTCGACGCGCAGCCCGTCGCGCGTCGCTTGGCCCTCGACCTCCGACCGGTGCTCCTCTCCTTCGACGCGAGCCCGCGGGCGATCGACATCGACGTGCGTGCGGGCACCACGGGCGAGCCGCAGCGCCGCAAGGTCCCCGTGCGCGGCGTCGTCGTGTTCGACGTGCCGCCGGGCACCGACTCGATGCAGGTCGTCTCGCGGTCGTCGGACATCCACCTGCGCGTGGTGTCCGCGCGGCTGCTGAGCCCCTCGGACCTGCCGTCCGTGCTCGTTGCGCTCCTCGTTGCGCTCTCGATCGCCCTGGCCGTGGCCAGCGTGGTGCCGTGGGCCGTCTCCGCGGCGCGCTTCACGTCGGCACCGACCGCGGCAGGCCTCACCGGGTGCCTGCTGCTCGTGGGCGCCGTGGGCCGTCCGCTGTTGTCCCTCGTCACCGACATCCGCACGGCCGACTGGGCCCGCGGCGTCCTCGAAGGCGTCACCTCGCTGGCGCCCGACTTCGGTCTGGTGGACGGCGGGCGCGCCCTCTTGGAGGGGCGGGTGCCCGACGCGCTGCTGTCCCATGCCGGCAGCTCGCTGCTCGTGCTCGCCCTGGGCTTCGTGGTCCTGCTGCTGCCCGGCGGCGAGTCGCGGAGCGAGACGTGAAGCGACTCGGTCTCGCCCTCCTCCTCCTGGTCGCGGCGGTCCTCGTGGCGCCCGAGCCTGCGCCCGTCGCAGGCGGCACGTTGGCGGGCTTCGCTCGCAGCCTCGGGGGCTTGCGCGTCGCGGTGGTGGACGCCGTGTTCCTGCAGGCCGAGGCCGCGCGCCGCGCCGGTCGCCGGGACGACGCCACCGACCTCTACGAGCTGGTCCTCCAGCTCGACCCCGACGACGAGGCGGCCGCGGCGTACGTCGCCGAAGCACGCTTCGACGTCGTGCTCCAGGTGCCGGACGTGGCCTCGCGCCATGCGGCCCTCTTGGCACTCCTCGACGAGATCGAGGCCACGTGGGGCCGTCGCACGCACAAGGCCCGGCTGCAGGAGGTGGCGGCGCGCCTGATCCTCACGACGCGCTTCGCCGCCCCTCCCGTGTTCGAGAGCCTGCGCTCGCGCTGGCCGCACCCGGAGCGCATCGCCCTCCGCTGGCTGGTCGCGGCAGCCCGCGAGACGGGCCGACTGCCCGAGGCCCCGCTGGAGCTGCTGCACCTGCGCGAGCTGCCGTACCTCGTGATCGAGGTGGCCGCCACCGCGCAGGCGCAGGGCGACCTCGCTGCGCGCGACCAAGCGCTGGCCGACGGGCACGAGATCCTGGCGCTGCGCCAGCCGCTGCTCGCCCAGCTCGTGGACGTGCCCTGGGACGGGACCCTGGACCAGACGGAGGGGCGCCTACGGATGGACGAGGTCCTCCAGCGCGGGCTGACCTGTGTGGAGCAGATCGCCGCAGGAGCGGCCGGAGCGCAGGCGGCCATCGACGAGCTCGGCGCTCTGACGGGTCCGAGCCGGGCGCTGGAGGCCTTGGAAGCAGCCTTGGCCAGCGAGCGCTAGGGGAGACGCCGCGCCAGGAAGCCCCATCGAGCCGCGCCTCCGCTACCCTCGTTCGCCCTTCGAGAGATGCCCGAGACGCCCATGAACGCCCACGACCCCCGAGCCTCCGTCAGTGCCGAGCGCCAAGCCGCGCGGAACGAACCCCGTGCGCTGCGTGGCGACGCCTTGCTCGAGGTGCTCGTCGGGGCCTGTCGCGAGCGCCGCGGCGAGGACATGGTCTCGCTCGATGTGCGTCCGCTCGTCGAGTACATGGACCACCTGCTCCTGGTCACCGGTCGTAGCCGACGTCAGAACCAGGCCATTGCCCGCCACGTCATCACGCGCCTCAAGCGCGAGTACGGCATCCAGCCGCTGTCGCGCAGCGGGATGGAAGAGGGCACGTGGATCTGCCTCGACTACGTCGACGTGGTCCTGCACCTCTTCGACGCAGCCACGCGTGCGCACTACGACCTGGAGCTGCTCTGGGCCGACGCCGCGCGCACGGAGCACGCGCCCGCGGGCCCCGGCGAGGTCTTGCCCGACGACCCCGAGCCGCTCGACGACACCGAGGGCTTCCTGCACTAGGTGCAGCTCGCGTACGTCGGCTCGACGGCTACAACGCCTACGTCGGCTCGACCGCTACAGCGTGTCGACGATGTCGAACTCGGTGAAGTCCACGCCGCCGTCGCCGTTGGTGTCGGCGCCCTGGATGCGGTCACCGAACGAGGCCGACTCCTCGGGCGTGAGGAGGCCGTTGCCGTCCACGTCGAGGGCCTCGAACGCCAAGCGACGCTCGCTGGTGGCCTCGAGGCGCACGGGGCGGTTCGTGCCGAAGATGGCCGCGACGCCGTCCTCGAGCGTGCCCGTGCCGACGGGCTCGTTGCGGAACGTGCCATCGCGCTGGGGCTCGTAGCGCACGGCGCGGCCCAGCGAGTCGACGTGGCCGATCTGGTCGTTGCGGTCGAGCGTGGTCACGACCTGCATCGGGAAGGCCGGGCCCCCGCGGACCTGCTTGTAGCTGTTGGCCATCACGTAGCCGACGTGTCGCTCGGGCAGGCCCATCTGCGACTCGTAGACCTTGAAGACCTTGCTCTGCTGGCTCACCATCCAGCCGCCGCGGTCGATGCGGCTGGCCAGGGGCTCGACGAGCGGGGCGCGTTCCGTGAAGCCCACCTGTCCGGTGGACTCCGACCAGCTGCGCGAGCAGCCGGCGAGGCACGTGACGGCCAGCGCGGCCAAAGCGAGACGGATCATGGGCACGTGCCTCCTCCCAGGCGATCCGTAGGATAGCGGGTCGAAGGCCGGGCGCCATGGATGGCGGCGCGGAGGGGGCGGGCCGATCTCCCCCGGGCCTCGAAGCACGCTCCCCGGGGCCCGCTGGAGGCCCCGCCCAGGAAGGCCCGCCCCGCCCGCATGACCCAACCCCCTCCGTCCTCGCTGCAGCGCCTCCTGGGCCCGGACGGTCCTCTGGCTGCGCTGCACCCCGGCGGGCCCGAGGCCTACGAGCACCGCCCGCAGCAGCTCGTCATGGCCGCCGCCGTCGAGCGGGCCCTCACCGAGGGCCGCCACGCCCTCGTCGAGGCCGGCACCGGCGTCGGCAAGTCCTACGCCTACCTCGTGCCGCTCCTGCGCTACGCCGCCGAGCACGGCGTCACCGTGGCCGTGGCCACCAGCACCATCGCTCTGCAAGAGCAGCTCGTGCGCAAGGACCTGCCGCTTCTCGCGCGCGCACTGCCCTTCCCCGTGGACTTCACGCTCGTCAAGGGGCGGGGCAACTACCTCTGCCGGCGGCGCATGGACATCGCGCTGGAGGACGAGGAGGGAGCGCTCGTCACCGACGAGCCCCTCGAGCAGCTGCGGGCCATCGCGGCCTGGGCCGACGGCGCGCACGACGGCAGCCGCCAGTCCCTGCCCTTCCGCCCGCGAGGCGACGTCTGGGAGCGGGTCCGCGCCGAGTCGGGCAACTGCCTGGGCCGCGCGTGCGAGCACTACGAGCGCTGCGCGTGGCAGGCCAGCCGTCGGCGGGCGGCCGAGGCCAAGCTGCTCGTGCTCAACCACCACGTGTTGCTCGCCGACTTGGCCCTGCGCCGCGCCGGGCACTCGTTCCTGCCCGACCTCGCCGCGCTGGTCATCGACGAGGCCCACGACCTCGAAGACGTCGCCTGCCAGCACCTGGGCGTGCGCGTGGGCTCCGCCGGCGTGCGCCAGGTGCTGGGTCGCCTGTGGTCCGGCACGCGCCGCAAGGGCCTGCTCGGCCATCCGGCCCTGGCCGCTCTCAAGGGCGATGTCGGCCAGCTGCGCGCAGCAGCGCGCCACCGCTTCGCGGCATGGGCCGACTACGCGGGCGCCGCCGGCTTGCGCGGTCTCGACGTGGGCGACGTGCTCGACGAAGAGCTCTCCGAGGGCTTCCTCGACCTGGCGTCCGCGCTGGACGAAGCGTCGAAGGACCTCGCGGACCTCGGCCGCCGGCTGGAGGTGATCTCGCGCGCCCGTTCGTTGCGCGACTTGGGTGAGGCCCTGCGCGTCGTGGCGCGCGGCGAGATGAACGGGCAGGTGCGCTGGATCGAGGCCGGTCCTGGGGACAGCGCCACGCTGTGCCAGTCTCCGGTGGACGTCGCACCGGCGCTGGCCGAGGTGCTGTTCGAAGCCGTGCCCAGCGTCGTGCTGACCTCCGCCACGCTGGCGTCGGGCGACCCGCCATCCTTCGAGATCGTGCGCACGCGACTTGGTGTGCCCATGCCGATCGAGGTCTGCATCGGCAGCCCGTTCGACTACCGCGAGCTGGTGCGCCTCGTCGTGCGTGCCGACCTGCCCGACCCCGTGCGCGAGCCCCGCCTGTTCGAGGAGTCGCTCCCCGGCGCGGTCCTCGATGCGCTGCGCCGCACGGACGGCGGCGCGCTCGTGCTGTTCACGTCGGTCCGCAGCCTCGAGCGCACCGCGCAAGCGCTCGAAGGCGACATCGCCGACGCCGGGTGGGCGCTCCACGTCCAGGGGCGCGACCAGGAGCGGCCGCAGCTGCTCGAGGCGTTCCGCGCGTCGGGGGGCGTGCTGTTCGGGCTCGCCAGCTTCTGGCAGGGCGTGGACGTGCCCGGGGCCGCGTTGCGCCACGTGGTCATCACGCGCTTGCCGTTCGAGGTGCCCACGCACCCGCTGCAGGTGGCTCGACATCGCCTGGCGGAGGAGCGCGGCGGGGACGCCTTCCGTGATGTCTCCCTGCCGGTTGCCGCCCTGCGCCTGCGCCAGGGGTTCGGGCGGCTCGTCCGCCGCCGTGACGATCGGGGGATGGTGACGTTGCTGGACCCGCGCGCCGTCACCCGGCGCTACGGCGCGTGGCTGTTGGCCGGTCTCCCGCCCTGCGAACGCGAGGTCGTGCGCGGCTGAGCCGAAAGGGGACGGCCGAGGGCGCCGCCTCGTACCGTGCCGCCGTGCAGCCCATGGCCCGCCCCGGCGTGAAGTCCTACCCGCAGGCGCGGGCGCTCTCGGCGAGCCCGTTTGCACGCATCGTGCTCGTGCTCGACGTGCTCGCCCACCTCGTCGTGCTGGCGATCGTGGGGAAGGCCGCCTCGGCGGGCGTGCTCACGACGGTCTGGACCGTCGTGTTGGTGGTGCTCGCAGCACTGACCGTCGTGGCGTCGCTCGGCTCGCTGGGCTTGCGCGCTCGGTCGCGCGTGTGGCGTGGACGCTTGTGCGCGGCGGCGTTGCTCGTGGCGATCTGGCGCGGAGGCCCGCTGGACGACGATCGCGTCGCCATCCTCGCGACGGTCCTCTGGAGCGGACTCGTGTGGATCACGCTGCTCGTCGAGGGCCGCCGCATTTCGGCGGCCGTCGTCGAGGCCACGGGCGAAGAGGGGCTCGGCGACGACCCCTCACGGCATCTATAGCCGCACGGTACCGGTGGAGCCTGGCACCTCGCGCGCGTCGCGGCTGGCGCCGCTCCGCAGCAAGGAGCCGGGCACCGCCGCTACGCCTTCGCGCTGGCCGCGCGCAGGCGCTCCTCGGCGAGGCGGTTGCTGGCCTCGTTCGTGGAGATGCCCTGCTCCTTGGCGATCTCGAACACACGCTTGAGCGCGATGTAGATGTTCTCGACCTTGGCGCGGGCGCGGGCCTCGTCGTAGCCCGAGGGCTCGACCTCGATGGACACGTTGATGATGCCGCCCGCGTTGATGACGTAGTCGGGGGCGTAGAGGATGCCGGCTTCCTTCAGCTTGAGGCCGTGCTCTTCGCGAAGCAGCACGTTGTTGGCCGCGCCCGCGATGATGGGCGTGCGCAGCTTGGGCAGCGTGTCGTCGTTGAGGACGGCACCCAGCGCGCACGGCGCCATGATGTCGCACTCGGCGAAGAGGATCTCGGAGGGGTCCATGACCTGACCGCCGGTCTCGTCGGCAAGGCTCTTGGCGCGGTCCTCGCTGATGTCGGCGAGGAACAGCTTGGCGCCGGCCTCGTGCAGGTGGCGGGCGAGGTACATGCCGACGTGGCCGCAGCCCTGGATGGCGACGGTCTTGCCCTTGAAGTCACCGCTGCCGAAGACCTCTTCCAAGCAGGCCTTCATGCCGCGGAACACGCCCAGTGCGGTCCAGGGCGAGGGGTCGCCGCTGGAGCCCATCTCGTGCGGCAGGCCGGTGACCCACTTGGTCTTGCGCTTGAGGATGACCATGTCCTCGACGGACGTGCCGACGTCCTCGGCCGTGATGTAGCGACCGCCCATCGAGTCGACGAACGAGCCCATGGCCTCGAAGAGCTTGGCCGACTTGTCGGTCTTGGGGTTGCCGAGGATGACGCTCTTGCCGCCACCGAGGCCCGTGTCGGCCACCGCGGACTTGTAGGTCATGCCCTTGGACAGGCGCAGCACGTCGAAGAGGGCGTCGTCCCACGACGCGTACGGCCACATGCGCATGCCGCCGAGCGCCGGCCCGAGCGTGGTGTCGTGGATCGAGATGAGGGCGCGAAGGCCGCTCTCCGGATCCTCGCAGCGCGCGATGTGCTCGTAGCCTTCCCGGGCAATCGTCTCGATCTTCATCGTGCGCGCTCCTGCCCCGCCGAGCCCCTCGGCGCCGGGTCGGCGGTACGGTAGCCCCCGCCGCCGAGGCCCCGGAAGGAATGACCCGTGCGCGGGTCTCAGGCCTTCTTCTTGGCGGCCTTCTTCCGGGGTGCGGCCTTCTTTTTGGCTGCCTTCTTCTTGGCAGCCTTCTTGGCGCTCTTCTTGGCGGACTTCTTCTTCGCGGCCTTCTTGCGACCCCTGCGTCCGCCGCCCGCCGCCATCCGCGCGGCACGCCGGGCGAGGAGCTCGACGGCGTCGTCCATCGTCAGCGCCTCGGGCGCGGTGCCCTTGGGCAGGCTCGCGTTGACGGTGCCGTCCGTGACGTAGGGACCGTATCGCCCGTCGAGGATCTTGAGCGCCAGGCCGCTCTGCGGATGGGCGCCGAGCTCGCGGAGCGGAGCCGCCGGCGCCTGCTGGCCGCGACCGCGTCGCGGCTGACGGAGCAGCTCGAGCGCCTCGGCCAGCGTGACCTCCAGCGGGCTCGTCCCGCGCGGCAGGGAGCGGCTCTCCTTGCCGCACGTCACGTAGGGCCCGTAGCGGCCGACGCGCGCCAGGACGTGCTCGCCGTTCTCGTCGTCGGGGCTGGGGCCCAGGTCGCGCGGCAAGCCCAGCAGCTTGAGAGCGAGCTCGAGATCGACGGTGTCGGGCTCCATGCCCTCGAGCAGGCTGGTGCGCTTGACGTCGTCGTCGTCCTGCTCGCCGAGCTGGACGTACGGCCCGTAGCGGCCTGTCAGCAGGAACACGGGGCGGCCCGTGGCCGGGTCGTCGCCCAGCGCCTGGGGGCCGCGTGCCGCTTCGGCCAGCAGCTCGACCGCCTTGGCGATGCCGAGCTCGTCGGGCACGACCGCGTCGTCCACGGAGGCGCGGATCTCGCCGTCGGTGAGGAACAGGCCGTACTTGCCGACGCGCACCTCGATCGTGCGTCCGTCCTCGGCCGTGCCCAGGGTGAAGCCGCACAGCTCGCGCGGATCGGCTTCGGCCATGCCCTTCTCGATGAGCGTCTCGAGGCCGGGCTGCCCGTTGCCATGCCAGAAACGACGCAGGTACTCGCGGCTCTCCGCGCGACCGAGCGAAATCTCGTCGAGGTCGTCTTCCATGTGCGCGGTGAAGTCGTAGTCGCACAGCGGGCTGAAGTGCCGCGTCAGCAGGCGAATGACGGCGAAGGCCGTGTACGTGGGAACGAGCGCCGTGCCCTTCTTGAAGGCGTACGCGCGCTCCAGCAGCACACCGATGATGCTGGACCACGTCGACGGGCGGCCGATGCCGCGCTCGTCGAGCTCCTTGACGAGGCTCGCTTCCGTGTAGCGCGCGGGGGCCTGCGTCTGGTGCTGCTTGGCCTCCAGGTCGAGGACGTCCAGTGTCTGCCCGGCCGTGACCGGCGGCAGGATGTGCTCGGCTTCGGCGAGCTCCGCCTGCGGGTCGTCGGAGCCCTCGACGTAGGCGCGCATGAACCCGGGGAAGTCGATGATCTTGCCCGAGGCGCGGAACACCGCTTCGCCAACGGCGACGCGCACCGTGACGCGACGACCACGCGCGTCGGGCATCTGCGACGCCACCGTGCGCTTCCAGATGAGCTCGTAGAGCGAGGCCGCGTCGCGATCGAGCTCCTTGCGGACGGCGTCGATGGTCGCGAACGACGCGCCCGCCGGGCGAATCGCTTCGTGGGCCTCCTGCGCGTTCTTCACCTTGGTGCGGTAGGTGCGCGGCTCGGCGGGGAGGAAGTCGTCGCCGTACTGGCGGGCGATGAGGCTGCGGGCGGCGCCAAGCGCTTCGCCGCTGAGCTCGGTCGAGTCCGTACGCATGTACGTGATCCAACCGTTCTCGTACAGGCGCTGGGCCACCTGCATGGTGCGCTTGGAGGCAAAGCGCAGCTTGCGGCCGGCTTCCTGCTGCAGCGTGCTGGTGGTGAAGGGCGCGGCCGGGCGCTGGCTGAAGGGCTTCTCCTCGACATCCAGCACCTTGGCGGTCTTGCTCGACAGAGCCTGGTGCAAAGACGCGGCGGCCTGCGCGTCGAGCCAGGTCACGTCACCCGAGTCGGAGCCGAGGCGTCCCGTCGACGGGTCGAAGTCGCGGCCGCTGGCGACGCGCTTGCCGCCAACCTCCACGAGCTGCGCATCGAAGGCGTCGGCCTTCTTGCCCTCGGGCGCGAAGCGGCCGGCGAGGTCCCAGAACTCGGCGGAGTGGAACGCGATGCGCTCTTGCTCGCGCTCGACGAGCAGGCGCAAGGCGACGCTCTGTACGCGGCCGGCGCTCAAGCCTGCCTTGATGCGTCGCCAGAGGACCGGCGACACCTCGTAGCCCACCAGGCGATCGAGGATGCGGCGGGCCTCCTGCGCCTTCACCAGGTCGAGGTCGATGGTGCGCGGCGAGGAGAGGGCCTTCTCGATGGCCGACTTCGTGATCTCGTGGAACACGAGGCGGTGCACGGGGACCTTCGGGTCGAGCACCTCGAGCAGGTGCCAGGAGATCGACTCACCCTCGCGGTCTTCATCGGTCGCGAGCCACAGCTCGGGAGCCTCGGCGACCAAGCGCTTGAGCGCGCGGATCTGGTCCTTCTTGTCGTCGGGCACGACATACATGGGCTCGAAGTCGTTCTCGATGTCGACCCCAAGGCGGGCGCGGGGGTGGCCCTTCCACTTCTCGGGGAGCTTGCCGCCACGCTCGGGCAGGTCGCGCACGTGGCCGATCGAGGCCTGCACCTCGTAGGTGCCGCCCAGGAACTTGGCAATCGTCTTGGCCTTGGCCGGGGACTCGACGATCACGAGCGGCTTGCCGGCGGGCTTCTTGGATCGGGCAGCGGCCATGGCGTGGGCGTGTTCCTCCTGACGGGGCCGGGCACCCTACCCGCTCCCCCCGCCCGTCCTCACCTTGGCGGCATCGCCCCCTCGTCAGGTCACGGGCCGGAGGAGGCCGCGCCCCGAAGGGGCGGGCGGTCGCCGCGCATGGGCCCAAAGTCCCGAGTCGGCTGTCCGCAGGCGTGTCGCGCACCCCGGGCGGGGCGCGGACCGGTCGTGGCAGGATGCCGCGATGAAGAACGTCCCCAGCCTCCTGATCTTGGCCCTCCTCCTTCTCGTGGGCGCGCTTGGCGCCGCCCCGGTCCGCGCGGAGGACCCGCCCGTGACAGGGGGCGCCGTCGAGGACGAGGCCCCGCCCGCGACCGCCGACGCGGAGGCGACGCTGGCCGCGCGCCTCCAGGCGCTGCCGGCTCCCTCGCCCATGCGCGGCTATGCGTTCCGCGGCTACACGGAGATGCAGGGCGTCCCGCTCGATCCCGCTCCGCGCGGTGTGTTCGAGATCACGGTCGACGTGGTCGTCGAGAACGGCGCTCCGCACTGGCGCGTACGCGAGACGATGTCGGTCGACCTGACCGCGGCGGGTGCTGACGAGCTTCGTCACGAGGCCGAGATCGTGATGGACCAGCACCTCATGCCGGTGCGCGGTACCTGGCATGAGCACGACCCCGATGGCATGGACCATCGCATGGAGATCGTCGCGGGAGCCCCGGCCGGTTCGTTGCGCTTCGTGCCGATCGTGGGCGAAGAGCGTGGTGAGCCGCGCGACGTGAAGATCCCCGGTCCGCTCGTACCGACGCTCGGTGCGTTCATCCTCATGCAGCGCTTGGCGCTGCCCGAAGGCAACGGGCTCCTGCACGCCGGCTGGTCGCTGCGCGGCCCGGACGAGGAGGAGCGCTTCGAGAAGGTGACCTTCGCGCCCGACGTGAACGGTCGCTACGAGGGCCAGGCGCTCTACGCCGTGGACTCCACGCGCGGCGACGACGACACGATGATCATGTGGTTCGACAAGGAGACGAAGGCGCTGCGCGGCGCCAAGTTCGCCTCCAAGTCCAAGCCCGTCAGCCTGATCGTCCGCGAGGGGAAGGCGCCGGCTGGCGACGCCCCCGCCAAGCCCGATCTGCCGCGTGGCCGCGACGAAGCCATCGACGCCGGTATGGACGCCGCCCTGGCCTTCGGCTGCGGCGATGTCGACCTGCTGGACTCGCTGCTGTACTGGCCCTCGGTGCACGCTGCGCTGATGAAGAGCGCGCCGCCCGTCGACGGCAAGGACCCGCCCACGGTCGACGAGCTGCGCAAGCGCCTGCTGATGGTCTGGCGCCAGTCGCTCCCCAAGAACGACAAGGACATGGTCCAGATGGGCCTTGCCATGGTCCGCGGCAGCGTGGACGTCGAGCCGGATGAAGGCAGCGAAGACGGCGCCACCGTCGTGTTCCCCGAGGCGTTCCAGTCGCTGCGACTCCATGTGGGTCGCTACGACGGCAAGTGGTTCCTGGATCGCCTCCCGGCGCCCAAGCGCTAGATCGTCCATGAACGCGCTGCGCGTGCTGCTGGCGTCGGGCCTCCTCGTCCTCGCTTGCGGCGCACTGCCGTCCGCGGCGGAGGAGGCCAAGGCCCCGCCGCGGGGCTTCTCGTGGACGGGGACGGTGCGGCACCTCGGCAAGCCCGTGGCCCGCCTGCGCCTCGTCGCCGTGCCGACTGCTCCCGGCGCGCTGTCGGGCGCCCCGGACGGCGCGGCGTGGCACGTCTTGGAGCGCCTCGAGCCGACCCAGCCGCAGATGGATGCGCAGCAGACGCAAGCCTGGCTCGACGCTGACTTGCACGCACTGACCGGCAGCTACCGCCGCAGCAACGACGGGGGCTTCCTCGCCGCGACGTGGTCCAAGCGTGCGGGCGGCTTCGTGCTCGAGCACCAGACGCCCGAGTACGAGAACCACCTCGAACCCGCCAGCGCCGGCCCCGCGGTCACGACGACGGTCGGACTGCTGCTGTGGCTGCAGGCCCAAGGTGCTGCCGCCGACGGACGCTCCATCGCCGACTTCGACCCCGATCCGGCGCCGGGCGATCCCTACGTAGCGCCGCTGCACGTCGAGTCGCACGGTGCGGTGCGCTGGCGGCAGGGGGACGAGGTCCGCGAGCTCCAGACGCTCAGCATCACGCGGGCGCAGCGCACGCTGCGGTTCGCCTTCGACGCCGACGGCACGCTCGCCGGCTTCGAGATCGTCGGGCTGGGCCTGGACGTGACGGAGGGCGACGGCGAGCCCCTGGTCCTCGACGACCCCGAGGGCCTCGCGCAGTCGCTGCGCGATCGCGCGACCGAGGCGGCGCGTGCCGCACGTCGCTGTCTCGACGCGCCCGCCAAGGCCTGGCGCTTCGAGGGCGACCTCGTGCTCGACGGCGCCACGATCGGCAGCGTCGTGCTCGAGGCCGTGCCCGCAAGCGCGGGTGGCGAGCCGGCGTGGGACGTGCGCGAGGTGACCGAGCGTGCGGGGGGCGATGCCCAGGTGCGCAGCGAGCTGGTCTGCACGCTGGCGCAGGACCTCACCGTCCTGCGTGGTCAGCGCAGCCACAGCTCGCCGTCGGAAGTCGGCCACTCACGCTTCGAGCGTGCGGGCGACGTCATGCACATCTCGCACGAGGTGGACGGCCGCCCGCCGGTCACGCTGGATGGCGCCGTGCGTCCGGACGCCACCATGGGCACGGTCGCTGCTTTGCTGCTGGCGCGCCTGGCCACGCCCACAAGCGGCGCGGCCCACTGGGTGCTGCCGGGCTTCGACCCGCGCTTCGCGCGCGCCCCGAAGGCGGGATCCGGGTCGGTGGCCACGGGCGAGGCCGATCTGACCGTCGACGTCAGCACGTCGGAAGACGGCGTGCGTACGGTTCGCGTGCGCTCGCGGCTGGGCTTCGAGACCGTGTATCGCTTGCGCGCTGCCGACGGCGAGCTGCTCGGCGCCGATGGCGTGCTGCCGCGCTCGGGCATCGTGCCCAAGGGCCAGGGCGGCCCCGCGCCCGACTGGTACGACGCCATCGAGGGCACGCCGAAGAACGCTTGGCAGGCCTTCATCCGCTTCGGGCGTGGCTACCACCTACCGCGACGCGACTTGCTGGAGGTCGCCTTCGACTGGGAAGCGCTCCGCGCCCACGAGATCGAGGCCGGGCACTGGGCCGCCGACACGCCGATCGAGACGGTGCGTGACGGCTGGATCCAGGAGTTCGAGAGCCGCTCGAAGCACCGCACCACGGGCGACTGCGACGACCTGCTGATGCAGATCTTCCTGACGATGCAGCTGATCCGCGAGCCGGACGGCTCGTTCACGTTCGCCACCCTCCCCGTCTACGGCGGCCACCGCTACCGCATCGCGGACGGCGGGGAGAAGGGCTGGCGCATCGTCCGGATCGACTGACGCGTCGGATCAGCGCGGCCCGCGCGGATCCACGGCCACGCCGTCTTGCTCGAGCAGCTTGCGCAGCAGCACCTTGACCTCGCGGACGTCGCGGCGCAGGGCGCGCACTTCCTCCAGCAGGATCTCGTTCTCGGGAATCGCACGCTGGCTCGTGCTCGGCTGCGGCCAGCGCGCGGAGCGCGAGGCCTCGCGCTCGCGCGCTTCCGCCTCGAGCTTCGCGACCTGCTCGCGCAGCCGGTCGAACTGCTTCTCGGCCAGCGCGGACTCGAGCTGCGTCTTCTGGACGATCAGCGCTTCGCGCTTGGCCGTCAGCTCGGCGGCAGTCCGGTCGATGCGCACGAGCTCGCTGTCGAGCGACTTGCGCTTCTCGGGCTCGTCGGCCTCCAGACGGCTAGCGAGATCCTGGAGAACGGTCGCTCGCCGCCGCAGGTCGGCTTGCTGGCGCTCGAGCGCTTTCGCCTGCCCCGTCAGTCGGTCGATGTGCATCCGGGCGTGCTCAGCGACACCGCCTGCGATCCACCGAATGAGGTCGCTGGCCTCACCACTCTCAGGATCCCAGACCATCACGGAATCGCGATCGCGCGGCTCGCCATGGCCCAGGTTGCGCGCAATCTCCTCCGCGGCCTTGCGTCGCGCCTCGGACTCCGGGCCACGCAGGACGACCAAGGCCCTCTCCAGCTCCGCGCGCTGCTGGTCGGTCGTGCTGATGGCGGCTTGCAGGCGCAATCGTGCCGACACGAGCTCCGCCGTCCGGCGTACGGCGCTCTCGTCGCCTGCCTTCCCGGCCTCGATGGCGGCCAGGGTCTCCTCGAGCATGGTCGCCTTCTGCTGCAGCTCATCGCGCTGCTGAGCGAGTGCCGCCAAGCGTTGCTCGACCGCCGCCGCCACCGGCTCTGCGCCGGTCTCGTCGCCAGCTCGGGCTGCACGGTGGGCCTCGAGCTCGGCCAGCTGGTTCTGGGATTCGCGCAGCCGCGCCTCTTCTTCTGCCAAGTTCGTGCGGTGTCGCGCAAGCTCTCGCTCGAGCCGAGCGGCCACTTCGCGCTCCGCGTCCGTGCTGATGCGCGCTCGCGCGGCCTCCAGCTTCTCGGTCTGCTCGTCGAGGTAGGCCCGCGCCCGCTCAAGCTCGGCCGCGTGCGCTTCCAGCTGCCTTCGACGGACGTCCAGGTCCGAATGTGCGCCTTGGTCGCCGGACGCCCTCGCTCGCCGCGATGCGATCCAATGCAGCAAGACCTCGTGCTCGTCCGCCGAGCCGCGCACGATGAGGATGCCGCCCTTCATGGAGACCTGGCTCGGCTTCCAGGGCGTGCCGTCCGCGTTGCGCAGGCCGGTGAGCTGGGCGTTGGTGACGCCGAGATCGCGCACGTCGTAGGTCTTGAGGATGACGGTGCGGGGATCGGTGGGCTCGTCGTCGGCGCGAGCGCTAGGAGCTAGCAAGGGAAGCGACAGTGCCAGGGTGAGCAGCGCCAGCTTTACGAGTCGTTGCAGGGACATGATGGGCTCCAGGGGGTGGGAGGGTCAGCGGCCTGCAGGCAGTGCCTGCCGGGCGCGATGAAGGTCGGCACGACGCGCCGCGAGGCGTGCGAGGGCGGCATCCAGCTCGGGTCGCGGCTTTGCACGACGTGCAAGCTCGACAAGCTCGTCGAGCTCGGTGTCGAGCGCTTCCAGCTCGACGTCGAGGGGGGCGCGCGGCGCCACGGCCGTGTCCGGTTCGTCCGCCGTCGGGTTGGCGGTCACGGGCCGGGGGGCAGCCGCAAACGCCACCGTGCCCAGACCGGCGCCTGCCGCCACGAGCACGCACGCCGCGAGGGCGCCCGCTCGCCGCACGGGCGAGGCAAGGAGGCGCTCGACCCGCACCTGGAGGTGCGGCGGGCGATCGGCCATGGCCGTGGCCGCCAGCGGCATGCGCCGCGTGTCATGCCAGGCGCTGACGCGCACCAGACACGAGGCCAGCGCGCGCCGGTCGCCGGTCCACGCCGCTGCCAGGTCGTCGGCGGCACGCTCGACGGCCGGGGACCAGCGCCGCGCTACGGCGGAGGCGAAGGGGACCAGCGTCGCGAGACGCCCGAGGGCGCGAACGACGTGTGCGCGCAGCGCGTCGCGGCGGACCACGTGCGCAAGCTCGTGCGCGAGCAACGCGTCCCGCTCGTCCTGCGGCAAGTCGACGACGCGCTCGGGCAGCAGGACGAGCGGCCGGCGGACGCCATGGGTGAGCGGCGTGGTCAGGTCAGGGGTCTGCACCCATCGCGCGCGCTGGGCCGCGCCGCCGACGCGCGCCACGAGCGTGCGCGCCGCCTCCGCGAGCGGCGCGTCCAGCGGCTGCCGGTCCAAGCTGCCCAGCGCACGGGCTGCCCGTCGGTCGCGCACGATTCCGAAGAGCGCGATCCCGCCGGCCACGGCGAAGGCGGCGTGCAGGAGGAGGCGTATCCAGTCGGGAGCGACGTGCGGCGTCGCGACGGCAACGGCCGCAGGTTCGAACGCGACGGCTGGCGGGGTGGGTCCGTGCTCGGGTGTGGGCGCGTCGCCGATGGGGGGAGCGGGGAACAGCCTCGCGCCCTTGCTGGGCGGGGCGACATGGATCGGCGCTGTCGGCACGTCCAGTTGCGCGGTGGGGGCGGCCACGGCGGGTGTGTCGTGCGCGTCGCCGCGGGTCGCGAGCGAGGCGGTGAGCCAGGGCGCGAGGAGCACGAAGAGGACCAGCGCCTGCTCGAGGCGCGGCGCCAGCTCGTGCCTGCGGCGAAGGACCAGCCAGCCTGCGAGGGACAGCACCGTGGCGTGGACCCACCACGTGGCGATCCAGGCGCCGAGGGTGTCGGGCATGGTGGGGAGGAGCGGCATCACGCGTCCTCCTCGGCGGCGCGACGCAGCCGCTCGATCAGGCGCTTGCGCGTGGCCTCGTCCAGGTCCTGGTCTTCAACCAGGTGATGTACGAGGGCCGCGGGGTCGCCGGCGAACAAGCGGTCCATGAGTGCGCCGACCATCGAGCGGCGCACTTCGTCCTCCGGAACCGCGGCGCGATAGACGTAGGTGCGCCCCTCGCCGCGGCGGCGCGCGACGACACCGCGCCGCACGAGCCGTGCGAGCAAGGTCGCCACGGTGGTCGTGGCGAGGTCGCGCTCGGGCTTCAAGCGCTCTTGCACGTCGGCGACGGTGCCCTCGCCGTGGTCCCAGAGGGTCTTGAGCACCTCGATCTGCAGGTCGCTCAGCGTGCCCGCCATGGCGCCTCCCATCTACGTCTGTAGATCTACATATGTAGATCTTGCGCGAAGGGGGCGTCAAGGGGGGGCGCCGGAATTCCGGCGCATGGCACTAAAACCCCTGTTTTCAGGGCTTCGTACGGTCAGTCGGGGTTGCGGGCGTCGGCCGTTCCGGCCTCGCCCTGCGCGGCCTGACTGGCCGGGTTGTCGCCGCGGGCATGCTCGATCTCGGCCAGCACCCGGAACGTGTAGCGGTCGGGCAGCTCGCGCCCGTCGGCTGCTGCCGCGGTCCGGAGCGCCACGGCCTCCTGGGCCAGCGCACGAGCCGCGTCGAGCAAGGTGGCGGACTGCTCAGCCTTGCCCGCGAAGGGCGCCGAGATCCCCGCGAGGTACTCGCGCACGGCCTCGGCCGTCTTCAAGCGCGCCTGGGTGACGCGTGGGTCCTCGCCCAGCGGAGGCGCCGTCTCGGCTGCCTGGCTCACCCAGTAGCGCGCAAGGCCTTCGAGCGCACGCGGGTCGTCGTCGGGCTTGCGCCAGACGCCCGCGGTGAAGAGCGTGCGCACCATCTCGAGCCACTCGTCGCGGGTGAGCTGGTCGTCCTTCCAGCTGACACCCTTGCGAGCCACCTGCACGGCGCGCTGCGCCCAGCTGCTGGCGTTGTCCAGGTTCCCCTGGATCCCCCACGTCTGCGCGATGCGGCGTGCGCCGCGAGCTTGGGCCACCCAGGCCTGCTGCGGCACCTCCTCGTTGTCGAGCCGCGTCGTCGCCGACAAGTCGTTCCAGTAGGCCTCGAGGTGGTTCTCGAGTCGTTCGAGCGACGCCCGCCGCAGGAGCAGCTCGGCGTAGCGGGGCCCGTCGCGGCGCAAGTTGGGATCGGCGAACTCGAAGTTGTCCCGGGCGGGCTTCAAGTGGGTTCCCGCTGCGTCGGCGCGGCCTGCCACCGTGAGCCAGCGTGCCATCTCGACGTGCACTTCGCCGAGGTGCATGCGCGTGAAGCCCATCTGGAGACGGATCGCGTCGACGCCGACGGCCGACGAGCCGTACACCTCGAGGCGCTTCTCCAAGAACGCGCGGGCCTCGTCGAGCAGGGCGAGGGCGCCGGGAATGTCACCGCGTCGCGCCGTCGCATCGGCGTCGGCCATGTACGACTCGGCCACGCCACGCAGCGCACCTACGTGCACTTCTTGCATCGCTTCGTCGTCGAGCAAGGCCTTGAGGTAAAGGCGGCGTGCGTCATCGAAGCGGCGCTCGCCGTAGGCCTCCCCGGCGACCGAGCAGCAGTCCGCGGGCGAGAGCGCCGCCTCCGGATCCTGCGTGGTCTCGGGCGCTGGCGTGGTCTCGGGCGCTGGCGTGGTCTCCGGGGCGGTGGCCTCGGGGGCCGGGCTCTCGGGCGTGGGCGCATCCGGGGTGGGAGTCTCGGGCTGCGTGGCCTCCGGGGCCGTGGCCTCCGGGACGGTGGCTTCGGGTGTGCTGGCTTCGGGCGTGGTGGCTTCGGGCGTGGTGGCTTCGGGCGCCGTCGTATCGGTCGATGCGGTCGGCTCGGGCTCGCCCGGTGCGGGATCGACCGGCGTCGGCTCGACGGGCGGGGGGACCACGACGTCAGGCGGCGCGGTCTCGGGCTGCGCCGGCTGGGGTTGCACGGGATCCGGCTGGGTCGGCGGCGGCTGGACCGGGTCCGCGGAGCCCGACTCGCCCACCTGCGTGGGCTTGGGTTCGTCGCCCTTGTTCAGGGCGAAGAACGCGCCGACACCCAAGGCGGCCACCGCCAGGAGGATCGGCACCCACGGCGTCTTCTTGGTGGACGCGGCGACCGGAGCCGAGCCCGCCGCCGTGGGCGTCGCCGAGGCCGCAGCGGCAGCCTCCTGCCGGGCCAGCTCCTGCCGTGCCTCTTGGATCGTCGTGATGCGCGAGGTGTCCGAGGGCGGCCCCTTGCCTGCCAGCGCCTGCGCGAACGCGGTGGCCGACGCATAGCGGGCATCGCGGTCGCGCTGCAGCGCCGTTGCCAACGCCGTGCGCGTGGTCTCGCTGATGGCGAGGTCCGGGTCGACCGCAGGTACCGGGTCGCGCAGGAGCTTGGCGGCCACGACGATGCCGCTGTCACCGGGGTAGGGGTGATGCCCCTCGAGCATCTCGTGCAGCAGCAGGCCGGCGGCAAAGACGTCGCTGCGCTTGTCGATGTCGCGCTCGCCCTGCAGCTGCTCGGGCGACATGTAGGCCAGCGTGCCGACGATGGTGCCCGTCATGGAGCGGTGGGCGTTGGCGGCCCCCGTTGCCGACGTGAGCTTGCTCAGCCCGAAATCGAGGATCCGGACGTGGTCCGTGCCGTCCTCGGTGCGCTCCACCAGCACGTTGGCCGGCTTGAGGTCGCGGTGGATGATGCCGGCCGCGTGGGCCGCCTCCAGGCCCGCAAGCACCTGGCGCATGATCCCGAGCGCCCGCTGCTCGGGGAAGTGTCCTTCGCGCTGGACGAGGTCGCCGAGGGTCTCGCCGGCCACGAAGTCCATCACCAGGTACAGCCGGCCGGAGTGCTCCCCGACGTGCCGGAGCTGGACCACGTTGGGGTGGCTGAAGCGGATCAGGGCCCGCGCCTCGTCGAGGAAGCGCTGACGGGCATCCTCGCTCTCGCACAGCTCGGGGCGCAGGATCTTGACGGCGAAGCTCTGGTCCAGCAGCTCGTGCGAGGCTTCGTAGACCTCGCCGAAGGCCCCTTCGCCGAGCTTGCGGCGCAGGTGGTAGTGGCCCCCGAGGACCGCGAGGTTGGGAGGGAGCTGGGGATCGGACATCGTCGGGGGAGTCTACCGACGAGCTGGCCCGGCGCCGGGTCGCGGAATCAGCGTTCTTCGGGCACGTGGATGAAGTCGCCGCCGCCCACCTGGGCCAGGGCCCTGAGGAAGGTCAGGTCCACGCCGAGGCTGCCGAAGGCGATCACGTTCAGCTTGACCTTGCCGAAGCGGTTGATGTCCTCGAACCACCCAAGCAGCTCGGGGGTCGAGGTGATCTCGCCTTCGGTGGGGGAGCCATCCGTCAGGAAGTAGACCGTGTCCGGGATGTCCTCGAGCGTCGCCTCCAGGCTCGGCTTCTCGTGGAGTCCCAGCGCGGCCTTCAGCGCACCGTGGATGTTGGTCTCCCCGTCCGCGGGCGCGTTGAGGACGGCGTTGGCCGCCGACGACGTGTTCGACGGCGTCGCGGGCACCATCTGCTTCTTCCAGGGCCGCACGGTCGTGCTGAACAGCACGAGGTTGAACTTGGTCTGCGGGTTGAGCTTCGTCAGCGCCGTGGCCAGGACCTCGCGGGCGATCTCCATGCGCGTGCCGGAGGCCGGGATGTCGCCCAGGCCCGTGCGGGAGCCAGCGGCGATCACGATGTTCTTGTCCATCGAGCCGCTCGTGTCGAACACGAAGCCCACCCCGCGCGAGTAGATCTGCCGGCCGTAGTAGTGCGGCTCGTCCTCACCCGGCGGCTCCTGGGTGCCGTAGCGGTCGTCCTCGGGGTTGGTGACCTTGGGCGGCTCGTTGGGGTTGAAGCCGCCGAAGCGCTCCTTCTGCTGGTCCCACCACTTCTTCCACGTGGCCGGGTCGGCGCCCAGGTCGTCGTTGGCGACGGACTTGAGCGCGAGGCGCATCTCCCGCTCCAAGCGCCCCTTCTCCAGCTCGAAGCGCTCGATCAGCTTGTCCATGCACTCTTGGGTGCCGACGGCCGCCAGCGCTTGGCAAGCCGTGACCCGCACTTGCCACGCGTTGTCGTCCAAGCCGTTCATGGCCTTGAGGGTGGCCTCGACGGAGCGCTGCTTGAAGGAGGCCACGGCGTCGGTGATGGCCATCCACGCCTTGGACTGCCGATCGTCCATGGCGGCGATCAGCGCGGGCAGGCTCTCGGGCTTGCCGATGGCCTGGAGGGCGGTGGCCGCGTTGGCCCGCGCCAACCAGAAGTCGTCCCCGAGCATCTCCTCGAGCGGCACGCGCGACAGCTCGTCGCGCATCGAGCCGAGGGCGCGCGCCACGATCGAGCGTGCCATCTTGCCCTTGTGGTGGAGGCCCTCGGTACGCAGCCACTCCAGGACGGCGTGGTCGGTGCTGCGCGCCAAGACCAGGTGGATGGCCTCCCGAACCAGGTCGGAGGGGTGGTCCAGGCGGTCCACGACCACGGCCAGCGTCTTGACGTCCTTGATCTCGTGGAGGCCACGCACGAGGCCCGCGAGGACGTCCGCCTCCTCGGTGGTCTTGATGCGCTCGCGCTCGCGCCGACCGACGTCTTCGTCGTCCTTGGCGTCCTTCTTGATCTCGCCGAACGTCGGGCGCTTGCCCGTCAGGCGATCGGCCCAGTGCTCCTGGAACGTGTCGGGCGTGAAGCCCATGGACTCCTGGATCGCGTAGCCCTCTTCGTTGCCGTAGCGCAGCAGCGCGAGCATCTGGAGGAAGCGGTCTTGGTCCTCTTCCAGGCCGAGCTTCATCAGCGACCACGCCCGGATGTGGTCTTCGTAGCTGAAGTCGGCCAGCGAGTTGCGTCCGAAGAACGTCTGGATGGGGTCGATGCGCTTGCTGGCCATGCCGCGCGCCTTCTTCATCCAGTCCTTGCCGGAGCCCGAAGGCGCGGTCGTCTCGTTGCTGCAGAAGGTGGCGTAGTCCTCATGCGGCTCGAGCATCTTCTCGAGGAAGTGGGCGGCGCCGATGAACGCCCACTTGGGGCAGTACTTCTCCTCTCCGCTCACCTTGCGCCAGCACGAGAACAGGATGTGGCCGATCATGTGGCGGCAGTACGCGTGCAGGTCTTGGTCGGCGCGGTTCTCCTGCAAGGAGCCGACGAAGCCGTTGCCGCAGAACCCGCCGCCGATCTTGGTGTCGCCGCCGCCGTAGAGCATGTCGGTGCGGGCACTACCCAAGTAGCGCTCGGCGTAGGCCTCCGCCGCACGCTGCTTCGTCATCAGGTAGACACCCATCACCTTGGGCGCCTGCAAGCCGCCCTTGAACCAGTGCTGGAAGTCCTCGTAGGCGCGCTCGCAGCGCTCTGCGAACAGGTGGGCCACCTCGTGGCCGGTGGCCAGGCGCGGCGCACCGCCCTTCGTGAGCACCTTCATCTTCCGGTCGATGTCGGTGACGACGTAGAAGTGCGGTGAAACCGCGATCCACAGCCGGTTCTTGCGCGGGTCGTAGCCCTCGATCTTGAGCTGCCGCTGCAGCATCTCGCTGATCTTGGGGTCGGGCTTGCCGATCAGGCTGTCGCAGGCGTCGCACTCCGACTCCTCGAAGCACTGGCTGCAGTGGATCTTCCAGCTGTACGCGTGGCGCTTCCAGAAGCACTCTTCCTTCTGGCTCTGCCAGCACGGACCCGGCGTCCCCTTGGGGCGGTCCTTGCTGCCGCAGTCGCCCTTGGCCAGCAGCAGGCCGCACCACGGCGGGTCGGCCGGCGGACGCAGCGGGCTGCGCAGGTACTCCCAGGTGCCCTGCCCCTCGTCGCAGAGGCAGCGACCGGGCCGGCGGCGCTGGACGTAGTGCGAGTCCTCGTCGCCCGGGCCCCCGCGCGCCAGCTGGGGCAGTGCCCACCACGGAGCCGCCAGGGCCAAGGCGAACAGGGGGGCGAGAAGCCAGGATCGGCGCCAAGGCATGTGGACGGTCTTCCTCCGCGGGGCGCCCAGGGTAGCGCAGCGGGGTGCGCGCCCGGACCTACCCCGTGCCGCGAGAAGGGGCTTCGGCCCGGGCGTGGATCCTCGCCGGGCCTCGCTACGCTCTTCGGGTCGCGGAGGAGTCCATGGCGGGCGCGGGAGCAGGCAGCGGAGGCCGGATGATCGGGCCCTACCGCCTCGATGCCGTGCTGGGCCGCGGCGGCATGGGCACCGTGCACGCCGCCACCGTCGCCGAGGCAACGCCGACGGCACCGCCCGTGGGTACGCGTGTGGCGGTCAAGGTGCTGCATGCGCACCTGGCCGAGGAGGCCTCGTTCGTCGAGCGGTTCGAGCGCGAAGCGCGTGCGGGCCTTGCCGTGCACCACCCGGGCGTCGTGCGCGTGCTCGATGTAGGCAAGGCCGACGACGGCGGCGCCTTGCGCCCGTACCTCGTCATGGAGCTCGTCGAGGGCACACCGCTGTCGGACGTGCTCGGCGACCTCGGCAAGGTCCCCGAAGGGCTGGCCCGCCACATCGGCCGCGAGGTGGCCCGAGCCCTCGCTGCCATCCATGAGGCCGGCCTCGTGCACCGCGACGTGAAGCCGGGCAACGTGCTCCTGACGCCGGACGAGCGTGTGCGATTGCTCGACCTGGGTGTGGCGCGCTGGCACGGCGCCGGCAGCACGCGGCTCAGCGAGACCGGCCAGTTCGTGGGCTCGATCCTCTACGCCGCGCCCGAGCAGCTCGCCGGCGAAGAGAGCCTCGACGGCCGGGCCGATCTCTACGCCCTCGGCCTGTTGCTGCACGAGCTCGTCGTGGGCCACCATCCGTTCGAGGCGCCGAGCCTGGCCGCCGTCATCCGTCGGCAGCTCGACGAAACGGCGGCACCGCCAAGCGCGAGCGTGCCCGACGTCTCGCCCTGGTTCGACGAGGTCGTGGCCACGTTGCTGGCCAAGGACCCGGCTGGTCGCTTCGCGGACGCGCGCGCGCTCGCCCGCGTCCTGGACGCGGGGGAAGACGACCCGTGGTGGCAGGAACGCGAGGAGGCGATGCGCGCGCGAAGCGCCGTGCGCTTGCCCCGTTTGCGCGTGGCCCGCGAGACCGCGTTGGTGGCGCGCGACGAAGCCCTCGTGCAGCTGGGCCAAGCCCTGTTGGCCACGCGTGGCGGCAGCGGCCGCGCCGTGCTCGTGGGCGGCGAGGCCGGGATCGGCAAGACGCGCCTGCTCGACGCGTTCCTGCGCTCCGTGCACGCCGCCGATCCCGCCGTGCGTCTGTTGGCCGGTGCGTGGCCGCCCGGTGAGGCCGCCACCGCGTACGACGCCTTCCTCGATGCCCTGCGTCAGCACCTGGCCGGCCCGGGCCTCGAGCGCGACGTCGCAGGGCGCCTCGGTGCCATGCAGGGCCTGGCCGCCGAGCTGGCGGCCAGCCTGGGGCGTGGCGACGACGCGGTCGGCGGGTCGCGGCCCGAGCTGCTCGCACCGGACGTGCTGCGCGCCGCGCTGCTCGAAGTCGTGAAGTCGCTTGCCGCGGAGGGCACGACGGTGCTCGTGGTGGACGGGCTGGAGGACGCGCCCGCCGAGGGCCGCTCGCTGTTCGCCGCGCTCGCCGCGGCCGCGGCGGACGTGCCCCTGTTGTTGATCGGGACGCACCGTGGCCATCTCGCTCCGGCCTGGGTCGCCGACCTCAAGCGCCTTGGTCACGTCACGTCGCTCGACCTGCCGCGCCTGGACCGTGCCGGTGTCGAGGCCCTGCTCTGCGCCGCGCTGGGCAGCGAGGCCCTGGCGCATGACCTCGTGCGTCCCGTCGCACGACGCAGCGAGGGCAACCCGCTCTTCGTGCTGGAGGTCGTGCGCGCGCTGCGCGAGACGCGTGTGCTCGAGCGTCGCACGGACGGCACGTGGCGCGCCACGCGGCCGCTGCACGACGTGCCGCTTCCGAGCGGCGTCAGCGATCTCGTACGCGCCCATCTCCACGGGCTCGAGTCCGAGGACCGCGACCTGCTGGACGTGGCCGCGTGCTGCGGGCTCGAGTTCGACGCCACGCTGGTCGGCGCGGCCTTGGGCCTGGGACGCCTGCCGGTCTTGCGCCGGCTCGCCCGCTTGGAGAGCGACCGTCGCCTCGTCCGCAGCGTGGGCAAGCGCTTTGCCTTCGACCACCCGACGCTTCGCGACGTGGTGTACGAGGCGTTGCCCGAGGCGCTGCGCGCCGAGTACCACGCCGTGTTGTTCGACGCGCTGGCCGCCGAGCACGATCTCGACAACCGCGGTGCCGAGGGCCTGCCCGGTCCCGTCCGCGCGGCGCTCTGCCATCACGCCTTCGAAGCCGGTCGAGGTCGCGAGGCGGCGGACCTCGTGGGCCCGGCCCTCGCGCACCACGTCGCCGAACAGCGTCCCGACGCCGCCGTGCAGCTGGCGCGGCGCGCGCTCGAGGCGCCAGGTGTGCTGCGCGGACTCCCGCGACTGCACGTGCTGGTGGAGGCCGCGCGGCTGTTGGCCCTGCTCGGTCGTCGCGACGACCTGGGGCCCCTGCTCGACGAAGCGTTGCTGCTCACGAGCGAGGACGTGGACGACCACGACACGGGCGCGGCAGCGCGTGGTCACGTCCTGCGCTTGATGGGCGAGGCGTCGATCGGGCCCGGGCTCTACGACGAAGGGGAGGCCCGCCTGGCCGAGGCCGTGCGCCACCTCGCCGCGGCAGGCGACGCGCGCGAGGAGGGCATGGCGCACGGCGCGCTCGGCACCATCGCGTGGCGGCAGGGCGACT
Source organism: Planctomycetota bacterium (assembly GCA_020631815.1). Classification (GTDB taxonomy): domain Bacteria; phylum Planctomycetota; class PLA2; order PLA2; family JAEUHO01; genus JACKGW01. The sequence goes on along the minus strand of JACKGW010000002.1, from coordinate 163,798 downwards.
TCGCCCGCGCCCGCGAGCAGCACGAGGCGCACCGCGACCTCGCGGCCTCGGTCGGCGATGTCGCCGGCGAGGCGCGGGCACTCACCAGCCTGGGGCTGCTCGAGCATCTCGCGGGACGCGCTGCCGAAGCCCGCGAGGTGTACGAGCGTGCGTTGACCCTCGCCACGGAGCACGGTCTCACGACGCTCGCCGCCTCGGCGCACAACAGCCTGGCGGTGTCTTGGCGCAGCGTGGGGCGGCGCGACCGGGCCATCGGCCACTTGGAGCAGGCCCTGCGCCTCGCACGCGCAGGCGGCGATCGACGGAGCGAGGCGAGCATCGTCGGCAACCTCGGCAACCTGCACAAGGACCAGGGCGATCTGCGTCGTGCCCTTGACGCCATCGAACGGCAGCGGCACATCGCGCGCGAAGTGCAAGACCGTCGCAGCGAGGGCATCGCCACGCTGAACACCGGCTTGACCTGCCTTCACCTGGGCATGTTCGACGAGGCCGAAGCGCGCCTGCTCAAGGCCATGATGTTGTTCGAGCTGCTGCATGAGGAGCGCTTCCTGGCGCACGCACGCGGCTTCCACGCGCAGTGGTCGGAGACCAGCGGCGACGCCGAGGGCGCGGAGAGCGGCTACCGCGAAGCGCTCGAGGGATTGCGCGCGTTGGGCGCCGAGCCCGAGGCGCTTGACTACGCCGCGTATCTGGGCCGCTGCCTTCGTGACCGAGGCGCGATCGAGGAGGCGCGTGAGCTCCTGGACCACGTCGTCGATGCGGCCACCACGAGTCGACGCGAGAATGCCGAGCTCATGGGGCGCGTGTTCCGCGTCCCCCTCGCGCCGGACGAGGCCCAGGTACTCGCTGCGCGCTTGGACGAGCACGGCGAGCGCCTGAGCGTGTGGGCGCGCATGATGCTCCGCCACGACCTCGCGGTGAGCACGGGCGACGTGCGGCATGCGCGGGCGGCACGCGAGGCGTTGGCCCGCATCGAGGACGGCGTCGATCACGATGACCGCCGCCGCATGGCGGCACGCGTCCCGCTCGTGAAGGCCGTGCACGAGGCCGTTCGCGCCAACGACGGACGCGACTCGTGAACGCGAGCAGGCCCGGCCGGACCGCCTGGCCGGCCCCGCCCGGATGGGGTGGCGTGCTCGTCGCAGAGGCCGTGCTCGTCGCAGCGGCGATCGTCGCGTACACGAACCTCGCACTCCCCAGTCACCGCGTGCCGGGGTGGGTGGGGCCCGCGTTCTTCGTGGGCATCCTCCTCGTACCCATCGTGCTGGCGCGCTGGCACGGAGACGGGCCCCGGGAGATGGGGGTGCGCGTCGACAACCTGGGGGTCGCGCTTCGCACGGTCGTGCCGGCGACGCTCGTGCTGCTGGTGGTGGTGGCGTTGGTCGGCCTGGCCCTTGGCTCGTGGCACGTCGATGCGCCGCATCGCGTACTCAAGCGCGTGGGTCGCTACCTGCTCTACGGTCCCGTCCAGCAACTGCTGCTCTGCGGGTTCCTCTTCCGGCGCTTGCACCAAGCCTTCGGCGGTGCCCTGCCGGCCGCGCTCCTCGCGGGTCTGCTGTTTGGTGCCGCGCACGCGCCCAACGTGCCGTTGATGGGCATGACGGCCGCCGTCGGGGTGCTGTCGTGCCAGCTTTTCGTCCGCGCACCGAACGTGCTTGCCGTGGGGTGGATGCTGGGCTTGCTTGCCGTCGTGGTGCGCTATGCTTGGCCGGAGGCGTGGCTCGAGCGGCTCACGGTGGGGGGCAACTACCTGGAGCGCATGTGGCCCGGGTTGTTCGGCGCGGGATGACGGCCCCCACGAAACGAAGCAGCCCGACGCGGCGACACCGCATCGGGCTGCTCGTTCGAGGCGCGATCAGGAGCCGCGCTTCAAGTACGTGCGATCAGGACCAGCGCTCTTCGCGCTCGTCATCGTGACGACGGGGACGACGACGACGGTCATCGCGCGTGCCGAAGCCACCGTCCGTGGGGGGCGGGCCGCCGAAGCCACCACCGCCGCCGCCACCGAAGCCGCCACCACCGCCACCGTAGCCGCCGCCACCGCCGCCGCCGTAGCCGCCGCCGTCACGGCGGCCGCCGCCACCGCCACCGCCGTGGCGACCACCGCCGCCACCACCGTGTCGGCCGCCACCACCGCCGCCGTAGCCACCGCCACCACCGCCGTAGCCACCACCGCCACCGCCGTAGCCGCCGCCACCACCACGCGGCTCACGCGGGCGGGCGATGTCGACGCGGATGCGTCGACCACCGATCTCGTGACCGTCCAGCTGCTCCTGCGCGGCCTTGGCCTCCTCGGGCGTGCTCATCTCCACGAACGCGAAGCCACGGGGACGACCCGTGTCGCGGTCCATCACGATCTTCACGCGCGTCACCGTGCCAGCGACGGAGAAGACGCTCTCGATCTCGGCCTCTTCGGCCTGGTACGGCAAGTTCCCTACGTACAGGGTGTTCGATTCCATGCGGGGCTCTCTTCTTGACTCCTCGAGGTCGGCTGGCGGCGGCGTGTCGCGGACTTCGCGGTTGACGACGTGCTGCCCCTCTCGTCTGGGGATCCCGCCAGCGTACCGAGCGGCCGATTCCCGTGTCCGCAGGATTCCGTCAATCGGGGCGCGGATTCCGGCGTGAGGCCGACTCGTCGGTCCCCGGGCACCTACCCCCCGTAGCGCGGCTGCCCGTAGAGTCCGGCCCGGGACATTCACACGGGCCCGTAGCTCAATCGGTCAGAGCAGGGGACTCATAATCCCTTGGTTGCAGGTTCGAGTCCTGCCGGGCCCACCATGTCGGTTCGCTTGCCCCTGACGGTGTGTGGGGGCGGCTCGCCAGATGCTCGGTCCCGAGCCCCCATCGGCTCCTCGAGGCAGTGCCCATTGCGCGGCCCGCCAAGGCAGGCCGACGCGGACCACGAGTCGTCGCCGATGGGGGCCCGCTACCTTCGCCCTGGCGACCCGGTGTGTATCGGATGGGGCTCAAGCTCGGAGGCGCCCGCGCCCTTCGGCGTGAGGGGCTGCAGGTTGCGAGCGGAGCACTACCCACCCCGGTAGGAGGTCACCCTGGCGGTGCGACGTCGAGGAGCCCCGCCTCGCAGAGCTCGCTCGCCAGGCGCAAGAGGTCGTCGCGGGCTGTGTCGCGATCGACGTCGAACTCGGCGAGCAGCTTCTCGAGTACCTCGTCCAAGCGCGCGCCGCGTCCGATGTGCGTCCAGATCGCGGTGCCGACTTCGTCCAGCCCGTAGTACCGACCGGTGGCGAGGCTCACGAGCAGCGTCTCGCCGTCGACCTCGCGGGCCAGGGCCTCATCGTGGGGACGGACGGTGCTCTCGAGGGCAAGGGGAGTCATGGCGCCATCTTGCGGGAAAGTGCGCCCAGGCGTACGTGCGTGCCGGGTGCCGCTCGGCGCAGCGGGCGGCCGTCCAGCTCGACCCAGGCATGCGCGGAGAGCGTCTCCCCCTCGCGCGTCGCGCCAAGGACCACATCGAGCTCGTGGCCGTGGCGCTGCCCCAGCCAACGCGCGGCCACGGCCTCCGCCAGGCATGTGGTGCGAGGCCACCTGGCGGCAGCGCTGCGCGCGGCGGCGACGATGGTGTCGGCGGGCGGCCGGGCCCGGCCGATTGGAACGTAGGGCCAACGCCATCGGGCCAGCGCCACACGCGGCCCCCGGACGCGCAGGGTGAAGCGCGCCACGAGCAGGACGAGCGTCGCTTCGTGTCGAAGGCGCGTCGGGCCAATGGACGGCGCGTCGGCGGGGCGGGAGGGATCGGAGGGTGGAGTCACGGGTCGGTCGGGCATCCTAGCCCTGTGCCGCTTCCGCCCCCCCTCCCCGACTTTCTCGTGGTCCTGGATCGACGGCCGGGTTGTGGCCACGAGCCTCTCGGGCTCGGCGGGGAGCCGGCTGCCGTCTCGCTGCGTCGCGGGCCGTTCCAGGCCTGGGTGCAGGAAGGCCCTCACGTCGTCCTCGACGCGGGCCCCGACGTGGTCGTCGTGGGCACCCTCCAGCTGCACGGAGCGAGGCCCGGGGCGGAAGCCGTGGAATGGCTGCGGTCCGAGATCGAGGCGCACGGCGCGGCTGTGCTGCAGGCCCTCACGGGCCGCTTCGCCCTCGCCGTGTTCGACGCCCGAACCGGGGCTCTGACGTTGGCCCGCGACCTGCTTGGCACGCGGTCCCTGGTCGTGCACGTGGGACGCGACGTGGCGGTGGCCGGCTCCCGCCCGCGGGTGGTCGCCCGCCACCCCGCCGTGCGTCCCGTCGTCGACGAAGAACGAGTCGCCCGTGTCCTCCTGCCCGAGCTCGAGTGGTCCGACCCGGACCGCACGCTCTGGCGCGACGTCCGTCGCCTGCGCGCGGGATCCTTGCTGCATGTGAATGCACACGGGGTCCACGAGGAGCGCCTTCCGTGGCCCTGGCGGGATGCGGCGTGCGACGAGGAGGACGTTGCCGAGGCGATCCAGCGCGCCGTCGAGCGCGCCATGCCGTCTACGGGCACGGTAGCCGTGCTGCTGAGCGGAGGCGTCGACAGCGGCCTCGTCTTGGCGCAGGCTCGCGAGGTACGCCGGCAGCGCAAGCACGTGCGCCTGCTGGCCTGCTGCGGGGCTACACCGCCCCACGTGGCCAGCCGCGAGTGCGACCGGCTGCGCGCGACGCTTCGCCACCTGCCGCCCGATGGTTGTCACGTCGTGACCGACCTGTCAGCGGCCGAGGCGGCCCATCACGTCCAGCGGCTGGTCGATGAGTCGGACGACCCCTACGTGGCGGGCCGCCTAGGCGCACGCTCCGTCGGGGTCGCCGCCGCCGCCGCCGCCGGCGTCGACCTGCTGCTCACGGGCATCGAGGGGCACTTGCCGTTCGACGCGCCGCCGGCCTACTTGGCGCAGACTGCCGAACGCGGTGAGCTCGGTCGCCTGCTCGGTCGCGTGTCGTGTTTGGCCCATGAGCTTCGTAGCCCGCACCATGTCGTGCTGCGCGATGACGTGCTGCGCCCGCTCGCCGCGCGCTGGCTGCGAAGGACGGGCCGGCGAGGACTGGAGCGTCAAGCGCGCCACGCCCTGGCGACCGCCGACTTGCCGGAGCGGTGGCGGAGCAGTCGCCGCTTGCTGCGCGACCATGTCCGCAATCACCGCCATCGCGCCTGGGACGGTCGCGGCGCGTGGCGCGACGAAGGCCACCGCCTGCAGAGGCGGATCCTCTCCACGACGATGCCCGTGGCGCTCGAGCGCTACGCAGGGCTCGGTCAGGCGCTGGGGGTCCTGATGGATCACCCGCTCGTCGACCCCGATGTGCTGGCTGCCGCCGTCGCCCTGCCCGCGGCACGCCGCCGGGGCGAGGGGCCGTCGAAAGCGGCGCTTCGTCGGATCGCTGCGGCATGGCTGCCGGCGGAGGTCGTGCGCGGTGGCATGGACGAGGAGCCCGACCTGGGGCCGAGGGCTCGCCAGGGCGCGCACGCATGGCTCGCCGAGGCATTGGGCGATCTGCGCGGCGAGCTGCGGCCATGGATCGCTCCCGACGTCGTCGAGGCCGTGCTGGCGCGTCGCGAGACTTGGCCCTTCGATGATCGCGACCGGGTCTTGCGCTGGGTGGCCTTGGCAGCGGCCGTGCGTCGCGTGCGGGCGGGCGGAGCGCGGTAGTTCGTGCGCCGCGTGCGTATAGTTCCGCGCCTATGGTGAGGCAGGCCGACGCACGGAACCCCGCCGCTGCCCGGGCGACCTCCGCTTGGATCGAGGTGTCCGCCGCGAGCCGCCCGCTTGCGGCCCGCTGGTCGTTCTTCTGGGCGCGTCGCGACGTAGTGGGCGTCCTGACCCGCCGCATCTTGAGCGGCCGCTACCACCAGACGCTCCTGGGCGTGGGCTGGGCCGTCGTCCATCCGCTCTTGGCGATCGGCGTGTTCACGTGGGTGTTCAGCCATTGGCTCGCCGACCAGGCTCCCGGGGGCTCGTGGCTTGCCCACAACGCCCTTGGCTGGGTGCCGTGGGGGTTCTTCACCACGGCGCTGTCTGGTTCCGCAGCGAGTCTGGTCGGTCATGCGGATCTCCTGCACCAAGTTGCGCTGCCGCGTCTCGCGTTGCCTCTCGCCGTGCTGCTGGCGCGCTGCGTGGACCTGCTGTTGGCGCTTGTGGTCGTGTTCGGCCTGCTGCTTGTGGACGGGACGCCGATCGCAGGCAGCGTGTGGTTGGTGCCACTCCCGATCGTGGGTCTCGGGCTGCAGGCGGTGGGAGCGGGCATGATGCTGGCCTACGTCGAAGTGCGCTGGCGGGACGTGGGCCAGGTGCTGCCGTACCTGCTGCAGCTCGGCGTGTTCGTGACTCCGGTCGTGGTGCCTGCAGCCGTGTTGGCGGGCGCGTGGCCGCCGCTGCCCTACGTGAACCCGGCGTGGGGGCACGTCGAGGCGGTCCGCGGGCTCGCCTTGGGGCATTCACTCGACCCATCGATCATGGCCGCGGCGTGGGCTTGGACAGCGTTGGCGATCGCGGCGGGCGCGTTCACGTTCCGCCGTACGCAGCAGCACGTAGGGGAGTGGCTGTGAGCCATCCGCTCCTCCCGGACGACGCCACACGCCTGGTGGTCGAGGACCTCGGCAAGGCCTTCCAGGGAGGGCCCCGGGCCACGGCGCGAGGTCGCACCTGGGCGTTGCGTCACCTGTCGCTGAAGCTGGGGAGGGGTGAGTCCCTGGGGCTCGTCGGGCCCAACGGCGCGGGCAAGACGACGCTGCTTCGCGTGCTCACCGGGGTGTTGCACCCTGAGGAGGGGCGCTTCCTCCTGCCGTCGTCATGGGCGGGCGTGCTCGACAATGGCCCGGGCTTTCACGGCGAGCTGTCGGGCCGGCGCAACGTGGAGCTGGCAGGCGTCCTGCTGGGCGCCCGACGCCGCGACATCCGTCGGAAGATCGCCGACATCGAACACTTCGCGGGGCTCGAGGGCTACCTCGACATGCCACTCAAACGCTACTCGACCGGCATGGCCGTGCGCCTGGGCTTCGCCGTGGCGGCCAGCCTCGAGCCCGAGCTCATGTTCATGGACGAGGTCTTGGTGCATGTGGACGCGGAGTTCCGCGAGCGCGTCGAGAACCGGCTCGAGGAGCTCCGCCGACGGGGTACTACGTTCGTGCACGTCAGCCATGATCTGGCGTGGCTCGGGCGGATGACGTCGCGCGTCCTTTGGATGCACCTCGGTGCGGTCCGTGCAGACGGCGCGCCAGGTGCGATCCTGCGCGACTATGCGGTCGCCATGCACGAGAGCGTCGTAGGCTCGGGCTAGGGGGAGGAACGGTGTCCAACTACACCCTGTACGACTACGGTTGGATGGTGGGCAACGCGACCCGCTGGGCCGCGTTCCAGAGGGCCTTGGATGCCGTCATCCGGCTGGGCGACGTGGTCCTCGACCTCGGAGCCGGCTACGGGGCCATGGCCTTCGAGGCGCTACGCCGCGGTGCTTCGAAGGTGATCGCCGTGGAGCCCGCAGACTCCGTCGTGATGGGGCGAACGCTGGCAGCGGCCAACGGTCTGGACGACCGTATCGAGCATCATCGGGCATTCCTGGAGAAGGTCTCCGCCCGGCCCGTTGACGTGGTGATTGCCGACCTGCGCGGCAGCTCTCCGTTCATGCCTGGGCATTTCGAGGCCATCGCGCATGCACGAGCGGCTTGGCTGAAGCCGGGCGGTCGCTTGGTGCCCGTGCGAGATCGACTGTTCGTGGCTCCGCTTCGCGATGCCAAGCTGGTCGAGGGCTTCCTGGCGCCCTGGGCCGCAGCCCACGAGCACGTGGACATGAGGCATGCACGCGCGGTGCTGGCGAACTGGATCCACCGGGCCAACCCCAAGGCGGGCTCCGTGCTGGGCACGGGCGTCGTGTTTGGCGAAGTGGACTACGCGGATCCGGCGCTGCGCACGTACGGTCGGGCCGTCGACATCGACGTCGCCTCCGCGGGCCCCGTGCACGGCGCGGTCGTCTGGTTCGAGGCCGAGCTGGCTCCCGGCGTCTTCCTGTCCAACCGACCCGACGAGCACGAGACCGTGTACGGGCGGTCGGTGCTGGGCTTTGCCGAGCCCCTCGAGGTGCCGGCTGGCGGTGGGCTTCGCGTGCACGTGCGCATCACGCCTGTGCAGGGTGCGTGGATTTGGCGCTGGACGGCCACGACGCTGGACGCCGAGGGGCGGGAGGGTGCTACGCGACGCGGCGACACGTGGAGCGGCTCGATCGTGGACCCGGCCCGGCTGGCGCGGCGTGCGCCGGAGGCACGTCCCGAGACGTCGGAAGAAGCGCGGCTGCTCGCGTTCGTCTTGGCGGCCATGGACGGCGCCACGAGTGTCGCCGACATCGCCGGGAAGGCCCAAGCGGCCTTCCCGGAGCTGCTTCCCGACGCCGATGTGGCGCTTGATCGCGTGGGCGCCTTCGTCGAACGCCATGCCCGCTGAACGGTCGCCCGAGGGGTGGACCCGCCGCTACGGTCCATGGTGCGTTCACAGCGACGTGGACTTGGCGGGGCTGCTCGCGCTCGACGACGTCGCCGAGCCGCATCTCGTGCTTCGCGCGGGTCGCGTGCCGCAGTGCACCACGCGGGATGCGACGTGCTGGGATGACGCCGATGACGAGCGCGACGCGGCCGTGGTGGTGCTGCGCCGCGGTGACCTGCATGTCCTGGACTTCCCGGGCGATGGCCTGCGCGCAGAGCTCCATCGCGGTGCCCCGCACCGTGTGGTCTACGACGCCATGGATCTCCACGATGAGTCCGACCTCGTCCACCTGCTAGCCGACCAAGTGCTTCCGCGTTGCCTCGCGGCTTGGACGCCATCGCTCGTGCTGCATGCTGCGGCTGGCGTGTGCGAGGGGCAGGCCTGGGTCTTCGTGGGGCCTTCGGGGCGCGGCAAGTCGACCATCGCGGCGGCCCTCCATGCACGCGGCTGGACCGTGCTGGGGGACGATGCCATCGCCTTGGTCCTTGGCGACACGGGCCCGCGGGCCCTGACCCTGCGGACCGGCGTACGCGAAGTGGGCGCGGACGAGGCGAAGGCATGGCGCATGCTGGAACACCCGCCGCAGGGCGAGGGTCTGCCCCTGGCGGGTCTCTTGACGTTGCTGCCGCGCACGGGAGGACCCCTGCGTATCGAGCGCTTGCGTGGTGTGGACGCGGCCATGGCACTGGTCGGTAGCGCGTTTCGCTTGGACCCGGGTGACCCGACGCGCCCCGCCGGCGAGCTCGCAGTCGTGCAGCACGTGCCCGCCGCCGGCGTGTACGCCGTGGCCGTACCCGATGGACAGGAGGGCTGCGACCAGCTCCTGGCCTGGCTCGAGGCTGCGGCCGCGCGCCTACGGGATGGGTGCTCCCCTTGAAGCGTGCCTCGCTCGTCCTGATCGGCGTTGCGGTGGGCTTCGCGATCCTCGCGCTCACCGGATGGGGCGCTGCCCGCTGGGACGGGCTCAACGCGTTCTATCGCGAGCTGGGCTCGCTCACGCCCGGGCAAGCCGACGTGTGGGTCGTCGCCACGCGCAAGGCCCTGCACGTCGTCCTCTACGCCGCTCTCGTCGTGGTCCTGGCGCGCTGGGCACTGGCAGGGCGTCCGCACGCGGTTCGTGAGGCCGTCTTGCTCGTGGGCCTGGTGGCGCTGGCTGACGAGGGCCTGCAGCTGATCACACCGCACCGCACCGCGCGCTGGACCGATCTCCTGGTGGACGCAGCGGGCATGGCAGTGGGGGCGTGGATGGCCAGCAAGGTGCGCCGGCGCGAGGGCCGAACCACGTGACGGCGTCGGTCCCGTCATCAGCGCTGACCTTCCTGCATGCACTCCTGCGTGACGAGTCGCCGGGCGAGATCCCCACGGACGCCGCAGCCCACCTGCTCGCACTCGTGACGGCCCATGGCCTGGATGCCCGACTCGACGAGGCCGTTCGGGACGGCCGCGCCCGAGTGCCTGATGCCCAGCGCCCGGGACTTCGGGAGCGGATGCGCACCCGCACGGCCAAGGCCTTGCATGCACTCCACATCCGTGACCAAGCGGTGGGCCTGTTGCAGGCGGCAGGCGTTCCCGTGGTGGTCTTGAAGGGCGCGGCCTTCGCTGACTGGCTTTACCTCCGTCCGGAGCTGCGTGCGTTCGAGGACGTGGACCTGCTCGTGCCCAGGTCGTCGTGGCGCATGGCGCTTGCAGCCCTCGTGGCCGGCGGCGCGTCTGCGGGACGGCGCTCGGGCTCCGGCCCGCACGTGCGCAGCGTGCAGGTGCCTGGCGGCTTGGTGGTGGACCTCCATGGTCGCTTCGCCGACGCCCCGGGTCGCGCGGGGCTCGACGGCGAGCCGGTGTTCGATCGTGCACTCCCCACGGCGCACGGTGGGCCCCAGGTCCCCACGCTCTCGCTCGGTGACCATCTGCTGCACGTCGCCGAGCACGCGGCACGATCGAAGTGGGTTCGCCTCGGCTGGCTGACCGACGTGCATCTCCTGCGCGAGCATCTCGACCGCGCGGGCCTTGCGCTCGACGAGGTGAGAGCCCTGGCCGACCGCGTGGGCCGGCGCCGCATGCTCGAGCTGGCGCTCCTCCTCGAGGCGCGCGCCTACGGGCGTCCGCACGACGATGTGCCTGACCTCGCCGATCTCGTCGCCACCTGCGAGTCCAACCAGCTGGCACCGAATGCCGTCGACGCCCATGGCTTCGATGCCGCCTGGTTCGCGCGCCTCGTGGACGATCCTGACGAGATCCCTGGCGCCCACCGCGACCGCTGGCGGCGCGGCATGCGACGTCGCATCTTGCGCCTCCTGGGGCAGTAGCCCCGTCGCCAGCAGACTTGCTCGCCGTCTCCGTACACTCCGGACATGGAGACGCGGACCATCTTGGTGCTGGGGGCGGTGGGGGTCGGGCTCTTCGTGGGTGTGTGGCTCGTGGGTGCACGCACCGGCTCCGACCTGTCGGGACGACACGAGGCCGTTCCACTGGGCGGTGACGATGCACTCGCCGGACGGCGCGGTGGACCAGGCGCCGTTGATGCGAACGAAGAGGCGCGTGTGCCGCGCCTCTCGACCAGCGAGGTGCCACCGCGTCTTCACCCTGCCGCAGATCGTCCGGCCGCAGGCTCGACGGGTTCCGGGCTGGATGTCGCCTCCGTGCTCCTCGTGACCGCGGAGGACTTCGAGGACGCGGAAGACGACGACAGCTACCACGTCTACGCCCTGCCTGCGAGCGCCGCCGGTTCGTACACGTGGGACGAGGTGACGAACGTCGAGCGAGGCAAGGACGTCGCCCCCGTTGCCATCGAGCTGGTCGTCAACGCCGAGGGCCCCTGGGACGTGTTCCTCATCACGGACCAGGGGCGCCGCTGGGAAGCGTTGGATGTCCGTGCGCGCGAGGCGCGTCAGGACGTTCGGCTCGCGCCGACGCCCGCAGGAGACGTGACCTTCGAAGTGGGCCCGGGTGAACGCGAGCACCCGCTCCGCATCTCGCTTGATGCTCTGCTGTCTGACGACGTCGAGCACCCCGTGGCACCCGGTCGACGCGAGGCCTATCAACTCAAAGTTCGAAGCGTCGTTCCGCCAGGCGTGTCTCGAGGGGTACTCCACGTGCCGGCATGGATGAGCTACGAGGCGTACGCCCATCTGCGGGCTCACAGGGATGTGGCACGTCGACGCCCGGAGGCCGTTGTTCGCTGGGACGCCAGTCCCCAACAGGTGCAAGCTGGCGAGACGGTACATGTCTCTGCGGTCTCGCTCGCGCCGCTCGCTGTCCACCTACGCGTTCGACAGCCCTTGCCCGCACATTGGCCGCGGGAGACCTCGCACCTGCTCACGTCCGTCCATGCGACATCGCGTGGGCCGACGGCGTATCTGTTCGGTCCGCGGCTGGTCCTCACCGCTGGAAGTGCTGAACCCCTGACGATCTCTGGCGCGGTACCTCCGGGCCCGAACACGCTTCACGTCCACGTCGCAGGCATGTTGCCCGTCCCTCCGCGCGACGTTGTCGTTCCACCTGACGGTACCGATGTCGACATCGAGCTCGTTCCGGACGAGCGAGCTCGGTGGACGCCCTCGCGCCCTCCGCCGCTCTTCGTGCAAGGGGATCCCGGTCCCGCTGCGCGGTCCTTCACCGTGAGGGCCCCGTTCGCAGCGGCACGCACTCCCGACCGCGAGCATGGGGAGGAGCTGCCCGTGCTCTTCGGGTCCGACCAGGGGCGACGCTTCTTCCAGCAGAGGGCCCGGGCGCGAAGCACGGACGACGACGGGCCAGCTGCTGCCTGGATCTGGTCACTGACGGACTTCGAGGCCGACGCCTGCACCCGCGTCGGTGCCTACTTTCCCGACGGGCGCGTCACACCGCCTGTCCCACGCGCCTCCGGAGAGAGCGTCGAGCTTGCCTTCGTCCTCGGCGGCTGGGTGATCGTCGCCCCCGTTCGGCCCCCCGACGCACGCCTCGGGACGCTTGGCGTGAGGCGGGCCGACGGCTTCCCCTTGGTCGTTGGAGGCGTCCAGACCGAGGCCAAGCGGCAGGTGGCCTTGGCCCCCCGCGTCGAGCCCGGCACCATCCTCGGCCCACTTGAACCCGGCTCGCATCGCTTCCACGTGCGCGTCGGAAGCCAACGCTTGCCGGACGAGATCGTGGATGTTCGCCCGGGCGAGATCAGCGTGCTCAGGATCGGCGACTGAGCGCCGCCGCGCTCACTCCTCCTCCTCGAACAACGCCTCGCGGATGTCGCGGTAGGGCTCCGTCGACAGGATGCCGGCGAGGTCGGGGTCCTCGAAGAGCTCCTGCGGGTAGTTCCCGCGCTCCTGCTCGAGCCGCAGGTAGTGGATGGCCTTGTCCGTCTCGCCGCGCAGGGCGTGCACGTAGGCGAGGTAGTGCGCGGACTTGGTGTGGACTTCGTGGGCCCTGGCTACCTCCAGGGCTTGCTCGGCCCGATCGAGGTGCATGAGGTCACGCACGAGGCGGTTGACGACGTCGAAGATGAGCAGGACCTCGATGTCCTCGAGCTCCCCGGCCTCGTCCATCAGCTCGCGGCGCAGCGGCTCGAGGATGGCCACGGCGGCCTCGAACTGGCGATCGGTGTGCAGGAGATCGGCTCGCTCGTACCGCAGTCGACGGCCGAGGCCCGGAAGGGTGGCGGCCTCCTGGACCAAGCGCCGCCGGGCCTCCAGGTCTCCGCTCTCGTTCAAGTGCTCCATGACGCGGTCGAACACGGCTGCCGGATCCGGCGCGCGAAGTACGGCTTCCACGCCCTGGCCGCTGGCCAACATCGCGTCCAGCCACGCATCTACGTAGTAGAAGGCCAAGTCGGTGGACACGTCGGGCGTAAGGCGCCGCACGGACTCTTCCAGCTTGACCGCCGCCTCACGATGCTGCCCCCGGTGAGCCAGCACGAGGCCCTCGTAGTACGGCACGTCGCGGTGGTCGGGGATGCGAGGCGCGACGGCGCGCGTGACGCGTTCCAGCGCATCGAAGGCGTCGGCATCGAGCAGCTCCTCGGCGATCTGCTCGAGCTCGGTAGCGGGGTTCGGCAGGTGGGCCAGCCGTGCTGCGAGCTCGGCCTCGCGCTCGGCGGGGAGGATCTGCGCCAGCCACCTCAGGGCGTCCGCATTGCCGGGCGCATCGTCCAGAGTCCGCAGGAGCACGGCGGCCGCTTCGTCGCGACGACCGAGGCCGATCAGGGCGCGCGCAATCTCGACGTCGACGTCGACGTCGTGCTCGATGCTCTCCACGTAGCGGTAGGCGTGCTCGAGCGCCGTGGCGTGTTCGTCGAGGTCGTTCAGGGCCGTCGCACGCAGCAGGTCGAGAAAGGCCCCGCGCGGGAGGCTTCGCTCGTAGGCGTCGAGGTGGACGAGGGCCTCCTGGGGCCGGCCGGCCTGGAGGTCGAGAGCCGCCGAGAACATCTCCACGACGGCGCGCAAGGGGTGTGGGAGCTCTCGCCCCTGGAGCCGATCGAGGTAGAGCTGGGCATCGTCGGGGTCGTCGTCTTCGAGGGCCGCCTTCGCACCGATCAGGTCCGCACTGATCTGCACGGCGTCGTCGCCGTTCCCTTCGGCAACTGCCGACAGCACCAAGCCCACACCGGACGACAGCGGCAGGCCGAAGCCCAGGTCCTCCATGTCGTACAAGGACCAGACGCCGTCGCGACGCTCGTAGGACATGCGCATGTGTGAGCGCGCGCCGGGTTGCGGAGAGAACCGGACGAGCGACGTTGCGCGGTCCGCGACCTCGCCGGCATCGATGCGCAACACCACCAGCACCTCGGCCCTTCCGAAGATCTCCGCGAGTGACTTTCGTGCGTAGCCCGTCTGCATGACGCTTGTGAAGCGCTCGCGAAGCGGACCGCGCGCGCGCTCGGGGACACGCGTGAGATACCCGGCTCGCTCGACGGCGTCGTAGTGGGCGTCGAGATGCAGGACATCCGCCATGGTGCCGCGCGGCTTTCGCACGAGGAGGGCGGCGACCTTGGCCACGGACGCGCGGATGGCGGCATCGCGCTCGGCGATCTCCTGCCGCGGCTCCTCGGCCAGGCCCGGCGAGGCGATCAGGACGAGCGCGGCGACGAGGGGCACGAACACGCGCATGGGCATCTCCCGAGGGGGAGACAGCCTAGGCTCCCCCCTCCAAGAAACGCTGGAGGCGGTCGACGTGCCGCCGGAAAGCGTCGCGGCCCGCGGCGGTGAGCTGCACGGTGGTGCGCGGCCGACGTCCCACGAAGGCCTTCGTGATCGTGACGTAGCCGGCAGCCTCCAAGCGCTGCAGGTGGGCGCCGAGGTTGCCCTGGGTGAGGCCGAGCAGGTCCTTCAGCTCGCTGAAGGTGGCCTCGGGACGGGCCAGAAGCGCGGCCACGATCCCGAGGCGCGCTTCGGCCAGCAGCTCGGCGTCGAAGCGGTAGTCCGCTTCCGTCACGCGCCCGCGCCGCGCTGGTCGAGAGGGTTCATGGAGACTCCAAGGCGATGTGACAGACAAGTCTGTAATTCAGACTCTAGGCATCGTCCAGCCTGGACAAGGGTCCCGGGGCTGTTTCAAAGTTGATTCTGCAAGTCGATCGCAATATCAAGCGCGACCTGAAGGAGGTCGCGATGGGAGCGAAACACCTGAGCGTCCGCGCGTGGATCACGCTCGGACTCGCATGCGCCCTGGGAGCCCAGGCTCCCGTGGCACGCGCCGACGACGGGTCCGAGGACCGTCTCGCGCGCCCGGAAGCGCTGTTGCTCGAGCAGACGGAGCGCATCCGCCGACTGGAAGACGACGTCTCGCATTGGCGCCAGCAAGCCGAGTCGCGGCCGGCGGTCGCGGAGCGCGTCGTGCGCACGCAGGCGACCCGGGCCGCGCCTAGAGCCGCCCCGGCCGCGGCCGCGGTCGCACCGTACGAGCAGCCCGGCATCACGCCCGACGAACGCGTCGAGCTGACGCGGCTGTCGGGCGGCGCCGACCGCCTCGTCCGTGCGCCGTCCGCCCTGGTAGGTCGCGCGTCGACGGGCGGCGTTCGCTGGGGTGGGTACCTCACGGCCGAGATGCGCGCCAACAGCTCGCGCAACACGACCTTCGACCTGCACCGGCTCATCCTGCAGCTCGATGCGCCCATCACGGACTGCGTCGACTTCACCGCCGAGGTGGAGATCGAGCACGGCGGGATCGGCGGTGGTAGCGATGGGGACGTGCGCGTCGAGCAAGCCGTCGTCACGGCTCGCCTCGTGGACTGGTTCCAGCCGAAGATCGGCGCACCGCTGATTCCCTTCGGTCGCTACAACCTCCACCACGATGACCCGCTCGCGGACTTCACGATCCGCCCGTGGACGGCTCGCTACTTCGTGCCGACCGGCTTCGGCCAGCCGGGCATCGGCGTGGAGGGTTCGATCGGCGTCGGCTGCGACGCGCGGCTTGCCTACGACGTCGTGCTGACCAGTGGCTTCGCCGACGACTTCACGGCAGGCGGTGGTGTACGCGGCGGTCGCCAAGAGTGGGACGTCGACAACAACGAGAACAAGCAGCTCTGGGCCCGCGTGGTGCTCGCTGGACGCAACCGCTTCCTCGATCGCTACGAGATCGGGCTGTCCGGGACCACGGGCAAGCTCGACGACGCTGGCGACGAAGCCCTCACCGGCTGGGGCGTCGACTGGCTGCTGCGCAAGGGGCCGTTCGAGCTGCAGGGTGAGTACCTGCGCTACGACATCGATCGCGGGGCCGGCGCGCCGGCTGGCACCGTGCATGGGCTGGATGGTCTTTGGGCGGAAGCCGCCTGGCACTTCATGCCGTGTGCGTGGCGGGCCTGCGACACGTGCCTGATCACGCCGACGAGCCACTTCACGCTGGCCGCGCGCTACCAGACGACGGACCTCGACGATCGCAGCGTGGGGGCGGCGAAGCAGGACGATGCAGAGAGCTTCGGTGTGGCGCTGAACTACCGCCTGACCGAGCGCACCGTCCTGCGGCTGGACCACACATGGCTGCACTTCGAGAACGCTGCCGACGAGCGTGAGCTCACGTTCAGCCTGTCGACGTACTTCTAGGAGGCTCCGATGACTTCACGCTTCGAACCCACGAGGGCGTGGCGCACGGGCCTCGTGGCCACGGTGGGTGCGCTGGTTCTCTCGGCCTGTGCATGGGGCTACCCCGCCGACCCCGGTCGGCGACCGCGCGGCGGCTCCGCCCCGGCTGCGTACGTGGACGAGACGGTCGCGGCGTGGGGCGCGGCGGCAGCGGACCCCGCGGCCGAGGGGATCTACCGGCGGCGCTGTGGCCAGTGCCACGAGCCGTTTGATCCCGGCCACGCGAGCGCCGCCGAGTGGCCGATGTTCGTGGCTCGCTACGGGCCGCGCGCGGGTCTGTTCGGCGCCGAGCGCGCACGCGTCCTGGCCTGGCTGCAGGCGAGCGCGGGTCGCTGATCGCGCGCTCGTCTCAGGCGATCTCCACGGGGCGCCGGCGGCTCAGCCTGCGCAGCGCTTGCGGTGCGAACAAGCGCGGATCCGCTCCGGGCACGGCATTGACGGCGACGGCCGTGGCGCTGGTCGCCAAGCCCAGCTCCTCGGCCCGAGCCTCGTCGCGCGCGAACACGGCAAGCTGCACGGGATCGCGCGTCGCCGTCGCCAGCTCGAGGGCATGGGCGTCGTCGCGAGCCGTCGTCAGGATGGCGAGGGGGCCTTCGACACGCTCGTCGAAGAGCGGCATGCCAGGCTGTACGCCGGCCAGGAGCATGGCAGGACACCACGCGCCGGGGCCTTCGGGAAAGCGGGAGGCCGTGACGCGGCGGGCACCCGCCGCGACGCTGGTCTCGACCTGCAGGGCCAGTCGCTCCACGACGCTGCGGGCCAGGACGGGGCCGAGCGTGGTGCCGGCGTCGCGTGGCGGGCCGACGACCTCGGCGAGGACACGTGCGGCGAGGGCATGCTCCATGCGCTCTGCCAGTGCAGCCACCGTGATGCAGCGTCGTACGCCGCGACGGCCCTGTCCGGCCGCCAGGAAGCGTCCGCGGACGTAGGCCTCCACGGCGTCTTCGACGTCGGCGTCGGCGAGCACGACGAGCGCATCGTTGGACGGCGTCTCCGTCCACGTGCACACGTCGTGGCGTGCGCTCGCCTCGTTGATGGCGCGCACCGTGTCCGCGTGCGCGCGGGCGACGACGCCACGCACGCGCGGGTCCGCGACCCACGCGGTGCCCTCCTGCGGCGCGAGGCGCACCACACCGACCAGCCCAGCGGGCACGCCGGCTGCCTCGAGCACCTGGACGAACGCCAGCGCGCTGGCGGGAGCCCGTGACTCGGGCCGCACGACGACCCCCGCACCCGTCGCGAGCGGCAGGGCCACCGCGTGGGCGAGATCCTCGTAGACCGTCACGCCCTCGAGCAGGGCGAAGAGCACGCCGCGGGGCTCGAACCGTGCGTACGCACGAGGGGCTTCCGCCGACACACGCTCCGGAACGAGATGGCGTGCCGCGTGACGCGCGAGGTAGTCGAGCAAGGCGATCGCCGCATCGAGCTCGGCGCGGCCCTCACGCACCGGACGCCCGACTTCGTCGGCGAGCAGGAGCGCCAATGCCGAGGCGCGGGCGCGCACCACCTCGCTGGCCCGTGCCAAGACGGCGGCGCGCGACTCGGGCGTGCGGGCACCCCACTCGGCCTGGGCCGCGACCGCGGTGTCGAGCGCGGCGTCCACGTCGGTGGGCGAGCTCGCCGGCCACGTGGCCAGCGAGCGTCCGGTAGCGGGGTCGACGGCCTGCGCGTGCACGCGCTCAGCCTACCCGTCGCACGCGGTGGACCGACGCTCGTTCAGCGCGTCGTGGCGTCGCCCGTGGGACCGGTCGCCGAATCGGTGGCGGGGGCCGCGGGCGCCAAGCGGCGAAGGAGCCACACGTGGCCCTGGGGCGTGCCCCCGCCGCCACCCAGCTCGCTCATGCGCTGCATCATCGTCTCGGCGTCGGCCTGCACCTTCTGCGCTTCGTCGTCGGTCTCGTAGCGCTTCATGAGCGCCTTGCGCAGCCGCTCCTTCTGCTCCAGCGGCAGGCCCTCGAGCTTGCCGTCCGGGTTCTCGAGCTCTTCGTCGGTGAGCTCGATGCCCTCCTCGGCCAACGTCTCGCGGAGGATGCGCTGCATGATGGGCTTGATGCGCTCGGCGTAGGTGGCGAGGTCAGCCTGGATCTTCTCCAGCTCCGCCTCGTCCGCCTTCGTGCGCTCGCGGTTCGTGGGCTTGGCCAGCGAGAGATCACCCACGAGCAGGTCGAGGCGCCCGTCGCCGTCCCAGTCGGTGACCCACGGCTTGGCGCGAACGCCGGGGCGCGAGGCGTCCATGCCGTCGGGTCCGCCCCAGCCAGCCCCCGTCAGCAGCGTCACAGGCGCCGCCAACACCGGCGCGCCCTCCTGGGCGGTGTTGCGGTAGAGCAGAACGCTGCCGTCGCCGCAGCCGAGCACGAGGTCGAGGCGGCCGTCGCCGTCCCAGTCGGCCACGGTGGGGCCAGCGTCGCCACCCTCGACCCGGATGGCCTTGCCTCCCACCTCGAGCGGCTTGGAGGCCGCGAGGCGCAGCGCCTTCGTGCCGCCTTGCCCGTCGAAGAGGTGCACGCCACCGGCGATGTCACCCACGACGAGATCCAGGTCACCGTCGCCGTCCCAGTCCACGGCGAAAGGCGCCGACGCGCTCTCCACCTTGACGTCCTTGCCGTCGGCGAGCTTGACCTCCGCACTCGCGAGGAAGTCACCGTTGCCGTTCCCGCGGAACACGTAGACGTAGCCCGGAAAGCCGCCGCTGATCACGTCGAGGTGGCCGTCGCCGTCGAGGTCCACGACCTGTGGACCGAAGCCGACGCATCAACCGGCTTCGACGGTGGCGTCCTTGTCGTCGACGCGAAACACGCTCGACGTTGCAAAGGCAGGGGCCGTGTCGGTGCCCTCGTTGTGCCAGATCAGCAGCTGGCCCTTGCCCATCTGGCCGACGAGCAGGTCCCGCTTGCCGTCCCGGTCGAAGTCGTGGAAGCAGGGGGCGGCATGGCCGACGTCCGCGTGGATCGGCGTGTCACCCGCTAGCAGGCGCACGGGCGGGGCCAGCTCATCGCTGGCGAGGGCCGTGGCCGGCGCCAGGGCGAGACCTGCGGCGAGGAGAAGTGCGGCAACGCGCATGGATCCCTCCTTTTCCATCGGGGAGGCCGTTGGCCGCGAGCAGGCTACCGCGCCGCCACGGCGCACGTCGCCGGGGCACGGCAGGGGCCCAGGTCCTGGGAGCGAGCCGGGCGCCGGCGCGTCAGGGCGCGGTGGCGGCGTCCAGGTCCAGGCGGCCCTCGCCCATGTCGCCGTCGCGGCCGGGATTCAAGCCCCGGACGTCGGCGCTGGTGTCGCGCAGGTGCGAAACGATGTGCTCGGCGTCCATGCCGGGGGAGGCCTCTCGCACCAAGGCGAAGGCCCCGGAGACCAAGGCGGCGCTGAACGACGTGCCTGACCAGCGCACGGCGCCGAGCGCGTTGGGGAACGCCCCGATCAGCTCGTGACCGGGCGCGGACAGGTCGACGTCGTCGCCGAACGAGGCGAAGTCGGACAGCACGTCGGTCGGGTCCACGCTGGTGACGCTCATGCCGTCACCGAGCGACGCGGGGAACGTGACGCTGCGCGTCCCCGTGTTGCCGGCGCTGGCGACCACCAGGATGCCCATGTTGCGCGCATACTGCACCGCGTCCTTCACCACCTGCACGCGCGAGGGCATGCCCGCCGACAGGTTGATCACGTCCACGCCCGTGTCGGCGGCCATCACGATGGCCTCCGCCAGCGAGCTCGCCTTGCCTCGCGAGTCGCTGTCGAGCACGCGGTAGGGAATGATCTCGGCGCCGGGAGCCACGGCGAGCACGAGGCTCGCCACGAACGTGCCGTGGCCGCGCCCCTCGTCGATCAAGCCGTCGCCGTCATCGTCGCGGCCGTTCGGCTCGTAGCGCGGGTCGTCGTCGCCGTCGAGGAAGTCGTGGCCGCCGGGGCCGACATGCCCGACGAGCAGCGGGTGGTCGGGGTCGATACCCGTGTCCAGGACGGCCACGCGCACGCCGGCGCCCGTGACGCGCGTGTGCGCCGCCGCGAGGCCAATGCGCATCAGCTCGGGCTGCTGGGCCACGGCCGAGGCGAACAGCTCGCCGCCCAGCGGAATCGTGGCTCCACCCCCCTCGGGCGAGCTGAGGTCGACGTCCTCTTCGCGGTCGGTGATGCGCACGTCGTCGTCGACAAGCGCGAAGAACGCCTCGGGCGAGAGGCTCGCGGGCAGCTCGAAGCGGTGGAACGTCGTGCCGTCGACCTGCCCGAGGTAGGTGGCGCCGGTGTCCTCGACGACGTCCTCGATGGTGTCCAGCACCTCGTCGGGATCGTCGTCGACGATCTCCACGAGCACGACGGTCGGCTTGGGGCTGTCCGGGGAGGAGGCGGCGACGCCGCCGCCGCCACCACCACCACCGCAGCCCGTGGCGAGCAGCAGCAGACCGAGGCCGAGAAGGAACGCCCGGGTGGCCGTCGGGAGGGAGAAGCGAAGGGTCATGGCTGGAATCCCGTGAGCCGGAAAGGAAGAGAACGTGCGGGCGTGCCCTCTTGATCCTGCATCAGGTTCAGGGCTTCGCCCAACGCAGCGGCCGGCCCGAGTCGGGACCGTGCCGCGTGGAAGGCCGTCATCAGGCGTGCGCTGGCGGCGTCGTCGACGTCCGCAGACGTCCAGAGCACCTGGCGTGCGCCGGCGGCCAACAGCGCGCGGGGGAGGCCTCCGACAGGACGCTTGGCATTCGCGGTGCCCGTGCCGCTGCGGCACGCCGCCAGAACCACCAGGTCGGCGCCGACGCGCGGGGGAACGTCGGCGCTGGTGAACCAGCCGTCGGCGAGCCGCAGACCGCCGAGCGACGGTGCGTCCTCCGGGGTGTAGCCGTGGCCGGCCACGTGGACCACACGGTGTCGGACCAGCGCACGCGCAACGCCCTCGTGGGTCGGCGACACGGCGACGGCATCGTGCAGCGCATGGACTTCGTCGCGCGCACCGGGCAAGTCGTCGGTGGCCAGCAAGACGGCAGCCGCACCGTGGCCGCGTGCACGAGACCTCGGGGCCGCGTGGAGGGCCGGCACGCGCATCGTCGCGACACGGGCGGCCAACGGCCCGCCGTCGAGCGGCAGGTGCTCCAAGGGCAACGCGCCAGCACGCGTGTCGGCAATCCAGCCCCACGAGGTCGGAAGCGTGCCCAGGGCCTCGAGCAGCGGATCGAGGATCAGCCGCGCCACCTGCTCGAGCTCATCGTCGAGCGCATCGCGCGCCGCGGCAGAGCCCAGCTGGCGCACACGCTCGGCGTGGAAGCGGAGCGCCTCGGTGCTTCGCCGAAGCTCCGCATCTTCGGCCAACGGACGCAACCCGATGACTTGGCCGTCGCGGCGGCGGAGCGTGGCGCGCAGGTGGCCGCCGTGATGCCACAGGTGCGCGACCACGTCGAACGCATCGTTGGCGGGGCGCGCGTCGATGTCGCTCGGCGCGTCGCCGGAGCGCCGTTCGTCGTCGCGCCACCGACGCAGGACTTCCTGCTCGAGGCGTCGCGCTTCGTCGACGAGGGCCGGCCGCGCGGCCAGCCCCAGGCCACGTGCACCGCCTCCGCCAGCGAGCGTGGCGTAGATCGACTCCAAGCGCTGGCGCAGCGCCTCCAAGCCGCGCGCGCGCGGGGGGCTCGTGTCCACGGCGAACGCGCGCTGCGCCAGCTCGTCCAAGCGCGAGACCGCTTCGTGGCGGTCCGCCGGACGTCCGCGCCCCAGCAGGAGATCGACGAGATCGAGGGTCGCACCGCCGTGGCGTGCGAGGAACGCGCTGGCCAGCCAGCCGCCCGGCAGGTCGCCGGCCCATGCGTCCAAGCGCGACACGACGCGTCGCAGTCCGGAGATGGCGGCGCTCGTGTCGCCGAGCGCGGTTGCAGCGCGAGCATCCACACGCGCCGCGCGAACCGAGGCGAAGGGGTGGGCGCGACGCAAGAGGCCATGGCTCGCGAGGGCCGCACGCGCGCCCTGCGCGTCACTCACCAGGAGCATCCGCTCGGCCTCCTGGGTGCGCGAGGCATCGGCCACTTCGTGGAGCCCCAGGTGGTAGGCGCGGTCGATGCGCACGGTGAGGCCCGCCGTGGACGGCAAGGTGCCTTCCGCCAGAGCCACGTCGTCGGCGAGGACGGCGACGCGGAGGGCGATCTCTTCGCGCCCCGAGCGCTCCGCGGCATGACGCGCGGCCTCCAGCGTCTCGGCGCTCGGGCTCCCGGTGGCAGCGACCTCGGCTTGCGCGAGGAGGAACCACGCCTCCGCCGCTTCGCCGGGCGCCTGCTCCGCTTCGAAGGCCTCTGCCGCGCGGCGCGCCTCGCGGGCGGCCGCATCGTCATCGCCGATCCTCAGCAGCGCGTCGGCCAGGTCCATGCGTGCGAGCGCGGCACGACGCGCAAGCCCGCGCGCCTCGAAGTCGACGGCGAGAGCGTCAAGCGTGCGAACCGCCGGGCCCATGCGGCCCGCGCGCACGTCGAGGCATGCGAGGTCGTACCGCGCGTCCTCGACGCGGTCGGTCTGGCCCAGCGCCTCGAGGCGTCGGGCCGCGGAGCGCAGGCGGTTGCCCGCCTTCTCCAAGCGGCCCGCATACATCCAGGCCACCCCCGCATTGAGCTCGGCCGCGGCGGCGCTGCCTTCCTGGCCAAGCTGTTCCAGGCTGCGGGAGGCGGCTTCGCTCTCGCGGGCGGACTCTTCCAAGCGCCCTGCCAAGCGCAGTGCGCTCGCCCGGTTGCCGCGCAACAGCGCGCGGCGCAGGCGGTGGCGCGCACCGCGCAGCACGCGATCCAAGGCGTCCGCCTCGGCGAGCGCCTCTTGGAGCTGGCCCGCGTGGGCCAAGGCATCGACGGCGAGCAGCCGCGCGT
Source organism: Planctomycetota bacterium (assembly GCA_020631815.1). GTDB lineage: Bacteria > Planctomycetota > PLA2 > PLA2 > JAEUHO01 > JACKGW01. Next base: position 140,494 of record JACKGW010000002.1, on the reverse strand, counting down.
GCGCGGCATCGTCGGGCTGCCCCGCGGCGACGAGGTGGCCCGCGGCGTCTTGGTAGAGGCGCGCAGCGTCCGCGGGACTTCCCGTGCGATGCAGCGCGACGGCCCGTTGGCCGAGCAGGCGCCCCAGCACGTCGTGGCGACCCGAGGCTTCGGCGGCCTCGGCCAAGGCGGTTGCGGCGCCCTCGGCGCGTTCGGGCCGATCGAGGTACGCGGCCCGGAACCGTTGGCTCCACGCGTCCCACGCGAGGCCCTCGCGCAGCACGCGGTCCGCCAGCCGACGACGCGTCGAGGCCGGCGCGTCGAGTAGCTGGTCGAGCAGGGCTTCGCCCGCGGTCACGCACCGCCCCGCGAGAGCGGCGGCGTGCAGAGCACCTCGCCGTCCTCGTCGGTCACGGCGAAGACGACATCGTTGGCGCCGGTCCACGCAACGTGCGCCGTGTCGCGTTCGTCCAGCGCCGCGTCAGCCAGCACGCGGCCGTCGGCAGCCCGCACCTGGACGCGACCGCCGAGGGGGAGACCCTCGACGGCGATGCTTGCCTCACCGCGGTTGTCGTGCAGCGCCAGCTGCAGGTCGATGGCCGTGCCCGCGTGCTCGAAGCGGACGAGGCGTTCGAGGTCGGCGCCGCGAGCGGGTGCCGCCGCACCCTGCCAAGAGTCGAAGGTGAGCGCCGCGAGGGCCTCGAGCCACGAGGTCGGTCGCGGGCGGAAGATGGAAAGGGCGCGGCGACGGGCTGACGCCGGGCAGGGGGGGTCCTTGGCCAACCCGTGCCGCGCGGCCACCAGACGGCGCGCCAAGGCGAGGGTGGCGTCCGGGCCCGCGACGGCTTCGCCGCGGGTCACGGACCCGAGAGCAGCAAGCAGGCGATCGGGATCGGGGCGCGTCATCGTCGTGGGCTCCGGCGCGTGGCCTTCACCCCGTCAGAGGCCGTCCCCCCCGCGGTCGATACACCGTCCACGGGAAAGCCCAGCTCACCGAGCGCATCGAGCATGCGCTCCAGGCAGCGCCGCCGCGTCGGACCGATGCTGCCGACGGGCATGTCCAGCTCGCTCGAGACCTCGTCGTAGCTCTCGAGCCCGCGCAGGAACAGCGCGTCGAGCAACGCCCGGCAGCGCTCGCCGAGCGTGGCGAGGGCACGGCGCAGGAGGTGCCGTTGCTCGGCCGCCTCCACCGGGTCGTCGGCCTCCCCCTCGTCGCGGAGCGCCTCGCGGCCGACGGCCTCGTCGCGTTCCTTGCGGTTGCGGCCCCGGCGGCGGCGACGCCACGCCTCGCGGCGGGCCGTCTGGGCCACCCAGCCGGCAAGTCGCTCACGGGCCTTCAGGCGCCCGAGGTGGCGCCACAGGAGGACGAAGACGTCCTGGACCAGGTCCTCGGCCGCCGCGTCGTCCAGCCCCGAGCGCCTGCCGATCCCGTGGACCAGGTCCGCGTAGCGGTCGACCAGGGCCTCCCAGGCCTCCTGCCGCCCCTCGAGGCAGAGCGCGATCAGATCGGGGTCGGGGAGGGCCGGCATGGGCTCCGACGAGGGTAGCGGGGGGCCGCGCCGACCCCCCTTGCGGACGCTCTCGCCGGTCTGATGTATTCCAGGGTGGGGGGACGGCCTCATCGAGGGTGGCAGGGCACCACCGACTCCGGAGACATCCCCATGCGCTTCAAGCTTCCCTCCCTCGTCGCCTCGCTCCTCGGGCTCGGCCTCCTGGCCGGCTGCGGCGGCGGTGGCGGCACCGGCGGCAGCGCCGGCAGCGCGACGCTCAAGGGCGTCGTCTTGACCGCCGACGGCACGACGGACGCCCTCGGTGGCTACGCGTTCCGCGTGCTCGAGACCGGTCGACGCGCCGTCAGCAACACCGAAGGTCAGTTCGATCTCGGCACGGTGCCGACGGGCCAGCTCACGGTCGAGCTGGACGGATTCGGCACGATCCAGGCGCCGGTCTTCCAGAAGGACGGCGTCGAGGATGACGGCTCCGACGACGGCTCCGATGACGGTGGTGCCGGCGACGACGACGGCCCTGACCACGACGCTGGCGACGACCACGGCAGCGACGACGACGACTTCGAAGACGAGCAGGGCATCGTCTCGGACGACGACAGCATCACGATCGTCGCCGTGCGCGATGGCGAGAGCATGGTCCTCGAGGTCCGCATCGACGGTGGCCGGCTCTCGGAGTCGGGCTGCAGCCGCTCGCGCGACGACCGCCGCGAGGTGGAGAGCCGCTTGGCGCGCGCCGACACCAGCGACGACAGCGACATCACGGGCGAGATCGAGGTCCGCTCCCAGAGCGACCGCGAGAAGTTCAAGGTCGAGGTGGAGCACGCCACGGCCGGACGCGTCCTCGAGGTGTTCGTGATCGACGACGGCGGCACCGAAGAGTCGCAGGGCACGCGCACCGTTTCGTCCTTCGGCGAGGCGGAGTGGGAGCTGGCGACCAACGACGGCGCTCGTCTGCCCTTCGACGTGACGGCAGTGGCCGATCTCGAGGGCTTCGTGGTCGAGGTCCGCGACGCGAGCAGCGGCCTCGTCCTGCTCCGCGGTGACGTGCCGGAGATGCCGGCGTCCGCCCCGGGCGACGACGACGGCGAGCACGACGGCGAAGACCACGAAGACGACTCGCGCGGTCGCACCCGCCTGACGGCGCACGAGTCGGGCCTCGAGGGCTACGTCGAGATCCGCAGCCGCCCCGACGACAACCGCGAGCGCTTCCAGATGGAGGCCGAGCACCTGGCTTCGGGCCGCACGGTCGAGTTCTTCATCGAGGACGCGCTGGGCAGCGCGACGTTCGTGTCCCTCGGCACGCGTACCGCGGGCTCGTACGGCGAGGCCGAGCTCGAGCTCGACACGCATGACGGCGACACGCTGCCGCTCGGCGTGACGAGCGCCGGTGACCTCACCGGCTTCGCCGTCGAGGTGCGCGACGCCGGCACGAACGCCCTTCTGCTGTCGGGCGTCGTTCCGGTCGCGCACGAAGACTGACGGGCGCCCAGGTGCCAGGCTCGCGGCGGCGGAGCGCAGCGACGCGGGCCGCGTGCCTGGCTTCCTGGGACGCTAGGCGTCGCTGTCGAGCGGCGGCGGCAAGTGCGTGGCCGCGCAACCGCCCGCGGTCGGAGCACTGGCCGCGCAACCGCCCGCTGCGGGCAGCGAGGCCGCGCAGCCGCCCGCGGTGCCTGCCGCCTCCTCGCCACGCGCGCGGTTCCACGGGGCCTTGGCCAAGACGAGCGCCATGCCGCAGCGATCGGTCACGCCCGCGAACACGAGGCCTGCGCCGATCATCGCGGCGAACGCGATGAAGAGCGGGTGCACGAGCCAGGCCAGCAGGGCGCCAAGGATCACGAGCAGGCCCGCGCCGATGCGCACCTGGCGTTCGAGCGACATGCGCTGCACGCCGGTCTTCACGTCGCCACCCAGGCGTCGGTAGGCCTCGATGCCGCCCTCGACCACGCTGAGGCCCGCCACGTTGTGGCGCACCAACGTGTCGCGGGCCATGAAGGCACGGTTGCCCGTGCGGCACAGGAGCAGGCGCGGGGCCGGGACGGCCATCACCTCTTCGAGGCGCTGCTCGATCTGGTCCAGCGGGATGAGGCGCGAGCCGGGAATGTGCTCGCTCTCGTACTCTGCGCCCATGCGCACGTCGACGACGCTGGTGGCGCCGCCCTGGCGCACGCGCTCGGCGACCGTAGCCGCATCGATGCGGTCGGGGATCTTGACGCCCTCGCGGTTCAGACGGAGCAGGTCGTCCATGTTCGCGGGACGCGGCGGCGGGTTGGCGGTGAGTGCCTTGACGAACGCCGAGCGGTCGGAGAGGCGCAGCCACGGGTTGTTGGCGCGCTCGTTGCCCAGCGACGTCGAGGTGCGCCCCTCGTAGTCGTGACCGGGGTAGACGACCGTCTCGTCCGGCAAGTCGGCGATGAGGGCGTGGATCGTGTCGTGCAGCTGGCCCGCGTCGCCGCCGAGGAAGTCGGTGCGCGCGACGCCGCCGATGAACAGCGTGTCGCCGGAGAAGAGCGCGCCGTCGGTGAGCAGCACGAGGTGGTCCGGGGTGTGACCGGGCGCGTGGCGGATCGTGACGACCTGGTCGCCCAGGTGCAGGCGATCGCCGTCGTCCGGATGGCGCGCGACACCGCGGTGGTGGGCCGCCTTGTGGGCGATGCGCGTCGATCCGAACTGGGGCGCGAGGTCGCCTGCGCCGCTCGGGTGGTCCGCGTGGGTGTGCGTGTCCACGACGTAGGGGAGCGACCAGCCTTCGGCGCGCACGCGATCGGCGACGTCCTTCACCAGGTCGAGGTGCACGTCCAAGGCGAGCGACTGACCGCTGTCGGGATCCCCGATCAGGTAGGTGCGGCAGCCCTGCGGGTGGAGGAACGGCACGATCTTGAGCGAGCCGATCGACTGGGCCGTGGCACCGCGGACGGGGGAGGTGGTCGTGGACATGGGCTTCTCCTGAAAAGCTCTTGGCATGTTTGATCATTTGAGCAAATAATCAAGAAATGGTTCCCGCGCTCCCCAGCTCCGCGACGTCCTCCCCCTCCGATCCGGCCTCCGGTCCCCTGCCCGAGGCCCTGTTGGAGCGGGTGGCCTCCCGCTTCCGGGCGCTGGGCGCGCCGAGCCGCCTCCGCATCCTCTCGACCCTGATGGACGGGCCGCTCGGCATGGGGGAGCTGATGGCCGCCACGGGCCTCGAGCTCTCCAACCTCTCCCGCCACGTCCAGGCCCTGGAGCAGGACGGCTGCGTGGTGCGGGAGCGCCATGGGCGTGAAGTGACCGTGCGCATCGGCGACCCCTCGCTGGCCGAGCTCTGCACGTTGGTCTGCGCCGCGCTGGGCGGCTGAACCGAGGCATCTCGCATCGCGATCGCGGCTTGCGGACGGTCCCGTGACGAGGGGATCGAGCCTCCACGGGTAGACTCCGCGTTCGTCAAGGCGAAGCGGACGGGAGCCGATTCGCCGGGAGAGGACCGAGGAGGATCCATGCACCGTCTTGCCGTGTCCCTGGCGACCGCGTTCGCCCTCACCCTCACGGCCTGCGGCTCCGCGGGCGTTCCGGCCACGCGCTCCACGCCGGACGGCACCGTCCAGTGGTTCAAGGGGCAGGCCAAGGCCCGCAACTACGCCAACGAGTGGGACGCGCTCAGCCCCGGCCTCAAGGCGCGCCTGAGCCGCGCGGCGGGCCGCAACGTCGACCTCGGCGACTACATCTTCATGCGCAACAAGCTGCAGGAGAACCCCGAGGTGCGCTTCGCGGAGCAGTTCATCGACTTCGCGTCGATCAGCAGTCCGCGCATGAGCGGCGCCAACCAGGCCCGCGTCACGGTCGGCGCGCTCGGCAACAACACGGACCTCGGCCTCGTGCGCCTGCAGCGCTGGGAGCTCTGGATCCGTGGCGAGAACCAGCCCTACACGGGCACCTTGGGCGACCCGGCCATCCGTGCCGAGCAGCAGCCCGACGGCACGGTCGTGGTCGTGCAGCAGGGCCTCGAGCCGCTCACGTTCACCAAGGGCGAGGTCATGAAGTACCAGGTCCTGGACCAGTGGTACGTCGACGACCTCGGCAACATGGAGCAGCAGTTCCTCAGGTAGGGGGCTGCCCGGGCCCGTACGAGGGCCGAACGGATCCGGCCTGACGTCCCGCTCGGGGGCGGCCCCGGCGCACGGCCGTTGGTACCTTCGCCACCCGTCTGCCCTCCCCAGGCCGCCGGACCGAGGATCCATGACGTCGTCCGCCCACGCCGCCCCCTCCGAAGCCGGCCCTGCCGAGTCCAGCGCGCCTGCGCCGTCGCTGGGGCCGCCCGCCTACGAGCCGCAGCACCCGTTGCGCATCGTGACCGCCGCGTCGCTCTTCGACGGGCACGACGCGGCCATCAACATCATGCGGCGCATCCTGCAGGGCAGCGGTGCCGAGGTCATCCATCTCGGCCACAACCGCTCGGTGCGCGAGATCGTCGACTGCGCCATCCAGGAAGACGCGCAAGGCATCGCGTTGACCAGCTACCAGGGCGGTCACGTCGAGTACCTCAAGTACATGTACGACCTGCTCGAGGAGCGGGGCGCGTCGATCAAGATCTTCGCCGGCGGCGGCGGCACCATCCTGCCCGCCGAGATCGAGGAGCTCCAGGCCTACGGCATCGAGCGGGTCTACTCCCCCGACGACGGCCGTGCGATGGGCCTGCAGGGCATGATCAACGACCTGCTCGAGCGCTGCGATCGCGCCGCGGGCAGCCGTGATCTGGCGGGTGACGCCGATCGCGCCTTGGACCGTGACCCGCAGGCGCTCGCCCGACTGCTGACCACCATCGAGAACGAGCCCGACCAACAGGCCGCCATCGACCAGGCCATCGGCGACGCGCAGGCCACGCACGGCGAGGCGGCGACCGTGCCCGTCCTCGGCATCACGGGCACCGGCGGCGCGGGCAAGTCCTCGCTCGTCGACGAGCTCGTCCGACGCTTCCTGCTCGACCAGCCCGAGCGGACGGTGGCCATCCTCTCGATCGACCCGTCGCGTCGGCGGACCGGCGGTGCCCTCCTGGGCGACCGCATCCGCATGAACAGCATCGACTCGCCGCGCGTGTACATGCGCTCGCTGGCCACGCGGCAGTCCAACCTGGCCATGAGCCGCCACGTGACCCCTGCCGTGCGACTGCTCAAGGCCGCCGGCTTCGACCTCGTCATCGTCGAGACGTCGGGTATCGGCCAGTCGGATACCGAGATCGTCGAGCACGCCGACGTGTCGCTGTACGTGATGACGGCGGAGTACGGCGCGGCCACGCAGCTCGAGAAGATCGACATGCTCGACTTCGCGGACGTCGTGGCCGTGAACAAGTTCGACAAGCCCGGTTCGCTCGACGCGCTGCGCGACGTGCGCAAGCAAGTCCAGCGCAACCGCGGCGCGTTCGACAAGAGCCCCGACGACATGCCGGTCTACGGCACGGTCGCCAGCCTGTTCAACGACGGTGGAACCCATCGGCTGTACCACGCGCTCATGGAGCGCCTCGCCGAGCGCACGGGCGTGCCGTTGAACGAGGGCCGCGGCTTCGCCCCGGCGCCGCACCGTCGAAGCGACGTGCTTCCCGCGGACCGCAACCGCTACTTGGCGGAGATCGCGGAGTCGAGCGACCGCTACGACCAGCACGTGGCGGAACAGGCCGATCTGGCCCGGCGTCTCGGTCACCTGCACGGGGCGATCGCCGTGTTGCGCGCAGGCGAGGGCGCGAAGAAGGGCCCCGAGGCACCCGCCTGGCCCGCCGACCTCGTGCCGACCACGCAGCCGGGCGACCCCGACGAAGTCCACGCCCTGGTACGCCACGCCACGGAGCTGGCGCGACGCATGGCGCCCGACGCGCGCGACGCGCTCCTCGGCTGGGCCGCGACGCTCGAGCGCTATGCCGGGGACACGCTGGCGTACGCCGTGCGCGGGCGGACCCTGCAGCAGCCGCTCGTGTGGACGTCGCTGTCGGGCACGACGGTGCGCAAGGTCGAGCTGCCCAGGACGCAGGACTGGGGCGAGGTCGTCAAGTGGGTGCTGACGGAGAACGTTCCGGGCAGCTTCCCCTTCAGCGCCGGCGTCTTCCCGCTCAAGCGCGAAGGCGAGGACCCGGCGCGCATGTTCGCCGGCGAGGGCGGCCCCGAGCGGACCAACCACCGCTTCCACTACCTCTCGCGGGGCATGCCCGCGGCGCGGCTGTCCACGGCGTTCGACAGCGTCACGCTCTATGGGGAGAACCCCGACCGACGTCCCGACATCTACGGCAAGATCGGCAACTCGGGCGTCAGCGTGGCCACGCTGGACGACGCCAAGATCCTCTACAGCGGCTTCGACCTGGCCGACCCCAAGACCAGCGTCTCGATGACCATCAACGGGCCGGCGCCGATGCTGCTGGCGTTCTTCCTGAACGCCGCCATCGACCAGCAGTGCGAGAAGCACATCGCCGCGCAGGGCCTCGAAGCCGAGGTCGACAGGCGCATCGACGAGATCTTCGCCGGGCGCGGCCTGCCGCGTCCGCGCTATCGCGGCGAGCTGCCCGAAGGCCACGACGGCCTGGGGCTCATGCTGCTCGGCGTGACCGGGCGCGAGGTGCTGCCGCTGGCCGACTACGAGCGCATCCGCGCCGAGACGCTGGCCAAGGTGCGCGGCACGGTGCAGGCCGACATCCTCAAGGAAGACCAGGCCCAGAACACCTGCATCTTCAGCACCGAGTTCGCGCTGCGCATGATGGCGGACGTGCAGGCGTGGTTCATCGCCCACGACGTGCGCAACTTCTACAGCGTCTCCATCAGCGGGTACCACATCGCGGAAGCGGGTGCCAACCCGATCACGCAGCTGGCCTTCACGCTGGCCAACGGGTTCACCTACGTCGAGTACTACCGTTCGCGCGGCATGGACGTGGACGCCTTCGCGCCCAACCTGTCGTTCTTCTTCAGCAACGGCCTCGACCCCGAGTACGCGGTGATCGGCCGCGTGGCCCGTCGCATCTGGGCCAAGGCCTTGCGCGACGTCTACGGCGCCAACCGCCGCAGCCAGCAGCTCAAGTACCACATCCAGACGAGCGGCCGGAGCCTGCACGCGCAGGAGATCGCCTTCAACGACATCCGCACCACGCTGCAGGCGCTGTACGCGCTCAACGACAACTGCAACTCGCTGCACACCAACGCCTACGACGAGGCGATCACGACGCCGACCGAGGAGAGCGTTCGCCGTGCGCTCGCCATCCAGCTGGTCATCGCCAAGGAGCTGGGACTCTCCAAGAACGAGAACCCCCTGCAGGGCGCGTTCGTGATCGAGGCCCTGACCGACCTCGTGGAGCAGGCCGTGCTGGAGGAGTTCCGCCGGCTGTCCGCTCGCGGCGGCGTCCTGGGCGCGATGGAGCGCATGTACCAGCGCACCAAGATCCAAGAAGAGAGCTTGGTCTACGAGGCCAAGAAGCACTCCGGCGAGCTGCCCATCATCGGCGTCAACACGTTCCTCGACAGCAAGGGCTCTCCCACGATCGTGCCCGCCGAGGTGATCCGCTCGACCCCCGAGGAGCGCGAGCACGCCATCACGTCGCTCGAGGCGTTCCACCGCGCGCACGCCGAAGCCAGCCGCGACGCGTTGGATCGCCTGCAGCAGGCAGCCGTCGAAGATGCCAACTTGTTCGACGTGCTGATGGACGTGGCCACGACCTGTTCGCTCGGCCAGATGAGCCGCGCCCTCTACGATGTAGGTGGTCAATACCGTCGAAACATGTAGCCGCGACCCGATCCGGAGTGCCCATGGCCTGGAACGTCCCGTCCGGGCAGCCCCTCATCGAGTACCCCTGCTCCTGGGTCTACCGCCTGGTCGGCGCCAGTGTCGAGAGCCTGCGAGCGGCGATCGCCGAGGTCATCGAAGATCGCGAGCACGTGATCGAGCCCGGCAACCAGAGCAGCGGGGGGCGCTGGCACAGCGTGCACTTGCGCGTGCTCGTGACGAGCGACGCGGATCGCACCGGCCTTCTGAGAGGCCTGCAGACCCGCCCCGCCGTCCGCTACGTGCTCTGAGGACGCCGCCACCCACCTGCGTACACTTTGCGCATGCCCGACCAGCTGCAGAGCGTCGTCCTGATGTGCCGTGACACCGAAGCCGCCAAGGGCTGGTACGAGTCCATGGGCTTCCGCTACCTGCGGGGCTACCACGGCATGCACTGGGTCGCGGCGGGAAGCACCGAGATCATGTTGCACCCGGCCGAGCAGCCGAGCGGGGGCAGTGGCTTGGTGCTCCACGCCGGCGTGCCCGACGCGCGAGCCGCGTTCGACCGTGCGCGCGCTGCAGGCCTCGAGCCCTACGACCATCAACAGCCCGGCGTGAAGCTGGAGGCGCCGGTCACGCGTCCGTGGGGAGCGGTCGAGTTCGAGCTCGATGACCTCGACGGTCACCGCTGGGGCTTCACGCAGAGCCCGGCCCGCTCCTGATCGGATCGCGCCCCGGGCTCGTCCGCGTGGCCCGCGCGGGCAGCCGGTTCTCGGGCGCGTACCAGCGCGTGACCCGCTCCTCCAGGTGGGGCGGGTTGCGCTTCAAGACGTGGCGTCGCCACGCACGGCGGATCCACGAGCGCAGGGTCCAGTCGTCGTAGCGCCAGAGGCGCCCCCGCGGCTGGCGGCGTCCTGCCATGCGACCGTGCTGCATGGCTTCGAGCAGGGCCACGACCTCACGGGCCGCGAGTCGCGCGCCCTTCACCATCACGGTCGCGTCGTCGTCGCCGGGATCGAGTGCGATGCGCGCTTGGACGTAGAGGGCGCCGCGGTCGATGCCCGGCGTCGCGCGATGCAGGGTGATGCCCAGCTGCTCCCAGTCCTCGTGGGCCAACGCGTGGTAGTTGCAGCCCTCTCCGCGGTACGCGGGCGCGATGCCGTGGTGCAGGTTCAGCGTCGGGCGGCGCGGCACGGCGAGGATCTCGGGTGGCAGCAAGGGCGCGCTGACCAAGAGCAGGATGTCGGGGGCCAGGTCCGCCAGGCGCGTCGCGAAGGTCCCGTCGCGTAGCGCCCAGACAGGGACCTCGAGGTGGGGGGGCAGCATGGCGGCGTGCGGTCCCTCGCCGAGCAGCGCGGCCCGCGTGGTGCGGTCCGCGTAGCGGTCGATGCGGCGCCGGACCTGGGCACGCAGCCACCCCCGGGCCAGCAGGTGGGGGGCCGTGAGCAGGCGATGCCAGCGTCGACGACGGGGCGGCGTCCCCGGTCGTCGTACATCGACCGGACGCAGGATGGTGGCCGTGGGCCACCGCTCGAGGACGTGCCGGAGGACGTAGAGGTCCGCCGGCCCGAGCATGCTGATGATGACGAGCCGCATGGACTCCGACCCGGCTGGCCCGGAACGCCTCGCCTGCTGGCCGATGCCACATCGGTCAGGCGTCGGGACTCTATCGACCGGCCGCCCGGGCGACCTGCTCAGTCAACCCCGGCTCCCCTAGCGTCCCGCAGGGACCACGGGGTAGGTGCCGTCCGCCTTCATCCGGGCAGCCAGCGCCTTCTGGCGGCGGCGGAACTCGCGGGGGTCCTCGAACGGGAGGGGCGGCGCCTTGGCCGCGGCCGCAAGGCACGCGGCGGCTTCCTCGGGCATGCCGTTGTCGCCGTAGCGCGTGACGGTCTCCATGGCCCGGCCGGCGGCAAGCAGCAGCACGCTCACGTTGCGCCCGTCGAGCACGAGGTACGCCAGCGTGCGTCCGAAGGGGTCCGTCTGACCACTGCGCCTCAGCTCGGCCTTCGTTGCCATGGCCAAGCAACCCTGCAGGAACGCCGTGGCCTCGCGTCCGAAGGGCTGGTCGAACGGCAGGTCGTGCTGGAGGTGCTGGATCTCCGGGCAGTCGATGCCCAACAGGCGCACCTCCTCGACGCCGTCGGCGCCGACGATCTGCACGCTGTCACCGTCGTCCACGCGGATGTGCTCGAGGGGGATCGTCTCGGCGCCAGGTCGGTCGCCTGCGCACGCGGGTGGAGCGATGCGCGTGAGCGTGAGGAGCCCCAGCAGGAGAAGGGGGACGGCTGCCAGGGACAAGACGCGGTGCGGCATGGGGACCTCCCGGGAGGAGGCCCCATCCTGCCGGATGCGATCACTTCGCGTCGTCTTGCGCCGGGGACGTGCCCCCCTCGGAGGCCGCGGGGGCGTCCTTCTTCGCATCGGCTTCATGGACGATGGCCACGGAGTTGATGCAGTAGCGGAGCCCCGTGGGCTTGGGCCCGTCGGGGAACACGTGGCCCAGGTGGCCGCCACAGCGCTTGCAGCGCACCTCGATGCGGACCATGCCGTGGCTGGTGTCGCGAACGGACTCCAGATGCGCTCCGTCCAGGGGCTCGAAGAAGCTGGGCCAGCCGCAGCCCGCGTCGAACTTGGCGTCCGAGCGGAAGAGCGGGAGCCCGCAGCCCTTGCACGCGAACGTGCCGGGTCGCGTGTCGTGCTCGTAGATGCCGGAGAACGGGCGCTCCGTGCCGCTCTGGCGCAGGATGCGATACGCCTCCGGGTCGAGCAGCTTGCGCCACTCGGCATCCGTACGCTCGATGCGCTCCAGGTTGGCCGAGGCCTCGCCCTTGGCGGGTTGCTCTGCATCTGTCATCGACGGGCTGTCCTCCTCGGACAGGGACGTGGAGGGGGACTGCGAAGGGGCCAGGCCACGATCTGCGGCAGGGGTCAGGCGCCGCTCGCAGCCTACGGTGAGCAAGGCGGCCAGCAGCACGGCCGAGCCAGCTCCCAGGGTCGATCGGGGGGGGTGAAGCGCCATGGACCCGAGCCTCGCCCGAGGGCCAGGGTCGCGCGAGTCGAAGCGGTCCGTGCGTCCGGGCCGTTGTTCGGCTATCCCTCGCCCGACGCATGTTGGCCGCCCTGCTCGCCGATCCCAACCCGCTGCTCACGATGGGCGCCGTCCTCGTGGTCGGCGTGCTCAGTGGCGCGCTGGCCAAGCGCTTCCACCTGCCCAGCGTCACGGGCCAGATCCTGGTGGGCATCCTGCTGGGCTCGTCGGTGCTCGACGTGTTTCCCTCGGGGAGCCTCTCGGGCCTGAAGCCGCTGACCGGCTTCGCCCTGGGCCTGATGGCCGTGGCGGTGGGCAGCCATCTGAACGTGGCGCGTTTGCGGCCCGCCCGCAAGCGTCTCGGGTATCTGCTGCTCTTCGAGGCGCTGATCACGCCGGCGCTGGTCGTGGGTCTGGTCGCCTGGCTGCCGCAGGTGTCGCTGCCGGTGGCGCTCATGCTGGGCACGCTCGCGGTGAGCACGGCGCCCGCGACGATCCTGGCCATCGTCGGGGAGACGCGCTCGCGCGGCGTGTTCGTGAAGACGCTCGTGGCCGGCGTGGCACTCAACAACCTGGCCTGCATCGTGCTCTTCGAGCTGGCCCACACGGGGGCGCTGGCTGCGCTCGCCGCGGCGGACAGCGGCGGCGGCGCCTCGATGGCGCAGGTGCTCCTGGCCCCGCTGGAGACGGTGGGCGTGGCCGCGCTGCTCGGCGTGGGCGCCGGCGTGTTGTTGGTGGCGCTGACCAAGCACGTCGTGCGCACCAGCCGGCTGACGACCGCCTCGCTGATCACGATCCTGTTGACGGCGGGCCTCGCCGAGCAGCTGGGCACGAGCACGTTGCTGTCGTGCCTGATCCTCGGCGTGGTCTTGGCCAACCTCACGCCCGACAAGGAGGAGATCGGCCATAGCGTCTTCGAGAACTTCGAGAGCGCGATCTTCGCCGTGTTCTTCACGCTCGCGGGCCTCAAGGTGGAGCTGGGCCACATGGCCACGGCGGGCGCCGCGGCGCTGCTCATGTTCTCGGGTCGCTTGGTGGGCAAGCTGGCGGCGGGCTGGATGGGCATGAAGCTGGGTGGCGGCACGAAGCGGCTTCGCAGCTGGATGGGCATGGCGCTGGTTCCGCAAGCAGGTCTGGCCGTGGGTCTCATGCTGCTCGTGACCGAGGAGAAGGCGTTCCCCGAAGAGGTGCGCAACCTCTTCCTCGCCGTCGTCCTGACCGTGGTCACCCTCAACGAGATCGTGGGCCCCGTGCTCACACGTGTCGCGTTGGCCCGCTCGGGCGACCTGGGGAAGGACCGCGCCCGGCTCATCGACTTCCTGCACGAAGAGAACATCGTCACGCGCTTCGAGGCGGACTCGAAGGAGGAGGCGATCCGCAAGCTGGCCGACGTGCTGGAGGCCAGCAACTCGCTGCGCATGGACCGCGAGGCGTTCCTCGAAGCCGTCCTCGCCCGCGAGGCCGCAGCCAGCACGTGCCTGGGCGAGGGACTCGCCATCCCGAACGCCATGGTGCCCGAGCTGCCGACCCTGGTCGGGGCCATGGGCATCAGCCGCGACGGCCTGCCCTTCGAGACGCCCGACGGCCATCCCGTGCACTGCATGGTGCTGCTGGCGATCCCCGCCGACCAGATGGGCCGCCACTTGGAGGTGCTGACCGCCTTGGCACGCGCGGCCACGTCCGACCGTGGCGTGCAGCAGCAGCTCTATCACGCCAAGAGCCCGGCCCACGCCTACGAGGTGCTCCACGCCGAGGAGTCCGAGGACTTCAACTCGTTCCTCGAAGACTGACGCCGCCACAAGGCGCCCGCCGCCCCGGTAGACTCCCCGCGGGATGAACGAGCGGACCCGAGGGCTGCGCCTCGTGGCGATGATCGTGCCAGCGATCGCCGCCGTGGTCGCCGTGCTCCTCGTCGTCGCCGACGGCCCGCCCCCCGCGATCGACCCGACCGCCCACGACGTCACCCCGAGCGAGGGAACGCTCGCGGGTCGCTCGTCGGCGGGTCTGGCGGGCGACGCCGATCCCCTGCAGGGCGGCTTGCTCGGCACGTTCCGCGGCCGTTCGCGCGGCGCGGCCCGCTACGCGGAGACGGGGGGCGGTCCACGCGCGTACTCGGCCCACGGGGATGGCACGCTGTCCGGTCGCGTGGTGGATGCCGACGAGCAGCCGATGGTCGACATCGTGGTGCGTGCCGACGACGCCTACGGAGTCCTCGGCACGAGCTTCACGCGCAGCGGGTACGATGGGACCTTCGCGTTCACGGACTTGGCCTCCGATCGCGTACGCGTCTCCGCCGGAGGTGGCACGGCCCAGGAGGTCGCGATCGGTACGACCGACGTGCTGCTGCGCGCGCCGGCGGCCATCGTCCAGCGCGCCGTCCAGCTTCGCTGGACCGACGGTGAGGCCCTGCGGCTGCGTGCCGCCAACATCCTCCTGGCCGTCGTGGACGCCACCGGCGCCGCACAGGCCGAGCGCCTCCTGCTCGAAGGCGAGGCGATGCGCGTCCGCTACCCGCGCGATGCACGCTCGGTCTCCATCACCGTGCTCGACGTGCGGCTAGCCACGCTGGATGTCGCGACGGGTCACCGCAAGCCCGACGTCGGCCCCCTGCCCGTCCTGCGGCGCGCCGTGGCCGTGGATCTCGAGAGCAGTGGGCCCATCGAGATTCCCCTGGCGCGCGGGCTCGCCTTGGCGGGCACCGTCCGCGACGACGGCGGGCGTGCCGTGGCTGGCGCCACGGTGACCGCGAGGCGCGTCGACCAGCGCGCCCACACGGAAGCCGCCTTGTCACACGTGTGCACGGACGCCGAGGGCGCGTTCCGCCTGCAAGGGCTAGGCGCGGGCGAGTGGACGCTCGCGCTCGCTAGCGGCGGCTTCGAGCTGCATCCTGACACCAAGCTCGTCTACGCGGCCGGTCGCGACGACGTCCGGCTCGTGGTCCTGGGGTCGCGCTCCGTGTTCGGGTCCGTGGTGGACGAACGGGGGCGTCCGCTGGAGGGCGCCACCGTGCGCGCCACGCCTGCGCTCACGCGAGGCACGGTGCGCACGTCGCGGCAGGCCGTGACCGACGCCGAGGGTGCGTTCCGCATCGAGGGGCTGGCGGCCAGCGAGCCCATCGAGGTGTGGGTGGACGGGCTGCGCCGCGGGGACGAGGCCTGGCTGCCGATCCCGGCCCGCACGGTCGACGACCCCGAGCGCGAGCAATCGCTGCGCATGCAGCCCGGCGCCCTCGTACGCGGTCGTGTGTCGGGCGCCGAGGCCGCGCTCTTGGCGTCGGCGCGCCTCGAGATGTGGACGGCGGAGACGGCCGAGTCGAAGGCGCGTGTCGCCGCCTTCGGCAGCCCGCACGCCGACGGCACGTTCGCGCTGGGCCCCGTGCCCGCCGGGCGCTACGAGATCCGTGTCCGCCATGGCGACACCAACACGCTGGGTCGGCGCATCGCGGTCGAGGCGCCGGCCGAGGACGTGGAGCTGACCCTGGTCGACGATGGTCGCTTGCGCGGGCGCGTCCTCGGATCCGGCAGCGGCGTGCGCATCGACGTGTTCGGCGAGGGCACGGCCTCGCACACGGTGACGGACGCGGGCGGGGTCTTCGCGGTCGGCGTTCCGCGTGGGTCGGTCACGCTCCTGGTGCGCGACCTGGCGCGTCGGCGCGCGGCCCTCGTCGAGCTGGAGGGCAACGCCGAGGGCCGCGACCTGGAGGTCACGCTGGGCGAAGCGCACGACATCGAGGCCAAGCTCGCGCCCCCGTCCGACGAGGAGTCCCTGACGGGGTTTGGCGCACCGACGGCCACGCGCGGCCGGGTCGTGGTGGAAGGTCGCCTCGATGTCGCCACGCAGTCGGTTCGCTTCGATGTGCTTCCGCCCGGCACCTGGGACCTGCGTGCGCGTGCGGTGGTGGGTCGGCGCACGATCGTCTACGCCCTGCGGGGGGTCGCCGAGGGAGCCCTCGACCTCGTGCTCGAGCCCTTGCCCGAGTGACGGGCGCTCGCCCCACTCAGCGCGCGTCGTCGTCCGTGGTCTCGCTGCCGCTGGCGGCAGCCTCGCGTTCCGCTCGCGCCGCCTCAAGCGCGTCCAGCTGCGCGCGCAGCGCGCGACGCACGATCTGCAACGGGCCGGCGTCGATGCGCACGTCGAGGCGCTGGGCCTCGCGCCCATGCGCTTCGACCTGCAGCACGTTCGCGGCGCCGGCGGAGGACTGCCACGTGCCTTCGGCCGTGTCGAACAGACCCCAGCGCACCTCGTACTCGCCAGGCTCCGGCAGCAGCAGGCCGTGCTCGGCATCGTCCGCGGTGGCGGCAAAGCCCCAGCGGCCCCGGGGTAGCAGCGGCAGCGACGTGTCCGTCGCTCCGTGGCGGGGGTAGATCATCGAGCACACGTCGCTCACGCGAACGGCGGCCGCGTCGTCCGTGGCCGGGTCCTGCTCGGTGACCGGACGCAGGCGGAAGAGGATGATGCGCGGCGCCTCGGGGGGCGACGCGTCGCCGGTGACATGGATCTCGATCGGGTAACCGAGCTCCAGGGCGATCGTGCGATCCGCGGTGATGCCGTCCACGACCATCGTCTTGCGTCCCGGAGCGGCGACCTGCAGCGTGTGCGGCGCGCTGGCGCGCGGCAGCGTCACGAGCGCGCGATCGGCGTCCCAGCGCATGCGCAGGCCACCCGCGTCGCCCGTGCTGCCCCCGTGCAGCACGCGCGCCCACGGTGCGGGCTGGCCCCTCTCGTCCAGCACGCGCACCGTGATCACGTCGCTGGCCGGGTCGCTGGTCCCACAGCCGCCAAGTGCAAGCAGCAAGGACGCGAGGACGGGCAACAGGACGGGACCGTGGCGGTGCATCGCCCGATCCTCGCCCAGGCTCCGCGTCCCCCGAAGCGCCTTCGCGACCGCGCGGGCATGATGGAAGGCCAGCTCACCGGAGGACGCGCATGGACGCCGTACGTGCAATGGTCGAAGCGCTCGACGACGCGTGGTCGCATCGCTGGGAGTCGCTGCAGGGTGCGCTCGCCGACCTGGGCGACGCCGAGGCCGACCATCAGCCGGCCGCGTGGCGCGACGAGCCGCGCGAGGAAGGCTGGCCCCTCCCGGGCACGGTGCGCTGGCAGATCGCACACGTGGCGCACTGCAAGCGTCACTACGCCGACATCGCGAAGGGCCTGGGTGAGCCGGCGCCGGAGCCGCGTGAGCGTGTGCCTCTGCCCACGCTCGCCGACGAGCTCCAGGCCCTCGCCGCGGCACACGCCGAGGAGCGCGAAGCGTTCGCGGGCCTGCGTGACGCCGACCTCGACGTCGTGGCCGGCGGCAACATGCCCATGCGCGAGTTCCTGGCGATGGCCATCCGCCACGACTCGTGGCATGCGTCGCAGATCGTGCTGCTGCGCCGCATGGCGCGCGCCGAGAAGCCCACGGCGTGACGCGCGTTCGTCGCCCCGCCGCCGCGGCGCTGGTGGTCGCGATCGCGTGCGCGGTGGCTGCCTGTGGGGAGCCTCCCGCCACGGTCACGCCGTTCACGCGCGTGCCCGTCGAGGGCTTCCCGGGTCTGCGTGTGGCGCCAGAGCAAGTGACCCTGGCAGAGCGCTTCGGTGCGCCGCTGGCGATCCGCGATCCCGATGGCCACGTGCTCGTGCTCGCACCCGCCGGCAGCTCGCGCCAGGGCGAAGGCGAGGCGCGGCACGAGGTGCGCATCGGCTTGCCCTTCTACGTCGACGTGACACCGCGGAGCGGAGAAGGGACGTTCGACGCAGCCCACGTGGAGGCCGAGGCCAAGCGGCTGTCCGACGCGGACGCCGTCTGGACCTACCGCTGGATCCGCGAGGGCGAGTGGGAGCATGCAGCGCGCGCGGGTTCGACGGGTGCGTGGCCCACGGAAGACGGCTCCCCTTGGCGCGAGGGCTTCGTGAACCGCTGGGGCCTCCAGGGCCTGGGCCAGTACGTCGAGGTCGTGGCCGACCATCCGGGGCCGCTCCCGGTCTGGGACGTGGCCGACCCCACGGGACCCGCGGACGGGGCCGGTCACGTCGCGCGCGGCGTCGTCGACGGGAAGCGGCCGACGGCGCTCACCGCACGCGGACGGCTCGATCCCGACGACGCGCCCGCGACATGGGCGTACCGGCTGGTCGCGCCGATGGGCTACGGCCTCGCGGCCTACGGTCGTCATGCGGTCCGCTTCCGCCTGACCGGCGAAGGCGTCCCGTCGGAGCGGCTGGCCCTGCATCTGATCCGCATGGAGAACCGTCTGGGCGAGCGGGCGCTCGGCCACGTGCCCGTCTGGGAGCATCTGGAGCTCGACGGTGACGAGGTGCGCACGCACTTGGTGCCCGGCCGCTACTACATCCACGCGGCGGCCGGGGAAGCCGGGACTGCGGACTACCTGCGCGGCCTCGAGGTGAAGTTCACCGTCGACGCCGACACCGAGATCGACGTCCCGCGCCCCGCGGACGCCGCGGCGCGCTTCGGAGACTCCTCACCCCAGTAGCCGGGCTGCTGCGCGACGCGGCCGTGACCGACGCCCCCTCGCGAGGCGCTAGCATCGGCCTCGGCGCGGGTGGGGGAGCTCGCGCAGGAGCTTGGGGAGGCGCCACATGCGCGCGGCACTGGCGGTGATCTTGCTCGCGGCGCTGGGCGGCGCGGCCTGGCTGCTCCTGGGCGACCTCGGGGGCGGCCAGGACCTGCACGTCGAGGCGGTCGATCCCCTCACGGGCGAGCTGTCGACCGGGCCCACGCTGGCCGGCCACGGTGGCGCGCACGGGACCAAGCCCGGTGCTCACGGCGAGGCCGATAGCGTCGGCGCCGTCGAGCCGCTCGTGCTCGGCGAGGACGACGCGCGCATCGTAGGCCGCGTCGTCGACGAGCGACGCCGCCCGGTAGCCGGTGCCGACGTCGAGATCATCGTTCGCCAAGGCGGCGGCTCGACCGGCAAGACCGACCGCGACGGACGCTTCGAGCTGGCCGCCACGCTCGACACGCTGGGTGCGCGTATCTGGAACAACGGCTGGATCGTGGCGCGCCTCGGCCAGGACAAGGCCGGCTCCACCTGGGCGCAGATGTACGGCCTGAGTCCCGGCGACGATCTGGACGTCGGCACCATCGTGCTGCGCGAAGGCCAGGCCGTACCCGTCCGCGTGGTGCACCACGGTGCGCCCGTCTCCAACGCGGAGGTCGTCCTCGTCAACGGCCAAGTCGTCATGCAACAGGCCGCGACCGAGGCCGATGGGCAGATCGTGCTGCCCGTCCTGCCGCAGGGTCAGTACACGGTCGTCGCGCGCGGGCCCCAGGAGGGCCAGGGGCGCGGGGTCCTCCGCGTGCGCATTCCGGCCCCCGTGGGCACGCCGCAGCTGCTCGAGCTCGGCGACGAGCGGCGGTTGCAGGTGTGGGTCAAGGACAAGGCGAGTGGGGAGCCGCTCGTCGGTGCGCGGGTGGTCGTGGGCGACGACGTCACGCAGCTGCCGCCCCAAGGTCCGGGCTATCTCCCCGTCCTCGCCGACGCCATCACCGACGCGGAGGGCTACGTCGAGGTCAAGGGCCTGGGCGAGGGCAAGGCCTTGATGGTGGCGGCGTACGCGGAGGGCTATCCCGAGCCGGCGGGCTGGGGCAACGTCAACACCGTCAACGCCAAGCCGGACGATCGGCGCGTCACGCTCGAGCTCACCTCGTGGCGCACCGTGCGCTTCCCCGTGAAGGAAGGCAGCGTCGGCGTGCCCGAGCCGGGTACCGCTCTCACGGCCGAGTCTTCGCGCATGTCGTGGCTCGCCTCTGAGAAGGACCCGGAGATGAAGGCCGAGATGGAGCGCGACGAGGTCGTGATCCACGGGCTCAACCCGCTCTGGGCCATGGGCAAGGTGCGCACGGACGACGGCCGTGTCGCCATGTTCCAGGCCCAGCAGGGCCAGGAGAAGGGTCAGCCCATCACGTTCGTCAAGGAGGCGGACCTGGTCGTGCGCACGGTGGACAGCGCGGGTGCGCCCGTGTCGGGCGTGCTCCTGCTGGCGCTCGACGCCAACAGCAACCAGATGCTCGAGCCTGCGGCGCTCACCGACGACGCGGGCGAGCTTCGCTGGCCGCAGGTGGCCGCCGCCAAGGTGTTCATCAAGCGCATGCGCTCGCGATCCGACAACTGGTGGTCGGCGCCGGCCGTGGCCACGCTCGAGCCCGCCAAGGTCGAGGGACGCGTCGACATCACCATCGACGACGGCCCCCTCGTCACCCTGAAGGTGCGCTGTTCGGGTGTGACCCGCTTGCCGCCCGACTACAGGCTGCAGGTCGCCAACCAGGCGATTCCGGCGGCGGTCGTGGAAGAAGACCCGACCGCGGGCGAGCTGCGCTTCCAGCTGGGGAGCAAGCCGGAGGCCGAGAAGGAGACGCTCATCAGCCTGCGGGCGATGGGCTTCTTGCCGGGCGAGGTCAAGGTGCCGGCCGGCGGCTTCGGCGAGGATGCCACGTTCTCCGTCGACTTGGAGCCCTGTGGCGCCCTGGTGCTGCAGTACGACCCGCCGTCCGACGGGCAGGTGAACTTCGAGATCCAGCGCTTCCAGGAGGAGCCGGGCTCGGCAGACGACCCGTGGAAGGCGTACCAGATCAAGGGCTGGGGCAACGCCGTGCCACCGCCTCCCGACACGGGCGACGACCCGACGGGAACCAAGACGCAGCGCTACGACGGCCTGGAGACGGGCCGCTACCGGATCGTCGAGCGCTCGACGCGGATGGAGTCGCGAGAGGTCGACGTCGTCGCGGGTGCACCGGCCGAGGAGATCTGGTTCGACCTCTCCCGCGTGGTCTGGACCGAGGGCGAGCTTGTCGTGCCCGACGGCTTCCACGTGCAAGGGGCGCGGATCCTGCGCGTCGGCGGCGGCGGCGACGACGTCGTGCGCGGCCGTGGGGGCGCCTACGTGCAGGGTCAGGGCACGAGTGGGAAGTGGAAGCTGCGCAGCGTCGACGGCGAGCCTCTCGAGCTGTCGGGCTGGCACACACGCCTGACGGCGGCGGCCGAGGGTGGCGTCGTGCGCACGAGGGGTGGCGCCAAGGACGTGCGCCTCGTGATGGTGGCGGGAGGCGGATTCGTGTTCCGCATTCCGTCGCGCATCGAAGCGGCCGAGCGCCAGCGCGGCCCCCGCGGCAACCGCTTCAACCAGAGTGCGGGGGCCGTGACGGTGTACGTGTACCGGGCCGACGAGCTCGTGAAGCAGGTCTTTGCCGGCGTCGAGGACAGCGCCTACCACGTGGGTGGCTTGGCCGCCGGGACGTATCGCGTGCGGATCGAGTCGAACGACCGGGTGCCCTACGAGCTCGCGGCCGTCGCGGTGCCGAGCTCGGGCGAGGCGGATCTGGGCAGCTTCGAGCTGTCGTCGGGCACGACCGTCGGCGTGCACTGGTCGCCTGCCGAGGGCGAGACGGTCGACCGCGTGTACCTCACGGCCACCGCCGTCCTGCAGGGATCCGGGGACGTCAAGACCCAGCGTTCCGGCAGCGTCATGCTCACGAGTGCGGGCGAGCTCAAGGTCACGGGCATGGAGCGCGGACGGTGGAAGGTCAGCGTCTGGGCACGGCCGTTCAACGGCTTCATGTGGGCTGGTGGACAACAGGGCACGCCGACGTTCGAGCAGGAGATCGAGGTCGACGGCATCAGCGACCTCACGCTCGAGGTCAAGGGCACCTGATCTCCCGTTGATGGGCAGGCGCCACGGCGGCTACCCTGCCCCGCGGAGGAAGCCGCCATGACGTTCGCCCTCGCCGTGTCGTCCGCCGTCAGCAGCCCCTTGGCCATGGCCTGGGAGCTCGTCGTCGACGAGACGCCCGTGCCGCTGACCTGGGTGCTCATCGGCGGGCTTGCCGCCGGCATCCTCCGGTTCCTCTGGGGTGCGTTCTGCTGGATGATGCTCAAGCACCACGACGACGACTGGCGCGGCGTCAACGACGGCGGCGCCGTCGAGGAAGCGCTCGAGAAGGCCAACCTTCCCCCCGGCTGGTTCTGGTCGCTGCCCGACCACAAGCAGTTCGAGGGCGGGATGTCCAACCCCGGGTTCATGGAGCGGCTCAAGAAGGGCCCCAACGCCATCATCATTCCCATCCCCAAGGGTGGGTGCATGACGGGGTCGACGTTCCTCCGCGGCTTCCTGCTGAACCTCCTCGAGGGCGTCGGCCTCGCCGTGCTGGTTTGCATCTTCTGGACCAGCACGGCCCTCCGCGTCGACACGTTGCCGGAGACGTTCGCCGCCTGCGCGGCCGTCGGGCTCTTGGCCTCGATCAGCATCCACTGGATGAGCAGCACCTGGATGGGGCTGCCCTGGCGCCACGCCTGGAGCAGCACGTTCGACATGGTGGTCGGCTACGGGCTGTCGGGCGCCTTGCTGTGGTGGCTCGCCGCGCAGCTCGACGTGTTCGCCTGACCCGCAAGCGGGATCACTTCACGAGGCGTACGTCGTCCAAGCGGATCCTGCGCTCCTGCGTGGGGCCGAGCAGGAACCACGTGATGCCGTCGACGCGCTCCAGGTCCAGCGGGCGCGTCTTGGGTCCGCGAGCGATCGCGTCGATGGGAATCTCCACCTCGGACCACCCGGCGGGCAGGTCGTAGGACCCGTTGAAGCGGTCGCCGTAGGTCTCGTCGTGCTCGCGGTCGACGACGAGCACCTGCAGCGCGTCCGCCTGGTCCATGTGCACGCGAAAGGCCAGGGCCCGCCAGCCGCGCCAGTCCGGGTACGGGTGGATCAAGCTGATGCCGGGCCAGCGGCCGGGGGGCAGCACGCCCTCGACCTCGTAGCCGCTCCGCCCGTCGGTGCTCGGGACGCGTGCGACGTGGCCCTCGCTGGATCCCCAGCGCAGCATCTCGAGGCGCGTCTCGAGGTCCGAGAGCATCGGCAGGTCCCGGCCTTGGCGGTAGAGGTCCAGGCCCGCGAGCGCGACGGGGGCGGCGCCGACGGCGAGCACGAGCGCCGCCAGGGGCAGGGCCCGACGTCGCGGCAGCACGAGCACGAGGACCGTCGCGAGGCCGCCCAGCGCATTGGCCACCGCGTCTTCCAGCCCCGGCGAGCGCGCTGTCAGCTGCTGCGCGATCTCGAAGGCGCCCAGGAACAGCGTCGACGCCACCCAACCGGTCCACGCCGCTCGCAGACGCGAGACGCCGAAGCGCTCCGCGAAGCGCGCCACCAGCCACGTCAGCCCGGCACCCAGGCCGAGGTGCGCGAGGTCCATGGGGAGGCCCCACGCGCGGTGGGCCCGCGGCAGCGGGAACAGCAGCCCGATGGCCGCCACGATGCCTGCGGCGACCAAGACGCGGACCGGGAGCGGGCGTCGCTCCGGCTCGGCAGGGCTCGGTGTGTCCACGTCGTCCGACATGGAGCTCAGGCCACCGACGCCGCCTCCATGGCCTCCGACCACGCGCCCGTGCGGGCGAGGCCGTTCATCTTGGCGCGGTGCAGGAACGCGGCCTTGCCCGCGGCCACGCCCTCGGCGCTACCGCCCCACGCCTTGAGCGACGGGGCCTGCAGCGCGCGGCCGTAGGAGAACGTGAGCTCCCAGGGGTGGGGACCCATGGCGTTCATCGCCGAGAGATGGGCCGTGGCCAGCTCGTCGCTCTGACCGCCCGAGAGGAACGCGATGCCCGGGACCGCGCCCGGCACGGTGCGGGCCAGCGTGCGCACCGTGGCCGCCGCGACCGTGTCGACGTCGGCCTGCACGGGACACGTGGTGCCGGAGATCACCATGTTGGGCTTGAGCACCATGCCTTCGAGACGCACGCCCTGGATCGCCAGCTGGTGGAAGGTCTCGACGAGGACGTCGGTGGTGACCTGCTCGCAGCGCTCGATCGTGTGGTCGCCGTCCATGAGGACCTCAGGCTCCACGATCGGAACCAAGCCGGCTTCCTGGGCCAGGGCGGCGTAGCGCGCCAAGGCGTGCGCGTTGGCCTCGATGCAGGCGCGGCTCGGGATGCCGTCGCCGATCGTGATGACCGCGCGCCACTTCGTGAAGCGGGCGCCCGCTTCGCGGTAGGCGTCAAGCCGCTTGCGCAGGCCGTCCAGGCCCTCGGTGATCTTCTCGCCCGGGTGGCCGGCCAGGTCCTTGGCGCCCGCGTCGACCTTGATGCCCGGCAGGATGCCCAGGCGCTCGAGCGTGGCCACGAAGGGGGTGCCGTCGGCGCCCTTCTGGAACAGCGTCTCGTCGAACAGGATCACGCCGCTGATGTAGGCCTCGGCGCCAGGCGTCGTGAACAGCATCTCGCGGTAGTCGCGGCGCAACGTCTCCGAGCTCTCGACCCCGATGGACGCGAAGCGCTTCGCGATCGTGGGAAAGCTCTCGTCGGCCGCCAGGATGCCCTTGCCGGGAGCCACCATGGCCTTGGCAATCGAATCGACGTTCTTGCTCATCACGCTCTCCTCCCCGTGGCTCGGCCCTCCCTGCTCCAGGGACGGGGGAGGGGCCGCGCCGGTCGCCCCGCCCGGGACCGTGTCCCTACGGGGCGGGGGGCGGGCATCCTACCCAGGCGCGCGCCCGCGGTCCGCTCGGGGCCCGGGAGATGGGCGCGCCGCCGTGGGGCGGCGCTCCGTACGATCCGCAGATGCCTGCCGCGGGCTCCCCGCCGCCGCCCACCGCCGACGCGCGCGCCCAGCGCGCGTGGTGCCTGTACGACTTCGGCAACTCGGCCTTCGCCGTCCTGTTCCCGGTCGTCTTCGGCACCTGGTACGCGACGAAGGTCGTCGGGGGCAACGCGGGCGATGCGGCGTGGGGCCGGCTGGTCTCCACGTCGATGCTCATGGTGGCCGTGCTCGGCCCGCTGCTGGGCGGCATCGCCGACCACGCCGGCGTGCGCAAGCGACTGCTCGTGCTGCTCACGCTGCTGGGAGGCGCCGCGGTGCTCTCGTTCGGTGCGCTGGGCGAAGGCGACGTCGTGCTCGGCTTCGTGCTGGGCGTGCTGGCCAACGTCGGCTTCGAGGGCGCCATCGTCTTCTACAACGCCTACCTGCCGCGCCTCGTGCCCCCGGAGGAACAGGGCGTCCTCTCCGCGCGTGCGTTTGCCTGGGGCTACGTGGGCTCGCTCGTGGCACTGGGCATCGCGGTGCCGTTGCTCAAGAGCGGTTGGCTGGTGGGGGTGTGGATCGCCCTGACGTTGCAGTGGTGGCTTGCCGCGTGGCCCTCGTGGCGCCGCCTTCCGCACGACCGCCCCACGGGCATGAGCGTGGTGCAAGCGGCACGCGTGGGTGCGGCCGGGACGTGGCGCACGTTCCGTGAGCAGGTCCTCGGCCGACCCGTCGGTCGTTATCTGCTCGCCTACTTCTTCTTCATGGACGGCGTGCTCACGGTGATTTCGTTCGCGTCGCTCTTCGCCAAGCGCACGCTCGGCTTCAGCGACGCCGAGCTCTTGGGTCTCATCGCGGGCGTGCAGGTCACGGCGCTCATCGGCGCGGCGGTCATCGCGCGCTTGGCACGCCGCCATGAGCCGGACACGTTGCTTCGCGGCTTGCTCCTCCTGTGGATTGCCGTGGTGGCCGCCACGTGGTTCGCGACGACCAAGGGAGCGTTCCTCGCCGTGGCGGGCCTCGCCGGGTTCGGCTTGGGCAGCATCCAGAGCACGGCACGTGCAGCGATGGCGCGTCGCATCCCCGATGGCCAGGAGGCAGAGCTGTTCGGCTTCTACGCGCTTTGCGGCAAGTCCGGCGCCATCCTCGGCCCCCTGCTGTTTGGCGGCCTCAGCGAAGCGCTTGGCGATCAGCGCCCCGCCGTGCTGGCTCTAGGCGCCTTCTTCGTCGTGGGACTGGCGATCCTGACCGGCTCTCGTCGGGCTCCGCGGTAGGATCCCGGACCTTCTCCCACCCTGCCCTCCAGGAGGTTGCCCATGGTGCTCTGGATCGCCCTCGGTGTCGTCGCCCTCGTCGCGATGTCCTTCATCGGCATCTACAACGGCCTGATTCGCGCCCGCAACGAGACCAAGAACGCCTGGTCGGGCATCGACGTGCAGCTCAAGCGCCGTCACGACCTCATCCCCAACCTGGTCGAGACGGCCAAGGGCTACATGAAGCACGAGAGCGAGACGCTCGAGCGCGTGATCCAGGCCCGCAACCAGGCGATCAGCGCGCAGGGCAAGGGTCCGGCCGCGTCGGGCAAGGCCGAGGCCGCGCTGGGCGCCGCGCTCGGTGGCTTCTTCGGGCTCGTCGAGAGCTACCCCGACCTCAAGGCCAACGAGAACTTCCTCCAGCTCCAGGCCGAGCTCACCGAGACCGAGAACCGCATCAGCCTGGCGCGCGGCATCTACAACGACGTCGCGACGCAATACAACAACAAGCGTGAGGTCTTCCCGGCCAACCTCATCAGCGGCGGCTTCGAGCGCGCCGAGATGTTCGAGGTCGAGACGCCGGCCGAGCGCGAGGTGCCCAAGGTCCAGTTCTGATCCTCGTTCCGCACGACCGCATCGACGCCACACGCTTTCGGAGCACACCCTTCGCATGCACGCGACTGCCCCGCTCGAGGCCCACGATCTCCTGCACTTCATCGACGCCTCGCCCACGCCGTATCACGCGGTTGCCGAGGTCGCCCGCCGCCTGGAAGGCGCGGGCTTCGTGCGCTGGAACGAAGAAGACGCCTGGCAGCCCGACGCGGGAGCCAAGGCCTACGTCGTCCGCGGCGGTGGCAGCATCGTCGCGTTCCACATCGGCTCCGCGCCGCCGGAGGACTCCGGCTTCCATGTGATCGGGGCGCACACCGACTCGCCCAACCTGCGGCTGAAGCCGCGCCCCGATCGCGTGGCCGAGGGGCTGCGGGTGCTCGACGTCGCGACGTACGGCGGCGTCCTGCTGCACACGTGGTTCGACCGCGAGTGCAGCTTGGCGGGCCGCGTCGTGGTGCGCGATGGGGATCAGCGTCGCGTGGTGCTCGTCGATCTCGAGCGTCCGCTGCTGCGGGTCACCGACATCGCGATCCACCTGCAGCGCGATATCCGCGCCGACGGGTTCAAGCCCAACCCGCAGACCCAGATCTCGCCCATCGTGGGCGACTCGGGTGCGCCGGACCTGCTGGGCTTGCTGCGCCCCGCCCTGGCCGAACAGGGCGTCGACGACCTCGCCGCGCGTGACCTGCTCGGGCATGACCTCATGCTCTACGACACGTGCCCGTCGACGCTGTCAGGGCCCGACGAGGAGATGATCAACGCGCCGCGGTTGGACAACCTCGGGTCGTGCCACGCCGCCATCCGTGCGCTGACCGCGGGTGAAGGACGCGCCGCCCCGTTCACGCGCGTGGTCGCGCTGTGGGACCACGAAGAGGTCGGCAGCCGCAGCTCCACGGGGGCCGAGGGCACGTTCCTGGCCGATGTCCTCTCGCGCTTGGCGGGCGACCAGCAGTCGCTGCTCCGGGCCATCGCGCGCAGCACGCTCGTCTCGGCCGACATGGCCCACGCGGCGCACCCGGGCTACCCCGAGAAGCACGATCCGCTGCACCGCCCCCACATGGGGCGCGGCCCCGTCGTCAAGATCAACGTCGACCAGCGCTATGCGACGGACGCGATCTCCGCCGCGCTGTTCCGCAACCTCGCCTCCGACGTGGGGGTGACCACGCAGGACTTCGTCGTGCGCAACGACATGCCCTGCGGCTCCACCATCGGTCCCATCAGTGCCAGCCGCCTGGGTCTGTCTACGGTGGATGTGGGCAATCCCATGCTCGCCATGCACAGCGCCCGCGAGATGGCCTCGGCGCTGGACGTCGGGCCCATGATCCGCGTCATGCGCAGGTGGCTCGAGACGTGATTCAGCGTCGGCCGCTCGTTGCCGTCGTGATGGCCGCCCTCCTTGGGCTGGCCCCGGGAGGAGCGCTCATGGCCGACGACGAAGCCCCGAAGGCTCCCGCAGCCCCGGAGAAGCCTCCCGAGCCCGTCGAGCTTCCCGCCAACGCCGCGCGCGACTTCGATACCAAGTGGAACTACGGCGATCCGGCAGCCACCGAGACCGCCTTCCGCGAGTTCCTTCCCGCCGCGCGCGAGGGTGACGACCCGCTCTACCTCGCCGAGCTGTTGAGTCAGCTCGCGCGCACGCACAGCTTGCGCGGCCAGTTCGACAAGGCCCACGCGCTCTTGGACGAGGCCGAAGAGGTCCTTGCCAAGGGTGGCGACGCGTGCGCAGGTGCCTCCGTGGCCCGCGCGCGCATCCTCCTGGAGCGCGGCCGCTGCTGGAACTCCTCGGGTGATCCCAAGCGCTCGGTGCCCGTGTTCGCGAAGTCGCTCGAGGTCGCCCGCGAGGCAGGCTCCGACTTCCACGCGCTCGACGCCATGCACATGCTCGGCATCGCCGCGCCCCCCGACGAAGCCCTGGCCTGGAACGAGAAGGCCATCGCCGCCGCCGAGGCCTCCAAGAGCGCGCGCACGCAGAAGTGGCTCGGCGCCCTCTACAACAACACCGGCTGGACGCTCTTCGAGAAGGGCGAGCACGCCAAGGCCCTCGTGTACTTCGAGCGCGACGCCGCTTGGCGCAAGGCTCGCGGCGCCAGCGACCTGATCAGTCGCTGGAGCGCCGCCAAGGCCAAGCGCGTTCTCGGCCGCGTCGAGGAAGCGCTCGCCGAACAGCGCGAGCTGCTCGCCGCCTACGAAGCCAAGGGCGAGACCGACGGCTTCGTCTTCGAAGAGATCGGCGAGTGCCTCTGGACCCTCGACAAGCACGACGAAGCCAAGCCCTGGCTCGCCAAGGGCTACGAGGCCCTCATTGGCATCGACTGGATGCGCACCGGCGAGTGGGACCGCCTCGTCTCGCTCCACACCCGCGGTGACGTCGAAACGCCGCTACCCGAGCGACCCGCCAAGCCGGCAGCCGACGGGGAGTAGGTCCGTCGCGCCGCTTCGGTCGTCAAGGGCGCAGCGGTGGTTCCCGCCCATGTAGTCTCGGCCCTACCGACGCGAAGGGCACAGGCATGCTGCGGGACGACGTGCTGGAGACGCTGGGTAGGCTGGACGAGGCTGGCGTGCGGTACTGGCTGCACGGCGGGTGGGGCATGGATGCCCTGCTCGGTGAGGAAACTCGACCTCACGATGACCTGGATCTGGCCGTGGATCGCGACGATCTCGCACGACTCGAAGCCGCCCTTCCCGAGTACACGCGCGTGCCGGAGCGGGACGAGTGGCCGAGCAGCTTCGTATTGGCCGACGCACGCGGCCGGCAGATCGACCTCCATCCTTTGCGCATGGACCCCGGCGGTGACGGATGGCAGGCACAGGCTGACGGCAGCGAAGTGCGCTGGTCGCGAGAGGACCTCGCTGGCCGAGGTCGTGTCGGAACGCGCGCTGTTCGTTGCACTTCACCTGGGTTCGAGGCAGCCAGTCACGGCTACGAAGGCCATGACGACATCGATCGTCGCGATCACGAGCTGCTCGCGAGGCACTTCGGCCTACCTCTTCCAACGGGGCCTTGGCCTGGCCACCTTCATCCCAAGCGAGTCCGCGCACGCCGGGCCCCCTGAGGCCTATTGCGTGCCGTGGATTCGTACGGAACTCGCGATGCCGGAGTCGCACGGGCATGGAGGCGGGGGGCAATGTTGCCCTTCGTGCGAACCGCGGGGTCATGACTGCGTTGCTAGATTCGCCTCGTCACGCAGGTTCGAGGGGCATGTCATGAGTCGCGGCTTGCGCACCGCCTTGATCGCTGTCGCGGCGGTGGCTGCGTGGCTCGCAGTTGCATGGGCGGGTGACCGTGGGCGAGCGGCAGGCCGGCCTGTCGCGGGTGTGGTCCGCGACGCTGAGGGCCGGGCGATCCCGGCTGTCGAGATCGAGGTGGAGGGGCTGCCCAAGAGCTGGCGTGTGCAGCACTCGTGGAGAACGGATGTGCATGGGAGGTTCCAGACCTCAGCCCTGTCGGAGGGCCCTGCCGTCCTGCTCGTGAAGGCCGGCGGACCTCGGGCGCATTCTGCTGCGACCCGCGTCGAGACCCGTGCCGGTGTGCGTGACCTCGTGATCGTGCTCGACCCGGGCCCGCAGCTGCTTCTACATCTCGTCGACTACGTCCCTGGGCAGCAGGAGAGGTGGGCGCGCGTGAGGTGGGTGGAGCCGGACGGCTCATGGCCTGTCCGCTACGCGCCCATCCGCAAGGACGGCTGGGTGTGCTTCGTCGCCTTGCCGCTCGACCGTGAGCTCGAGCTTTGGGCGGAAACCGAGGGCAGCCGCCGACATGTCGTGGCGCGCGGTCTGAAGCCGAGTGCGCAGGAGCAACGCATCGAGCCCGTCGAGGTCATGGAGATCGCCGGAAGGGTCCGGGGCACGAGGCTGTTCAGCGTGCCGACAGGTGAGACAAGGGGCCTCCTTCGCGATGCCATCCGCGTGGACGTGTTCGCGCCGGCAGCGGGTACCAGATCTTCCGGACTCCTTGTCACAAGCACTCGACTGGAGCGCGACGGGTCATTCCGCGTACGCGGCCTTCCACCGGGCACGTACGAAGTCAGTGTGGGCACCCATGCGGGCGACGTCTGGAGCGTCGAGAAGTCCGTCAAGGCGGGGACAACGGATGTAATCTTCGATCTCGACTAGGAAGGGCGGGGCGGGGCGGGGCGCGGCGAGCGCGGCCGAGGCCTGATCTGCTCCCGCGTGGCTTACCCATCCTCCTTCGGCACGTTCCGGTAGAAGGTCAGCGCGTTTCGATCGGGATCCCACAGCGCAAACTCCCGTGTGCCCCAAGCCGTTGTCTGGATACCCGCCGGGCTGCACTCGACGCCGCGTCGCTGGTACTCATCGCACAGAGCGTCCGGGTCCTCGACGACGAATCGCAAGCGCGTTCGACTCATCTCATGCTCGAGCTGGAACTGCATGTGGATCTCTACCGCATCGCGCCGGTAGCCGACGTACTGCGGAGCTTCGGGCGGACTCTCGAACGCAATCTCGAAGCCGAGCTTGTCTACGTAGAAGGCAATCGCCCGGGGCATGTCGCGCGTACCGAGAATCGGATGCGTTGCCTTGAACACGTGGTTGCTCCTCGTGAGTAGTGCGTGGGAGGGCGAGGTCGTTGCAGTCTGCGCCTAGGCGTCAGCAAGCCCCATGTGGTGCCCCGGTGCCTCCCGCTCCGTGCACGCGGCGCTTCACCCAGCAACCGCGACTCGAACCCTGCTCGATCCCTTCACTTCACCTCGGGGCCAAGACGCTTCCAGTCACCCGCAGGGGAACTCCACGTGAGCCCCTCCCACGCGTGGCCATCCCAGACGGACACGAGTAGGCCAGTTCCGAGTGGGGCGGCGGAGAGATCCAGGAACATGCGCGATCCCAGGCGGCTGGGCCCCAGTCTCTTCAGGTCGAAGCTCGCCGTCGGCTCAGCCTCCTCAGGCCAAGCCACGGCCTGTCCGAAGGAGTCCGGCAAGCTGGGCGTTCCTGCCTGGCCCCAGGGGCCGACGCGGGTCGGGTAGATGACCGCGTCCTGCCGGCCCTCCCAGCTCCGGAGGCGGACCACGAAGACCTTGTTCCCCCCCGAGGCGGCCGACACGCGCGACAGCTTGTACTTGTCCGGAGGAGGTCCATAGATCGGTGGCCACTGGCTTTCCTCGTAGATCAATCCAAGTGTCGTTCCACCGTAGGTAGCGGCTCCTTGATCCGACTGGAGGATCACGATTGCAGCGCGTGGCCAAGGACTGCCGTGCGGTCCTGCGCTGTTGGCAGCGAGTAGGTCCAGCCTCGTCGACGGCGGGGCGAGGTGGACGCGCCAGATGGACGTGCAGAGCCGTCGTCCATTCTCGAAGTACGAGAGCGCGTCAATCAGGGTGGCTCCGGGGTCATGCCGAGCTGGATCACGCGTTGCATCAAGCTTGGCCGGTCCGTCGACTGCCGCGGCCTCCGAGCCGCTCCCAGGAATCCGAAGCCCTGAGTCGCGATCATGAAACAGGGTCGCGAGGGCGTACTCGCGAACGGTCTCGTCATCGCGAAGGGTGTGGATTCGCAGCGTCGCATGAGTCCGGTTGCCCGAGAGCTGGACGCGGCGGCCGTCACGATCCTTGAACCGCGTCACTTCGTAGCGCATGACGAGCTCCAGCACGGTCTGGTCCGTGTCTGTCGCGTCTCGACGACCCACGAGCACGACGCGGCGCGTCCAGCCAGCCGCAGCATCTCCCTCGGTCGTGTCGTGTTCCGTGGCGAGGTGATCCAAGTCGAACGAGCCCGTGCGCCCCTCGCCAGCATGCAGCGAGACCAAGCCCTCCTTGCCGATCCGATCCACGTCGAGGACTACGCGGTCTCCGCGTTGCGGCACCAAGTACGTTCCGAACGTGCCTTCCCAGTGCTGCACCTCGAGGTCGAGGCGAGAGAGGGAGCTCAACGGCGATTCGGCGTCACCCGCGTCGGTTGGCGGCACGCTCAGGCCCAGCAAGCAGGCCGTCAGGAGCGAGAGGGGAAGCAGGATGCGCATGGTCTCTCCCCGGGACCCGTAGCCTAGGCCACGGGGGGAGGGTCTGATGTCCGTGGGGGGGCGAACTACGCGCGTCGGTAGTGCATCGCCACCGCGCCGGACCGGAGCGGGATTGCCGAGAGCAGCTCGAGCTTGCGCGTGGCCGCGAGACCGCCCTCGTAGAGCGTCGGGCCGTGGCCCGCGATACGGGGATGGACAAGGAACACGTACTCGTCGATCAGGTCGAGCTTGTCGAGCGCGAGGCCCAGCTTGCCGCTACCAAGCAGCACACCGGCGGGCGTTGCGTCCTTGAGCCTCTGCACACTCGCGCGCAGGTCGCCGCCGACGTGGTGGCTGTTCGTCCACGGGAAGTCCGTACGCGTGGAGGACACCACGTACTTGGGCTTGGCTTGAAGCTGGGCGGCCCACTCGCGGATGGCGCGTGGCGCGTCCACCTCGCCGCGCGCGACGGCCGGCCAGTAGGCCTCCATCATCTCGTAGGTGGTGCGACCCCAGAGCATCGCGCCGCTCGCGTCCATGAGGCGGGTGAAGAAGGCGTGCGTCTCGTCGTCGGCGATCCCCTCCCGGTGGTCGACGCAGCCGTCGAGCGTCACGTTGAGGCTGAAGGTCAGGAGTCCCATCGCGGCGAGTCTACGTAGCCGCGCTCGCCACGTGCGGAGGCGCCTGGACCCGATCCGGGCACGCAAGACGCGGCAGCCACCCGCTCAAAGCCCTGATTTCAGGTCGTTCAGGACTGTCACCCGCGTTCGTATGATGTTCGTATCGCCCGCGCCTGACCGCGGCGGGGCGGGAGAACGACATGGGACGCCAGGCTCCTTCGCACGCCCCAAGGCAGGCTTCCGCTCACGATCCCGCAATCGGTGCAATGCCCCGCTCTGCGGGATCCGTTCCGCAACGACTCGGCCACCTGCGCTTGCTGCCCGGGTACGGCGCGTCGGTGGTCTGCGAGGCTTCTCCGCCGTTGTCGCAGGGACCTGGATACGCGCAATCACAGGCGGCGCGGCTCGCTCCGGTCCAGCTGATCCGCGGGCTGCCCGTGCGTGCAATCATCGACCAAGTGCGCCACATCCAGCGCATGGGCGACATCTCGCAGCGCGCGCTTGCCTTCTACATCGCAGAGCTCGTCGACCGTACGGGATGGAAGGAGCTCGGCAGCCCCACGCTGGAGCACTTCGCCAGGAAGCAGCTCGACATGGATCGGCGACGCGTCGGCGAGCTGCGTGCCGTCGGCCTCATGCTTCGTGATCACCCCGCCATCGACGACACGTTTCGCCAGCGCGGTATCGCCTGGTGCAAGCTGGTCGTCCTCGCGCGCGTCGTCTCCCCGGCCCATGAGCTGGCGTGGCTCGCGCGCGCCGTCGACCATGACCTCGAGAGCCTCAAGCGAGCGGTGCGCAACAGCAAGCCTGGCGGGCCGCCGCCGAAGGCCGGCAAGGGCAAGGGCTTGCCCGAGGTGCGCTACCCCCTTCGCGTCGTGCACGACGCCGTCACCAAGCGCCTGTGGGAGCAGGCCCGTGAGGCCCTGGCCGAGGAGCTCGGTGCGCCCGTGACCGATTGCGACGCGCATCGGATCTTCGCCGAGCGCTACCTCGGCGGTGGAGGCGCGTCGCGTCCGGTGTACCGCATCGAGCTCAAGCAGCACTGCGTGCACGAGGACTGCCCTTCCCACCTCTCCGTGGACACGGAGGACGGTCCGGTTCCGGCTGCCACGCTCGACGCACCCGACCGCAAGACGCCGCCGTGGATGCGCGCGCTCGTCCTCGAGCGCGACGGCGTGATGTGCCGCAATTGCGGCAACCGCCAGCGCCTGCAGGCCCACCACGTGATCTTCCGGGCGGACGGTGGACCGACGCAGCTCTCCAACCTGGCCACGCTCTGCAGCAGCTGCCACGCCCTGCTGCACGCCGGACACCTCGTGGCGCAGGGCGATCACGGCGCGACGTGCCGTTTCGAGGCGCCGGATGCCGAGGCCCTGCGCGCCGCTGCCGAGGCCTCGCAGCGAGCCGTCATCCTCGAGCCCACCCCGCCCCCGGCTCCGCGGCCGGAGCCGCTCACGCTCGAAGAGATGCCAGCCCGGGTGCGAGGCGACTGGTGGGCGCGTTGCTCCGATGCGCTGCGCACCGGTGAGGGAGGCCGCATCGACCTCGTGCGCGGCTTCGTGCCGCCGACTGACGGCGAGCTGTCTTCCTCACACTTGCCGAAACTGCGGCGCGACGGCAGCCCGGAAGATCGGGCTTGCATGACTTCGGCGTTCGAAGGCCTGCGCGGACGCGACCGGCTCGTGGACCGCCTGCAGGCTTGGGCGAAGACGGCCGAGAAGGACCACGCCCCCTTCCCGCATGCGCTCTTCGTGGGACCGGCCGGAACGGGCAAGACGACACTGGCCCGGGCCGTCACCGCGCGCATGGGCGTGCGCCTGACGACGGCCATGGGCAACCGCGCCAGCGACCCGACCACCCTCCTGGGTCTGCTGGCCGGCCTTCGCGAAGACGATGCGCTGTTCCTCGACGAGATCCA
The DNA here is from genome assembly GCA_020631815.1 of Planctomycetota bacterium. Taxonomy (GTDB): domain Bacteria; phylum Planctomycetota; class PLA2; order PLA2; family JAEUHO01; genus JACKGW01. The sequence continues at coordinate 105,415 of JACKGW010000002.1, read as the reverse complement.
CTCCCTGCCGCGCAAGGTCATGGAGCTGCTCTACGAGGCAATGACCGATCAGCAGGTCACGCTCACCATCAACCAGGGGGCGCGCTCGCGCGAGATCGTGTTGGAGCTTCCGCGCTTCACGCTGCTGGCCGCCACCACGGAGGAGATGGAGATCCCCGACGCCTTGCGCAGTCGCTTCCAGGTCGTCGAACGCCTCACGCTCATGACGCCGGAGGAGCTGGCGGAGATCGCCATGGACCACGCGACGCGCTGGGGGTTCGCCCTGCGACCGAAGGGGGCGCTGTTGATCGCCCGGGTCGCGGCCGGGAGCCCACGCAAGGTGGGGGCCCTGGTGCAGGCGATCCGTGCGCAGGTGGTGGGCCACGAGGATGCGGATCGCCCGATCGGCCGTCGCGCCGTACTGGCGGCCCTCAAGCGGCTCGATCTCGACGAGACCGGCCTCGACCCCGAGCACCGTCGCTACCTCGACGAGCTGGCCGCCGCGCGCGGCCCCGTCACGCTGTGCCGAATTTCGGCATACCTGGGCCTGCCCGAGGCCGCCGTCCGCAAGCGCATCGAGCCGCTGCTGTTCAAGCTGGGTCTCGTGGACGTCGGCACGCGCGGCCGGGTGCTCGTGACGTAGCCCTGGGCGGGATGGGGCACCCCCCAGGGGGCAAGCGGTACAACCTGCCCCATGCCCGCTTCCTTCAAGCCTGCCGACGTCCAGCCGCCCCTGCCCCGCGCGCGCCTGCTGCGCCGCGAGGCGCCCGACGACGAGGCCGTCCCGATGGACGTGGTGTTCGTGGGTGGGGGGCCGGCCGGCCTGGCGGGCGCCATCGAGCTGGCGCGCTTGGTGCGCGAAGGCAACGAGCGCGGCGACGGCGTCGGCGAGGTCGAGATCGCGGTGCTCGAGAAGGCCGAGGAGCTCGGCCAGCACAACCTCTCGGGCGCCGTGGTCAACCCGCGCGCGCTGCGCGAGCTGTTCCCGGACCTGCCGCTCGAGGACCTGCCGCTGCGCACGCCGGTCGGCAAGGAGCGGGTCTACTTCCTGACCGAGAACAAGCGCTTGCGTGTTCCCGTGCCGCCGCCCATGCACAACCGCGGCAACCACGTTGCGTCGATCTCCGAGATCGTGCGCTGGATGGGGGAGCAGGCCGAGGCGCGCGGCGTCAACGTGTTCACGGGCTTCCCGGTGGAGAGCCTGCTGCTGGAGGGCGAGCGTGTCGTCGGCGTGCGCACGACGGCGTCGGGCTTGAAGCGCGACGGCAGCGAGGGCAGTGGCTTCACGCCGCCGACCGAGCTGACGGCGCGCGTCGTGGCGCTGGCGGAGGGCACGCGCGGGCCGCTGACCCAAGCCTGGCGTCGTGAGCGCAACGTCACCTCCACGAACCCGCCGATCTACGCGCTGGGCGTGAAGGAACTCTGGGAGACCAAGCAGCCGCTGGACGCCGTGATCCACACGCTCGGGTGGCCGCTTCCGCCCACGGCCTTCGGTGGGAGCTTCTGCTACCCGCTCGAGGAGAACCTCGTGGCGCTCGGCCTCGTCGTGGGCCTCGACGCCCCGGACGCGGGGCTGGACGTCCACGTCCTGCTGCAGCGCCTCAAGACGCATCCGCTGTTCCGGCCGCTGCTCGAAGGCGGCGAGATGGTGGAGTGGGGGGCGAAGACCATCCCCGAAGGCGGATGGCATGCGATCCCCGAGCGTCTGCACGACGAGGGGCTGCTCGTGCTGGGCGACGCCGCCGGTCTGGTCGACGTGCCCTCGCTCAAGGGCATCCACTACGCCATGCAGAGCGGCATCCTCGCGGCGCGCACGATCTATGCGGCGCTCAAGGCCGACGACGTTTCGGCGACATCGCTGGCGCCCTACACGCAGGCCGTGCGTGATGGCTGGATCGGCAAGGATCTCTACACCACGCGCAACATGCGGCTCGCGTTCAAGCACGGCCTCGTGGGCGGCGGTGCGCGCTCGAGCCTGATGATCGCCACCAAGGGCATGTTCCCCGGCAAGACCATCCACGTCGAAGCCGACGCCGAGGAACCTCGCACGTGGAGCGAGGAGGAGCCGTTCGTGCCCGACGGCAAGCTGACCTTCAGCAAGGTCGATGCCGTCTACAAGTCGGGCAACCAGACGCGCGACGACATCCCGTCGCACTTGGTCACGGGCGAGCCCGTCACGCCGGCGGTGGCCGCGTTCTACGCGGCGATGTGCCCGGCGGGCGTCTACGAGGATGGCCCGGACGGACTCGTCGTGAACGCGCCCAACTGCGTGGACTGCAAGGCCACCGACGTGCTCGGGCCCCGCTGGACGCCGCGCGAAGGCGGCAGCGGCCCGCGCTACAAGCGCATGTAGGCGCGAACGCCGACCACGCCATGCACGACGTACCGACCATCACGCCCGAGGAAGCCGCCGAAGCGCTTGGCGCCAAGCGCGAGGGCTTCGTGCTGCTCGACATACGCGAGCCCGTGGAGCTCACGTGGGCGGCTGTGGAGGGCGCGACCTGCATCCCCATGCAGGAGCTGCCGGAACGCCTGGGCGAGCTGGACGGCGCGACGGAGATCGCCGTGCTCTGCCACACCGGTCGTCGCAGCCACATGGTGACCGCGTGGCTCCGGCATCAGGGGCGCGCCGGAGCCCGCAACGTGATCGGCGGGATCGACCTCTGGTCCCAGACGGTCGACCCCGCGATCCCGCGCTACTGAACGGCGCTCGCTACTCGGCGGCGTCCGTGCTGCCGGCGGCGCCCTGCTCGCTCTTCCAGGTCTCGAGCACCTGCGTGAGCTGCTTCTGCAGCCGCTCGTTGTCGGCCGCCAGCTCCACCGCCTGGGTCTGGATCTCGATGGCCTTGTCGAGCTCGCCGCGCGCGTGGTGCACGTGGGCCAGCGTGTCCATGATCGAGGCGTCCTTGTGCTCGGCCAGCTCACAGGCCTTCTCGGCCAGCGACTGGGCGAGGTCGAGGTCCTTCGTCTCGAGGCCCTTCGTGTCCACGATCCACCAGGCGATCGCGTTCAGCGTCTGCGCGTTGTCCTTCGACGCCTCGGCGTAGTCCTTGAGGACTGCGTAGCCCTCGTCGTTGCGCTTGAGCCCGACGATCAGGACGTGCGCGCGCTCCATCTCGAGGTTGGGAAGCTCGGCGCCCTTCTCCTGGAGGAGCTGCCAGCACGTCTCCCAGTCGCCGGCCCGGCGAGCCGGGTTGTAGGCCGTGCGGAACTCGCGGTTGAGTGCGGCGAGGCGCTGCTTCTCCTCGAACTCCGTCTTGTAGGCCGCGCGGTCCCATGTGCCGGCGATGACCTGCTCGATCACGTCGTCCACGCGCATGGGGTGGCCGATCCACTCGACCTCACCCGTCTTGCCGATCACGAAGCCGCAAGGGATGCCCGTCTGGCCCGCGGCGCGGAAGAACGAGTCGTGCGTGCTGCCGTCGGGATCGGTGGTGAGCGTGTAGTGCGTGCGGTCGTTCTGGACCTTGCCATCGCGCTCGTAGGTCTTGAAGAGGAACTCGATGACCTTGGGCAGCGATTCGCTGCTGACGCCGATCACATGCAAGCCGTCCTTGGCGTGCTTCTCCTGGAGCTCGGAGAGGTGCGGCATGCTGCCGACGCACGGCGGACACCACGTGGCCCAGAACTCGAGCAGGTAGACTTGGCCCGGCTCCCACGTGGTCAGCGGCGTGAAGTTGCCGCGGCGGTCCATCTCCACGCCCTTGACCCAGTGCTCGATGTCCACGTCGGGCGCCTTGTCGCCGATGGTCAGGCGCTTCGGAGCCGCCGTCGGCTCGCTGGCCGGCGCATCGTCGGCTCGGGCGGGGAACGCAACCACGCCGGCGGCCAGCACGGCAGACAGGAAGGCAAAGCGACGCATGGAATCCTCCTTCGGCGGCCTGGCATGGCCGGGCGGGAGAGGGTAGCGCACACGGCGTGGCCGTGCGCGGGGGGTGCGTACGATGGGGCCCATGGACCCGGACGCCGGCCGCGATCGTCGCTCGCACCTGCCCTGGCTCGTGGGCGCCCTGCTGGTCATCGTGGGCGTGTTCGTGGCCGTCTCGCGCCACGCACCGCCGGTGGGCAAGGGGGCCACGACGCCGCTGCCCGAGCGGCCGGCCGCGCCGCCCGAGCCGGCGTCACCGTTCGTCCCGGACGGGTTGCCGGTCGAGGTTGTCGTACCGCTCGACGCGGAAGGCCAGCCGTACGCCGGCACGGTGTACGCGCTGGAGGCGGGCTCGCCGGGTGTGGATGACATGGACGTGGTGCCGGAGCTCCTCGTCACGGGAGCGCAGCAGGCAACGCTGAGGGTGCCGTTTGCGGGGCGCTACGACATCGGCTTCGTGCCGCTGGAGCACGCCTGGTCGGTGCTCGCCAGCGACGTCGAGATCGCACTGTCCAAGCCCGCTTCGGTCACCCTCGAGAGGCCGCGTCGCCTCGCGGCGATCCGGCTGGCGGCGCTCGACGGCGAGTGGCCGGACGAACCGGTCACGGTCACCGTGTTCGCAGGTGACGACGGGCGTCCGGGACGCCGGCGTCTGCCCGGTCGGGAGGAGCAGCGCACGTTCACCGTCAAGCTGACGGGCTGGGATGGGGCCGCTCGCCGGTTCTGCGAGCGGCCCGTCGGCGAGCCCACGGTCATCGGCCTACGTGCCGAGCAACCCCAGGGCGAGGGAGGCGACGCGACCTCCCCGTGGGTGCCCTTCACACCCCGACCGTTCGTGACCATCGATCCGCTGTTGATCGTGTCGTGGGTACGCGCTGCCACGCTCGACGTGCACATCCTCGTGCCCGATGTCCACAAGACCGCGTCCGTCGTCGTGCTGTTGCGAGGGCCTCGCGACGAGCCCCGACGTGCGACGCTCGACGTGCGCCCCGGTGACCGCGACACACGCTTCGCGCACTTCGAGGGCCTGGTGCCCGGAACGCACGCCGTGACCGCCTTCGGTGAGGGCCTCGAGTCGACCCGCGCCGAGATCACGTTGGAGCCAGGTGGGCATGGTCGGTTGGCCCTCACCGTCGGCGAGGTGGAAGACACGACGGGGTCTGCGGCCGAAGAGGCCGACGCGCCACGGGAGATTCCCGTGACCCTTCGCGGGGTGCCCGCCGGCTTCGAGGGCGCCGTGGGTGTGTTCGGCTCGGACCCCAGCCGGCCCGACGATCTCGTGGGCGTGGAGGTCGCCGCGGAGCCCCGGGCCGACTCTCCCCTCGAGGCCGTCGTGCGGCTCTACCGAGCCGATGCCGAGGGACCGTTCCGGGCCTTTGCCTACGCCATGCCGCTCGAGACCACCGGCGAGTCGCTGGCCGCGGGTCCGCTCGAGCTTGCCGTAGGTGCACCCACCGATGTCGGTCTGGTCCCGGCCGGCTACGTGGTGCCGCTGGTGCCCTTCGAAGCCAACACGGCAGGCAGCGCTCCCTTGCGCTTGGTGCACGCCGAACGCGTTCCCCTGCCGACGCTCACGCCGGAGGGCGTCGTGGTGCGCAGCGCGGTGCTCGCTGCAGGCCATCCCCGCATCGGTCCGTTGCCTCCCGGGCGCGTGCGGTTCGACGTGTTGGTCGGTCGTCGACGCGTGGGCACGGTCGATGTCGAGGTCGTGGCGGGCGAGGTCGTGCGCTTCGAGCTGCCCTGATGACGGCAGCGTGGACGACCCGCGTCAGCCGACCATGAAGCGCACGATCAGCTGGCCTGCCAGCGTCACGAACACGCTCGCCACGGCGTAGGCTGCCGCGTAGCTGAGCGCGGGCTCGTTGCTGTCGTCCGCGGCGCGACGAATCGTGGTCAGCGCCGCCGAAGACGTCATGCCGCCTCCGATGCTGCCCCACACGTGCACGGGAGCGAGCCGCTTGAAGAACACGCGCGCCGTCAGCACCGTCATCACGACGGCGATCAACGTGACCACGGCAGCGCCGGCCAAGGCCGGCAGCAACACGCCCCGCATGGGTGCGAACGGCGCCGCACCGGCACGCACGCCCGCTTCCGCCGTGAACAAGAGGATGCCCAAGTCGCGCACGAGCTGGCGCGCAGGCGCGGGCACGTTCGTGGAGAAGGGTCCGATGCGGCGGAAGCGACCCAGCAGGACACCCGCCAGCAGCAGCCCGCCCGCCGTGCCGAGCGTCAGGTTGAAGCGCCCGAGGTCGAGGCGCAGCTGGCCCACCAGAAGGCCCAAGAGGATGCCGCCCGCGTACACCGCGATGTCGGTCTCCGTGGCGAGGCGCTCCAAGCGACCCAGCTGACGACCGGCCTCGCGGATGCCCCCGCGCGGGCCCACCAGACGCAGCACGTCGCCTTGCTCCACGGCGAGATCCGCGCGCGGCTCGAGGACCACGTCCCCTCGCTCGACCCCGAGCACGGCGACACCGAAACGCCGGGGGAGCGCGAGGCCCTCGAGCGTCTCGGCCACGGCCTCGGGGGCGGTCACCACGACGCGGCGCGGTGAGGGCAGGCGCCGGCGCAGCTCGTCGTCGTACACCTCGGGGCCCACCGCTTCGCCGAAGCGCATCAGCTCGTCGAGGCGACCGCGCACCATGAGGTGGTCGCCCTCCTCGAGCACGGTCTCGGCGCGCGCCGGCTCGAACGCCATGCCGCGATGCAGCGTCGTGATCCAGCAGCCGGTCTTGCGCGAGAGGCCCAGCTCGCGCAGCGGCACGCCGATGGCGCCTGGGTTGCGAACTTCGAAGACGCGCGTCAGCTCGCCCCCGCGCGGACCGGCGGTGGGGTCCGGGCCCTCGCCCTCGCCGGTCGGCCCCAGGTCCTGCCCGAGACGCCGTGGCAGCCACTGCAGGATCAGCACGAGGCCCGTGAGACCCACGGGGTAGGCGAAGGCGAAGACGACCGAGAGCGCGTTCGGGTCGCTGCAGACGGCCTCCGCCGCCGCGAACGTAGGTGTGCTGGTCAGCGCGCCTGCCAACACACCCGCCGTCACGGCGTCCCCGAGACGGAAGAGGGTGCCCCAGGCGATCGAGGCGCCCATGGCGAACACGTTCACCAACAGCCCGAGCACCACGAAGCGCCAGCCCACGCCGCCCTTGAGGCTGGCGAAGAAGCGCGGGCCCGCTTCGAACCCGACGCTGTAGATGAACAGCGCGAAGCCGAAGTCACCGATCGACAGCCGGGGCGTGTCCGTGCCGTAGAGCGCGTCCAGATGCAGGCCCAGGCTGCCGATGCCCAGCGCCACCAGCAGCGTGCCGCCCGCGGGCCCCAGGGCCAGGCCGCGCCACGTCACGCGGCCCAGCAGGAACCCGAGCGCCACGACCAGCATCAGCCCCGCCAGGGGAATGCGGGTCACGAGGTCGATCACGCCGGCGGGCCTCCCGGCGAGAGGGTATACGCCACGCCAAAACGAACCCAGGGCGCCTGCGCTCCCGTGGGGGAGGGCCGGCGCCCTGGATGGGGTATCAGGTCAGCCTGGGCAGGTGCCCGTGCCGAGACGATCGAGGATCAGGCGTCCTTGAGCTCGAAGGCAAGCAGCTCGGCCTTCTCTTCGTTGGCCTTCTTCTCGCGCTCGTCGAGCTCGGCGATGTCGCGCTCCATCTTCTTGTCGACCTCGCCACCGGCGCGCGCCTTCTTCTCTTCGAGGACGCGGCGCTCGTTGTTGATCTTGTCGAACTCGTTGAGGATCTTGAGCACCGACTTGACGTTCTTCTCGAGCTTCTGCTTGTACGCGTCGTTCGAAGCCGACTCCATGGCGGAGAAGAGCTTCTTCGCGCTCATGTCACCGCCCTCGATCAGCTTCACCTTCGAGAGGTCGCGGTGCACCACGTAGAAGCGCGGCAGCTCGGAGCCCTTGGCCAGCAACGGATCGGCCTTGGCATCCTCATCGTTCATCTTGACGCACTTGAAGGCCCACATGCCGATGCAGACCTTGTCGTCCATCAGGACGACCTTCTCGGCCTTGTCGAAGGCCTCTTCGCCGCTCACCGCGGGGACGTAGACCAGCCAGGGCTGGGGGTAGATCGTGGGCTCCTGCGCAGCCTCGGCTTCGCTCGCCGACTCGCCGGTCACCACCGCCGCTTCCTTCGGGCTGACGCGGTTGGCGCTCTCCCAGTTCTTGTTGAGGACGGCCATACTGGCCGGAGAACGGCCTCAGCAGCCGCCCGCGAGGCTCGTGGGACCACTGGTGACCAAGGACAGCGCGAACGCACCAAGCGTCACGCCCGCGAAAGCGACGAGGTTCTTCATGGCATCTCCCACGCGCGACGCGTCTCTCCGCGCCATCGGTGAAGTGAACTGAACTGCGGACACGGATCTTCTTGACCGTTCCGCGTACCCAAGGAGGCCCCAAGGTACGCGGACGGGGGACCCGGGGACACCATCGGAGATCGAGGTGCCCGGTCGGAGGTCGGACGGTAGTCCCGATCGGTTGGTTCCGCCCGGAACCCGAGGCTAACGCCCGTCAGGGCCCTTGGCCCGGGGGACGACGGCCCGGTAGCGGGGGAGGAGGCCCCGGAGGAAGTCCCGCTCGGCGAGCGAGGTGATGCCGGGGGTTCCCGGCGAGGCGGGGATGGGCAGGTCGGACTCGAGGAACCGGAACTTGGCCTCCACCAGGCCCTTCAACAGGATGTCGTCGCCGCGTACGGGCAGCGTCTCGCCAGGGTGGGCCCGGGCGTGGGCTTCGAGCCGCTCGATCCAGCGCAGGACTTCGGTCTCGTCGACGGGAGCCGCCATGCGGGCAAAGGCCGATGGCACCTGGCGCTCGATCAGGACCCGATCACCGACGGCCTCCCCCCCGACGGCTAGCCCCGGCGTGGCCGGCTCCGGAGCCGGGTCCCCGCACCCTGCGAGGAGCAGTGAGCCGACCAGGACGGCGAGCCGCCTCATCGGTCCGCCCCCGCCGGCTCGGGCTCCTCGTCCCCCGGCACGTCCTCGGTGTCCTCCTCGGGCCCTTCCTCCGTGGGCACGGAGATCGGCGCCAGCGCGGGAAGCTTGGCCGCCTCCTCGGGTGCGTCGATCGCCGCCACGAGACGGATCAGTGCGCGGTCGAGGACCGCCCGATCCACGGCCGCCACGTTCATGCTGACGAGCTCGAAAACCACGCGACCGCGGCGCATGGACATCACGCGGATGAGCTGCTGGAAGGCTCCCTGTCCGATCGCGCGCTCGGCGTACACGCCGGGCCAGGCGCCCTCCGGCCCGATGCCCTCGACCCGCTCGCGCTCTTCGAAGGTCAGGCCCATCGCCTCGATGAGGTCCTTGGAACCGTCCAAGAGCGCGCGGCCGTCGGCCTCGTAACGCTCCGCATCCTCCAGCGTGGCGAAGCCCAAGGCCAACAGGATCGCCTGGCCCGCGACGCCGTCCTGCTGGGCCACGAGCGCCGCACCCGAGTCGAAGCCCGTGAGGAAACCCGCGCGTCGCTCTTCGGGCAGGCGCCCCGCCTGGCTCGCGATCTGCGCACGGAGCACGGCCGCCTGCGTGGGCTTCCAGTGTTCACCGGAGAACAGGCCGGCGGCCGAACCGATGATCGCGGCAGCGTCGATCGACGTGGCGCGCTTGGAGGGATCGAGCCAGCGCTCGGGTTCCTCCACCCAGGCCGGGTCCGAGGGCGGCTCGGCCAGGGCGGCGCGCACGCCGTCCAGGCCCTGGGCGGCGAACACCGCCTTGAAGAACGCCAAGCCCTGCTCGTAGGGGAAGCGGAACGCCGCCAACACGGCCGCCATCGCCATGCGCATGACCGGTGTCGCATCTTCCGGCTCGCCGGTGATGCCGTACGTCACGCGGTTGAACGCGGCCTCGCGGTCCAACGTCTTCGACACGCGCCAGGCGACGAACTGCGCGTGGCCTTCGCTGATGGCACCGACCGCTTGGAGCTCGCTGGCGCTGGTGCAGGCCTTCATGCGCGCGTGGAGCTGGTGCGTCGTGAAGTCCAGGGCGTGCGTCGCTTCGTGCAAGAGGAGGACCCTGACGTGATCGGCCTCCAAGTGGCCCTTGGACGGCTGCATGCGACCGACCAGGCGGATCGCGTCGGGCTGCACATGGACGACGTTGGCGTCCGGGGCGTACTTGGCCATGAGTGCGCCGGACAGCATGTTGGCGGACTCTTCGGCGGCCTGCGGCGTCACGGCTCGCTCGTCGAAGTCCTTGAGCTCGGCAAGCAGGATCTCGCGGATCGTCCCGCGGTCGCTGATGCGCAGCGTGGGCCGCGCCGCGAACGTCTCGCCCGTGTCGGCCTCGACGGCCGTGCACGCCGCATCGAGCCAGCTGGCCAGCTCGGCCTCGTCCTTCCAGGGCATCGGCTCGTCGCCCGCGGATGCCGGAGTCGGGCTCGCCGTCAGGGCCCACGCCGCGAGCAGCGCAGCCGTCACGAGCTTCTTCATCGAGGTCTCCTGGTCCGCGTCCGTGCGGCTCGCGGAGCATACGGGAAGCGGTCAGGCCTTCAGCGGCGGGCGGCCGCGTGCCTCGCGCCAGCGGTTGACCAACGCCAGCGCCTTGGGCTCGATCGCCAGCAGCCTGACCAGCGGGCTCGTGCGAATGCCCAGGCGGGCCGCCGCCGTGGGGGCCTCGCCGTGCTCCTCGGCCAGCACGTCGAGCGCCTCGGCCACCAGCGCCGGCACGTCCGCATGGCGCTTGTTGACCACGAGGCGGCCGTCGTCCACCCGCGACCGCCACAGCGCGCTGGGCTCCCGGTGGGGGCTACGGACGCCGAGCGCCAGCGCCATGCGCAGCCGCCCAAGGGCCACGCGGCGGTTCTCGCTGGCCGATCGCCGCTCGCAGGCCTCGGCGTGGATGCCGCTCGGGAGGTGGTGGATCACCACCGCGGTCTCCACCTTGTTGCGGTGCTGGCCGCCCGGTCCGCTGCGTCGGGTCTTGGAGAGCTCGCACTGGGCAAGCAGGGCGTCGTCCTCGAGCGCGGCCGGATGCATCGTGGCGTACAGCCTACGCCCGCATCACGAGGCGCGGCGCACGAGGTGGCGCAGCCATGACGACACGAGGTCGCCGACCAGCACGAGAGCGGCCGCGACCAAGACGTAGAACAACAGGTCGTCTTGGCGCATGCGTGACTTGCTGTCCTCGATGAGCAGGCCGAGCGAGGGGATGTTGAGCAGGCCGAGCACGGTGGCCTCGCGGACGCACGTCTCCCAGCGATAGAACAGGTAGAGCAGGCCGCGGGGCAGCACGGCCGGGAACACGGCGGCGGCAGCCAGGGCGTAGCGGCCACCGCCCAGATCGCGCAGCGCGCGGGCGGGGCGGGCGTCGATGTTCTCGATGGCCTCGGCGTCAAGCCGCCCCAGGATGCCCGTGTTGTGGACGGCCAGCGCCAGCACGGCCGGCCACGCCGTGAACCCGAAGACGGCCAAGAAGAGGAAGGCGAGCAGGTACTCCGGCAGGCAGCGCAACAACACGAGCAGGAAGCGCGTGCCCACGATCACCGTGCGACTGGCCAGGCGCCGAGCGATGCTCGGCTGCCAGCTGGTCGCCCCGAAGGGCGCCGGCGCCATCAGGTTGCGCGCGGCGAAGAGGGCCAGCAGCCCGCCGAAGATCCCCGCCAACACGATGGCGAGCACCGAGATGGCTGCGGTCGTCGCCGTCGCCTCGGCGCCGCCCCCCTCCGTCATCCGCTCGCCAGCCCACGTCGCGACCTTGCCCACGTCGAACGCGCTGTCGCGGATGGGCGCGGGCCGGATGTCGCGGGCGAAGCGCTCGAGGTTGGCGCGGCGCCGCTCGGCGCTGCGGTTGCCCGCATCCAGATCGGCGACGAACGGCGCTGCCGCCAGCAGCAGCACGAACGCGAGCAGGCTGCCGCGGACGAACCACGACTGCGGCCGCGCGGCGTAGAGCGCACGTACGGCATCGCGGGCCGGCAGGGGAGCCGCGGCGGTCGTCATGCGACGAGCCTCCGCCGTACGGCGCCGCTCCACCCGTCGAACACGAGGATCGTCGCCATGAGCACGTAGAGGTAGGTCCAGACCTCGCCGTAGTAGTGGCTCTGGAACGACTGCTTCACCAAGTAGCCGATGGTCTTGATGCCGAAGAAGCCGAGCACCGCCGACGAGCGAAGCGCACACTCGAAGCGATAGAACGTGTAGGCCAGCATGTCGGGCAGGGCCTGGGGCACGAGCGCGACGGTGAACGTGGCGAGACCGCTGGCGCCGCTCGCCTGCAGCGCGTGGCCCGGCGCACGCGGCGCCTCGTCGACCATCTCCGCGAAGATCTTGGCCAGGATCCCCGTGTACGGAAGCGCCAGCGCGAGGACGCCTGACACCTCCGTCAGCCCGATCGACACCAAGAACAGCACGGCCCAGAGCAGCTCGTGGATCGAGCGCAGCAGCGTGGCGATCGTGCGTGCCACGAACCACGTGACGGGCAGCACCGTGGCGCGTAGGAAGCGCCCGAGCCGTGTGCGGCCGCCGGGTGGCTCGTCGATCCACCACGCCTGGCTGGCGAAGAAGCCGAGCACGATGCCGCCGACGATGGCGATGCCCATGGCCAGGGCCGCGAGCAAGACGGTGCGTCCGAGCGCGTCGAACGCCTCCGCCACGATGCCCGGTCGGCCTTCGATGAGCTCGCCTTCGTGCTCCATCGCCGGGGAGAAGGCGCGGCTGGCAAACTTCTGGGCGAGGCGCCAACCCGGGCCGTCCGGCACGACGTCGCCCGGTCCCAGGCCCAGCTGCCACCACGAGACGATGGCGGCCAGCACGAGCCCCAGCAGGACCCAGGCCCGCGCGTCCGGTCGGGGGCGCCTCAGGCCCTCAGGCGCCATCGGCCAGCATCTCCGCTGCCGACAGGCGGTAGAGCGTCTCCATGTCGCCGTCTTGCACGTCGTCCGCCGGACGATCGAACACGATGCGCCCGCCGCGCAGCGCAACCAGGCGGTCGAAGGCCGTGCGCGCCAGCTCGGCGTCGTGGAGGCTGGCGACGAGCGTCAGGCCCTCTTCCCGCGAGATGGACGTCAAGAGCTCGATCGTGTCGCGTGCGCGGGCAGGGTCCACGCTCGACACCGGCTCGTCGGCGAGCAGCGCGTCGGGCTGCTGGAACAGCGCGCGGGCCAAGGCCACCCGCTGCTGCTGGCCGCCCGACAGCTTGTCGGTGCGCTCGAAGAGCTTCTCGCCGATCCCGACGCGCTCGAGCACGCGCCAGGCCTCTTCGAGGTCGCGCCGCGGCGCGCGCAGCAGAAGGCGGAGCGCGCCGAGGAAGCCGGTGTGCCCGAGCCGCCCCGCGAGGACGTTCTGCGAGACGCGCAGGTTGGGGACCAGGTCCAGCTGCTGGTGGACGAAGCCGATCCGCGCGCGCAGGGCGCGCAAGCGGCCACGGCCGAGTGCACCGATGTCGCGACCGGCGACTTCGACGCGGCCCGCGCCGGGGCGCTGGGTGCCGTTGAGCAGCCGCAGCAGCGTGCTCTTGCCGGAGCCGCTGGGGCCGAGGAGCGCGACGCGCTCCCCGGCCGTGATGGACAAGTCGATGTCCGTGAGCGCGGCAACGCTCGCGAACCGGACGGAGGCCCCGTGGAGGCGGAAGTCCAGACCGGCCACGTTCCGCGCTCCTTGGGGCCCCGCGTGCGAGACCTGCTAGTTGTCCAGGAAGCCCAGCTGCGCCGCGAGCTCGGCGATGGCCGCGAAGTCCGCGTCCTTGGCCTCGATCAGCGTCTCGCGGTTGAAGGCCGGCTTCACCAGCTCGGTGGGCATGTCGACCAGGGCCTTCTGCAGCTTCGTGGTGAAGCCGGCGCCGTAGACCTTGTCGAGGTCCGGATGCGCCGTGATGTTGTAGTCGGCGTAGACGGGCGTCTTCCAGATGATGCGCGCGACATCCTTGTCGATCTCGCCACTGGCGACCATCTTGTCGTACTGCGTGTAGCTGAGCGCACCGACCTCGACGACGCCCTCGTTGACCTGCAGGGCCGTCGTGTTGTGGCCGCCGCTGAACGCCACGGAGGCGAAGTAGTCCTCGGGGGCCTTGCCGCCCAGCGTGCGGATGAAGTGCTCGGGCATCAGGCGGCCCGAGGTGGAGTCGCGGCTGCCGAACGTGAACGTCTTGCCTTCGATGCCCTTCGGGAACTCGTCGCTGCGCTCGAGGCCCGTGTCCTTGTGCGCAATGAAGTACGAGTAGAAGTTCGGGTCTTCCTTGCCCTGCGCGATGGCGTGCGCGCCCTCGACGCGATGGCGGGCCTGGACGCCGGTGAGGCCGCCGAACCACGCGAAGAGCACGTCGCCGCTCACGAAGGCCGCGACCGACTGCGCGTAGTCCGCGGAGTGCTGGTACTTGACCGTCACGCCGAGGCGCTCGGAGAGCCACTCGGCGACCTTGCCGAACCGGGCCTCGTAGCCGGTCTGGTCGGTCGTCGAGGGAATCGCGCTGAACACCAAGGTGGGCTTCGCGCCGGGGGAGCCACCGCCGCCGGACCCCGGCGTGGTAGCGTCGTCCTTGCCGCAGCCGGGCACGAGGGCCAGCGCGGCAAGTCCGAGAATCAGGGCTTGGAGACGGGGCATCGGTTCCTCCGAGTAAGGTGCGTTAATCCATCGAAAAAAACGATGGAATCTATCGCCGTTGCGGGAGGATGCTAGCGCCGGGACCGATGCGGGGGAAGCCCCGCCGCGCCCCACTTCCTGACCGGAGGTCCCATGGCCGCGACCGACCCCCTCTCGATCCGTCAGCTCGAGGTCTTCGTCGCCCTGGTCGAGCAGGGCTCCTTCACCAAGGCCGCCCGGCACCTGGGCCTGAGCCAGTCCACGGTGAGCGGCCACATGGCCGACCTGGAGCGACGCCTGGGGGTACGCCTCGTCGAGCGCGACCGGGCGGGCACCTTGCCCACCGAGGCCGGTGACGTCCTCCTGGTCCCGGCCCGCGAGGCCCTTCGCGCCGAGCGCAACGCGCGCCACGCCGCCGAGCAGATCGTGGGCCTCCTCCGCGGCCACCTGCACGTGGGGGGCAGCACCATCCCGGCCGTCTACGTGCTGCCCAAGCACCTGGCGACGTTCCATGCCGAGCACCCTGACGTGGAGATCACCGTGCACACCGGTGACAGCGCCGACATCGTCGCGCGCATCCGCGGCGGTGAAGTCGACGTGGGCATCATTGGCGCACCGCCGGACGACGCGAGCGGCCTCACGGTCTCGCCCTTCGGTGGCGACACGCTGCACTTGGTCGTGGCCCCCACGCACAGGCTGGCGAAGGAGCGCCGGCTGTCCGTGGCCAAGCTGGCCGACGTGCCCATGGTGCGACGCGAGTCGGGCAGTGGCACCCAGGCGGCCATCGATGCGGCGCTCGCCACGGCGGGCCTGCCCGCCGACACGCCCACGGCTTGCCGCGTGGGAAGCACGGAGGCCGTCAAGGCTGCCGTCCGTGCGGGCCTGGGGGCCGCGATCATCTCCGACCTGGCCGTCGAAGATGACCTCGCCGCCAAGCACCTTGTCGCGATCGAGCTGGAGGGTGTGTCGCTCGACCGCACGTTCCACCTCGTCGCGCGCGAGGCCGAGCGCATGAGCCCGGCGGGCCGTGCCTTCCACGCCGGCCTGGCGCCCTCGACGGCACGCAAGGGGCGCCGGTGACCGAGGCCGCCGGCCCGCTCGAGGCCGTCGAGGGGCAGCTGGCGGCGTACAACGCGCGCGACATCGAGGCCTTCGCGGCCTGGTTCGCCGAGGACGTCGAGCTGTTCCGGCTGGGCGAGTCCGAGCCGTTCGTCCGCGGGCGGGCACAGCTCGTCGAGCGCTACGGGCCGATGTTCGCTTCGCGGCCTGATCTGCACGCCGCTATCGTCCACCGGGCGGCGCATGGGCGCTTCGTGACCGACGAAGAGGAAGTGCGCGGACTCGACCCGGAAGGTGGCCTGGTCCGGGCGCTTGCGATCTACGAAGGCGCGGGCCGCGAGATCCGGCGGGTGTGGTTCGTGCGGTGAGGAACGAGATGGCGGCGACGACTTCCTCCGGTCCGCTCCGCCGGCTCTGGCGCTACACGGAGGGGCATCGCGGGGCGGTGCGCCGCGCGATCTCCTGGTCGATCCTCAAGAAGATCTTCGACCTGGCCCCGCCGTTCCTGATCGGCCTGGCCGTGGACATCGTCACGCGCCCCGAGAGCAACGTGGTGGGCGCGTGGCTGGGCATCGAGGACGCCCGCCAGCAGTTCGTCGTGCTCACGGCCGTCACCGTCATCACCTGGGTGCTCGAGTCGTGGTTCCAGTACATCGGCGACGTCGGCTGGAGGAACCTGGCCCAGACCGTCCAGCACGGGCTTCGTCGCGACGCCTACGCCCATGTGCAAGACCTCGAGATGGCGTGGTTCGAAGACGAGAGCACGGGCGGCCTGATGGCCGTGCTCAACGATGACGTGAACCAGCTGGAGCGGTTCCTGGACGGTGGTGCCGACGCCGTGCTGCAGACGCTCACGACCACCGCGGTCATCACGGCCGTCTTCTTCGCGCTGTCGCCGCAGGTGGCCTGGATCGCGATGCTCCCGGTGCCGCTGGTGCTCTGGGGGTCGTTCCGCTTCCAGAAGCGCATCGCGCCGCGCTACGAGGAAGTGCGTCGCCAGGTGGGCAACGTCAACCACCTGCTCGCCAACAACCTCGGCGGCATGGCGACCATCAAGAGCTACGTGCGCGAGACGCACGAGGTCGAGCGCCTGGAGCGGGAGAGCGAGCAGTACCGCGAGGTGAACCGTCGCGCGATCCGCCTGTCGGCGGCGTTCACGCCTCTCATCCGCATGGTGATCCTGGTCGGCTTCACGGCGACGCTGGTCTGGGGCGGGTGGATGGCCTTCGAGGGCCGGCTCTCCGTGGCCACGTTCAGCCTCATGGCGTTCCTCACGCAGCGCCTGCTGTGGCCGCTCACGCGGCTCGGCGAGACGTTCGACCTCTACCAGCGCGCGATGGCCTCGGCGAATCGCGTGTTCGCCCTGATCGACCGCGCGCCGCGGATCGTGGGGGGGCCGGAGCGGCTGCCCACCGACAAGGTCGCCGGTCGCGTCGCCCTGGAGGACGTCACGTTCGCGTACGGGCCGGGCCGCGAGCCCGTGCTCCACGACCTGGACCTCGTGTTCGAGGCCGGCAAGACGACGGCCGTGGTCGGTCCCACCGGCTCCGGCAAGACCACCCTGGTCAAGCTGCTGCTGCGCTTCTACGACGTCAGCTCGGGCCGCGTCACGTTGGACGGCCACGACATCCGCGAGCTGGACCTGGGCGACGTGCGGCGTGCGATCGGCCTCGTGAGCCAGGACGTCTACCTGTTCCACGGCAGCGTGCGCGAGAACATCGCGTACGGACGTCCCGAAGCGACGTCCGCCGAGATCGAGGCAGCGGCGCAGGCGGCCGAGGCCCACGCATTCATCGAGTCCTTGCCCCAGGGCTACGACACGATCGTCGGCGAGCGAGGCCAGAAGCTGTCCGGCGGCCAGCGTCAGCGCATCTCGCTGGCGCGCGCCGTGCTCAAGGACCCGCCGATCCTGGTGCTCGATGAAGCCACGTCGTCCGTGGACAACGAGACGGAGGCCGCGATCCAGCGATCGCTGGATCGCATCAGCGTCGGGCGCACGACGATCGTGATCGCGCACCGCTTGAGCACCGTCCGCAACGCCTATCGGATCCACGCGTTGCTGGAAGGCCGACCGGTGGAAGCCGGCACGCACGAGGAGCTCCTCGAGCACGACGGTGTGTACGCGGCGCTGTGGCGCGTGCAGACCGGCGAGCGCGCTGCCTTCGATCGCGCTCGCTGAAGAGAGACCCGCGAGGCCCGCAGAATCCGCGCGTTTCCTGCGGATACGCGGCCCGCGAGGCCCGGCGAACCGGGCTCTGCGCCTCGCATGCGGCGGCGCCTGCCTTGGGGGTGGGCATTGCTAGCGTGCGCCGCAGTCCGAGGTCGCCGTCGCGGCGTCCGTCGAGGGCCAGGAGACTCCCATGTCCGATTCGAAGCAGAACAGCCCCACCGTCATCGGTGCCGACGCCTCGTTCAAGGGCGAGCTGACCTTCCAGGGCAGCGTGCGCATCGACGGCGCGTTCGAGGGCGCCATCCAGACGGGTGGCAACGTGCACGTGAACAACGGGGGCCGGCTGAAGGCCGAGGTGAAGGCGGGCAGCGTGATCCTCGACGGCAACGTCGAGGGCAACATCGAGGCGTCGGATCGGGTCGAGCTCAACCCGACCTCGCGTCTCACCGGCGACCTGCGCGCCGAGAAGCTCGTCGTGAAGGAAGGCGCCACGTTCATCGGGCGCTGCGAGGTCGGCACGGGTGCGCCTGGCGCTCCCAAGTCGGGACTCGACGCCGCCATGCGCCAGGTGCAGGCGGCCGCCCAGGGTCGCAAGTAGCCGCTCGTCGGCTGCGTGGGTGCGCCTCCGCCGCAAGGCGGGGGCGTGCCGACGTCACGGCGACCAGCGCGAACCATGCCCGGGCCCACGGAGTCCCGTGAGCGACGGATCCTCTGCACGTCCTGCAATGCGCCGATGAGCATTGCGGCGGAGGCCAAGTCCGTCAGCTGCCCCACTTGCCACCAGCGTGTCGTGACCGAAGCGGTGGTGGTCAAGGGCTACGTGGCCGTGCGTCGATACCCCGTCGCCAACCGCATCTCGATCACCAAGAAGGGGATCGTCTACGCCGCCGTGCGTGCCGACGACCTCGACATCGATGGCGTGTTGCAGGGCGAGGCCGTGGTCCTCGGCACCCTGCACCTCAAGAAGCACGCCCGCGTCACGGGCCCCGTCCGCGCGAGCTACTTGCGCGTCGACAAGGGGGCCTCGCTCGTCGGCCCGGTGCGCATCGGCCCCGAGGCGATCGAAGAGCTCGACGCCCTGCTCCCCGCCGACATGCAGCCGGCCGAGTCGGACGTCGGCGACGCGTGACCCCGGCGTGCGCTCAGCGCGGCGTCGGCGGCTGGTAGGCGGGCGGCGCGGGCGGCGGGCCGTCGCGCTCCAAGGCCTCGAGCGCCAGGGCCACGGCCTTCTCCAGCTGCGGATCGCGCCCGGCCACCACGTCCGTGGGCATCGGAGCGACTTCCACGTCGGGCGTCACGCCCACGTTCTCCACCGCCCAATGGCCCGTCTCGTCCATCACGCCGAAGCTGGCCGCCGTGACGCCGCCGCCGTCCATGAGCGGCGGGTACCCGGAGATGCCCACGAGCCCGCCCCAGGTGCGCGTGCCCACGAGAGGCCCGAGCTTCCGGCGCTGGAACATCCACGGCAGCCAGTCGCCGCCCGAGCCGGCGTACATGTTGATGAGCATCACCTTGGGCCCAACCATGGTGCCGAAGGGCGAGCGGCTGGGCCAGCCCTCGCGGTTCATCCACCACGACATGACCTGGCGCGAGAGCACGTCGATCACGTAGTCGGCCACCTTGCCGCCGCCGTTGTAGCGCAGGTCGATCACGAGCCCCTGCTTGTCGAGCTGGCTGTACCAGTCGCGGTCGAACGCAGCCAGGCCCGCGCCCCCGGTGTTGGGCATGTAGACGTAGGCAAGCCGGCCGCCCGAGGCCTCGTCGACGTAGGCGCGGTTCGACTCCACCCACGAACGCTGCCGGAGCGCGGTCTCGTCGGCGATCGGTACGACGAGCGCCTTGCGGACCTCGTCGGGCGACTCCGTGGAAGCCACTTCGATGCGCGTCGGACGGTTGGCCGTTTCCTCGAACGCCTCGTAGAGGCTGGTCTCGGTGGTGACGTCACGTCCCTCGACGCGCAGCAGGATGTCCCCTTCGCGCACGTCCACGCCCGGCTCGGTCAGCGGAGCGCGAAGGTCGGGGTTCCAGTTCTGACCGTGCAGGATGCGCGTGATGCGGTAGCGCGGGCCGACGGCCTCGACGTCGCACCCGAGCAGACCCACGGCAGGACCTTCGGGCGCCTTCTCGGTCTCGCCGCCGCCGACGTACTCGTGTCCGCAGCAGAGCTCGCCGATCATGTTGGCGATCAAGTCGTTCAGGTCGTCGCGCGTGCGTACGTGGGGGAGCAGCGAGCTCCACCGCGTCCATGCCGCGTCCCAGTCCACACCGTGCAGCGCAGGGTCGTAGAAGAAGTCGCGCTGCAGCCGCCACGCCTCGCGCAGCGTCTGCGGCCACTCCTGGGCCGGGTCGACCTCGACCCGTAGCGCATCCGCGGCCAAGCGGTCCTGCTTCTTGGCGTCGGGTCCGCAGAGGCTCCAGCGGGGGCCCTGCTGCAGCAGGAGGGTCTTGCGATCGGGGCTGGCGACGAAGCCATCGACCTTCTCCTGCAGCGTCTTCGCCTTGCGCTCGTCCAGGTCCAGCTTCATCAGGTCGGCGCGACCTCGCTCCTGACGCGCGAGGAAGAGCAGACCGTCGGGAACGGCGACGAGGTTGCGGTAGATCCCGCCGCGATGCGGCGCGGCCACGATGCGCTGGCCGATGTCGTCCACGTCGACCTTCGTGGCCTTCGCGCTGCGGCCGCCCTTGGGCGCGGCGTCCTTGGCGGTGTCGTCGCCGTCGTCGTCGGCCTTGTCGTCGGCTCCGTCGCCTTCGCCCTTCTCGTCGCTCACCTTCTCGGAGGCGTCCTTCCCGCGGCCCTTGGCGCCTCCCTTGGCGGGCCCCCCCTCGTCGCTGCGCGGTGCGAACGGGTGCTTGCCGTCCTTGGCGAGCACGGCGACGTAGAGGCTGTCCTCGTGCTCCCGCACGGTCGACGAGCTCATGTCGAGGCCGAACGCGCGCGGTCCGGAGTCGACGGAGGCGCGGAACCAGAGCCATGCCCCGTCCGGTGACCACGTGGGCTCGTGCGCGTCGGCAAAGCCGTCGGTCAGCATGGTGGACGTGCCCGTCGCCACCTCGTAGAGCGCCACGTCCGTGAACGCCGTGGCTGGCTCGGCGACCTCGTACGCGATCCACGCGCCGTCGGGCGACCACGCGGCGACCGGCTGCCACATGCCGAGCGACCCCTGGGAGCGAGCCACCAACTTGATGTCGCGCGATTCCAGATCGAGCAGCCAGAGCGCGTTCCCCTTGTCGCCGTAGAGGATGCGGTCGCCCTTCGGGCTCCAGCGCAGGTCGACGTAGAAGCCCGCGCCCTGGAGCTCGATCTCGGTGCGCTCTTCGCCACCGTCGGCCGACGCCACGACGAGATGCATCTCGCCCGAGGCATCGGAGAACCAGGCGATCTGCTTGCCGTCCGGGCTCCAGGCGGGGCCCCGCTCGTGGGCACCGGGCGTGCGCGTGAGGTTGCGCGCGGCCCCGTGCTCGCGGGGCAGGGTGACGATCTCGCCCCGCATCTCGAGCACGGCGCGACGACCGTTGGGGGCCAGGTCGCCCGAGCGGATGTGCTGGGCCACGGTCTGCCAGCGCGGACGTCGGTCCAAGTCGTCGTGCGGCACGTGCACATGGACGCGAGTGACCTTGCCGCTGGCGGGATCCACGAGGTGGATGGCACCGCCCTGCGAGAACACGAGCGCGTCGGGCCCCGCGGCGAGCGACGCCAGGTCGAAGTCCGTGCGCGTCGCGTGGGTCACCTGCTTGACGGCCTTGCTGCCGGGCGCGGTGCGCCAGAGGTTCATGCGACCGTCGCGGTCGGACAGGAACCACAGATCCCCGGCACACCACACGGGCATCGTGTCCGAGGCGTTCTCGTGGGGGACGACGGCCACGTCGTTGGTCTCGAGGTCGAGCACCTTCACGTCCGGCGTGCGTCCGCCGCGGTAGCGCTTCCAGGAGCGGAAGGCGTCGCGCACGTCCGTGTACGCCAGGTGGCGACCGTCCGGCGCGAGATCGGCGTGGCCGACGCCCGGCACGGGGAGGCGACGGGGCTGCGGCCCGCCCTCGGCGCGCACGGCGTACAGCCCGGCGTCGGGCGGCCAGCCGTGGCGGCGGCTGGCGAACAGCACCTCGGTCCCGTCGGGGGTCCAGCCCAGGACGTAGTCGCCACCCGGGTGCCAGGTCAGTCGGCGCGGCCGCCCGCCCTCGATGGGGATCACGTAGACGTCGGCTTGGCCCCCCAGCTCGGCCGTGAAGGCGATCGAGCGGCCGTCGGGGCTGAAGTGCGGGCTGCGCTCCTGGCCCGGTGAGCTCGTCAGCCGCCGCGCCGTGCCCCCGTTCCGCGGGGCCAGCCAAAGGTCGCCGGCGTAGGCGAAGGCCAGCGTGTCGGCCGACACGTCGGGGTCGTCCAGGAGCAGCGTCTCGGCCGCAACCTCCTCGGCACCCGCGATCGGCCCGGGTCCCGCCCCCAGGAGGGCCAGGCCCGTGGCCACCAGCGCCATCCACGTCTTGGTCCGATGCATCCCGACGCCCTCCCGGTCGCCCCCGGTCGGGGCGGGGGCGCACTCTACTCCCGGCCCGCCGACGCGCGGGGGTGGGGGAGGCCGCGGCGGAGGGGCGGGGCTCTGGTCCCCGAACGAGGATCCCGCTGGTCCGATTGGGCCCGGCTTGGGCTATGCTCTATCGTCCAGACCGCTCCAGGGCGGACCCTCGCACGGAGATATCGATCCCATGCGCAAGTTGCTCGTCGTGGCCGCCACACTCGGGCTGGCCCTCTCCACAGCTTCTCTTCGCCCCGCCGACGCTGGTTGATGCGGTGGCGGCTCCGCAGGTCGCGGAGCAGGCAACGTCGGTGCTGGCAGCGTGGGCGGCGGTGCCGGCCGCGTCACGACGCCCGACGGCAAGTCACGCGCGCCCGAGTCGGCGCGTGCGCTCGAGATCCGCTGGCAGCGCGTCCACCACCTCACGCAGGTGCAGCGCGTCGTGACCGGCGTCACGATCGACACGGACGAGGGAGAGGCCGAGGCCGCTCCCGCGCCGGCCTGGACGCAGCCCATCCTGGTGCTCGTCAGCGATGACCTGGGTGAGGACGAGCTGCTCGACTCGCTCGAGAACGAGACGTTCATCGACGAGAAGATCGCTCTTGCGAGCCGTGCGTTCCGCTGTGTGCGCATGATTCCGGAAGATGCCGCGCGCGAGCCCATGCTCGAGGGCACCGGCGAGGCCTACCCGCGCCTCGTGCTCCTCGACCCGCTGCGCTCCACGACCAAGGTGCTCGACAGGGAGCGCGAGCTTGGCCCCAAGCCCGTCTACGCAGCCATGCGCAAGGTGGCAGACGGCTTCTTCGATGGCGTCAAGGTCGACAAGCTCGTCAAGGACCACCAGAAGATCCTTGCCGCGCTCGACAAGCTCGCGCCGGACCTCTTCAAGGTCGGCGAAGACCTGAGCGCGGCCGAGGAGAAGGGCGACGAGGGCAAGGCCAAGCGCCTTCGCACCGAGCGCGAGAAGCTCGAGGGCGAGCGTGACGAGCTGCTCGAGAAGCAGGGCCAGCTCTGGTCGGACCTCAAGATCGCCGCGGTCTGACCCGCGACCCACCGAAACGTCTACACACCCGATGGCATCGCCGCGGCGCTGCCCTCGCAGGAGGAAGAGGACCTATGCGCAACGTGATGCTCACGGGAGCCGCGCTGGCCGCGCTCTCGCTCGGAACGCTCTGGAGCGGCAACGTCGAAGCCGGCTGATGCAACGGCCGTTCGCCCGCCAGTTTGGCGGAGCTCAACATCAGCTGGGAGACGGTGCAGACGATCAGCACCGAGAAGAAGGCCGTCGTGACCGGTGAGTCGGCGTCCGAAGCCACGGAAGAGGCTCCCGCCTCGCCCCTGCGCTGGACCGACAAGCCGATCATCATCTACGTGTGCGACGAGGCCGCGGGCTGCGAAGGCTTCGACAAGTTCGAGGAAGTCACGCTCAAGGACGAGAAGGTCGCCCTTGGCATGAAGGCGTTCCGCCGCGTCAAGATGCACCCCGACGACGTCGAGAAGGACACCGTCCTCCAGGGTGAGGGCCGCGAGGTCCCGCGCATGATCGTCGTCGAGCCCGAGTCGCTCAAGCTCACGGTGCTCGAGGGCAGCAAGCTCAAGGCCAGCAAGCTTTTCAGCACGATGAAGTCGGTCGCCGGCAAGGTCTTCAAGGAGAAGCTCGACAAGCTCGTCGACGAACACCTGAAGATCCTCACCGAGCAGGACCAGATCGTGAACGCCCAGAAGGTCATCAACGACAAGCTGGGTCGTCTCCGCGGCGAGAACGGCAAGGACCGCGACATCGCCGAGCTCGAGGAAGAGGGCAAGGAGCTCAACGAGCAGATGGCCGACCTGGCCAAGAAGCAGAAGGACCTCTGGACGCTCACGCCGAAGAAGGCATGACCCCCAAGAAGGCCTGACGCCCAAGAAGGCATGACGCCGGTTTCCTGATCCGGACTTCGCAGGGCGATCGCGCAAGCGGTCGCCCTGCTTGCGTTTTGGCGGGCCGTCTCCGCTGCGCCTAGCTGCCGCGGGTCGGGGCAGGGGGCGGCGCGTCGTGCCAGGACTGGCCGGCGGCAAGGACCTCGCGGCGGAACAAGTCCAGCGCGTCCTGCGCTTCGAAGATCTCGACGGGGCCCACGGCGACGAGGCGCGCGACCCAGGGCTGGAAGCTGGCCGTCACGACGGCACCGCGGCGCAGCGAAGCCGCCTTGTCGTTGTCCAGGCGATCGAGCAGGTGCAACGTCAGCGGCGCCCCTTCGAGCGGGTCCCACACCTCGAGTGCGTCGCGCTGCGCGCGCTGCACGAGGAACACGCCGCGGCGACGCTCGCGCTCCCAGCGCTTGAGCTGGTCGCGCTCCAGGGGCTCGAGGTCGTCGGCTTCGGCTGCATGCGCGAGGGCGACCGAGCGGCCGTCGCCCGCCGAGCCGGGGCTGGCGATCCAATCGTCGAGCAGTCGGTCGGCATCGCTACCGCCGCGTGCGGTAGCCCCCTCGCCGAGGCGCTCGTCGATCCACGCCGTCAGCGTGCGCGCGTGGTCGCGTTGGGCCCGACGACGGAGCGCCGCCAGGATCTCGCGGACGCGCTCACGCCAGGGGACGATCGCGGCGGCGCCTGCGGCCGGCGCGGGCGCTGCCGTCGCGCCACCGCGGTCCGAGGCGGCTGACGAGCCGCTGCGGCGGCGGGACCGACGTCGGGCCATGGGCCTCCTGCTCTTGGGGCGTCGAGCCCCACTCCCCGAGCATCGGATGGAAGTGCACCCGGGCGAAGGACTCCCTTCGCCCGGGGCTGCGTGCGCGCGATGCGCGAATCAGTTGCCGCCGACGGGCACGCCCGGGGCTGCGGCGGGCTTCTCGGCCGGGAGCAGGGCTTCCTGCAACAGGATCGCGGTCGGGTCGGCGCGCCGCTGGAGCAGCACGCGGTCGAGCGAGGCGCGCGCGGCCTCTTCCTGGCCGAGGGCGACCTGGAAGTAGCCGAGCAGCAGCAGCGCGTCCGTGTGGCGGGGGTACGTGCCCAGGTGCCGCTCGAGCGCCTGCATCCGCTCCGGGAACGAGCCGTCGCGGTACAGCGGCGTCGGGTCGAAGCGGTAGCCGCGCGGGAACGCGCCAATGGCCGCAGCCTTGTTCAGCGCGGTCGTGGCCGCCTCGAAGTTGCCCTGCGCGAAGCGCGCGTGGAGCAGCGCCATCCAGACCTGGCCGTTCTCGGGCTGCTCCAACGAGAGCAGGTGGAAGGTCAGCTCGGCTTCGGCGTGGCGGCCGTCGAGGAAGGCCTCGACGCCCTTGGCGAACAGCTCTTCTTCCTGCGAGGCGG
Organism: Planctomycetota bacterium; assembly: GCA_020631815.1. Taxonomy (GTDB): domain Bacteria; phylum Planctomycetota; class PLA2; order PLA2; family JAEUHO01; genus JACKGW01. The sequence goes on along the minus strand of JACKGW010000002.1, from coordinate 80,029 downwards.
GGGCCGTCGGCTGCTCGACGCCCTGCGGCGCGGACAGGCCAGGCGTGCCCTCGTCCCAGGTCTCTTCGTAGGGCGTGCCCTCGGGCAGGTAGTAGCCGCCCGTGCCGTCATCCTGCGGAGCCGGGTACGCCTGCGGGCCAGCCGGCACCCAGACGCCTTCAGGCGTGTAGTAGCCCTCGCCCTCGTAGACGGGCTCGCCGCCGACGTAGACGGGCTCGGCGATGTACGGCGTCGGGTCGGAGACCCAGACGGTGCCGTAGCCGAACACGGGCTCGAGGCACCAGTCCCAGGTGTAGGAGGCCGAAGCCCCGATCACGAGGTACCAGCCGTGGCCCGATCGCCACGCACTGCCGCGCCGTCCGACGTTGTAGCCAAGTCGCCAGGCGCGAGGACCGGTCGCGCCGTAGATGCGCGCGCTGGGGTAGGCGCGGTGGCCGCCTAGCGAGATGCCGCCGCGAACGACCTGACCGGTTCCCAGGCTCGAGACGCGGTTGCTGGGGAGCGCCACGCGCGAGCCGGTGCGTGCGTAGGGGACGGCCGTGACGCCGGCGCTGCCGCGCAGGCCCACCGCACTCGAACCGGGAGGCGTCGCGAGGCCCGGCGTGCCGATGCGGCGCGTGCCGATGACGCGGTTGCTACCGCCGACCACGACGCGCGAAGCACCGAAGGAGGGCGTCGCCGTGCCGCCGACGATGCGGCGGCTGGGGGTGGCCGTCGAGCCGCCGGAGACGAAGGGCAGGCTCCCGCCCGAGGAGGGGTAGGCCACGTTGCCGCGCGTGGTGCGCGCGCCCGTCACGCGCCGCGACGAGGGTGCGGCGACGAGCCCCGACCCGGGCAGCGTCGTGATGGTGCCGTACGGCGAGGTGTCCCCGCCGGAGGACCGGCGTGTCCCCGAACGAAACACGGGCACCCCTGCCGGAACCGAGCTGCCTGATGACGTGAAGGGGAGTGCGCCACGGTCCGAGCGGCGAACGCCGACGCTGCGCGCGCTCGGGGCGTTCGTCCCGAACGAGGGGGGCGTCCACGTGCTGCCGGTCGAGCGCGGGCCTCGGGGCGTCGTGCCGAGCAGGCCCGGCGCACGCGAGTGGCCGATGGCCTGACCGCGCGGGGAGGGGGTGTCGTTGCGGCGCGCGGAACGGCCCGAGGGCCCGGAAAACGGGGTCGGTAGGCTCGTCGTGGAGCGCGGCTGCAGGCCGGGCGAGCTGGACGGACCGCCGCGGCGGGAGCCTGTGCTGCGGTTTCCGAAGGCCGCGTGGCCCCGGCGCCCGTCTTCGTCGCCAGCTGCGGCGCCGCTGACGGCTCCGAGCAGGAGGGAACCGCCGGCGAGGGCTACGACGGCGATTCGTAGGGGGGAGGAGATGCGCATGGGTGGGCTCCAAGAGCGGCCCGGGCACCGCAGGTCCATTGCACCACGCACAAGCGGGGCCAGTCACTTCGCGCGGACGCTCCCCGCCCGTGACCTGACGCGCCGGCGCCGCGAGGCGGCTCCTGGTTGTCGGGCACCGGGGCGCCCGCGACCCGCTCACGGCCTCTGATCCGCCCCTGGAGCCTCTCCCATGCGATCCAGCTGCTTCCGATCCCTTCTGCCCACCCTCGGCGCTGCGCTCGCCAGCGCCGCGCTGCTGGCGACTCCCCTGCTCGTGGCGGCCCCCGCCCGGGCCGATGACGGAGCCCCCGGCGCCGACGCCACGGCCACCCAGCCCGCCACGAACGGCGGGAGCGCCACCGGCGCGGGCAACGGTGGCGACGGGGGCAACGCCAACGAGGACTACCCCGACGCAGGCAACGGCGGGTCCGGCGGCCCCGACGGCGGCTCGGGTGGGAACGGTGGCGCCGCCGGAGCCGGGGGCCAGGCCGGGGCGGGCGGCAACGCCCCCGGGCCCATGGGTAGCGGTGGCAAGGGCGGCACCGGCGCGCCGGATGGCGGGACGGGCGGCACGGGTGGCGCCGGGGGAGCAGGCGGCAAGGGCGGCGATGGTGGTGATGGCGGTGCGGGGAGCGGCCGCGGCGGCACGGGCGGCAAGCCCGGCCGTCACGGCACGGCGGGCGACGGAGGGACGGGCGGCGCTCCCGCCGATCCCGCCAACCGGGGCGGCACGGGTGGTCAAGGCGGCGACGGTGGAGATGGGGGCCGCAAGGGTCCCGTCGGCGCCGGCGGTCGTGGTGGACGCGGGGGGCCGAACGGCGGTGACGGCGGTCGCGGAGGCCACGGATCCGACGGGCCCGCAGCGGGGCTGCCGGGCTTCCCCGGCGGGCGCGGCGGTACGGGTGAAGACGCGGAGGCCTGGGACCTCGGCGGTGGCGCCGGTGGTGCCGGCGGGTGCGGCGGCGATGGCGACACCGGTGCCGCAGGCGGCGACGGCGGACCCGGCGGCGATGCCGGCCCCAGCGAGAACGGTCGCGCTCCCGCCGGTGGCCGCGGTGGCGACGGTGGGAAGGGTGGCGACGCGTTCGGCGAAGAGCGAGCTGCCGGTCCCGGTGGTCGCGGCGGTGTCGGTGGCGCCGGCGGCGTCGGAACCCACGAAGGCACCCTCGGCGGCGCCGGTGGTGACGGCGGCCATGGCGGTCATGGCGGCAACGCTCCGCAGGGCAAGGGCGGCGACGGCGGCAGCGGTGGTCGTGGCGGTCCGGGTGGCTACCCGAACGGCAACGGTGGCAGCGGCGGCGATGGCGGTCGTGGTGGCCAGGGCCAGCCCAACGGCAAGGACGGCACCGGGGGTGCCGGGGGCAACGCGAACGGTTCGGGCGCAGGCGGCAACAGCGGCCAGAGCGGCGCCAAGAGCAAGCACACGTCCGGCTGCTAGCGGCGGCACCGCACCCACCCACACGTCAAACCAGAGATCACAGGGAGACGACCACGATGCCCGTCGACGACCGAGATGCCTCACCTGACCGTGCTCCTCGCGCGCCGTGGACCGCGCTCGTGGTCTTGCTGCTGCTCGCCGGTGTCGTCACCTTCCTGGTGGCGACACTCGGCGGCTCCGAACCCGACGTGCCTCCCTCGCTGGAGGGAGGCACGTCGTCCGCTCCTGGTGTGGCCGCGAGCGAATCGTCGCTCGTCGGTGATGCGCGGACGTCCGCTCCACGGCCCCTGCCCGGCGCCCGGGCCGGACTTCGCGCCGAGGGCGCCGTCGTGGCGCTGGACATCGAGGCAGCGCCATCAGCTGCGCATGACGCAGTCGATGCGCTCCACGTGCTCCTGGCTTCGCCCGTGGTCGTGTTCCTCGGCGACGGGCGCGCGGAGATCTCCTTTTCGCTCGCCCTCGTTCCCGGTCGGGATGGCGCCGAGAACGTGCAGATGGAGAGCGATGGGCGCTTGGCAGCGCGCGCGCTCGGCCGCGCCCAGGTGCGGACGAGCGGCGAACGGGTCAGCATCGAGGCGATCCAGCTGCCCCCCGATCGAGCCTGGTTTGTCGCGGCGCGATCCGTCGATCCGCAGGGCCGCGTGCTGGAGGCGGCAAGCCAGCCGGTCGCTCGCGATGGGGACGCACGCACGGCCGTCGTGTTGGCCACCCCACTCCCAGGGCGCGCTGGGCTCGTGGCTCGCGTGCGCCGCGGCGCGGACGTGCTCCCCGAGTGTGCCGTGACGGTCACGGAGATCTCGGGGCTCCCGCTCGGCCGCTTCCGCTTCGCAGGGGACGAGCCCGAGCCGGCCCTGCTCCCCAGCGAGCGCCTGCTGCGGGTCCGCGTCAGCGATGCCCGCGGCCTGAAGAGCGCCGGCGCGCCGCCGTCGCAGGAGGTCACCCTGGTCTTCGGCCACACGACCGAGCTCCTGTTCGATCTGCCGACGGTGGCGCCGTTCGTCGTGCGCGGCGTCACGCACCGCGGCGAAGCCGTTCCCGGCGACCTCATGCTCTGGTCGCTCGATGCGCACGGGCAGCTCGAAGGCAGCGTGCCGGTCACCGATGCGCTCGAGCTGCGTGGCGCAGCCGGGTGGGCCGGGCGCTTGCCGCCGGGTCGCTACCGCGGTGTGTTCGTGCCGCGCACCGAGTGGTCGCGCCGGGTGTTCGAAGCCGACGTCGGTGAAGACGGTGCCGAGGTCGAGCTCGATCTGGGCCACGCCGACGGCGATGCCTTGGTCGAGCTGGAGGTCGTCGGTGCCGATGGCGAGCCGCTTGCCGACCACCGGCTGACGCTCGTACGCGAAACGACCCTCCCCGACGACGTCGACTGGGCCCATGCACGCACCGATCCGCGGGGCGTGGCCGTGCTCCGTCCGCTGATGCCCGGGCGGTGGCAGGTGCTCGACTACAAGCGCGGGCTGGCCCGCATGGTGGACCTGCCCGCAGGGCGCAGCGACATCAAGCTCCAGCTACCGGCGGGCGTGGACGTCGGCGCCGAGCGCTTGGAGATCCGCGCGGTGGCCGCTTCCGGGGAGCCGCGTCCGCTGCTCAACGTGCACGTGCGGACGCCGGGCGCCACCTGGTGGCGCCTGGCCTCTGCAGGCGTCGACGCAGCGGCCGTGTTCGAAGGGCTTGCGCCCGGCACCTACGAGGTGCGCGTGCCGCCCGAGTGGAGTCGGTACGCGGACGTGGCCGAGGGCCAAGCCACCGTGCTCGTGCAAGAAGGTGCCGGCACGACGCGCCTCGACGTGCGCCTCGCTCGGCCCTGACGGTCGTTCAGGCTGCGGCCGGTGCCGCCGCGGGTTCGGGAGGCGCGTCGGTCTCGAAGCGGTCCACGATGACCGCGCCGACGGCGTCGCCCATGATGTTGGTGGACGTCCGGAACATGTCGAGCAGCGCGTCCACGGTGAAGATCAGCGGGATGTAGTAGACCGGCAGGTGCACGGCATCGGCGACCAGCACCATCGTGATCAGGCCCGCGTCCGGGACGGCGGCCGCGCCTACGGAGGCGAGTACGGCGGTGATGAAGATCACCAGCGTGACGCCCGCGGTGAGCGCGATGCCCACGTCGTCCATCCCGCCATAGATCTGCAGCAGGAAGATGACGGCCACACCTTCGTAGAGGGCCGTGCCGTCCATGTTCATGGTGGCGCCCACGGGCAGGGCGAAGCGCGCGACGCGCTCGCGCACACCCAGTCGCTCCGTGACGCAGCGCATCGTGATGGGCAGCGTCGCGGCGCTGGAGCGGGTGGCAAACGCCACGCTCCACGCCTCGCGGATGCCGGACAGGAACCGCTTCGGCGACATGCGGCCCACCGTGCTCACCAAGAACAGCAAGAACAGGATGTGGATGGCGATGCCACCGACCACGGTGGCGCAGTAGCCACCTAGGGTCTCGAAGATCTCCAAGCCGTTCTTGGCCACGACGGAGGTGACCAAGCAGAAGATCGCCAGGGGTGCCAGCTGCATGATCCAGCCGACGATCTTGAGCATGGCCTCGTTGCCGGCCTGGAACAGGTTGACCAACGGCTTGGCTGGCGCGCCGACCGCCATCAGCGCCAAGGCCAGCAAGATCGACCAGAGGATGATCCCCAGGCTGTTGACCTCGCTCAGGGACTTGAACGGATTGGTCAGCAGCGGCGCCACGATGTCCTGGACGAACATGTCGTACGTCGTGCGGGAGTGGCCCTTGGCGACCTTGGCGTACTTCTCGGCGTTGTCCGTGGCGCCCTGCTCTCGTCCTTCGCGTTCGAGCAGCCAGGCCAAGTAGGGCCCGCGCTCGGTGGGGGCCTTCGGGTCCTTGCCCGTGGCCGTGCGGTACTCCTCCGCACGCTCCGCCAGCCTGTCAACGCGCTTCTCGCGGATCTGGTTGGCGCTCTCGGCGTGGCCAGGGCGGAGCACCAAGACGAGGGCCAAGCCGATGATGACCGCCACCGTGGTCGTGGTGAGGTAGTAGACGAGCGTACGCGAGCCGATCCGGCCGGCATCGGCGAAGCTCGGCAAGCTGGTGATGCCGGCCACGATGCTGCAGAGGATCAGGGGCGCGACGACCATCTTGAGCGCGCCCACGAACAGGTTGGTGCCCACGAGGTCGAACCACCGCAGCGTGTCCTTGGATGCCCCCTCGAGAAGCAGCCCGAGGATGACACCCAGGGCCATGGCCAGAAACACGAGAACGGTCGTCCGATGGCGCATCCGCGGAGGGTAGCGGATCAGGGCCTCGCTCGCAGGCGAACGCTCAGGATGCGCCGCTGCCTCGCGTGCCGATCGCAAAGCGCGTGGAGGCCAGCTCGTCGCCGGCCCACTCGAACGCGAGATCGAACCAGCCAGCCTGCTCGACCGGCAGCTTCGGCAGGCGAATGTGGACCGCGAGCTGGCGCCCGGTCATCGCCTCCGGGACGTCGAACCGCAGCGGGATCCGCGCGCCCGCGGTCTGGTCGCTACCACCCGCGCGCAGCACGAACGCGCCCTCACCCCCTCCGGCCGGCACGCCGCGCAGGAACGCCACGAAGACCAAGGGCCCGACCTCGCCGGGGATCGTCTCCGCAGGGAGGATCTCCACGACGTTCCGTAGGGTGAGGCTGCCGTCGGGCTCCGTCTCGAGGTCCCGACAGACGAGGAGTGCATGGACGACCGGACGCATGGAGGCGCAGGCTACGCGGGAAGGGCTCCGAGCCCACGCCAAGCCCGCGTCCTGCGCCGTCCTTGGCGCTCCCCGACGCGCGCGCGCCCCCTCGGGCTCGGGCTGCTGCTGGGCCTCGCGCTGCTCGCTCCGCCCGTGCTCGCGGCGCCCAAGGGGCCCGTGCGCCTACGCGCCGACGATCGACCGCTCGCCCTGGAGATCAAGCGCCCCGGCGAAGCGCTCACCTACGAGATCATCGCTCTCTCGGGGTGCCGTTACCGACTCGAGGTGCGCGGCGAGACGCTGCGACGCTCCGTGCTCGAAGTGGGGCGCCAAGGGGAGGAGCCCTTCGTGCGCGTCACCGCGGGTGACGATCTCGTGGCGCGCCACATCTGGCAGGCCGTCCGCGACGAGCGCCTGCTCGTGCGCGTCAGTGGGCTGAGCGCGTTCACGGGGAGCGCGCACCTGCGCTTCGCCACGCTCGGTCCCGGCGACAAGCCGACCGTGCCGCACCGCCGCGTCTTGGTCCCCGACGAGGAGGCCGCGCGGGTCGGCGAGCTGATGCTCGGCGAGTCCAACACGTGGGACTTGGCGGTCGAGCCCGGTGTCGCCTACCAGGTCACGCCCACCGAGGGCAGTGCGGGTCGCGTGCGCCTGCGCGTCCTCGGTGCGGACGACGCCGTGCTCGGTGACAGCGAGCAGGGCGCGCTGGCCATGCGGCCCCTGCCTCCCGTGCGCTTCCTCGTGCCCGATCCGCTGCCCGCGGCGACGGACGCGGGAGCGCCGCTGCGCCTGGACGTGCGAGGCACGTTCGACGGGGGCGGCTCGTACGGCCTCAAGCTGCGTCGACTCGACGAGGACGAGACCATCGACCCGCCCGCGGTCGACCTGCCCGAGCCCGAGCCCAGCGCGATCCTGGCCGAGGGCCCCGTGCCCGTGGTGCGCGCGCGGCCGGGTGACCTGGTGCTGGTGAACATCCCGCAGGCCGCCGAGAACCCCTACATCGTGCAGAGGAAGCGGGGCACCCGCTGGGTGAGCGCGGACGGGCTCGGGCAGGAGCAGCGGGCCCGCACGCACTACGACGCGGGCATGACGTGGTTTCGGCCGTACCACGCCGGCACGTACCGCTTCATCGGCATCCGCGGGCCCGCGCCGTCCGCCGACGTGCAGCTGCTCGATCGGGCCGAGCTCGGCGGCGCGCCCATCCACATGGGCACGGGCGTGGACCCCGAGGTCAAGGCCAAGCTGGCCCGCGACTGGAAGCTCGTGGCGCTGGGTGCGTGCATGCCGGGCTGGGACTACCTGTTCGTGCTGCGCGGCGCGCCCCAGAGCGGCATCAGCATGCGCGTGGTGGGCCCCGATGGCAGCGTGGTGGGGACGCGCGGTGCCTACGGCGCGGGCACGTTCTCACCGGGTCTCGGGCCGACGCTTCGCTTCGAGGCCAAGAAGCCCGGCATCTATCGATTGGAAGCACGCGACAAGAAGGGCCGGCTCGTCGTCGCGATGCTGCGGCATGCGGAAGAGCGGCGGTAGCGGAAGCGCCTACCTCCCCGCGCGGAAGTTGAAGCCACCTTCCATGCCGAGGGGATCCTGCTCCTCGATGGAGAACTCGCGGCGCATGCGGTCGGCCTTCTCTGGGCCGACGATCTCCGTCGTGCGCTGCTGGCGCTTCACCTCGAGCGCCATGAACCCACCGAGGTTGCTCATGGCCTTCGGGATGTACTTGCCGACGACTTCCATCGTCTTCGACGGATCGTCCTTGGCGGTCTGCACGTCGCGCCGGACGTCTTCCGGGTCACCGTCCTTGCCGGCAAGCATCGTGTAGACCTCGTTCTCGAGGTCGCCGTAGAGCTCGCGCAGCTGCTCCTCCTGGTTGGTCGAGAGCTCGAGCTGCTTGGCGGCCTCGGACAGCGAGACGCGCTGGCGCCGCTCGCGGCGCGGCGTCTCGCTGCTGGTGCCCTCCACGGCTTCGCTGACCGCCTTCTTGACCGTGCTCTCCATGCGCTCGGCGAGCTTGGCCGAGAGCACCTCGAGGGTGGCCTCGTCCATCTCGCCCGGTCGCGGCGCCGGCGGTCGTCCGGGCGGGGCCCCACGCAGGCCCGGGCGCGCACCGGGGCCACCCTCGGCGGCAAGCGCGGCCAAGCGCTCCTCGATGCCAAGCAGGCGCTCACCGAGGCGATCGGCTTCCGCGGCGGAGCCCGTCGTCGAGACGTCGCCGCCCGCGCCGCGCGCAGGCCCGACCAAGTGCACGACGAAGCCGCCAGCAGCCCCTCCGAGGGCCGAGGCGAGGAGAAGCGAGAGGAAGCGTTCCATGCGTGACACGGTACCCGGCCGCGCGCGGGGGTGGACATGGCCCCCCTCCGCTGGCCTCCTCATGGGATGAACACGCCTCATCACGGCCAGCGCCCGCGGCGCGTCGTCTCCCTGATGGCGGTCCTGCTGTTGGCAGGCGGGAGCCTGCGGGCGACGGGGTCCCGGGCCCACGCCGGGCCCGACCCCGTTGCTGTCGCCGGCGACAGCGCGCCCCTGCCCGAGGGGATCGGCCCGACGCACCGACTCAGCCGCCGCGCGCCCCACGAGCGGTTCACCTTCGAGGTCGGCGCCGAAGCCACGCGCTTCGATCTCGTCGTTGCCGCGACCGAGCTGCACGCCGACGTCGACGTCTACCTCCGGCGCGGTCGCCCGTTCGGCATCGACCCGCGTCGCGAAGCCGACGTCACCGCACGCACCACGTCGGGTCTGGAGCACGCGAAGGTCGAGGGACCGCTCGCGCCGGGACGCTGGTTCGTCTGGATCGAGCTGGACTCGACGTCGCATGCGAGCGATGTACAGACCTTCTTGCGTGTCGCGCCCGGTGCGTACGCGGACGTGGTGTTGCCGAGGGCGGCGGCGGAGCTCCGCGAGCTCCGGGTTGGGGCTACTCGATGGGCCGGGCGCCTGCTCGTTGCGCACCCGTTGGACTCGAACCTCGATTCGAGCTTCGCGGAGCTTCGCGTTGACGGTGAGCTGCCCCTGGGGCTCATGGCTGAAGAGGACGAGGACGGCCACGTGCGACGCCCCCCTGCGGGCCTCGGCAAGTTCAATCTGCAGATCGAAGTTCGCAGCGGCGCGGACGAGCCGCTGGCCGCCATGCCCGTGTTCCAGGGCGGCGGAGCGAAGAGCTTCAGCCATCTCGAGGTCGATGAACCACGCACGCTCGAGCTGCTCTCGTGGTCGATTCCCCGGCCCGTGGATCCCTCGACGGGCGAGCCCGCGGACGATGCCAATGCCACACTTCGGCTCGAGGCCCCGTTCGGCAGCGGCAACGACGTCCGCCACGTCGGGTTCCGCGGTCCCAAGGACATGCTGCAGGGTGTCGTCGCCACGCACGTCCTGCTGAGTGGCGCAAGCGACATGGACGACGTCGCCTTCGACGTGCCCGCCAGTGCGCGCAGCGTGCGTGTGACGGCCAGGCCGGAGGAGGACGTCGACGTCGACCTGTACCTCTCGGCAGGCAAGCCCGGCGACGAGCGCACCGTCGACGCGGACTGGTACGCCATCTCGCTGCAGCCGAACGAGATCGTGGTGGCGGGCGGTGAAGGCGAGCTGCCCGCTGGCACGTGGTACCTGACCACGGAGCTGATCGACGACGTGGAGGACGTGCGCGTGCAGCTCGAGATGTCGTGGAGCGACGAGCCCGTCGAGGACGTGCGCGCTGCCTCCCTGCCGCGCGGCACGTTCCTGCGTGGCCACGTCGAGCCCGACTCGGCGCCCACGGCGTGGTACCGGGTCGACGTCCCCGAGGGCGCCACGTCACTCGGCGCGCAGGTCTGGAAGTCGACGGGCGCGCTGGACCTGATGCTCGTACGTCCCGACGACGGCTCGATCCTCGCGCGCTCCTTCTCGCCGCGTCCCGACGAGCGCATGGTCTGGTCGTGGGGGAGCCCGCTGGCCGCTGCGCGATCGGTCTGGCTGGGCGTGACGTCGCCGGATCCCTACGAGGATCCGATCGACTTCGAGGTCGCCTGGGACGTGCAGCGCACGCCCATGCCCGAGCTGCCGAACGGCTGGCCGCCGCCCGGCCGTCGTCGCAGCGGCCAGCCCCTGCCTCGCAGCCAGGCCGCCTGCGTCGAGATCACGCTGGATGACGGCAGCGGGGGGAGCGGCGCGTGCCTCACGGCGGACGGCTACATCCTCACGTGTCGCCACGTGCTGCAGCCCGAGGACGACGGCCCGCTGCAGGACGAAGGCATCCTCGTGGCCTTCCCGGTGCGCACGGACCGTCCGCCCGTCCACGCGTTCGAGGCGCGGCTCCTCGACAGCGATGAAGACCTGGACTTGGCGCTGCTCAAGATCGAGCGCGACGTGTTTGGTCGGCCGCTCGACCCCAAGCGTCCCTTGCCGTTCATCGAGCTGGGGGACCCGGACGCGCTCGAGCTGGGGGCCCCGGTCACCATCTACGGCTACCCGGCGGACGGCTCGGAGCGCAACCGGACCCCGCTCACGCTCAGCCGCGGTGTCGTCTCGGGTCTCGAGGCGGACGCCGCGGGCCGCCTGCGATGGATCAAGACCGACGCGTGGGTCGGACCGGGCCACAGCGGCGGCCTGCTCACGGACTCGGAGGGCCGCCTGCTGGGCGTTCCGGCGGCCACCCTCGGCGATCTGGAGGTGCTGGGCCTCGCCGTGCCGCTCTCGATGCTCCCGGCTGCCTGGCGGGCCCGGCTCCGCTAGGGGGCCCCATGGGCGGCCTGGACCGCCCGAGCGCCCCCGGCATCGCTCGGGCGGGTGCCCCTGCCGCTGCTACCCTCCGCCGTTCCCGCGGATCCGGGCGCCACGTCGCTGCCCACCCCTCGCGGGGCCGCGCCGTACTGGCGGAGGAGCCCGATGACCAAGCCCAAGGCCAAGCCCCGGCCGCGCATCAAGCCGCACGGCCAGACCGCCAAGCCCGGCGACCCGGTCAGCGACGTGCGCACGCCGAAGGCCCCGCGCCTGTCGCGCAACGTCTGGCTGATCGGCTTCGATGCCGGTCGCCTGGCCGTGCTCGCGGAGGCCCTGAAGGCCGCCGGTCACGAGGTCCGCACCGCCGAGACCAGCAACGAGCTGGCGCCGAACCTGCGTGAGTTCCGCCCCGACCTGATCGTGGTCGACATGCAGGACCAGCCCGAGCGTGGCCGCCACACCGGTCAGCAGCTCCGCGCCGACCGCGCCACGCGTCAGCTTCCGATCGTGCTGGCCGGCCTCGCCATCAAGGAAGAGGCCGACAAGAGCGACAAGCAGATCACCGGCCCGACCCGCCGCTACGTGCTCCCGGTCGATGCCCCCTCGGTGGTCAACGCGATCCTGGCCGAGCTCCAGTAGCGCCCGAGCCTTCACGAAGCAGTCGGGTCACGCCGCGACGGCAGCGCCTCGCGAGCGATCATGGCGCCCGTGCGGCCGATCGAGCCGTGCGAAGGAGGCACCATGGCCGAGCGGATGCGGACCGAGCGCGACTCGATGGGCGAGGTGAAGGTGCCCGCCAAGCGCATGTGGGGCGCGCAGACGCAGCGCGCCGTGGACAACTTCAAGGTCTCGGGTCGCCCGCTGCCGCCCGAGTTCCTCCACGCGCTGGCCGCGATCAAGTCCGCCGCGGCGCAGGCCAACCAAGAGCTCAAGCTCCTGCCCGCCAAGAAGGCGCGCGCCATCCGCAAGGCCGCCGACGAGATCCTTGGCGGTGGCCACGAAGCCGAGTTCCCGATCGACGTCTTCCAGACCGGCTCGGGCACCTCGTCCAACATGAACATGAACGAGGTGCTGGCCAACATGGCCAACATCGCGCTGGGCGGCAAGGCGGGCCAGAAGGAGCCCGTTCACCCCAACGACCACGTCAACCTCGGCCAGTCGAGCAACGACGTCATCCCCACCGCGCTGCACGCCAGCGTGGCGCGCCTCGTGCGCGTGCGCCTGCTTCCCGTCATGGGCGATCTCGCCAGCTCGCTGCTCAAGCTGGCCGACGCGTCCGACGACGTCGTCAAGGTCGGTCGCACGCACCTGCAGGACGCCACGCCCGTGCGCATGGGCCAGGTGTTCCGCGGCCATGCGGCGCAGGTCGCGCACTCCTGCCAGCGCATCGCGCTCGCCTACGACGGCCTGCTCGAGGTCGCACTCGGCGGCACGGCCGTGGGCACGGGCATCGGCACCGACCCCCAGTTCCCGCCGCTGGCCATCCAGCACCTGGGCAAGCTCCTCGAGCTGCCCCTGCGTGAGGCGCGCAACCACTTCGAGCAGCAGGGCGGCCGCGAGGCGTGCGTGTTCTTCGCAGGTGCTCTCGGCTCGGCTGCCGCCGCGCTGACCAAGGTCGCCAACGACATCCGCTGGCTGGGCTCCGGCCCGCGCTGCGGCCTGGGCGAGCTCAAGCTGCCCGCCGTGCAGCCCGGCAGCTCGATCATGCCCGGCAAGGTCAACCCGGTGATGGCCGAGAGCCTGGTCATGGCGTGCCAGCTGGTGCAGGGCTACGTCACCACGGTGAACATCGCCGGTGCCTCGGGCAGCTTCGAGCTGAACGTCTCGCTGCCCTTGCTGGCCGACGTGCTGCTGGACGGCGTGCGCGTGCTGGCGGGTGCCGTCGAGGGCTTCGACCACCGCTGCGTGCGCGGTCTGGAGGTCGACCGCGAGCGCGTCGAGCGCATCGTGGAGCAGAGCCTCATGCTGGGCACCGCCTTGGCGCCGCACATCGGCTACGACGCCGCCGCCAAGCTGGCCAAGGAGGCCTACCAGTCAGGCCGCACCATCCGCGAGCTGGCGGAAGAGAAGAAGCTCCTGCCGCCCGCCGAGCTCGAGAAGGTGCTCGACCTCCGGCACATGACCGAGCCGGGGCGGTAGCCGCAGCCGAAAGCGATCAGCCGAAGTTCGCGAGCAACGCGAGCACGAGCACGACCACCACGGCCAGCAGGATCCAGCCGAGGCCCGACTCGGCCGTGCCGGCGTCTTCCTCGGTGGGGGACGCCGGCGACACGGCGCTCGAAGGCGCCACGAGCGACGGTCCCGCAGCCGACGGCGACGTCAGCGAGGAGGCGGCCCCCGAGGCGGCGACGTCCGCACGACCCACGGTGCTGCTTGCCGGCGCCGGGGCGGTCACGGCGGCAGCTGCCGCGCGCGGGGGGGCAGCGTGCTCCGCGCGGCGCGTCGCGGGAACGACCTCCGCGGCGGCCACACGCTTCTCGAGCGCCTCCATCCGCTGGAGCAGGCCCGTCAGTGCCTTGCGCAGGTCGTCGGTGGCCTGACGGGCTGCGGCCGAGGCGGCTTCCGTCGCGGCGGACGCCGCACTGCGGCTGCTGTCGGCGACGCGACGCTGGATGGCCTCGATCTCGGCGCCCAGCCCTTCGAGGCGACTGCCGACGCCCTCGACCTGCGGCATCGCGCGGTCGAGATCGGTGCGGAGCGCACGCAAGGACGCCGCGTGGGGGGCCAAGCGCGCTTCGGTAGCGCGGTCGGCGGCTTCGGCCGAGGCCTCGAGGCGCTGCTCCAAGCTCTTGCGCGCCGCCTCGATGTGGTCCTGGAGACCTCCGACGCCCTGGGCGAGGTCGCGTTCGCGGCCGGCCAAGCGGCCATACAGCCAGCCGAGGGCGCCCAGGCCCAGGCCCGCGGCGATCACGAGGAGGGGGAGCAGCATGGCGTAGAGGGTAGCGGCGGGTCGGCGCCACGCGGAAGGCTTGTCGGCGGCCACGGGCGCACGATCGGATCCTGCTCGTTGCGGCAGCCCGCGCGCGCCGGTACGTTCCGCCGCGATGGGTCGAGGGCGCTTGCGACGACATTCCTGCGCCCGGCGGCTCCTGCCGCTCGTGCTGCTGGCCCTCCTGCTGGGGCTGACAGGCTGCGGGGCGGATCCCTACCCCGGCGCGCTGCCCGGGGAGATGCACGTGCCCCTGGCCGTGGCGCCGCAGAGCCTGGACCCCGCTCGCGGGAGCGACCAGTACAGCAACACGTGCATCGTCAACCTGTACGACCAGCTCTACGAGTACGACTACTACGCCGTCCCGTACGCGTTGAAGCCGTGCTTGGCCGAAGCCATGCCGGAGATGAGCGAGGACGCGCTCACGTACACCATCCGGATCAAGAAGGGCGTCCACTACATCGATGACCCCTGCTTCGCGGCGACGGGCGGCAAGGGACGCGAGGTCGTGGCCTCCGACGTCAAGTTCGACATCCTGCGCCTCATGGACTCCAAGACCCGCAGCGACGGGACGTGGCTCTTCCAAGGGCGCATCGTGGGACTCGACGAGTTCGCCGAGGCGAGCGGAAGCGAGAACATCGCCAAGAACACCCACCGCAGCGCGTACACCGCCGAGGAGGGGTATCCGGACGTCACGGGCATCGAAGTCGTCGACGACCACACGCTCAAGATCCACCTCGTCGAGCCGTACCCCATGCTGACCTGGGTGCTCGCGATGGGCTACGCGTCGGTGTACCCGCCCGAGGCCGTGGCGTACTACGGCGAAGAGCTCGGCGTCCAGGCGGTGGGTAGTGGCCCGTACCGCTTGGGCCAGCGGCCGGCGCGCCTCAAGCACAAGATCGTGTTCGAGAAGAACCCGACCTACCGCGCCGACCCGTACCCCGAGAACGGCACCGACGACATGGCGGACTTCGTGGGCAAGCCCATGCCGTTCGCGCCCCGTGTCGTTGCCACGGTGTTCGAGGAAGACCAGCCCATGTGGCTGTACTTCCTGAGCGGCCACATCGACCGTTCGGGCATTCCCAAGGACAACTTCACCAACTCCATCGACGAGAAGACGAAGGAGCTCCTGCCCTCGCTCGCCGAGAAGGGCGTGAGGCTCTCCAAGGACAGCCGCCTCGACATCGTCTACGACGCCTTCAACATGGAGGATCCCCATATCGGCTTGCCGGCCGGCGAGAAGGGCCTCGCGCTGCGCCGGGCGATCAGCCTGGCGTCCGACATCGACTGGCAGATCGAGCACCTCTACAACGGTCGCGCTCGCGAGGTGCAGGGGCCGATCCTGGACGAGTTCCGCGAGTTCGACGCGTCGTTCCGCAACCCCTGGAAGCGCCAGCCGGGTGAGACGCGCGAGCAGGCGCTGGACCGCGCCCGGAAGATCCTGGCGGACGCGGGCTATCCGGGCGGCAAGGGCGCGCCCCGCCTCGAGCAAGACGTCAGCTCGGGCACCTCGGGCTTGCAGTTCTTCCAGGCCTTCCAGGCCGACCTGAAGGCCATCGGGCTGCGCGTGGATGCGTTGCAGATGGCGTTCCCGGACATCCTCAAGCGGTTGCGCAACAAGGAGGCGCAGATCTGGGGGATGGCTTGGGGTGCCGATTACCCCGCCGCCGAGAACTTCCTGCAGCTGTTCTACGGCCCCAACAAGAGCCCGGGCTCCAACGCGACCAACTTCGACGACCCCGAGTTCAACCGGCTCTACGACGAGGCGCGCATCCTGCCGCCCGGCCCTGAACGCGACGCGAAGTACCAGCGCATGCAGGAGATCGTCACGGACCAGTGCGTCTGGATCTTCCGCGTGCGGCGCGTGCTCTACAGCCTCATGTACAACTGGCTGCACGGGTACAAGTACAACGACTTGTCGACCAAGTACTTCAAGTACTGCCGCATCGACGAGGAAGCACGCGAGGCGGCGCTGCAGAAGCTCGGCAAGCCCAACCCCTGGCCCTTGGTGTGGGCCGCTCTCGTGCTGTTCGTCCTGGTCGCCACCACGTTCTGGGCGGCGCGCAACACGAGGAGGGCTTGGTAGCGCCATGATGGCCTATATCGCTCGCCGCCTGTTGCTCGCGATCCCGACCCTGATCGGGATCACGCTCATCACGTTCTTGCTGCTCGGCGTAGCCGCAGGCGACCCGGCCAAGGCGCTCGTCAGCATGAAGGGCGGCGAGTACCAGATCGAGCAGGCCCGGCGAGAGACGGGCACCGACAAGCCCCTGCACATCCAGTACCTGCGGTTCTTGGGCGAGACGTTCACCCTCGACTTCGGCGATTCGTGGGTCAAGAACCGTCCCGTCAGCGACCTCATCCTCGAGGGCATCGGACCCAGCGCGAGCGTCACGGTGCCGGCGTTCTTCCTGGCCACGCTCATCGCCATTGCCCTGGCCCTGCTCTGCGCCTTCTATCGCGACAGCTTGGTGGACCGCTTGACCGTCATCTCGGCCGTGGCCGGGCTCTCGGTCTCGTCGCTCGCGTACATCATCTTCGGGCAGTACTGGGTGGGCTATCGATGGAACCTGCTGCCCGTCTTCGGCTTCGAGTCCGGGCCGCAGGGCATCGTGTTCCTGATCCTGCCCTGGCTGATCTGGGTGGCCATCTCGGTGGGTAGCGACGTGCGCTTCTTCCGCACCGTGATGCTGGAGGAGATGGGCAAGGACTACGTGCGCACGGCGGCCGCGAAGGGCGTCCCGACGCGCAGCATCCTCTTCAAGCACATCCTCAAGAACGCGATGATCCCGATCATCACGCGCGTGGTGATTGCGTTCCCGTTCCTGTTCGTCGGCTCGCTGCTGCTCGAGCGCTTCTTCGGGATCCCCGGCGTCGGCTACCTCAGCATCGAGGCGGTCACCACCAACGACTACCCCGTCATCAAGGCGCTCGTCGTCTACAGCGGCATCCTCTACATCCTGTTCACGATCATCAGCGACGTCCTCTACGCCCTGGTGGACCCGCGGGTGCGGCTGCGATGAGCGACGTCAGCGAAAACAGGTACCGCGCCAGCTTCCTGGCGTGGCCCGCGCGCATCGCCGCGTGGCCGCTGGCAGCCCTGGCCTCGCTGGGCTCCTTGCTCGTTCGTGCAGTCGTCTGGCCGCTGGCGGCGGGCCACGAGGACTTGCAGCGTGCGGCGGACCCCGTCGGGTACGCCAAGGCCGCCGGCGCGTACCTCGCCTTCCGGGCACCCGCGCCGCCGCCGCTCTGGGGGCCTATTCCCGCCGCCGGTGCGCCCCTGGGCCCGTGGCAGCAGGCCAGCCGCCGCTTGCAGAAGAGCCACGTCGCCATGGCGAGCATGGTTCTCTTCCTGCTCTACGTCTACATCGGCATCGCAGCGCAAGCGGGCTGGATCGCCTCGGACTACGCCGCGACCCGACGCGGCTTCGAGCACCTGCCGCCCGGCACCACCTATGCCAAGGCCCAGGACAACGAGCCGGCGCGCAAGCTGGACGGCAGCGAGATCCCCGCGCTGGGCACGGACTTCCAGGGCCGCGACGTCCTGTCGCTGACGCTGCGGGGCACCACGACGGCGCTCTGGATCGGCCTCTTTGCCGCCACGCTCTCGTGCCTCATCGGCGTCGTGCTGGGCGCTCTCGCGGGCTACTTCGGCGGCTGGGTCGACGACGTCATCGTGTGGCTCTACACGACCATCAGCAGCATCCCGTACCTGTTGCTGCTCCTCGCGTTCGCTTACGTGTTCCGTCAGCAGCCTGACTTGAAGATCTGGTTCAACGAGAGCTGGTTCCAAACCAAGCTCGATCTGTCGCTCGGCCTCTTCCAGATCATCATCGCGGTCGGGCTCACCAGCTGGGTGGGCATCTGCCGGGTCGTGCGCGGCGAGATCATCAAGCTGCGCGAGCTGGAGTACGTCACGGCGGGCAAGAGCCTGGGCATCCCCACGCGGCGCCTGCTGTTCCGCCACGTCCTGCCGAACGCGTTCCACCTCGTGCTGGTCAGCTTCTCGCTGCTGTTCATCAGCGCGATCAAGTTCGAGGTCGTGCTGTCGTTCCTGGGCCTCGGGCTCGAGCCCGAAGAGGCCTCCTGGGGTGCCATGATCCGCCAGGGCGCGCAGGAGCTCATTCGTACGCCCTCGGTGTGGTGGCAGATCACCGGCGCGACGGTGGCCATGTTCGGCCTCGTGTTGGCCGTGAACCTGCTGGCCGACGCGATGCGCGACGCGCTGGACCCGCGTTTGAAGACGTAGCGCGGAGGTGTCTGAACCCGTGCCTGGGAGCGAAGCGACACTGGCGCGGGGTCTGACACCGCAGTGCGTCTTCCGCCCGGGTTCAGACCCCGTGCCCGCGGCGTCGCTCACGCGACACCGCATCACGGGTTCAGACCCCAGGCTGGTACGGCTCCGCGTGGCCGCGCAGCTCGAGCAGTCGCTCGAGGACGGCGCCCACCATGACGTCGGGCGTGGAGGCACCAGCGGTCAGACCCACGCGCAGATCGCCGTCGGTCTTCAGCCAGCCTACCGTCTGCACCTCGTCCTTCTGGTGGATGGGCTTGTGCAGGATGCGTGCAGCGTCCACGAGGCACTCGGGGCCCGTGATGTGGTACGCGGGCACGACGCCGTCGGCCATCTCGGCCAAGTGGCCCGTGTTCGACGAGTTGTAGCCGCCGATCACCAACAGCACGTCCAGCGGCTGGCGGATGAGCTCGGCCAGCGCGTCCTGGCGATCTTGCGTGGCGCTGCAGATCGTGTCGAAGCTGCGGAAGCGCGAGGGCTGGTCGGCATCGCCGTAGCGCTGCTGCAAGGCCTCGCCCACGGCGCGCGCGATGGCCAGCGACTCGCTGGAGAGCATGGTGGTCTGGTTGGCCACGCCGATGCGCTCCAGGTGCAGGTCCGGGTCGAAGCCGGGCGAGGACTTGGGCGGCGCGAAGCGCTCGAGGAATGCCGCGCGGTCGCCGCGGCCCAGGATGTAGTCCACGACGAGGCGCGCCTCGTCCATGTCGAGGACCACGAGGCTGTGCGCGTCGGGGTAGAGCCCGGCGCGGCTGACCGTGGCGCGCGTCTCCTCGTGGTTGGCCTTGCCATGCACGAGCGACGTGAGGCCGTCGCGGGCGTAGCGCTCGACGTTCTTCCACACGTTCAGCACGCTTCCGCACGTGGTGTCCACGAGGATTGCACCGCTCTGCTTCAGCGCGTCGAACTGGGCCGTGGCCACGCCGAAGGCGGGCAGCAGGACGACGTCCTCGGCGGTGATCGCCGACTCGTCGGGCACGTCCTCGTCGCCGAGGAAGCGGATGCCCAGGTCGCGCAGGCGGTTGTTCACGCGCGGGTTGTGGATGATCTCGCCGGTCAGGACGATGCGGCGGTCCGGGAAGCGGTGCAGCGTCTCGTAGGCGTAGTCCACGGAGCGCTCGACGCCGTAGCAGAAGCCCCACTCGCGGGCCAGCTGGAACGTCGTGGAGGCCCCGTCCGCGCGCTGGAAGCCCAGCGTGTGCCCGCTGTCACGGAACGCCTGCGCCCAGTCGGAGCGGTACTCCGACGCAACCTGACCACGCACTTCCTGGCGCAGGCCCAGGCCCTTGCGGAAGTAGCGCTCGGAGAACGCGGCGTCGGACGAAGCGGAGGAGGCGGAGCTCACGGGCCGGAGGCTATCACCGGGGCGGCGGCGTGGTTCCCGGGGCCCGATGCAGGACCAGGAGGGCCTCGTCCGCGAGTCCCGGAGGCAGGTCGCGCCGCTGGCGGACCGTCTCGAAGCCCGGCGCGCGGGCCAGCGCATGGACGATGCCGACGGGCACGTTGGTGAACGTCCGCACCCCGTCGCGCGGCGCTGGCACCCAGGTGGTCCGGTGCAGCGCCTCGTAGCCGACCTCCGCGCCGGGAGGCACCTCGCCGCCTTCCGTTCGCACGCGGACGGCGAGCGTGCCGACCGTCGACCGCACCGGGGCGTCGTCGGCACCCTCGATCCGGGGAGCGGGCTTGTCGGGCGAGGCCAGCTCCGGGCTGGGCTCCTCCTGCCCGCGGAACGCCCACCACAGCCCGCCCGCGGCGACCAGGGTCACGAAGAGGATGAGCACGGCGCGCACGACTCCATCCTATCCGCTTGACCGGCCCGCCCGGGAGCCTGACCCTGCCGCCATGTCGCACGTCCTCTCGTTGGTCACGTTCAGCATCGAGCCCTGCCACAAGGACGAGTTCCTGCGCCGCGCGCGCGAGGAGCTCAAGCCCTACTGGGAGTCCCACGGCAGCGAGCGCTACGAGGTCTACGAGGAGATGGGCCCCTCGGGTCCCACGGGTCGCCTCGTCGAGCTGAACGTGCTGAAGGACCGAACGGCGTACGCCGAGATGAGCCGCTTCGTGCGTGAGAGCGGCACGCTCCCCGAGATCGCGTACCGCCACGTAGCTTCGCCTCAGTTCCAGGTGATGGAGCTCAAGGTCGGCGCGGCGGACTGATGCACGACGCGGCGCCGGCTGCGGTCCACTTGGCCGGCGTCGAGAAGCGCTTCGGCCCCCTGGCCGTGCTCGAGGGCGTCGACCTCGACGTCGCACCGGGGCACGTACTTGCCCTCCTGGGTCCGAGCGGTGCGGGCAAGAGCACGCTCTTGAGACTTGTGAACGGGCTCGAGACACGTGAGGCCGGCGCCTTGCGCGTGCTCGACGTGGACGTGCCGCTGACGGGGCCCGCCGCCGACCCCTCGTCGCGCTGGTGGATCCCGCTGCGTCGGCGCGTCGGGTTCGTGTTCCAGGCCTTCCACCTTCATCCGCACCTGACTGCGCTCGACAACCTGACGCTGGCGCCGGTGCAGGTTCACGGACGGCCGCGCGCCGAGGCGGAGGCCCGCGCCCAGGCGCTGCTCGAGCGCGTCGGCGTGGCCGAGAAGGCGCGGGCCAAGCCGCGCCAGCTCTCCGGCGGTCAGCAGCAGCGCGTGGCCATCGCGCGGGCGCTCATGATGGATCCCGAGATCGTGCTCTTCGACGAACCGACCTCCGCGCTCGATCCCGAGATGACCGCTGAGGTCCTCGACGTGATTCGCGATCTCGCCGCCGAGCACCAGCGCACGATCCTCGTCGTGACGCACGAAGTCGGTTTCGCGCGCGAGGTCGCCGACCGCGTCGCGTTCCTCGCGGAGGGGCGCGTCCTGGAGGTGGGGGCCCCGGCCGAGGTGTTGGAGCGCCCCACGCACCCGCGCACGCAGGCGTTCCTCGAGCGCGTCGTGGGGGGGGCTAAGCCCTCCGCGTAGGGTGTGCGGCACCCCATGCGCCGCGCCACCCCCCTGTCCCGCCTGTTCGCTGCCGCCCTGCTGGGCGCGCTGCTCTTCGCCGCTCCGGCCGAGCCGGGGCCCGGCCCGGGCCGTCCCATCCGGCCCAAGCCAGGCAACACGGACGCGATGCTGTGGGACAAGGCCCAGCGCATCCAAGCCCGCATGTGGCACCACCTCTCGCCCGAAGGGCTGCTCGTGTACGAGCACGGCCAGGGCGCGGGTCCTGACGGGCTTTCGTACGCGGTGCTCTCCCTCTCCGACTCGGCCATCTGGACGGGCTGCTACCTCGGTGCGCAGGCCTGCCGCTGGTCGGTGACGCGCGACCCCGATGCGCTCGCCCAGGTCGACCACCTGCTGCGGGGCCTGGACTTCCTCGCCCAGGTCACGGGCACGCCCGGTCGGTTGTGTCGTTCGGCGGGGCGCCTGGCCGACGGCCGCGCGCGTCCGCGCAACGTCGTCGACAGCCCGTCGCTGCCCGGCTACGTGTTCCAGGACGACGTCAGCCGTGACCAGCTTTCGGGTGTGGTCTTCGGCCTCGTGCTGGTGCTGCACTACGTCGACGATCCAGCACTCGTCGCGCGCGCCGAGGCGACGCTCGGCGTCATCGCGAGGCGTCTCGCCAGCGACAACATGTGGCTGCGCAACAGCAAGGGACGCAAGACCGAGTTCGGTGAGATGCGGGCGAGCGTCGAGCACCTGCCCATGGTCAAGAACGGCCCGCTCGCGGCGATCGGCTATGCGGCCTTCTCCGTCATGGGCAACCGTCCCGGCGACCCGTGGTTCCGCAAGCGCAAGGACAGCATGGACCGCGATGGCTGGCGCAACGCCCTGACCGAGCAGCACACGTGGCTCGGCAGCCAGATCACCATGACCAACGTGAACATGGTCACCTTGGGTCTCACGCCCATCGTGCTGGGTGGCGATCGGCTCGCGCGCGACAACGCCCGGCGGGGCCTGCGCGCCCTCTATGCGGCATCGCGCGGCTGGTGGAACGCTGGTACGTGTGCCTGCCACTTGCTGGTGGACTCCAAGGTCGACCGTCGCGCCCTCGTCGACGAGATCCGCGCCACGCTCCACATCATGTCCGAGCAGGAGATCCCGTTCGCCGGCACACGCATGGTCCGAACCGGACGCGTCGTGAACATCCGCGAGCGGGGCATCGTGGACTGGGCGTGGAAGATCCACGTGGATGCGGCGCGCATTCCGCCCCCCGGCGCCACGCTCGACCCGGTCAAGACGTACACGCGCGCGGACTGGCTGTTCGCCTACTGGCTGTCGCGTGCCGCCGGCGAGCTGACGCCCGAGAGCGGCCCCGGGGCGCAGTCGCCGCCGCCGCCGCTCGTGGTGGATCGTCCTCCCTGGATGGCGGCGCCCGGCCGGTGAGCACGCCCGGGACCGCGGCGACGCCGGACCCCTTCCGACGCAACGTGCTGTTGCTGTGGTGGGGCCAGCTCGTCTCGGCCACCGGCGACGCGCTGTTCGTGCCCTGCATCGGCTGGCTCGCAGCCGAGGTCACGGGGCAGAAGTTCACCGTGGGTCTGGCCATGGCGGCCACGGCCTTGCCCGTGTTGCTCTTCGCACCCCTGGCCGGGGCGTGGGCCGATCGCGGCGACCGGCGGCGGATCCTGATTGCGAGCGACCTCGCGCGAGCGGGTCTGCTGTTCGGCTTCGTCCTGGCGGTCGAAGCGGGGCTGCCGCTGACGCTCGCGACGTTGCTCGTCGTGGCGTTCCTGCTGGGCGCGTTCTCGACGCCGTTCGTGCCTGCGCGCGATGCCCTGCTGCCGAGCATCGTGGGCCCGCGCAGCCTCGCGCGCTGGAACGCTGCGTTCCAGACGTCTGCCACGACGGCCGCGCTCGCAGGGTTGCTGCTGGGCGGTGTGCTGTTGGCCAGTGGCCTGGGCGGCAGCGACTCCGTGGATCGCGTGCTGGCCGTGATCGCGGCCGATGGCGTGACCTTCCTCGTGTCGGCGGCGGCCTTGTTCGCGCTTGTCCTGCCTCGGCATCCGCGCGTGCAGCGACATGCCACGTCGCTGTGGGCCGACGTGAAGAGCGGCTGGCGCGAAGCGCGCGGCGACAAGCTGATCCTCGGTCTGCTCCTGCTCACCGCCGCCAACAACCTGGCGCTGATGGGGCCGGCCTACGTAGGGCCCGTGCTGCTGCTCAAGGACGAGCTGGGCCTGGGGCCGCAGCACCTCGTGTGGTTCGAAGCGGCCATGGCGCTCGGCATGCTGCTGGGCGGGTTGCTGTTGGCGCGCTTTGGCAAGAACCTGCCCTTGGGCCGCTTGCTGATGGTCGCCCTCGTGCTCGACGGCATCACGTATCTGCCGTTCGTGTGGCTTGACCACTATGGCGCGCTCGTCGTGATGATCTTGCTGCACGGCCTGTTCATCCCCGCCATCGTCGTGGCACGCACGACCCTGCTGCAGGCGCACGTGCCCGACGGCCGCCGGGGCAAGGTGTTCGCGCTCGTGCACGTGACCGTGACGGGCATGACCGCCCTCTCGTGCCTGGGGGCGGGGGCGCTGGCCGAGGCGGCGGGCGTGCGTTCGCTCTTCGCCGTGACAGGGGTGCTGGCGACGGCCTCCGGTATCGTCGGGTACCTGCTCCTGGCCCGCGACCTGGACCAGGTGCGTCGGATGCCGGAGACCCTCGCGTGAGCACGTCGCCGACTTGGCCTCGCAGCGACTACGACGGGCGCCCGCTGCAGCCCGAGAACTTGCCCGCCGACGGTATGGAGGCCGCGGGCGCGTGGTATCGCGAGGCACTCGCGTGGTACGCCGAGCACCCGCGTGACGACGTGCATGGCAACGAGGCGTCGCTCGCCACCAGTACGCCCGACGGCCGTCCGTCCGCGCGCATCGTGCTCGTCCGCGGCTTCGAGCCCGAGGGCCTCGTCTTCTACACGGATCGCGAGAGTCGCAAGGGCGACGAGCTCATGCGCAACAGCCACGCCGCGCTCACGCTGTGGTGGCCCGCGTTCGCGCGGCAGATCCGGTTCGAGGGCGAGGCCGTGCCCGTGGACGACGCCATGAGCGACGCGTACCACGACGCGCGTCCGCGGGGCAGCCAGCTGTCCGCCGCCACGTCGCACCAGAGCCGGCCCATCGAGAGTCGGGAGGCGCTCGAGGAGCGTCGGCACACCCTGGAAGAGGCCTTCGAGGGCAAGGCCGTGGCGCGTCCCGCGCGGTGGGGGGGCTTCCGCCTCGTTCCGCACACGGTCGAGCTGTGGCAGGGCCGCCCGGATCGGCTTCACGACCGGTTGCTCTACCGGCGGGCGGGCGACGGTTCGTGGTCGGTCACGCGACTCCAGCCGTGACGACGGGCGAAGCATGACCATCGACCACCACGACTCGGTCTGCGGCTGGTGCGAGCAGGACGGTCGCGTACTGCTCGTCCACAACCGGCGCTACGTAGAAGGTCGCGCGTTCCCCACATGGGACCTTCCCGGGGGACGCGTCGAGCCGGGAGAGACCCTGCCGCAGACGCTCGCGCGCGAGTGGAGCGAAGAGGTGGGCGGCGGCGCCATCGAGATCGACGATCTTGTCTACGCGGAAGACGGCACCGTGCGCGACCAGGCAGGTGGTCCACGAAGCAGCAGCTGGCGCACCTTCATCTTCCGCGTGAGGTTGCTCGGCGATCCCGGCGGCGGCAGCCACGAGCACGCCTGGGTGCCGATGGACCGTCTCGCCGAACACATGACGGCCCCTTACCACCGCGGGCTCCTCGACTGGGTGGCCGACCCGACGCGCGTGCACGTGTCGGTGGCGTGGACCGACACGCTTCCGCCGTTCGAGGCCGGGGCGCCGTTCGACCACCTGCTCGCGCTCTGTGCTGCGGGCGCGGCGGGACGCCCCGAGCTGGTCGCCGACGCCGCGGCGAGCGCTCGCCGCGCCGGCGCCACGAGCGCACAGGTCGAAGAGTCGCTGCTGCAGCTGGCGCCCTACGCGGGCTTCCCGCGCACGATCGCCGCGTTCCAAGCCGCCGCACCGCACGTGGACACACCGCGCACGGTGGGGGAGGCCGACGCCCCGTCGCCCGATGTGGCATCGCGGCAGGGCACGCAGTGCTTCGCCGACGTCTACGGCGACACGGCAGCGCGCATCCACGAGGGCCTCGACGCGCTGCACCCCACGCTGGCCACGTGGATCCGCTCGTTCGCCTACGGCCGCGTGCTCTGCCGCGACGAGGTGCTCACGCTCCTCCAGCGCGAGCTGCTCGCCTCGTCGTTGCTCACCGCGATGGGGGGCCTCGAAGCTCCTCTCCTCGGCCACCTCCGTGCCGCCCGTCGTCTCGGCGCGTCGCCCGACGACCTGCGGCGAGCGCTCGCCGCCGCCTCCGCCGCCGCCCCCCGCTGGGCCCTCAACGCGGCGCAGCGTCTGCTGGAGCGGGTGTAGCGCCGTCGAGTGGAGCGTCTGGGAACGTGCGATCAGTCCTTGGCGTCGGGGAGGGTGAACTCGGCTGTCTGAATGCCGCTGGACTGGACCCTGACCTCTCCCAGCCAATCAAGCGGTCCCGGTCCGCGCCCGCCCCAGAGCGCCACACCCACGCCCACCACGAGCTCGTCGAATTCGACGATCCCCTCGCCGTTCGTGGTTCCGAGGCGACCCGCGAAACCGCGCTCATCGGCAAGGCCCCGCCGCGCGAACCGCCGTGCAAGGTTGCCTAGGGGACGCTCGTAGCCATCCCCCGCGCCTCCGAGGCTGACGCGGGCGCCGGCGAGCCTCTCCCCCGCCGCGTCGCGAACAGCGACACTAAGCCTCGTTGTCGCCTCGATCGGGACGACGAGCTCCCGATGGGGCTCGCGCTCCTCTTCGGGGCACCTCGGCCACTCCGACGCCTCGAGCGGCGCCTGCCAGATCGGTGGGACCATCCACGCCGGTAGTCGCACCAACGCGTCCAGTCGCGAATCCAGGCATCGGACGCCCACGAATCCCGGCCCGCGCACGCCTACGATTGCGTGGTTCGGGGCGCCCGGCAGATCGCCCAGATCAAATGTGCCGTCCTGGCGGAGCGGGGCCGTGCGCCAGATGGGCATGAACCAAGTCGACGGCCAAAACCAAAGCGTCACGATCCATGCCGACGCGTCGGCGGGCACATGCCCTTCAAGTCTCCCCGTGACACG
Organism: Planctomycetota bacterium; assembly: GCA_020631815.1. Taxonomy (GTDB): domain Bacteria; phylum Planctomycetota; class PLA2; order PLA2; family JAEUHO01; genus JACKGW01. The sequence continues at coordinate 53,558 of JACKGW010000002.1, read as the reverse complement.
CACGCTCGATGCGAGTGTGAACTCGAGGCGGTCGTCGGTGGCTTCCACGGGATCCACCGTGCGCTGGAATCCCGGCGCGTGGATCACGACGTAGCCCGTCGTCCCGCACGGCGGAGGTCGTCCTATCCGCGCGTGACCCGTCGCATCGGTCACCGCCAGCTCGAACACCTGCCGCTCATGCCCGCCCGGCAGACTCAGGCGTGTGGCGCGAAGCACGCGGGCTCCAGGGACGGGCGCTCCCGTACCACCGGCGCGAACGACTACGGGTAGGCGACCGTGGCCACCGCCGACGTAGATCACCCCGCCAGCTCGGTCAGGTGTGACCTTCCAGCGAATCACGCGCCGCCCGGGTTCGATCGCAGCCAGACCAACGTCTCCGTTGGAATGGTGAGTGGGGACGCGGATTGCGAAGTTCCCCTCGGCGTCGGTGGGCACCGACACACCGAGAGCTCCCGGGACCATGCCCGAGTGCCATGCGTGTACGAGGCCTCGGAACGGACGACCATCATGTTCGAGAAGCCGGCCGCGGACGATCGGCCACGTGTCCTTCGCAAGATCCAGCACGACCTCGTGGACGCCCGCATGTCTCTGAACTGCGCCCGAGATGGCGACTCCGCCGTCCTGTGTCTGCACCTCGCACTCGTAGTTCCCAGGGGCGAGGCCTTGGACCTTGAACGTGCCGCTAGCGTCCGACTCGGCGACCGCGACCTCGTAGCGGGTCCGGTCAGCCGGATGAAAGAGCTCGAACACGCCAGAGAACCACAGGTCGGGGAACTCGGTTGGGTTCGCCGAGCTTGGACCGGTAGTCCAGAGCGCCTCTAGCGCCGTCTGCAGTCGATACACGCGCACCCGCGTGCTGACGGGCTCGCCTCCATCTCGGATGGTGCCGGCAAGCACGACGACGTCGTCAGCGACGGCGCGAACGGCCGACATCGCCATCGCCACGGCCGTCGCGAACACGAGTGCTGCAAGGCGCCGCATGTGCCTTCCTCCATGCGCCAACCTCGCCGGGGCACGTCACGCGGCATTCGCAATCACGTCACCTCGTCGTCTGGTCCGCGCGTGACCGGCTGTCCCCCCTGTGCGTAGTATGTAAGGTATTCGTTCGTATCTCTCTCGGAGGTGCTCCATGTCCGAAACGCGCGTCCCCTGCCGCCCCTCAAGCCCTGATGCCCGGGCTTCTGGCCCTCGCGGCGGCGACCTGCCGGGTGCTGCTTACAGGTCCTGGGCGTTTGCTCCCACCTGGGCAACGGCGCGGATCACGGCGTGGGGGGCTTCGCTCGTGCGCGAGCGCGCGGTCGTCGAGGAGCGTGTGGTGGGGCGGCCGGTCGAGGCCCCCGCAGCCGCGCCCCCCGTGGCCGAGGTCAGCGAGCTGCCGCAGATCCAGCTGCGTCGCGGTGTCTCGCCCCAGGAGATGCACGACTCCATGCGACGTGCGCTGCGCATGCGCACCGTCAGCCATCGCATCCTCGCGTTCTACTTGCTGGAGATGCACCGATCTCGCGCGTACCAGGCGCTCGGCTGCGCCAGCACGTACCACTACGCGTTCGAGCGGTTGCATCTGTCCGATCGCCGCGTTCGCGAGCTGCTCACCGCAGCACTGGCACTCGAGATCCTCCCGGACATCGATGCAGCGCTCTGCAAGGGCGAGCTCACGTGGACCCAGGTGCTGTGCCTCGTCACGGTGGCTACGCCTACGTGTGAGGGAGACTGGCTCGAGCTGGCGCGGACGAGCACGTACGCAACGCTGCGGATGAAGGCCAAGACCACGCGCAAGGGTCACCCGCCGCGCAAGGACGGTGATCACAAGGGGCTGCCTGAGATCCGGTTCCCCATGGGCGTCGAGCTGGATCCGCTCACGTGGGCGCGCTGGGAATCAGCACGCGCCAAGCTGTCGGCTGAGGTCGGGGCGCCCTTGGACAATCGTGGCGCCCTGGCGGCCATGATCGACTTGGTCCTCGCGACCGACGCCGACGGCACCGTACCGGGTCGCAAGCGCGTCGATGGCTCCGGCTTCGTCGTTCACGTGCACACGGACGCGGGCGGCGGGCTGTCGGTGGAGACTCCGGAGGGCCTCGTTCCCCTGGGCGACGACGTGGGGCTCGTTGCGGCGCTTCGATGCGAAGGCCAATTCGTGTCCGAGGACGCGCCTCGTGGCGAGGCCCCCCTTCCAAATGGCCCCACGCCGCCGTGGATGCGGCGGCAGGTTCTGGCCCGTGACGGGCACCGCTGCCGGCACTGCCGTACGCGGACCGACCTCAACGCGCATCACATCGTGTTCCGCGAAGACGGCGGGCCCACCGTGCCTGCCAACCTCGTGGCCCTCTGCTTGCGCTGTCACGGACTCGTGCACGCCAAGCTGTTGGAGGCGGTCGGCACGGACGGGCCAACGGTCACGTTCCGCGCGACGCGGCCCGAAGGCCAGGTGGCGGCGGGCGCCGACGTGGCGCGTGTCGTTGACCTGCTGCCGGCGCCAGCACCCGACGGTGGCGGCATGTCGCCATGGGCAGCTGGCGGCATGTCGCCGGTCCCGCCCCGGGTAGACGGTGGCTGGTGGCGACGTCATGCGCCGGCGCTCCGCGTGGAGCGCGGCGGGCAGTGGGTGCTTCGCGGCGACATACCGCCGCTGACACCGCCGCTGGAGGAGGCGGCGGCGGCATGTCGCCACGAGCTGCCCCCGGCGGCATGCCGCCGGGAGGGGGCGTTCGCCGGGCTGCATGGGCTCGCCCGGGTTTGCGAGCAGCTCGAGGCGCACGCCGTGTGGGCCGAGGTCGAGCGGGAGCCCTTCCCCCACACCCTGTTGATGGGGCCCGCGGGCACGGGCAAGACGATGTTGGCGGGCCGCATTGCCCGCCGTAGCGGCGGTCAGCTCGTAGCGGCGCTGGGCGGCTTGCTCTCCGATCTGAGCGCTCTCCCCGGGCTGCTGGCCCAGCTCGAAGCCGGTGACGTGCTCTTCCTCGACGAGGTCCACGCCGTTCCTCGGAGCGTGCTGGAGGGCCTCTACCAGGCCATGACAGACCGCGAGCTACCGCTCACCATCCGGCAGGGTGGCTCCACAGCGGCGATCACGATGGACATCGCGCCCTTCACCCTCGTGGCGGCAACGACGGACGAGGCGTTGGTACCGGCAGCCATGGCTAGTCGCTTCGTTGTCCAGGAGAGGCTCGGCTGGTACGGCATGCGCGACCTGGCTGCGATCGCCAAGGACGTCGCAGCCGCGCAGGAGGTCGAGCTGGCCCCCGCCGCAGCCTTGCGCTTGGCGCGTGCGGGGCGCGGTACGCCGCGCGAGGTCAAGCGACTCGTGCACCACGTTCTGGCGACGCGGCTGGCGGAGCTCGACGGCGATCGCGCCGCCCTCACCCAGCTGGACGCGGCTGCCGTGGACCGATCCCTCGCACGTGCCGGCTACGACGAGGCGGGGCTGGGCCCGGACCAGCGGCGCTACCTCGAGGTGCTGGCCAAGCAGCCGGGCGCGATCTCGCTGGGGCGTGCGGCCGCGGCTGCAGGCATTCCGGCCAAGACGATCCTGGAACACGTCGAGCCCAGCCTCGTGGCAGAGGGCTACGTCGAGGTCACGCCGCACGGGCGCAGGCTCCTGCGCGCGCCCTGATCCGCGCGCAGCGCTACGCTGCGGGCATGGCGATGAGCCGGTCGGAGCAGATGGCGCATGTGGGGCGGCGCGACACGGCGCCGGAGCGGGCGCTGCGGCGCGAGCTGTGGGCGCGGGGCCTGCGCTACCGCGTGGATGCGAAGACGCCGGTGGGGCGGGCCGACATCGTGCATGCCGGGCGTCGCGTGGCGGTGTTCGTCGACGGCTGCTTCTGGCACGGCTGTCCGCGGCACTACGTGGCGCCGCGCACGCGCGAAGCCTTCTGGCGCGCCAAGCTGAAGGGCAACGTCGAGCGCGACCGGCGGCAGACGCTCGAGCTGGAGGAGGCGGGCTGGCGGGTGGTGCGGCTGTGGTCGTGCGAGCTGGCGCGAGACCTGGACCGCTGCGCCGATCTCGTGACCGGCGCGTGGAGTGGTTCGCGGAGCGGAGCATCGCTCGCCCGCGAGAGGCGCTGGCACGTCGTGGAGGTGGCTACGCCGCCTGGCGGGCTAGGCCCCGAGCGGCGCTACCTCGAGGACCTACGCGACCCGCGGCGCCATCGCGTCGTGGAGGCCGCGCACGATGGGACGCCCGTCAGCTCTCGTCCGTCGACACCACGTCGGTCGCGAACGCGACGCTGATCGCGCCACCACTTCCGGCGCGGGGAATCAGCGGCTCGCTGAAGCTGCCGTCGTACTTGCCGCGCTGCTCATCGGTGAGCGAGTCGCGGAAGCGCTGCTTGGCGCCCCCGCGGATGCGGTTCTCCGCCTGGCCGAAGGTCTCGTTGCGGCCGGGGATGGTCTTGTTCTTGAAGGCCTGGACCTTGCCCGCGTTGGCGAGGATCTTGGACATGTCGATGCTGCCGCCGCCGGAGATCGAGACGCCGGTGTCCTTCTGCAGGCTCCGCAGCGTGACACCGTCCTCATCGGGCGTGTCCAGCAGCCGGTCGATCTCGACCTGGGTGTCCTCGATGATGCGCTCGAGGTCCGCCCGCTGACTCGAGGACAGGTCGAGTGCCTTCTGCGCCGAGTCGGCGTCGGTGATCATCTTGCGCTGCATGCTTCGGAAGTGCGGGACCGAGGCCGCCTCACGGTCGGCTTCCTCGCGGTCCTCGCGCCACGACTCGAGCTGGGCCAGACGGTCTTCGACCGTCCCCTGGATGACCTTGGCGTTGCCGCTCGATTCGGTCCCCGGCTCGGGAGCCACGAGGCCCGGGCCGCGTGCGGGGGCCGGCGTCGCGCGCCCGGCCAGCGAGCCGCGCTGTTCGCGCAGCGCACGGATCTCGTCGGCCAGGGCGTCGAGGCGGGCCTCGAGAGCCACGGTCCCGGCGGCATCCACCTCGGCTGCGGGAGCCGCGGGGCGCTCCAAGTAGGTCCAGCCGGCCACGGCCAACGCCGCGACGGCAATCACGAGTGCAAGCTGTTGCATCGACAGGCCTCCCACGGGTTCCTACGCTGCCTCGGGTCTCGTGTTGGGGGACCCGGCGTGCCCCTCAGTCTTCTTCGGGTGCCTCGATGTCGACGAGGGGGGCGCCCTTCTCGACGGCCGCTCCGGCGGCCACGTGGACCGCCACGACATGGCCCGCCACGGGTGCACGGATCTCGTTCTCCATCTTCATGGCTTCGAGGATCAGCAGCGGGGCCCCGGCGGCCACGGTGTCGCCGGCGGCGACGCGCAGCTCCTTCACGACGCCCGGCATGGAGCTCTTCACCTTGGCGCCCGTGGCACCACCCCGGCCGCCTCCCGTGAGCAGGCGCGTCTGGCGCTCGCGGTCGTCCTCGATCTGGACGCGCACTTCGCGGTCGTGGAACGACAACACCGCGTGGCCGTCTTCGAAGCGGCACCCGTACGTGTAGCTGGCCCCGCCCACGATGAGGTTGAGCAGGCCGCCCTCCTCGGTGGAAGCCACGTCGACGGGATGCTCGACGCCGTCGACGATCGCCACGAGAGCATCGCCCACCGGCTTCAGCTCGACCGCACGCTCACGGCCGGCCCATGTCACGTAGTAGCGCATCAGAGGCCCCCTCCGAGCGAGCGCCGGCGCCCGGCGGCGACCCACGGCGAGAGGCCGCCGGCGGCGGGTGCCTCGGGGCCGAACGAGCGCTTGGCCACGCGGCGGTGGCGGGCCACGGCCGCGGCGATGGCCGGGAGGACGTCCTCCGGGTCGGGGGCCGCGGGCGCTGCGTCGTCGAGCAGGCTCGTGTCGTAGTCGCCGCTGACGAAGCGCGGGTCGTCGAGCGTGCGCAGCAGCAGCGGGATGTTCGTGGTGATGCCTGGCAGGCGCGTCTCGTAGAGCGCGCGGCGCAGGCGGGCGATGGCCGACGGCCGGTCCTCGGCACGCACGATCAGCTTGAGCAGCAGGTTGTCGTAGTGGAGCGTGACGTCTTGGCCCGTGTACACGGCGCCGTCACACCGCACACCCGGTCCGCCCGGCAGCTGGATCGGCCCCAGGCGCCCCGCGCTGGGCAGGAAGCCCGCGTCGGCGTCCTCCGCGCAGATGCGCGCTTCGATGGCGTGGCCACGCGGCGTGGGTGCCTTCGTGCCGAACGACAGGGGATGCCCCTCGGCGATACGCAGCTGCTCGGCCACCAGGTCCACGCCGTAGCGCTCCTCGGTGATCGGGTGCTCCACCTGGATGCGCGTGTTCATCTCGAGGAAGTAGAAGCCGCCGTCGGCGCCCACGAGGAACTCGACGGTACCGGCCCCGAGGTAGCCGCAGCTCTCGGCAGCGGCCACGGCCGCGGCTTCCATCTTGGCGCGCAGCTCGGGCGTGACGACGGGAGACGGCGTCTCCTCGATCACCTTCTGGTGACGCCGCTGCACGCTGCACTCGCGCTCGCCGAGCGCGACGGTGTTGCCGTGTGCGTCGGCGATGACCTGGATCTCGACGTGGCGCGGGCCTTCGACGAAGCGCTCCAAGTACACCGTCTCGTCGCCGAAGGCCGTCTTGGCCTCGCTGGCCGCACGCTTGACGGCCTCGACGACGCCGCCGAGCTCGCGCACGAGACGCATGCCCTTGCCGCCGCCGCCCGCGCTGGCCTTCACCAACAGCGGGAAGCCGACCGCTTCGGCTGCCTGTTTCACGGCCGCCTCGTTGCCGGGCTCGGGCAGCTCGGCGCCCGGCACGAGCGGCACGCCTGAGTCGGCGACCGTCTTGCGGGCGCTGACCTTGTCGCCCATGGCGCGCATGGCGTGCGGCGAAGGGCCGACGAACGTGATGCCCTTGGCGGCCAGTGCCTCGGCCAGCTTGGCGTTCTCCGCGAGGAAGCCGTAGCCCGGGTGCAGGGCGTCGGCTCCCGTCGCTTCGCAGGCCTCGAGGATCCTGTCGACGCGCAGGTACGACTCGCCGGGCGCCGCGGGCCCGAGGCGGTACGCCTCGTACGCACCACGCACGTGGAGCGCGGTGCGGTCTGCGTCGGAGTAGACGGCCACGGTGCGGATGCCGCGCTCGTGCGCGGCGCGGATCACGCGCACGGCGATCTCGCCGCGGTTGGCGACGAGGAGCTTGCGAATGGGGCGCACGCCCGGAGTGGGGGGCCGGATGCCCGGGGTTCCTGCGCCGCTCACAGCGGGATGTTCCCGTGCTTCTTCGGCGGGTTCGTGTCCCGCTTCGTGGCCAACAAGCCCAATGCCGCGATGAGTCGCGGACGCGTCTCCTTGGGCTCGATCACGTCGTCGAGGTATCCGCGCTCGGCCGCCACCCACGGGTTGGCGAAGCGCTCCTTGTACTCGGCCTCCTTGGCCGCTTGCACGGCGGCCGGGTCGTCGGCGGCCTGGATCTCCTTGCGGAAGATCACCTCCACCGCGCCCTTGGCGCCCATCACGGCGACCTCGGCGCTGGGCCAGGCGACGTTCCAGTCGCCGCGGATGTGCTTGCTGCTCATCACGTCGTAGGCACCGCCGTAGGCCTTGCGCGTGATCACGGTGAGCTTGGGCACGGTGGCTTCGCAGTAGGCGTAGAGCAGCTTGGCGCCATTGCGGATGATGCCGTTCCACTCCTGGTCGGTACCGGGCAAGAACCCGGGCACGTCTTCGAACGTGACGAGCGGGATGTTGAACGCGTCGCAGAAGCGCACGAAGCGCGCGCCCTTCACGCTGGCGTTGACGTCGAGGCAACCCGCCAGCACCTGCGGCTGGTTGGCGATCACGCCCACGCTGCGCCCACCCAGATGGGCGAAGCCCACCACCAGGTTGCCGGCGAAGTGCTCGTGCACTTCGAGGAAGTCGCCGTCGTCGACGATCAGGCGGATGACCTCGCGGATGTCGTACGGCCGGTTGGGGTCGGCGGGGACGATCTCGTTCAGGCGCTCGTCCATGCGCTGCGGGTCGTCGCTGCCGCGACCGCGCGGCGGGTCTTCGGTGTTGTTGGACGGCACGTACGACAGCAGCCGCTTGAGCGTGGCCATGGCCGCGGCCTCGTCGGGCGCGCGGAAGTGGGCCACGCCGCTCTTCTCGCTGTGTACGGACGCACCGCCGAGCTCCTCGTGACTGACCTCTTCGTGGGTCACGGTCTTCGTGACGCCGGGGCCGGTCACGTACATGTAGGACGTGCCCTCGGCCATCACGATGAAGTCGGTGATGGCGGGCGAGTACACGGCGCCGCCCGCGCAGGGGCCGAGGATGGCGGAGAGCTGCGGGATGACGCCCGATGCCAGCGTGTTGCGCAAGAAGATGTCGGCATAGCCGCCCAGCGAAACGACGCCTTCCTGGATGCGCGCGCCGCCCGAGTCGTTGAGCCCGATGACGGGGCACCCGATCTTGAGCGCCGTGTCCATCAGCTTGACGACCTTCTCCGCGTTGGCGCCCGAGAGCGAACCACCGAACACGGTGAAGTCCTGGGCGAACACGGCCACGACGCGGCCGTCGATGCGTCCGAGGCCCGTGACCACGCCGTCACCCGGGACGTGCACGCCGTCCATGCCGAAGTCGCGGCAACGATGGACCTTGAACGGGTCCATCTCCTCGAACGTGCCGTCGTCGACGAGCAAGTCGATGCGCTCGCGCGCGGTCAGCTTGCCGCGCTCGTGCTGCTTCTCGATGGCCTTGACGCCACCGCCCAGGCGCGAGGCCTCGCGGCGACGGCGCAGCTCCTCGATGCGCGGGTCTTCAGTGCCCATGGCGGCTCCCTCCGGCCGGCGGCTGGCTCAGCTCCACGAGGACGCCGCCCGCGCCCTTCGGGTGGATGAAGGCGACGCGGCAGCCCCCGGCGCCGGGTCGTGACGTCTCGTCGAGCGTGGGGACCCCTTGCGCCTTGAGATGGGCCAGGGTCGCGTCCACGTCCTTCACGCGGTAGCACACGTGGTGGATGCCCGGCCCGCGCTTGGCGACGAAGCGGCCGATCGGCCCGTCGGGGTCCGTCGAGGCCAGCAGCTCGATCATCAGGCCGCCGCCGTCGAAGCCCGCCACGCGCACGCGCTCGGTCGGGACCTCTTCCTCGAAGACCAGCTTCAGGCCGAAGACGTCGCCGTAGAGGCGCTTGCCCTCTTCGAGATCGGCGACGGCCACACCGATGTGGTCAACAGGGCCGAGGGCCGGCAGGGGGTCGGTCGTCATGGGGCGCGAGGGTACAGGGCGCGGCGTCCAGGGGCCGCTTGCGGACACCTGCCCGGGGGCCCAAACTCCGACCGTGGGGGCGCGGACCCGCGACTCCGGTCGCCGCGGGTCGACGCCCTGCACCGGGAGGCCCCCATGACGCGCACCCTGCTCCTCGTCCTGGCCCTGGAGGTAGCCCTCGCAGGCTGGTGGGCCCTGCCGAGCGTCCATGCCGACGACGAGGAGCCCGCGGGCGGTGTGGCCGCCGGAGCCGCCAAGGCAGGTGGCACGTTCGAGGTGCCGCCGCCGGCCGAGGTGAGCGACGAGGAGGTCTCCAAGGCCCTGGCCGTGTTGCGTGCGGCGCTGGACGAGCGCCGGCCGGGCCTGCACCTCTACACGAGCCTGGATCAGGCCCAGGTGCTGCAGCTCGCCCAGGTCATGGACCCCGGCGCCGTCGTCAGCAGCGGCGACCCGCGAGATGTCGAGCTCCACTTCGGCCAGCAGATCGTGCTGCTCCGCGCCGACCCGCGCGGGTCGCTGCGCATCCGCCACTCCATGAAGGGTGAGGGCATCCCTCCCGAGCTCGCCAATGCGTGGAACTACGACATGCGGTTTGCGACGTGCTCCGTGGACCCGGACGGCAACTTCCACTTCCAGCGCGACGTGCTCCTGATCGGTGGCGTGAGCCCGGAGAACCTGCTGGAAGAGCTGAGGCTCTTCCGCAGCCAGTTCATCGAGTACGCCAAGCGCATTGCCGAGGCCACGAAGTAGGGTCCTCGCGCGTGTCCCACGTCTTCCTCAGTCATGCCAAGACGGACGGCAGCTGGACCCAGGGGCTCTGCGATGCCCTCGAGGCCGCAGGGATCCCGTGCTGGATCGCGCCGCGCGACATCCCCGCGGGCGAGCGGTTCGTCGAAGCGATCGTCCGTGCACTGGGTGAGTCGCACGCCGTCGTGGTCGTGGTCAGCGAGCGCTCGGCGGCGTCCCGGTACGTGCTCGCCGAAGTGAAGCGAGCGTTCGAGGAAGGTCGCAAGATCGTGCCCGTGCGCTTGGACGGCGCCACGCTGCCACCCGAGCTCGAGTTCTATACGAACCAGCACCAGTGGGTGGAGGCCCAGGGGCGGGAGCCCGCCGACGTCCTGCCCGAGCTCAAGGCCGCGCTGGGAGGCACCACGTCACCCGCGCATCCGGTCGCGTCGCGAGCTCCCCTGCCCGCTGCGGCCGCTCGCCGGTCGCGCGCTCCGCTCTTCATCGTGGGCCTGCTCGCGGTGGCAGGCGTCGTGGGCGGGCTGCTCGCGTGGGCGCCGTGGTCCGCGACGTCCTCCGGGCCGGGCACCCCCGCAGCACCACAAGGCACGCCCCGCCTGCAGATCACGGCGCCGGAGGCGACCGCCTGGGTGCGGGAGGACCACGTGACCGTGAACGGCACGGTCGGTGACGCGCACGAGGCGGATCGGCTGCGCGTGCGCGTGAAGGACCGCATCTGGTGCGATCGCCTGGTGGGGGACGGCACCATCGACGTGACGGTCTCCCTGTCCGAGCCCGGTATCCACACGATCGCCGTCGAGGTCGTGCGCGGCGAGGCCGTCGCCACGTCGGCCATGCTCTCCATCGAACGCGCCGCTCCCGCGCCCGCGTGGCACGCGCAGCCCACGCAAGCGCAATGGGATGCCGCCGAGCGCTGGCATCTGCCCGTGGCGTTCGAGAACGACCTGGGCATGCGCTTCGTGCTCGTGCCGCCGGGTTCTGCACGGTTGGGCGCGGAGCCCGGCGACGGCGACGCGTACGCCGACGAAGTCGGGCGCGAGGTCCACTTCGAGCGGCCGTTCTATCTGCAGGTCGGCGAGGTCGACAACGCCATGTGGCGCGCCTACGACCGCACGCACAGCGCGGGTCGCGTCGGGCGCGCGGACCTCGATGCACCCGACCTGCCCGTGGTCAACGTGCGCCACGGCGATGCCGAGCGCTTCGCCGAGTGGCTGTCGGTCGAGAAGGCCCCGCAGCACCGCTACCGGCTGCCGCGGGAGGCAGAGTGGGAGTACGCGGCGCGTGACGCGGGTGCCTGCGGCGGCGCCGGCGGCTGCGAAGATGGCCAAGTCAACTACGGCGACGAAGGCGCAGCCAGCTTGGTCGAAGCGTGGCGCCTGAGGACCCAGGGTGTCGACGGCGCACCGCGTCCGGTGCCCCGCGACCGGCTCACGCCGAACGCCCTGGGGCTGCGCCACATGCGCGGCAATGTCGCCGAGTGGGTCGCGGATCGCTTCGGCACGCCCGCGACGACGGGCGCGGAGGTCCTGCTGGGGCCCGCGCGCGGCCGCCTGCGCGTCGTGCGTGGCGGCTCGTGGGGCAGCGCCCCCGCCGACGTACGGCTTTCGTCGCGTCTGGGCTGGCCGCCGGACCGCCCCGACGCGTTCATCGGGTTCCGTCTCGTGGCCGAGCCCACGGGGCGTGGCGACGCGCGCTGATGCGTGCGCGAGGAGGTGTCATGCGCAATCGCAGCGCAGCGGCCTGGGGCCTGGGGGTGGTGCTGCTTGCGGCGCTGGGAGCTGGGCTCCTTGCTGCCGGTCGCGCACGAGCCGACGACGAGAGCGTGACGTCGCGCGACGTGGAGCAGGCGCTGCGCACGTTGCGCGACGCGGTGCGCCATGGTGTCGCAGGTGCTCCTTGCACGAAGGAGAACGTGCAGGCGGCACTCGAGAGCTGGGGTGCCGCCGCGATCGATGCCTCCGAGGAGAACGTGCTGTCCTTCACGTGGATGGGGCGCAACCTCGTCATCGCGTTCCACGTCGGCACCGGTGACGATCTGCTGCTTCGCTACCGCTACCCGGGGACGCTGGCCGACGACGAGCACGTGAACGCCTGGGACAACGAGGCGCTGTTCCTCGCATACATCGATCGGCGCAGCGACACCGCCACGCTGGAGTGGGGGCTCTTGGCGGAGACCGAGCCCACCGTGCTGCGACTCCAGAAGGTGCTCACGCGCTTCGGGCGCGAAGCGGACTCCTTCACGAAGTTCCTCGACGAGCGCGCCGCGGCCGGCAAGGACGGCGAGGCTCCGAACCCCGAGAAGGAGGGCGAGTGATGACCACCGGCCGCGTTTGGGTGCTGACCGCCGGCCTCCTCGCCGCGGGTGCGTTCGCAGGTGTCCTGGGCGGCGCGCGCGCCGACGGCGAGGACGATGCCCGCGTCCCCGATACGGAGGTGGAGCGGGCGTTCGAGACGATTCGTCGCGCCGTCGGCTTGCGCCCCGCGGAGGCCGAGCCGACACCTGCGGGCGCGCCGCGTACGAGGCTGGCCGACGAGGAGCTCTTGACCGTGCTCAAGGGCTACGACCCGAAGGCCAGCGTGGATCGCCCCGGCCGCCTGATGTGCACGCTGCACGAGCAGACCATCCTGGTGGGCAACGAGGGCGAGGCCGGGATCCGCCTCGTGCACATCCTGCAGGGCATCAAGCCCAACCCGACGTTCCAGAACGGCTGGAACAACCAGCGGCGCTTCGCCTCGGTCTCCGTCGACGAGGACGGCGACTGGTGGTTCGAACAGGACATCCCGCTCTGGGGCGGCGTCACGACCACCTACGTCAGCGAGTGCATCGATCTCTTCCAGGAGCTCCTGGCGATCTACCTGGAGGAAGTCAGCGCGCTGCTGCCGCCCGCGGACGGCAACTAGATCGGGTGTTTCATGAAACACCCGGGCTACGTGTCTCGACCAGGGGCGTGGCGTACGTCCCAGGCCGGGAACCGGCCGTGGCCCTTGGGCAGGTCCAGCTGCCCCGCGTACGTGGTCTGCCAGCGCGGCTCGTGCCGGGCATGGAGCAGCGCGACGAACGGAGCGCTCGCGTACACGCGACCGATCGGCGTGACGGGCTCGTAGCGCGCGGCGTGGCTGACGCCCGCTCCCGTGACGCCCGTGCGTCCCAAGAGCGCGTCGTGGACGCGGTGCACGGGCGCCGCATGCAGCGCCACGCGGACGCCGAGGTCGGCCGGGAGGCGACCCGCGGGCCAGGGCGCCTCCTCGAACAGCCGCACGAGGTCCAACGCGAAGTCCGCTGCGCAGGCCACGTCCGTGAAGGCCGCGAACGCCGCATCGCCCCAGCTGTTGCGCGTGAGCACGCGTCGCCCGTAGGCGTCCAGCAGCTTCGCGATGCGCGGCAGCACCTCGTGCACGAAGGCGAGGACCTGGTCCTCGTCCAGATGGCTGTAGCCGTGCACGTCGGCGAAGCAGAGCGCGGCCGTGAGGGCAGTCCCCGCGCTCCCGGACGGCGGCGTGGTCGCGCTGGACGCGCGGTTGCGACCGCGCCGTGACGCCTCGTGCAGGCGCGGGCCTGCGGCGGGGCGCGCAGGGTCGATGACGCGCACCGCGCCCGCGCCACTGCGTGCAAAGCGCTCCACGAAGTCGGCGGTGCCGCCGCGACCGTCACCCGCTTCCCCGTCCCAGACGGCGAGCATCTCGACGTGCGTGCCGAGCTGCCGCGCGCGCTCGCGGGCGTAGCCTTCCTGCACCTCGTTGGCGTACTCGAACAGCAGCCCCTCGTCGGGGAAGCCGTGGCGCACGAGGCGCAAGCAGGGATTGGCGCGACGCAGCGCGTGCCGATGCCATGCCATCCAGTCGCCACCCGCGCGTCCCTGGACCGATCGCTCCACGTACCAGGGGCCTTCCTGGGGGATCACGACCACGCTCGGCAGCCGTCGCGCGGCGAGAGCGCGCTGGAACAGCAGGTCGGCACCCGCCGCCGCGCCCGACACGCCCACGCTCGGCATGCGCTCGGAGAGGGCCGCTCGAAGCGCCCGGTCCACGGCTGCAACCCGGCGCGCCGGGAAGCGCGGCCGCTTGCGACCAGGAAGGTCGACGAGGTGTCCCGTCACCACGAGGACCGGCGGAACGGCCAACACGTCGCGCACGGCTTCGAGCACCTGGGGCCGATCGTGCAGCACGAGGGCGGCGTTGCGCAGCGTGCTGCCCAGGTGCGACCACCAGCGGTGGCGACGGGCCTCGCGCGCGGCCTCGGCATACGCGCGCAGCGCATCCTCGCTCTGCCCCGCGACCAGGAGGGCTTCCCCTCGGGTTGCGGGCACCCAGTACGTGTCGCCTCCCGTGAGGCCCTTGCGCTCGAGACGCCCGCACAGCGCCACGACGTCGGCGGCGACACGCCCCGCCTTGCGGGTGTCGCCCAGCACCGCGGCGAGCGTCGCTACGTTGATCGGGTGCCACGGACTGCCGGGAACGGCGCGCGCCGCGCGCTCGTACGCCGCCAGCGCACGGGCCAAGCCGGCCTCGCGGTCGCTCCCGGTCCACTCCAGCGCGTCGGCCTTGGCCAGGGAGGCGAGCAGGCCAAGTCGCTCGGACTCCAGCGGGCCGCGGCGCCCCGACGGAAGCCCCTCCAGGAGTGCCCGCGCGTGCGCGCGAGCGCCGAGCCCCTGCAGGGCGCGGGCCCGGAGCACGACCGCTTCGCGGCTGTCGGGCATCCGGCTGGCGGCGTCCCAGGCCGCCACGTGCTCCCCGATGCGGAGCAGCCCACGTACTTCCTCGCTCTGCCGCACGACGCCTCCGTGGCGCACGAGCATAGATAGGATGGGGCCACCTACGGAGGTCACCCGCGATGAGCAGCTCCCCGAACCGCCTCGTGACGGCGTTCCCCTGGCTCTTCGACGAGCTGGACCCCGAGGAGGTCGCCTCGTTCGTGGAGCAGCTCGAGCCGCGCCAGGTGGCGGCGGGCAGCACGCTCATCCGCCACGGCGAGCCGTGCGACACGCTCTACCTGCTGCCCGAGGGCGCGGTCGCCGTGTCGCTCGGCGATGGCGAGCACCCGATCGACCTGGACGAGGGCGACTCGCTGCGGCTCGTGGGGGACCTCGGCGTGATCCGGCCTGGCCCGGCCTCCGCCACGGTTCGGGCCGTCGAGGCCATGGACGGGTACGCCCTGACGCACGCGAGCCTCGTCGAGCTGCTGAGCGGCGCGCCGTCGCGCCCCGCAGCACGCCTCCTGCTGCGGCTCGCCCAGCGCATCGCGCTTCGCGTCCGCGACGGCAGCGCCGTGCGCTTCGAGTCCGACGCGGTGGGCCACGGCCACCTGCGCGGCTTGCTCGGGCCGACCGATGTGAACCTGGGCGAGCTGCCCACGGCCCTCTCCTCCATGCCGCGCCACGGCAAGGGCCTGGGCAAGCGGGCACCCAAGGACGCCGAGCAGCGCTTGATCGAGATGCTGCGCAAGGAGCCCGAGCTCTCCATGCTCGGCGACACCGCGTTGGTGGCCATTGCCCGCACGGTCGAGATCTGCTCGTGCGAGCCCGGCACGGTGCTCATCGAGCAGGGCGCGGTCGCCGACGGGGCGTACTACCTTCTCGATGGCTCGGCGGCCGTCACCGCGCGCAGCGAGGGCAGCCACTTCGTCGTGGACCGTCGCCTCGAGCCCGGCCACCTCTTCGGCCAGATCGCCTTCCTGTTGGCGGGCGAGCGCACGGCCACCGTCGAGGTCTCCGAGCCCTCGACCGTGGCGGTCTTCTACTCGGCCGCGATCACATGGCTCGTCGACGGCGGCGCCGCGGGCGCACCCACGGGCGCGCACGTGCTGCACTGGATGGCCGGCGAGCTGGCCGACGACGCCCGCGCGCAGAACGACCGTCTCCTGCAGGCGTGGTCTTCCCGCAAGGCGTAGGTGTCGTCTCGCAAGGCGTGAACTAGCGAGCGAACGCGATCATCGCCACGCCGGCGAACGCGATGCCCGTGGCGATCCACGCCGACGCGGCACGGCGTTCACCAAGGAACAGCGCGCTGAGCGGCAGCAGGAACACGGGCGGCAGCGCGAGCAAGGTCGCCGCCACGCCTGCGGCGGCCGTCCACTGCAGCGACAGCTGGTTCAGCCAGATGCCGGCGAACGTCCCGACCAGCGCGGAGAGCCCCAACCGCGAGCGCGTCACGGGGGCGCTCACCTGGCTCCACCACGCGCCCAGGCGGCGGCGCGCCAGGCCGTAGACGACGAGGGCCGCCGTTCCCGAAGCCAGACGCACCATCGCGGCCGAAGCGCCGTCGATGTCTGCTTCGCGCCGGGCTTGGCGCACCATCAGGATCGCGATGGCCTGGAAGACGCTCGCGAGCAGCGCATCGCGCACGCCTGCCTTCATGTCGTGCGGAGGTGGACGATTGCCCCCGCGCTCCAAGATGGCCAGCACGATGCCGCCCAGCGTGATGCCCATGCCCACGAGCGCCAAGAGCACGAGATGCTCTTCGAAGGGCGGCAGCACCGAGAGCGCAGCCGTGAGCACGGGCACGAGGCAAAACAGCAGGCTCGTGCGCTGCGGCCCGATGCGCAGCAGCGCCTGCATCAGGAAGACGTCGCAGATCCCCAGGCCCACGACGCCGCTCGCGATGATCCACAGCAACGGCGAGCCTTCGAGGCTCGTCGGCCACGGCAAGCCCGTGCGCACCGTGAAGAGCACGGCGAAGGCCGTCGTGGCCACGAGGTTCTTGCCGAAGTTCAGGGCCGACCCGGTCATGGCCGTGCGGATGCCCGCAAAGCCGATCTGCGCGCTCGCCCAGCAGAGCGCGCAGAGCACGGCGGCAAGCTCGCCCGCCAAAGCGAACGGAGCTGCGGCGAGGATCAAGGCCGCAGCACGAGGTCGCCCACGCCAACGCCCAAGGTCGAGAGCGTGCCGGCGGGAACCTCCAAGGCCATGCGTACGGGTTCGCCCGCGGGGACGAGCGTCTCGTCAAGTGGCGCGAGCGCGTGGATCTCGGCGATCGTGCCGTCGGAGCGGATGTAGGCGAGGTCCAGGGGGACGTAGGTGTCGCGCATCCAGAACGACGGTACGAGGTCCGTGGCGAACACGAACAGCATGCCGCGCGGCGTGCCGTCGCCGAGCGGCGCGAGCTGCTCGGGCGTCGCGTTCATGAGCCCCTGCGACTGGAGCGCGGGCGTGTCGGCGATCCATGCGGCGATCGCGTTGCCGTCCGCGGAGATGGTCTCCACCGCGAACAGGCTCAAGTTGGCACCGGTCGGCCCGGACGGGCCGCTGCCCCCGCCGCCGCAGGCCGCGAGCGTCAGCGAGAGCGCCAGGAGGAAGACGGCTGCTGCGCTGCGCATCTACAGGTCCGCGAGGAAGGCCAGCAGCGCGGTCTTCTCCGACGGAACCAGGGCCTCGTAGGCCTGGCGCACCGCCAACGCCTCGCCGTCGTGGGCGAGGATGGCGGCCTCGAGCGTCTCGGCGCGTCCATCGTGCATGTACGGCGCCGTGTGCGAGATGCCCCAGAGCGGCGGCGTGCGGTACATGCCGGACGGAGCGCCCGGCTCGGCCATGCCGCGGAAGCCCGCCGGGTGCACGTTGTGCAACAGCAGGTTCGAATACAGCGGCACGGGGCCGCCGGGCCCCTGCAGGCTCGGCTTGTGGCACTTCGCGCAGCCCACGGTGTCGAACAGCGTCTCGCCCTGCATCACGATGGGGTCGCTGCCCGCACCGCCACGCGGCGGCGGCGCGAGGAGGCCGATGAACGCGGTGAGGTCGTTCACGTCGCCAAGTGGCATCTCGGGATCCGCCACCGGGTCCGGGTCGCTCACCAGCGTGAAGCCGCGACCATCCGGCGGCGCGGTGATGCCACACTCGTTGGCCAGTGCATCGCGCGTGAAGTCACCCAGCCGCGGCAGCTGCGCCTTCCAGCCGAAGCGTCCCACCTCGGGGATGCCGTTGACGAGCACGATGCGCGCGACGCCGAAGATCCCGTCCATGTCGCTGTCCGAGGGGTCCTCGTTGGACTGGATCTCGACTTCGGCAATCTGGTTGATGAGCCCGGTCCCGAAGAGGGCCGGCGTCTGGCGCTGCTCGAACACGTCGCCCTGGCCCGCGGGTACTTCCTCGCGGCCTGGCACGTAGGGCGGGCGCAGCTTGCTGTAGGCCTGGCCGCCCGCGAGGTCCACGAACGGTCCGGCGCCGCCGTTGTCGTTGGCGGCGCGGAACACGTTGAGATCGAGGTCGCCTGCGCCACCCAGCACCGGGTCCTGGTGACACGCGCGGCACGAGTCGGCGTTGAACTCCGGGGAGCCCAGGCCGTGGCTCTTGTGGAAGGAACGGTCGAACAGCGCGCGCCCCGCACGGAACGTGATCTCCTCGACGGGCGAGAGCGCGTGATGCGGACCGCCCAGCGTCCCCACGGGGAGGATCGGGCGATCGGTGGCTCCGTCGCCGGGTACGGCGGCGTGCGTGGCGCCGGTCGTGGAGGCGCTCGGGGCGGCGGCAAGCCAGCCACCCGTGGCGAGCAGGGCGGCCAGGATCGCGGCGGGGGCCACACGCGTGGCCAGGGAACGGCGGCGCGGGCTCACAGGCTCTCCAAGAAGGCGAGCACGTCGGCACGGTCCGCCTGTGGCAGGTTCGCGAACGCGTCCCGCGCGGTCTGGGCTTCGCCGCCGTGGGCGAGGATGGCCTCTTCCAACGTCTGGGCACGACCGTCGTGCAGCCAGGGGCCGGACATCGACACGCCCCAGAGCGGGGCCGTGCGGAACTCGCGGTAGGTCGTGGGTCCGTCGATCGAGCTGCTCTGCGGGACGCCGGCCGCGATGTTGTCCGCGAGGCCCACGCCCATGTCGTGCAGGAGCAGGTCGGTGTACGCCGCGAGCGGCCCGCGCAGTGACGTGATCGTCGGCAGGTGGCACTTGGCGCAGCCGAGCGTGTCGAACTGCGTCTGGCCGCGTAGCGCTGCCGCGCTGAAGGGCTTGGGCGCGGGCGGCGCGAGGAAGCGCGTGAACGCGATCAGGTCGAGCAGGTCGTTGGCCGCGATTTCCGGGTCCGGCGTGCTGTCGTTGTCGATGGTGGGTTGGCTGGGATCCTGGGACACCTGCAGCACGGACAGGTTGTCGTTGCCCGTCGGGTTGGACGTGATGCCCATCTGGTTCATGAGCGGCGCGCGCGTAAAGCGCTCGATGGTCGCGCTCTGGGACTTCACGCCGAAGCGGCCGATCGAGCCGAGGTCGGTGTTGACGCGCCCGCTGATGCCGTCCTGGTCGCTGTCGTTGGGATCGGAGAGCGACAACAACGTCGCCTCCGTGACGTCCTCGAAGAGGCCCACGCCGAACAGCGACAAGCCGTTGCGCTGGGCCAGCTGGACGGGCAGGTTGCCCGGGCCGAGGGCCGGAATGGGATGGCGCTCGTGGGTGAGCGAGAAGTCGGCCAACACGTGGCTGATGCTGCGACCGAAGGCCGGCACCACCGCGCTGATGCTGTTGGGCAGGTCGAACTGCTGGCCGGGCGTGGTGGGGTCACCGAAGCGGCCGAGATAGAAGTTGCGGTAGAGGTGCGAGCCGCCGCCGGTGACCGGCGTGCTGTGGCAGGCCCGGCAGGAAGTCGTGTTGTAGAAGGGGCCCAAGCCGCCGCTGGGCTTGAAGCGCCGCTCGAAGACGGCCTTCCCGCGATCGAAGGCCGCGCGCTCGGTCGTGGTGAGCCCCAGGATGGGCTCGCCCAGCGCCGGCGGCGCCGGCGGGGGGGTGCCCCCGCCACCGCCGCCGCCACAGGCCGCGAGGGGGAGCATGAGCAGCGCCAGCAGCGCGGCAAGGGGCGCTCTTCCGGGGAAGAGATGGGGTCGGCAGGTCACGGAGGCGGCCCTCCAAGGGACGTCGCACTCGGATTACCGCTCCGGACGCAGCGGACGCAAGCGCGAACGAGCAGACTGACCGGCGGATTCCCGGGTCGGATCCCGCGAGGCCGTCCACGAGTCGATTTGTACACTCATTCGCAAGATGGAAGCCATGCTCCCCCCGCGCGACCCCGCCGCTGCCCCTGTGGCACCGGCCGCCCCGACCCCGATCGCCCTTCCGGAGTCCTGTCTCGCGGACCTGCGCGTGGGGCAGTCGGCCACCGTGGCCGGCATCGCCGCAGGCCCGCTTCGGCTCCGCTTGCACGAGCTGGGGTTCGTGCCGGGCGCCCGCGTCCGCTTGGTCCGCCGCGCGCCGCTGCGCGACCCGCTGCAAGTGGAAGTGTGCGGCTACCACCTGTCGCTCCGCGTCAGCGAGGCGCGCGGCGTCCGCGTCGACGCGGTGGTGTGAGGACGGAATGGCCGACACGGCATCCTCCGCCGCAGCTGGTACCGGCCGCACCTTCGCCAACGCCGAGCGACCGGTCATCGCGCTGGCCGGCAACCCCAACAGCGGAAAGACCTCGCTCTTCAACCTGCTGACGGGGCTCAACCGCAAGGTCGCCAACTTCCCGGGGATCACCGTGGAGCGTGTCGTCGGCTCGACGCGCTTGCCCGACGGGCGCACGGCCGACGTGCTCGACCTCCCCGGCAGCTACAGCCTGTTCGCGCGCAGCGAGGACGAGCGCGTGGCGCGCAACGCCCTGCTGGGCCGCGCCGCCGGCACGCCGCGCCCCGACGTCGTCGTGGCCGTGGCCGATGCCGCCAGCCTGGAGCGCAGCCTCTTCTTCGTGACGCAGCTGTTCGAGGTGGGCCTGCCCGTCGTCATCGCCTTGACGATGGGCGACATCGCCGAGCGCCGCGGTGCGCGCGTGGACGCGGGCGCGCTGGAAGAAGCGCTGCGCGTCCCCGTCGTCGCCGTGCACGCGCGAACGGGCGCCGGGCTGTCGACGCTCGCGGCGCGCCTCGGCGAGGCCACGGTCCGCACGCGACCGTTCCGCCTGCCCGAGGTGGCGCAGGCCGCCGTGGACAGCGTGGCGTTGACGTTGGCCGCCCGCCGCGAGCTGCCCCCGCTGGCGCGTTCCGGCGAGGCCATGCGCCTGCTCCTGCACGCCCGCAAGGACGACCCGGACCTGAAGGCCGCCGGGGCCGAAACGCAGGCCCGCGTGGAAGAAGGCCGCCGCCAGCTCGAGGCGGCCCGGCTGGACCGCGAGGCCCTCGAGGCCGAGGCGCGCTACGCCTACGCGCGGGACGCCGTCGCCGCCGCGCGCCCCGTGGCCTCACCGGGGCCGCATCTTTCCGAGCGCGTCGACAAGGTCCTGACGCATCCGGTCATCGGCCCGATCGTCTTCCTCGCCATCATGGGCCTCATCTTCGAGACCCTGTTCGCGTGGTCGGCGCCCCTCACCGAGTACATCGAAGAGGGGCAGGCGTGGCTGCAGGGGGTCGTCGGCGGCTGGCTGTCCGACGGCATGCTGCGCGACTTGATCGTGGACGGCGTGATCGCGGGCGTCGGCGCGGTGGTCGTGTTCCTGCCCCAGATCTGCTTGCTGTTCCTGTTCCTCGCCATCCTCGAGGACGTGGGCTACCTGGCACGCGCGGCATTCCTCATCGACCGTGTGATGCGTGGCGTGGGCTTGAGCGGCAAGTCGTTCGTGCCGTTGCTCTCGTCGTTCGCCTGTGCGATCCCCGGGATCATGGCGGCGCGCACCATCGAGAGCCGTCGCGATCGCCTGGTGACGATCCTCGTGGCGCCGTTCATGTCGTGCAGCGCACGCCTTCCGGTGTACGCGCTCATGATCGGCGCGTTCTTCCCCGCGGCGTACGGCGGCTGGGCGCTGCTGGGCATGTACGTGCTGTCCGTGACGGCGGCGCTGGTCGCCGCCTGGATCCTGCGGGCCACGCTCTTCCGCGGTGAGGCCAGCACCTACGTCATGGAGCTTCCGGCCTACCGCTTGCCGGCTCCGAGTCAGGTGCTCGCCGCCGTCGTGTCGCGGGGCAAGGTGTTCGTGACCCAGGCGGGCACGATCATCCTCGCCTTCTCGATCGTGCTGTGGGCCCTGGCCTACTTCCCGCGCAGCGAGACGATCCGCCAGGAGGCCGACGCGCGCATCGAGGCGGGCGAAGACGCCGACGCCGTCGAAGCGTGGGCGTCCGGTGCGCAGATGGAGCAGAGCGTCATGGGCCGCATGGGCAAGGCCATCGAGCCGGCCATCGAGCCCCTGGGCTTCGACTGGCGCCTCGGCGTGGGCCTCGTCGCATCGTTCGCAGCCCGCGAGGTGCTCGTCTCCACGCTGGGCATCGTCTACAGCGTGGGCGCCGATGCCGACGAGGAGTCGGTCCCGCTGCGCGAGCGGCTGCAGGCCGACCGAAGACCGGATGGCACGCCCACCTACACCTGGCTCACGGCGCTCTCCGTGATGGTGTTCTTCGTGCTCGCCTGCCAGTGCATGTCGACGCTGGCGGTCGTGAAGCGCGAGACGGCCAGCTGGAAGTGGCCGTTGTTCATGTTCGCCTACATGACCGTCGCCGCGTACCTGGGCAGCCTGATCGTCTACCAAGGTGGGCGGGCGCTCGGATGGGGGGGCTGACGCCGTGCAGGACGTTCTCGCCCTCCTGATCGTCGCCGCCGCCGCCATCGGGCTCGTCGTGCGCCACGTCCTGCGCCGCCGCGCAAAGACGTGTTGCGGCGCACGTTCGTGCCCGGCGGCGCGTCAGATCGTGGAGCGCTTCGGCGATCCCGTGCCGACCTCGACGGGGCGCGGGGCCAAGAAGGTCCCGTAGCGGTCTTCGAAGACCTGCAGGACCTCGCCCACGGTGGCGCCTGCTTCCACCGCCACCAGCACCGCGGGAAACACGTTGGCACCCTCGTCGGCAGCCACGGTCGCCAGCGACGCCAGTGCCTCGCGCCACGCGGTCGCGTCGCGGCGCGCGCGCCACGCCTGCACCCGCTCGCAGGCCTCGGTCTCGAGCGCGGGGTCGATGCGGAACAGCTCGGGTGAGGCCTCGTCGTCGCTGGCGAACTTGTTGACGCCAACGACCACGTCGTCCCCCGACTCGATGCGTCGCTGCGCCTCGTAGGCACTCGTCTCGATGGCGCGCTGCGGAAGCCCGGCCTCGACAGCCGCGATGGTGCCGCCCGCGTCGTCGATGCGGGCGATCCAGGCCCGCGCGCGGGCTTCGATCTCGTCCGTGAGCTGCTCGACGTAGGGCGAGCCGCCGAGCGGGTCGACCACGTCGGTGACGCCGCTCTCGTAGCCCAGCACCTGCTGGGTGCGCAGTGCGAGCACGGCACTCTCTTCGGACGGCAGTGCCAGGGCCTCGTCACGCCCGTTGGTGTGCAGCGACTGCGTGCCGCCCAGGACCGCGGCCAGGGCCTGCACCGTGACACGCACGACGTTCACGTCGACCTGCCGGGCCTGCAGCGTGCTCCCGCCCGTCTGCGTGTGGAAGCGCAACATGAGGCTCGACGGATCCTTGGCGCCGAAGCGCTCCGCCATGATCGAGGCCCAGAGGCGCCGCGCTGCGCGGAACTTGGCCACTTCCTCGAACAGGTGGTTGTGCGCGTTGAAGAAGAACGACAGCCGCGGGGCGAAGTCATCGACCGCCAAGCCACGAGACATCGCTTCCTCGACGTAGCCGATGCCGTGGGCCAGGGTGAACGCGACCTCTTCCACGGCCGTCGAGCCGGCTTCGCGGATGTGGTAGCCGCTGATGCTGACGGGGTTGAACTTGGGCAAGTGCCGCGTGGCGTGCTCGATGACGTCCGTGACGAGGCGCAAGCTGGGCCGCACGGGCAGGCGCTGGGTGCCGCGCGCCACGAACTCCTTGAACAGGTCGTTCTGCACGGTGCCGCGCAGGCGGGTCGGGTCCACGCCTTGGCGCTTGGCCACCGCCACGAGCAACGCCAACAGCACGATGGCCGTGGAGTTGATCGTCATGGAGACGCTGACGCGATCGAGCGGGATGCCGGCGAACAGCGTCTCCATGTCCTCGAGCGTGGCGATGGAGACGCCCACGCGACCGACCTCGCCGGCGGCGAGGGGATGGTCCGGGTCGTAGCCGATCTGCGTAGGCAGGTCGAACGCCACCGACAAGCCCGTCGTGCCTTGGGCCAGCAGCGCCCGGTAGCGCTCGTTGCTGGCCGCTGCCGTGGCGAAGCCGGCGTACTGGCGCATCGTCCACAAGCGGCCGCGGTACATCGTGGGCTGCACGCCGCGCGTGAACGGCGGCTCGCCCGGCCAGCCGAGCGACGGGGGAACGGGGTCGGGCGCGTAGACCGGGTCCAGCTCGATGCCGGACGACGTCTCGAACGCCGCGCGCCGTTCGGGATGGCGGGCGATCGCAGGCTCGTAGGTCTCTTGGCGCCAACGGGCAGCGTCGGACGCGGCGTCGCTCATCGGGTCCTCCGGGGGCGCCAGGGTACGCCGCGCCCGCTCAAGCGCGCGGCCGGAGCGCGGCGAGCGCCTCGATCGCCCCGCGCAGGTCGTCGGGCCACGGGGCCTCGAAGGTCCTCCGCTCGCCGGACGTCGGATGGTCCAGCTCCAAGCGCCACGCGTGCAGGAGCAGCCGCGGGGCCGCGCCTTCGCCGATCGCGCCGGGCCATCCGTAGAACGGGTCGCCGACGATCGGATGGCCGATCGCGCGGAGGTGCACACGGATCTGGTGCGTGCGGCCGGTCGCCGGATGGCAGGCAACCACCGCATGGCGCGGCAGGCGCCGTAGCACCTCGTACGTCGTGAACGCGGCGCGGCCCTCGCCAGGCTCGGCGACCGCCATCCGCGTGCGGTGCGTTCGCGAGCGCCCGATCGGTAGGTCGATGTCGCCTTCGGCGTCGATGTCCTCGCGGTGGACGACGGCGACGTACGTCTTGGCCACCGTCCGCTCCGCGAACTGCCGGGCCAAGGCCGTCTGCGCCACGTCCGTGCGCGCGACGACCATGACGCCCGAGGTGTCCTTGTCGAGGCGATGCACGATGCCTGGGCGGTCGGATCCCGTGCCCGTCGGCAGGTCGCGCAGCGCATGGACGAGCGCGTTGGCGAGCGTGCCGTCGGGCTGCCCATGCCCCGGGTGCACCGTGAGACCAGGCGGCTTGTCGATCACCACGATCTGCTCGTCTTGGAACAGGATGGCGAGCGGCAGCTCCTGCGGCTCGAGGTGGGTGCCTCGCGGAGGCGGAACGCGGACCTCGACGTGCTCGCTGCCTGCCACCAGGTCGCGCGGGCGGGCCGGCCGACCGTCGACGTGTACCCGGCCCTCGCGGATCCAGCGCGTGAGCGTGGTGCGGCTGTGCTGCGGCAGCCTGTCGGCGAGGGCCCGGTCGAGGCGAGCGCCCGCGTGCTCCGCCCCGAGGTCGAGGGCGATGAGGCTTTCCTGGGGACCGGGGTCGGGAATGGGGACACTCCGCACTCGTTGCCACCGCATCGTGCCCCGGGCCAGGCGGCGGGTCGACGCCCGCCCTGGTGCGGCGCGCGGCATGCCGGGGCGCCCCGTCGGAGGACCCGCAGATGCCCGCAGACAGCTCGATCCGCAAGGCGCTCCACCGTGCGCCCCGTCGGACGCCGCAGCGCGGCCTGGGTCGCTACGCCGTGATCGCCCTGGCGACGCTCGTCGTCGCCATTGCGTGGGTCGTCTTCCTCTACAGCAACGCCAGCGAGCAGGCCATCCGCAAGCTCTACGCGGACGACCCGCGCACGCAGGAAGAGGGGCGCGACCTGCTGCGCAAGGGCGACAAGGCCGAGGTCGTGGCGGCGCTGCTGCGCACGGTGCGCTCGCCCGACGAGGCCTTCGGCGTGCGCCGCCAGTGCGTCTCCCTGATCGACGAGATCGAGGGTCGCGCTCCGCTCGAGGAGCTGCTGCGCACGGGCCAACCGCGCGTGCGCGAAGCCGTCTTGGCCGCCGTCGCGCAGAAGCCCTGGTTCCGTACGGACGTGATGAAGGACCCCGCCTTCGACGTCCGCACCGCCATTGCCACGTGGCTCGGGCGTGAGGGCGACCGCACGCGCGTCGACGCCATCCAGCTGGCGCGTCAGCTCGACGACGCCTCGCTCATGAAGCAGATCCGGCCCTTGCTGCGCCGCTCCGGCGACCCGCGTGTCCACGAAGACCAAGAGCGCATGACGATCGAAGCGGCGCTCGCAGCGGTCGTGCAGTACCGGGACTGCGACAGCCTCGAGCAAGCCGTTGCGCTGGCGCAGAGTGATCCCGAGCCCAAGCTGCGGATGCGCGGTCTGCAGGCCGTCCACAACCTGGTCTTCGTCACCGATGCCTGTCCGAAGCGGATCTCGACGGAGACCTTCGATGGGCTGCTGACGGCGGCGCTGGACGACCCGGACCCGCTGATGCGTCAGGTGGCGGCCGTGGAGCTGGCCAAGCGCCCTGACCTGGTGCCCACGTACCGCGGTCGGCTCCGGGCCCTCCTCGAGGATCCGAACGAGACCGAGGTGGTGCGTCGCCACGTGCTGGAGGCGCTCGCCGTCGCGCGCGACGAGGCCTTCGAGAAGGAGCTGCCGGCCTGGTTCCACGCCAAGAGCCCCCTGCTGCGTAGCGCCGCCGTGCGTGCGGCAGCGACGTGGAGCAAGGACGCCAACCCGTTCGTCGGCTCGCTCATCGGCGTGGTGCGCTCCGAGCACGACCTCCGCGCCGTCTGGGACAACGCCCGCACCCTCTTGCGCGACGCCCTCGGCGGTGACCAGGGCGTCGAGGCCACGCTGCGCGCGCAAGAAGGCCTCGACCGCAAGCGCTGGCAGCGCTTCCTCGACGACCTCTACGAGAAGGGTGCCGGCGAGGGCATCACGCGAGCGGGCTACGCCCAGCGTTGGTTCGCCACCTGGCTCTCGCGCGAGGTGGACGACAAGGAGATGCGCTCCGGACTGCTGCACAACGTGTACGTGCGCTTCTGGGAGCGGGCGGAGGCCGGTGACGTCGCCGGTGCGCGCGCGGCGCTCGAGAACGTGCTGGAGCGCTACCGCCCGTTGTTCATCAACGAGCAGGCCTGGCTCGAAACGAGGTAGGACGCTCTCGCTCCTCTACGGGGCGGGCATCGGCCAGCGCACGCGAACCCGGTTCGGGTCGCGCAGGCTCTCGTCGAGCCACTGCCGGGCCTTCTGGCGCGCAACGTAGTCCACGAGCAGCTCGCCAAGCTCGTCGTAGGTGTGGCCGGAACCGGGCTGCTCGCGCCGGACCACGTGGATCTCGGCGAGGCGCTCGATCGGTGCGGAGAGCTCCCCGTCGGCGAGGTCCTTGACGTCGTTCCAGAGGCCGCCCTCGTCCTTGTCCTGGAACACGCGGATGCGCGTGGCCGTGAAGGTGGGGTCCGGCTGGCCCTGGTCCGTGCGGCGGGCACGGATCGACGCGACGACGCGATCGAAGGGCACGTTGGCGCTGACCTGCGACACGACCCGGTGGGCCAGGTCGACCGCTTCGCGGCGGGTCCGCGTGGCGCCGCCCTGCCGACGGAACGGGTTGCGCTCCTGCTCGAAGCCGATCTTGATGTCGGTGGCGATGACGTGCGGGCCGAAGCGGTTGGCGAGGCCGTCCTGGTACTCCTGTCGTGTCTCCGGCTCGGTGACCGAGCCGCGCATCTGGCGCACGAGGCCGAACAGGCCGCGATGGAAGCGGCTACCCGGAGCATCCGTCACGGGCAGCTTGAACAAGGCCCGGAAGCGGTCGTCGAAGCCCACCGTCTCCCACTCGACTTCACGCTGCACCAAGCGCTCGACGTCCCAGAGCTTGCGCATGCGGCCCAGCTCTTCGCGAAGCGCCGCGTCGTCCAGCGTGGCTCCGCGGCGGGCCATGAGCCCGATCTGGCACTCGCGCCCCAGGTACTCGCGCACCTCGTCGCTGGGGAGGCGCACGGCCAGCTGGCGCCCGAACTGCAGTCGCGAGATGGGATGGCCATCCACGGTCGCGACGACGCCCTCGGCCAGCTGAGGCGGGTTGGGCTGCTCCTCGACGGGCAGCCCGTAGACGAGGTTGGCCTCGCCCAGCATCTTCGCGATCACGAGCTTGATCTGGTTGTGCCGCTGGTGTTCGTCGTCGGGCAGCGTGCCGCCGAGGCGGTGGTTGGCGAGGTGGTCCTTGCGCAGCTCGTGCAGCAGGCCCGCGCGGAACTCGGCCACCGACTGCCCCTGCTCCTTGATGATGTCGGCCAGGCGCTGACGGCCACCGCTGCGCGTGCGGATCTCGCGATCGAGCTCGTTCTCCTTCTTGAGCAGCTCGTCCTGGCCGACGTCGATGCCGAGGTCGCGGCAGCGCGTGAGGACCATGAGCTCCTCGGCCATCTCGTCGAGCACGGCGCGCGGACCATGACGCGAGGTCAGCAGGTCGGGCAGCACGTGCTGGACGAGCGTGGTGCAGAACTGGTCGTACGTGAGGTCCGTGTCGAGCACGCGGGCGACGATGCCCGGCGGCAGATCGACGTCCTCGGCGTGGGCGCCGCGCGTGGGCGCGGCGGCAACGACGACGCACGCGGCGAGCGCGAGCGCACGAACCATGTGGAGGCGGGCAACAAGAGGACGAGTCATGGTGGCGTCACGAGTTCCCGGGCTGGATGTGGCTTCATGATGCACTGGATCGCCTCCAGCGGCCCTTCCGCCGGGGAACGTCCAGCGGCGGACCTTGACCTCCGACGCCGCGACCCGGAAGGTCTTGCGTGCGCTGCATCCGGTCGCGGCATGACCTGCAGCCAAGTCCGGGAGGACGTCCATGCGTTGCGCTCCCCGTTCCCTGCGCCTGCTCACGGCGGCCCTGGCGCTGTTCGCGGCGTGCTCCTTCCTGACGGGCTGCGCCAGCGAGCCCAAGGACGAGTCCACGCTCTTCGAGCGCCTGCAGGGGCAGGAGACCAAGCGCGAGGAGGAGAAGCGCAAGCGCGACCAAGAGCGCGTGCGTCGGGACGCCGAGCGCTTCGCCGACACGCTGCCGGACTACCGCCCGGCGCCCTCGAACGGCCCGCGCATGGCGATCCGCGTCACGTGGGAGGCGCTGGCGCGCGAGCGCGAGCTCTTCGAGACCAGCCAGTACCGCCGGCCCCAGGGCGGCCTGGCGCCCGACATGATCGTGACGCTGGTCAATGCCAGCCATCCGGACGCCGAGCGCATCCGCTACCCGCGCTCCGAGGCCGACCGCGAGCGCTTCGCGCGCACGGCCGTGGTGCCCGACCAGGACATGGTCGCGCTGGTCCGCGGCCTGCAGCAAAGCGGGTTCGACCGCCTCGCGCAGCCCACCGACATGCAGCGTGGGCAGTGGATGGCGGACAGCGCGCGCGGGCGCGTCACGATCGAGGAGGGCCCGCAGAGCCTCACGCTGCTGAGCATGCGCGGCCAGGGACAGAACCCCGCGACCAAGGACATCCCCGCCCTCTACTCGGAGGCCAAGCGGGCCGTCATGCTGCTGCGCAACCAGAACGCCTCGCTCAACGTGACGAGCGTGGAGCGTGGCGCGGCTCTCATCCCGCTCGGTCGCTGAGCCTGCTTGCGCTACGCCGTCCTCGTACCGGCGCGCCTGGGTAGCACCCGTCTGCCCGAGAAGGTCATCGCCCCGGTGGGGGACCGCATCCTCGTGCAGCTGACCGTGGAGCGGGCCCGCGCCGCGCCGGGCGTCGAGCGCGTGCTCGTGCTGACCGACGACGACCGCGTCGAGGCCGCGGTGCGCGCCTTCGGGGGCGACGTCGTCCGTACGCGTGCCGACCACGCCAGCGGAACCGACCGCTGCGCGGAGGCCGCGGCCGCTCTCGACGTGGACGTCGTCGTCAACCTGCAGGCCGACGAGCCCTTCGTGGAACCCCAGGACCTGGCCGACCTGGCGACCGCCGTGGCCGGTGGGGGGGCGGAGCTCGCCACCCTGGCCTACCCCTTCGCCGCCGACGCGGACCGCGAGGACCCCTCCGCGGTGAAGGCCCTCGTGGGCGCGGACGGCTTCGCCGTCGGGTTCCAGCGGGCCTGGCCGAGCCCCGAGGACGCGCGCGCCGCGGGGGCCACCGAGGTGCTGCACCACCTCGGTGTCTATGCCTTCCCGCGGAGCGGCCTCCAGGCCTTCACCGCCCTGCCGCCGGGGGTCGGCGAGCAGCGCGAGCGGCTCGAACAGCTGCGCGCGCTGGATGCGGGCTGGCGGATCCGGGTGCTGCGCGCCCGCGCCCCGGCATTCGGCGTGGACACGCCCGCCGACCTCGCGCGCCTCAGGACCCGACTGGGCGTCCCCGACCCTCGGTAGGCTCCCCGACCGGGCGGGTGTAGGGTCTGCCTTTACCCGTGGGAGCACGGTCGTGACGAAGTACATCTTCGTGACTGGTGGGGTCGTCTCGAGCCTCGGCAAGGGGCTCACCTCCGCCGCGATGGGCCTCCTCTTGGAAGGCCGGGGCATCCGGGTCCAGCACCAGAAGCTGGACCCGTACCTCAACGTCGACCCGGGCACGATGTCGCCCTACCAGCACGGTGAGGTCTACGTCACCGAGGACGGCGCCGAGACCGACCTCGACCTGGGCCACTACGAGCGGTTCACGTCGGGCGCCATCCTCACCAAGGACAGCAACTACACCACCGGCAAGATCTACTCGACGATCATCGCGAAGGAGCGCCGCGGCGACTACCTCGGACGCACGGTCCAGGTGATCCCGCACGTCACCGACGAGATCAAGGCCGCCATCCGCCGCGGCGCCGGCGACGCCGACGTCCTCATCTGCGAGCTGGGTGGCACCGTCGGCGACATCGAGGGCCTGCCGTTCCTCGAGGCCATTCGCCAGTTCCTGCTGGACGTCGGTCGCGAGAACGCCATGGTCGCGCACCTCACGTACATCCCGTACCTGCGCACCAGCGGCGAGCTCAAGAGCAAGCCGAGCCAGCACAGCGTGCAGAAGCTGCGCGAGATCGGCATCCAGCCCGACGTGCTCATCTGCCGTACGGAGCTGCCGCTCGACGAGGACATGAAGAAGAAGCTGTCCCTGTTCTGCAACGTGCCCACGGGCAGCGTCGTGGAAGAGCAGGACGTGCCCACCAGCATCTACGAGCTGCCGCAGATGCTCGCCGAGCAGCGCTTGGACCGCCTCATCGTGGACCGGCTCTCGCTGCCCTCGGGCGAGCTCAAGCTCGAGCGCTACCACGAGCTGTTGGAGCGCATCCGCAACCCGCGCGGCCAGGTCGAGGTCGCGTTGGTCGGCAAGTACATCGAGCTCGGCGACGCCTACAAGAGCGTCAACGAGTCGCTGGCCCATGGCGGCTTCGCGTGCGAGCACAAGGTCCGCATCCGTCGCGTCGGCAGCGAGGACTTGAAGGCCGGCAACATCGCCGAGCGGCTCGGTGGCGTGCACGGGGTGGTCGTGCCGGGCGGCTTCGGCAAGCGCGGCATCGAGGGCAAGATCGCGGCCATCCGCTGGGCGCGTGAGAACAACGTGCCGTTCCTCGGCCTGTGCCTGGGTATGCAGTGCGCCGTCATCGAGTTCTCGCGCAACGTCGCGCATCTCGAGGGCGCCGACTCGGCCGAGTTCAACCCTGACTCGCCCCATCCGGTGATCGACCTGATGCCGGACCAAGAGGGCCTCGAGAAGGGCGGCACGATGCGCCTCGGGGCGTACCGCTGCCTGCTCCGCGCTGGCACGCGATCCCGCTCGCTCTACGGCGACGAGTCGATCAGCGAGCGCCACCGCCACCGCTACGAGTTCAACAACGCCTACCGCGAGCGCCTCGAGGCCGCGGGGCTCGTCATCGCGGGCACCAACCCCGAGCGCGATCTCGTCGAGATCGTCGAGCTGGCCAACCACCCCTACTTCATCGGCGTGCAGTTCCACCCCGAGTTCAAGAGCAAGCCCACGCGCCCGCACCCGCTCTTCCGCGGCTTCATCGAAGCCGCCCTGGCCCACAAGGGCGTGAGCGTGGCGGCCGCCGCGCGGGACTAGCGCGAACGCGCAGCTCGCGCGCGGAGGTGTCTGATCCGGCGCAGCGGAGCGTAGCGACGCGGGGCGCCGGGTCTGACTCCGGAGAGCGCCGTTCGCCCGCCCCGGTGCCCTTCGCGTAGGCACGCCCCCGGGCGGAGCCAGACCCCGCGCCCCGCGTCGCCACGGTGTGGCTCCGCTGCGCGGGATCAGGCACCTGCCCTTCTACTTCGTCGTGACCGGCACTTTGTGCGCACCTTGGCGGTCGCGCACGACGACTTCGGCGGGCGGTTCGTCGGCCTTGAAGGTGGTGGTGACCGTCGCCGGCACGATGACCTGGGCGACGATGCCGTCCGGGGGGATGCAGATCAGCAGATGCTGCGGCGGCCAGATGCGCAGCGGGCTGCGCTCGAAGCGCACCTCGTAGCCCGGCGTCGGCAGGTCCATCTGGGCTTCGATGGTGACCATGCCGTCGGCCCAACGCGCCGAGTACCGCGCGTTGCTGCAGAGGTGCTTCGTGTCCGGATCCGGCCTGGGGGCCACGCCCGGCGGGCGGGGAGCGCCTCCGCTCGGCGGCGCAGGCCGTGCCTCGAGCAACACGACGCGGCGGCCCGCGTCACCGCCGTCCACGACCAAGCGCCACGTGTCGGGCGAGCCCGCAGGCGGCGCCACGAGGAACAGCTTGGGGCCGGGCGAGCTGTCGCCCTCACGGGGCAGGCCCGCGACGGCGTACAGCTCTCTGCCGTGCCCCCGCGGATCGGCGAGCTTGGCGCGGCGCAGCGTGACCTCGAGCCGCCGTGCGGCCATGCGCGTGCAGATCGTCGGGTCGCCGAACTCGTCCAGCTGGCAGCGGTTGGGGTCCAGCTCGAGGAGCGCGTTGCCGGCGAGGAACCCCTCCATCTTCACGCGGCGCGCGCCGAGCACGGGCTCGTCGAGGTAGCCCGAGACGACGTTGAACGGGCGCCCGTCTTCGGCCTGGGCCGGCGGGGCCGACAGCGTGGCCAGGGCGAGCAGGGCCACGACCGCCAGTGCTTGGGGGCCGCGGGTGGCGACGGGATCGGCTTGCATCAGGGACCTCCGTTCGCGGCCGCAGCGCCTGCGAGGCGGCTACGCTGGGCCGGCACGTCCATCGGACACGGTACGTCCGCGGGCGTTCGCGAGTCTTGCCGATGGCTTTCGCCCCACGTCCTGCCCGGCTCCCCCGCCGCCCGCGCGCCGCGCTCCTGCTCGCGGGCGCGGGCTTCGTCCTGCTGCTCGTGGCGTGGCTGCCGGCGCCCGTCGTTCGCGGGGATTCCTGGGAAGAGCGGCGCGTCCCCGGACGCTGTCTGTGCTACCAGGGCCAGTCCACGTGGGCCTACCTGCGCGCCCCGTTCCCCGGACCGGAGGACGAGTCGATCTGCGGCCTCGAGCGTGCCGGCGGCGACTGTCGCAGCAAGCCGCCCCCCGAAGGCCAGCCGCTGTCGTGCTGGAGCGCCCGCGACGAGGCGTCCTTCTGGAAGCGCCATGCCTGGGCCTGGGGCATCCGCTGCTCGGTGTGCGACGCGACCACCACCGACTGCGACGCGCTGGTTCCGCGCGATCCCACGATCACCGCCAAGCTCGAGACGCGTCGCGAGGCGGAAGCCAAGACCCTCTCGGGCGAGCTCGTCGTGGCGTGGTCGCCGCACTACTACGCCGTCACGAACCTGCACAAGAAGCTGAAGCTCACCACGAGCAAGAACACGCGTCGCCTCATGTCGTCGCACGAAGTGGCGCACCTCACGTTGGAGCGCGGCGAGCGGGCGCGCTCGGACTTCCTGCACCTGTTCGGCGGCACGCTCGTGGAGGACCGGCCCACGGCGATCTACGTGGTGGACTCCGCGCGCGAGTTCGACGCCATCGGGGCGCGCTACTTCGGCGGCCCGGGCATCCACATGAACTACGCGTACGCCTACAACGACCGCATCGCCGACGGCTTCTGCGGCAACGGCTTGGTGGTCAGTGCGCAGAAGGAAGCCAGCGATCGCAACGTCCACGGCTACATCCGCCACCAGATCGGCCACATCGCGTTCTCGTGCTGGCTGCTGGCCAACGGCTTCGAAGACCGCTGCCCGCGCTGGGCCTGGTGCGGCGCCGCCCACACGCTGCAGAAGATGCGGCCCTTGCAGGATGGGTACGCCACCTACTGCGTGGGCGAGAAGGGCGGCGCCAACGGCCCGCGCGATGCGTGGCCGCACCGCCTCGATCTGCTGCTGAAGAAGCCGCTGCCACCCATCGAGTCCTTCTTCGCCAAGAACTCGCTGTCCGACCTCGAGTGGGCGGACCACCTTCGCGCGTGGTCGCTCGTCGAGACCGGCCTGCGCGACGACCGCGACCGCTGGCGGGCCCTGCTGGGGGCGCTGCGCGAGGGGCGCGACGAGACGGCGGCCTTCCGCGACGTGCTGGGCGAGGCGCCCGAGGCCTACGACGCGCGCTGGAGGGCGTTCGTGAAGGGCGACCTGGCCCACCTCGGCGCCGCGGGCGACGAGGAAGGCCCGCCGCGCGCGGACCGCATCGCCGACCAGCTGAAGACCCACGAAGACCCCACGTGGATCGCCGGCTACGTGCGCGGCCTGGAGCGCGTGACGCTGCCCGAGCAGGTGCCCGTCCTGCTGCCGCTGCTCGAGCATCGCTCCGACCTGGTGCGCGAGGGCATCGTCTTGCTCTTGGCCAAGACCGAGGACGAGGGTTGCCTGGGTCAGCTGGTCGTCGAGCTGCAGCAGAATCGTCGTCCGCTCGTGCGAGCGGGACTCGCGCGCGTGCTGGGCAAGCTGGCGCTCGTCGACGCGCGCTTCCCCCTCGAGCAGCTGCTCGCCGACCGACACCCGCTCGTGCGAGCCAACGCGGCGTGGGCACTGGCGGCCATCGCAGATCGCGCCAGCCGGGCGCCGCTCTTGGCAGCGCTCGATGACAAGGAGCCGCGCGCGTTCCTCTCGATCGCCGATGCCCTCATGCGGTTCCCCGGCCGTAGCGCCGACGCCACGAAGGTGTTGGTCGCGCGCCTGGGCCACCGTGCCTGGCAGGTGCGGCTCACGGCCGTGCGGGCACTGGGCGTGCTGGGCACCGGCGAGGCGGTCGAGCCGCTGATCGAGCGTCTGCGCACCGAGGACGGTCGCCTCAAAGGCGATTTGCTCGTCGCGCTGAAGCGTCTGACCGACCACGACGAAGGCCCGGACGCCGAGGCCTGGGCGCGCTGGTGGAAGGCGGAGGTCGAGCGGCTGGGCGGCCTGCCGCCCCCGCCCGCGCGCGAGCCCACGCCGGGCGACGACCGCTACGCGCCGCCGCCACCCCCCGAGGACGAGCCGCATCACTATGGCCACCGCTTCTACTCGCGGCGTGTGGCCTTCGTGCTCG
Organism: Planctomycetota bacterium; assembly: GCA_020631815.1. Classification (GTDB taxonomy): domain Bacteria; phylum Planctomycetota; class PLA2; order PLA2; family JAEUHO01; genus JACKGW01. The sequence continues at coordinate 18,588 of JACKGW010000002.1, read as the reverse complement.
ACACGAGCGGCTCCATGGAGCTGACCATGAAGGTGCCCGCGGCCGACGCGGCGCGCTTGGGGGGGCTCCCTACGGAAGGCACGCGCATGGAGCTGGCCAAGGCCGCCCTGCGCGCCACGATCGAAGCGCTCGACCCGCGCACGGAGATGGACCTCGTCTTCTTCGACAGCGCCGTCCGGGAGTGGAAAGACCGACTCGTTCCGGCCAGCGCCTCCAACGTGCGTGCGGCCCTGGCCGAGCTGGACCGCCAGCGGCCCGACGGCGAGACCAACTTCCACGGCGCCCTGAAGGCGGCCCTGGGGCTGGGTGATCGACCTACGCTGGATGCGCCCCTCGTGGACGGTCCCGACACCGTGTGGTTCGTCACCGACGGGCGTCCGACGCGCGGCGAGATCACGTCCATGCCCGAGCTGATCTCGTGGATGGAGGACGTGCAGCGCTTCACCAAGGTGCGCCTGAACGTCGTGGCCATCGGCCTGCTCAACGTGGACCTGCCCCAGCTGGCGCTGCTCGCCCAGGCCGGCAAGGGCGAGCTGATCCACGTCCCCGAAGAGTAGGTGCCCTGAGGAGTAGGTGGCCCGAGCAGCAGGCGGCCCGAGGGCGCGCTAGAGACTGCTCTCCGGCGCCAGCCCCAGGTGCGCGTCCGACCAGCGCCGGGCCGCGCCGTCCAGACGCAACAGCGCGCTGTCGAGCGCGGCCGGATCGCGGGCGTCCCGCGCGTAGATCACGTCCTTGAGCGCCGCGCCGTACGCCTCGCGCGAGGCCTGCCAGCGCACCACGTCGGGACGCGCCACGTCGTGCGGCATGCGGGCTTCGAGCAACGCGATGCCCTCGTCGATCAACGGCGCGGTCTGGTCCAGCGCCGCGGGGCCCAGGGCGCGCAGTGCTGCCACGTGCTCGAGCGTGCCACGCAAGCGCGGGTGCACGGCGTTCGTGGCAGCGCGCGCCGTGGGCGACGGCGGGCCACCCGTGCCGGTGCCGGCGCAGGCGCCCAGCGCCAGGCACGCCAAGGCCAGCAGCATGAGGACGCTGCCTGCGCGCATCACGTCACGCCTCCGGGACGATCGCGGCCTTGGCCCGGTCGTAGCCGGCCAACCGCTCCAGCAGGATCGCCGTGAGCTGCTCGGGCTGCACGCGCTCCTGCGTCATCGCGTCGCGATCGCGCAGCGTGACGGTGCCGTCCTCGACGGTCTGCCCGTCGATGGTGATGCCCCACGGCGTGCCGATCTCGTCGAGACGGCTGTAGCGCTTGCCGATGGAGCCGCCCTCGTCGTAGGCCGTGCGGAACGTGCGCTTGAGATCGGCGCGGATGCGCTCGGCGATCTCCGGCATGCCGTCCTTCTTGACCAGCGGGAACACGCCCAGCTGGATCGGGGCCAGCTTGGGGTGCAGGTGGAGCACCGTGCGCTTCTCGCCGTTGGGCTTGGTCTGCTCGTCGTAGGCGTCGCAGAGGATCGTGAGGAAGCAGCGGTCGACGCCGCACGACGGCTCCACCACGTAGGGCACGATCCACTGCTTGCTCTCGAGGTCGTGGTACGCGAGCGGGCGGCCGCTGACCTCGGCGTGGCGCTTGAGGTCGTAGTCCGTACGGCTGGCGATGCCCTCGACCTCGTCGAACCCCCACGGGTACTCGTACTCGACGTCGGCGCAGGCGTTGGCGTAGTGCGCCAGCTCCTCGTCGGTCTGTTCGTAGAACTTGAGCCGCTCGCGGCGGATGCCCAGCTCCTGCCACCAGCGCAGGCGCTCGTCGCGCCAGTAGCGGTACCACTCGAGCTCGGTGCCCGGCGCGCAGAAGAACTCCATCTCCATCTGCTCGAACTCGCGCATCCGGAACAGCTGGTTGCCGGTCACGATCTCGTTGCGGAACGCCTTGCCGATCTGCGCGATGCCGAAGGGGATCTTGACGCGCGTGGTCTCCATGACGTTCTTGAAGTTCACGAAGATGCCCTGGGCCGTCTCGGGGCGCAGGTAGCACGTGGCGGCGCTGTCGTCGACGGGGCCCGCCTTGGTCTTGAACATCATGTTGAACTGGCGCGGCTCGGTGAGCTCGCCGCCGCATGCGCCCGGCTGCTTGCTGGGCTTCTCGGGGCAGCGGGACTCGTCGAGCTTGTCGGCGCGGAAGCGCGCCTTGCACTTCTTGCAGTCCACCATCGGGTCGTTGAAGCCGTCCACGTGGCCGGAGGCCTCCCAGACGCGCGGGGACATGAGGATCGAGGCGTCCAGGCCCACGACGTCGTCGCGGTTCCCGACCATGGCCTGCCACCAGTCGGCCTTGATGAGGCGCTTGAGCTCGGCGCCGAGCGGGCCGTAGTCGTACGTGGCCTGGAAGCCGCCGTAGATCTCCGAGGACGGGTAGACGAAGCCGCGGCGCTTGCTCAGCGCGACGACGCGACCCATGAAGTCGGACATCTGGATCTCGGACATGGCGGGCTCCTCGGCAATCCGGCCCTGTGGGTCCGCTTCGCGGTGCCCGGCAGGTGGGGGCGCCGTTCTACCCGCGCGACTGTCCCCCCCCGCACCTAGCCTCGCGCGTACACGGGGTCCGGCCACGCGCCGATGCCCCTCGCTTGCCTGCCCGCATCCCCCTCGCCGCCGCCTGCGGTGGGGGCGTGACGCATTGATGACAAGGGTGGGTTGCCCACCGTTGGGCGTTGTCAGCATCCCACATCTAGTGGCTGAAACGCTTTGGCCCCCAAGTCAGGCCCGACCCCTGGGGGCTCGCCGGGTCGCCGTCCGAGGGGGCGACGAGGGCCCCGGGCCCGGAGATTTGGGCTTGGGCGGCCGCCTCTTGCTCCCCAGGATCGGATCGTCCGGGTCGTCGCTCCAGGGAGGGCACCCCGCGCGGCAAGCGCGGTGTGTCGGCGCGTCGAGCCTGGACCGGCCCTGGGAGGGCCGGGGAGGGACAGATGCCGAACGCCACCGCCGCCTCGACCCAGGCGACCCAGCCGACCGCGGCCGCGCCGCAGCACGCGACGCGCAGCAAGCGCCGCGAGGCCCTGCGCGAGCGCCTGCGCCCCGTCTGGGAGGCCTACCGCGCCAGCGGGGACCTCGACCTGCGCAACCAGCTGGTCGAGGCCTACTACTACCTGGTGCGCCTCATGGCCAACCGGGTGGCCGCCCGCCTGCCGCGCTCGATCGACGTCCAGGACCTGCGCAGCGCCGGCGGCTTCGGCCTGATCCGCGCTGTCGAGCAGTTCGACATCCACAACGGCACCCCCTTCGAGTCCTACGGGGCCCTGCGGGTGCGGGGCGCCATCCTCGACGCGCTGCGCGCCCAGGACTGGGTGCCGCGCCTCGTCCGCAACCGCGCCAACACCTGGCGCACCACCGTGGATGGCCTGCGCGCCGAGCTCGACCGCGAGCCCATGGACCACGAGGTGGGGGAGCGCATGGGCATGACCCGCGCCGAGGCCGCCACGCTGCGCCGCGAGTCCAACCTCACGGCGGTGTTCACCCTGAGCCCGCAGGAGGAGTCCGAGGACGACCCGCGCATGCTGCGCCGCCTCGACGCCCTCGTGGACCGCGGCAGCGAGATGCCGCTCGAGCACCTCGTGGCCGGCGACCTGGCCCGCGCCATCGTCCGCGTGCTCAGCCGCGCCGAGCAGACCGTGATCGCCCTCTACTACGAAGAGGGCCTCACGATGAAGGAGATCGGCCACGTGATGGGCATCTCCGAGAGCCGCGTCTGCCAGATCCACACGAAGTGCCTGCGCACGCTGAAGGAGCACCTGGACGAGGCCGGCCACGGCGACGTCGTCCCGCTCGCCCCCACGCCGCGCTGGGCCCGCACCTGATCCGACCCCGCCCGCGGCCGCGGCCGGGGTAGGCTCCCCGCCCGATGGACCGCTTCGCCTACCGCGACGGGCAGCTGTTCGCCGAGGACGTTGCCCTCGACGCGATCGCCCGCGCCGTGGGCACCCCGGCCTACGTCTACAGCCTGGGCACGGTGCGCGACCACGTCGACCGGCTGCAGGCGGCGTTCGCCGACCTCGACCCGCTCATCTGCTACGCGATGAAGGCCAACGCCAACCTCGCGTTGCTCGCCGACCTCGCCGCACGCGGGCTGGGCTTCGACATCGTGAGCGCCGGCGAGCTCGACCGACTCCGGCGCCTGGGTGTGCCCGGCGAGCGCATCGTCTTCTCCGGCGTCGGCAAGACGCGCGACGAGATGGTGGCCGCGCTTGGCCACGGCGTGCGTCTCTTCAACGTGGAGAGCGAAGAGGAGCTCGAAGCGCTGGCCCGAGTCGCCGCCGACCTCGGTCAGCGGGCCGACGTGGCGCTGCGCGTCAACCCCGACGTCGACCCACAGACCCACGCGTACATCGCGACGGGCCTGAAGGAGTCCAAGTTCGGCCTGGCCATCGACCGCGGTGAGGTGCTGGCCCGTCGCGTGCTCGATCGTCCGTCGCTGCGCCTCGTCGGCCTGCAGTGCCACATCGGCAGCCAGATCACGGACGTGACGCCGTACGGCGAGGCCGTCGGCCGCGTGGCGGATCTCGCGCGGCGACTGCAGCCCGACGCGCCCGACCTCGCATCGCTCGACATGGGCGGCGGCTTCGGGATCTTCTACAAGGACCGGCGCGCCCCCTCCTTCGAGGAGTACGCACGCGTCGTCAGGCCGCACGTGAAAGACCTCGGCCTCAAGCTGCTCATGGAGCCCGGCCGCGTGCTCGTGGGCAACGCCGGCGTGATGCTGACGCGCGTCCTCTACCGCAAGCAAGCCGGCGCCAAGCGCTTCGTGATCGTCGACGCGGGCATGAACGACCTCATCCGGCCGAGCCTCTACGGCGGCTGGCATCGCATCTGGCCCGTGGTGGGTCACGGCGCGCCTCCCGTGGGCGAGGCCGACGGGCTGGCCCCCGTGGACATCGTGGGCCCCGTCTGCGAGAGCGGCGACTTCCTGGCCAAGGACCGGCCGCTGCCCGAGGTGGCGGCGGGCGAGCTCCTGGCGGTGTTCGGCGTGGGGGCCTACGGCTTCACGATGAGCAGCACGTACAACGCGCGGCCGCGTCCGCCCGAGGTGCTCGTGGACGGCGCCCGCTTCGCCGTAGCCCGCCGGCGCGAGACGTACGACGATCTCGTCGCCGCCGAGACGGCCACGCCCACGTTCGTGGAAGCCGCCGCCGAGGCCCTGGATGCGAAGGAGGCCAGCTCATGAGCGAGGTCCGACCCTGCCGCGTGGCCGACCAGCTCGTGGGCCCCGGCCACCCGCCGCTGCTGATCGCCGGCCCCTGCGTGATCGAGAGCCGCGACAGCGCGCTTCGCCATGCGGAGCGCATCCGCGACATCGCCCTGGCCGCGGGCTTCACGTACGTCTTCAAGTCCTCGTTCGACAAGGCCAACCGCACGAGCCTCGGGGGCTTCCGCGGGCCCGGCCTCGACGAGGGCCTCGACGTGCTCGCGCACGTGCGTCGCGAGATCGGCGTGCCCGTGCTCACGGACTTCCACGAGCCCGCACAGGCGGCTCCGGTCGGCGAGGTCTGCGACATCCTGCAGGTGCCGGCGTTCCTCTGCCGGCAGACGGACCTGCTGATCGCGGCGGCCAAGACGGGCAAGGCCGTCAACGTGAAGAAGGGCCAGTTCCTGGCCCCCGAGCAGATGCGGCCCGTGGTCGAGAAGCTGACCGAGTCGGGGTGCGAGGACCTGCTGCTCACCGAGCGCGGCGTCTCGTTCGGCTACGCCAACCTCGTCGTCGACTTCCGCTCGCTGCCGATCCTGCGCGGCCTGGGCCATCCCGTCGTGTTCGACGGTACGCACGCCGTGCAGCGCCCCGGCGGCCTCGGTGACCGCAGCGGTGGGGACCGCACGGAAGTCCCTGCCCTGGTGCGCGCCGCGGCGGCGGTGGGGGTGGACGGGTTCTTCCTCGAGATGCACGAGGACCCGGACAAGGGCCTCAGCGACGGCCCGAACATGCTCGCGCTCGACACGGTGCCCGCGCTGCTGGCCACCATCCAGCGCGTTCGCGCCGCGCTCGACTGACGAGCCGCCGGCTACGCGCTCGCGGTCTTCTTCCACAGGCGCAGCGCCCCGGGCAGGCGCTCGACTTCGAGGTCGGTCGTGCCGGCGGGGTCGCCATCGGCCTGCACGGCCGCGGGTTGCTCGGCGACCACACGCACGCGGTCGGCGCGCACGATCTTGACGAGGTGGTTGCCGCCCAAGCGCTTCAGGAGCCCGCCGATGCCGATGGCGAGCAGGTCGCGCGGGGTGCGCCCCCGGACGATGACGACATCCAACGCTCCGCTGGCCAAGCCGGCGGTGCGGCTGAGCGCGAACACGCCGCCGTAGTTGGAGGCGTTCTGGACGATGCAGGCGTGGCCGCGGAGCGCCTTGCGCCCGTCCAGCTCGATGCGCAACGCGGGCGTCTTCGCCTTCCGAAGCGTGTCGAGGATGGGGCGGATCCAGTGCACGTAGCCGCCCGAGCCCTGGTTGCCGGCGCGCAGGTCGGCGATGGTGCGGACGATCTCCGCGTCCGGGCCCACGCCGACGTTGGCGATCGCACGGCCCCGCGGCGAGCCCTGGGCAGCAAGCGACATGACGTCGACGGGCCACGCGACGCCGGCGTCCAGGGCCGCGGCCGTGGCGGTGGCATCCCGGGCGAGCGGCATGCCCAGCTCGCGCGCGACCAGGTTGGCCGTGCCCATGGGCACGAGGGCGATCGGCCAGGGCAGCCCGTCGTGACGGCTGTCGACGAGCTCGGCCAGGGTCCCGTCGCCACCGACGACACCCAGGACGTCGCAGGCATCGGGCCCGAGGCTGGATGCATGGACGGCCCCGTCGCCCGGCCCCTTGGTGACGTACCGCGTGACGCGATGGCCGCGCTCTTCCAGCCGCGTCGCCACGGACTCCGCGTAGGGCACGGCATTGCGGCGCCCTGCGGCGGGGTTCACGACGAGGTAGAGGTGCACGGGGCCTCCGGTGGGGGCGATCTTGCCAGCCTCGGCGCGGATTCTCGGCTCCGCGGGCCGCTTCGTGGAAGAATCGCCGGCCGCGGCGACGGACCGGGTCGCTGCGAGGCTCACGAACGGTTGCGGGGAGGCGGCATGCAGCACACGGCGCTCGGCAATGGCCGCTACTTCCTGCGCTTGGACCCCGGTGACGAGCTGGTCGCCTCGCTCCGCGCCTTTGCCGCCGAGCTGGGTCTTTCCAGTGGCTTCATCCAGGGGCTGGGCAGTACGCAGCGCTTGGTCCTCGGGTTCCTCGACCCCGAGACGGGCGAGTACGTCAAGCGCACCTTCGACGAGCCGATGGAAGTCGGCAGCCTCAGCGGGACGATCTCCTTCGACGTGGCCGAAGAGCGCGTGTTCGTGCACCTGCACGGCGTCTTCGCTCCGCGCGAGCTGCTGGCGTATACCGGCCACGTCCATGAGGCCGTCACCGGCCTCGTGATGGAGGTCTACGTCGTCGGCTTCGACACGCGCTTGGAGCGCTGGCAGGTCCCGGGCAAGCCGTTCCCGTGGCTCTTGCTGCCCCAGGAGCCGCGGCCGAGCGAAGACGACGAGGAGTAGCCGCCGCGCGGCAGGTGCCGCGTCTGCTCCGCAGGAGGTTGTCCGTCGATGCGCACGCTCGTCCTCTGCCTCGCGGGCGCCGCGGACCGCCCCGTCGAGGATCTGGGCGGGCGCACACCGCTGGAGGCGGCGGCCACCCCGCATCTGGACCGCGTGGCAGCGGAAGGGCGTCTCGGTCGCGTCGTCGCCGCCCCGGCCGGGATGCGCCCCGAGGAAGTGGCGTTCGTGCTGGCGCTCTACGGCCTCGACCCGTCGTCGTACGGCGACATCGGCGCCACGCTCGATGCCGCGGGCCTCGGCGTGGAGGTCGGCTCGCTCGACCAGGCGCTGCGCCTCTCGCTGGTGACGGCCGACGAGCGGACGATCCTCGACCCCACGGCCGGTCACGTCAGCCGCGACGAAGCCGAGCTCTTGCTGTCGAGCCTCGGGGAAGCGCTGGCCGACGATGCGCTCTCGTTGCATGCGGGCGCCGCGGGCAGCCACCTGCTGGTGTGGGCCGGGGCGCGGGACGTGCGCCTGTCCACGGTGCCGCCCTACGAGGTCGTCGAACGGGCGCTGGACTCCGCGCTCCCGCGCGGCACCGGCATCGGCCGCTTGCTTGCGGCCATGCAGCGCAGCGCGGCCCTGCTTCCGGGCCACGAGGTCAACGAGCTGAGGCGCGACCTGGGGGAGAACCCCGCCACGCTCATCTGGCCGTGGAGCCCGGGCGTGAGCCTGCCCCTGCCTTCGATGAAGGAGCGCACGGGCCTCTCGGCCCTCGCCGTGGGCGTGGACAACGCCTTCCGCGGTGCCGCGGTGCTCCAGGGCATCCCGGTGGAGGTCCCGGCCGGCTCGACGGGGCGCATGGACTCGATGCTGCGGGCCAAGACCGATGCCGCCCTCGCGGGCCTGGAGGCCCACGACCTCGTCTTCCTCCACGTCGCCGCCCTGGAGGCCGCGTCCCACGCACGCGACTTCGTCGGCAAGGTGGAGCTCCTGGAGCGCATCGACGGCTACGTGATCGGACCGCTCTTGGAGGCGGCCACGCGCCGTGGCGACCTCAGGCTCGTCGTGCTGGCGGGGCCCACGGCCTCGACGGAGAGCGGGCGCGTGCTGGACGACCCCGTGCCCTTCGCCCTCTTCGGTCCTGGTGTGCGCAGCCACCGCCGCAGCGCGTTCACCGAGGTGGGGGCGCAGCAGTCGGGCTTCCGCGTGGACCGGGCGCACGAGCTGCTGGACTTCGTGCTCCATCTCGGCCGATGAAGCCCGATGGGGCGTCCACCGCGGGCGCGCCGTGGCCGATGACGGGGGGTAGACTCCCGAGCGGTACAGGGCAGAACACGGGGCCGGGCTCGTGACGACGATCCGCATCGACATTCGAGGCCGGCAGTTCGAGGCCGAGCTGCCCCTGGGGCAGGTCGTGCGCCTGGGCCGCCAAGCCGGCCTGGAGCTGACGCTCGAAGGCCAAGGCGTGGCCGCCGTCCACTGCTCGCTCGAGGCCCTGCCCGACGGGCGCGTGCGCTTGCGCGACCTCGAAAGCGGTGAGCCCACGCGACGCAACGGTGCGGTGGTCCGCCAAGCCGCGCTCTCCGAGGGCGACGTCGTCGAAGTCGGCGAGGTGCGCGTCACGGTCGGCGCGCCGGGCGTCGTCGAGGTCACGGCGGCACCGCCGCCGCCCGCGTCCAGCCAGCCGGCGGCCACGCGACCGGCCCAGCGCACCGGCGAGCGCACCAGCGAGCGCAGCGCGGAGCGAAGCGCAGAGCGTCCCGCCGAGCGCACCTCGTCCCGCTCGGCGCGGACCGAGCGCTCCAAGGTGCCGTGGATCGTCGCGGGCGTGGCGGGCGTCGGCCTGCTCGCGCTGTGGATGGTGTTCGGTCGCTCGCCGCCCCCCGCGCCGCGCGACCCGCGCATCGTCGAGGCCCAGGCCGATGCCGAGGCCGGTCGCTACGAGCACGCCGCGAGCTTGCTCCAAGCCGTCGAGGCCGACGGCCGAAGCGACGACGTCGCCCGCCAGCTGGCCGATCGCGTCGCGCGCGGCCACACGCGCATCGAGAACGCCATCGCCGAGCTGACCATCGTCCGCCTCGACAAGACGGACGCGATGCTGGCCGAGCACCGCCGCGAGCTGCTCGAGCGCTTCGGCGAGGACGCCGGACCGCGCTTCGACCAGTTCCTCGTCGACGTGCGTGACGCGCGCCAAGCGTGGCTCGACGAGCGCGCCGAGGTCATCGCGCACGACGCCGATGCCTGGAAGCGCGAGCATCGCTTCGACCTCTGGCGCGCGGCCTGGGACACGGTGGGGCGCAGCGCGCCCGCTGGCATCGACGCGGCAGCACGCGTGGCCGAGGGGCAGGCCGAGGTCGTGAGCACGGCCAACGCCTACGCCGAGCGCCTCGCGCAGCAGGTCGAGGAGAAGCTCGAGAACGGCTTGGTCTGGCGCGCGGTGGACGACGTCGAGCGCGTCATCGCGGGCTACAAGGGCTTCGCCGTGCACGCGACGCTCGAGAAGCTGCTCGAGCGCGCGCGCATCGAGAAGGCCCGGCCGCCCGTGCCCGGTACGCCGCAGCCGACGACGCCCGTGGCGCCGACGCCGCCGCCCGAGAGCACGCCGCCTGACGGCCCAACCACCGACGAACCCGCCAAGCCGCTGCCGCTGGACGCCTCGGGAGCCCTGGCCATCGCACGCGCCGCGGCGTCCGAAGCCCTCGAGAAGCGTGACTTCACCGCGGCCGCCGCTGCCGCGAGCGCGGCCTCCGCCTCCGTGCCCGACGGCGCGCCTCGCGACGCCGTGCGTGCGTACGCCGCCGACCTCACGCGCGCGCAGGCCGGCGTGTCGCACCTCGTCGATGCCATCCAGGCGGACGCCAAGCACTTCCGCAACGTCGCGGTAGGCGGTCGCCTCCGTGTCGACGTGCGCAAGGCCGACGCCGCGGGCTTCGACGCCGTGGTCCAGGGCGGCGAGAGCCGCTTCACGTGGACGCGACTCGCCACGTCGACCTGGGACACGTTGCTCCAGCGCCAGGATCCCGAGGGGGAGGCGGCCTTCGACGCGGCGTGTCTGGCACGTGCGTTGGGCCTGGAGTCGCGCAGCGATGCGTTGCTCGTGAAGTCGGGTGCGAGCGGCTTCGACGAAGCCTCGCTGTTCCGCGTGATCGCTCGCTGGCGCGGCATCGACCTGCCCGCCGACGGCTTCGTCCCGTACGACGGCCGCTACGTCACGCTCGCCGAGCGCGAGGCCCTCGAGCGCGAGAAGGCGATCGTCGCCGCACTCGCCGACGTAGCGTCGACCAAGCCCGAGGTGCGCCAAGCGGCCTATGCGCGTCTGCTGGCCTTCGGCGAGCACGCGGCGCCGCGTTTCGCCGAGGCGCTGCGCGTGCGGCGCGCGGCCATCGTCGACAGCTTGGCCAGCGCGCCGGGCTGGACGTCGGCCAAGACCAAGTCGCGCCTCTTCGAAGAGCTCGAGAAGCGACGCGCGTTCGCGCTGGACCTCATCCGTGACGAGCAGGCCTACCCCTACCCCAACCCCGATCACCGCAGCCAGCCCGAGGTCGAAGAGCGCGTCGCGGCCGTGCGCCAGGTGTGGGAGAACCCCTTCGAGCTGATCGTCGGCTGGGACGAGAAGCTCAAGGAAGACCTCGGCCAGCTGGCCGAGGTCGACGACGTGTTCGTGAAGGTGGATCCCGCGCACGACGCGTCCCTCGACGCCATCGCCAAGCGCGTCAACGAAGCCGTGGACATGCCTGCCGTGGTGCCGGACGCCGGGGCTGCCAAGCTGCGCCAGTACTCGCTCGAGGTGCTCGCGTTCAACCTCAAGACACCGGTCACCTGCACGTTCGAAGAGCGAGACAACGTCCTCGCCGTCAACGAGTACCGCATGATGATGGGTCTCAATGCCGTGAAGATCCACGAGCGTCTCGTGCGCGCCGCGCGCGGCCACAGCCGTCACATGAAGGAGAACGGCTACTTCGCGCACGACGTGCCGGCGGACAAGGGCGCCAACGCGGAGAACCGCTCGCCCGGCGCGCGCGCCAAGGCCCAGGGCTACGGCGGCGGCGTTGGCGAGAACATCGCGATGGGCCTCCACTCGGGCCGCGATGCGTTCAAGGCCTGGTTCACCTCCAGCGGCCACCACCGCAACATGCTCGGCAAGGGATGGACGGAGATGGGCTGCGGTCGCAGCGGCGCCTACTGGACGCAGCTGTTCGGGGCCATGACCGGCAAGTCGCTCGACGTCCCCGAACCGTTGCCGGACCCGCCGCCGTTCTACGCACCCCAGCCGGAGGCCGCGCCGCGCTCCGCACGCCGCAACGACGACGACGACGAGGGCGTCGAGTGAAGCAGCTGGCTGCGCCGTTGCTCATGCCGGGCGTACGGCTGGACCGCGACGCGGGTGGCGAGACGAAGCGCGCCCTCGAGCGGGCGCGTCAGCCGTGGGTGATGGGCTTCTGCCTGTTCGGCGGTGAGCTCGAGCAGGTGGCGTCGCTCGTGCGCAACCTCGAAGACGCCGCGGGTCGCGAGCTGCGCTTTGCCAGCGACATGGAGCGCGGCGGTGGACAGCAGGTGCGTGGTCTCGCCACGCATCCGCCGCTGGGAGTCTTCGGGGCGGTGGCCGATGCGGCCGAGGTCGAGGCCATCGCGCGCGCTGCCGCGTCGCAGGCCCGTCGTGCGGGTGTCGACGTGCTGTTTGCGCCCGTGCTCGACGTGCGGAGCGAGCCGCGCAACCCGATCGTCGGCGCACGCTCGTTCGGCAGCGATGCGCAGCGCGTGGCCGAGCTCGGTGCGGCGTACTGCCGCGGCGCGCTGGCCGGGGGTGCGTTCCCCGTGGGCAAGCACTGGCCCGGCCACGGCCCGACCGTGGACGACAGCCACGATGCCTGCCCACTGGTCGAGGTGCCCGGGGACGTGCTGCGTGCGCGCGACCTCCTGCCCTTCGAGGCTGCCGCTCGCGCGGGGTGCCGCGCCTTCATGACGGCGCACGTGCGCTACCCCACGCTCGATCCGAGCGGTGTCGTGGCCACGTTCAGCCGTGTGCTTTGCGACGAGGCGCGTGCGCTCGGTGATGCGGAGCGCCCCATGGTGCTCGTGAGCGACGCCCTGTTGATGGCGGGTGCGCTCGGCGAAGGCGTCGACGAGACCGAAGCCGCGCGCCGCGCGCTGGAAGCCGGCGTGGACGTCTTGCTGTACCCCGAGCAGCCGGAAGACGTGGCGGCCCGCCTGTTCGACGTGGATGCCGCGCGCGCCGCGCGACTTGCCGAGCAGGCCGAGGCCGCACGCGAGCGCTTGGCGCGCACCTGGGGTGTTCGCCCGCCGGCCGCGGCACCCGATGCCGCCGCGGCCCTCGTGGCGTCCGTCGCGGCGCGCGCCGTCCAGCCGCTCGCCGAGCACCTGGCGCCCGCACGCGCCGTTCTCGTGGTCGACGACGACGGCACGCCCGAGTCGCCCGTGCACGGGGCCGTGCTCATGGAGTGCCTAACCGACGCGGGCATCCCCGTGCGCCGCGTCTTCTCCCGCGGCGACTACCTGCCGCCGCCCGCGAGCGTGGCCCCGGCCACCGTGGTCGTCGCGGCCGAGGTGCGCGCGTGGAAGGGGGCGGCCGGCGTCTCCGAGCCCCTCCAGGAGTGGCTCGGGCGACTGCCGCCGCACACCCCGCGCGTCGGCTTGGCCCCGGCGCACCTGGACGGCATCCCCGGCGTGATCGGCCATGGCCCCGAGCTCGAGGCCGCGCTGGCCGATCTGCTGCGCAGCCGACCCTGACGCGCCGTCGGGGGCGGCGCGTAGGTTCCGCGCGTGACTCCCACCCTCGCGCTCCTCGAGTGGCTCGACTGGACCATCGTCGGCCTCTACGCCGCCGTCGTGGTGTTCGTGGCGTGGCGCGCCAACCGCCGCGAGCGAACGAGCGCCCAGTTCCTGCTGGCCGGCGGCAAGCTGCCCGGCTGGGTCGTGGCGGCAAGCCTGCTGGCCACCTCGTTCTCGTCCATCTCGCTCGTGAGCCTGCCGAGCATGGGCTACCTGCGGGGCCTGGGCTTCCTGCAGCTCTGGGTGGGGGAGCTGCTGGCAGCGGCCATCGTGGTGGCGCTGTTCGTACCCGCCTACCGACGTGCGGGCGTGACCACGGCGTACCAGCTGTTGGAGCAGCGACTCGGGCGCACGTCGCGCCGGGTCGCGAGCTTCCTGTTCATCCTGTTCACGTGGCTGCGCTCGTCGATGTTGCTGCTGCTCACGGCACGGGCCGTCGAGGTGTTCAGCGGCCTTCCGCTGGCGGACTCGATCCTGCTGGTCGGCTTGATCGCGATGACCTACAGCGCGGTCGGCGGTCTCGGCGCGGTCGTGTGGACCGACGTGATCCAGCTGGGCCTCGTCATCGTGGGCCTCGGGGGCGCGGCGTGGCTGCTTCTCGATGGCTTGCCCGGTGGCATCGGAGCCGTGTTCACGAAGAACAGCGCGGAAGCCGGCCGCCCGATCGTCGACGTCTCCCTGTCGCTCAAGGCCTGGCCGACGCTGCTCAGCGGCTCGCTCGCCTATGCCGTCCCGCTGCTGTACGTCAGCGGGACGAACCAACAGATGGTCCAGCGCTACGCCGCCTGCCGCGACGCAGCCTCCGCGCGCCGCGCGGTCCTGGGGGCGTGGGGCCTTGGTTTGGGCGTGGGCGCGCTGGCCCTGTTCCTGGGAGCAGCGCTCTTCGCCCGCGAGGGCGCGGGCTACGCCCCGCCGGATCGTGAGCTCCTGACGTGGCTGGTCCATCACGCGCCGCTCGGTGTGGGGGGGGTGATGGCGGCGGCCATCTTCGCGGCCGCCATGTCCAGCGTGGACAGCGCGGTCCACGCACTGGCCACCTCCACGCTCGTGGATGGCATCGAAGCGGCCCGCGGCGAGCCCTTGCCCGATCGCCAACGCCTGCGCTGGGCGCGGGGCCTCGTGCTGGCCTACGGCCTGATGGCCACGGGTGGGGCGTTGCTCTTGGTGGGCTGGGCGCGGGGCGAGACGGTGTTCCAGAAGCTCGTGGACTGGCTGGCCCTGTTCAGCGGGCCGGGCCTGGCCCTGTTCCTGCTGGCCCTCTCGCGCCGCAGGCCCCGGGAACCGGCCGTCCTGCTGGGCATGCTGTTCGGCTTCGCCGCCGCGGCGTGGCTGGGCCGCGTCTGGGGGCAGGCTCCGGCCTGGTTCGACCGCTCCGCCGTGAGCGGGATCTGGAAGGCGCCGTTCGGCCTCGTGGTCAGCGTGGGCGCGGCCTGGGTGCTCTCGCCACTGCTCTTGGGAGGAAAGCGTCCTCCCGAGGCCTCGCCTACCTCGTCCGAACAGACCTAACTTGTTGCCAATTCGACATCTAGCGAATGCCGGTCTCCGAGGAGCCGATCTTGACACGCTTCGGAGCGACCCCGTACACTCCCGCCACGGCAGGGCCCGCTCGTTGCGGGATCCCTGCCGTTTTGCAGGCGTGTGGTCGCTCGGGGCGTGGAGGGACGTTCCGTTTGGACCGGGCGCCGAAGGGAGGGCATCCATGAAGGCAACCCGCCTTCGTGTCGTTCACGGTCTCGCGCTCGCCGTCGTCTTCGCGTTCTGTGCCGGCGGCTTGACGCCGCGTACGGCCAGCGCCGAGGGTGACGACCTCCGCTCCGCGCTCGACGACTACGCAGCTGGCCGCGCCGATCAGGCGCTCGAGAAGCTGCGCGCTTATGTCGCCGGCAACCCGGAGCAGGAGGAGGTCTACAACGTCATCCGTGACGTCGAGCAGTCTCTGTTGCTCAACGCAATGGCCAAGGGCGGCGAGCACGAGCAGCTCATCAAGTACCTGCTCCGCCAGTCCCAGCCGGTCGAGCAGGAGCGGATGAACGACGAGGACGCCATTCGCGACACCGTCGCGAAGGCTGTCGAGAGCTCGGACTTCGCAGAGCGTCGTGCCGCGGCCCTCTCGCTGCGTCGCGCGGGTGCGCGCGCCGTGCCGTACCTCGTGGGCCACCTGGGCAGCGAGGACAGCGCGGTCGTCACCAACGCGATCCTCGCCCTGCGCGAGATCTACAGCGACGGCACGCTCCCGCTTGTCGAGGCCCTCGAGTCGGACAACGCCCGCGTGCGTGCGTTCGCGGCGGCGGTGCTCGGTCACATCGGTGACGAGCGCGCCCGTCCGGCCCTCCAGCGCGCGCTGGGCGACGAGGACGAGAACGTCCGCGCCAAGGCCGAAGGTGCTCTCGTCGCCATGGGCGGCGCCAAGGGCAACGCGGCCGACGCCTACGTCGCGCTCGGCAACCGCTACTACTCGCGTGAGCCCGGCACCGTCCGTGCGTTCGCCGACACGATGGACATCTGGCGCTGGAACGACGGCAACCTCGAGCGTTACGAGGTTCCGGCGTGGCTCTTCGGTGCGCAGATGGCCGAAGAGTGCGCGGCGGATGCGCTGGCGCTTGACGCCTCGCACCGCGGTGCGGCTTCGCTGCTGGTCCGCTCGATCCTTCGTCAGCGCGCCGAGGCCGATGGCCTTGCCGCCCGCGGCGAGGAGGCTCCCGAGAGCCTGGCTGGCGCCATGACGCTCGCCAAGGGCCTCGGCTTCCAGGCCGCCAGCGACGCGCTCGCCGACAGCCTCGAGACGCAGGACTGGGACGTTGCCGTCGGCGCCTGCGACCTCGTCGCGGCCACGTACGGCCAGGAGAGCCTCGCCGGTCACCCGATCGGTGCCGCGCTCGACAGCGCCGAGCAGCGTGTGCGCTTCGCCGCCGCGATTGCCGCCCTGCACATGAGCCCCACCGCTGGCTTCCCGAACGCCGACAAGGTCGCGGCGCTCGCTTCGCAGGCTGCGGCCAGCGGCGCGATCCGTCAGGTCCTCGTCATCGACGACGTCGATGCCACGCGCAACAAGGCCGTGATGGCGCTCGAGGCCGCCGGCTTCGTGACGGGTGGTGAGGCCCAGGGCTTCATCGGCGCGAACCGCGCCAAGATGGCTCCGACGCTCGACGTCATCCTGATCCGCGCCAACCTCGGTGAGAACGGCTCGACCATGCCCTCCAAGCGGCTCGACAGCTCGCTGATGGTCATCGACGAGCTCACCCGTGACGCGCGCACCAAGGACATGCGCATCGTCGTCCTCCTCGACGAGGGCAGCGAGGCCAAGAACGCGGTCACCAAGGAGTTCCTGGCGGGCAAGTACGGCGACAAGGTCGCGGCCTTCATCGAGGCCCCGCTTGTCGAGGCCGTCGTCGCCAGCGAGGTCGGTGCCGCCGCCGAGGCGGGCGACCTGGGTCCGGACCGCGAGCGCGCCAACGCGACGGCCGTCAAGGCCGCGATGGCCTTCGCCGGCACCGACACGGGCTGCAACGTGTTCGATCTGTCGAGCGCCGTCGGCCCGCTGGCCACGGCCGTGACCTCCGGTCCGACCGACGACATCAAGCAGGCCGCCGTCAAGGCGCTGGGCAACCTTCGCGCCGGTGGTGCGGACGCCCTCACCCAGGCCCTCACCGAGGGTGACGACGCCATGAAGCTGCTGGCCGCCGAGGCTCTCGGCAACGTGCTCTCGGTGCTCGACGGCTCCGAGGCGCAGGTCGCCGCCCTCATGGAGGCTGCCGGCGCCGAGGGTGACCTTGGCACCACGGCCCTCAAGGCCCTGGGCCAGGTGCGCAACCTGACGCCCGGTCAGCGCCTCGAGGTCTTCCGCCGTCACCGTCTGCAGGTGGCCTCGAAGGCCGAGTAGCTCGAGCCATCCGGTTCGAATCGACTGCGAGGCGCTCTTCGGAGCGCCTCGCTCTCGTTTTGGGAGGCGCCCAGGAGGCGAGGTCAGGCCGGGTAGCCGTAGACCACGGCCGAGGCCAGGGCGTCGGTGTGCGAGATCGAGAGGCACAGCGTGAGGCCCATCCGCATGGCCACGCGCTCGGCCTCGCCGGACAGCTTCAGCGAGGGGGCGGAGCGGCCGCCACCTACGACCTCCACGTCGGTCCAGGCCACGCCCTGGCCCCAGCCGGTGCCCAGGACCTTGAAGGCTGCCTCCTTGGCCGCGAAGCGGCCCGCCAGGGCCGCCCAGCGGTCCGGACGGCTCGCGGCGTGGGCCCACTCGCCCGGCGTGAACACGCGGGCCTCGTAGCGCTCTGGGCGGGCCTCCACGAGCCCCTGGAAGCGGGGTACGTCCACGAGGTCGTGGCCGATGCGGGGGACCGGAGGCTCGGGGGTGGGGGCCATGGCCGCAGCGTAGCGCGCCGTACGCCTGCTCCCTCACCTCCGACTGACAAGGGCCTGACGGGTCCGGATCGGGCTTTCAGGCCCCAGGCGATCCTGCCGATCCTGTGGGAGCGAGGGGGGCGTCGCAGGGCCTTGAGGGGGCGCTGCGGCCCGCGGTACGCTGCGGGGCCCACGAGGGAGACCCATGGCCAAGAAGAAGGACTGCTTCGGCTCCGAGTCCTACGTGTGCCGCACGAAGGACTGCCCCTACGTGGGGGAGTGCGTCCAGGTCGTCTGGGAGAAGAAGCTGCGTCGCGTCTTGGCCGACAAGAACCGCGGTGCCACGCCCAAGACATCCGGCGCCCGCAGTGTTCGCGTCCGCAGCAAGGAGTTCCTCTCCCGCTGACCGTGCGTCGCGCCAGCTTGTCTTTCGGTGCCTAGCGGGGCCCGTGACACGGCTTGGCCTCCGGCCCGCGAGCGACTACGTTCTTCCCCCTATCCGATTCCACGCCCTGGTAGCTCAGTGGTAGAGCACAGCTTTCGTAAAGCTGGGGTCGTCGGTTCAAATCCGACCCGGGGCTCCATTCCTTGTGTGCACGTGATGTAGATCGTTCCGCGCTTCCGCGCGGACTGTTCGTCGCGGCTACGCCGCTCCGGCAAGTGGGGTACTACGTACCCCCCTTCCAAACCCCCCGTGGGTCGTCGGTTCAACTCCGATCCGGGGCTCCATTCCTCGCCGCTCCGTGCCGCTGTTGGCCGGGCCTTGCGACGAATGCGTGAGGGCCGCAGGCGCCACTCGCCGCCCGCGAACCGGAGGCTGCATCCCCTCGTTGCCACGCTCATGATTGCCGCTTCCCACGGACGCCTCCACGCCGCCATGGGGCTGCTCGCCCTGCTGTGTGTGGGCGTCGGGTGCGGCGCGCAAGAGGTCAAGCCCGACCCCGACGTGACCACCGTCCACGGCGCC
>JACKGW010000019.1 GCA_020631815.1 Planctomycetota bacterium | reverse complement strand
CGGACGTCGCCGGACACCGTGATCGGGGTGCCGGTTCCGTTCGCTCAGCCGGGAAGCGGCGGAGGCGGGGTCGTGCCGCCTCCCCCGCCACCGCCGCCACAGCCGGCGAGCGTGAGGGAGAGACCGAGCAGACCGACGCCGAGGACCGGGAACGATCGGGACAGGGACAGGCGCATGGCCTCCTCATCGGCCCTGGCGGGGGCAGTCCGTAGGCGCGCCGGAGCGCCCGACGCCTCCCTTGTACCCCCGCCCGCGCCCGTCGGGACGGCCCCGGGGCCGCTTCCCCCCCTTTGCGACCGGCTTCTTCAGCCCCGCTTCAGGTTCGGAGCTGGAGCGGTGCCCGGCTCGCGGCGGCGGAGCATGGCGACGCGGGCCGCGTGCCTGGCTCCTTCGTGCAGCCGCCGCCAGCGGGAACGCCCCCTCCCGTGCGGACGCGAGAGACCTGCCGCGGCGCGGACGCCGACCGCTGGAGCCAGGCACCTCGCGCGCGGCGCGGCCACGCCGCGCCGCAGCAAGGAGCCTGGCACCCCGCGGGCCTAGCCCGCGCGTTGGTCGACGGACTGAATCAGCTTGAGCAGCGGCAGGAAGAGGCCCAGCACGATGAGGAACACCGCGCCGCCCAGGAACACGATCAGCAGCGGCTCGATGATCGAGACCAGCGAGCCGACCGCGATGTCCACCTCTTCGTCGTAGTTGTCGGCGACGCGGATGAGCATCTTGTCGAGCTCACCGGTCTCCTCGCCGACGTCCACCATGTTCACGATGATGTCGTCGAAGATGCCGCTCTCGCCAAGGGGCTCCGCGATGGTGCCGCCTTCCGTGATCGACTCGCGGACCTTGTCCAGCGCGTCTTCGAGGACCGTGTTGCCCGCCGTGTTGCGGCAGATGTCCAGGGCCTCGAGGATCGGCACGCCCGAGCTGATCAGGGTGCCGAAGGTGCGGCTGAAGCGCGCCACGACGACCTTGCGCACCAGGGTGCCGATGATGGGCAGGCGCAGCTTGACGCGGTCGTAGAAGCGACGGCCACCGCGCGTCATCCCGATGCCCTTGATGGCACCGAAGAGCAGCAACAGGATGACGAGGACGATGTACCAGCGGTCGAGCAGGAAGCGGCTGAACGCCTGCAGGAACTGCGTCAACGGGGGCAGCTCGCCGATGCCCGGAAGGCTCTTGAAGACCTCCTCGAACTTGGGCACCACGAACACCATGATCAAGAGCAAGATCGCCACGGTGACGCTGCCGACCACGACGGGGTAGACCATCGCGCCCTTGATCTTCTTCTTCAGGCGCTCGGCCTTCTCCATGAAGCCGGAGAGACGCGCCAAGATGACGTCGAGCACACCGCCGGCCTCGCCGGCCTTCACCATGTTGGTGTAGAGGCCGTCGAACACGCCGGGGTGGCGGGACATGGCCTCGGAGAGCGGGCTGCCGGACTCGACTTCGTCCGTGACGTCCACGACCACGGACTTGAACGGCCCGCGCTCCATCTGGCCGCCCAAGATCTTGAGGCTGCGCACGATCGGCAGACCGGCGTCCTGCAGCGTGGAGAGCTGCGAGGTGAACTGCGTGAGGGCCTTGCGGCTGACGCGTGCCTTGCCGATGGGCTTGGTGCGCGGGGCGGCGGTAGCGGTACCGCCTCCCCCACCGCGCGGTGCTCCGCTGCGGCCGCTGCTCTTGCCTCCCTGGGATGCCGGGATCTTGGGCATGTCTCGCTCGCTCTCCTGCCGCCCCGAGCCTATCGCAGAACGCCCCGAGACCACCCGGGCGCGGGGGGCGCCCGGGGTCGCGGGGACCCGGTCAGACCATCATGGTCTCCCGGATCACCTCCTCGACCGTGGTGACGCCGTCGAAGACGGCGTCCAGGCCGCTCTCGCGAAGCGTCCGCATGCCCTCCCGGCGTGCTTGGCTCCGCAGCTCGTCCGAGGAAACCCCCTTCAGGATCATGTCCCGCAGGGACTCGGTGAGCAGCATCATCTCGTAGATGGCCGTGCGGCCCTTGTAGCCGGTGCCGTTGCAGAGCCGGCAGCCCTTGCCGTAGGCGAAGTGCTTGCCCTGGATCTCGGCCTGCGTCAGCTCGAGCTCGGCCAGGACCTCGGCCCCCGGCTCGTAGGTGACCTTGCACTCCTGGCAGACCCGCCGCACCAGACGCTGGGCGATGATCGCCTCGACGGTCGCGGTCAGCAGGAAGGGCTCGATGCCCAGGTCCTGCATACGGGTCACGGCCTGCGGCGCGTCGTTGGTGTGCAGCGTCGAGAACACCACGTGGCCCGTCAGCGAGGCCTCCACGGCGATCTGCGCGGTCTCCAGGTCGCGGATCTCACCGACCAGGATCATGTCCGGGTCCTGACGCAGGATCGCCCGCAGGCAGTTCGCGTAGGTGGTCCCGATCTCCTCGTTGACCTGGATCTGGACGATGCCCTGCAGCTCGTACTCGACGGGGTCTTCCGTGGTGATGATCTTGATGCCGACGTCGTTGGCGTGGTTGAGGCACGAGTACAGCGTGGTGGTCTTGCCCGAGCCCGTAGGCCCGGTCACGAGCACGATGCCGTAGGGAAGCTTGATCAGCTTCTGGATGAGCTCGCGCTCCTTCTCGCGCAGTCCGATCTGCTCGATGTCGAGCGAGACGACGGAGCGGTCGAGCACGCGGATCACGCACGACTCACCGAACATGGTCGGCAGCGTGCTCACACGCAGGTCCACGGGCCGACCGCCGATCGACATCTCGATGCGGCCGTCCTGGGGCAGGCGCGTCTCCGCGATGTCCAGGCCCGACATGACCTTGACGCGGCTGATCAGCGACACGGCGAGGTGGCGCGGCGGCGACTCCAGCTCGTAGAGGGCGCCGTCCACGCGGTAGCGGATCTTGAAGTCCTCCTCGAACGGCTCGAGGTGGATGTCGGACGCGCGGTCGCGGATGGCCTGGAACAGGATGTACTGCAGCAGCTTGATGACCGGCGGCGAGTTGGCCATCGCCTCCTGGTCCGCCAGGTCCACGTGGCCACCGCGGCCCGACTTGGCCGCGGGCGTTCCTTCGGTGGCGTTGATCGCCGAGTCGACGAGCGTGCGCATCGAGTCCTGCGCCTGCCCGTAGTGCTTCTCCACCGCCTTGTCGACCTGCTCCTGGGGAGCGAGGACACCCTCCACCTCGCCGCCCGTCATGAAGCGCAGGTCGTCGAGCAACGCGGTGTTCTGGGGGTTGCTGAGCGCCACGACCAGCTTGCTGCCTTCCTGGCGGATCGGCACCACGTTGAACATGCGGGCCGTGTTGGCGTCGATGCGCCCCAGCAAGTCGGGCGTGAACTGGACCTGGTCCAGGTCGACGACCTCGAGGCCCGCCTGGCGGGCCAGCGCGGTCTGCAGCGTGGGCTCGTCGAGGTGCCCCAGCTTCACGAGGATCTGGCCGATCTGGCCGCCCTCCGTGCGCTGGTGGGCCAGTGCTTCCTGCACCATGCCCTCGTGGATCGCCCCCATCTCCTTGAGGATCTGCCCCAGGAGCTTCTTGGTGCGTGTGTAGCGATTGGCGAGCTGGGCCACGTCGTGACTCCTGCCTTTCGGTCCTGACCTAGATGTCGCCGCCCAGACGCTCGCGCATGGCACGCGGGTTCTGGCACTTGGAGAGCATCTGCGGCGCGTCGATCGTGCCGGCTTGGTAGAGATCCCAGAGGTGGTCGTCGAGCAGGAACATGCCCATCTGACGACCCGTCTGGATGGCGCTGGGGATCTTGAACGTCTCGTTCTTGCGGATGTGGTTCTCGATGCCGGGCGTCATGACCATGGTCTCGAACGCGGCGACGACGCCGCTGCCGTCCTTCTTGGGCATGAGCACCTGGCTGATCACGCCGATGAGCGACACGGACAGCTGCACGCGGACCTGTTCCTGCTGCTCGGGCGGGAACTGGTCGATGATGCGGTCCACGGTACGCGCCGAGCCCGTCGTGTGCAGCGTGCCGAACACCAAGTGGCCCGTCTCGGCCGCCGTGATCGCCGTGGCGATGGTCTCGAGGTCACGCATCTCACCGAGCAGGATGACGTCCGGGTCCTCGCGCAGCGCGCGGCGGATGGCCTCGGCGAAGGACGTCACGTCCGTGCCCACTTCGCGCTGGTTCACGATGCAGCGCTTGTGGTCGTGGAAGTACTCGATGGGGTCTTCGATCGTGATGATGTGGTGCTCGGCGTTCTGGTTGATGTAGTCCACCATCGTGGCGAGCGTGGTCGTCTTGCCGGAGCCCGTGGGGCCGGTCACCAGCAGCAGCCCGCGTGGGCGATCGAGCAGCTCGACGACCTTGTGGGGCAAGCCGATCTGCTCGAAGGTCAGCAGCTTGTTCGGGATCAGGCGGCAGACCATGGCCGCGTTGCCCTTCTGCTTGAAGACGGCCACGCGGAAGCGGGCCTTCTCGCCGTGGGCGTGACCGAAGTCGGCGCTGCCGACGGCGTCGAACTCTTCCTTCTTGCCGGCGGGGATGATCTCGCTGATGAGCGCGTGGCAGTCCTCGTTGGTGAGCGCCGGGATCTGCAGGTTGCGCAGACGACCCTTCATGCGCAGCACCGGCGGACGCCCCACCGTGATGTGGAGGTCGCTGGCGTTCTGCTCGACGATCGTGTCGAACAGCTTGTGGATGTCGCCGGGCACGAGAGCCATATGCGCGCGTCTCCTGGGTCGGTAACGGGCTTACCGAGAGGTGAAGGTGAAGTTGACGGATCCTGACGTCACGCCGCCGCCTCGATGGCCATGACGGCACCGGCCACGCGCAGGACCTCCTCGATGGAGGTGACGCCCTCGAACACCTTGCGCAGACCGTCTTCGCGAAGGCTGCGCAAGCCGCCCGTGAGGCGGGCCTGGGCGCGGACGGCCGAGCTGCTGCCGCCGCGGTAGACGACCTCGCGGATGTGCGGGTCCATGCTGAAGAGCTCGTAGATGCCGACGCGGCCCTTGTAGCCCTCGAAGCGGCACTCGCGGCAGCCGACGGCACGGTAGATCGTGCGCTGCGCGATGTCCTCGGGCTTGAGGCCGACCGCCGTGAACAGCGAAGCTGCCGGGGCGGCAGGCTGGCGACACGACAGGCAGAGGCGACGCAGCAGGCGCTGGGCCATCACGGCCGTCACGGCCGTGGCCGCGAGGAACGGCTTGACGCCCATGTCGACCAGGCGCGTGAGCGCCGACGGGGCATCGTTGGTGTGCAGCGTCGAGAACACCAAGTGACCCGTGAGCGAGGCCTGGATGGCGATCTCGGCGGTTTCCGCGTCGCGGATCTCACCGACCAGGATGATGTTGGGCGCCTGACGCAGCATGGACCGCAGGATGCGGGCGAAGTCGAGGCCGATGTTGTGGCGCACCTCGGCCTGGTTGATGCCCGCGAGGTGGTACTCGACCGGGTTCTCGGCCGTGATGATCTTGACGTTGGGCTTGTTGAGCTGCTTGAGCGCTGCGTAGAGCGTGGTCGTCTTGCCCGAGCCCGTGGGCCCCGTCACCAGGAAGATGCCGTTGGGGCGCTTGATGATGCGCTCGAAGCGCTCGCGGTCCTCGCCGACGAAGCCCAGCTGGTCGAGCGAGATCAGACCCGCCTCGCGGTCGAGGATACGCATCACGATCGACTCGCCCGCCGTGGCCGGGACCAGCGAGACGCGCAGGTCGATCGGACGGCCCAGCAGCGTCAGGCTGATACGCCCATCCTGCGGCTTGCGGTGCTCGGAGATGTCCATCTTGGCCATCACCTTGAGGCGCGTGATGACCGGCCCGGAGAGCTCCTTGTCGAGCGAATGGGCCTCGTGGCAGACGCCGTCCACGCGGTACCGCACGCGGACACGATCGGCCTGGGGCTCGACGTGGATGTCGCTGGCCCGCTGGCGGAGGGCCGTCTCGAGGATCTCGTGCACGAGGCGGATGACGGGGGCCTCGGCCTCCTCCTCCTCGACCTGACCGCCCTTCTTCTTGGGCTGGTCGACCTTCTTGCCCAGCCCGTAGGCCTCGGCGCGAGCGTTGTTGAGCCCCGAGGTCGGCGTCAGCGCGAACGTGAGCTCGCGGTTGAGGACGAACCGCAGGTCGTCCGCCATGAACGTGACCATCGGGTCGTCGGTGGCGATGATCAGCTTGCCCTGGTGCATCTTGACCGGGACGATGCCGTAGTTCTCGACCACGTCGCGGGGCACGAGGTCGATCACGTCCCGCGACGGGGACGCCCGGGTCAGGTCCACGAACGGCAGGCGGAACTGCCGGCAGAGGGCCTTGGTCAGCTGGATCTCGTCCAGGAAGCCGAGGTCGAGCATGGCCTGCCCGATCTTGGTGCCCGGGACGCGGCGCTGGTGCTCCAGGGCCTCGTTCACCTTGCGCTCGTCGACCAGGCCCATCTCCAAGAGGACCTGGCCGAGGAGCTTGTGCGGTGCCGACATGAAGGCTCCTCGCGAAGGCAGTGCGGGCCTGGGCCCGCGCGGACGGGGCTGTATAGCACGCGGCGGGCCAGCCTTCGACCGTCCCGCTCGCACGGCACGGCAGCCCGGCGCGAGGGCCTGGGAACCGGCGCCGCGGAGCGCGCGGGCACCGCGTAGGAGCGTCGCGAATGTGGGCTAGCATCGCTCTCCTACCTGAGGGCGCCCGGGTCCATGCCCCCTGACGGGCCTGCGTCCGCCGAGGGAGCACATGAGCACCCGCCCCAAGCGCCAAGGCGCCGGTCGCACCGCGGCCGCCGCCACGAAGAAGTCCTCCACCCGCCGCCCCGCGAAGAAGGCCCCTGCGAAGAAGGGCCCGGCCAAGCCCCGCGGGTCGAAGAAGCCCGCGCCGGCGCCGAAGAAGGCCGCCAGCCCGAAGAAGAAGGCGGCCGCTCGGCGCAGGCCGGCAGCCAGGGCCGGGCGACGGATCTGGCATTTCGGCCCCGGCAAGGCCGACGGCAAGGCCGACCTCAAGCCCGTGCTGGGCGGGAAGGGCGCCAACCTCGCCGAGATGTGCCGCATCGGGCTGCCCGTCCCCCCCGGCTTCACCATCGCGACGGACGCCTGCGAGGCCTACTACGCCGACGGCCGCTGCCTCCCCGAGACCTTGCGCCGCGAGATCCACCAGGCGGTGGCCAAGCTCGAGCGGGCCACGGGCAAGCGCTTCGGCGACCCCAAGCGCCCCTTGCTCGTCAGCGTCCGCTCGGGCGCGGCCGTCTCGATGCCCGGCATGATGGACACCGTCCTCAACCTGGGTCTCACCTCGGCGGCTGTCGAGGGGCTCGCGGCCCAGACGGGCAACCCGCGCTTCGCGCGCGACGCCCGGCGCCGCTTCATCCAGATGTTCGGCAACGTCGTCGAGGGCCTCGAGCACGGCGCCTTCGAGCGCGTGCTGCACGAGGAACAACAGCGCGTCGGCGCGCGCGCGGACAGCGACCTCGATGCCGAGGCACTCGGCCGCGTCGTGGAGCGCTACCTCGAGACGTTCGAGCGCCTCGCCAAGCGCCCCTTCCCCGAGGACCCCATGGAGCAGCTGGAGCGCTCCGTGGCAGCCGTCTTCGGCTCGTGGATGGGCAAGCGCGCGGTGGAGTACCGCAAGATCGAGAACATCACGGGCCTGAACGGCACCGCCGTCAACGTCCAGGCCATGGTCTTCGGCAACCTGGGCCCCACGTCCGGCACGGGCGTCTGCTTCACGCGCGACCCGTCCACCGGCGAGAACGTGTTCTACGGCGAGTACCTGATGAACGCGCAGGGCGAGGACGTCGTTGCCGGCATCCGTACGCCCAAGGACCTGGTCGGCTTGGCCGCGGAGAGCCCGCAGGCCTACAAGCAGCTGGAGAAGGTCCGCAAGATCCTCGAGTCGCACTACCGCGACATGCAGGACATCGAGTTCACGATCGAGGAAGGGACGCTCTACATCCTGCAGACGCGCTCGGGCAAGCGCACCGCGCGCGCCGCGGTGCGCGTCGCCGTCGAGATGGCGTCCAAGCGCCTCCTGAGCAAGGAAGAGGCCGTTGGCCGCGTGCGCGCCGACCAGCTCGATCGCCTGCTGCACCCGCAGTTCGACCCCGCGGCCGAGCGGCACGTGCTGGCGCGCGGTCTCCCGGCCAGCCCGGGAGCGGTCGCCGGCCGCGTCGTGTTCACGGCCGACGACGCCAAGGCCTGGGTTGCACGCGGCGACAGCGTGGTCCTCGTACGCAACGAGACCAGCCCCGAAGACGTGGGCGGCATGCACGCGGCCGAGGGCATCCTCACGGCCACGGGCGGCATGACGAGCCACGCCGCCGTGGTCGCGCGTGGCATGGGCAAGTGCTGCGTCGCGGGTGCCGGTGAGGTGCGCATCGACGAGCACGGCCGGCAGTTCCGCGTCGGCAGCACCATCGTCCAGGAAGGCGACGTCATCTCGCTCGACGGCACGAGCGGCGAGATCATGCTGGGCAGCGTGCGCACCATGCCGGCCGACCCCGGCCCCGAGTTCGCCACGCTGCTGGGCTGGGCCGACAAGGTGCGGCGCCTGAAGGTGCGCGCCAACGCCGACACGCCGGAAGACGCCGCGGCCGCGCGCCGCTTCGGGGCGCAGGGCATCGGCCTCTGCCGCACCGAGCACATGTTCTTCGGCGACGAACGCATCACGCCGATGCGCGAGATGATCCTGGCCGAGGACGAGGCCTCACGCCGCAAGGCGCTCGATCTCCTGCTGCCGTTCCAGCGCAAGGACTTCGAGGGCATCCTCGAGGCCATGGACGGGCTGCCGGTCACGGTGCGGCTGCTCGACCCGCCGCTGCACGAGTTCCTCCCCCACGAGCCCGAGGCCATCGCGCACGTCGCGCAGGCGCTCGGCATCCCGGAGGAGGACGTGCGCGAGCGCGCGCGGCGCCTGCACGAGATGAACCCCATGCTGGGCCACCGCGGCTGCCGCCTCGGCATCACGTACCCCGAGGTGTACGAGATGCAGGTGCGCGCCCTCTTCGAGGCCGCTGCGGCCAACAAGAAGCGGGGCCTCAAGCCGCAGCCCGAGGTCATGATCCCGCTTGTCGGGACCGTGGCCGAGCTCAGCTTCCTCAAGGTACGCCTGGAGCGCGTGGCCAAGGACGTGGTGAAGGAGACGGGCGTGCGCGTGCCGATCGTCTTCGGCACGATGATCGAGATCCCGCGCGCCGCGCTTCGCGGGGCAGAGATCGCGACGGAAGCCGAGTTCTTCTCGTTCGGCACCAACGACCTGACGCAGATGACGTTCGGCTACAGCCGCGACGACATCGGCTCGTTCCTGCCTGCGTACCTGGAGCAGGGCATCCTCGAGGTGGATCCCTTCCAGTCGCTCGACACCGACGGTGTCGGTGAGCTCGTGAAGCTGGCCACCGAGCGCGGCCGCTCGACGCGCCCGGGCTTGAAGGTGGGCATCTGCGGCGAGCACGGCGGCGACCCGGCCTCCATTCGCTTCTGCCACGGTGTGGGCCTGGACTACGTCTCCTGCAGCCCGTTCCGCGTCCCCATCGCGCGGCTGGCCGCGGCCCACGCGGCCCTGGGGAAGTAGGCGCGGGGGTGCCCGGCTCCTTGCGGCAGAGCGGCAGCGCCGCGACGCGCGCGAGGTGCCTGGCTCCCCGGGCGGGCTGCCCTTCGTAGGTAGCCCTGCGCCGTCGCACGCGATTGCGCCTCCCGGCGGCGGACGCCGCGCAGCGGAGCCTGGCACGCGGCCCGCGCCGCGAAGCGGCGCCGCCGCGAGCCGGGCACCTCCGCGCTACCGCTCCTCCTCCGCCACCTCGGCGTCGTGCTCGCCGAACTCCTCGATCCAGGCGGCGAGCAGCTCGTCGGTCTCGCGGTCGGGGTGCGGACGGTGACGCGCGAAGATCGGGCGCAGCCCCTCGTCGCGCTGCGCCATCCAGCCGAGCGAGTCGGCCGCTGCGCGGGTGATCACGGGGTCGCGGTCATTCAGCGCGCGGCCCAGGAGCGACTCCACCGCCGCTCGATCCGCGGGCAGCTTCACGACCTGCCCCAGGTGCCGCACCACGGCCAGGCGCACCTCGGCATGCGTCGATGCGGCCAGAACCTCCGCATGACGCAGCACGTCCTCGCGCCGGACCGTGGGCACCGTGGCAAGGGCCATCAGCGCGTCCGCGGCGCGCTGACGTTGGCTGTCCAAGCTGCTCTCCAGGAGCTTGCCGATCGCCGGCAGCGCCTCGTCGAGGTCGACGACGACATGGGGCAGGAAGCTCAGTGCCTCGCGAGACGTGCCCGGCCCCTCCAGGGCAAGCAACATGAGGTCGCGCTTCGTACTGCGCGCGACGTCGGCATCCGGGAACAGCGTCCGGAGCACCAAGAGGGCAAGGTCCGAGCTGAAGGACTGCAGCACGCGCGGGACCAAGGGCAGCAGGTCATCGGGCCGCGCATGGCGCATGACGGACACGAGGCCGGCCTGCGCCTCGGCCGTCTGCTCCGTCCCCAGCGTGGCGAAGAAGGTGGAGATGGGAATCCCCTGCGCTTGGCAGACGCTCGCGATGCGAGGCAGCTCCAGGAAGGCGACGGGCCAGCGCTCGACCCACCGCCGGACGGCGGCCCGCCATGTGGAGGCTCTCCCGCCGGTGGCGCTGGGCACCTGCCGACTCGCGTACGCACCCACGAGGTCGGCAAGCGAGTCGGGCAACGTTCCCGCTTCCAGCTGGGCACGCAGGTTCACCTCGATGACTGCCTCGACGAGAGGGAGCACCTCCTCATCGGGAAAGGCGTCAAGCACGAGCCAGGCGATCGGCTCGTACGTCGTCATGACGAGGTTGCCTGCCGGGGAAGGCCTCGTCTCACGCGCGGCGGTGCGAACGAACGCCCGGACCGGCCCTGCACTTCCTCCTGCCGCGTCGGGCACGAGGTAGGCATCGAGGAGGCCGCCTGTTGCCGGGGCCTGGAGTGGGCTGGCGGCGTGCAGGGCGGCCAGCCATAGGTCTCGCTCTCCGGGTTGAACTAGCCCTGCCGCAAGCAAGGCCCTCTGATCGGCCAGCCACGCGTGCAGCGCCCGGCGGCCTTCCGAGCCACGCGGCATCCCCTCCACCGCCTGATGCAGGCGCTCGCGGGGCTCCCAAGTCCAGTCGGCCGACGCGTCCTGGACACGGGCGGGATCCGCTGCCCAAGCGGCCGCTACCTCCACGGCGACCGCCAGCTCCTCCGGCGCCCGCGTCAAGCGGCTTGTGGCGACGTCGGGATCCGGGCGGGGCGTCAGACGGGCAGAAAGCGGTGCGAGGTAGCGATGCCAGAAGCGGCGAACCTCGTCCGACGCCGGCAGCTCCGCGATCGCAAGCCGTGGCCCCGACGCTTCCGGGGCGACCTCCCGGACATCCGCGACGGGCGGGGGCAGGGCCCCCGCGTCCCCCGCCACCCGAGGTGCCGGGCCTTTCGCGGCATCCTCGTCGAGGTCCAAGGCGACCGCCTCGGGAGGGCGCGACGACCCATCCCGCACCACGAGCAGCACGACGCCTGCGATGGCCCAGGCAACGAGGGCCACCAGGGCGATCTGCCGCCCTCGGCGCCCGCTCAGACGGGCACCTCGACGCGATCGAGCAGGTCCTTCACGACCTGCTCGCGCTCGTCGGGACCGCCCTCGGCCACGTAGCTGTCGGCGACCAGGCGGTGCGCCAACACGGCGACGGCGAGGGCCTTGATGTCGTCGGGCACGACGAACGTGCGACCCGCCAGCAGCGCATGCGCCTGCGCGGCGCGGGTGAGCGCAATGGCGGCGCGCGGACTGGCACCGACGCGCAAGCGCTTGTCCTGACGGGTGCGGCGCCCGAGCTCGAGGGCGTAGTCGAGCACGCTGTCGTCCACACGCACATCGCGCACGGCGGCCTGGAGGCGCACCACGTCATCGCCATGGACGACGGCCTTCAGGCTGTCGAGCGGGTGCTGGCGCTGCTGGGCGCGCACGATGCGGCGCTCGTCCTCCGCGGACGGGTAGCCGATGCGCAGCCGCAGCATGAAGCGGTCGAGCTGGCTCTCGGGCAGCGGGTAGGTGCCCTCGAACTCGTAGGGATTCTGGGTGGCGATCACGAAGAACGGCGAGGCCAGCGCATGGCTGACACGGTCGATCGTGACCTGCCCATCGTTCATGGCCTCGAGCAGCGCCGACTGCGTACGCGGCGTCGCGCGATTGATCTCGTCGGCCAGGAGCACGTTGGTGAAGACGGGCCCCTCGCGCATGCGGAACGATGCATCGCGTGGGTCGAACACCATCGTGCCGAGGATGTCGCCGGGCAGGAGGTCGGGCGTGAACTGCACGCGCCGGAAGTCGGCGTCGATGGAGCGGGCCAAGCTCTTGGCCAGCACGGTCTTGCCGACGCCCGGGACGTCTTCGAGCAGCACGTGACCGCCGCCCAGCAGGCCCGTGAGGACGAGCCGCACCACCTCGGGGCGCCCGACGAAGACCGACTCGACGTTGGCGCGCAGCGCCTCGACGGCGTCCAGCTGGTCAGTCGCGGGGGTCTGGGTCATGGGGCCTCCGGCCGTCCCTGGCCCCCCGATCCTACTCGTCGGCGGCGAGTGCTGCTGCCACGTCCTCGCTGACGTCGAGGTTGGTGGTGACGGTCTGGACGTCGTCGTTCTCTTCGAGCAGGCCCTGGATGCGCATGACCTTGCGCGCCGTGGCCAGGTCGGCTTCGACGTGGTTGTCGGCCACCATCGCCAGCTCGGCCCGGCTCGGTTCCAGGCCCGCTGCGTCCAAGGCCGCGCGGACCTCGGCAAACGCGGTGACCGGCGTGGTGACAAGGAAGCGCGCGTCGTCCGTCCCGGCGTCGAGAAGCGCGATGTCCTCCGCCCCGGCCTCGAGCGCGAGCTCGAACAGCCTCTCTTCCGTCGTGGCGGCGGCCGAGACCTCGATCTGGCCCACGCGCTGGAACATCCACGCGACGGAGCCCGAGGCACCCATGGAGCCGCCGTTCTTGTCGACGATGGTCCGCACCTCGGTGTTGGTGCGGTTGCGGTTGTCGGTCAGCGTCTCGATGAGCATGGCCACGCCACCGGGGGCGTACGCCTCGTAGGTGAGCTCGACGTAGTCCTGTGTGCCGCCGGCGCCGCTGGCGCGATCGATGGCGCGCTGGATCGTGTCCTTGGGCATGTTGGCTGCGCGCGCCTTCTCGAGCGCCAGCTGCAGCCGCGGGTTGTCCTCGATCTTGGGCCCGCCCTGGCGGACGGCCGCCATGATCAGCGTGCTGACCTTGCTGAAGGCCTTGCCCCGCTTCGCATCGGTGCGGGCCTTCTTGTGCATGATGTTCGCGAAGTGGCTGTGTCCCGCCATCCGAACCTCCGGGGAGCCGCGATCGCAGCCCAGTGTACGTCTCGCTCGTGTGCCGTGACGTCGTGTGGAAACGAAGGCGCCCTCGCACCTGAGGGGGCGAGGGCGTCGCAGAGCTCTCGATGCCGCCCATCCCCGCAAGGGGCTGCGGCGTCGCGCCGGGTTAGCGCTTCGAGAACTGGAAGCGGGCGCGGGCGCCGCGCTGACCGTACTTCTTGCGCTCCTTGACGCGCGCGTCACGGGTCATGAAGCCCGCCTCGCGCATCGTGAGCGCAGCGCTCTCCTCGACACGCGTCAGCGCGCGAGCGAGGCCGTGACGCACCGCGTCGGCCTGGCCCTGCGGGCCACCGCCGTGCACGTTGACGAACACGTCGTAGCGGGCATCGCCATCGACCGCGTGCAGCGGCTGACGCGCGGCCAGACGCGTCGCGGCCGTGGTGAAGTACTCATCCCACGGACGACGGTTGACCATCATCACGCCGGTACCGCGACGGATACGCACACGAGCAATCGCCGTCTTGCGGCGCCCGGTGCCCCAGGTGAACTCACCCGCCATGGGCTCTCATCCTCTCTAGCGCCCGGTCCCGAACGCGATGGGCTCGGGCTGCTGGGCGTGGTGGTCGTGGCTTTCCCCGGCGTACAGCTTGAGCTTCTTCAGCATCGCGCGGCCGAGGTTGGTCTTGGGAAGCATGCGCTTGACGGCGAGACGCAGCGCCTCGGTGGGGTGCTTGTCCATCATGCGCTTGTAGGGGATCTCGCGAAGGCCGCCGGGGAAGCCGGTGTGGCTGCGGTAGACCTTCTTGTTCTCCTTGCCGCCGGTGACCTGGACCTTCTCCGCGTTGACGACGACGAAGTAGTCGCCCGTGTCCACGTGGGGGGTGTAGGTCGGCTTGTGCTTGCCCTGCAGGCGCTGCGCAAGGATCGCCGCCAGACGGCCGAGCGTCTCCTGGGACGCATCGACCACGTACCACTTCGCGCCCTCGTGGTGACGCGTGGCGATGGTGGTCTTGGTCATGGCAGCAAACTCCCGGGGGAAGCGGGGCAAGGTACGTCCCCCGCCGCGGCGGTCAAGCCGTCGCCGCGCCGTCCTGCCCCTATCGAGATCGGTAGGCCACGGTCGAGGCGGGCGGCGGCGCCTCCCCCCCGACGGTCACATCGAGCGCGATGCCGGAGCCTAGCCGGGCCCGGGCGGGGTCGACCTCCCCTGCCAGGAGCCCCAGCAGCCAGCCGCCGGCGCGGTCTTCCTGGTCGGCCGGGTCCGGCAGGCCCACGCGGGTGGTGCGCACGGCCCAGGCCAGGCCGCCGGGCGCCAGCTCGACCTCCCCGCCGGGCTGCTCCAAGCCGCCCACGAAGCGCACGTAGCCGTCGCCGCCCCAGCGCACAGGGCCTCGGAAGCCCGTCGGACCGGCCGCGATGGCCACCGCCTCGACCCGCCGCCCTCCCACGCCGCCGAGGTCGATGCGCACGCCATGGAGGCGGACGCCCGGCACCGTCGGAAGTACCCACGCCACGGCCACCGAGGCGCCGGCCGCTGCCAATGCGACGAGCAGGGTCGCGGCCCGCGGGTCGCGGGCCGCCCACGTGAAGCCCAGGGTCGCCAGCAGGAAGAGCCCGAGCACGGCCGCGGCCGGGCGCCGGCCACCTGGCTCGTCCTTCCACGGCGCCAACGCCGCGGGGAGCCGGGGGATGCTCGGCTGGCCGTCGAGCCGGGTGCCGATCGGAGCCACCCAGAGGTGGCGCCCCAGGATCGCGTCGACGGCTTCCTTGGGCGTCGGGAAGACCACCACCCGCCCCAGGCCGAACAGCTGCTCGGCGCCGGGGGCCGCGGCCTTGGGCAAGACGCCGGCGAGACCGTCGGGGAGCGACGCACCGTCCGGCACGACGACGACGGCCGTTCCCCCACCGCGCACGAACTCCGCGATGGCCTGCACGCGCAACGGCGTGTCGCGGCTGCCCGCGGGCCAGGCCCCCTCGCCGATCCAGACCACGTCGGCCGGCTCGAGGTCCAGCACATGCAGCGCATCGAGGTCGCCCGCGTCCAACCACGACCAGCGGGCGGTGCGTGCCTCGGCGGGCTTGGTCGCCGTCCACGCCGCCACCAGCGGACGCTGCGTGGCCTCGGGGCCGGTCTCCGCGCGGACCCACCAGGGGCCCTCGCCAAGGCCCAGGGGCGTTCGCGCGCGCGTGGCGCGATCCCGAACAGGGCCGCGGTACGCCTCGGGCAGCATGCTGCGATCGATCTCGGGGCCGCGCTCGATGCCCGCCGTGGCGAGCCAGCGCTCGGGCAACAGCGAGATCCCGACAGGTCCGAGACCGTGGGCCAACAGCGCGTACGCCAGCACACCTGCCGCGCCAGGACCGCGCCAGCGCTGGGGAAGCGCGGCGACCACGAGGGCGATCACGACGAGCAGCGGCGCGACGAACGGCACGCTGGCGCCATGGGGTCCGGGCGGTGCGCCGCGGATGGCGAGGACGAGGAAGGGTGCTGACACGGCGGCGACGCCGACGACCCGGGCCAGCGGATGGCTGCGCTGGCTCGCTACGCCCAGCGCCACGAAGGCCACCGCCAGGGCCACGAACGGCGCCAAGGTCCACGGCGCGGCCGGCAGCCACGGCAGGTCGAGCACCCCCGTGGCCGGCAGGCTCAGGCCCAGCAAGACGAGGCACATCGCGGGCAACACCCACGCCCGCCCCGTCTTCGCCGTCACGTCGCTCACCATCGTCGTCACGCTACACGGCCCCGCGAGCCGGCGGTTCAAGCGTGCCTGATCCGGCGCTGCGGAGTCGCGTCAGCGACGACGCGAGGCGTCCGGGTCTGGCTCGGTTGAAGCGCGTCCGCCGGGGGGAAGGCCTCTCCCCGTGGGATCGCGACGCCGCGCCCTGGGCTCGGGGAGCGCTACCACGGAGTCAGACCCGGCGCCTCGCGTCGCTACCGCTCTGCAGCGCCGGATCAGACACCTAGGCGTCCCAGCGGACTTCCAGTCTCGCGGGAGCGTTCGGCTGCGACAGCAGCTTCTTGAGGCGCTCGACCTTGCGGCCGTAGCCGCTCTCGCCGACGACCTCGTGGGCCGCGCGTGTCGTACGTCCCCAGAGAACGACGCGCTGGACGCGCGGGCCGCCAGGCCGCTGCGGCGGTCCGATGACGGTGAGCTCGACCTCGGCGTGCTGCTCGTCGCTGCGCAGGCGGCCCGTGCGGGTGAAGCGTGCGACGTCGATGGCCTGGACGGTCACGAGGCCGCCCAGGTCCTGCTCGAGGCGTGCCGCCGTCTGCGCGGCAGCGACGGCCTCCTCGACGCGGTCGTCTTCGCCGTCACGCCACGGGCTGCCGATGACGATGTCCCAGCCGGTCGCCGTACGTCGCACCGGGGGACGCAGGCCGATGCCCGAGAGCTGCGGGAGCGGATGGCGGCGCCGCTGGAGCAAACCGCGGTAGGGATCAAGCGGCAGCAGGGTCTGGTCGGCGCCCAGCAGGTAGCTGACCGTCTTGCCATCGGCGACGGCGAACGAGATCGAGGCGACCGGCTCACGCAGCTGCACGCGGACGTGCGCCTCGTTGGGGTAGCGCAGCGTCACGAGGCTGGCGCGCTCCACGAGCGGATGGCGCTCGACGCGCTCCGTGATGACGGCCTCGGCCTGCGGGTCGTAGATGGACACGCTGAAGGGACCCGTCGCGCGAGCGAACCAGCGCGGGTCGAACAGGGCCTTGCCGTAGCCGTCCAGCCACGACGGCAAGCCCTCGACGCGCAGCGTCTTCGGCGTGAGGCGGTAGGCCGGCATGGACCAGGCCTGGGCCCGCGTGGCCTGCACGACGAAGCCCACCACGAGCAGCAGCAGGGCGCCGCCCCCGATGCGCAGCAGCCAGCGCCCGCGCGACGTCGTCAAGACGTCGCGCACACGCGACACCGCTCCCTCCGACGCCTTCTTCCGCGCCATCGCCGCTCCCTCGGACCTCGCCCTCGCAGGGAGGGAGGTCGGTCCGCGGGGCCCGCGGCTTGACGACGGGGCCGCCGGACACGAACGACGGCCTACGCCCAGGCGGCTTGCGCCAGGAGCACCACCCCCATGCCCACCAGGACGCCGCGCACGAGACGGCGGAATGCGCGGTCCCCCACGCGGTCGAGCACCCGTCGGCCGATCAGCACCCCCACGATCACCCCGGCCACGCCCACGCCCACGAGCCGCGGGTCCAGGCCGTCGGCCACGTACACGCCTCCGCGCCACTGGTGGAACGCGACGAGCTTCAGGATGTGCAGGTGGAACGCGGTGACGGACAGCAAGGCCACGGAGGCCTTGCGGTCCAAGCCCTCCCGCAAGAGGAACGGGGCCGTCACCGGTCCGACAGCCCCCACCACCACGCCTAGCGCACCTCCGAGGAAGCCACCGACCAGCACCGACGTGCGCGGGCCCAGGAACGACAGCCCGAAGCGGGGCGCGAGACCCGCGTACAGCGCGAACGCACCGAACACGGCCCGCACCGCGCTCTTGTCGAGGTGGTCCAGCAGCGGCATGCCGACGAGCCACGGGCCGGGCAGCGAAGCCACGGCGAAGAGGGCAAACGACTTCCACGGCACGTGGGAGAGCAGCGATCCGGTGCGCGTGACGTTGGCGACAAGCTGGATCGCGGCGTGCATCGGCACCGGATACGCCACGTCCATGGCGAACAGCAGCCCGAGCAGGAGCATGCCGCCGCCCAGCCCCGCCACGGTGGAGAGCGCCGCGGTCAGGATGGCGGCGACGGCGAAAAGGAGCAGCTGCACGGCCGCCGGCTACGAGCGCACGTCGTCGGCTTGCGTCGGCCAGACCTCGACTTCCAGCTCGAGGCGCACGCCGTGGAAGGCGAGGACCCGGCGCTGCACTTCGGCGATGAGCGCATGGACGTCCGCGGCGGTGGCACCCCCGAGGTTCACGATGAAGTTGGCGTGCACGTCGGAGACCATCGCGTCGCCGACGCGCAGGCCCTTGAGGCCCGCTTCGTCGACCAAACGACCCGCGGAGCGGGTACCACCCGGGCCGTCGGGGTTGCGGAAGATGCAGCCCGCGCTGGCCGAGCGAAGGGGCTGCGAGGCGCGCTTCCACGCCCACGCCTCGGCGAGCAACGCGCGCTCGGCCTCCACATCGAGGTCCGGAACCCGGCGGAACCAGGCCTCCGTGACGACCGTGTCCGCGAATACCGTCGTGCGATAGCCCAGGTCGCCGGGAGCGATCTCACGGTCGAAGGGCGTGCCGTCCATGCGGAAGCCGCGTACACGCACGAGCGCGTCGCCCACGTTGCCGTGCCGCCCGCCCGCGTTCATCCGCACGACGCCGCCGACCGTGCCCGGGATGCCCGGACAGCCGGACAGCGCGGGGATGCCCCACTCCGCAGCGGACTCCACGAGACGCGGAAACGACGCACCCGCCTCGGCCACCACCACGTCATCGCGGACGTCGACGCCCTTGAGGCGGCGCGTGGAGAGCACGGCCCCGGGAAGCACGCCGTCACCCACGAGCAGGTTGTAGCCACCCCCCAGCACGTGCACGGGCACGCCGCGGGCATGCAGGTCGGCCAGCAGCGGCCCGATCTCGGCGGCCACGCTCGGTTCATGGAACGACTCGGCCACGCCGCCGACGCGCAACGACGTGCGCCCCGCCAGCGGCGGGTTCGCGGTGTCAGAGGCGCGCGGCGAGCCCACGGGCCACCTCGTCGATGTTGCCGGCGCCCATGGTGATGACCACGTCGCCGGGCGCCACGCGCTCGAGGGCGAAGTCCACGAGCTCGTCCAGGCTCTCGACTTCTTCGGCGACGCCGCCTTCGTTGCGCACGTGGCGCACGAGGTCGCCGCTCTTCACGGAGCGTCGGGCCTCCTCGCTGTCACGCGAGAAGTAGATGGGCGGCATCCACACGCTGTCGGCCTCGGCCAAGACGGACGCGAACTCGCGCATGAGGCAGCGCGTGCGGCTGGCTTGGTGGGGCTGGAAGAGCACGCGCAGCGGGCGCTGGGGGTGACGCTGGCGCAGGGCGCGGACCACGGCGCGGATCTCGGCCGGATGGTGGCCGTAGTCGTCGTAGACGAGCACGCCGCGGCGCTCGGCGACGAGCTCGAGCCGACGGCCCACGCCCCCGAAGGCTGCAACACCCGCCTCGGCCGCATCGCGGTCCACGCCCGCGGCCACCAGCGTGGCGATGGCGCCCGCGGCGTTGAGGGCGTTGTGGCGGCCCAGCATGGGGACGGTCGCGCATGTGGTGCGGCCGTCGGGGCCCGTCAGCGAGAACGCCACGCCGCGTCCATCGCCGGTCAGCTCGGGCTCGCCGACGCGCCACGCCGCGTCGTCGCCGAAGCCGTACGTGACGAGGGGAGCACGCAGGCGGGCGTCGCCGCGGAAGACGGCGGCGTGGGCGTCGTTCACGACGAGCTGGCCATCGCTCGGCAGCAGCGCCGCGAAGACGCGGAACGACTCCTGGATCTCGGCCAGGTCGGCGTAGTAGTCGAGGTGGTCTTCGTCGACGTTGGTGACGATGGCCACATGAGGACGATGCGCGTGGAAGCTGCGATCGAACTCGCAGGACTCCACGACGAAGTGCGGACCGGCACCCGCGCGCGCGCCGCCGCCGAACGCGCGGAGCGTGCCGCCGACCAGCCAGGAGGGATCGGTGCCCGCGTGCGCCAAAGCGCTCGCCACCAGCGAGGACGTGGTCGTCTTGCCGTGGCAGCCCGCGACGGCGATGCCGACGCGGTCGGCCATGAGGGCGCCGACGAGGTCCGCGTAGCGCCACATCCGCAGCCCGCGCTCCTCCGCGGCGGCGCGCTGGGGATGCCCCGGGCCGATGGCCGCCGAGCGCACGACGAGATCGACGCCGTCGGGCAGCACCGTGGCCTCACCCGTCACCTCGAGGGGTACGCCCGCCAGGCGTGCCGCGGCGCCTCCCGGGTCCGCGTCGCTGCCCCGCACCTCGATACCGCGTGCGGCGAGCAGCCGCGCCGCGCCGCTCATGCCCACGCCACCGATCCCGAGCAAGTAGGCGGATCGGACCGTGGCGAGAACGGAGGCCAGGTCGTCGGCACGGGGGGCGGGGTGCGCGGGCACGGGTCCTCCGGGGGGAGCGCGTCGGCACTGTAGGACGCAAACAGGACAGGACGAAGCAGGCTCGGGTCAGGTGATCCGCGCGAGCAGGTCCTCTGCGGCCCGGGCCGCTCCGTCCGGGGGACGAGGCTGCTTGCGAGGCCGGGACGACGCCGCCACGAGCGGCTCCAGCACGTGGCGCGCGAACGCCGCGGCGTCCAGGCGTTCCTGCTCGAGCACCACCGCGTGGCCGGCTTCGACGAGCGCTTGCGCGTTCTTGTGCTGCTGGCGATCGCGGTGGTGCGGGTACGGCACGAGGACCGCAGGGAGCCGCCACGCGGAGAGCTCCGCGCACGTTCCCGCTCCGGCCCTCCCCACCACCAGATCGGCCAGCGCGTACGCCGAGCCCATCTTCGCGAGGAAGGGCGTGACGTGATGGGCGAGGCCCATCGCCTCGTACGCCTCGCGGGCCATGGCCTCGCCCGCGGCGCCCGTGGCGTGGAGCACCTGCAGACGCGTCGCGAGCGAGGGATCGGCGTCGAGCGCCGCGCGCAACCCCTCGACGACCCACGCGTTCACCGCGGTGGCGCCCTGGCTGCCACCGGTGACCAGCAGCGTGACACGGTCGGCCGCGAGGCCGAACACCGACGCATCGCGCGGCGCGTCGATCACGTCGCGGCGCAACATCGGGCCGACGTGCAGCGCGCGAGGCCCGAGGCGCTCCGCGGCCTCGACGACTGCGACCCAGAAGCGGTCCGCGCGGCGGCGGAAGCGACGAACGACGAGGCCGGGAACCGCATCGGGCACGATGAAGCCGTACGGGACGCCCAGCCGACGGGCCGCCAGCACGACGGGCACGCAGGGCCAGCCCCCCAGCGCCACGACGTAGCGCGCACCGCTCGAGCGCAGGACCTCGCGGGCCTCGCGCGCGTGGCGGCGAAGGCGCAGCAGGAACCCCGGCAGCTGCCAGGGTCGCCGCGGCAGGCGCTCCGCGGGGACCGTGCGCGAAGGCGGACGGCCCTCGAACCAGCGCGCTTCCTGGTCCTCGCCGGGCGTGGTGAACACGCAGCGTGCGCCGCGGGCCTCCAAGGCTTCGGCCAAGGCAAAGCCCGGGGCCAGGTGACCCACGGTGCCGCCGCCGGCCAACAACACGACGGGGGCCGGGGTCGCGGACGGTTCGCTCATCGACGCGGCGCGTCCAACGCCAGCGCGGCGGAGGCACGGGCCACGTTCACGAGCAAGCCGACGCATGTCGCCATCACGAGGAGGTTGCTGCCCCCGACGCTGATGAACGGCATGGACACCCCCTTCGTGGGCGCGGACCCCGTCACGACGGCGAGGTTGACCAGCGCCTGGAAGGTGATGAGGAAGGTCGCACCCGCAGCCACGTAGAAGGGGAACGGGTCCTGGGGCGACCACGCGCGGGCCGACCAGGCGATGCGCCGGCCGTGCACGACCAGGCCCATGAAGGCGCACACCACGGCCGCGCAGCCCATGAACCCGAGCTCCTCGCCGATGATCGAGAAGATGAAGTCGGTGTGCGCCTCCGCCACGTAGTGCAGCTTCTGCATGCCGCGCCCCAGCCCCACGCCGAGGAAGCCCCCGGCGCCGATGGCCACGAGCGCCTCGCGGACCTGTCCACTGGGCTCGCCCGTGAAGGCCGCCAAGCGCTTCTTCACGTGCCCGAAGTGGGTGAACGCGTACAGGAGGATGGCCGGCAACGAGACGAGGACGTACGGCAGGACGCGCCCGGGCCGGACGCCCGCGAGCCCCAGCAGCACGACGCACTCGGCCACGAGGAACAGCGTCATGCCGAGGTCGGGCGCGAGGAACACGAGCACGAGGGTGAGGCCCACCGGCAGCAGCACGGGAAGCAGGGGCAGGCGCATCCCGAAGCTCGAGTCGGGCTCGCGCCTGGCCAGGCGATCCGCGAGGAACAGCAGCACGGCGATCTTCGCGAACTCGCTCGGCTGCATGGACAGCGCACCGAGGCGTAGCCAGCGCCGGGCGCCCTTCACCGACGGAGCGAAGCCCAAGGTGATGGCGAGCAGCAGCAGCACGACCACGAGCAGCGGACCGGCGAGGCGCCGAAGTGTCGTGAGCGGCGTGCGGGCCACGAGCCACGCCAGCCCGACGCCGAGCACGACCCAGATCGCCTGGCGCACCAGACCGTACGCCATGTCTTCGCCGAGCGCGGCACGCTGGGCGCTGCTGGTGCTGTAGACCATCACCAAGCCGAAAGACGTGAGGCCGACGGCCAACAGCACCACGAAGCTGGCCGCTTGCTGGATGGCCTGGGCACCGTGCGGGAGCTGGGGTCGCGTCGCCATCGTCAGCGCACCTTCAACGACACGAGCGCGACGACGGCGCAGATCATGGAGACGATCCAGAAGCGGACGACCACCTTGTTCTCGTGCCAGCCGCCCTTCTGGAAGTGGTGGTGGACGGGCGCGCAGCGGAACCAGCGCTTGCCCGTTGGGTCGACCTCGCCCCGTCGCCGCGCCGCACGACGCGTGCCCTTGAACCACGCGCGCTGCCACATCACCGACAGCGCCTCGCCCACGAACAGGCCGCCCGCGATGAGCAGCGTGACCTCATGCCGCAGCGCCACGGCCGCAACGCCCAGGAAGCCGCCGATGCCCAGCGAGCCCGTGTCGCCCATGAAGACGCTGGCGGGATAGGCGTTGAACCACAGGAAGCCGAGGGCGCCACCGCCCAGCGCCGACAGCAGTACGGCGACCTCGCCGCCTTCGGGCACGTGGAACAGGTAGAGCGCCTGCGCGAAGTCGGTACGGCTCACGACGAAGGCCACGACGCCCAAGGCGATCGTCGTGGTCAACGTGGCACCGATGGCGAGGCCATCGAGCCCGTCGGTGAGGTTGACCGCGTTGGACGCGCCGACGATGACGAGGAAGCCGAACGGCAGGAACAGCAGCCCGAGGTCGAGGCAGAAGCCCTTGAACAGCGGGATCTGCAGGTCGTGCCGGTGGTGCTCGGCGGGGTCGGACCAGGGCGCGGGGATCTGGATCTCGCGACCGGGCGGCGGCAGCCACGCCAGCCGCGGATCGTCCGACGCGACGCTGGCCGGCGCGACGCCCAGCCAGGCATCCTGCAGCCCCGCGCCGTCCACGCCGTTCTTCACGGCGAGCTCGCGCGCCCGGCCTTCACGGCCGAGGTACGTCGCAGCCAGCCCGTTCCAGCTCTCCGTCGGCAGCACCTCGTGGCGTTGGATCCAGCGGGTGGCGTACGGGTTGGGCTTGAGCGACGGCCCGCGCAGCCAGGGGAGACCGTCCTCGCGGCAGCCGGCGACGTAGAGCGTGCCGAGCGCGGCGAAGGCGATCAGGACCTGGCCCGCCAGCTTCTGTCGTTCGCTGAGGCCCGTGCCTCCGCGGTGCGTCAGCTTGCGCCAGTCATCGACCATGCCGAGCGCGCCGAACGCGAGGAACGCGAGCAGCACGACCCACGTGACGACGACGTCGAGGCGCGCGAAGAGGAAGCCCGACACGCCGACGCCGACGAGCAGGATGACGCCCCCCATCGTCGGGACGGCAGCCTTGGCTTGGCGCTCGGCGTCGACGGTCGCATCCCCGACGGCCACGAAGCCCGCGATCTTGCGCCGGCGCAACGACTCGACGATGCCCGGACCGACGACCGTGCTGACCAGGAACGCCAGCAGGGCGGCGAACGCCGCCCGGAACGTGACGTACTGGAACAACCCGAACCCGGCGATGCGGTCTTCCAGCGGCCGGAGCAGGTGGTAGAGCACGCGGTCAGGTCCCTCCCCTCGGTCGGCAGCGTCGCCGGGGGCCGTGGTGGTCGGTTGGCCTCAGGGGTGACGAGGCTCGCGACGCGCGGTCGGCGAGAGCGAGCGCACGCCATCGAGGTCGGCGGCCTCCTCGCGGACCCGGTCGGCCAGACGCTCGAGGGCCATGCCGCGCGAGGCCTTGAACAGCCAGATGTCACCGGCCGCCGGATGGAAGGCGGGCGTGTCCATGGCGTCGACGACGCTCGGGTGGCACGCCACGCGATCGGCCGGCAGGCCACGACCGATGGCCTCTTCGGCGACCTGCTCGGCGTGCGGGCCGATGGCCCAGAGCGCGTCGACGCCCTCGTTGGCGACCTTGCGGCCCAGCTGGCGGTGCAGGCGCTCGCTCTCTTCGCCGAGCTCGAGCATGTCGCCCAGCACGGCCACGCGCCGCCCGTTGCAGCTACGGAGCGCCAGCTCGCGGATGGCGGCGTCCATGCTGCCGGGGTTGGCGTTGTAGGCGTCGTTGATGAGCACCACGTCGCCCACGTCCTCGCGCGACATGCGCATGGGCGGGGCGCGGTAGGCGCGCAGCGACTCGACGATCTCGTCGGGCTTGAGGCCCAGCCACAGGGCGACCGAGACGGCGGCCAAGGCGTTGCCCACGTTGTGCATGCCCAGGGCAGGCACTTCGACGTGCATCTTGCCGAACAGCCAGAACTCGAAGCCCTGGTCCGTGGGCTTGGGGTCCATGCCGAAGACGGTGGCGTCTTCCCACGTGCCGTACGTGATCGTGGTGCCGTGGTCGAGGGTCTCGAGGATCTCGCGGCAGTAGTAGTTGTCGGCGTTGACGATGGCCGCGCCGTCCTGCGGGAGGCCGTGCAGCAGCGCCGACTTCTCGCGCATGACACCGCGTACGCTGCCCAGGCCCTCGAGGTGCGCCTCCTCGATGGTGGTGAGGACGCCCACCGTCGGACGCGCGATGTTGGTGAGGTAGGCGATCTCGCCGGGCCCGCTGGTGCCGATCTCGACCACCGCGGCGCGGGTGGTGCGGTCCATGCGCAGCAGGGTCAGCGGCACGCCGATGTCGTTGTTGAACGAGGCGTGGCTCACGACCACACCGTCGCCCAGCACCTGGCGCAGCATTTCCTTGACCGTCGTCTTGCCGCACGAGCCCGTGACGCCGATGACCGGCACGTCGAAGCGGCTGCGCTGCCAGCGGGCGAGGTCGCCGAGCGCACGCTTGGTGTCGCGCACGACGATCACGTTGCGCGGCATGCGCGAGAGGTCCGCGTCGCGGCTGACCAAGCTGAACGAGGCTCCGTGGAGGAACGCCTGCTCGACGAACATGTGGCCGTCGAAGCGCTTCCCGCGGATCGGCACGAACAGGGCGCCCGGTGCCACGTCCTTGCTGTCCGTGGTGACGGCGGGGATCCAGGGGTTCCCCTCGGCGGGGCCCAGGAGCTCGCCGCCGGTGGCGCGCAGCACATCGGAGAGTCGGATCGGTTCCATGCCTACACCTCATCCTGCCCGGGATGGCCCCCGGGGCGGCTCGTCGCAGAGGCGGAGGCCCGCTGGGCCAGGGCCCGGCGCGCTTCCGCTGCATCGTCAAAGGGAATCCGCCGGGCCCCGAGCACCTGGACGGTCTCGTGGCCCTTGCCGGCCAGCAGCACCGTGGCCCCCGCCGGGGCCTCGCTGATGGCGATCTCGATGGCGGCCCGGCGGTCGGGCACGACCTGCACGGCGTGGCGGGCCGAGGCCGGGACGCCGGCCTCCATCTCGGCCAGGATCGCGCGCGGGTCTTCGCTGCGCGGGTTGTCCGAGGTCAGGACCACGCGGTCGGCCCCGGCGCAGGCGGCGGC
Source organism: Planctomycetota bacterium (assembly GCA_020631815.1). Classification (GTDB taxonomy): domain Bacteria; phylum Planctomycetota; class PLA2; order PLA2; family JAEUHO01; genus JACKGW01. Next base: position 11,199 of record JACKGW010000019.1, on the reverse strand, counting down.
GGCCATGCGCGGGCGCTTGGTGCGGTCGCGGTCGCCACCGCAGCCCACCACGCAGACGAGCGGTGCCGCGCCGGTGGCCCGCAAGTGCGTGAGGACCTGACGCAAGGCGTCCTCGGTGTGCGCGTAGTCCACGAACACGGCGACGTCCGCCGGCACGTCGATGCGCTCGAGACGTCCGCGCACGCCCCGCACCTCGGCCACATGGCGGGCCGCGTCGGCCAAGCGCACGCCGAGCGCGCTGCAGATGCCGAGCGCGGCCGTGACGTTGAACGCGTTGTGGCGACCGACCAGCAGCGTGCTCACGTCCACCACCCCGTCGGAGCTGGTCAGCGTGAACCGGCTACCGTCAGGGCCGATCGCGAGGCCTTCCACGCGCAGGTCGGCCGTGGGCGCGCTGCCGTACGTGACGACGCGCGCCGCGGTCGCCGCAGCGAAGGCCGCCCCCCACGTGTCGTCGCTCGGCAGCAGCGCCGTGGCGTCGGCGGACAGCCCTTCGACGAGGCGGCGCTTGGCCGCCACGTAGGCCTCGTGCGACGCGTGGTAGTCCAAGTGGTCGCTGGCGATGTTGGTCAGCGCGGCGACGTCGAACGCGAGGCCCGTCGTGCGGCCCTGGTCCAGCGCATGGCTCGAGACCTCCATGACGCAGGTCGTGACGCCCGCATCGCGCGCTTCGGCCAGCAGGCGCCGCAGCGCGAGCGCGCCCGGGGTCGTGGTGTCCGTCGGACGCAGCGGCTTGGCGTCGCCCAGGTCATGGCCGATGGTGCCGAGCACCGCCGTCGGCCGGCCGGCGCGACGCAGGACTTGCGTGGCGACGTGGGCCACCGTGGTCTTGCCCTTGGTGCCGGTGATGCCGACGAGCTGCAGGGCGTCCTGCGGGCGCCCGAACCAGGCGTCGGCCGCCGTGCGAAGTGCGCCGGCCACGTCGTCCACGCGAAGCGCCGGGCCCCCGTCCTCGATCGCCTCGTCGGCGACCACGAGCACGGCGCCGCGCGCACGCGCATCGGCCACGAAGTCGCGACCGCGGGCGCGGCTGCCGGGACGGGCGAAGAAGACGTCGCCGGCGACGACCTCGCGCGAGTCGTCGGCGAGACCACCGAGCGTCACGCTGGCGGTACGCGGGTCGACCTGCGCAGCGCCGAGCAGGCGCGCGAGGTCGGCGGCGGTGGCGGGACGCGAGGAGGGCGCGCTCATCGCACCTCCTCCCCGTCGAGCCAGCCGGGCGAGGACGAGATGGCGCGGTCGCCGGGCACGCCCCAGTAGCGCATCGTCGACTCGATGACCGAGCGCACGGCCGGACCCGCGACGGAGCCGCCGTACACCTCGTCTTCCTTCAGCTGGCGCGCGAGCACGAGCACGAGCACCTGCGGGTCGTAGGCCGGCGCGTAGGCGACGAACGTGCACAGGTTCGTGTCGACCTTGTCGCCGACGACGAGGCCGCGCAGGCGAGCCACACGCTCGTCGACGGTCTGCACCGACTGCGAGGTCGCCGTCTTGCCGGCGGCCGTCCACGCGCAGCCCTCGAAGGCGCGACGTGCGGTGCCTTCCTCGACGCAGGCCACGAGGCCCTCGCGCACCACGCCGAGCCACTTGGTGTGCATCACCTGCGGGCCCAGGCAGGGCGCGGCGCCCGGCTCGCGGACCAAGCGCGGACGCACGACGCGTGCGTCCGATCGGGCGAACGCGGCGAACGCACTGGCGATCTGCAGGGGCGTCACGGCGAAGCCCTGGCCGAAGCCCGCGCGGTGGGCGTCCACCCAGCTCAAGCCACGGTCGTTGGCTGGGCGGGAGTACCCCTTCTCGTAGGGCAGCCCACTGCGCGTCCCGGCGCGCAGGCGCGGCTTCTGGCCGCGCGCCGGAGCCTGCCATTCGTACGGGAAGACGTGCTTGAGCCACACGCCCATGCGCTCGGGTCCGAGCTGGTGGGCGAGCCAGGCGGATCCCGTGTTGCTGCTGTGCGACAGGAGATCGACGAGGGTTCCGTCCCCGACGTAGTGGTCGTCGTTGACGGGGTGCGGGTCGTGATCGAGCGAGACGCGCTTGGGCATCGGGATCGAGTCGTACGGATCGACGATGCCCTCGCTGAGCGCCCACCCCACGGTGAAGGGCTTGAAGCAGCTGCCCGGCTCGTACAGACCCTGCGTGACGCGGTTCAGCGTGGGCGCGTCGACGTTGGGGTCGAACGTGGGCCGGCTCGTCATGGCGAGGATCTCGCCACTGCGGACGTCGAGCACGACCCCCGCCGCTTCGAGGCTCTGGTGCTCGTTCCCCATCCGGTCGACGGCCTTCTCCAGGTGGTGCTGGAGCACGAGGTCGATCGTGAGGTAGGCGTCGGCGCCGCGGTGCCCATCGGGGTCCACCGTGTCGCCGCGCGCCATGCGCGTGCCGCGACCGTCGCGCATCGTGGTCGCGCAGAGCTCGGTGCCCCGGAGGCGACCGTCGAGCGCGCCCTCCATGCCTTCGCCCGGCACGCCGTCGGACGGGGCACGGCCGAGGACGTGCGCGGCCTCGGAGCGGTTGGGGTACCAGCGCCCCTCCACGGGCTCCACCAGCAAGCCGTAGGTGTGGCCCTTGACGCGCTCGCGCAGCGTGCGGCCGGCCTCTTCCCAAAGACGCTCGACCGTGGTCGCGTCCTCGATGACGCCCGACAGCCGAACCCAGCCGGGCACGTCCTCGACGAGCCCACGCTGAACCGGTTCCCGCGCGGCCTCGATGCGCTCGCGGATGATGCCAGCGGAGAGCTTGTCCGCGCCGACGAGGGTCTCCACGCGCAGCGCGAACGAGGCAGGATCCTTGATCACCTCGAAGCCGGGGTCCATCGCCAAGCTCACGCACGGCTTGGGCTCGGCGAGCACGTAGCCGTTGCGGTCGTAGATGCGCCCGCGACGCGCATCGATGGTCACGGGGGCCTGATGGCGGGCGGACCACGTCTTGCGGTACTGCGCGGCGTCGACCAGCTGCAGCTGACCGAGGCGGCCGAGCAGCAGGCCGTAGCCGAGCAGCACGACGCCGAACACGACGTTCAAGCGGAAGCGCCGCACCGCCATGAGCGTGCGGCGGTACTGACCCAGCGGGACGCTGCGCGGGACGCGGGTGCGGGCGGGGCGCTTCATCGCAGCGTCTCCCACGCCCCGTTCCGGGGTGCCTCGCTGCGATCGTCCGGCGTCTGCTCCTCGGGCAGCGGCTCGAGTGGCAGGAGCCCGCGCGGATCCGCCTCGGCGCCCAAGTCCCCCATGGCCCACGGGTCGCCCGGACGCGGGTCGGCGTTGGTGTCGTCACCAAGCAGGACCCGCGGCGCCCGCGCGGCACGCGCGGCGGCTTCCAAGCGCAGGATCTGGCGCTCGGCAGAGTGACGCCGACGCTCCAGCTCCCACACGCGGTACTCGTAGTGACGGATCTCCGCCTGTTCGCAGACGCCGACCACGGCCGTGGCGAGCACGGCGAGGAGCATCGCGAAGGGCGTCAGGCTCTTCATGCCAGGGGATCCGTCGGTGCGCGTTCGAACGCGCGAAGTCGCGTGGGACGAGCGCGCGGGTTGCGACGGGTTTCGTCCTCCATCGGCCGGATGGGTTTGGGAGTCAGGGGGCGTCCGAGGCCCTCCGCGCGGGCTGCGCGGAAGGCGTCCTTCACCAGGCGCTCTTCCCCGCTCTGGAAGGCGAGCACCACGAGGCGCCCGCCGGGCGCCAGCGCGCGCAGCGCCGCATGAAGTCCACGCTCGAGGTGACCGAGCTCGTCGTTGACCGCGATGCGCAGCGCCTGGAAGACGCGCGACGCGGGGTCGTGTCGGCGTCCGCGCGCCGCGTGGCGGCGGACGACGTCGGCGACGTCCCCCACCGTGACCAGCGGACGTGCACGCACGAGCGCACGGGCAATCGCTCGCGAACGCGGCTCGTCAGCGTGATGGAACAACAAGTCCGCGAGCTCGCGCTCGGGCATCGAGTTCACGAGCTCGGCGGCCGTGGGGCCGTCGCCCGTCGGGTCGAACCGCATGTCGAGCGGGGCGTCCTCGAAGCGGAAGGCGAACCCGCGCTCGGGATCGTCCAGCTGGAACGAGGACAGGCCGACATCGAGCAACATGCCGAACGGCGCCGGGGCCTCGAGGTCCCGGAGCACGTCCGCCACGTCCGCGTACGAGGCGTGGCGCGTGACGACCCGGTCGCCGAAGCGTCCCAGGCGCGTGCGCGCGTGCTCGAGCGCAGCCGTGTCGCGGTCCAGCCCCAGCAGGCGGCAATGCGGCGCGGCTTCCAGGATGGCCTCGGCGTGACCGCCAAGCCCCAGGGTGCCGTCCACGACCAAGCCGTCGCGCGTGGGCGTGATGTCGAGCCAGGCGAGGACTTCCCTCACCATGACCGGCTGATGGAGATGCGAAAGATCGTCGCGACCCGCGCTCATTCCGCGCGGGGTTCATGCCCAGAGCCGGAGTCCGGCAGCGGAAGGCACGACGACGCATCGCCGAGGTGCTTCTCCCACGCATCCGGGTCCCACAGCTCGAGGTAGGTGTTCATCCCGGCGATGCGCACGATCCCTTGCGGGAAGTAGCGACGCAGACGCTCGGGGATGGTGATGCGTCCGGGGCCCTTGAGGTCGACGGGCTCGGCGTTGTGGAAGAAGAGCCGCCGGCCGCGCTGGTCGCCGGCGAAGCGACTGGGCACCTGCTGGGATGCCTCCTGCTCGTAGGTCCGCGCCGGATAGGCCTCGATGCACGGGACGTCGGCGCTGGGGACCAGATAGAGGCGTCCGCCGTGGTGGTCGCGGATGGCGTTCGCGAAGGCGGCAGGGATGACCACCCGATCCTTTGGATCGAGACGGTGGTCCCGCTGGCCCACGAACGGCAACACGTCCACGGTTGGCTACGCCTCCCTCCGCTTGGAGACCGGAAATTACACTCTGTGACACCGGCTGACAATTGGGAACTACCGAATTCCACCCGGCCACCCTTACGCCCCACAGCCTGCCCCGGGGCGACCTCGAGGCCGGGCCTCCGCCCGGCGCGCAACTCCCTTTCTGAAAAGGACTTGCGGCATGCTGACAGGTGACGAACGCGCGCCCCAGGCGACGGCCTCACCCGCAGCCCTGGTGGGCCCTCCGCGCGCGACGTGACACCGCGTGCCCCGAGGCACCCCCGCACCGGGTTGGCACCGTCCCCCCGGCAGCCCCCCGCGCCCCGGGCGGCAGTCGCCCGCGCCCGGCACCCCTGACGGGACGGGCAGGTGAGGGGGACGCAGGTAGACTCCGGCCCCTCGCGCTCTGGAGGACGGTCACGGTCCGAGGGGTCGGTGGCCTCGAATCGGGTCAGGTCCGGAAGGAAGCAGCCCTAAGAGCTCCTTCCGATGTCTTCGGGACGCCGTGGCCGTCCTCCAGACCGCGAGCCCCGTCGGCGCGCCACGGCGCCCAGGTAGATCCCCAGCAGGATCAGCGCCGCCCCCACGACCTCGTAGACCGTCAGGCGTTCGCCGTAGAAGGCGACTCCGCCCAGCGTCGCGAAGGTCGGCTGCAAGAGCAGCAGCAGGGCCCCCAGGGCAGCGGGGATGCGCGAGAGATTTCGCGTCAGCAGCCACCAGGCCAGGGCTTGGACGACCAGCGCGAGGCCGAGGACCGACCCCCACGCGCTGGCCCCTTCCACGCGCATCGGCTCGTCGCGCACGAGGGCGACGACGCCCGACACGACGGCGGTCGCCAGCGAGGCCCAGGTCATGAGTGCCACCGTCGAGGGGGCTTCCGCTCGACGCTGGGCCCTGCGCAGGGTGAGCAGGAAGCTCGCGTACCAGACGCCGGTGGCGAGCCCGAGCAAGAGGCCCACGGTCGGGACACCGGGCAAGCCCGCGGGCGTCCACAGCCCGGCGATGAACGACACGCCCAACACGGCCGAGGCCACGCCCACCGCCAGCTTCCACCCGCCGCCTTCGCGAAGCACGAAGGCCCCCACGAGCGCAACCCACACCACCTGCGTGTTCGCGAGGACCGTGGCCAGCCCGGCGCCCGCACGCGTCATGATGCGGATCGCTTCGTGCCACATCACGAGGTCCAATGCGAAGAAGACGCCGGCCAGCACGGCAAGGCCGGCCACGGGACGGCTGACACGTAGCGAGGAACCGCGCACCAGCGCGAACGCGGCCAGCGCAAGCCCTCCGAGCGACGTGCGCCAGAAACAGCACGCCGCGGGCCCCAAGGGGTCGGGCACCACGTTCTTCACGAGCAAGGGCGCGCAGGCGATGAGCAGCGCCCCGCAGGCGACGCGCGCCGCGGACGCCCAGTCGACCCGCGGCTCCGACGGGCTCTCACTCATGCTGTTCGGGTACAGGCGGGTGCGCCGCGTCCTTCAGGCGGGCCAGGCCGTCGCGCGGCCCCACGGCGATCAGGACGTCCCCGCCCTCGACCACGTAGTCGGGCCCGGGGTTGAACTGCGCCTCGCCACCATGGACGACGGCCACCACGATCACGCCGAACTCACGGCGCACGGGGCTGTCGCGCAGCGCCTGACCCACGAGCGTCGAGCCCGGGTCCACGAGGAACTCGAACATGCCCACGCCGACCTTCTCGAGGCCGTCGCCCTCGGTGGCCATGCTCATGACCTGGGCGAGGTGCGGCGCCGTGATCTGCCGGGCCATGTGCTTGCTGCCGATCGTGTAGGGCGAGACGACGTGCGTGGCCCCCGCCATGCGCAGCTTGCGCTCCGCCGTGCGGTCGCGGGCCAGCGCGACGATGCAGAAGTCCTTGCGCTTGGGCTTGAGCTCGCGGGCGTTGAGGATCACGTACACGTTCTCGGCATCGGTCGGCAGCGTCAGCAGAAGGGCGCGCGCGCGCTCGATGCCGGCCTTGACCAAGGTGTCTTCTTCGGTGGCGTCCGCCTGCAGCGACAGGTCGCCGTGGGACTCGGCCAGCGCGACCTGTCCGGGGTCCTTGTCGATGACGACGAAGGGCGTTTCGGCCTGGTGCAGCTCGGCCGCCGTCAGCTGGCCGAAGCGGCCAAAGCCGCAGAGGATCACGTGGTCCGAGAGCTCGTCGACCTTCCGGGCCATGCTCCTCCTTCCCAGGACGCTCTGCAGCGTCCCCTCGACAAAGCTCGCGGCAACCGCGGCGAAGACGGTGGACCCCACCACCACGCTCAGCATGATGTAGGCGATGGTGAACAGCTTGCCGGCGTCGGTGTTCACCAAGTCGCCGTAGCCGACCGTCGAGATCGTGATGACGGACATGTAGAGCGCATCGAGCGGCCCGAGCTGGCCGAAGATCATGAAGCCGAGGACGCCGAACAGCAGCACGCCCACGACCGCGGCGAGGATCGTGCGCAGACGGTGGGCCGTGAGCCACGTCCAGAGGCGTGCCATGGCATCGGTCATGCGCGTTCCCGACGTCATGCCGCGGAGCGTAGCGCGGCAAGCGTCCCGGCCGAAGCCCCAGGACGGCGGTCGCGCGAGAAGAGTGGCGGAGAGGACAGGATTTGAACCTGCGATGCCCTTTCGGGCATACGCGCTTTCCAAGCGCGCGCCTTCGACCGCTCGGCCACCTCTCCGCGCCAGGATTCGTGGGGGGAGGATACCGGCCCCGCCCTCGCCGTCCATCGCGGCGGGGGCGGAACCGCCCTGCCCGGCATCAGCGCACGAAGCGGAACAGACCGTCCGTGCCGGCGGTGGCCAGCCGGCCCTGCCACTGGATGGCGCCCTGGGCCGTGGTCACGAAGGCCGTCGGTGCGAACGCCCCCCACGTGTCGCCCATGGGTGTGCTGTCGCCGGAGATCGCGGCACCGATGAAGCCCGTGAAGGGGATGAGCCAGTACACGGCCGATCGCGCGTCGGTCATGACGTTGGCGAACGCCAGATCGCCGTTGCGGGCCGCCGCGAGAAGCGGTGGGCGATCCAGGCTGGGGAACGTGGTACCGAGCGTGGTGCCGCCGATCGACCGGCCGTTCCACACGGCGATGTCCGCCGCCTCGGTCGGCGACGTGACGCCGTACAGGGCGAACGTGATGCCGTTGCCCGAGCCGATCACGCTGGCGGCGAAGTAGGGGATGGTGGCGTCGGACTCTTGCTCGAGCAGACGCAACGTCCCGAACGTGCCGCCCCCCGTGGACGCGGCGGCGCCCCCACGACGGGCGAGGATCTCGCCGGCCAGCGGGCTGGCGAGCAGCAGCAGGTCGTCGTTGGCCGACAGCGAGCCGCGAGCATGCCAGACGACGTTGTTGCCGCCATAGACGATCAGGGGATCGCCGACGTGGAGCTCGGCGATGACGCCGCCGCCAAAAAGCGTGTCACCCGTGGCCCCCACCTGGTCGTAGGTGAGGCCGCCCGGCACGCCCGTGACAAGGCGGTCGGTGGCATCGCTGGCCCCCGCCACGAGGGCGAAGCGCGTGCCCGCCGGCTCGACGCCGAAGGACTTGATCTCCACGAGCGTCACGGCGCCCGGCAGCGCGTCGCCCGGGCGCGCGTGCGCCGACAGCGAGCTGCCGTCGACGGGAGCGCTGAGCAGCACGGGGTCGTCGCTGTCGTTGTGCGCCAGGAACCAGGCCCGCCCGTTGTCGTCCACGATCACGTCGGCCGGGTCGAGGCTGCGCATGGAACCCGGCAACGACACGGAGACGAGCCCCGTGAACTCGGAGGCGAGGTGCACGGGAGCCCCGGCGGTTCCGCCAGCCACCTCGACGGACACCAGAGCCCACGTGCGCCCCTCCGTGTTGCCGGCGATGGCCACGTAGGCGAGTACGTGGCCGTCTCCAGTGATCCAGAGCCGCGTGACAGCGTCCATGGTCCCGTCGACCAGCGTCGGGACGAGGGCGCCTGCGGCCAGCGCCTCGACCTGCGTGCCCGACGGATCGAGCACCATCACGATCCACGGCACGCTGCCGTTGGTCGTGGGGACCACGGCCGCGCTCCACCCACCCGTCGCCAGCGCCATGACGGGATCGCCCGAGCCGCCACCCGTGGGCAGCTCGCCGACCTCGCCGAGCGTGGGACCGGGGAGGGTCTCGCCCTCGAGCGCCACCACGTCGAACGTGCCGCGCGGGTCGGTCGGCGTACCGCCGCCCCCACCGCCACACGCACCAAGACCCAGAGCGAGCACCAACGCCACGAGCGCGCGGGATCCGACGTGAAGCATGCAGCCCTCCCGGGACCGGAACGATCCCTGCGGTGTAGCCGCGCAGGCTACGCCGCAGGACGTCTCCTACCCGTCATGGGCGGGGGTGCTCGGCAGGTGCCTGATCCGGCGCTGCGGCGCCGCGCAGCGGCAACGCGAGGCGTCCGGGTCTGGCTCCGCCAAGTCGCGTTCGCCTGGGGAGGTGCCCCTGGCCTGACGATGCGAGAGCGCGTTCCCGTCCGCGAGCGTCGCGCTAGGTGTCAGACCCGGCGCCCCGCGTCGCTTCGCTCTGCTGCGCCGGTTCAGACACCTCCGCGCGCCTGCTCTTAGCGCAGCGACTCGTTGATCGCGTCGAGGGCGGCGGCGTCGGGGCGCAGGCGCGAGAGCGGCATGTTCCACAGCGGCTCGTCGGCCACGTGCATCTCGTCCGCCATCGGGGGCGTGTCGGGGTTGAAGTAGAAGAGCCCCGTCAGGAAGCGCGAGTGGTCGTCGCGGTCCTCACGCAGCAGGCGCTCGGCGGCCACCTTGTCGCGCGGGTCGTGCATGGACTCGTCGAGGCGACGGATCCACACCGAACCACCATCGGGCATCGGCACCTCGACGTGCTCACCTTCCTTGAAGGTGGTGTCCGGAACGTCCCAGGACGGGACGAAGCCCAGCTCGTGCACACGCCCCTCGTGGTCGCGCCCGTAGTCGTAGGACTTGGTCGAGCCTTCGTGGTTGTTGAAGGTGACACAGGGGCTGAGGACGTCGAGCACGGCCGTGCCCGGGTAGGCGATGGCGGCCTTCAGCAGCTCGAGCAGCTGCTTGCGGTCGGCCGAGAACGAGCGCGCGACGAAGCCGCAGCCCAGGTCCAGCGCGACGGCGCAGAGGTCGATCGGCGGAAGCTCGTTGATGGAGCCGTTCTTGAGCTTGCTGCCCTCGTCGGCCGTGGCACTGAACTGGCCCTTCGTGAGGCCGTACACGCCGTTGTTCTCGACGATGTAGACGATCGGGATGTTGCGGCGCACGGCGTGCATGAACTGACCGAGGCCGATGGACGCCGTGTCGCCGTCACCCGAGACGCCGATCTGCACGAGCGAGCGGTTGGCAAGCGCCGCCCCCGTCGCGACCGACGGCATGCGTCCATGCACGGAGTTGAAGCCCCACGCCTGGTTCAGGAAGTACGCGGGCGTCTTCGAGCTGCAGCCGATGCCCGACAGCTTGGCCACCCGGTGCGGCTCGACGGACATCTCGTAGAACGCCGACACGATCGTGTTCGTGATGACGTCGTGGCCGCAACCCTTGCACAGCGTGCTGGGCTGGCCCTTGTAGTCGGCGACCTGGAGGCCGATGCGGTTGGACTTGGGCCCGCGGGCCGGAGCCTCTTGCGTCTCGACGTCGGCCATCACGCACCTCCCTTGGCGCGGTCCGACTCGGCCGCGCGGATCGCGTCGCTCACGGTGCGCGCGTCCAACGGAAGACCCTCGTAGTAGCGCACCGAGCGCAGCCGCCCCTGCAGCTCCGCCGGCAGCTCGAGCTTCAAGAGCTGGAGCATCTGCCCGTCGCGGTTCTGCTCGACGACGTAGACGACCTCGTGGTTCTCGACCCACGACGTGATGGAGTCCGCGAACGGGAAGCCCCGCACCCGCAGGTAGTCGGTGGCGATGTCGTCCTCGGCGGCGAGCTGGTCGCGCGCCTCCGTCACCGCGTGGTGGCTGGTGCCGTAGGCCAGGATGCCGACCGCCACGCCGTCGCCGCTGTCGTGCGGGTGAGGCACGAGGGATGCCGCGCCGGCCAGCTTGCGCGTCAGGCGGTCGACGTTGTTGGCGTAGACCTCGCCGGACTCGCTGTAGCGGGCGTACTCGTCGTGGCCGCTGCCGCGCGTGAAGAACGCGCCCTTGCCGCCGGGCGTGCCCGGGAGCGTGCGCCACGGGATGCCGTCGCCGTCGACATCCTTGTAGCGACCCCAGTCCTCGACCTCGGCCAGGCCCTTCTCGTCGAGCACCTTGCCGCGATCGATGCCGCCCTCGGGGTAGGCGAAGGGCTCGGCCATCCAGAGGTTCATGCCCAGATCGAGGTCCGTGAGCACGAACACCGGCGTCTGGAGACGCTCGGCGATGTCGAACGCGGCCTGGGCCATCTCGTAGG
>JACKGW010000018.1 GCA_020631815.1 Planctomycetota bacterium | reverse complement strand
GTAGAACCGACCGTCGAGCTTGTCCGGCGGTTGCACCTCGAACGGCGTGCCTTCGCCGTCGGCGGGCTCGTCGCGCAGCAGGCGAGCGCGGAGCTGCTGGATGCCCTCGTCCCCGAGGGCGGCCAAGCCCATGGCGGCGTTCAGACGCTCCTCGTTCGTGCCGCGGTCGAGGCCGGCGACGAGGCTGTCGACATCCGGCGGCGCATCGCCGCAGGCAGCGAGGAAGAACAACGCGAGCGAGAGGATCAGGATCGAGCGCATGAGGCCATCATCGTGCCCGGCGCGGGGCCGGGGTCGAGTCGTGGCCCAGGTCGATCGCGAGGAGGTCACATGGCCGAGAGCCCGCAGGTTCGCCCCCCCGGAGCCGGGCTCTCGGGGCCGCTCGCCGGCATTCGCGTGGTCGAGCTCGGGCAGATCCTCGCCGGGCCGCTCGCCACGGCGATCCTCGGCTGGCTCGGCGCCGAGGTGATCAAGGTGGAGGAGCCCGCCCACGGTGATCCCCTGCGCACCTGGCGCGTGGTGGAGGACGGCACGTCGCTGTGGTGGCGAGGGGTGGCGCGCGGCAAGCAGCTGGTCGCGATCGACCTGCGCCGGCCCGAGGGCCAAGACCTCGTCCGGCGGCTCGTGCTGGGAGCCGACGTGCTCGTGGAGAACTTCCGCCCCGGCACGCTCGAAGGCTGGGGACTCGACCCCGACGCGCTGCGCCGCGAGCGCCCCGAGCTGGTCGTGGCACGTATCTCGGGCTACGGGCAGACGGGGCCGTATCGCGATCGCCGCGGCTTCGCCTCGGTGTGCGAGGCCTTCGGTGGCTTGCGCCACATCACCGGTGAGCCGGGTCGCGTGCCGGTGCGCTCCAACGCCAGTGTCGGCGACAGCCTCGCCGCCTTCCAGACGGTCATCGGCGTGCTGGCCTCGTTGGTCCGACGCGGACGGCACCCCGAGCAGCGAGGTGACGTCGTGGACGTCGCGATCTACGAGGCCGTGCTCGGTGTGCTGGAGGGCGCTCTCACGGAGTGCGATCGCGCGGGCGTCGTGCGCGAACCTTCAGGCACCACCATCACCGGCGTGGTGCCGACGGATGCGTATCCCACGGCGGACGGACGTCGCATCGTGGTGGGGGCCAATGCGGATCCGGTGTTCCGTCGTCTCATGCGCGTGGCGGGCCGCGAGGATCTGGCCGACGACCCGCGGCTTGCCGACAACGCCGGCCGTGTGGCCCATCAGCGGGAAGTGGATGACGCCATCGCGGCGTGGACATCGACGCTCCCCGCGGACGACGTGATCGCGCGGTTGGTGCAGGCCGGTGTGCCTGCGAGCGCCATCCACACGGCGAGCGATCTGTTGTCCGATCCACATGTGCGCTCTCGCGGCGTGGTCGAGGCGGTGGACCTGGGCGGGAAGCCCCTGGCCTTGCCGGTTCTCGGGCCGTTCCTGACGGAAGCCCCGGGCCGTACGACATGGCCGGGTGGCGAGCTCGGCCAGCACACGGACGACGTGCTGCGCACGCATCTGGGACTGGATCGCGAGACGTTGGACCAGCTGCATGCGAGTGGCGTCGTCGCGGGGCCACGAGGTAGCGCTGAGGGCGAAAGCACGCCTGCGTGAGGTCTTGACGTAGATGACGACAAGCCGCGATGACGAGATCGATACGACGTCGTGACCAACGGGAGCGGCGTCGCGAGGTTGCGTGTGTGTTGGCGCTTTCTTGTCGTGACATGAAGGCGGGACGCAGGCCCTAGGCGTGTTGCACGCAAGTTGCGAACAGGCCCTGGTTCGTGCGTTACCAACATGCGTGAGGGTCCTCGGGCACCAGCCTTCTCCACATGAGATGGCGTGGCCTCCCTTCCGTGAACCATCCCAAGCCATCACGGGTGCCGAGGACGTCCGAGGCCCTCCTCTTTTCTCCCTTGCGCGGGTGCCTGGCTCGCGGTGGCGCCGCTTGCGGCGCGGACCGCAGCGGTGTCTGCTCCGGCGCTGCGGAGCGAAGCGACGCGAGGCGCCACGGTGTCTGATCCGGCGCTGCGGAGCGTAGCGACGCGAGGCGCCGGGTCTGACTCCGTGGTAACGCCCCCAGACCCAAGTGCGCCGCATCGCGGCCGCAGGCCAGGGGCCTTTCGAGCTGCGCCCGTCCTTCAACGGAGCCAGCCCCGCCGCCTCGCGTCGTCGCTACTGCAGATCCTCGCGCGAGCCCACGTTCACACGCAACTGCGGGGGCGCACTCGAAGGGCCGCCCCGGCGGTGTCAGACCCCGCGCCCCGCGTCGTCGCTACCGCGACTCCGCTGCGCGGGATCAGACACCCGCCTGAATGTGGTCGGGGTGGGGGGATTCGAACCCCCGCAGCGCGCTGCGCGCTTGCGGGATCCGCCGCACGTGTTGGGGGGCTGATGCAGCCCCCCGCTCGACGCTTTCGCATCTCGCTCCCCCGACTCCAGTCGGGGGTCTGTTCCTGTCGCCCGTCAGTTCCTTCGGCTGCGCGAGCGACTAGATGAATGGTCGGGGTGGGGGGATTCGAACCCCCGACTGGTTGCACCCAAAACAACCCCTCTACCGCTGAGGTACACCCCGGGATGGAGAAGCGTACGCGCCGTGGGGCGGCGCGAGAGGGTCCGTCACGAGCGCTGGCCGCTATCCGCCGCCGGTCGTGGGACCGCCCGAGCCGCTGCCTGGTCGTGGGCCCGCGGGCGGCGGGCTCGGCGGCTTCTTGGGCGGAGGCGCGGGCGCCGGGTCACCGTCGCCAGGCTTGGGCGGCTTCGTCGGCTTGGGCGGATCGCGCTCGACGATCTCCACGATCTTCGTGAAGGTCGAGGTCCAGCCCTTCTCGAGCATCAGCGACCACGGCGTGGAGGCGTAGTCCTCCTGCATGTCGCGCTGGGCCAGGATGAACGACGCCAGCAACGCATTGCGCTCCGCGTCGCCCGTGTCCGGCGGCGGGTCCGGCACGCGGAACCCACTGAAGAGCACGCGCGGCGCAAAGCGCACGCGTCGGTACGTCACGTCCAGGGGCTCGACCGACTCGATGGTCGCGAGCAGCTCGCCCCAGTGGAAGCGGGCCTTCAAGAGCTGGACGCCCAGGAGGCGGAAGTCGGCCTCGATGCGCGCATCCAGCGAGTCGATGACGCCTTCGCGCGGCGTCACCGCACGTCCTGCCGTGGTGTTCCACCACTTCAGGGCGTCGTCCAGTGCACGGACACGCTCCTGCACCGCGCGCTTGGCCTTCTTGACGTCGTCCAGGTCCTCGAACCAGCCGACGTAGGGCAAGCGGCCGGAGATCGAGCGCACGGGGCGCGACGACAGACCGCCGCGCCGCTCGAGGGTGCCGATCTCCTGGATCAACGGAACCGCCTCGTTGGCGAGGTGCTCCCAGATGCGCACGATCGTGGTGGCGCGTGCGTCCTTCTTCATCTGCTTCAGGATCGTGGAGCGCGGACGCAGGTCGGGAGCAAGCTGCGACAACCGGCTCATGTCGTACATCGTCGTTCGACGCGCCGCGACGCCCTTGGGCAGCACCTTCCCGGGGAAGTCGAAGATGAAGTAGCGACCGCCGGAGGTGAACGCGAGCGTGGCCAGGTGCCAGTAGCCGAACCCGGACGGAGCGGGATACGCCGGAGGGCTGACCCAGTTGAACGACGTCTGGGCGAAGCTGCCCTCCCACGCGTAGGGGATCAGCGGGTAGGCAACCTCGCTGCCGTACCACAGCGAGCCGTCGTCGATCCGTCGCGGCGAGGGGTCGAAGCGCTCCGTGAGACCCAGCTTGGCGTCTTCGCGAGGCTGGAAGGGCTGCGTCCATGCGTGCTCGAAGGCCGCCTCGCCTGCAACGCAGTAGAACGCCGCGCCGCTGTCGAAGACGGCATCACGGGTGGCTTCGACGTCTTCCTCGGTCTCGCCACCCTCCTGCGTCACGAGCAGGATCGCGCGCGGGCCGTCGCCTCCTTCAGCACGGATCAGCCCCGCGGCTTCGCGCACCGCCGCCATGACGTTGCGCTGCCCTTCGACGGGCGTGAGCGCCAGCCGATCGAGCATGCCCTTCACGTGCTTGTCCATGCGCGTGGGAGCCAGGTACGCGTCGAGGCGAATGCCCATGACGCCCACGCGGAGCGACGAGGGGCCTTCGGCCCAGGCCTCGTCCAGGGCGCCCTTGAGCGC
Source organism: Planctomycetota bacterium (assembly GCA_020631815.1). Classification (GTDB taxonomy): domain Bacteria; phylum Planctomycetota; class PLA2; order PLA2; family JAEUHO01; genus JACKGW01. Next base: position 33,142 of record JACKGW010000018.1, on the reverse strand, counting down.
CTCGAGCTCGTTGGCCATCGAGCGCGTCGTGTCGAGCACGAGGAGGAGCTTGGGCGGGTCGTCCGTGCCGGCCTGCTCGGCGCGGGCGCCGAGGTCCTTGGCGACGTACACGAGGCAGTCCGCCAGCCGGCCCTTGCGCTCGTAGGTCTCGGCCGCGGTGCGCGCCTCGTTGGCGGCGGTCGCCGGCGGCAGGGTCCCGGCGGCGACCAGGGCCAGCCCGGGCAGCAGGGCCCGGGCGGCGATCCGGAGGGGCAGGGGCCACGCGCGCATCCAGGGAGGATACGGGCGGCGCCGTCCTTCGTCCGGGGCTGGCGTCCAACCGGTATGATCCCGCCCATGCGTAGCCGGTCTCGCGGTTCCTGGCGCGCTGCCGCGCTGGGGCTCGCGGTGGCCCTCTTCCCCCTTCGTCTCGCCTCCGGCGAGGACGCTGCCCCCGCGGCACCCCTGGCACCGCCGCGCCCGGCCGCCCCCCAAGCCGCGCCCACCACCGACCCCCTCCTGATCGGGGTCTTCCCCCTGGCGGGCACGCCCGTGATCGACGCCGACACGATCCGCCTGGCGGACGGGCGGAGCGTGCGCGTGCGAGGCATCGACGCAGAAGAGACCTTCAAGCGGGCGCGCCATCGCGAGGCCGCGGCCCGCGACTTCGCGGCCTACGCCCGCGAGATGCGTGGTGACTCGCCACGCCCCGTGAAGTTCGGCACCCCGATGGGGGAGGCGGCCTCCGACGAGCTGCGCCGTCTCCTCGCCGGGGTCACCTCCGTGCGTCTCGAGCGTGACGCCGTGGGCGATCGCGACGAGGACGCGTTCGGACGTCTCCTCGCGCACATCGTCGTCGAGCGCCCGGAGGGGAACCTGCTGGTCGCCGAGGCGCTCGTGCGCGGCGGCTGGGCCCCATACTTCGTCAAGTACGGGCGGAGCCTGCGCTTCGATGCGCGCTTCGTCGCTGCGCAGGACGCGGCCCGCGTAGCGGGCGTCGGCATCTGGGGCCGCGAAGGCCCGGCGCACTACTTCGACTACCCCGAGCGCATGGCGTGGTGGGAGGAGCGGGCGCGCCAGATGGACCGTTGGCGCGCCGTCGCGAACCGGCCGGGCCACGTCACGCTGGGCACGACCGATGCCGACGACCGCCTGACGGCCCTCGTCGGTCACACGGCCACCGTGTTCGGCAGCCTCGAACGGATCCTCCCCGACGAGGACAGCCCGCGGCAGATCGTGTTCCTCGCCCACCGCCGGGGACGCGGCTTCCCGATGGTGGTGTTCGATCCCGAGGTCTGGTCCGCCATCGACCTCGCCGCCCTCACCTCGCGCTTCGTCACGGTCCGTGGGACGGTCACGCTCTACCGCGACCGTCCGCAGATCGTCGTCACCGATCCCGCGCAGGTCGCCTTCCCCTGACCCCCTTGCCCGGAGAGCCTCCGATGTCCGTCTCGACCTCCCGCACGCGCGTCTCGTGGCGCCGCCTCGTCGCCCTCGGCCTGTTGGGTGCCTCCTTGGGGCTGGGCGCGTGCGGCAACGCCTCCGACTCCGCCGGCGCCATGCCGCCGCTTCGCGAGATGGACGAAGTCGCGTTCGGCATCTCCATGCTGCGGCTGGACTCCGAGGACAAGCGCGGTGCGCTCGCCAACGAGAAGCTGCTTCGCGAGGCCTACGAGGAGCTGCGACAGGGCAAGCCGTTCGGCGAGGTCGCACGCGCGTACAGCGACGATCCCAGCAAGGGCGACGGTGGCTTCATGGGCTTCGTGAACGCACGTGGCGGCGAGACGGCGTTCGCGGGCGCCGTCCAGGCCACGGCGCCGGGCCGCTTCAGCCTGCCCTTCGCGACCAAGCTCGGACCCACCATCGTCTACCGCCACAGCTTCGAAGAGGCGATGGAGCTCGAGACGCGCAACGCCGTGCCGATCCTCGGGTTTCCCCTCCCCTACGGCCCGCAGATGCACCGCGACGCGCGGGGCGCGGCGGCGGCGGCCAACGAGGCCGTCGAGAAGATCAAGTCGGGCGAGCTCACGCTGGGCCAAGCGCGTCAGCGCTACGCGGGCGACGACAACCGACGTCCCGGCGACGAGTTCCTCGGCGCGTTCCGCAAGCACACCTCGTCGCAGGTCTTCTGGGAGACGATCCGCAAGCTGAAGCCGGGCGAGCTGGCTCCGGCGTTCGGCGACGACCGCGCGTGGTACGTGGTGCAGCGCGCCGAGCCCTTGATGGCGCTGGTGCGGCACATCTTCATCGGCACCGCCAAGTTCAGCGAGTCCATCCCGCGCACCGCCCAGGAAGCCCACGAGATTGCGCAGGGCGTCCTCGACCGCGTGCAGGCGGACCGCTCCAAGTGGGAGCACGAGGTCAGCGCCCACAGCGACGACTCACCGAGCCGCGCCAACCGCGGGACGTTGCCCTTGCTCTCCCCGGGCACCTCGGATCCCGAGTTCGAGCAGGCCGTTCGCTCCGTCGGCGCCGACACGATCGTGCCGCACGTCGTGGACACGCCCCACGGCAGCCACGTCATCTGGCGCGTGCGCTGATGCGTTCCAGCGGCTGCCGGCCCCTGCGTCCCGCTCCCGTGCCGGGCCTACCCGCCGGTAGAGTGCGCGCGTCCATCGGGCCCCGGTAGCTCAACCGGATAGAGCAGCGGATTTCTAATCCGCAGGTTGCAGGTTCGAGTCCTGCCCGGGGTGCCATCCCGTGCGTCAGCGTGGGGCGAGGCGCTGGCGAAGCTCGTCGGCGTGCTCGGCGAACCAGGCGCGCCAGGCCTGCTGGGTTGCGGCACGGTTGTCGTAGTCGCCATCGGGGTCGAACGGCTCGTCGTGCGCGCAGAGGTCGCGGAGTGCGTCTGCGGCGGCGCGGCGCACGACGACGGACGGGTCGTCGAGCGCGCGGATGAGGTACGGCACGGTGTCCACGGCCTGCATGCGGGCCAGCGCGGCGGCCGCGCCGGCGCGACGCGATTCGTCGTCGTGGAAGCGCAGCTCGTGCACCACGACGCGCAGGCCCTCCGGAAGCGCGGTGCCCGGTGCTGCCTCCGTGGCCCCGAGTCGGACCAGGCGGCCGTGGCCAATCGAGGCCAGCCGCCAGAGCAGCGGGCCGTTCGCTTCGCCGATGGCGATGCAGTGGATCTCGGCCTTGCGGAACAGGTTGAGGCGCTCGATGTCGTCGGCGAGCTGATGGGGGACGCTGTACGTCGCAAAGCGCGGGATCTCGATCTCCCGGTCGAAGGCCAGGGGCGTGGCGCGCGTGCAGAGCCCGGAGCTCCAGTCGTCCACGCAGGGCATGCCGTCGGAGAGCACGAAGATCGAGTCGCAGCCCTGGAGGTGCGCACGACGGTCCACGTACTCGCCACGTCCCGCAGGCACGCCGGTGGTTGCCAAGAACGCCCGACGCAGGCCCCCGTGCAGGTTGGTCAGCGAACCGCGATCGCCATCGGGTCCGTCGCGGAGACGGTCCAGGACGTTGCGGATGTTGCCTGGCGTCGCCGGCATCAGGTGGGATGCGACGAGGGGGCCGGCTTCGCTGCCGAACGCGATCACGGTGAAGCGCTGGTGGGGGGCCAGGGCCTCGAGCGACAGGCGCAGACAGGCCCGGGCCGCGTCGAAGCGCGTGGTCGGAACGGGCTCGGGGCGCCGCTCCATGCGCGTGGGACGCGGCCGGCCGCTACGCGACGCGTCGGCGCGGGCCACGACGTCTTGGAGCGCCTCGCGCTCCTCGGCCGTGAGCCGCGTCGACATCGAGACGGACACGTCGATCACGTAGGCGATGCGCTCCCCGCTCGCTTCGATGCCGAAGAAGCGCGATCGCGACGGGGGTGCGTAGCGATCGCCGTCGACGGCCACGGCGGGCGTGTTCGGTGCCGTAGGCGAAGGATCCGCGTCGCCGCGCGGGACGGCCGTCCCCAGGATCTCGCGCAGCCTGCGCTTGAGCACCACGTGGGTGCGTGCGGGCAGACCCGGCTCGGCCGCCTTGCGAACGAGCGCGGCCACCAAGCGAGCGGGCTCGGGGTCGTGACGACGGTCGGCGAACGCGTACGCCACCGAGGAGGCGCCCTCGACCAGCAGGGAGCGCGTGAGCGCGTCTCCGCCCGGGGCGTCGAGCACCTCCAGGGCCACCGCGAGCCCCTCGGGAGCACGTGCCGTAGCCAGGGCTTCGAGGGCCGCCGCTCGCAACCAGGCGTTGCCGGACTCGCGTGCCACGTGGGCGGCCTTGTCCGGTTCGCCGGCACGTGCGGCCACGAGCAGCGTGCGGTACCAGAGCCATGCGTCCTCGGCCGTGCGCTCGCTGCGTCGCCACGCGTCGTAGGCCGCCAAGCTCGATCGGCCGTGGAGGTGGGCGGTCGCGATCGAGGCAAGGAGGTAGCGCTCTTGGTCCTTCGGGGAGCGCGGCGAGTAGTAGGCTTGGCGCAAGTCGCGGATGGCGCGTGGGTCGCCCGTTGCGGCGAGCGTGTCGTGGGCGAGCACGCGCGCGTCGAGCGCCTCGTGACGCCGGGAGGCTTGCCAGGCGTCGCGCGCCGCGTCGAAGGCGTCCTCTGCCTGGGCGGGCTGCAGCGCGAGCCCCACCACGAGGAGCGCGGCCGCCAAGCGTGAAGCAGCTGTCACGGCCCCCCAGCCTACGGCGCGGCGGCGCCTCGCGGGCAGGGGCCAAAACGAGAAGCGCCGCCCGTGCGAACACGGGCGGCGCGGCTTGATGGACGGGTGTCCGTCAGGCGTGCGAACTAGCCGCAGCTCTTGCCACCGGCGCCGCAGCTGCCACCACCGCAGGAAGCGGCGGGCATCGGGGCGGGGGCGGGCATGGCCGGGGCGGCCATCGAAGCGCCGCAGGGATCGCAGCCGCAGGGATCGGCGCCGCACGGATCACAGCCGCAGCCGCAGCTGTTGCAGCCGGCAAGCGTGAGGCTGAGGGCGACGAAACCCAGGATGAAGAACACGCGGAACTTGCTCATCGGATGAGACTCCTGACTGTGGTTCTGGTTGCCTTGCGGGCGTGTCGACTACGCCCGGTGCCCTCCCCCGAGGAGAGCTGAGAGGCCTCCCTGCAAGGCCGAAGCCCTGCCAGGACGGTCCAGATGCTAGGCGGGGAGAGGGGCGCATCCAAGGGACTCGTGTCGATCCACGGCCGTTCGTCCGGGTTCGTCCGGGCCCTCGGAAGGGCCTTCGCCCCGCGCGATCATCGCGATGGAGCGGCGCAGCGGGCCCGCCAAAACGGGAAGACCCCGGACGGCCTGCGCCATCCGGGGTCCGTAGGTTTGACCTGCTTCCAGCCAGCCGACCCTGCGGTCAGCCCAGCGTGTCAGGAAGCGAGCTGGTCAGTGCGCTACTAGGCGCCGCCGCAGCTACCGCCACCGCAGCTCATCGCCGGGGCCGGAGCCGCCGCCGCACCACCAGCGTCGTAGCCCATGCCCTGCGAGGGCTTCGGGCAGCAGGGGCTGGCGTAGACGGGCTCGCAACCGCAGTCGCAGTCGCAGCTGCAGCCGCAGCCGCCGAACATCGAGCAGCCCGTCAGGGCCAGAGCCAGGCAGCAGATCGCCGCCACGAGAAGCATGTTACGCATTCGAATCCTCCTCCCGGGTGCCCGCACCCAGAAGGGTCGGGATTGCCGGAACCGTGCGTGTCCTTGGGGACGTGATCGGCCACTGGCCCACGGACCTTGCGGACCGCGGGTACCACGCCCCAGGGGGGCAGGCCTTCCTCCCAGGCCGCACAGCATAGCCTCCAAGGGCGTCTGCGAGCACTTCCCTGCCCTTGTGGGGCCTTTCGGGGCCCACCCTCGCGCCCCGCAAGGGGGGCTCTGCGTCACGAGAGCGTCATGGAATCGCCCTGGGCGGGCCGGGAGGTGCTGGGCGGGGCCGTGGTACAGGACGCGCGGCCCATGGATCCGGAGGTGGCGATGAAGATCCTCGTGGTCGGCGGTGGGGGGCGGGAACACGCGCTCTGCGATGCCCTGGCCCGGTCCCCGAGCGTCGAGCAGGTGTGGTGCGCGCCGGGCAACGCCGGCATCGAAGACGTAGCCACCTGCGTCCCCGACGTGCTGGCGAGCGACGTGGAGGGCCTGCTCGAGCTGGCCCGGCGCGAGTCCATCGACCTCACGGTCGTGGGCCCCGAGGCGCCACTCGTCGCGGGCCTCGTCGACCGCTTCACGGCGGAGGGCCTGCTGGCGTTCGGTCCGACCAAGGAAGCCGCGCGCCTCGAAGGCAGCAAGGCCTTCGCGAAGGCGTTCATGGCGCGGCACGGGATCCCGACCGCTTCGTACATGAGCTTCGACGACGTCGATGCGGCGCGCGAGTACCTGCGCGAGTACCACCGCTTCCCAGCCGTGATCAAGGCCGACGGCCTGGCCGCCGGCAAGGGGGTCGTGATCGCCCCGGGCCGACGCGAAGCGCTCGAGGCGCTGGACGCCATGATGCTCGAGCGGCGCTTCGGCGAGGCGGGTGACCGCATCGTCATCGAGGAGTTCCTGCGCGGCGAAGAAGCGTCGATCCACGTGATCACCGATGGCCGCACGCTCTACGTGCTGCCCACCGCGCAAGACCACAAGGCCGTCGGCGAGGGCGACACGGGCCCCAACACAGGAGGCATGGGCGCCTACAGCCCGGCGCCGGTTGCCGAGGGGCGGATGTTCGACCGGATCGAGCACACGATCCTGCGTCCCGTGCTGATGGGTCTCGCTCGCGACGAGATCGCGTTCCGGGGCTGTCTGTTCGTCGGCCTGATGATCACGAAGGCCGGCCCGCGCGTGCTCGAGTTCAACGTCCGCTTCGGTGATCCCGAGACCGAAGTGCTGCTGCCGCGCTTGCGCAGCGACTTGGCAGAGGTGCTGAAGGCCACGGCCGAGGGTCGCCTCGACAGCGTGCCCGAGCCCGACGTGGACCCGCGCGTCGCCGTGGGTGTGGTCGTCGCCTCGGGGGGGTACCCGGGCCCGTACGCCGGCGGCAAGGTCATCGAGGGCCTCGAGGCCGCGGCCGAGCTGGAGGGCGTGCGCGTGTACCACGCCGGCACGCGCCGTCCGACGGCCAACGTCGTCACCGCCGGCGGGCGCGTCCTCTGTGTCACGGCGCTGGGGGAGGGCTACGCCGCCGCGCGGGACCGGGCCTACGAGGCCGTGGACCGGATCCGCTTCGAGGGCGCCTTCGCCCGCCGGGACATCGCCCACCGCGCCTTGGCCTGATTCCGCGCGGCGGCCGCACGCACGCGACGTTGGTAGGAAGAGAGGCCGGGCGCAGCCCGCGACCCCACGCCCCTGCCCGCGATCCCATGTCCCGCCCCCCGCCCCGCCTGCACGGAGGTCCCATGCGCACGTGCCTGCTCGTCCTCGTCGCCGCCCTGGCGGCCCCGGTCCTTCCCGCCAGCACGCCGGGCCCGGCCGAGGCCGCGCCTCGCACGCGGCTGGAGGGGGCGGCGCTCCTGCGCGCGCTGGAGCGCCAGCGGCTCTCCGAGGTGCGCTTCCAGGAGGCCTCGCTCGACAGCGTGGTGCGCTGGCTGCGTGTGGCCACGGGGCAGAACATCGTGGTCAAGACCGCCGTGCTGGCCAAGGCCGACGTCGACCTCGAGGCGCTGCGGTTCAACGTGGAGCTGGCCGACATCAGCGTGGCCAACCTGCTGCGCGTCATCCTGCAGCCCCACGGCCTGACCGCGGTCGTCAAGCAGAACATCATCTTCATCACCACGATCCGGGACAGCTACGGGCGCCCGCTCACGCGGATGTACGGGATCGCCCACATCACCTGGCAGAAGACGGACTTCCCGGCCCCCTCCCTCGATCTCCGGCCCAGCAACTTCGTGCCGACGGACGAGTACGAGCCCGAAGTCCCCGTCGAGGACGACCCCCTGACGGATGCCGAGGCCGTGATCGAGCTGCTCAAGCAGATGGTCGAGCCCGAGGGCTGGGCCGCCAACGACGACTGGACCATCTCCGGCACGCGCCGCTACCTGCTCGTACGTGCGCCTGCCTCCGTGCACCGCAAGATCCCGCGCGCGCTCGCCGAGATCGCCTCCATGAAGTGACGGTGGGGCCCGCGGCGCGTGCCGTGGGCCGCTGCCACAGCGGGGCACCGGCCCGGCGGGCCCTTCCCGTATGCTCTGGCCCCGTGAGCATCACGGACACCGAGGTCGAAGACGCCCTGGCTTCGTTCGAGGCCTTCCTGCGTCGCAAGCGGCTCAAGATGACGGCCCAGCGCCGCACCATGATCCGCACGGCGCTGAAGCACGTGGGCCACTTCACGGCGGAGGACCTGTACCGCCGGCTCACCGAGGCCGGCGCCGCGGTCTCCATGGCCACCGTGTACCGCGGGCTCACGCTGCTGGAGGAAGCCAAGCTCCTGGAGGGGCACGACTTCGACGGCACGCGGCGCTACGAACGCCTGGTCGATCGCGAGCACCACGACCACATGATCTGCCTCGACTGCCAGCGTGTGCTCGAGTTCCAGGACGACGACATCGAGTCGCTGCAAGAGAAGGCGGCCAAGCGACATGGCTTCGACCTCGCGGACCACCGCCTGGTGCTCTACGTGCGCTGTCCGGAGGGCGACCAGCCGGAGCGCTGTCACCGCGCGGAGAGCATGAGGACCGCGTGAGCGTTTCGGCTTCGTCCAACGACCCCGAGCGCACCCGCCGCGACTTCGAGCGCCACGAGGCGTTCATGGCCGAGGCGCTGGAAGAGGCGCGCCAAGCCGCCGAAGTGGGGGAGATCCCCGTCGGCGCGGTGCTCGTGCGCGCAGGCCAGATCATCGCGAGGGCCCACAACGCCCGCGAGCTCGACAAGGACCCCACCGCCCACGCCGAGCTGATCGTCATGCGCGAGGCCGCGGTGCTGCTGGGCGACTGGCGCCTCAACGAGTGCACGCTCTACGTCACGCTCGAGCCCTGCTTCATGTGCGCGGGCGGCATCGTCAACGCACGCGTCGGCACGCTCGTGTATGGAGCGTCCGACCCGAAGGCCGGCGCCGTCGGCAGCCTGGGCAACGTCGTGGCCGACCCCCGGCTCAACCATCGTCCCGACGTGATCGGTGGCGTGGGGGAGGCCGCGTCGGCAGACTTGCTTCGCACCTTCTTCCGCGCCCGCCGCAAGGGAGGCGAGCTGGGGCCCCGCGGCCGTCCGGACGCCGCCGCGGGGGCAACCGAGGGGCGGCCCGGCCCGGCTTGACGCTTCGCGGGTGGGGGCCTACCGTGCCCGCCCACGTTCCTGCGGAGAGATGCCGGAGCGGTCGAACGGGCCGGTTTCGAAAACCGGTGTAGGGGCAACCCTACCTAGGGTTCAAATCCCTATCTCTCCGCCACTTCTCCCCCCTGGAACGGTGTGCCGCTGTTCGCTTCTCGGGGAAGTGGTCGCGAGACGACGGGAGCATGAGCTCGTGTGGGCGGTCACCTTCTATCTCGTCGGCGCAACGATCGTCTACGTATGGGGAATGACGAGGGCTGCCCGCGCCGATCGCCACGGACTCCCTCGCGCCTCGTGGGCCCTGGTGCGCGCCGCGCTGTGGCCGTGGGTGGGCGCGCTGTGGGTCAAGGACAAGCTCGACCCGCGCAGAGGCCGCCGCAGGCGGTGACCCGTCCCGCGAGCCGGCCAGCCGCGTGGCGCGTTCGTCCGCGGCGGGGTGCCGCCTCGGGCCCCCGACTACCCTCCACGGCATGGACGACGGCGAGGTCGGAGGCGACGAGATCGAGGAGGCGCTTGGCTCCCTCATGCGGGGGGAGGCTGGCGGCGCGGATCGCTTGTTCGACCTCCTGTACGAGCCGTTGAGAAGGCTCGCGGCTTCGAGGCTGCGCGGTGAGCACGTGACGCTGCAGCCGACGGCCGTCGTCCACGAGGCGTGGCTGCGCATCCAGCGCGGGGGCGAGCGGCCGTTCGAGGGGCGAGAGCACTTCCTTGCCGTGGCGGCGCGGGCCATCCGGCACGTCTTGGTGGACGCGGCGCGGCGCCGCAACGCGGCCAAGCGAGGAGGGGAAGCTCGCGGCGTGACGCTCGTGGACGTGGCCGTTCGCGACGAGACGACCGGTGAGGTCGACGTCCTCGACCTGGAGCGTGCCCTGGCGGCACTGGCGAGCGTGCAGCCGCGCCACGCCCAAGTCGTGGAGCTGCGCTTCTTCGGAGGCCTCACGCTCGCGGAAACCGCGGAGGTGCTCGGCGTGAGCCTCGCGACGGTCAAGACCGACTGGGCGGCGGCGCGTCTCTTCCTCGCGCGCGCCCTCGAGACGACCTAGCCGCGGCGGGCGTCGGGAACCGGCTATCCTCTCGGGCCGGCATCCACCCCGAGGAGATTCGGTGCCCGCAGCCGCCGATGACATGCCGTGGGACGCCGACGCCTACGCCGCGCGCCATGCCCTGCTGGTCGAGGCGGCGGCGCTTGGGGCCACCGAGCGCGCGGCCTTCCTGGCCGAACGGTGCGGCGGGGATGCCACGCTCCGGAGCGACGTCGAGGCCATGCTGCGCGTCCACGATGGCAGCGCGGCGCACGAGACCGCCGACGCGCTGCGCGACGTGGCGGCTCGCGCCGCCGATGCGCTGCGTGCCGACCACAGCCCCCCCTCCCAGCTGGGCAGCTGGACCTTGCTCGAGCGGATCGCCGAGGGCGGCATGGGCGTCGTCTACAAGGCCCGCCAGGAGCGCCCCGAGCGCCTTGCCGCGATCAAGTTCCTCCGTCCCGAGCTGGCGTCGGAACGCGCCGTGCGCCGGCTCGAGCTGGAAGCCGAGGTCCTGGCCCAGTTCGACCATCCGGGCATCGCCAAGGTGTACGCGATGGGGGTCGTGGAGGACGAGGGCCGTGCGCGGCCCTACTTCGCGATGGAGTTCGTCGAGGGCAAGCCCATCGACCGCTACGCCGACGAGGCCGGCCTCGATGTCGACGCGCGCATCGACCTCCTCTGTGACGTCTGCTCGGCGGTCGACCACGCCCATCGCCGCGGCGTGATCCATCGCGACCTCAAGCCCGGCAACATCTTGGTGACGCCCGATGGTCGCGTGAAGGTGCTGGACTTCGGTGTGGCGCGCGTCGCGCGCTCACCGGACGCGACGGCCTCGTTGCACCTGACGACAGGTGGGCTCCTCGGCACGCTGGCGTACATGGGGCCGGAGCAGATCGTCGGCGACCAGGTCTCCACGTCGACCGACGTGTATGCGCTTGGCGTGGTCCTCTTCCAGCTCTTGACCGGCCGGCTGCCGCTCGACGTTGGCGGCCAGCCGTTGGCGCGCGCGGCCGAGCGTATCCAGCACGAGACGCCGCCGCTTCTCGGCAGCCTCGACGCACGACTCAAGGGAGACCTCGAAGTCGTGGTGGCCACGGCGCTGGCCAAGGACCCGGCGCGGCGCTACCTGTCCGCGGCAGCGCTGGCCGACGACCTCAGACACGTCCAACGCCGCGAGCCGATCCGGGCGCGACCGCCGCACGCGCTGTACCTGCTGGGTCGCTTCGTCGCGCGGCATCGGGCCGCAGTGTCGATCGCCAGCCTGTTGCTGACCGCGCTCGTAGGCAGCCTCGTTCTCGCCATGCAGTCGGTGTCGCGCGAGCGCAAGGCGCGCGCCCAAGCGGACCTGGTCTCGGTCGAGGCGCGCAAGAGCTCGTACCAGGCAGCGCTTGCCACCGCCCTGCTCGGCGCCGAGATGGGGTACACGTCGCAGGCACGGCATGCCCTCGAGCGGGCGCCGCTGGAGCTGCGGCGCTGGGAGTGGGACTTGCTCGCGGCGGACCTGGACGAGAGCGCGCGCGTCCTCGGTTCCGATCACGAGCTGCTTGACCAGGGCGTGCTCCTCGGCGACGGGGTGCGCATCGCCTTTGCCGTCCAAGATCGCGACGCGCCGGCGGCGCAGCGGCGCTTGCGGATCGTCGACTGGCGGACGGGAGACGTGCTGGACGAGCGCGAGGCTCCCGAGCTGCAGCTGGCCCGCGCTGCGCGGATCGCGTCGTGGGTCGAGGCGGACGGCAGCGTCGCTTACGCCAAGCTCGACGAGCCGGGCCTTCCCGTCTGGAGGCAGTCCCCCGAGCTTGCCGGGGAGGACACCGGCCGCGTGCCGGCTGACGTGCTCACAGGGCCGCCGGTCGTCTCGGGCGACGGCACGGTGGCCTACCGCGTGACGCGCGGAACGCGCGTGCGCCGCACCGACCTCTTCCAGGCGACCCACGATCCCATTGACCTGTCCATCGAGGGGGTGCGGACGGACCGTGGCTTCGCGACGAGCCACGATGGCGCCGTGGTCGCCGTGCGCAGGCGCGGCAACCCGGGCATCGTGCTGCACCGCTTCGGCGTGGCGGCCGACACGGTGATTCCCTTCCCGGGCACGCGGGGGATCGTCGGCGAGATGGCCTTCGACGCCACAGGCACGCGCCTCCTCGTGTGCAGCGGCGACGGCCGCTGGACGGTCTCCGACGTCTGGACGGGCGAGGAGCTCGCAGGGGGAGGTGGCGAGGGCTCGAGCATGACGGGAGCCGCGTTCTCCCCCGATGGACGGGTCGTAGCCACCACGTCCGGCGAAGGGCGCGTCCGACTCTGGGACACGGAAACCGGGCTCCTCCTACGGACGTTGCGCGGGCATCCCGGTGGGTGTCACGGGCCAAGCTTCGATCCGAGCGGACGCGTCTTGGTCACCATGGGCCTCGACGGGCGAGCGCGCGTGTGGGACCTGGGCCCGGACGCGCCGCGCGTGGTACTCGGCGATCACGAGTCGTACGTCTATGGCGTCGCTGCGTCACCCGATGGGCGGCGCCTCGCGACGGCGGCCTGGGACGGAACCGTCCGGGTGTTCGATGCACTCTCGGGACGCGCGCTTGGGCATGTCGCGCTGCCGGACGTGAAGACCTGCTTCGACGTGGTGTGGACCCCCGACGGGCGGCACCTGATCGTGCACGCCCGGATGAGCCCTGCCGCCCGTGAGCTCTGGTGGTTGGACGCCCGGACCCTGCGCATCCAGGAGCAGGTGCACCTACCCGCGTCCCCCGGATGGCGGAGTCCCGTCTACGACCCGTCGCTGCGGGGTGTCTGGCTGGGGACCCAGGACGGCGTGGGTCTTTGCCAAGCCAAGGGGCAGGTCCGCCTCCATGGCGAGGTGAAGAACGTACGAGGCGTCGACGTTGCCGGAGCGCTCCTCGTGTGCGCAGGGGAAGGGCGGCTGGGTGTGATCGACACCTCGACGGGCAAGCTCCTCCGGCAGGTCGAGCTGCATAGCCCGGCCAACCGCGTCCAGCTGTCGCCAGACGGTCGGCAGGTCGCCGTGGCGCACGTGGATGGCCGCGTGAGCCTGTTCGGCATCGCGTCGGGCAAGCTGGAGGCGAGCGCACAGGCCAGCGACGGACGCCTGTTCGCACTCGCCTTCGTGGACGGCGGGCGGCGGCTGCTTACCGGGGGCGACGACGGTCGTGTTGCCATCTGGTCGGTGCCCGAGCTCGAGCCACTCGCCGACTTGCGTGGTCACAACGCCTACGTGATGTCGCTGTGCGTCGCGTGCGGTGGCCGGACGGTCGCGTCCGCTTCCGGGGACACGACGGTGCGGCTGTGGTCCACGATTCCGTGGGCGGAGCGGCGCCGCCACGCGGAGGCCTTCGAGGGGGCGCTGCCTGCGTGGCAGCAGCGTGTCGCCACGCTGCACGAGCAGCTCGAGTCGTGGGAGGCCGTGGCCGACGCCCTCGAAGCCGACCGCGACCTCACGGACCTCGAGCGCGATGCCGGGCGCGCGGCGGTGCTTGCCGCGGCGCTGCAGGATCGCGCCCGGTCCGCGTCAAAGTAGGGCGCAGCCCAGCAGCCCTGTGCAATCGCCTCGAGGAGATCCGGTGTCCCGAGCCGCGGACGACATGCCCTGGGATGCCGAGGCCTACGCGGTCCGTCATGCGCTCTTGGTCGAGGCGGCGTCGCTCGAGACTGCCGAGCGTGCGGCCTTCCTCGCTGCGCGCTGCGGCGGCGACGATGCGCTGCGGCGCGACGTCGAGGCCATGCTGCGCGTCCACGATGGCAGCGCGGCGCACGAGACCGCCGACGCGCTACGCGACGTGGCGGCGCGCGCCGCCGATGCGCTGCGTGCGGACCACAGTCCGCCGGCCCAGCTGGGCAGCTGGACCTTGCTCGACCGGATCGCCGAGGGCGGCATGGGCGTGGTGTACAAGGCCCGCCAGGAGCGTCCCGAGCGCCTTGCCGCCATCAAGTTCCTGCGCCCCGAGCTTGCCTCCGATCGCGCCGTCCGCCGGCTCGAGCTGGAAGCCGAGGTCCTCGCCCAGTTCGACCATCCGGGTATCGCCAAGGTGTACGCGATGGGGGTCGTCGAGGACGAGGGCCGCGCACGGCCCTACTTCGCGATGGAGTTCGTCGAGGGCAAGCCCATCGACCGCTACGCGGACGAGGCCGGGCTCGACGTGGACGCACGCATCGATCTCTTGTGCGCCGTCTGCTCCGCGGTCGACCACGCCCACCGGCGCGGCGTGATCCACCGCGACCTCAAGCCGGGCAACATCCTGGTCACGTCGGAAGGCCACGTGAAGGTCCTCGACTTCGGCGTGGCGCGTGTTGCGCGTTCGCCGGACGCGACGGCCTCGCTGCATCTCACGACGGGCGGGCTGCTCGGCACGCTCTCCTACATGGGGCCGGAGCAGATCGTCGGTGACCAAGTCTCCACCTCGACGGACGTGTATGCGCTCGGCGTCGTGCTCTACCAGCTGCTGACGGGCCGGCTGCCGCTCGACCTGGCAGGTGTGCCTCTGGCTCGCGCGGCCGAGCGCCTGCAGCACGAGACGCCGCCGCTTCTCGGCAGCGTCGACGCACGACTGAAGGGCGACCTCGAAGTCGTCGTGGCCACGGCGCTCGCCAAGGATCCCGCCCGCCGCTACCCATCCGCGGCAGCCTTGGCCGACGACCTGCGCCACGTGCAACGGCGCGAGCCCATTCGCGCCCGCTCACCGCGCGCGCTCTATCTCCTGGGCCGCTTCGTGGCGCGGCACCGGGCGGCCGTGTCGGTCGCCAGCCTGCTGCTCGCCGCACTTCTGGGCAGTCTCGTGCTCGCCATGCAGTCCGCTTCGCGCGAGCGCAGGGCGCGCGCCCAGGCCGACAACGTCTCGGAGGCGGCACGGAAGAGCTCCTACCGCGCGGCCCTGGCCAGCGCCTTGCTCGGCGCCGAGATGGGGTACACGTCCCAGGTGCGTGAGGCCCTCGAAGAGGCGCCCCTCGAGCTCAGGCGCTGGGAGTGGGATCTCCTCGCCGCCGACGTCGACGAGAGCGCGCGTGTGCTGGGGGCCGATCAGGAGCTGATCACACAGGGCGTGATCCTCTCCCAGGGCGACCGTGTGGCCGTGGGTGTGCAGACGCGCGGAGCGGGCCCGAGCCAGGAACGGCTGCGCATCGTGGACTGGCGAAGCGGTGACGTGCTCCTCGAGCGCGTGGCCCCACACCTCAAGCTGGCACGTGACGCTCGCCTCGCCACGTGGGTCGAGCCCGGTGGTCGACTCGTGTACGCGGATCTCGAGGCGACTGGCGTGCCGCTCCTCGGGAGCGGGGTGGCGCCGGGCACCCCCGGTGCGCAGAACAGTGCGGGTGAGCGCTTCGAGGGCGTGCCGGTCATCTCGGGGGACCGGCACTTCGCGTTCCTGCTCACGCGTGGCGAGCTCTTGACGCGCGTCGACCTCAGCGACCCGGCCAGTGGGCGCCTCGAGTTCCCCGTGCCTGCCGTGCGCGCCGACCGTGGGTTCCCCGTGCCAGGTGTGCGCGCGGACCTGGGCTTCGCATCGAGCCACGACGGCTCGGCCGTTGCCGTACGAAGTCGCGACGCGCCGAGTCTGCTGATCCACCGATTCGGAGTGGCCGCGGACACCCTCATCCCGTTTCCCGGCTCGCGGGGCGTGGTCGGCGAGCTCGCCTTCGACCCGTCGGGCACGCGACTGCTCGCGTGCAGTGGGGATGGACGGTGGACGGTCACCGACGTGTGGACCGGGGAAGAGCTAGCCGGTGGAGGCGGCTCCGGCTCGAGCATGACGGGGGCTACGTTCTCCCCCGACGCGCGCACGGTGGCCACCACCTCCGGCGAGGGGCGCGTCCGGCTCTGGGACACCGCTACGGGCGTCCTGCTGCGCACGCTGCGCGGCCACCCCGGTGGATGTCATGCGCCCAGCTTCGACGCGAGCGGACGCGTCTTGGTCACCGTGGGATTCGACGGGCGTGCGCGCGTATGGGACCTGGGGCCGGACGCTCCGCGCGTGGTGCTTGGAGATCACGACTCGTACGTCTACGCCGTTGCTGCCTCGCCGGACGGGCGTCGCCTGGCGTCTGCCTCGTGGGATGGCACGGTGCGCCTGTTCGACGCAGTGTCCGGCCGCGTACTGGGTGGCGTGCGGCTTCCCGAGGTCAACGCGTGCTACGGCATGACGTGGTCGCCCGATGGGCGCCAGCTCGTCGTGTACGCACGGACGGTGGCGTGGACTCGCCACCTCTACTGGCTGGACGCGCGAACGCTGGCCATCGAGGCCGCAGCTGGGCAGCCCCCCTCCAACGGAATCCGCCCCCTGGTCTACGACGAGAGGCTCCACGGCACGTGGGTGGGGCAGGCCTTGGGACTGGGTCTCTATCGACCTGACGAGCAGGTTCGCGTCGTAGGAGACGTCGCCGACGTGCGCGCCATGGACCTGGGCGCAGGGCGACTCGTCTGCGCAGGGCCCGCCAAGCTGTACGTGTTCGATGCCACGACGGGTGAGCGACTTGGCGACATGCCGCTGGAGGCCTCCCCGAACCGCCTACGCCTGTCCCCGGATGGTCGCTTGGCGGCGGTTGCCTTCGCCGACGGGCGCGTGGCGCTGATCGACGTGGAGTCCCGCCGCACGCAAGCGAGCGCGCAGGCCAGCGACGGCCGCCTCTTTGCGCTGGCCTTCGTCGATGGGGGGCGGCGTCTGCTGACCGGGGGCGACGACGGTCGCGTCGCCATCTGGTCGATGCCCAAGCTGGAGCCGCTGGCCGACCTGCGGGGTCACACGGCCTACGTGATGGACTTGGCCGTTGCAGGTGGGGGGCGGACGGTGGCCTCGGCCTCGGGCGACACGACCGTCCGCCTGTGGTCCACGATTCCGTGGGCCGAGCGGCGCCGCCACGCGGAGGCCTTCGAGCAGGCGCTCTCCACCTGGGTGCAGCGTGTGGCCCAGATGCGCAGCGGGCTCGACTCATGGGAGGCCGTGGCGGACTCGATCGAAGCCGATCCCGATCTCACGGAGCTGGATCGGGATGCGGCCCGTGCTGCCTGCCTCGCCGCGGCCTTGCGCGACCGCGGCGAGGCGATGCCCCGGTAGCGCTCCCTAGGGCTGGCGCTCGTAGGCGCCGAGGTCGATCGCCGGCGGGTTGCTCGGGCCCACGCCGCCGTCCGCGATGCGGGTGTTGCCGTCGAGGTCCGTAGCCGGCGGACCCTGGAAGCCCGGTGTCCACGGATCGAAGTCGACGAACTGGTTGCCGGCGTCCACCGCGGGCGAGCTGCCCGTGAGGCGGAAGTTGCGATGGGCTTCGTCCTCGAAGCCCGGGCTGTCGACGATGTTGCCGATGCTGTTCGCCACGAAGTTGGGGACTTCGGGCGTCTCGTCGAACAGGCAGTAGCGAAGCGTCCCCGCCGAGCCCAGCGAGCGGAGCGGAGGGCTCAGGGCGACCCCGCCCAGGGCTTGGCCGCCCGTGATGATGCAGTTCTCGAAGAGCCAGGATCCGCCGGTCTGGTTCAAGCTCACCGCCGAGGAGCCGGCGTTGATGTCGTTGCTGGCGATCGTGCTGTTGCGCACGACCAGCTCGGGGCCGTCGTTGAGGTAGCTCGTGGTGCCCAGGCCACCCGAGGACTGCCCGCGGTTGTCGGCGATCAGACACTGGACGACGAGGCAGCGCGGGCGCGTCAGGGACACCTCCAGGCCCGCACCGCCGAAACCGCCGAGCGTGACGTTGCCATTGGCGTCTTGGGTGACCGTGACGTTGCCCACGATCTCGCAGCTCTGGAGCTCCGCGGTGCCGTCTTGGGAGATGTGCACGCCAGCACCCGTGCCCGCCGTGTTGTCGGCGATGCGGCAACGATCGAGCAACAGGTGGCCCGGGGACCGCGTAGTGGTCTGGCCGGGGAACCCGATCCAGCTGACGCCGCCACCGTCACCGGAGGTGGATTGGCCTTGGGCGTCGTAGGTGAGAGGCTGCGCTCGGTTGCCCAGGATCCGGCAGCGCCGGAGCACGGGGGCCTCGGGCAGCTGCAGGGTGCTGTTGGTCACGCGGAAGGCGATGCCGCCGCCGCTGTAGGCGTCGTTGTCCGTGATCGTGCAGTCTTCCAGGAGTGGCGAGCTCCCCTCGCCCCACACGAACACGCCGCCACCTCCAGCCGCCTCGTTGCCGCGCACGACGAGGTTGCGCAGCGTGGGGGAGGCGTCGATCAGGCAGATGCCGCCTCCGGTGGACTGCGTGTTGGGGTGCAGGCCCGTCGGGACCGAGCTGGCGTTGGCCACGCCACCCTCGATGACGAAGCCGTCGAGGATGGCTGTGCGGTCCACCTGCTCGAACAGGACGCCGAACGAGTCGTTCGGGGCCGCACGCGCACCGGCAGCGACGACGTGCTGGCTGGGGGTTGCACCGGGCTTCGCGCCCGAGAGCACGGTGCCGCCAACCAGCGGGTCGCTCCGGCGCTGGTCGAGGCGGTCCTCGTAGCCCGCGCCGGACGTGTCCTGCCGACCGCGGAAGCCGCCGTAGATGGCCAGCTGCTCCAGCAGGTCGAAGGAGGCATCCGCCCCCGTGAGGGGCAGTCCGGTGCCGTCGTGCGGGTAGTAGGTGCCTTCGGCCACCCAGATCTGCCCGATCAGGGCGCGGGCCTTCGTCCGGATGTCCTCCTCTTGCGTCGGGGTGAACCCGCCGCCGTTCCACGTCGCCAAGGCGTTGCCGAGCGTGTTGAAGGTCGACGCGCCGGTGCCCATCACCTGGTCGATGAAGGCATGCTGCGAGCGACGCGCGAGCGTCAGGGCGTCCTGCAGACTCGGCAAGGCGTCCTGCCAGCTCAGGCCATCGGGCGTCGCGTCGTTGATGTCGCGCGCCGGCGCGGTGACGTCCACGTAGAGCCGCACGGAGGGGTAGAGCGGGAAGGCGTCGACACCATCGGGGAGCGAGTCGCCGTCCGTGTCGGGGTTCGAGGGATCCGTTCCCGCAAAGCGTTCGTCGTCGTCCCAGAGCCCATCTCCGTCGCTGTCTTGCAGCAGCGGGTTGGAGTAGACGCGCTTCGGGTACTCGGCGTTGGAGAGCTCGATGTCGCTCGCCTGGAGGTCGTCCACCGAGGCGACGGTGGTCGACGGGTAGACGCCCGGGGCCCCGGCGAACCAGCCGAGGACGCTCTCGTCCAAGTCCTTCAAGGCATCGCCATCGCTGTCCGAGACGGCGCTGCCTTCGGTGCCGAGCGCAGACTCCGCGCCGCCCGCCAGGCCATCGCCGTCGGCGTCCGTGATCCGGGTCAGCTGGATGACGTCGCCCGCGAGGAGCGGCGTGTCGGCGAAGTCCTGGCCGGCCACGGAGTGGGCGTCGCGCGACCCGGCCACGACCCACACGCTCTCCGGCATCGCCAGCTGGCCGTTCACCGTCGGGAAGCCGGCCGCGCCCGTGAAGCCATCGAGCGAGGTAAGCACCAGCTCCGTCGCCGTCGAGCCGTCCTTGGCCGTGTACGTGTACGGCGCCGTCGTGAAGGACTTGCCCAGGATCGACTCCAGGGCGTCGCCCAGCCGCACGCCGGCGTAGTTGCCGAGCTCGTCGCGCGCCACGTTGGTGGCCACGCGGTAGCTGGTGACCACGCCATCACCGTGATCGATGCGGATCAAGGCCGTGCGCGTGTACGTGTTCTCCTGCAGGAACTGGAAGTTGATGCCCTCGGCGTTCTCCAGGTCGAAGTACGCGGGCTCGAGGTGCAGCGCGCCGGGGTTCTCCATGAACGCCTTGATGATGTCGGGGTTCATCTCGTCCGACGAGAGCGTCAGGACGGGCGTCGCCGACCCGGGCGCCAAGGTGAAGGCCTCCAGGTCGGGCTTCAGCGTGCCCAGGGCCTCGAAGCCGCCGGCCTCGCCGTTCTCGCCCTCGGGCTTCCAGCGCAGCACGCTGATCCCGAGGTTGGTGATCTTGAAGGTCAGCGTGTTGCCCGTGTTCTTGATGCGCAGGCCCATGGTGATGCGGCCGCTGCTCGTGCTCTCGGTCTTCGAGCGGGCGTCGCTGCGGGCCTCGCTGTTGGCCTGCTGGACCGACATGGAGGAGGACTGCGACTGCGAGAACGAGGTCGAGCTGCTGAAGCCCGCGGTGAACGACTCGGTGACGCTGGCCGTGCCCTTGACACCGTTGTCCGGGAAGCCGGCCTCCACCTCGAGGCCCGCCGAGACGGACACGCTGGCTTCGAAGCCGACTTCTGTGCCCTGCGTGCTGCTCACGCTGCTCTCCGAGCCCTGCTCCGTGCTGAGCGTCATCGCGTACTCGGTGGCCTCCTCCTCGCTCTCCTCGTAGGTGACGAACAGGCTGAGCGCGATGTCGCCCTCGGGGATCAGCTCCACCGTCGGCAGGTCCGCCACGAGCATGCTGCGGAAGGGGTTGTCGATCTCCTCGCCGTCGGCCTGGCCGTCGCCGTCGGTGTCGTCGTGGATGGGGGAGGTGCTGGTCGGCAGCAGCTCGCCCGTGGCGTCGAACTGGAGCTCGGTGCCGTCGAAGAGGCGGCTGTCGGGCACGCCCGTGCCATCGGGCCCGCGGGCATCGCCATCGGTGTCCACGGTGAGGGCGCTCGTGATCCAGCGCGAGCACTCGGCGTGATCGTCGAGGCCGTCGCCGTCGGAGTCCTTGCGCTGCGGATCCAGGCGGAAGAGGTACTCGTCGCCGTCGGGGATCCCGTCACCGTCCGTGTCGTTGCGCGTCGGGTCGGAGACCACGTCGCGTCGCGTGAGCGTCGCGCCGTTGCCCATGGGGCCGAACCCGAACTCGTCGACGATCACGAGGTAGCCCTCCAGCTCCTCCGCGTCGGTACGCCCGTCGCCGTCCGTGTCGGCCATGCGCGGGTCGGTCCCGGCCTCGCGCTCGGCGACGTCGTCCAGGCCATCGCCGTCCGTGTCGGTGAGCACGGGATCGCTCGTCACCGTCCGCCGGACCTCCTGCGGCGGCAGGCTCGAGCCCGGGGTCGAGAGGTAGACGACGATCTCGTAGCCCTCGGTCTCCGTGCTGTCCGGCACGCCGTCCAGGTCGGAGTCCTGGAACGCCGTGGTCGAAGCGGTGCCGCCGCCCGAACCGCAGGCCCCGAGTGCCAAGAGGACCACGAGGGACGCGACAAGCCGCCAACCTGCGGCCAGGGGGGGGTGGGACGAGAAGGACATGGGATCTCCCGAGCCGGGCGGACCTCGCTCCGACACCCTCCTCCACGCAAAGCGTTCGGACCTTGGCCAGTCGTTGCGCGGAATGCGTGGAGGCAGGTGGGGGCAGGCGTTCCCCAGGAGGCCTTCACATGTGCCGCACGTGGCTTGGCGTCGCGCTGGTAGCGCTGCTCGTACTCCCGGCGTGCGGGCGCGCCGACGCGCCGGCAGGGGGCCGACGCACGGCGACCGGCCCCGGTCTGAGCGGGTGGTCAAGCGACATGGAGCTGCACGGCGTGCGTTGGATCGACGGTCAGGGCCGCGAGATGTCGGTGCCCCCCGAGCTGGGGCGCGGTGATCGCAGCGTGCTGTTCTTCGACGTGGCCGCCAAGCGCACGAAGGCGGACCTCGAGGCGTTCGCGGAGCTGGCCAAGCGCGCTCCGGATGCGCACTTGGTGGCCGTGACGCCCTCCATCGACGCGGAGGCCCTGCACGAGCTGCGGCGGACCACCGGCCTGGACGTGCCCGTGCTGCTGGGCGTGGACGCCGCAACGCGCGGCCGCTGGGAGGTCGAGTCCCTCCCCGCCGTACGCATCCGCGAGCCTGCCGGCCGCGTCATCGGACGCAGCCTCATGGCCCTCCAGGCTCGAGTCGAGGACCCACGGCGATAGCTCCCTGCCGGAGGCCTCCCGCAGGAGCCTGGCACGCAGCCCGCGTCGCTTCGCTCCGCCGCCGCGAGCCCGGCACCAGTGCGAGGCGCGCGTAGGCCGTCGCTACTTCGTGACGACGGGCATCGGGGAGTCGAGCGGATGCGTCGCGCGCTTCAAGAACAGGATCGCCCACGCGGTATCGAGGATGTCGCTGGCCTCGTACTCGGCCGTGCCGAGCGCACCTGAAGCCCAACGTCCATCGCTCTTCTGCGCCTGCAGCAGGTACTTGGCGCCCTCGATGTACCAGTCGTGCTGGCCGAGCAGGTCGCGACCGCCCAGCACGCCCGCGCGCTCGAGGCCGTACAGGTAGTAGTAGTGCCAGTTGGGCGCCATCGAGCCCGGGTTCTTGTCGACGGCGAAGTTGGCTTCGAGCCACGCGAAGCCGTCCTGCACCGCTTGCGCCACCTCGAGCTGGCGGCTGGGCTTGTACGACGGGAACTTCCGCGGGTTCACGAGACCGTCGTGCGCGATCGCCAGGATGGCAATGCCCGCGGTGGTCATGCTGCCCGTGGCCACGTTGCTGTCCGCGGTGTACGGCCAGCCGCGGCTGCGGTCGTCGCTCTCGACCACGTACACGGTGCCGCCCTCTTCCTCGGGCACGATCGTGCGCTTGACCTTGGGGCCGTCCTTCTGCTGCGCGTCCATGGCCCGGTCGAGCACGCGAAGCCACACACCCGGGGCAATCGCGATGCCGCTGTCCTTGGCCGCGCGCAGGCCCAGGAGCGCGTACTGCGTATTGGAGAAGTCGGGGCGGTTCTGGGGGTAGCCCCAGTCGCCGGTCTCCTGCTTCTGCTGGTCCACGAGGAAGTTGGCGAGGCTGCGGATCCAGCCCAGCGCGTCCTCGGGCATGCCGAGCGGGTTGGCCGGGCCAGCGGGCCCGCGCTTCTTCTTGGGCTTCTTGCCCTCGGGGTGGCCGAAGTACTTGTGCGCGAACATGAGCACGGTGCCCGCGTCATACGTGGTGCGCGCGCCCGAGCCCTCTTCGTCCTTCTTGCGGCAGTAGGCCATGGCCTTGTCGAGGACCTCATCGCCCTGCTCGTCGCCCGCCGCCAAGAGAGCCAGGCCGCCGAGTGCCGTGGAGCCGATCCCGTAGTAGGCCGCGCCGCCGTGCTTGACGACGCCGAGCTGGCCGCTGGCGCTCTGGTGCTTGCGCAGCCACTCGGCCCCGCGCTCCACGGCCTCGTCGATGGCCTTCTGCATCTCCTTGTCGGGCACGCCCGGCTTCTGCTTCTTCTTCGGCGCACCGGACGCGAGCGGCCCACTGCTCAGCAGGAGCAAGGCGCCGAGGGCCGGGACGAGGATGGAGCGGGCGCGGAACGAGACGTGCATCACAGCAGCGTACCCGGCGATCCGCCGGGGCCCGCCGCCCGGCGTCCCGTATCCTCGGCCCGTCATGCCCATCGTCCTGCCCCGCCGTCTCGTCCCTCTCGCGCTCCTTGCCCTGCTTCTCGCGGCCGCCCCCGCGGTCCGCGCCGACGACGTCGGCGATGGGATCAAGGCCTTCCGCGATGCCCAGAAGTCGGGTGACTGGCGCGTGCGCGTGGAGGCGTACGACGCGCTCTCCTTCTACGACGGCCCCAAGATCGTCGAGGCCATGCTCGACGCCATGGAGGCCGACCCGCACCCGGCCGCCAAGCTGGCCGCCGCCGAGCGTCTCGGTCGGCTTGTCAGCGACGAGGCCAAGGCCGACCTGTACGCCGCCATCCAGAAGGGCAGCGACGAGCGCCGCCACTTGGCCCTGCTCTGCGTGCGCTCCCAGCCCGGTACCGATGGCAAGGAGGTGCTGCTCGAGCTGGCCCAGGGCAAGGAGCCGCCGATCGTGGCCCAGGCCGCCCTGGCGCTGGGGCAGAAGCACGTCCCCGAGGCCGTGCCCGTCTTGGTCCAGCTGCTCGAGAAGTCGGACGACCATCAAGTGCAGCGTGCCGCGGCCGAAGCCCTTCGCACCATGGCCGGTCCGCCACCGGAACCCAAGATCGGCCACGACGGCAAGCCTCTCCTCGAGCCCAATCCGCCGCCGTGGGTGCCCGAGTGGTACCCGCTCGACACCGTCGTGCCGGTGCTCGTCAAGGTGCTCGGCAACGCGGGCGGCGGCATCGAGCGCGGCGAGGCGTGGCGCACGCTCGTGCGGCTCCTCAAGCACGACATGGGCCTCGACCCTGCGGCGTGGACGGCGCTGGCCAGTGGCAAGGAGCCCGCGGACATCAAGAAGAAGCCGCTTCCCTACCGCACGCTGTTCGGCATCCCCCTGTTTGGCGATCGCATGGTCGTGATCCTCGACACGAGCGCGCAGACGGACGACCCGCATCCCTACGACCGCGATCGACTCACCACGCTCTGCGAAGTACCCGGCGCGCGCCCCATCCCCTGGTTCCAGATCCAGACCAAGCGGCAGTTCGCCAGGGCTTGGGCGCGGCGCTGGGTGCAGGACCTGCCCAAGGGCGCCAAGTTCGACGTGTTCCTCGTCAACACGTCCCTCAACGACGTCTTCGGCAAGCTCAACAGCGCCAATGCCGGGGCCAAGAAGACGGCCATCGAAGCCATCGAGGAGACGAAGGGGGTTACCGGCCAGGACGTGCTCGGCGCCCTGATGACTGCCATCCACCTCGGCGGCGAGAAGGACAAGCAGGCCTGGTCCAAGGGCCCCTGCGAGGTCCTCTACGTCTCCAGCAGCAAGCCGTGGCTGGCTCCGGTCACCGACGAAGACCACATCGGGGCGGCCGTGGCCCTACGCGCCGGCTGGCTCCAGATCCCCGTGCATACCGTGGGCGTGGGCAACCACCCGTTCGCGATGATGCAGGTGATGTCGGCTGCCGCGGGCGGGACCTACCTGGACCTCTCCAAGTAGGGAGGCTCCCCAGGAGACGGGTCAGGCCGTCCGTCCCGGCCCCAGGTGGCTGGCCTCCCCTCGGGCGTCCGGGCACCGATTCGGTGGATCGGGGCCGGTCGGCGGCGGTGGTAGTCTCAAGGACGACTGCACCTGGAGGTGCCCATGCCCCGTCGCACGTTCCCGCTCGCCCTGGCCCTGGCCGCTCTGCTGGCCGTCCCCGCGTTCGCTGCGCCCGATGGCGGCGCCGAGCCCGCTGCGGCTCCCGAAGCCGCTCCCGCCCTCGCGTCCCCCGACGAGGTGAAGGCGGCGATCGAGGCCTACAAGGACAACTGGAAGGCCAAGGGCCTGAAGGGCGAGGAGCGCCTCGCGCAGCGCGACTGGGCCATGCAGCAGCTCGTGGCCATCCAGCATCCCGACGTCGTCGACGAGCTGGCCAAGGTCCTGAAGGGCAGCGACGAGAACCTGCGCATCGCCGCCGCCGTGCACCTGTCCGAGCAGACGGCGCTGCCCGTGCTCGCGGGCAAGAAGATCGCGGAGGCGATCCAGCGCAACAAGAACGACAGCAACTTCCTGATGGCCGCCCTCGACAGCCTGGGCCGCCTCAAGTTCCTCGGCGCCACCGAGGTCATCGAGGACATGCTTCGCCACCCCGACTTCTCGGTGAAGAAGGCTGCCATCGAGGCCGTCGGCGCCACGGGCGACATGCGCCTGATCCTTCCCATGCTCAAGCTGGTCCAGATCGACCCCGATCGCGACCCGCCGGCCGCCCGCGGCAAGAACAGCGGTCAGAGCGAGTCCGATGGCGAGGGCTACTCCTGGGAGGGTGCCGAGGCCAACGTCGACACCGGCTCGGCGGGTGACGCCGACCAGAAGGCGGCCGAGAAGCAGGCCAAGGAGCAGGCGGCCAAGAACGAGGCCGAGGCCAAGGCCCAGAACGGCGGCGCAGACAGCGGCGGCGGCAAGCCCAACAAGCCCGGCAAGGGCGGCGGCGGCCGCAGCATCCAAGAGCTCATCCACCCCATCAAGAAGGCCCTGGGCGCCTTGACGGGCGAGGAGTTCGACAGCCCCGCGACGGTCCACGCTTGGCTCGTCGAGCACAAGGAAGACATCGCCGCGCGCATCAAGGAGCTGGCCGATGTCGAGAAGGACCAGGCCAAGACCGAGAAGGAGGCCGTCGCCGCCGCCAAGTAGGCGCGCTTCGACCGTCTTGCCTCCGACGCCCGCCGCATGCATGCGGCGGGCGTCGTCGTTTATGACAGCAGCCCGTTCTGGCAGGTGTCGGGGGTCGTGGCCAAGGTAGGCAGATGCCCGGCACCGACTCCCGCCAGCTGCTGACGGGGCCTGACGTCGAGACTCGCCTCGTGGACCTGCTCGAGCGGCGCATCGCCGTGCTCGATGGCGCCATGGGCACCATGATCCAGCGCGCCAAGCTGGACGAGCCCGACTTCCGCGGCACGCGCTTCGCCGACCACCCGCGCGATCTCAAGGGCGACAACGACCTCTTGGTCCTCACGCGGCCCGACCTGATCCGCGAGATCCACGACGCCTACCTGGACGCCGGCGCGGACCTCATCGAGACGAACACGTTCAACGGCACCTCGATCGCCCAGGCCGACTACGGCATGGAGGGCCACGTCCGCGAGATCAACGTGGCCGCGGCCCGGATCGCCCGGGAAGCCGCCGACGCCTGCACCGCCCGCGACCCCGAGCACCCGCGCTTCGTCGCCGGTGCCGTGGGTCCGACCAACAAGACGCTCTCGATCTCCCCCCGCGTCGAGGACCCCGCCTACCGCGACGTCACCTTCGCCGACGTGCGCGCGTCGTACGCCGAGCAGGTAGACGCCTTGCTCGAAGGCGGTGTGGACGTGCTGTTGGTCGAGACGATCTTCGACACGCTCAACGCCAAGGCTGCCCTCGTGGCCATCGAAGACGTCTTCGAAGCACGCGGCCAGCGCGTGCCGATCCTGCTCTCCGTCACCGTGACGGACTTGAGCGGCCGCACGCTCAGCGGCCAGACGCTGGAGGCGTTCTGGATCAGCGTGGCCCATGCCAAGCCCTTGGTGGTGGGGCTCAACTGCGCGCTCGGCGCGCGCGAGATGCGTCCGTTCCTCGCGGATCTCGCCGCGGTGGCCGACACGTACGTCTCGGTCTATCCCAACGCGGGCCTCCCCAACGCGTTCGGAGCCTACGACGAGCTGCCGGCCACGACCGCCGAGCTGGTGGGGGAGATGGCCCGCGACGGGCTGGTCAACCTCGTCGGCGGCTGCTGCGGCACCACGCCCGACCACATCCGCGCGTTGGCCGATGCGGTGGCGGGCTTGCCGCCGCGACCGCGACCCGCCCCCGTGCGCGGCGTCACGCGCTGGGCGGGCCTCGAGCCCGTGGTCCTCCGGCCCGACAGCAACTTCACGCTGGTCGGTGAGCGCACCAACGTCACGGGGTCCAGGCGCTTCGCCCGTCTCGTGCGGGCTGGCGACATGACGGCGGCGCTCGACGTGGCGCTGGACCAGGTCCGTGGCGGCGCCAACGTGCTCGACGTCAACATGGACGAGGGCCTGCTCGACAGCGAAGCGTGCATGCGCCGCTTCCTGAACCTGGTGGCCACGGAGCCGGAGATCGCACGCCTGCCGATCATGATCGACAGCAGCCGCTGGTCGGTCCTCGCGGCCGGCCTCGAGTGCGTGCAGGGCAAGCCCATCGTCAACTCGATCAGCCTCAAGGAAGGCGAGGCCGACTTCCTCGACAAGGCCCGCACGATCCGCCGCTTCGGCGCCGCCGTCGTGGTCATGGCGTTCGACGAGCGGGGGCAGGCCGACACGCGCGCACGCAAGGTCGAGATCCTGGAGCGCGCGTACCGCCTGCTCGTGGACGACGCCGGCTTCGACCCGGGCGACATCATCTTCGACCCCAACATCCTGGCGGTGGCGACGGGCATCGAGGAGCACGACCGCTACGCACTGGACTACATCGAGGCAACGCGCGACCTGAAGGCCTCGTGCCCGGGCATCCGCATCAGCGGCGGCGTCAGCAACCTCTCGTTCTCGTTCCGCGGCAACGACGTCGTGCGCGAAGCCATGCACGCCGCGTTCCTCTACCACGCCATCCAAGCCGGCATGGACATGGGCATCGTCAACGCCGGCCAGCTGGCCGTGTACGAGGACATCCCCAAGGACCTGCTCGAGCACGTCGAGGACGTGCTGTTCGTGCGCCGCCCCGACGCCACCGAGCGGCTGGTGGCCTTCGCCGAGACGGTGCGCGGCGCGGGCAAGGCCCGCGAAGTGGATACGGCATGGCGCGAGCTGCCCGTGGCCAAGCGCCTCTCGCACGCGCTCGTCCACGGCCTCGTCGACCACATCGAGGAAGACGTCGAGGAAGCCCGCCAGGCGTCTGCCCGTCCGCTGGACGTCATCGAAGGCCCGTTGATGGACGGCATGAAGGTGGTGGGGGACCTCTTCGGCGCCGGCAAGATGTTCCTGCCGCAGGTCGTGAAGAGCGCGCGCGTCATGAAGCGCGCCGTGGCCTGGCTCGAGCCGTACATGGAGGCCGAGAAGGAGGCCGGCGGGGCGCGGAGCTCGCAGGGCAAGATCGTGCTCGCCACCGTCAAGGGCGATGTCCACGACATCGGGAAGAACATCGTAGGCGTGGTGCTTGGCTGCAACGCCTACGACGTGGTCGACCTCGGCGTGATGGTGTCCACCGAGAAGATCCTGGCCACGGCGGCGACCGAAGGCGCGGACCTCATCGGGCTGTCCGGCCTGATCACGCCGTCGCTCGACGAGATGGTGCACGTGGCCGAGGAGATGCAGCGCCGCAAGCTCGACCTGCCGCTCCTGATCGGCGGCGCCACGACCTCCCGACAGCACACTGCCGCGCGCATCGCGCCGACCTACGAGGCGCCGACGGTGCACGTAAAGGACGCCTCGCGCGTCGTCGAGGTCGTGGGCAAGCTGATGGACCCGGAACGACGTCGCGAGCTGGACGGCGACAACCGCCGCCTGCAGGCCGAGCTGCGGCAGCAGCTCGAGGAGCGTTCGCGTCCGCTGCTCTCCTGGGGCGATGCGCGCGCCCGGGCGCCTCGCCCGGTCGATCGCGCCGCCGACGTTCCGGCGCCGCAGGCCGTGGGTCGCTTCGTCCACCGACCGATCCCGATCGCGACGCTTCGCCCCTACATCGACTGGACGTTCTTCTTTACGGCCTGGGAGCTGGGTGGTCGCTACCCGACCATCCTCGACCACCCCACCAAGGGCCCTGCGGCGCGCGAGCTGTTCGACCACGCCCAGGCGCTCCTCGATCGCCTGGAGGCCGACGGCTCGATCGAAGCGCGTGGCGTGCACGCGATCTGGCCGGCCAACCGGGACGGCGAGGACCTCGTGGTGTGGACGGACGAGAGCCGGACGGTGGAGCGCGCGCGCTTCCCCATGCTCCGGCAGCAGACCGAGCCCCACGACACGAAGGAGCTGCTCTCGCTCGCCGACTTCCTCGCCCCCGCCGACGCCGGCCTGCCGGATCACCTGGGGGCCTTCGCCGTCACCGGGGGCCTCGGCGCCGAGGCGCTGGTCGCCGCGTACGAATCGGCACACGACGACTACAACGCGATCCTCGTGAAGGCGGTTGCCGACCGGCTGGCCGAGGCCGCTGCGGAGTGGCTGCACGAGCAGGTGCGCCGCAGCTGGGGCCATGGCGAGACGCCGCCGCTGGCGATCGAGGCGCTGCTCCGCGAGCGGTTCCGCGGCATCCGTCCGGCGTTCGGCTATCCGGCCTGTCCAGATCACTCCGAGAAGCGACGGCTGTTTGACCTGCTCGGAGCCGGGGAGATCGGCGTGGCGCTGACCGAGTCGTGCGCCATGACGCCGCCCGCGAGCGTGAGCGGGCTGTACTTCGCCCACCCCAAGGCGCGCTACTTCCACGTGGGCCGCATCGGTCGCGACCAGCTCGAGGACTACGCCCGGCGCAAGGGGATCCCGACCTCGGAAGCGGAGCGCTGGCTGCGGCCCTGGCTGGCCTGAGCGCCGGACCTAGACTGTCTTCGTGGACGTGGTCGACGGGCTGCTGCCCCCCGAGATCGCCCGACGTGCCGAAGACGTGGGCGTGGCCAAGGCCTCCATGCCCGTCGGGCAGCTCCTCGGCCTGGCGGTGCTCGCGGGCGCCTTCATCGCGCTTGGGGCCGTCTTCAGCACCATCGCCATCACGAACGCGGACGAGCTGCTGCCCTTCGGCCTCGCACGCGTGGCGGCAGGCCTGGCGTTCTGCCTTGGGCTCGTTCTCGTCGTGGTCGGCGGCGCCGAGCTGTTCACGGGAAACAACCTCGTCGTCATGGCCTGGGCCAGTGGGCGCATCCGGACGCGGCAGCTGGTCACGAGCTGGGCCTGGGTCTACGTCGGCAACTTCCTCGGCGCACTGGGTACGGCCGTGCTCGTCGTCTACGCGGGGCATCACCGCCTGGGGGACGGGGACGTGGGTCTGCAGCAGTGGGCCATCGCGCGGGCCAAGGTGGGGTTGGACTTCGATGAGGCGATGGCGCTCGGCATCCTCTGCAACGCGCTCGTCTGCTTGGCGATCTGGCTGACGCTGTCCACGCGCAGCACCGCGGGCCGGATCCTGGCCATCGTGTTCCCCGTGACGGCGTTCGTGGCCTCGGGCTTCGAGCACTGCGTGGCCAACATGTACTTCGTGCCCGTCGCTCTCCTCACGCGGGTGCTGGACCCCGGGTTCGTCGAGGCCAACGTGCCCGAGGCCGCGGACGTGACCTGGGGCGGCTTCTTCGCCCACAACCTGTTGCCCGTGACCGTAGGGAACCTGGTGGGCGGCGTCCTGCTCGTGGCCGGCGTCTACTGGCTGGTCTATCTGGGGCCTCGTCGCCGGGCGGGGGGGTAGGCCCGCACCCGCACGCTGCAGCCAAGGCCTGGGCCGCGCTTGCCAGGGCCCGGGTCCCTTGTGACCCTCCTTCCTCGACCCGAGGACGCCATGGCCGCCGACGCGAACGCCCCCGATGCCCGCCCTGGTGGCCGCTTCGACGTGGACTTCGAAGGCGCCCGCCTGCTGGGCACGTACCGCGTCGAGCGCCGCATCGCCACGGGCGGCATGGGCAGCGTCTACCTGGCCCGCGACGAGAACCTCGACCGCCCGGCCGTGGTGAAGGTGCCCCACGTGCGGCTCCTTGGGGAGCCGGGGTTCCGTGAGCGCTTCGCCCGCGAGATCACCGAGCTGGTCCGCCTCGAGCACCCGCACATCGTCCGCATCCTGGCCCAGGGCGTGCACGACGAGGTGCCGTTCTTCGTGCTCCAGTACCTCTCGGGCAGCTCGCTCGGCTCGCGTCTTGAAGCCGCCCCCGAGGGGCGAGAGCCGGCCTCGAAGCTGTCGACATGGCTGCCGACCGTCGCGCGCACGCTCGACTTCATCCATGCGCGCGGCACGGTCCACCGCGACGTCAAGCCGGACAACATCCTCTTCGACGAGATCGGCAACGTGTACCTGTCCGACTTTGGCGTCGCCAAGGCGATGGGAGCCGGCTCGGTCGAGCTGACGGACCTCGGCACCGGCATCGGCTCGCCGCAGTACATGGCGCCCGAGCAGGCCATGGGCCACGGCGTCACGGGGCAGGCCGACCAGTACGCGCTCGCCACCACCGTCTACCGCGCGCTCACCGGTCGCTTGCCCTACGAGGGTGCGACCGTGGTCGAGCTGCTCATGGCCAAGCAGGGCAAGGAGGTCACGCCGTTTGACACCGCGGAGGGCGTGCCCACGCCGCTCTGGCCCATCTTGGTGCGCGCGCTCGCGCGGGACCCGAACGATCGCTTCCCCAGTTGCATGGCCTTCGCCGATGCCGTGCAAGCCGCGATCGCTCCGCCCGGTCCGGGTACGTGGCCCACCGTGACGACACCGCCCCTGCCGCAGACGAAGCGCGCCGCCGGCATGGCGGCCCTGGCGGGCGCCGTCGCCGTGGCGGGCCTCGTCGCGTGGTCGCCGTGGTCGTCGCCCGCAGCGCCGACGACGCCGCTCGTGGCGCCGCCGGTGGCCGGGCCGCCGGCCACGCCGCCTGCGACACCGGAGCCCCGCCCCTCCAGCACGCTCGTGATCATGGACACGGGTTCGGCACCGCGTCGCCTGCTGGCCTACAGCGTGCCCGTCGGCTTCCGCCAAGAGTGGATCTACGACGCGCGCCAGACGCTGCAGCCCGCCGAGAGCGAGAAGCGCAGCGCCGAGCCCCTGTCCATCGACATGCGCATGCGCGGCGTGTTCGAGGTCAAGGGCGTGGAGCCCGACGGACGGATGCGCTGCGTCTTCCGCCAGCGACCGATCACCTCGCGCAGCAAGAACGAGTACGTGCGGACCCTGCTGCAGCGCCAGCAGGAGTCGCCGGGGTCGCGCGAGCTCGTGGATCGTGACTTCGAGTTCCTTCTTGCCCGGGACGGGGAAGTCGAGCTGACACCGCCGGGGCACGAGGCCCTGGGCAAGCTGCGCCCCGCCGTCGTCAGCGCCATCCGTTCCGTCATTCCCCAGCTGCCCACCGTCCCCGTGGGGGCTGGAGCCAGCTGGATCGTGACCAGCTCCATCCACATGAGCGGTACGGAGATCCAGTACGCCGGCACCAACCGGGTCGAGGCGCTCGAAGGCGATCTGCTGGACCTGTACGTGGAGTTCGGAGGTCAGCGCGAGGGCGCCGACGACGCGGAGGCCCCGGCCACGGTGGGTCGCGTCAGCGGCAAGGGGTCGATGACACTCGATCTGACCCAGCTGGCCCCTGTCGACCTGGACCTGACCATCGAGCAGGAGAGCCTCATGCGCCGACCCGACGGGCGGCGCACTCCCGTGCAGATCACGTTCGAGCAGTGGACGCCGACGGACGAGGAGCTCGAGAACCCCGACGCCGAGCCCATGCGCCAGCGGCCCATCCCGCGGCGCCGGGTCCGTCCCCGCAACCGCTAGCCGACGCCACGGCCGCCGCTTGTCGGCGGCCTTCCTCCCGGGCACCCTGTGCCTCCCCACGCCGGAGTGGCGGAATCGGCAGACGCAGCGGATTCAAAATCCGCCGGGCTTTACGGCCCTTGAGGGTTCAAGTCCCTCCTCCGGCACCACGCTTCCCCCCGTGGGGGTCGTGAGCTCGTTTGGCACCCGTGGGGCAGCATGCGCCCCGCCGCTCCTGGCGAGACATGGAGGCGTGATGGGCACGTGGGGCATCGGTGCGTTCTCCAGCGACGAGGCCGGGGACGTGCTCCAGGACGTGCGCAGTGCCGCCGACGGCAGGGTTGCGCAGGTGCTGGATGGGTTCGTTCGGGACGAGCTGGACGCTGAGTGGTCGAACGGAGCGGTCTGCGCTGCCGTCGCCACCGTGCTGACCCTGGCCGCGCTGCCCGA
>JACKGW010000017.1 GCA_020631815.1 Planctomycetota bacterium | reverse complement strand
TCTGCAGCAGAAGGACGTCAGCCTCGAGCTCACGCACGAGGCCAAGCAGTTCATCATCGACCAGGGCTTCAACCCCGAGTACGGCGCACGGCCGCTGCGCCGCGCCATCCAGCGCCTGCTCGAGGACCCGCTGGCCGAGGAGGTGCTGCGTGGCAGCTTCCCCACCGGCACGGTGGTGGAGGTGAGCGTCGTGGACGGTCACCTGCACTTCCAGTCGCGCCAGGGCGAGCCCACGCAGCCCGCCCCCGAGGCCGCCGAGGTCGCCCCCGGCGACGACTAGCGGCGAGTGGGTACGGTGGGTACGGAGTGCGGGCAAATCCCATGAAACTGTGCGCATGATGCATGAGACTTGCCCGCACTCGGTGGCTCTCGAGTGACGTACAAGTCCACCGCGTTCGCCAATCAGGCAATGGGTTCGAGCCAAGCTCCATGCGGATCCGCGTACGCAACGGTCCGGCCGTCGACGGCGACGAGAAAGGAGGGCTTGTCGGGCGGTGAAGGCGCGTCGAGGCCGGCCACGACCCCCGGGGCCTCGTTGCTGATCCACGTCACGGGGAGGGAACGCACAAGCGCTTGGAACTCCGCGCGACGGGTTGCCGGCAGGTAGCAGAGCACCGCCGAGTGGAACACGACGACGCGGCCATGGGGGGCGGCGCGGTGCACCAAGTCAGGCAGGGTGTCGATCAAGTCACCCTGCACGACCTGGGGCCCCAGCGCGGCCACCGTGTCGATGGCCAGGCGCAGGCGCGCGGCCCGTTCTGCGTGCTCCGGCCAGACGAGGGCCGTCAGCCAGCGGACGTGCGATTCGTCCGAGAGGTCCACGGGGTGTAGGTCCACGCCCGCTCGGAAGGCCACGTCGGGTGCGCGGTGCGGACCGAGGTGGCGGTCGGACACCGCACACGGGAAGCGAGGCCTCGGGATGTCGCGCGGATCTCGGGATATCACGCGCACCCCGCCGTAGTCGTACTCGAACTGGTCCGGGTAGATGCACAGCCCGCCTGCTGCTCCCACCTCAATGAGCGCGATGGGTTCCTCGAACGGCGCCAGGTACGGAAGGAGCGTGGCGCAGCGACCCGGCTCATTCGTCTGGGTCGAGCGTTGGAGCATGCACTGTCGAATGCGCTCGAAGTCCCGACGGAGCAATACGTCCACGTGGTCGCCACGGGATACGTCACCGCCGAGGTACCGAATCGACGCGAACAGGAGATTGGGCTGCCGCTTCGCCGGCGGCAGCGACTC
Source organism: Planctomycetota bacterium (assembly GCA_020631815.1). GTDB lineage: Bacteria > Planctomycetota > PLA2 > PLA2 > JAEUHO01 > JACKGW01. The sequence continues at coordinate 39,331 of JACKGW010000017.1, read as the reverse complement.
GAGGAGCTCGCGGGCTACCGCCGATCCGACCACCTCCAGGGCGAGGCGTTCGTACGTGGGCGACTTGGAGCGGGCTTCCTCGCGCGCAAACCGCGTGTAGGAGGCCGCCACGTCCATGGGGTGAGGCTACGCCCCCTGGCGGTGGTCGTCGAGCGCCCTGGAGCACATGTGCCTGGGCCTTGTGCCTGCGATGCGCATCCGAAGCGCACACGTCCGAGCCTGCGGCCTTCCCCCCGGGCCAGCGGGTGCGCGCACGGGGCAGGGGGAGACAGCCGGCCCGGCTAGGCGGCCCGCGTGCCACCATGGGCGCATGTCGCGCATCCGCTCGTGGTCCGGCTGGGGAGCGCTCGTCACGGGCGCGAGCTCGGGCATCGGTGCGGCCATCGCGCGACGCTTGGCCGCCGATGGCGCGCGGCTCGTGCTCACCGCGCGGCGTCAGGATCGGCTCGAGGCCCTGGCCACGGAGCTTCGCGAGGCGGGGGCGCCCGAGGTCTACGTGGTCGTTGCGGATTTGGCGGAGCCGGGCGCTCCTGCCCACGTGGCAGCCCAGGCGACGGCCCTGCTGAAGCGCGTGGACCTGCTGGTCAACAACGCAGGCTTTGCCGTGCCCGGTCGCTTCGATCACGGAGACCTCGAGCGGCAGCGATCGATGCTGCGCCTCAACGTCGAGGCCTCGACCGAGCTCCTGCGTCGGCTGCTGTCGCCCATGCTGGAGGCGGGACGTGGCGCGGTGCTGAACGTGGCGAGCATCGCCGGCTACCAGGCCGCGCCGTACCAGGCGGCGTACGCCGGCACGAAGGCCTACCTGCTCAACCTCTCGTGCGGCGTGCACCAGGAGGTGAAGGGCAGCGGCGTCCACGTGACGGCGCTGTGCCCCGGCGTCACGGACACGGAGTTCTTCGAGGCGGCGGGCTACACGCGCCTCACCGGGATCCTGCGCTGGCGCATGGACGTGGACCGCGTGGCCCGGGCCGGCCTCGCTGCCGTCGCCAAGGGCCGGATGGAGGTCGTGCCGGGCCTCGTGAACAAGGCCGAGCTCTTCAGCCAGCGCTTCCTGCCCCGGACCTGGGTCGCGGCCCTGGCCAAGCGTCTCCTGGAGGGCCGGCCCCATCCGGAGAGCCCCGACGGGCGGCCTTCCGGGCCCGGTGGGGCCTGAACGGGGGCCTCCGGCCGAGGCGGGGGCGTGATACCTTCGCCCGGACGGTCGGCTGGGTCGGGAGCCCGGTCGGCGGTGCCTCCTGCCGTCCGGCGGGAGGCTGGCGGAGGGAAGTCATGACGACCACGATCCGGGTCCGCGCCTTCGTGAAGGCGCTCGCCCTCGCCTTGCCCGTGCTGCTTGGCGGGACGGCTTTCGCCGGCGACGGCGCCCCGAGCGCCGAGCAGGTCGCGGCCTGGGCGTCGGACTCGCCCGCCCCCGCGCATGTGGCCGTGGCCGGCTGCCGCGACTGCGGGTCGTGCGACACCTGCGACGAGTGCAAGGTCGTCACGCACTGCGAAGAGATCACCGAGACGGTCAAGATCCCCGTCTACGGCGTCAAGTCGGTGCCCTGCTACAAGCAGGTCGAAGAGCCGGTCTACGAGATGCGCGAGGTGCCCGTCTGGCACGAGCGCTGCGTCCCCGTGTTCGTCAAGCAAGAGGTGCCGCTCGTCGGCAAGCGCACCGTGCCCGTCTACCAGGAGCGTCGCGAGCCCATCGTCAAGTACACGCGCGAGCCCTGCATGGACTGCCGCTCGGTGCCCGTCATGGAGACGCGCTGGGTGCAGGACGAGAGCCTCGTCCCGACGCCGCTCTACGGCACGCGCGTCAAGCGCGTCCAGGGCTACCGCGCCGTCGATGACGTGCAGACCGTCGCCACGCCCACCTTCGGCACGCGCGAAGTGCCGATCATGAAGAAGCAGTACGAGCCCATCTACGAAGAGGTCGAGGTGCCCGTCTACGTGCACCGCGAGACCACCGACGTGATGTGCACGTGCGACGAGTGCGGTCGCCGCGGCTGCGACTGCAAGGACAAGCAGAGCGGCAAGGTCCAGGTCGGCACCAAGACCGAGAAGCGCCTCGTCGGCTGGCGCGAGACCGAGCCCGTCCGCTGCGGCACGCGCTGCGAGACCGTCAAGACCGGCCACTCCTACGAGCAGAAGGTCGTCGGCGAGCGCAGCGAGTGGGGCACGCTCCGTTGCGAGGACGAGACCTACGTCCGCACCTGGGTGATGCAGCCCGAGAAGCGCGGCTGGCGCGCGGAGCAGGTGCAGGTCGGCTGCAAGTGCGAGTCCTTCGTCAAGGGCTTCCAGCTGGGTGAGGCCTGCGTGACGGGCTACACCACCCAGAAGGACGCCGTCGGCACCCGCTGTGAGAACGTCGACGCGGGTACCACCGTCAAGAGCGTGTTCGCCGGCTACAAGACCGAGCGCGTCTACATGGGCACCGAGACCAAGCGTGTCCAGGTCGGCACGCGCATGCGGACCGTCTGCGACGGAACCCGCGAGGTCCGGGTCCAGGTGGGCGAGCGCGAGGAGCGTCGCGTGGTCGGCTACCGCAAGGTGGAAGACCACATCGGCCCGCCGGAAGCGCCGCGCTGCGCCGCTCCGGCGTGCACCAGCTGCGCAGGCGGGAAGTAAGACCCGGCGAGCCCGCCCCGCGGGCCCGCGCCGGAAGGTCGCTTCCCCCGGCTGCGTCCTAGAAGGTCTGGCTGCGAGGAGGAACGACATGCGAGGGGTCCGCTCCACGAGCCGTCTGCCGCTGGGGGTCCTGCTGGCGGCCGGCGCGATCGCCTTCCTGCCCGCAACCGCAGCGCGTGCGGACGACGAGGCGACCCTGCCGCCGCCCGTGGTGGCTCCCGCGCCGGGCTCGGCCCCGGTCGTCGTTCCCCAGGCCAGCGAGCCCCTGACGGCGCCGCAGGCGACGAACGGTGCCTACGTGGGCGTGCTGCCCACGGTGTGCGGCTGCCGCACGCGACGGGAGCACGTCCCCGCACCGGTGCGCGGTCGCATGGAGGTGCAGACCTTCACGCGCGTCAACCCGACGTACCGCAACTGGCGCGTTCCGCAGTACCGCACCGAGTACGTCCCCGTCTACGAGTGGCGGGACACGCCCGCGTTCCAGGTCCGCCGCACGCCGCGCTACGAGGACATCACCGTCAAGATCTACGGCTGGCGTGACGTCCCCCAGGTCGTCGAACGCAAGCACGAGGTGTGGGAAGAGGTCGAGCGCCCGCGCCTGGTGACGAAGGAGATTCCCGCCGAGCGCTACGTCGTGGACGAGGTCTACGAGTACGGCGAGGAGCCCATCGAGCGCACCGTCAAGCGTCCCACCACGGCCTGCCAGACCGACCCCCAGACGGGCCGCACCTGCCGCGTGACCACGGGTGAGCAAGAGTGCACGGTCAACGAGGGCACGCGCCGCTTCAAGGCGCTCCAGGGCTTCCACGGCGAGGTCCGGCCCCGGGGCGTACGCCTCGAGTGGGTCCAGGAGGGCACCTTCAAGGTGCGCGAGTTCCGTGGCGTCCGCGTGGAGAAGGTGGTCCAGGGCACGCGCCGCGAGCGCGTCGTCGTGGGGGAGCGCGTCGAGCGCCGCTGCGTCGGCATGGACGAAGAGCGCATCCCCTGCGGTACGCGCCGTGAGCGAGTCAAGGTCGGCGAGCGCGAAGTGAAGAAGTGCGTCGGCTGGCTGCCGGATCGCGAGCGCATCGGCAACGAGGAAGAGACGGTCACCTACGGCTGGGAGTGCTCCGAGGAGCCCTGCGGTCGTGCAGGCACACGCCCCGTCCGCGAGCCTGTGAGCCTGCCGGAGCTGCGCGTCACCGTCGTGCCCGACGGTGCCGTCGGCTACCGCCTCCTGCCCGGCACGACGACGATGATGGAAGCCTCGCGCTACGCTGCCGAGCAGGCGCGTCGCGCGACCCTCGTCAGCCCGCGGTAGCCCGGCGCTGCCCGAGCACCTCGGGCGCGAAGGCCACGCCGATCGGACAGTGGTCCGAGCCCATCACGTGCGGCTCGTGCCAGGCATGCACCAGGTGCTTCGCGCAGCCCCGTGTGGCCAGCGCGAGATCGATGCGCCAGCCGATGTTCTTCTGGCGCACGCCGAAGCGCTGCGACCACCACGTGTAGTGGCCGGGCCCGCTCTCGAAGCGTCGGAACGAGTCCACCCAACCGCCCGTGATCCAGCTGTCGAGCGCTTCGCGTTCGATGGGAGTGAAGCCGCTCGTCCCCACGTTGGGGCCGGGTCGCGCCAGGTCGATCTCGCGGTGGGCCGTGTTGAAGTCGCCGAGCACGACGACGCGCTGCCCGCCCTTGGCCATGCGCTCCGCCATGTCGCGGACGGCCGCCGTGAACTCCAGCTTGTAGGGAATGCGCGACAGATCGCGGTCCTTGCCGTTGCCGTTGGGGAAGTAGCCCCCGAGCACCACGAACCGTCCGAAGCGCGCACCAACGAGGCGGCCCTCATCGTCGAAGCGCGAGTCGCCCAGGCCGTCGATCCACGCGTCGGGCTTCTCCCGCGTGAGCAGTGCCACGCCGCTGTACCCGGCCCGCTTCGCATCGCGCACCTCGAGGTGCCATCCGTCGAGCACGTCGGCGAGCGCCGCCCGCGCCTGCTCCGGCGTGGCCCGCACCTCCTGCAGCGCGACCACGTCGGCCTCCGTGGCCTGGAGCCACTCCTTCAGGCCCTTGCTCGCCGCCGAGCGCACCCCATTGATGTTCCACGACGCGATGCGCACCGGATCGCCTCCTGCGGCGCATCCTGCCAGGGTCCGTGGCGCCCGGGCCCCTCTGTCTTGGGGGCGGCCCCCGCCGCGGGGGGCGCTCTGCGGGGAGCCCGGTAGGATCCCGCGCCATGCGGATCTCCCAGTGCTTGTTCACGACGCTCAAGGAGGCCCCGGCGGACGCCGAGGTGGCCTCACATGCCCTCATGGTGCGCGCCGGCTTCCTCGAGAAGCTGACGGCGGGGGTCTACGTGTACGGCCCCCTGCTGTGGCGGGTGCTGCGCAAGATCGAGACGATCGTGCGCGAGGAGCACGACAAGGCGGGCTGCCTCGAGCTGCTCATGCCGGCGCTTCAGCCGAAGGAGATCTGGGTCGAGAGCGGGCGCTGGGAGCGCTACGTCAAGGACGGCATCCTCTACCACTTCGAGGACGGCCGCGGCCGCGAGGTCTGCCTGGGCCCGACGCACGAGGAGGTCATCACGACGTTCGTGCGTGGGCGCGTCACCTCGTACAAGCAGCTGCCGGTCACGCTGTACCAGATCCAGACCAAGTTCCGTGACGAGATCCGTCCGCGCTTCGGCCTGATGCGCGGGCGCGAGTTCGTCATGAAGGACGCCTACTCGTTCGACGCCACGGCGGAAGCGATGGCGGCGTCCTACGAGCGCATGCGCGAGGTGTACCGCGCCATCTTCCGTCGCTGCGGCCTGCGCTTCACGCCGGTGCTCGCCGACGCCGGTGCCATCGGCGGCTCGGGCAGCGAGGAGTTCATGGTGGACGCGGACACGGGCGAGGACGCCATCGCCGTCTGCCGCGCCACGGGCTACGCGGCCAACGTGGAGAAGGCGGTGAGCCGCATCTCCGCGCCGCCGGCGGCCCCGGCGGAAGTCGCCATGCACAAGGAGTCGACGCCGAAGGCGCGCTCCGTGGACGACCTCCGCAAGCTGTTCCCGGACCTGCCGGCCGAGCGCATGCTCAAGACGGTGCTCTACCGCGCGACGTTCGAGGACCGCGAGCAGGTGGTGGCCGTGATGGCCCGCGGCGACCGCGAGGTCAACGAGGTCAAGCTGCTGAACCACTTGGGCGCGCTCAAGGTGGAGCTGGCGGACGAGGCCCTGGTGCGCAAGGCCACGGGTGCGGCGCCGGGCTTCGCCGGGCCGATCGGCCTCGCGGACGACGTGCGCGTGCTCGCCGACCAGAGCGTCGAGGGCGTGCAGGGCTTCCTCTGCGGCGGCAACGAGACCGACACGCACTGGCTCGACGTGTGGTTCGGGCGCGACCTGCCGCAGCCGGAGACGGTGGACCTGGGCTTGGTCAAGGCCGGAGACCGCACGGTCGAGGGCGACGGTGAGATCGAGATCACCCGCGGCATCGAGGTGGGTCACATCTTCCAGCTGGGCACCAAGTACAGCGCGGCGATGGGGGCCACGTTCGCGGACGAAGGCGGTCAGCTGCAGCCGTTCCACATGGGCTGCTACGGCATCGGCGTGAGCCGCGTGGCGGCCTCCGCCATCGAGCAGAACCACGACGAGGCGGGCATGATCTGGCCGCTGCCGATCGCGCCGTACACGGTGATGTTGATCCAGATGCGTCCGGACGACGAGGTGCAGACCGCGCTCGCCCAGGAGCTCCACGACACGCTCGAGGCCGAAGGCATCGACGTGCTGTGGGACGACCGCAAGCTGGGCGCCGGCGCCAAGTTCAAGGATGCCGACCTGGTCGGGATCCCGCTGCGCGTGGTGGTCGGTCGGGATGCCGGCGAGCGGCGCATCGAGTGGAAGACGCGCACGGGCGGCGACGCCGAGGCGTTGTCGGCCGACGAGGTGCTGCCGCGCGTGCAGGCCGCCGTCGCGGCGGCCCAGGCCTCCTGACGTCCGGCATCGCGGGACCGTCCCCCCGAGCCGTAGGCTCGGGGGCATGAGCACCGACCAGCCGCGCCCCCTCGTCGTCTCCCTTCAGCCCGGTCGTCATGCCATCTGTCAGTGTGGGCAGACGGGCAACGCGCCGTTCTGCGACGGCACCCACAAGACGGTCACGGCCGACGACGGGAGCACGTTCAGCCCCACGATCGAGGTCGTGGAGGGGCAGCCGAAGAACGTGGCCTGGTGCCGCTGCTTCACCACCGGCAACACGCCCTGGTGCGACGGCAGCCATACGGCCCTCTGGACGGGCAGCGGTCCGGACGAAGGCGACGCGTGAGCGCCGACGCGCCGCTGCTACGTCGCTTGCAGGCCCTCGAAGAGTCCGCGCTGCATCAAGAGCGGCTGGTGGAGCGCCTCGACGAGGTCGTCCGCGAGCAGGCAGACCTCATCGCGAGCCTCCAGCGTGCGCTCGGCGCCCTCGAGGCCCGCGTCGTGCTGGCGCTGGAGAGCGAGGACCCCGAAGAGGGCGTGGTCGACTGACGGCGAGTACGGAGGCCGTGAAGCCCGTACGGAGGCGGGGAATTCTTCCGCAGCTTGCCGAAGTGACCTCTGCCATGCGAGAGCGCCGATCGGCAAGCTGCGGAAGAAATCCCCGCCTCCGTACCGCGTCGGCAGGTCGCCGAAACCCCCCCGCCTCCGTACGGGGCTCTATCCGTGGATCGCGTCCAGGGCTTGGCGCAGATCGTCGAGCAGGTCCTGCTCGCTCTCGATGCCCACGGAGAGGCGCACGAAGCCGTCGGCGATGCCCAGTGCGGCGCGGGCCTCGGCCGGGACGCTGGCGTGCGTCATGATCGCCGGGTGCTCGATGAGGCTCTCCACGCCGCCGAGGCTCTCGGCCAGCGCGGGGATGCGCACCGCTTCCAGGAAGCGCCTGGCTTCCGGGAGGCCGCCCTTCAGCGTGAACGAGATCATGCCGCCGAAGCAGCGCATCTGACGCGCGGCCAGCTCGTGCTGGGGGTGGGTCGGCAAGCCCGGGTACAGCACGCGCTCCACCTCGGGACGGCCTTCCAGGAACCGTGCGATCGCGAAGGCGTTGCGCTCGTGGCGCTCCATGCGGACAGCGAGCGTCTTCAAGCCACGTAGCACGAGGAACGCATCGAGCGGGCCCTGGATGGCGCCGACCGCGTTCTGCAGGAACGCCAGCCGCGTGGCCAGCTCTTCGTCGCGCACGATCAGCGCGCCGCCGACCACGTCGCTGTGGCCGTTCAAGTACTTGGTGACGCTGTGCAACACGATGTCGGCGCCCAGGTCGAGCGGGCGCTGCGCGAACGGCGTGGCGAACGTGTTGTCGACGACCACGATCGCGCCGCGCTTCTTGGCCTCGGCGGCCAGCGCCTGGAGGTCCAGCACCTTGAGCATGGGGTTGGTGGGGGACTCGAGCCAGACCAGCTTGGTGGCGGGCGTCCACGCGGCCTCGAGCGCACCGGGCTTGGTCAGGTCGGCGGCCGTGAACTTCACGCCGTGGCGGGCGACGACCTTGTCGAACAGGCGGAAGGTGCCGCCGTACACGTCATCGCTGTGCACGACGTGGTCGCCCGCCTGCAGCAGGTGCAGGACCGTGTCCGAGGCGGCGAGCCCCGAGGCGAAGCAGAAGCCGTGCGTGCCGCCTTCGAGCGCGGCCAGGCACGCCTCCAGCGCGTCACGGGTGGGGTTGCGCGTGCGCGCGTACTCGAACCCCTTGTGCACGCCCGGGCTCTCCTGGGCGTACGTGGAGTTGAGATACACGGGCGTCATCAGCGCGCCCGTCGTCGGGTCCGGCGCCTGGCCGGCGTGGATCGCCAGCGTCTCGAAGGCGAGCTTGTCGTCGTGACCCGGCTTCATGCACCCTCCGCATCGAGGAACCCGTTCTCGCGCATCCACTCGTCGTTGTAGACCTTCGAGATGTAGGCGCGACCGCCGTCGGGCAGCGGCACGAGGATCACCTTGCCCTTGCCCATCTCGCGCGCCAGCTCGACGGCCACGTGCACGGCAGCGCCGGAGGAACCGCCGGCGAAGATGCCCTCTTCGCGGGCCAAGCGGCGGGCCATCGCGAAGGACTGCGCGTCGTTGACGCGGCGCACGTCATCGAGCAGGTCGATGTCCATCGCGCCGCAGATCATGTCCTCGCCGATGCCCTCGACCTTGTAGGCATGCGGCTCGGACGGCTTCCCCGTGTGGAAGAGGTCGTGGTAGATGCTCCCCTCGGGGTCCACGCCGACGAGGCGAACGCCTGCGTCCTGTTCCTTCAGGTAGCGACCTGCGCCGCTCATCGTGCCGCCCGTGCCGAGGCCGGCGACGAAGGCGTCCAAGCGGCCCTCCAGCTGCTTCCAGATCTCGGGGCCCGTGAGGTGGTAGTGGGCCTCGACGTTGTCGCGGCTGTGGTACTGGTTCAAGTAGAAGGCGTTCGCCTCGGCGGCCAGCCGCTTGGCCGTGGAGTAGTAGGACTCGGGCGAGTCCGCCGGCACGCTCGTGGGCGTCACCACGACCTTGGCGCCGAAGCCACGAAGCGTGTCCTGCTTCTCCTTGCTCATCTTGTCGGGCATCGTGAACACGGTCTTGTAGCCGCGCACGGCTGACACCATGGCCACGCCCACGCCGGTGTTTCCGCTCGTGTTCTCGACGATCGTGCCCCCCGGACCGATCCGCCCCTCGGCCGCCGCCTTGTCGAGCACGAACTTGGCCATGCGGTCCTTGATCGAGCCGCCGGGGTTCATGAACTCGAGCTTGACGAGCACGGTCGCGTCGTCGGGCCCGACGACCTTGTTGAGGCGGACGATGGGCGTGTTGCCGATCGCCGAGAGGACGTTGTCGTGGATCACGTCAGGGCTCCGGGGGCCCGTCGAAGAGCGGGCTGCCGCGCGGAGGATAAGGGCCCGGCACCACGAACCCCACCGGGGCCGCAGCGGCGGTCGGGGCGCCTACGCGCCGGGGGCCCGGAGCCACGCGACGAGGGACGCCTCGTCGGCGAACGAGGCGAACGAGCCGTCCGCCAAGCGCTTGGCGTGCCAGCCGCCATCGGCCTCGACGGTGACCACGAAGGGGATGCCCGCCTTGTCCGCGTAGCGCATCTGCTGCCCGTGCTTCTTGTCCTCGGGGAACACCTCCGCCCCGATCCCGGCGCGCCGGAGCGTCGCCGCGATGGCGAAGGCCCGGGGCAGGGCGTCGTCGCCCGGGTGCACCACGAGGACGTCGGCCGGCGCTTCCTTGTCGGTCGCCTTCCCCAGCGCCTCCATGGCATCGAGGAGGCGCGTGATGCCGATCGAGCAGCCCACGCCGGGCAGGCGCGACTTGGTGTAGAGGCTGGCGAGGTCGTCGTAGCGGCCGCCGCTGCCGACGCTGCCGATGTCGGGCAGCGCGTCCAGCTGGGCTTCGAGAACGATGCCCGTGTAGTAGTCGAGGCCCCGCGCCACGCTCGGGTCCACACGCAAGGCGCCGTCGCGGACGCCCGAGGCCGCGGCCAGCTCGAGCACGCGACGCAGGCCCTCGAGGCCTGCGCGGCCCGCGGCGTCGTCGGCGGCGAGGTTGGCTTCCAACGCGGCGAAGACCTCGCTCGCGTCGCTGCGCGGCGTGGTCACGTCGATCAGCGCCGCGGCGCCCTCGGCCGAGGCACCCGCCGCCACGAGCTCGTCGCGGACGGTGGCCTCGCCCAGCTTCTCGCGCTTGTCCAGCGCCCGCAGCGCCGCGACCACCGGCACGCCGGGGGCCAGGTGGCCGACGATGCCGCCGAGCACGCGGCGGTCGTTGATGCGCAGCGTCACCAGGCCGACGTCGAGCGCCTCGTAGGCGGCGCACATCAACACGAGGATCTCGGCGTCGGCCGCGACGCTCTCGGGGCCGATCAGGTCCGCGTCGCACTGCAGGAACTCACGGGCCCGACCGCGCTGGGGACGCTCGCCCCGCCAGCAGCTGCCGATGTGCGAGCGGCGGAAGGGGAAGACGAGGTCGTTCTGGTGCTCGGCCACGAAGCGCGCCAGCGGCACGGTGAGGTCGAAGCGCAGCGCGACCGGGCGACCGCCCTTGTCGGTGAACTCGAACAGCTCCTTGTCGCTGTCCTCGCCGCCCTTGCCCTTGAGGATCTCGGCGTACTCGAGCGCCGGCGTCTCGATGGGGCCGTAGCCGTGCGCGCGGAAGACGTCCTGCAGGGTGCGGATCATGCGCTGCTGGTGCAGCGCACGCACCGGCAGGACGTCCCGGAATCCCTTCAACGTGCGCGGCGTGATCAGGCTCATGGCATCACCTCGTGGGGGTCGGAGCCTACCGTCCGGGCCTTGCCGCGCCCTGCTCCGCCGCGGGGCGGGTCAGACGACGGGGAGCGGCAGCTCCAGGCCTGCCGCGGCCAGCAACGAGCCGTCGGCAATCGTGCCCTTCACGGCGGCCAGGGCGTCGCGCCAGAGACGATCGGCGCTGCGGAACGGCACCACCGCCCGGACGACGTCCTTCACGGCCATGGTGCGCGGCGCCGGCTCGCGCGGCCGCATGTCGATGGCCTGGCACGCTGTAAGCACCTCGATGGCCAGGACCGACTCCACGAGCTCGAGCACGTCCTCGGTGCGCCGCGCGGCGATGGGGGCCATGCTCACGTGGTCCTCGATGCCCGCGCCCGTGACGATGCTGTCCGCGCTCGCGGGGAAGCAGAGCTGCTTGCTCTCGCTCACCTGCGCGGCCGCGACGTACTGCGGGATCATGAACCCGCTGTGGAGCCCGTGGTGGGGGGCGAGGTAGGCGGGAAGCCCCTCGTTCATCTTGGGGTCGACCAGCGTCGCCGTGCGGCGCTCGCTGATGCTGCCCAGCTCGTGGACGCAGAGGCGCAGGTGGTCGAGCGGCAGGGCGATGGGCTCGCCGTGGAAGTTGCCGCCGCTGACGATGCGCTTGCCGAGCACCAGCGGGTTGTCGGTGACGGCGTCGATCTCGCGCTCGAGCGCCCCGCGTGCGTAGACCACGCCATCGGCAACGGCGCCGTGCACCTGCGGCGCGCAGCGCGTGCCGTAGGCATCCTGCGGCGCGATGCGCTTGCCGGGGAGCGCCTCGACGGGCGCGTCCACCAAGCGGCTGCCCTTGACGAGCGCGGCCATCCGCTTGGCCGAGGCACGCTGGCCGGGATGACCCCGCGCGGCGTGGAGCCCCGGGGCCAGCGCGTCGCCGCGCGCGGCCAAGGCCTCCATCGAGAGCGCGGCCGCCACGTCGGCCAGCAGGATCGCGCGCTCGGCGCGGGCGAGCGCGCGCAGCCCGATGGCCAAGCTCACCTGCATGCCGTTGACGAGCGCGAGGCCCTCCTTGGCACAAAGCACCGTGGGCTCGAGGCCTGCCTTGCGCAGCGCCTTGGCGGCTTCCATCGAGCGACCGTCCACGCGCACGCGACCGCGACCGATCAGCGGCAGCGCCAAGAACGCCAGGGGCGCCAGGTCGCCGCTGGCGCCCACGCTCCCGCGGGCGGGCACCTCCGCCACGATGCCCGCGGCGTGGAGGCGCATCATGGCCTCGATGGTGCTGCGGCGAATGCCGCTCGAGCCCTGCGCCAGGGCGTGGATGCGTAGCAGCCACGCGAGACGCACCGTGGGGTCGGGCAGCAGCGGCCCGTCGCCGAACGCGTGGCTGACCAGCAGGTTCTCCTGCAGGCGCTCGACCTCGTCGGGCGGGATCGTGCGATCGGCGTTGCTGCCAAAGCCCGTCGTGATGCCGTAGACCCGCTCGTCCTTGGCGACGGCGTCCGCGACCCGCTTCGCTGCGGCGTCGATGCGCTCGGCAGCACCGGCTTCGAGGGTCAACGGTCGCGACGCGGCAATGGCACCCAAGGCGGTGGCCGCATCGAGATGCCCGCCCAGCTCCAGCGGCGTGCTACCCGCCTCCCGCTCACGTCGCGCCATGTGGGGCCCGCTCCCTTCCCTGGGACCGTGGGTGTTACGGAGGGGTCGGCAGCAGCCCGACCTGCTCCTTCAGATACGACGCCCACCACGTGGGGTCCACCTGTCCCTCGATCCGCACCGACTCGATGGTCATGCGCGAGCCGTGCGTGAACAGGCCGACGCGGGCAGGGCCTACGCCGCTGCCGTCGTCGCCCTTGACCGTGCCTTCGAGATGGACGCCGTCGGTCTTGCCCTGCATCGTGCCGCGGGCCTTCAAGCCATCGCGCACGAGCTCGAGCTGCAGGCGGTCCATGTTCTCGAGCTTGGAGGTGGTCCGCTCGGCGATCTTGATGAAGCCGTGGACGTCGGCGTCGGCCGCGGCCCAGACGCCCTCGCCGATCAGCCACAGCACGTGGCCGGCTTGCACGGTGGCGTCGGCGCCCTTCTTCAGCTTGAAGCGCGTGTTGGCGAGGTCGAAGAGGATCGCGCGGTAGCGCGGGCCGTCGTCCACGGCCAGCAGGCCGAAGTCGCGAGCGACCTCGGCGCGCACGGTGGCCTGGATGCGGACGTCGTTGGTGTAGACGAGGCGGTGGAAGAGGCCCGTGCCGAGGCGGATGTGGACGAGGCCCTGTTCCCACTTCACCTCGACGGGCTCGTCGGTAGCGAAGGGCGCCTCCGCGCTGAAGTCGTCGGCCAGCTCGACGTGCTCGTCGAACTCGTAGGTCACCTGGACGCGGCCCCGCTTGCTGGTGGCGTCGCCGTGCAGCAGCACGTGCGGCCCGTCGCGGCCCGCGCGGGCCCAGCGCTCCGCAGTCTCGATGTTCGGCCGATGGAGGCTCAAGAGCGTCGACGCGCGGTGCAGGTCGAGCAGGCGGCGGAACGAGACGGCCGCTTGGTCGTAGCGCCCCGCGAGCAGGTCGCCGTGGGCCGTGCGCCAGGCCTTGAGCGCGACGGCGTCGGGGTCGGGCTGCTCGTCGCCCGGTGCGGCGCCATCGCCCGGCTCGGGGTCGCGCGGGGCATCGCCTCCGGGCCCCGCCACGCCACCACCGTCCGTGCCCCGCGGGGGGGCCGGCGGCGGCATGCTGCCGTGGAGGCGCTTGCGGGCCGTGTCGAGCAAGGGCGCGATCTTCGGCGCCAGCTCGACGGGGAAGCGATCCAGCGCCTCGACCAAGCGCACGTACGCATCGCGCGGCGCGTGCGTGACGAGCGGAGCGACGTCGCGCAGCAGCACGTCGAGCGACGTCGCGGCCTCGCGTGCGATGCGCTCGCGCAGTGGCGTGACGGCGTCGGCCGGAACGCTGCCTGCGAAGCGGCGCTCGAAGCGCGTGATCTCCTCGCCCGCGCGGGCGAAGGCGCCGCCGGCCGCCAGGCGATCGACCAGGTCGCCGAGCTCGACCAGCTCGGAGGACGCGAGGCGATCGAACATCTCGCCCCAGCGTGCGCGCAAGGCCGCGACCACGGCGGGATCCCGTGTGCGATCCAGGGCGCCGCGCAAGCGATCCAGCTCGGCGCGAAGCGCCCCGTCCCCACGCGCCCGCGCGCCGGCATCCAGCTCGAGGAGCGTGCGCACGTCCTCGGGCCACTCCGTGGCGCGATCGGTCAGCGGCTCGGGCAGCTGGCGCGCGAGGACCTCCTCGGCGCGACGCTCGTTCTGCACGTGCTCCATACCGCGGACGACGGCGGCCAGCACGAGACCGGCGGCGACGAGGGCCAGGGGCCACATCGGCAGCCGCCGCGGACGGGGAGGAGGCGCGTCGCGGCGCTCGACGTCGCGGGGCGGCGCACGGCGCGGCGCCTCGGCGGCAGGGGCCGCCGCGGCGACGTGCGCGGCCTGGAACACGGCCGTCTGGTCACCGATCTGCAGGCGCGCGCCATCGCGCAGCAGCTGCTCGGTCGGCGCCGCGCCGTCGACCATGACGATCGAGGTGCCCGACAGGGCGCGGACCACGTGACCTTCCCCCTCGCGGGCCACGACGAGCGCGGCCTTGCCGAACGGACGCGGGGCGGCCTCGAGCCCCCCTCGTGACGCGGGGCCGACGAACGTCGCGCCCTCGAGCAGGTCGTACTCGAGGAGCCCGAGCGGCGAAGGCAGCAGCAGGCGGGCTTCGTCTCGGGCAGCTGCCACGGGCGCCGGGTCTCCGGGAAGGCGTCACCGGGCAGCGACGACCGGCTCGGCGGCGCGCATCGTACGCTGTCCCCATGCCCGACGAAGCCCCGCCTGCTGCGCACGACCTGACCGAACCCTCCGTCGACGCGGACACCGCCCCGGATGCGGCTGGCCGCTGGGCTCGCTGGCTGGTGGGCACATGGGCCGTCCTCCTCGCCCTGGGCGCCCTGGCGGTCACCTTCGGGTGGACGGACCTCGCGCTCGCGCTGGACCTGGACCGCGATGTCCACGTCGCACCCGCCCCTGAGCTCTCGGAGCCGAGCGCCAGCTGACGACCCTCGCGAGGGGTGACCGAAGTCCTCGCCCGCGCGAGGCACCTGCGCGTGTTCCACCTGCCAAGCCCCCTGGCCGCCTTCCCCGCGGCGTTGCTCGACTGGCTTCTCCCGGCCCGCTGCCTGATCTGTGCGGCGCCGTCCGATGGCGACCGCGCTCGCGATCTCTGCGCGACCTGCGCGGAGGGCTTGGCCGCGCCGGAGCCACGCTGCTTGCGATGCGGTCGCGTGCGGGCGCCAGGGCGGTGCGGGTCGGGGTGTCCGCGGTGCGTCGGTCCGCGCTCCGTGGCCGATGCGTTCGGACGCGAGCGTCCGCCCACCCGCGAGGTGATCGACGGCGTGCTCGTGGCCTGGCGCTACGAGGGCGCTGCAGGCGCCCTCGTACGCGCGCTCAAGTTCTCCCGCTTCACCGCCGCGGCACGGCCCTTGGTGGAGGGGCTCGTGGCGGTCTGCCGGGCCCACGACATCCCGGGCGATCTCGTGGTGCCGGTCCCGCTGGCGCGAGGGCGACGCCTGCGCCGCGGCTTCGACCAAGCCGAGGTGCTTGCACGCCGTCTTGCGCGGAGGCTCGACCTGGCCGTCGATGCCCGGGCGCTCACCCGGGTCCGGGCCACCACGCCGCAGGCCCTGCAGCGCGGGCGCGCGCGGCTACGGAGTCTGGCCGGTTGCTTCCGGGGCGGTCCGCGACGCGTCCGCGGGCGCTCGGTGTTGCTCGTGGACGACGTGCTCACCACCGGAGCCACGGCCCACGCGGCGGCCAGGGCGCTTCGTCGAGCAGGAGCGGCGGCGGTGCACTTGGTGGTGGCGTGCCGCTCCGAAGGCGGCCGCGCTCGCGCGAAGCGTGGCTCTGGTCGGCCGCCGGAGTACGGGAGTACGCAGTCGAGGGAGGCACCCATGGACAACCCCGCTCCCGTCGTCCAGGTGATCGGGACGTTCGTGGACGACGTCGTGGCCGGCGAGGTCGCGGCGGCGCTCGGTGCGTGGTTCACGTGGATCCTTGAGGGATCCCACGAGCAGCCCCCGCCCGTGTTCGACGACTACGGCGTGCCCACGGCCGAGTACGCGTGGCGCCTCGAAGACGACGTGGACTGGGAGGTGGGCCCGCACGCGCGCGCGGTGGGGGACGAGGTCCGCATCGACCTCGAGACCCACGAGACGCATCTCGCGCTCCTGGGTCTGTTGCGGCGCCTGGGTGCGCGTACGACGCGGGCGGTCAGGGAGGAGTAGCCGTTCGCGGATCGCGCTACGTGGCGGTCAGTCGCCGCTTGGTCGTGGCAACGGCCTCCGCGGAGCGATCCCCGGCGATCCAGCTTCGTCCCAGCCGCTCCGCGGCCTCGCAGGTGGTCCCGCTTCCGCAGTACGGGTCCAACACCACGCCGCCCGGCGGACACGACGAGGCCACGATGCGCTCGAGCAACGCGAGCGGCTTCTGCGTGGGGTACCCCGTGCGCTCGCGGGCCATGTTGTTGATCGCGGGGATGTCCCACACGTCGGGGGCCTTCTTGTCCTGGCCCGCCATGCGCCGTGAGCGCGCGGGTACGCGCGGGGCCTCGAACCAGTGCTGCCCCGGGTTGCGCACGTACCACAGGATCGTGTCGTGCTTGCGGGGCCACCAGCGCTTGCCGCTGCCGCCCAGGCCGTACGACCAGATGATCTCGTTGAGGAACGAGTCCGCGCCGAACACGTCGTCCAGCGCGACCTTCACGTGGTGCACGGTACGCCAGTCCAAGTGCACGTAGAGCGAGCCGCTCGGCGTCAGCCGCGTAGCCAGCGGCGCGAGGCTCGCGACCACCGCCTCCACGAACGACGCGAGGCCGTCGGGCCACCGATCGTCGAACGCGCCGTGGTCGCGGCCGGTGAAGAACGGCGGGTCGGCGTAGGCGAGGTCGACGCTGTCCGGCGCGAGCGACATCACGAGGTCGATGGCCTCGGCCTGCTCCAGCCGGCAGAAGCGACCCGTCGCGTCGGTCACTTCCCGAGCAGGTCCTTCAGGCGGTCCACCGCGTCCTTCGCCACCCCGCCACCGACGAGCGACGACAGGTCGATCCGCGGCAGCACCTGCGGTTGGCCGAGCGTGCCGCGCACCTGGAGCGGCAGCGAGCCCTCCTTGGCGACGCGCGCCAACAGCTTGCCTTCGAGCGCCAGGTCGACGTCCATCGCGAGCTGCTCGTCGAAGCCGACCTGGCCGCGCCCACGGATCCGTGCACTGCGGCCCGCGAGGTCGAGCTGCTGGACGTCGACGCGTCGCCCGCCGATGGCCAGGCGCGAGTCCACCGACGTGAACAACATCGCGCGCGCCAGACCCTGCATGGCCCGGCCGGCCTCGGGCACCGCGACGGCGATCGCCTGCAGCGCGCTGCCCATCTTCTCGCCGCGGAACAACGTGCTGTTCTTGATCTCGCCTTCGGTCAGGCGGACGGTCGACGTGCCTCGCAGGGTGTCGTCGCGCTGCGGGGCCGCAAGCGCGTCGGCTTGGAGACGCACCTGCGCATCGAGGCGACCGCTGAGCGCCGGCGTCGCGGCATCCGCCGGCAGGAGGGCCGGTACGGCGTAGGCGAGGTAGCGCCCGGCGCCGCGGTTCGTGACCAGCGGCGAGGTGTCGATGCCTGCGAGATCCGCCTCGAACGTCCACGGCTTCAGGTCACGCGCAAGGTCGACGCCGACGCTGGCGGCAATCGTTCCGCCGTTGGCCTTGGCCTGCACCTCGGTCCGGAGCGGGTCGCTCGGCTGTGCGCGCGTTGCACGCACCTGCACGTCGTCGAGCGACAGGCCCTGCGTGCGCCAAGCGCCGAGACGCAGGTTGCCCTCGACCAGCAGGAGGCGACCGCCGTCGTCCGGCACGCCCCGGACGTTGATGCGACCGTCGATGGGGCCGCTGGCGACGAGGTCCTCGTAGCCCGCGCCGAGCATCCGCTTGACGAGGCCTGCCAATCGGCCGGCATCGCCGCCCAACGAGAGCGTGGCATCGATCTCGGCCTCGGGCTCGCTGCGCCACGTGGCGCCGTTGGCGCCCAGCTCGAGCCCGGACGACTTCAGGGTGAAGGCGTGCGCACGGCCCGGCGCGTCCGCGCTCGGCAGCGAGACGTCGAACGCGAGGGTGGGCGCGCTCTCGACCCAGCCCGGGTCCGAGGGGCTCGTCCGCCAACGCACGTCACGCCCTACGACCTGACCGCGCAGGCGACCCGTGCGGCGGTCGGCCTCGACGGCGATCTCGACCTTGGCCTTGCCGCCGATGTCGTCGCTGGGGGAAAGGGCGCCCAGCGCGCGCAACCAGAAGCTGGCCGCCGAGAGATCCACGTCGGCGTCCAGGGTGCCCGTGGCGTGGATGTGCTCGGGCGTACGCACGATGACCACGGGGTCGTCCTGCATGCCTGCGGAGGTGGTGAGCGACGAGCACGCGATGCGCACGATCTCGATGCGGTCTTCGTCGTCGGCACGGCGCCAGCGCAGCTGGGCCTCCAGGCGCGGCTCGCGAGCCCCGGGTTGGCCTGCGGCGCCCGGCGCGAGCGTCACCTGGTCAAGCGCCGCGCCGATGCGCAGCGCCGTGCTGCCGTCGGCACCGGACTCGGCCACCGCCTCGACGAGCAGCGCGCCTCCACGCAGGCGGTCCAGCCCTTCGAAGCCGCCGAGCAACGGCGCCAAGCGGGCCAGGTCGGCCCTCGCCTGTACGCGACCCTTGCTCCAGGACTCGCCCTCGGCGGGCAGCACGAAGGGCTCGGCCAGCTTCACGTCCGCGCTGGCCCCGGCTTCGAGGGAGGCCACCTCCACGCGCGTGGACCCGTCCGCGGTGCGAACCCAGCGAGCAGCGGCCTTGACCTCCGGCTCGGCGAACTGCAGCGGCGGTCCGTCGTCGCGCGGGCGCTCCACGCGCAGGTTGCCGAACGTGGCCGTGAGGCCGCCGCGGTCCTTCTCGGGCACGTCGACCACGAGGTCGATCGAGGCCACGCGGAACGAGCCGCCGGAGGCGTCCTCGAGGAACAAGTCGATGGCCTTGGCGCCACCACTGGCCTTCGTGATCGACCCGCCTTCGAGCGTCGCCTGGAGGTCGGCCTCCACGCGGCCACCATCCACCGTCACGCCAGCCACGCGCTCGAAGAACGGGCGCAGCGTGATCATGTCGATCGGACCCGACGTGGAGAGGCGGGCCACCTGGGGGCCCTTGCCGCCGGCAGCCGGGAGCGAGGCCAGCAGCGTGACGTCCTTGCCGAGCAGGCCACTGCGCGGCATGACGACGCTCGCCTCGCCGGCGAGCTCGCCATCCTTCATGGCCACGTCCAGACGAATGGGCGTGAAGATCGTGACGCGTGCCGGGTCGGGCACGCGCACGGTGGCGTCCTCGATGATCAGGCGGACGTCGGGACCGCTGCCTCCGCCGCCAGTGGGCGTACGCGCCTCCTTCTCCGTGGTGGGCAGGAAGCCCTCGAGGTTCGAGCGCCCGTCGTCGGTGACCTGCAGGACGAGCTCGGGCTTCACGACGCGGGCCGTGACGTCGGGCTTGCCGCGAAGCAGCGGCATCCAGGCGATCTCCGCATGGGCCTCGGGCACGGTCAGCAGCGGTTCCTCGAAGCCCGGTCCGCTCTCCACGACGAGGTCGCGAATCGTGAAGCCCTGCGCCCACCAGCCCTCGATCGCGCCGATCTGCACCGGCTTGCCGAGGCGCGTGGCCAGCGCGTCGGCGATCGCGTTGCGCACGAAACCCAGCCGCAGGGCAAAGGGCAGCGCGGCAACCAGGATCAGCAGGAAGAGGAACAGCTTGAAGAGCCGTCGGCCCCAGCGGCCGCGGCGACGCGTCGTCGTGGTCGTACCTGCCTGCTCGTTGCCGGTCATGTCGTCATCCCTTGCTCGGGCTGGGAGCGTTCTTCGATCCGACGCTCGATCCAGCGCAACGCGAACACGCACACCGCGCCCACCACGGCGGCAGCGATCACGCCGGGCACGTGGTCGCCCGGCGGGAGGTTGTCCAGCGCCTCGTGCTTGATGTCGTACCCGCGCTTCCAGGGCCAGAGCGCGCGGAGGCTGCCGGCCATCAGGCCCGTGAGCACGGCCATCGTCGCGTCGTGCCGCACGGCCAACAGCTTGCGCAAGAGCGGCACGAAGATCGCCAGCCCAAGCACGACGCCGCCTGCGAAGGCCACGAGGACCACGAGCGGACCGCCGTGGAAGGCCCCGGTGACGGTCGTGTACAGGCCGAGGATCACGAGCAGCAACGAGCCGCTGATGCCGGGCAAGAGCATCACGCACACGGCCAGGGCCCCGCCCGGTACGAACTTCCACGTCTCGGGCACGCCCGTCTCGTGCGGCAGGCCGACGAACAGGAAGGCCCCGGCCGCTCCCAGCAGCGCCAAGACGTAGGCGAGGGGCGTGCGCTTGCGGATGCGGCGCCACGGCTCCCCGAGGCTCAGCAGCACCAAGCCGAAGAAGAACGCAAAGCAGAACGGCGCCGTCTCGGGCCGCAGCAGGAGGCCTGGGGCGTCCTTCGGGCCGACCAACAGGCGCGTGACGGACCACAAGGCCGCCGCGATGCCTGCGAAGAGGGGCACGAGGAACTTCAGCGCCGGCACGACGTCGGCCCGCCGCCAAAGCCACGGCGGGCGTACGAGCGCTGCGATCGAGGCAAGCAGCCGGTCGTAGATGCCCAGGATGAGCGCGATCGTGCCGCCCGACACGCCGGGCACGGCGTCGGCAGCGCCCATGCACAGACCGCTGAGTCCGGCCAGGAGCGGGGGGAGCGGGGGCAGGGGAGGGGGCTCGTCGGCGCTCACCCCGCTCGTCTACCACGCGGCCGTCCGGGCACCCTCGGCGGGCGGATGCGGGTGCATTCGGCACGGCGTTCTCGGAGCCGAACGCGCGGAGGCGTAGACTCCGGGCGTGGACAACCGCCGCCGTGCCGAACGTCACCCCTGCGACCAGCCAGGACGCCTTCATCTGGGCGGCGGGCGCCAAGTCGAGGTGCGGGTGAAGAACATCGGCATCCTCGGTGCGCTCTGCGAGATCGAGGACCTCGAGGAGCCCGTCTTGGAGGGCGAGCGCACGTCGCTCGAGCATCCGGAGCTGGACGGGGAGCGCCCGGGCCCCGACGACGGCCCCCGCGTGCACACCGCAGGCGTGGTCGTTCGCGTCGAGCTGGAGCTCGCCCCCGAAGGCATCCTCCGCCACGTCGCGGTCTGGTTCGACGGCGGCGGTGCCCCCGTCTAGGTGGGGTAGTGCACGGGCGTACGACTGTGCGGCTCGCCGAGTGCTCGGTCCCGAGCCACCATCGGCTCCTCGAGTCGGCATGTCTGGCGCGGCCTGCCAAGGCAGGCCGACGCTGACCACGAGTCGTCGCCGATGGTGGCCCGCTACCTTCGCCCTGACGACCCGATGAGCGGAGTTGGCAATCCGCCTCTGTCGCCGAACAGGGCCCCCAGCGCGTGCCGCAGCTTCGCCTCGGTCTGGATCGCGCCCGGGACAAGCGGTGGTCGGACTACGCGCCACCCGTTCCGGTGGCGGGCCGCGCGTCGACGAGGCGCAGCTCGGCGCTGACGGTGCCGCGGAAGACGTTGATCACGGGCGTCACCGCGAGGTCCAGGGGCTGGCCCGACGCGACGAGGTCGAACAGGTCGTGGCGTCGCCAGCCGACCACGCGCAAGCCTCGCTCCGTGCCGCGCACCAGGAACGACAGGTGGTGCGCGGGCTGACCGAGGAGGCGCGGTGTTCCGGCCACCTGCGCATCTCGCAGCAGGAACACGGGCTCCGGGTTGCCCTGGCCGAAGGGCTCGAGACGCTTGAGCGCGTTGACGGCGTCGATCGTCCACTCGTCGGCCGAGCACTCGCCATCGAGCAGGAGCGGGGCCATGTCGGCGCCTGCCTCCTGCTGCGCGCGCACGGCCGCGCCGAAGCGCGTGCGCAGCGCGTCGAGCTGGTCGGCGAGCACCTCGAAGCCCGCCGCCATGGCGTGACCGCCAAAGCGCTCGAGGCCTTGCGCGCAAGCGCCGAGCGCCGCATGGAGGTCGATGCCGAGCGGCGTACGGCCCGAGCCGCGACCTCGGTCGCCATCCAGCGCGACCACCAACGAGGGGCGCTGGAAGCGGTCCACAAGGCGCGCGGCCACGATGCCGACGACGCCCGCGTGCCAGCCCTGGCCTGCGACGACGAGACCCGGCGGGTTGTGTTCGCCCACCGCGGCCTCGGCCTGCGCCAAGGCCTCGTCGAGGACGCGGCTCTCGATCTCGCGCCGCTCGCGGTTGGCCGCGTCCAGCGCATGGGCCAGGCGTCGTGCCTCGGCGGGGTCGTCGCAGGTGAGCAGCTCCACGACGAGCTCCGGTCGTGAGAGGCGTCCCGCGGCGTTGAGGCGTGGCGCGATGCGGAAGGCCACGTCCTCCGTCGTGATGGGCGTGGCACCGACTTCGGCGACTTCCCGGAGGGCGGCAAGTCCGGCGTGCTCGGACCCGCGCACCGAGGCCAGCCCGGCGGCCACGAGGACGCGGTTCTCGCCGCGCAGCGGCATCTGGTCGGCCAGCGTGGCCAGGGCCACCAAGCCCATCGCATCGCGCAGGAACGTCTTGAAGCGTCGCGCGCCGTCGGCACCCAAGCGCGCACGGCAGCGGTCGGCCACGGCCCACGCCAGCTTGAACGCCAGGGCGCAGCCGCAGAGATGGCGGTTGTCTTCGTCGCCATCGCGCGCCAGGTGCGGCACGACGAGGGCGTGGGCGGGGGGCAACGTGGGGCCGGGCAGGTGGTGGTCCGTGACGATCACGTCCAGGCCCGCTTCGGCGGCGCGCTCGAGGGCGGCGTGGGCACTGACGCCGTTGTCCACCGTGATCACGACGCGGGCGCCGATGTCGATCAGGCGGTCGATCATGGCGGCCGAGAGACCGTAGCCGTCCTCGTTGCGATCGGGGATGGCCCAGTGCGCGTCGGCGCCCAGCAATCGGAAGAAGCGCACGAGCAACGACGTGCCCGTCATGCCGTCCACGTCGTAGTCGCCGCAGACGGCGATGCGCTCGTTGTTGGTGACGGCGTCGGCGACGCGTCGCGCGGCCCGGTCGATGTCCGGCAGGCCGCGCGGCGGGCGCAAGTGCTCGAGGCGCGGGTCGAGGAAGGTGCGCGCCGTCACCTCCTCCCCGAAGCCCCGCTGGTGCAGCAGGCGAGCGACCGTGGTCGGGAGGCCGAGGCGCCGGGCGAGGGCCGCGGCCTGCTCGTCGCTGGCTTGGTCTGCGCCCTCGGGCAGTCGCCACGTGCGCGTGGTGGCGGCGCCGTCCAGGCTCGAGGGCGGCGTGGGGGAGCCCGGGTTCATGGCGGCCTGGTCCTCCCTGCGGTCGGGCCCTGGTGCGGGCGCGACCTCCCGCGGGCGCACCCGCCGGGTCGCGCTGCCTGCCGTCTCGGGGTCGGGCCGACGCGGCTCGGCAGGCGACAGGTACCATCCCGACCCGCCCACGGGCGCTTGGAGCGTAGCCTCCGCGTCCGACGCCGCTCCCTCCGGAGGACAGAGCCCATGCCTGCCGCCCGCGAGGTGCGCCACGTCATCCTGGGGACGGCCGGTCACATCGACCACGGCAAGACGACGCTGGTCGAGCGCCTGACGGGGACCTGGGCCGACCGCCTGCCCGAGGAACAGGCCCGGGGCATGACGATCGACCTCGGCTACGCCGCCTTCCCGCTGGCCGATGGCACGGAGGTCGGGCTCCTGGACGTGCCGGGCCACGAGAGCTTCGTCCACACCATGGTGGCCGGCGCCAGCGTGATGGACTTGGCCCTCTTGGTCGTCGCGGCCGACGACGGGCCGATGCTCCAGACCCACGAGCACGTCCAGATCCTCGACGTGCTCGGGGTCACGCGCCTCGTGGTCGCCCTGACGAAGATCGACCTCGTCGACAGCGACACGGCGGACCTGGCCGAGGCCGAGGTGCGCGAGCTGGTGGACTCCACCGGCATGAGCGGCGCACCGGTCGTGCGCGTGTCGTCGGCGACGGGAGAGGGCATCGACGAGCTCAAGCGCGTGTTGCTCGAGACCTTGCCGCGCGTCGCGGAGCGCAAGGACGACGGGCGCGTGTTCCGCATGCCGGTGTTGCGGGGCTTCCTCGTTCCGGGTCGCGGCGCCGTCGTGACGGGCGTGCCCATCAGCGGGCGTGTCGTGGAGGGCGATCGCGTCGAGATCCTGCCGCCGCACTGGACAGGGCGCGTGCGCGGCATCCAAGTGCACGGTAGCGACGCGAAGGAAGCCACGGTGGGGCATCGCGCCGCGTTGGCGCTCAGCGACATCGACGTCGTGGAGCTCAAGCGCGGCATGGTCGTGGTGGGAGCCGGCGTGCTCGAGCCCGCGCGCCGACTCGTCGTGGAAGCGCGCGTGCTGCCCGATGCCAAGAACCCCTTGGAGCACGGCCATCGCGTGCGGCTCCACGTGGGTGCGTCACGCGTGATCGCGCAAGTGCACCTGCCTGCGCGCAAGCCGATCGCGCCGGGCGCGACGGGGCTGGTCGAGCTCGTGCCGATGACGCCCGTCGTGGCCCTGCCCGGCGATCGGTTCGTGCTGCGCACCGAGAATGCGTCGTCGACGGTGGGGGGCGGCGTCGTGATCGACCTGCCCGACCGACCGCTGCCCAAGCGTCGGGAAGGCTTGATCGAGCGCATCGCGGCGCGGGTCCCGCGGCTCGGGCGTCCCGAGAGCCTGGTGCACGACGTGCTCGCCGCTGCGGGCGAGGGCGGGCTCGACGTGGCGGGCATCGCCGCGCGTACGGGCTTGCGGCCCGCGAGCCTGCCGGGCCTGCTCGCGTCGCTCGGCGCGAAGGGCAAGGCCTTCTCCATCGGGCGCGGCGACCGGTGGTGCGAGACGGAGGCCTTCGAGCGCGTCCTCGCGCGCGTCGAGGAGAGCGTCAAGAAGCTGCACGAGAAGGACCCGGGTGTGGCCGCGTGGCCGCTGGCGACCGTACGTGCGGCGCACGCACGCCTGGAGCCGGCCGTGCTCGAAGCAGCGCTCGGCGCGCTCGTGGAGCGCGACCGTCTCGACCGCACCGCCGACGGCGGCATTCGCCACGCCGAGCACAGCGACGAGCTGCCGGCGCGCGATCGGGTGCTCTGCGAGGGCATCCAGGCCTTGCTCGCGCGTGGTGCCGGTCAGCCGCCCGACGAAGACGAGCTCTCGGCAGGGACCGGCGCCTCGCTGCCGGACGTGAAGCGTGCTCTCCGACTGCTTGCGTCACGCGGGCGCGTCTTCCGCAGCGCCGAGCACTGGTTCGACGGCCCCTGGGTGGAGGACGCCAAGCGCCGCCTCGCGGAGTTCGCGGCCCAGCACGGTGGGTTCACGCCGTCCGATGCCCGCTCGCTCCTCGACACCACGCGCAAGTGGATCATTCCGTTCCTCGAGGCGCTGGACAAGTCGGGCTTCTCGCGCCGGCAAGGCGAGAAGCGCATCGTCAAGGGGGCCTGAGCGAGGGCTCGGCATCCCGTTCCGACACGTGGAACGGGCGCCTGTGGGGACGGGGGCTACCATGCGAGGCATGGCTTCCCCCCGCCACCACGTCGTCCTTGCGTGTGCCCTGATCCTCGCTTGGTCGCTCCCCTTCGCGGTTTCCCAGGCGCGTGCCGACGACGAGCCGGCGCCCGCCCCGGCCGACGAGCCGCCGCCGGACGCACCCCCGATCGACGAGCCGCCCATCGAGGACACACCGATCGAGGAGCCGCCGGTCGAGATGCCGGAGACCCCGGCACCGTCGGAAGACCTGCCGCCGCCCGAGGAGCTCCCGTCACCGGAAGACCGGTCGCCCGACGAGCCGCCTCCGGCCGACGAGCCTGCGCCCGAGCAAGACGCGCCGGCGCCTGCGGTCGCCGAGGACGTCGTCATCCTCACCAACGGTAGCGAGTGGCGAGGCCGCATTTGCCGCGAGAACGACGACGAGGTCGAGCTGGAGTCGGTCGGCGAGTCGGGCTCCATCCAGCGCGTCACCTTGCCGCGCGCGCGCGTCGCCGAGATCCGTCGTGCCAAGCGTGGCGCGGACACGCCCAGCGCCGGCGTCAGCGACGAAGACGACGCGTGGTTCCTGCTGCAGGCCGAAGGGCGCGTCGTGGGCTGGCGCAACGTACGCATCGCGCGCGTCACCTCCAGTCGGTTCACCGGCTGGCGCCTGGAGGAGGAGATCCTCGAGCTGGCGCAGGGCCGGCACTTGCCCGCGACGCGGACGCGCCGCGTGGAAGTCGTCGACGACGAGTTCCACCCGCGTCTCTTCGACTACCGGGAGTCCACCGAGGGCGAAGGGAACGACCGCTACGAGCGCCGGGTCACGGGCGAAGTGCGGGACGGCGTCTGGCACGTCTTCGCGAGCCAAGACGGCGGCGGCTCGCGGACGCGCGAGATCCCGCTGCCGGAGGGCGCCCGTGGCCTGCTCGCATGGCGCGAGTCGATGCGTCGCGCGCAGCCCCGGCGGATCGGCCTCGAAGAGGGGCTCCTCGTCGACCCGGCCGCGGAGGGCGTCGTGCCCTTCCAGGCCGGCTTCGTCTCCACGGGCACGGGCGCCGACGAGTGGCACCGGGTGCGTGAGGGCCGGCGCCTCGTCTCGCGCTTCGACGCGTCGGGCAAGGCGGTGTCGGAGGAGATCGCCGAGGGGCTGGTTGCGCGCCCCTCGTCGTCGCGGCGCTGCTTGGCCGCCGAAGCGGGCGAGGCCGTGGGGCCCGAGGACGTCGACGCGGACGTGGCAACGGACCCCGGCACGATCGTGCACCTGCCGGACGTCGGCTTGGCGTTCGACCGGCCCGATGCCTCGTGGGAGTGGCGCCCCGCCGTGGTGGACGCAAGCCGGACGGGCTGGCGTCAGCTGGGCTTGCTCGCGGAGCCGCGCCGTCTGCTGTATGCGCACGTGGAGTGGCATCCCGAGGGCGACGGTGCGCCCGCGCCCGCCGACGAGAAGGCGTGGTTGCTGCGCCGGCTCCGGACGCAGGCCCCTGACCTCGTCGAGCTGCCCACCGGCGACGTGCCCACCATCCCCGGCGCCACGCGCATGGACCTCGTCGGCACGATCACGCGGCGCAGCGAACGCGTGCGCACCATCGCGCTCATGGTGCGGCGTCCGCGCGGACTCGTCGTGATCCTGGCCGCCGGGCCGGAGAGCGGCTGGGCCGGTGCGAGCGACGACCTCGAGCGGTTCCTGCGGTCGCTACGCTTGCTCTGACGCGCGATCGACCGCCCCCGCGAATCATGACGCCCCTGCGGTACCTTGTGGGCGCCGTGGCGGCCGGGGCAAGCCCCGCGGTGGGGGGGGACCGCGTCCGCGGACGGGAGCGTCGTGTCGAACCAGGATGACGTCGAGCTGGCCAAGCGCCTGATGAAGGCGGGACTCGTTCCCGCCGACGGCTTGCGTCAGGCGTTCAACCTGCAGGAGCGCGTGCGCGAGGAGAAGGGGCAGCACGTCGCGCTGCCACGCGTGCTCTACCACCTCGGGCTGCTACCCAAGGGCAGCCTCGATGCGGCCGTGGGCCCGAGCCCCCTCGCGACCCAGCCGTTCCCGGGCTACCGCCTGGAGAGCGAGCTGGGGGAGGGCGGCACCAGCGTGGTGTACGCCGGGACCTACGTGGAGAACGGGGCCCCCGTGGCCGTCAAGGTCCTGGACCCGATCCTGGCGCTCAAGGAAGGCTGGGTCGACCGCTTCCGTCTCGAGGCGCGGATCCTCGTCGAGGTCGAGCATCCCAACGTCATCCTCGGCTACGAGGTGGGCGAGGCCGCGGGCCTTCACTACTTCACGATGGAGCGCATCGACGGCATCACGGGCGAGGAGATCATCGCGCGTCGCGGGCGCCTGGAGTGCCACGAAGCGCTCTGGATCACGCTGCAGATGGCGCGCGCGCTTGGTGCGCTGCATGGAGCCGGCTACCTGCACCGCGACGTGAAGCCCAACAACGTCATCGTGCAGGCCGATGGTCGAGCCGTCATGATCGACCTCGGGTTCACCCAAGCGCTGGACCCGAGCGTCGGCGAGGACACGCCGCTTCACGCGCTCACCGTGGGCACCGTGGAGTACCTGTCGCCCGAGCAGGCCCGTGGGCGCCAGGACCTCGATCCGCGGGCCGACATCTACAGCCTCGGCGTGTCGCTCTACCACCTGGTCGTCGGTGAGGTGCCGTTCCAGGGCGCCAGCCAGGAGGAAGTGCTGGCCATGCAGGTGCTGGGCACCATCGATGCCCAGAAGCTCAAGCAGCGACACATCACCCCGGAAGTGCAGTTCTTCATCGCCAAGATGATGTCGAAGGACCGTGCGCGTCGGTACGAGACCATGGACGAGGTCGTGCGCGAGCTGACGGGCTACGTGCCCGAGGGTGGCGGGCCCGTCGACCTGGGGCCCGAGCCGCAGGCGCCGCCGCCCGTGCTGCAGCCGATTGCGCCCCCTGCACCGCCCAAGCCCAAGCGACCCGCACAGCCGGCCGCCCCCAAGCCACCTCCGGTCGCACCGCTGCGCAAGGCGGCCGCGCCCGAGCCGGCGCCGGAAGCGGCTGGCGACAAGCCTGCCGCCCCCGTCCCCAAGCGTGCCAAGGGCAAGCCGGAGGCCCCGGTCCCGCGCCGCCGACGCGGCGGCGACGAGCCGCCTCGCCGCCGTCGGCGGTGATGCCCCGGACAGCGGCGGACACGCGCCGTGGCATCGTGACCTGGTGAGCGAACCGCAACGCCCCGCTCCGTCTGGCTCGAAGGCGCCCTGGTACGCGGAGGGCCTGCGCTTCCGCTGCACGCAGTGCGGCAAGTGCTGCACGGGCGAACCCGGGCACGTGTGGGTCGACGACCAGGAGATCCGCCGCTTGGCCAAGGCCCGCGGCCTGTCGCCCCGCGCTTTCAAGGCCCGCTTCGTGCGGCGCGTGGGCAAGCGCTTTTCGCTGCGCGAGAAGGAGAACGGCGACTGCGTGCTGCTGAAGGACGGGCTCTGCACCGTCTACGACGCCAAGCCCACGCGATGCACGACGTTCCCGTTCTGGGGACCCGTCCTCGAGTCACCCGTGGCCTGGGCGGAGACGGCCGAGCGCTGCGAGGGGATCGGCCAAGGCGACCTCTACGACCTGGAGGCCATCGAGCGCCTGCGAGCAGGCGACCCCGCCCCGCTCGTGGAGCGACACGCACGCCCTCCCGAGCAGCCTGTCCGCCACCGCGAGGACCCGGCGGCGGCACCCGCCGAAGTCGTGGGGGGGCCGGACGCACCCGACGTGGACTGGCCCGCGGCGTTCGCGGCGCTGGAGCGCGTCTACGCCGACCTCGATGCCGAGATCCCGCGCACGGGCATGACCTGCGCGGCGAGCGGGCGGTGCTGCGACTTCGACGTGTACGGACACCGGCTCTACGTCACCACGCTCGAGGCCATGTGGTTCTTCACGTGCTTGGAGGGCCGGCGCAACGAGGACGAGCGCGCGTGCCCCGCCTGGGGGACGGACCGCCTTTGCCACGAGCGGCGCGGCCGGATGCTGGGATGCCGCACCTACTTCTGCGGGCCCTACCCGGGACTTACGCCCGAAGACGTGCACCCGCGGTACCACGCGCGCATCCAGGCCCTCCACGAGAGGTTCGGGATCCCCTACGCCTACCGCGACGTCCGCGCCTGGGCGGAGGAGATGAGGCCGGTGGACGGCGCCAACCCCGGCTAGGACGGCCGTCGGACGGGGATTCCGGGCGCGCCCCGCCTCCTGGGGGGAACCTGGGACTCGGCTCCGTGTCCAAGCGAGGGCAGGCCGGGGCTCTTTCCTCCCGCATGCCCGGCCCGGAGGTCCCGATGCCTTTCCCGAGCTACATGTCGTTCCCGAGCTTCGCGAAGCGCTCCCTGGCACGTCCGCTCGCGCTCCTCTTCGCCGTTGCGGCCACGCTCACGTGGGCGGCCCCGGCACGTGCCAACGGCATCCTCGTCACGGGCCGCGTCGAAGGCGGCGAGATCCAGGTGTTCCGCCCGGATCGAACGCGCCGTCCCCCCGAGCGTCCGATGCAGGTGTCGCTCCAAGACCACCGCGTCACCGCCCGCATCAACGGACGCGTCGCCGAAGTGACGGTGGAGCAGACGTTCCGCAACCACACCGGTGCGCAGCTCGAGGGCACGTACCTGTTCCCGCTGCCCGAGGGCGCTTCGGTCAGCCAGTGGTCCATGACCATGTTCGGCCGCATGGTCGAAGGCGAGATCATCGAGGCCAAGCAGGCCCGCGAGATCTACGAGAGCATCGTCCGTGCACGCCGTGACCCCGGCCTGCTCGAGTACCTCGGCCGCGGTCTCTTCCAGGCTCGTGTGTTCCCGATCGAGCCGCACAAGGACCTCACGATCCGGCTGACCTTCCAGCAGCTGCTGCCGGAAGACGGCGGCACGATCGAGTTCCGCTACCCGCTGGGCACCGAGCGCATGAACGCGACGCCCGTCGCCAACGTGACGATGGACGTCCAGGTCACGAGCGACGTCGACCTCAAGGCCATCTACAGCCCGTCGCACGCCGTGGACGTCGTCCGCAAGGGCGATCGCGAGGCGCGCGTCAGCTACGAGCGCCAGGGCCGCCGCCAGGACAAGGACTTCACCCTGTTCATCGGCCGCAGCGAGTCCGATGTCGGCTTCTCGCTGCAGAGCCACAAGGCCCCGGGCGAGGACGGCACCTTCCTCATGGTGCTTGCGCCCAAGACCGAGGTGCGGCCCGAGGACATCGTTCCCCGCGACGTCGTGTTCGTGCTCGACACCAGCGGCTCCATGGCCGGCCCCAAGATGAAGCAGGCCCAGGAGGCGCTCGCGTACGGCATCCGCACGCTGTCGCCGGGGGATCGCTTCAACGTGCTCGGCTTCGCCACGGGCCTCAACCCGTTCCGCGACTCGCTCCAGCCGGCCAACGACGAGCTGAAGGAAGCCGCCGTGCGCTGGGTGGACGGGCTGCGTCCCGCGGGCGGCACCAACATCAACGACGCGCTGCTCGAGTCGCTGCGCATGCGCCAAGACGGCCGCCTGTTCGTGGTGGTGTTCCTGACCGACGGCAAGCCGACCATCGAAGAGCGCGACCCGGATCGCATCGTCGAGAAGGTCAAGGCCGCCAACTCGCAGGACACGCGCATCTTCACGTTCGGCGTGCTCGGCGAGGACCGTCCGGACCTCGACGTCCGCCTGCTCGACCGCGTGGCCGAGGCCACCCGCGCCACGCGTGACTACGTGCACGCCGGCGAGGACATCGAAGTCGTCACGAGCCGCTTCTTCCGCAAGGTGCAGCACCCCGTGCTGACCGACGTCACGATCGAGTACGGCGACGGCATCCGCGATGTCTACCCGCGCACGCTGCCCGACTTGTTTGCGGGCTCGCAGATCGACGTCATGGGCCGCTACACGACGGGCGGCGATCGCACCATCCGCCTCCGCGGCAAGGTCGGCGACCGTGTCGTCGTGCACGAGTTCCAGGCCTCCCTGCGCCAGGGCGAAGACGCCGGCTACCTGCCGCGCCTCTGGGCCCAGCGCAAGATCGGCTACTTGCTCGACCAGATCCGCCTGCACGGCGCCGATCGCGAGCTCGTCGACGAGGTCGTGCGCTTGGCGACCCGCTACGCCATCGTCACGCCCTACACGGCCGGCTTGGTCGTGGAGGAGAGCGAGCTCAACCAGCTGCCCGTGGGTGCCCGCCTTCGGCGCAGCGAGGGTCGGGACCTCGGCGGTCTCGTTCCCGGCTCCGGTGGTCGTGCGATGGGGGCCGGTGCGGCACCCGCGCCGAGCAGCCCGGCACCCGAAGAGAGCGTGCGCGACGCCATGGACAGCGAGACGATCGAGCGCCTGAAGGGGGCCACGTCCGAGGACGCGCCTGCCGACTTCGCCGGCGACGATGGCAAGGCCCATGGCGGTGACGCCCGCTGGGACCGTGCCAAGAAGGTCGCCGAGTCCGTGAAGCGCGTGGACGACCGCATCTTCCATCTGGACGCCGCCGGCCGCTGGGTCGACGCCGCGTGGAAGCCCGAGCTTGCGCTCCAGAAGATCGAGGCGTTCGGCAAGGCCTACTTCGAGCTGCTCGACAAGCACCCGACCGTGGCGCGCTACCTCGCCCTCGGCGAGAAGGTCGTGTTCGTCCACGAGGGTGTCGCCTACGAGATCGTCGCCGCCGACTAGCCCCTCGGCCATCGACGTCGGCTACGTGCCGGTCCGATCGGGGACCGGGGAGCCATCGCGCGGGCGCCGTTCCCCAGGGGCGGCGCCCGGCTCGTACCATGCGGACCATGCCGCGCTGGCCCACCCTTGTCGTCGCTCTCGTCGTGTCGCTTGCGGCCAGCCCTGCCCGAGCGGCGGACGACCTCGCGCGCGAGGCGCAGCTGCTCGTGGAAGGCGCCTTGCCCGCGCGCCGTGCCGCCATCGCGCGCCTGGAAGGCTGGCCCGAGCAGCCCGACGGCGCCCAGGCCGACCGCCTCTTGGCGCGTGCACTGCGCGACGACGCGTCGCTCGTGCGCGGCGCCGCCGCGATGGCCCTGGCGCGCCGTGGTGCGCGCGGCCACCTCGATGCCGTGCGTGACGCACTGGGGCGGGAGAGCGATCCGCTGGCGCTCGCACCCTTGCTGGGTGCCTTGGGCACGCTCGGGTTCGCCGGCGACGGCCCGCGCATCAACCCCCACGTGCTCCACCCCGACGCCGCCGTGCGTCGTGCCGCCATCCTCGCGCTCGGCGACCTGGACGCGCCGGCCGCCGCCGACGTCGCGCGTCGCTTGATCGTGGACCCACGCGGCGGCGACCCGGGCGAGGGCGTCCGCGCGGCTGCCGCGCTCGTGCTCGGTCGGCGTGGCACGGCCGCGGACGGCACGTGGCTGATCGCGCGCCTCGCGGATCGCACGGCCGATCCCGCGCCCGGCTGGCTGCTGCGCAGCTCGATGGCCGAGGCCATCGGTCGTCTGGGCGGCGAGGGTGCGATCGCCGCCCTGACGTCCTTGCTGGGGGACCCCGACGCACGCGTTGCCGTGACGGCGGCAACGGGCCTCGCCCAGCGCGGTGCGCGCCAGGTGCTCTTGGGTGCGCTGGGCCACGCGGAGCCGTCCGTGCGTGCGGCCGCCGTGGGCGGCGTGTTGCAGGGACGGGTACGCGATGGCTATCCCGTCATCGCCAGCCTCGCCCGGCGGGATCCGAGCCGCGACGTGCGCTGGGCGGCGACGAGTGCGCTGTGGAAGCTGGAGATGCGCGAAGCCGACGCGTACGTGCTCGAAGCACTGGGGGCGTCGGATCCGGGGATCGTCCTCGCCGCGCACCACCTGCTCGTGGAGCGCGTGGGCAGCGACCTCCGCTTGGACGTCGACGCCTGGAAGGCGGCGCTCGCCCGCTGGTGGCAGCGTCGGTGAGCTTCCCGCGCACCGCGCAGGCGCTGTCCGCCGCGCTCGAAGCCGCTGGCCTCGCCCCGGACCGCCGCCACGGGCAGTGCTTCCTCACGGACGTGCAAGCCGTGGACGCGATCGTTCGCGATGCCGCCGTCACGGCCGACGACCACGTCGTCGAGGTGGGGACGGGGCCAGGCCTGCTGACGCACGCGCTTGCCGCGACCGGCGCCGCCGTGACCACCTTCGACATCGACGCACGCCTGCAGCGGTTCACGCAGGACCTCGTCGCATGGCCTCCCACCGTGGCGTTCGTGGAGGGCGACGTGCTGGCGGGCAAGCACGAGCTGGCGCCTGCGTTTGCGACGGCGCTCGAGCGCGAACCGGCGCCCGGCGGGCGACGTCTGCTCGTGAGCAACCTGCCCTACAACGTGGCGACGCCCATCCTGCTGGGCGTCCTCGGTCTGCCGCGCCCACCCCAGCAGATCACCGTGATGGTGCAGCGTGAGGTGGGCGAGAAGCTCTTGGCGCCGCCTGGACAGCCCGCGCATGGCGCGCCCTCCGTACTCGTCGGCTTGGCGGCGACAGGTCGAATCCTGCGACGCTTTCCGCCTCAGGTCTTCTGGCCGCGGCCACGGGTGGACAGCGCGTTGCTCCGCTTGGACCCGCGCGAACCCGCGCCCTACCGGGCGGGCGAAGCCGACGCCTTCGGTCGCTTCGTCACGGCCCTGTTCACGCGCAGGCGCAAGGTGCTGCGCACGGCGGCAGCCCACGCCCTGGGCGTGAGCCCGGCGGAAGCGGAAGCCGCTGCCGTTTCCGCGGGCCTCGATCCCACCATGCGCGCCCAGGATGTTGCGCCGGATGACCTGTTGGCGCTGTGGCGTTCGCGATACGGAGTCAGGTGAGATCTCCACTTCGGGCTGCAACGCGCTCACGCCGGCGCCTGGGCAGGGCGGCCCGAAGGGAAGATCTCACCCGACTCCAGGCTCCGGGCACGCGCCCCGACGGGGGGGAGCGGGGGGGTAGGATCCGGACCCCCTGTTGCCACCGCGGGCGCCAGGGCGAGGAGCGTTCACGCGTGGCCGCGATTCCCGACGAGATCATCCAGCGCGTGCGCGACGCCCACGACATCGTGGAAGTCGTCAGCCGCAGTCTGGAGCTCAAGCGGGCCGGTAGTGCGTGGAAGGCCTGCTGCCCCTTCCACGAGGAGAAGACGCCCTCGTTCCAGGTGAATCCGCGGCTGCAGATCTTCAAGTGTTTCGGCTGCGGCAAGGGCGGCAACGTCTTCCACTGGCTCATGGAGACGCGCGGACTGACGTTCCCCGAAGCCGTGCGCCAGCTGGCCGAGGAGCGCTCCATCGAGGTGCCGACCGTGCGCGGTGTCGACCCCGGCGTGTCGCGTGACCAGCGCCTGCGTCTGCGCGATGCCCTGGAGGCCGCGCTCTCGTGGTTCCGGCGCGTGCTCGAGGCCCCGGTCGGCGCGGAAGCGCGCTCGTATCTCGAGCGCCGTGGCTACGACGTCGAGCGCCAACGCGAGCTCGAGCTGGGGTTCGCCCCGCCCGCGTGGGACGGGCTGATGCAGGCGCTGTCCCGCCGCGGGGCCACCGGCGAGATGCTCGAAGAGGCAGGTCTCGCACGGCGTCGCGATCGCGGCGGCTGGTACGACGCGTTCCGCAACCGCGTCATGTTCCCCGTGCGCGACGCGCAAGGGCGGCTCGTGACGTTTGCGGGTCGCACGCTCGATCCCGACGAGCCGGCCAAGTACGTCAACGGCGCCGAGACGGCGCTGTTCCACAAGTCCGACGTGCTCTATGCGCTCGACCGCGCCGCCCACGGTATCCGCCGGCGTGGCGAAGCCCTGATCATGGAGGGCTACACCGACGTGCTCATGGCGCACGTGCATGGCTTCGACCACGCCGTGGCGGGCATGGGCACGGCCTTCACCGAGTCGCAAGCCCGCCTGCTCGGTCGCTTCACCGAGCGCGCCGTTCTCCTCTACGACGGTGACGCCGCGGGGCAGGCCGCCTCCGAGCGCACGCTCGAGATCCTCTTGCCGGCCGGCTTCGACGTGCGCGTGGCCGTGCTCCCCGCCGGACGCGACGTCGACGAGATCCTGCTGGAGGAGGGGCCGGAGGCCCTGGAGGCCGTGCTGGGTGGCGCACGCGACTGGTTCGCCCACCGTCTGGAGCGCGAACGCGAGCGGCACGACCTGTCGAGCGCGCGCGGTCGGAGCGACGCGGCCCAGTCGTTGCTCGGCACGATCACCAAGGTGAAGAGCGAGATCGAGCGCGAGCTGCGCTTGAAGGAGCTGGCCGAGGAGCTGGGCGGTGACCTCGGCGGCATGGACGTCGAGGCCATGCTGCGCAAGCTCGCCGCCCGGCAGAGCTCGCGCCCGGCCCCGCCGAGACCGGCGCCGCCCCGGGCGACGGGGTCGGGCGGGGGCGCGCGCGCCAGCGGCCAGGCGTCGGTCCTGCACGATCGTCAGTCGCAAGTGGGCTACCTGGCAGGTGCCCTCTCCGACGCCGAGCTCGCCGAGGCGATCCTGCGAGCCGTCGGCCCGGAGGAGTTCGGCGACGCGGTGTTGCGTCGCCTTTACGAGGCGCTGCTCGACCTGCACGAGGCGGGCCGGCCTCTGCTTCGCGAGTCGCTGGCGGCGTACCTGGCGCAGGATGCCGAGGGCCTCTCGGAGCTGGCGGCCCTGCCCGAGGACCCGACCCTGGCCGAGCGGGTACGCTCCCAGATTGCCTTCCTCGAGCAGCGTCGGCTCTCCCGCGAGCGGGAGGCGTTCCTCCGGGCCCAGATGGCGGCCGCGGCCGCCGGTGAGCCCACGCGAGGGCGCCCTTCGGCTGCGGAGCCCCGATCTCCGGCCTCGGCTCGCCGCGCCCGCGGGGCGGAACCCGAGCTGGGCGGGGCGCGTCGGGTCTCCCGCGATGCGTCGGCGGGAGGTGCCGCGGAGGAGCACGAAACCAGGTCCAACCGATCCGAGAGGGCCGCCGAGGACGTTTCCCTGGGCGGGGGAGGTCGCGCGGGTCGCGACGCCCGGGCCCACTCCGAAGTCCCCCCCGCCGAGATCCCCGTTTGCGACGAGTACGACCCCGCCTTCGACTTGCCCGTGCTGGATGGACCGCCGCCCGAGCCCCTGCGTGGGGGCGAGGAAGGTGCCGCCGACACGGGGTCTGCCTAACGCCACCGCGCGGACCTCTCTGCTCGAAGGGGTCCTCCGGGGCCCTCCTCCCCGATGATGCCCCCCCCTCGGAGCACGAAGCATGACGAGACGCGTGGACCCCTTCGTTCCGCCCAGCCCGCTCGATGAGACCGAGCCGGAGATCCTCGAGCTGGTCGAGACAGGGAAGAAGCGCGGCTACCTCACCTACGAGGAGCTCAACACCGCCGAGCCCGAGCAGGCGCCCTGCCCCGCCATGATGGACCGCATCCTGCAGACGTTGGATCTGCAGAAGATCGAGGTCATCGATGGCGGCGACGCAGTGCGCCGCGAGCGCGAAGCTGCGTTGGCCCGTGGTGAGCTGCCGCCCGAGGACCCGCCGCCCACGCGTCGCGGCAAGGGCGGCGCCACCGAGAGCGCGCTCGATCTTCCGATCACCACGGAGAAGATCGACGACCCCGTGCGCATGTACCTCACGCAGATGGGTGAGATCCCGCTGCTCACGCGCGACGAGGAGATCAGCCTCTCCAAGAAGATCGAGATCACCCGCAAGCGCTACCGCCACAAGGTGCTGGAGAGCGGTGCGGGCATCGCGTCGGCCATCGGCATCCTGCAGCAGGTCGCCCGCGGTGACCTCGCCTTCGACCGCACGCTACGCATCGGCACGGCGGACCCCGTCGACAAGGACGACCTCCAGCGCCGCATGCCGTTCAACCTGCGGACGCTCGAGAAGCTGCTCGCCGACCTGCGCGAGGACATGGCCACGCTCGTCTACGGCAACCCGAGCGAGCGCACGGCCACGCACCTGAAGGAGCGCCTCGGCACGCGTCGCCTCAAGTGCCTCAAGCTGCTCGAAGAGGTCGCGATCCAGACCAAGAAGATTCGTCCGATCCACGAGGAGAGCTACGAGCTCGCCGAGGAGATCGGCGACCTGCGCCGCCGTCTGCGTGACCTCAAGCGTCGTCGCGGCGAGCCCACCGAGATCGAGGAGTGCGAGGAGCGTCTGCGTGACATCGAGGTGCACGTCCTCGAGGACGCCGACACCTTCGTCCAGCGCGGCGCCGAGATCCGCCATCGCTTTGCCGAGTACGAAGAGGCCAAGCGCAAGCTGTCCAGCGGCAACCTGCGCCTCGTCGTCTCGATCGCGAAGAAGTACCGCAACCGCGGTCTGACCTTCCTGGACCTCATCCAGGAGGGCAACACCGGCCTCATGAAGGCCGTCGAGAAGTACGAGTACCGCCGCGGCTACAAGTTCAGCACGTACGCCACGTGGTGGATTCGCCAGGCCATCACCCGCTCCATCGCCGATCAGGCCCGCACCATCCGCATTCCGGTGCACATGATCGAGACGATGAGCAAGATCCGCAACGTCACGAAGAAGCTGCTGCAGCGTTTGGGCCGCGAGCCCACGATCGACGAGATCGCGCAGGCCAGCGGCATCAGCGTCGACGAGACCAAGCGGGTGATGAAGATCAGCAAGCACCCGATCAGCCTCGATCGCCCCATCGGCGACAGCGAGGACAGCTACTTCGGCGATTTCATCGAGGACGAGCAGGCCGAGAGCCCGGTCAACGCCGCCACGCACGAAATGCTGAAGGACAAGATCGACCAGGTCTTGCAGACGCTCACGTTCCGCGAGCGCGAGATCATCAAGCTGCGCTACGGCATCGGCGACGGCTACACGTACACGCTGGAAGAGGTCGGCAAGATCTTCAAGGTCACGCGCGAACGCGTGCGCCAGATCGAGGCGAAGGCCGTGCGAAAGCTCCAGCACCCGGTTCGAGCCCGCAAGCTCGAGGGGTTCCTCGAGCAGTGAGCACCGCGGCGAGCCCCGCCCGGTTGCTCGCCCCCGAACCCCACCGCACCCGCTCCGCGCCGTCCATCCGGGCGGCGCGGTTTCGTTTTGTCCCGTGACATCTCCGCAGGAGGCTTCTTGGCGATGACCACCACCACCGACGAGCTGATCCAGCGCCTCTTGGCCCTGAACACCGTGGACCTGCGCATCCGCGAGCTCACCGAGCGCCTCGAGCGCGCGCCCGCGGCGGTGTCCGAGCGGGAGGAAGCGGCGAAGGGTCTGGAGGACAAGGCGTCGCAGGTGCGCCAGAAGCTCGCCCTCCTCCGCGCGCAGCGGCGCATGCGGGAGAACGAGGTCCGTGGCTTGGACGCCAAGCTCGAGCGGCTGAAGTCGCAGTCGTCGAACGTGAGGTCCAACAAGGACTTCGTCGCGTTCCGCAGCGAGATCTCCAACACGCAGGCCGAGTCCGACCGTCTGCAGGGTGAGGTCTTGAAGATCCTCGAAGTCGAGGAGCAGGCCGACGCGCGCATCAAGCAGCTCGAAGAGCAACGCGACGCCGAGCGCGCCCGCGCGGCCTCGATGAAGGAGCAGACGCTCGAGCAGATGGGGGCGGTGCGCGCCGAGCGCGAGGCCTTGCAGAACGACCGCAAGAAGAAGGTCGAGGACCTGCCCAAGGAGGCCCTGCAGCTCTACGACCGCTGCCGTGTCGCCCGCGGCTCGGGCATGGCCCACCTCGAAGGCGAGTACTGCGGCGGCTGCGGTGCCCTCGTCACCCGCAACGACGTCTACGCCGTCCAAAACCGCTCCCGCCTCGTCCCCTGCAAGGCCTGCAACCGCCTGCTCTACCTGTAGGCGGCTCGCCAAGGCTCGGCGCAGCGTCGCGCCGTCGCCCTGACGAGCCGCCGCGACGGCGTGCGGCCACGCGCGGAGGTGTCTGATCCGGCGCAGCGGAGCGAAAGCGACGCGGGGCGCCGGGTCTGACACCGGAGGGCGGCGCCCGCCGACGGGAAGGCCTCCTGGCCGTCGCGGGCGAAGGGCCGCACCAAGTGCGTCCGCCGTCCGGCGGAGCCAGACCCCGCGCCCCGCGTTGCCGCTCCGCGGCGCCGCTGCGCGGGATCAGGCACCCGCCTCCACGCACGGAGGTGTCTGAACCTGTGTCTGGGAGCGAAGCGACACTGACACGGGGTCTGATACCGCAGTGCGTCGCTCGCCTGGGGTCAGACCCCGTGCCCGCGGCGCCCTACGTGCCAACGTGATGTGA